>NZ_AWUK01000001.1 GCF_000499205.1 Paenibacillus sp. MAEPY2
AATAAAAGATGCAATTATTTGGAGTTCTTTTTTAAGTTATTTAGAAAAAAACAAAACATATGAGAAAATTATTTTTGTTTGTAATGATAATGACTTTATTAATTTAAGTACCAACACATTTCATGAAGATTTAATCGAGGATATCAAATTAAAAGGTATAGCTACAGAAATAATAATTCTAAGAAATATTCATGAGTTAGTTAAGTTTTTAATAAGCCCTAGTGTTCCATATAGTGAAGAGCAAGATTTTATTGCAAATGAAGTTAAAAGAGTTCTGAAGTACAAAAAGTTCTCCATTTTTGATCAGCTAAAGACTGTTCAAGTAGAAACCGACTCCATAATAACGCAGCTTATAAATACATATTTAGATAACGAGTTGGAAGGTGTATTGGAACTTGAATCAATAACTATTAATCCTAAAAATCAAATTGAATTTATGTATGAAGTGAAGTTTTTAGATGATAATCTTGCATATGTTTTCTTTACGGAAACTTACAATGCAGGTTTCCAATATATAATTTCATCTAAACATTATGATTCTAACTTAGAACATGGAAAAATAATCGAACAATTTGATATAGAGGGCTTCTATTATTATGTAATCAATGAGTCCCGAGATTGGAAATTTGATTTTGAAGTTGCATTTGATTGTAAGACAGGTGATGTGTTTGAAATTAACCGATTTAATGATGGAACACTGATTGAATAGAATAATAGTAGCATGGACATCAGATAACATAATATTTACGCATTGGACATCCGTCCTTGGTCTGGCATTCGCCAGGACACCCAGCGTACGCTGGGTCGAGAATATAGGAATGTTATCAGAAAAATCTAAGGGGAGGTCTTCGAATGAGATTAAAAATGAATTTACTTGAGAATGCATATGATTTTTTGAATTCTTCACTTTCCTACTACAGTTATGCTGAAGAAGATTTTAGAGCGTGGAAAATTGCTTTTATTAATATTGTACAGTCAATAGAGTTAATGACTAAAGAGAAACTTAGACGTTCAAACAAGTTTCTGATTTATGAAAATATAGATAATCTTAAAAATACTATTTCATTTTCATTGGCATTAGATAGAATGATTAACATTCTTGAGTTACCTCTTGAAAAGAATGACGTTCAAAAAATCAAAAAGGCTATAGCACTAAGAAACCAAATGATGCACTTTGAAGTGGATTTACCTGTTCAAGAACTAAAATCAAAGTATTCAGTGTTATTTGAGTTTGCAACTTCATTTCATTACAGATTTCTGGATGGTGAATTACATAATTTCATAGATGAAGGATTATGGGAAGAAGAAGCTGAATTGATGGCTTTCTTCAAACAAGATTTTTTTATTTATAACTCCGAAGAGGTACATCGATTATTCCCAAAAGATTTTATAGAATCAAAATATATTGAAGAATATCTGATAAAAGACGAAGCTTATCCTCGAATTAGATATGGTGAAGAGAAGTATGAAAGAGGATTAAGACATACTAGGGAAAAAACTTGTGCTGATTGTATGGTTAAACAAGGTGAATTTCATGTGCCGGGATGTGACTGGGAGCAATGCCCAAAATGTTTTGGACAAGCAATTGGATGTAGTTGCAATTTTGAGGAAGAAGAGATTGTAGGATGATTCTATAGAAGAGATTACATCTAACATAATATTCACGCATTGGGCATAAGCCCTTGGTCCGGCAGAAGAATTTCAGGAGCGCAGAGGCAGCCGGGCACATCCGACTAACTCGGACGTCGTGAATACGGGAACGTTATGTGAAAACCTATCAAGTGCTTTTTAAAGTCTGAAAAATAAAGTTGAATTTAAGTTGAAGGCCTCATAGAAATGAAAGTAGGTGATGGAAATAAACCCATACCGTAAATTTGTCGCTAGCATTTCAGCTACGGATTTTGAAAAATATTGTCTTGAAGTGTTAAAGGCTTATGCTGAGGCTGAAGATCTTAAGGATTTCTCAATACTTCATAACCAAAAAGTTCAGACCAACGATGGAGAGTATCAAATAGATATTATGGCTGAATTCATGGCCCTATCTGTAAGTTTTAAAGTTATTATTGAATGCAAGCGTTATACAAGACCTGTAGAACGTGAAAAAATCGTGGTTTTAGCGGATAAGGTACGAAGTATAGGAGCACATAAAGGAATATTAATTTCTACTTCTGGTTTTCAAAGCGGAGCAGCGGAATATGCAAAGCAGCATGGAATTGCTTTGATACAAATATTTGATAAGTTCGTTATGCATGTTCAAGCTTCTAGCGATCCTCAAGTGAACCCTATTCTCGCAGAGTTTATTGAACGATCGCCTGAGTTTTATGCCTACCAATGGAATACTAATTTAATCGATTTTCCTGATAAAAAGATATATCCGTCAGAAAGAATGTTGTTAAAAATAAGGAAGGAGATAATGAAAAGAATTCCTAAAAGCAGTGAGTAAAAAATAACTTTGGATAGAATTTTACATAACAAAATTTTCACGCTACGGACATTTGCCCTTGGTATAGCAATCGTCAGTCACCCAGCATATGCTGGGTAGTGAATACAGGAACGTTATGTGAAACCCCAGTGGAAGGAGAATGAAAATGGCTGAATTAGGAGAAGAAATAGTGAGAAATTTTCTAGAAAACAGAGGGTTTCAAGTGAATAAGATACCTGAATCTCAAAACAAAACACCTGATTTTGAAGTATATAAGAACGGTAAGTTAGTATTCTATTGTGAAGAAAAAACCTTGGATAAGGACGATTTTGAAGGTTGCAAAAATGATTCGACATACAATGCAATTACAAGACATTTTCATACAGCTGCAAAGCAATTTGAAAGTATTAATCCACATAATCAAGTACCCAATGTCCTAGCTATTGTTAATCTTGATACTATGAAGGATTGTCACGATTTATTTATTAGCTTGACTGGACATGCGTTATTAGAAAGCGGAAAGTATTTAAAAATCAGGAATGTCAATGATTATACTAAGAAAGATATGAATTATATAAATCTATGTTTGTGGTTTGATAAAGAGACATTTATTAAATACTTATGGAGAGATGACAAGGAAAACACAGATAGGAAAAATATTGAAATCCTATTTAACAATTAATTCTGAGATATCATAGAGATCACATCAATGTACGAAGGTCAAATCTAAAATTTGATTTAGTTGTTGCTGGTACGTTTGGAATTAAGTGAATATAATACTGATTCATGTTTTAAATGATAAGAAAAATGCTTAGAAGTACCAGCATTGATGGGAGTGGCGTGCGTGCAACCTTACTTTACTCTAATTCTTCCCCAAGCAAATACCCCACAGATACTTCTAAAGCTTTAGCAATCATCACCACTTCATAATCTTGAACAAGACGATATTGACCCTCCAGACGTGATAGACTAGTTTGACTGATATCCAAACCCAATGTTTGCAATCTGGCGAGGAATTCTCGTTGTTTGATGCCCTTACTTTTACGAATAGATACGACTCGGGAGCCGATGATATTTTTGTCACCAGGTGGTTCTTGTCTATGCTTCATTATGTACACCCCTCATTTCAACCAAATTGTATGAGAAATAATGGTTGTTTTAATGCGGATATCGAATTAAAATAAAATAAACCGATAATCGCATTAAAATGACTGCTCATTTCTAGCATTAACAAGACTTGGCGCAGTTTAGACCCATCTGAGAGGTGGATGTATGAGCCGGTTGCTTGACTTATTGGAAGAGGAACGGCGCAAGCTTAATCAGCTTGGAGAGGCATCCTTGAAGCAAGCGATTCCGTTGTGGGAGAACCCTGAGGTTCAGGAACAGAGCCGGAGGGTGGATGAACTGGTGGCACGAGTGAGTGAAATGAAGGCGAGACATAGCCGAGTTGCACGATGATGAGCGAGGTACATAATGCTTAGGGGAGGAGAAAAAATGGATTTTCCACCGTGGATGCAACGAGCGATTCAGGCAAGGCTGGAAGAGGTATCCGCCCAGATTGAGCAAGATCCTGAATTTTGTCGTGAACGTGGGGAAACAGACGAAGCGTTTGGAGCTTTGTTTGCAGGCAAGAATGTTGAGCAGACACCTGAATTTACCGAGTGGGAGAATCGTTACATTGTCAGCAAAGGCATAGAGAATGAGCGGTTGTACATGCAAGGACTGAGGGACGGTATTCAGCTCACAGTTTCCTTGCTGGGTCAGTCGATGTTGGAGGAGAGCCATACAAAGGCTCATCAAACCACTGACGCGAACCTATAAGCTAGGGGAAGCGATCTCAATCTCTACCTAAAAAAACAGCCGAAGCGTGTAACTATCGCTTCGGCTGTTTTTTTTAAACTCTCTACTTTTCCAAAATCCAATTCTTACTTCGCACTTACCGATTTAAACCAATCATTCACTTCTTGCGTGATCTGATCACCGCCATTGGATTTCCAGTTGGCGACGAATTGGTCAAAGGCATCAATCGGCAGTTGGCCGTAGATGATTTTGTTGAAGGTTTCCATTTCGGACTGGCGGAGCAGGTTCCATTTGGATACCATGGTTGGTGTGGCTGCGCCAGTGAAATAGTTTTGTTTACGGATGTCGATCTGGGACATAACGACTTTACCTGCATACCAGTTTTCCGGTTTACGGAATTCGGCCATTTGTTTCTCGTAAGGTGTTTCAGGCTTCTCGCCGTTGGCCAGCTTCACGAGTGTTTTCATGTACAGATCCGGGATACGTGCTGGGCCTGTCAGGAACGGGAATTCGTTGGAGAAGTCTTTGATCTTCTCTTTGTCACTGGTCGGTTGTCCGTCAATGATATCCCAGTCGTAACCTTTGGCGAAGCCGTATTCATACTCACTGCCCGCAGCCGGGTTAGCCAGGTTATCGAGCAGGTAGTTGTAGTACAGGAAGATGGCTTCTGGATGCTTCGCATCCTTGTTGATCATGATACTTGCGTTGACACCAGAGTTCTGCCACTTCGTACCAATCTTACCGTCTGGGCCAGCCGGAACAGGGTAAGCTTTATATTTTGAGCCAGGTACGTTCTTCAGCAGGTCAGGTGCAGGCCAGTCGGGTACCCAGTTTGCGCCAGGCAGAATGCCTGCTTGGCCTTTCGTCCAGCTTTCAGCGGATTTACCTTCGTCCCACAGGGCGGAGTCGGCGTGGATATAACCTTTGTTCATCCATTCAGCCAGCTTGGCAAGGGCTTGTTTCGCACCCGGGTTAACGGAGCCGTACTCCAGATTGCCGTTTGCGTCTTTGTTCCATTGCTCCTCGATTGTGCCGTATGCCCCGAACAACCAGTCGAGTTGGCCCATCCAGGTGTTGGTGTTATTTTTCAGCGAGATCGCCAGTGGGAATACTTTGTCTGGAGACAGACCGTCCGGGTTCTCGTTTTTGAATTTGTCCATGATGTTCTCAAGGTCTGCAATGGTTTTCGGAGCTTCCAGCTTCAGCTTCTCCATCCAGTCCTCTCGTAGCCAGAGCAGCGTATCGTCGTTATCGGTGTACTCCATGATCGGCATGTTGTATTTCTTGCCGTCCTTGGTGAACGGATACCACAGTTCAGGATGTGCTGCTGCGTGATCTTTCAGGGTCTGACTCGCGTACTTGTCGAACAACTCATCGATAGCGATGAATTGACCGGAGTCGATCAACTGATTGGTCAATACCGCATTGGTGGGTACGGTGACGAAATCTGGCAGCTTCTCGCCCGAAGCGATCGCCAGTTGCAGCTTTTGTCTGTATTGATCGTCATTGGCCGGATACCAGGTATCTTTATGCTTCATACCGAGCGTTTCCAGCATCCAGCGATCGTGAACGTTATTTTCTTTGGTATCCCCTTGCACGTATTTCTTCGGCATCAATACCGAACTGAATTCGATGGGTGGGTCGTATTTTCCTTTGGCAAAAGCAGCTTCTGCTTCAGCTGAACCGACGGTCGCCGGTGTATCATCTTTGGTACCATTGTCACTGGCTGTATCGCCACTGCCGCACGCAGTGATCGTGATGAGCGCGATAACCATGAGCAGTGACCACCATGTTTTGAATTTGATCATTGTTCAATCCCCCTACGATGTATGATCTTTACAAGTGTAACTGTACCAATTTGGACGGGAGGGCATCTATATGAGTTTGTTAGTTTCGATAGGACTCTATTAGTGCAAGTTCAAAAAATTCGGTTTTCAGTACCGAGAAGATGGGATAAAGCTAGAAATGGAGTAGCGGAGCGTAGGATGACTACGTGAGCAACGGACATTTCGGCTGAATCCCATATTCGATGCTGATCATGCCTTCAGGCATGATTCGTAATCAAAAGCGAAATTTTTGAACAACCTCTAAATTATGTTATTTATGCTGGTCTCGGTACTCTTGCGGTGTGACGCCGAACTGGCGCTTGAACACTTTAATAAAATAAGCAGGATCCATATATCCAATCTCCATGCTGATTTCATATACCTTTTTGGTGGTCGTAACCAGCTTGTGACAGGCTCGATCCATACGCAGGCGCGAGATATAATCACTGATGCCTTCGCCCGTTTCGATCTTATATATCTTGGACAAATGAGTCGGATGCAGATTAACATGGTCGGCCAGTACACGCAAAGAAACATCCAGATGCAGGTTCTTATCCGTAAAATCCTGAATCTTCTTCACATACTCGGAACGAATGTCCTTGATCTCGTTGGACGTGCCTTCCTTGAGTTTGCCAAGCACACTAAGCGACCATTTGCGCAGTTTACTGATGGTGGTGAAAGCTTCCCCGCTCTGTAACCACTCGATATCGTCACCCATTAAATTAGCCAAAGTTAGCCTGTTTCGGTGTGCGAGATTGGTGAACGAAGCCGTAATCAAAAAACCAGCCTCCATACAATGCTCCCACGATTCCGACCATTTCTCATCCAACTCCGCACAGACGGCTAGTATTTTTTCTTGTGCCGCATCCCATTGACCACTCTCTAATAGATGAATGAAGGTGGGTGGGGTATACAGGACATCCAGCGGACCTTGTGCCGACGGAGTTTCCACGTCGCTGACCCGCATGACGAATTCACGCTCGTCGCCGACAATTTGCCGGAAATAAGCAGAGGCTTGCCGAAAACGATCATATAGCTGATCTGGAAACGCGAACCATTCGGTGATGACGATGGAGAGGGAACCCTTCAGGAACTGCTTAACTTTGGACTGAAGTTGTACCGAAAGCTTCTCCAGTATGGTTTCTTTGCCAATGTCGGTATCGTTCTCTTTCAGTTGAAGCAGAAACACCAGATATCCATGCTCCTCCTTCACGCCCCACACTTCCATAAACTCACCCATAATCTCTTCCGCCATATTGATGACCGCATATTCGAGCAAGGTTTGATCATTATTGTCATATTGGCCGAATTCTTCTTCCATACGTACAAGCATTAATGCACAATCCCCGGCGTAGAAGGGCAGATCGTAATTGGCAAGTTTCCGTGCCCATTCGCTGGAGGCAATTCGATGTCCCTGTAAAGCCTCAAGCAATAGCCGACCCCGCAAATGCGGCAGATTCTCCCGCAGGGTAAACTGGGTTCGTTTCAGTGAGCTTACGAGTTCCCATTCGGTGTTTAATTGATCGATGGCCTTCTGAACGGCACCCATCAATTCATCGTCTGTGGGTGGCTTCAGCAAGTAATCAACGGCCTCGAACTGGATGGCTTTTTTGGCGTAATCGAATTCGGAATGTCCGGATAAAAGAATGCACTTTATTTTTTTGTCACGGACTCTGATCCGTTCGATCAGTTCAATACCAGTCATTTCAGGCATCTGAATATCCGAGATCACAATATCTATAGGGTGGGTATCGATCAGTTGAAGTGCTTCGTGTGCCGAGTATGCTTTATGCACCTGTTCGATCCCCAGCGTATGCCAGGGCTTAGTCATGGAAAGGTTATCTACCCAATGTGCTTCATCGTCTACGATGATCATTTGCATGTTGTTTGTCTCCCTTGGTGGTTGAACTAAGGCATATTCACACTTGCCACTCCGATGACAGAACAACCTTCCGATCGCTGTTACCCCCAGATTTTTGATTTACTTTTACAAAGGTGAAAATCTGGGGATAAAGGCGAACGCTCCGCTTCTTCAGGTTTTTTCTGTCCTCTACGTTCACGTGCAAATGGTTAGTTCAAAATTAAATCGTCAATTTATTGTTAGTATCGATATCATTTAGAATCGGTATTTCCTTTATCGGAATCAGTATCCTCTTTTGGGATCTCCCAGATCATCTCGGTTCGGAATCCGCCGAGAGGGGATGGGCCGAATAGAAGGTAGGATTGATTGCCGAATAAGTGCATGATTCGCTGATTCGTGTTCCATAGGCCACAGCCCATTTCCTCCTGCAGCGGCTGCTGCATTTTAAGATTCAAAGCCTCCAACTGATCCGGGTTCAAGCCGGGTCCATCGTCATCAATGTGAATTTTGCAGAACCCGTTCGAGCTCTCACCAGTAATTCGAATTTCACCGGATGAATAAGACTTCGCCACGCCATGAATGACCGAATTCTCCACAATGGGTTGCAGCATTAATCGTGGTACGGACTGGGCTAGCATATCCTCAGGGATGTCGATGTGGTATTCAATTCTGCCATTACGCAGCTTCTGGATATCCAAATAGTTAACGAGCAGATTGATTTCTTCCTTCAGAGAAGATGTTTCTCGCTCCACTCGTGTCGTATAACGATAGTAGGCACTAAGGTTATGCGCCATGGAGACGACGGCTTGCTCGTCCTTCATCTGGGCCATGTTGATGATATAGCCAAGACAATTATATAGAAAATGAGGATTGATCTGCGCCTGTAATTGTTTCAGCGTAGCTTCCTTGGCCCTGATTTTTTCCTGGAACACGTTCTCGATCAGGTCTTGAATCTGATGGGACATATCATTGAATCGATGGAACAAAAACGAGAACTCATTCTGATCCTTGCTATGCAGACGTACGGAATAATCTCCGCGCTGCACGCGGCGTAAGCCTTGGATCAGCTTTTTGATCGGATATTGAATGTTTCGATATAACAGGATTGAAGCGGAAATGCCCACCACGAACAGCAAAATCATAAAGAGATAGAACAAGTTCCGACTGAGCGATATCGGTTGAAGAATCTGATAGAGTGGTACCACGTCGACCAAATGCCAATCCAGATAGGAGGATTTCACCGAGCTAACGAGATACTTTTTCCCGTTCAGCTTGACGACATCCTGTGTGGTGTCCTCGGACGAGTGTTCATCCAGATAACGAATGAGTTCTTCGGATAGCTGCTTGTCTGCACTGCGGTTTAGAATGGGCGAATTTCCTTTGTGATAAAAGAAAGGATCACCTTGTCCACCTTCCTTATACGTATCCAGCATGTTCTGAATATTCTCATAACTGAAGCTGGCTTCGATCACCAGGTTGCTTCCCGTCAACATGCCCGGCTGGGCCAAGGAATCCGTAAAGAACCAGTAAAAGGATTTCATATCCTCTTTTGACTCGGCACCATCACCGTAAGTCCATTGTCCGCTCATATTTCGTTTCAGGTAATCCTCATCATACCCGGTTGTTCTATTATAGTTGGCAATGACATCTTGATTCTGCTGTGAATGCACAGCATATCGAGTAGGCCATATATCGGTAACCCCGGCTTGCAGCATCAGCTTTTCCTGAATGACATATCGGGTCTGCATCTTGTCATAACGATCATTCCAAATGTTCAAGCCATTGAATGCTCTGACATTGGGATCTCTTGTAAGAATAAGACTGAAATCCATCATCTGATTAATGCGGGAATCAATCTGACTGGATAAAAACGTGAGCTGCTTCGTATTGGAGACCTGTAGTTCTTTACTTACAACATCATAAGTGACATTGTTCGAATAGGTATACATGATAATAATGGGGATGAACAGGAGGATAATTAAGCAGTTTATTTTGGCAAACAGACTAAACCGGGATCTCGTCGTTTTTTCAAATAATGTTAAGCGCTTCCATATATTCATAAATGTCTCCTTTTAATACGTATGTGAACAACCTCTTCAGATGATATTCCTAACAAAACACTATGAAGCCTAACAATGTTATATAGTCAGACCTGAGAAATGCCTGATACTATTTATATCAGAGATCCCCATTACACACAAAAACTTTTTTTTGGGAACAGGAGCGCGCTATGGAGGCTAATATGGAAGCTAACCGGGTACCTCAAGCGGACATTGGGAGCAAGCCGAACAGAAAAACAAAAAAACGCTATAAACAACCATGGATTCTGCACTTAATGGTGTTGCCGGCGGCTATTATGGTCTTTATTTTTTCATACATTCCGATGTCCGGGATTTTGATGGCATTTCAAGATTATAAACCTGCACTTGGTTTTTTCGATTCCGAATGGGTCGGGCTGAAGCATTTCAGATATATGTGGGAAAATGATTATTTCTTGCAAATTACGTGGAATACGCTGTTTTTTGCCTGTTCCAAGATCATCATGAATCTCATTATTCCGTTTGTCTTCGCCTTATTGCTTAATGAGGTACGGAAGATGGCGCTGAAAAGAACGATTCAAACGCTCGTATATTTGCCGCACTTTTTGTCTTGGGTTACACTGTCAGGCATTCTGATCGACATTCTGGCCCAGACGGGTATTGTCAATCAGTTCCTGGTCTCGGTATTCGGCATCAAGCCGATCTTCTTTCTTGGGGATGGCAGCTGGTTCCGATTCACCATTATTGCGAGTGATGTCTGGAAAGAGTTTGGATTCAACACGATCATCTTCCTCGCGGCACTGTCCGGCATTAATCCGTCACTCTATGAAGCGGCTGAAGTGGATGGGGCGGGACGCTGGAAGCAAACGATGTATATTACCATCCCGGCACTTATTCCAATTGGGATCGTAATCGCAACCCTGGCACTGGGTAATGTGCTTAACGCTAACTTTGACCAGATCTTTAACTTATATAGTCCATTGATTTACCAGCAAGGGGATATTATCGATACGTTCGTATACAGAGAAGGTCTGCTAAGTGGGCAGTTCAGCTTCGCTACCGCGGTGAATCTGTTCAAATCGGTCATTAGCTTGATCCTGATTGTGATCTCCTACCGACTGGCTTACCGATTCGCTGGATACCGAATTTTCTAGAAAGGATGACGAGACATGTATCATAAAACGATGCCTTACCGCATATTCAGCATAATCAACAATGTGTTACTGACCATCCTTTCACTGCTCTGCTTGCTGCCATTGTATCACTTACTTATGGTATCGCTTAGCTCAACTGCACCTGCAAACGCTGGACTCGTTACGTTCTGGCCGATTGGTTTTACACTGGAGGCGTATGCCAAGACGTTTGCTAACAGCAATTTCCTTTCCTCCCTGTGGGTGTCCGTAGAGCGGACGGTACTGGGAACAGGGCTTGCGTTAATCGTCAATACGATTGCAGCATACGCGCTCTCCAAGGAGACGCGGGTGTTCCGTGCACGCAACATCTATCTATGGTATTTTGTCATCACGATGCTGTTCAGCGGTGGCCTCATTCCGGGGTATATCCTGATTCTGAAGCTGGGACTGATGAATACTTTGTTAGCATTGATCCTGCCGGGTTTGGTTGCGGTGTTCAACATTATTCTGCTGCTGAATTTCTTCCGTACCGTTCCCAAGGATCTGGAGGAAGCTGCATTTATCGATGGGGCAGGGCACTTGCAGACGTTTATCAAAATCTATCTGCCCGTCTCCGTACCTGTCATTGCAACGGTGTCCCTCTTCATGATGGTTGGGCATTGGAACTCGTACTTTGACGGGATCATCTACATCCGTGATGCGGAAAAGCTGCCACTGGCGACATTCATGCAGACGATCATCGTTCAGGCGGACATGTCGAAGCTCGATCCGGAAGCTGTAGCGAACCTGTCCAAGCGGACCATTCGGGCTTCACAGATCTTTATCAGTGCGCTGCCAATCCTGCTTGTGTATCCGTTCCTGCAACGTTATTTTGTAACCGGGATTGTGGTTGGGGCTGTGAAGGAGTAGTTGAATGTAGGGGTTAGAATAGGGTTTGTAAAATGGAGTCACTGAACTGGGGAAGGCCAGGGAGGAGGCTTCTTTTTTGTTATGGAATAGATGTATATTACCTTTAATTGAATAAAATGGTACTATGAGAGTTGATTAAGAGCATGAGTCATTTACCAATAGGAGGATGTGGACAAAGTGAAGAAGATTATGGTTGTTACCCTTGCTTTGACGTTTTTGAGCGTATTCATGACTTTTACAGCCACAAGCGCACCGAAAAAGATCAATATATTACTTAATGAAAAAGAACTAAAGACTCAAGCAGGCGCTGAAGCTCCCAAGAAATCAATTGAAGTTATGGTTAACTTGGAAACATTTCAATTAGTAGAGGCAAATGATTATATCATCTCTGACGGCCACATACTCGTTTCGCCAGCCTATATTACGAATGTACTAGATTTCGATGTGCCTGGTAAAGGGATATGGTGGGATAACGAAGCCAAAAGTGTAATATTTGCATATGTCGACAAAGATGATTATCCAAAACCAAGGTTAACTTTTAAGGTGGGGGAAAGCTCTTTTACCGAGTTCGACAAGCAAATTGAACTAAAGAGTAAAGTATTAATGGTAGATGGAAGAGTTTATTTGCCGTTAAGAGCAATTAGTGAAGCATATGGTAAGGAGGTTCATTGGGAATACAATAACAGCAAGAACATGGTTCGAATAACTGCGAAGAATAACTTGCCATGACTTTTATGCAGAACAACAGGTTTTAAAGGAAGTAATGTTTTAGTCTGAAAGAATGATTTCCAGGGAAGCTAGGAAGCAACCAGACACACTTAGCATTCACAGAATCGTTAATACAGGAACGTTAAGTGATTTCGTTAAGCTGAAGACATCCAGGCTCGATCTCAAATATGTTTTTACGTTTAACCAGATCGTTGGATACTTAGAGACATCAGTCGATATGGGATTATTGAATATGAGGTATGTAAAGATAAAGTATAATTTGTAGGCTATATTTCTGAAAAGTGGAGATCGGAACGAAGCCCGTTGCCCATACACTCCCAATCCTGTTATAATTCCGATATATCTATCGTATTGGGGGTTATGACGTGGCAATATGGATGATGCCGGATTGCTCGTTCGCTAGAAAGCCTTACGCAAAGCCTGAATAGGGGCGGACTTTGTGTAGGGCGCGACAAAATGAGATCGTATGCCCTGGAATCAACATCAACATCATGGTTCAACCCGCAGGCTTTGCACCTTACTTTATTTTCATAATAAAAATAAGGGGCTGAAAGCCATGCAAACACCATTTATTCATAATCATCAGTTCAATTATATTCAAAAACAAGCTGATTTCCTGCTTAAAACGCTGCGCTCGGTCGTGGACCCCAAAGTATTGGATACGGTCCGTTATACCGTCAGCACGAATGCCGTTGGCATCTTCAATGATCTGACGCCGGAACAAAAGCAACTGCTAGAGCAGTTATCCACGTATGAGAAGACACATGAGTTGCAGACCTATCTGAACCAGCTGGAAGCATATCTGATTCCATT
Organism: Paenibacillus sp. MAEPY2; assembly: GCF_000499205.1. GTDB lineage: Bacteria > Bacillota > Bacilli > Paenibacillales > Paenibacillaceae > Paenibacillus > Paenibacillus vandeheii. Next base: position 13,533 of record NZ_AWUK01000001.1, read on the forward strand.
TCCGCAAGTATCCGCGAAGCAGATTCAGAAGCTGTTTCCCAAGGTAAAGAAGCTCAAAGTGCCGGATCTGGAATCCATCGATTACGCACGTACAACTTATCTGAGATGGACCGACATTGCTACCGATCGCTTGTTCATCGTGTATCCGCACGAAGGCAGATTCCTCGGAATTGAGGGGCGGCTTACAGCCACGAACAAGAAAGGGTATTGCATGTTCTGTCATCGCCATCAGGAGCTCGGGTTCTTCAACGTGAAGACCAAGAGTTATACGCCGGACAACATTTCTTCCGTGGCCCAGTACGTATGCATGGATAACACAGCTTGTAACCATAGCATCACCGATACTAGTATGTTGGAGAAGTTTCTTCTCTCGACCGTAAAATAATTGAATCTAAACAAACAGGGTCGCTCTTTGGAGCGACCTTTTTGCTGTGTTCAAGCGGAATTGGGACGTCAGGTGTCATATCAATGTAGCACTATAAAGCCTTTATAGCATCGAAGGATCATTGGCGTAGTTCAGTCCCAGGTTATGCGCATGGTTCAGCAGTGCCTCATAATGCTCAGGCTTGGATTCCAACGTTTCATATAAAAACTCAACCCTGGATCGGGACACGCCGCAATAATCGGCAATTCCCACATTGAGCAGATTGGCGATTGATTCACCATAGTTGCGCTTCTGCATCTGTTGTTCCGTCACACCCGAAAGGGCGATCCACAATATTTGCTGATGAGGAAGTTTCTTCGCGCCGTAGGCAAACCCGTTGTTCATGACACGATCCACATAACCTTTCAACATGGCTGGCAGATGCCACCACCAAAGAGGAAACACAAAAGCCACAGCATCGTGCTTCTTCAATCGTTTCATTTCAGTTTCAACCTCAGGCGAGAACACCTGATTTTCTTGGGTATAGTCTGGTTCGTCTATCTCACGAAGAATCGGGTCGAATCCAATTCCGTGTAAATCCAATATCTCATAACCGTGACCAGCCTCGGTAAGACCTTTTGCAAAACGTTCAGCTACCTGGAAGGTCAAGGAATCTTTTCTCGGGTGGGATACTACAACGAGTACGTACATATTAACTTTCACTACCTTTCTGGATTGCAGTCTTGTAGCCATAATTCAATGGCTGATGCTATTATAAACAGGTATGAGAACATCTGGAAGTACGCACTTTGTTGTTCTATAGGAAGAATGAAGTGCCATAGGAACATCAAAGTACCCTAAATGGATGCCTCGAAATGAGCTTAATAATAGAAATAAGAACAGCAAAAAGATTATATTTTCATCTGGGATACAACCGGATATGGAGGGGTTCAAGAATGACAGAACATGGAGAAACGGGTGCTCCAAAGAAATATAAAGTAGGTGTGGAAGCGGCCCTGGAAGTGATGGGTGGGAAATGGAAGCCCTTAATCATTTATCACTTGATGACCGGACGTAAACGCACGTCAGAGCTTCGACGATTGATACCGGACATTACGCAGAAGATGCTGACAACACAGCTCAGAGGTCTGGAAAAGGACGAGATTGTGCAGCGCAAGGTATATTCGGAGGTTCCTCCCAAAGTGGAATATGAGTTAACGGACTACGGCTGGGGACTCAAGCCTGCGCTGGACCATCTATGTTATTGGGGAGAAGAGCATCTGGATAAAATCCATGGGGATAAATTTAAAGTTCTGGAAGACTTTGATTCCGAAGAGAAGGGGTCGGGAAGATGAATGGTGCGGAGCACGCGAAACAGGCAGTGCCCTTTCGTTGTGAAGGCGTGGCAGAAGAGCTTCGATCAATACCGCGTACTGATGCTGAAGCGGGCTGGCCGTATGTTGCACAATGAGTGGTGTTATGTGGGTGGCGGGATAGAAAAGGGCGAGAAGGCATGGGAAGCTGCACTCAGAGAAGTTCATGAGGAAACAGGCATTACGGAAGTGCGGTTATACTCTGCCAATCAATTTGAACAATATTACTCACCCACGGAGGATTATATCTATACCGCTCCCGTATTCGTAGGATATGTGGAAGAAAGCCAGCCTGTCCGGTTAAATCATGAACATACCGAGTACCAATGGATGACGTTTGACGAGGCCAAAGACAATGCGGCATTGCCCGGAATAGATGACATTTTGCATTTTGTTGAAAAGCATTTTGCCAGAAAAGCCCCTTCCGAGTGGCTTCGAATTAATAGAGAGAAAGATTAGGAGGTGGAACTCATCACATACAAGACGATTTATCCAAGAGCATGGTTGAGCCTATTATGTATGTTGGTCATTGAAGTCATACTTTTGAGGGATGGTATGTACGATAAAAATGGTATTCTGAGGTACTCCCTGATCGTAATAGTGACCTTTATTCTCGGTTATATCGTTTTTCTGATCTGGCGTTTATTGTTCACTAAACCCAGTATTACGCTGGAAAGCGATCATGTGATTTCTACGAAACATCAGAGATATGATGCATCTCAGATTGAGTGTGTTTATGTGAATTATAGGCGGATTGGCATCAAACTCTATGGTAAACGGTTAGTGCCGGTGGATTTATGCTTTTATTTCCAAAGAAATCAGGAGACCGAAGGATTAGAGGAGTTACATGAATGGGCAGCACGAAATCATAAAGATATGAAACACAAGTTCTTTCAAACCTTAGCGTAGACTTGTACGTTTATTTTATTGAGACCGTCATGTCTTGGGGATGATGAGGGCGTAATGTTGTTCACTTTTGCCGAAATAAAATTTAAGTTCTGGAGGTGTGCACACGTTGATAACAATAGAACAATTTCTAACAAGTGATTGGTATAAAAACGTTATTGCTGAGCTTATTCTGCTTAAACCTCACGTCAAGTTTGTTGAACATGGCAACTATGAAGCAGAGCTATTAATGGATTCCTTTAGAGAACGGAAATATGTTCTTGAAGGCATGGGCACTTCTCTTCCAACAGAAGAAGAATGCATCCAGTGGTTAATGGAGCAATACAACGAGGACAAAGCTAACATTATGTCTTATGTTGAGGCTCGCGTAACATTTAGTGAGCAATTAGACGATGATCCTGACGGGGAATTCCCAGAGGGGGAGGAGCCTGATGAAGGAGACCGATCTGAGGTTGTTGAGGTTTTAGGTTTTACAAGGTCTGTAATTGCTAACACGATCATTGAATATGATATGGTCAAAAATCATCCTAAACAATTAACAGCGTTTTTTAAACGCACACGAATTCCGGGTGCAGCTATGTTTTCATCACAAATTAAAAAGGTATATGCTTCGGTAGCAAAGTGATACAGCCGCTTACTTACATCTGCAAGCGGTGAATTTTAAATGTCTAATCCAGAACATCAGCAGGAGGGATGCTCATGAAATATCTAACGAAAGAATGGTATGAGCTTTGTCAGCAGACACATCTTCATTTTGGTTTAAGAGTACATAACGGAGCTTACGAGTTCGATGAGAATCTATTTTTGAAGCTGTATAAAAGAAAGGAAAAAGCGCATGTGAAGCAGGAACGAGAGATATATAATTTGGACCCACGTTTCATGCTCGAGCATGATGGACAGGTGCTCACTCGCGTAGACAAAGCTTTCGGTGAGGAAGAAGTGAAAGAAGAGGATCAGATCGTTTACCACATGCCTCCGGAAGAACGAGCGCATATCGAGAAACTCATTGCCGAATATGATGTCCGTCCTCCGTTTGATGAGAAGAAATGCAAGGAAGAGTACAAAGAATCGATGGAGTGGAATTTTCAATACAAGGCGGAGAATTTGCCAAAGGGATTCGTTGAACAAATTGCGGATATCCGTGTATTTACGTTGGGTTATTGCACGAGAGAAGTTATGCTACAGCTAAAGAAACAGAGTGCAGAAAATAGGAGAGAGATGGACCGCGTATCAACCGAATTCAGGGAAGTGATGATGGCACAGGATATCCCCGATGATATACATAGCCGGGTTCAATTTCATGATTGTACGGTAACGGAACTGCTAACGGGAGATGAAGTGGTTATTCGTTTTGACACTCGTGGGGGCTTTACCAATATAAATAAACTTACGCTGGTTGCACCCGAAATCATCAAGCAAGAGGGTGAGATTGTAGGCAGCTACTGGCTGTATCAAGAGCTGTATCGGATCGATAACGGATATGAGCTCAATGTTCTATTTGGTGGTGCGAATATGCCTGAGCTGATTGTTCGCTGTGCTGACATTCTCGGTGAGGAAGAATGAGAGAGAGCAAAAGGGGATGAATATGGAGGAAATAGAGATAGAATGGACCACCAGTACCTTTGGTTATTTATCTATTCCCGTATTTGTCGTGGGCATTGCGTGTTATTTTTTTTCTGATTTTCTATACAAAATATTTGTTCTGATGAGATATCGAGGAATAAAACCAAATCACGAGTTTGAAGATATCCCACCTAATAGTGATATCCCTAAACATATAGAAATAATATTAAAAGCACTAGGCACCATTATGGTTATCCTGGGGATAATATGGTTTTGGTTTTCAGAAGAGTTTTACGACTTATTATTTTTAAAAACAGCAACACCATAAGCAGCAAGATGATAGCAAGCATATTATCGATGAGAAAGTATAGATGAACGACACGACTTGAAATTTTTCTAAGAAAGGAACAGACCATGATGAAACCACAGGGGAACGTACAAGCTGTTTTTATAGACAGAGATGGAACAATCGGTGGTACAGGTCATTTTATTCATCCGAGAGATTTCAGATTATACCCAAATGCTCAAGAAGCATTTATGCGTTTGAAACGAGAAGGAATTATGGTACTGGCGTTTACGAATCAATACCGAATCTCACGTGGAGAAGCAAGTGTTGAGGATTTTGAAGAGCAATTTCGCGAGTACGGATTCGATCACTCCTATATATGTCCGCATGAGCAAGAATGCAGCTGCAGAAAGCCTAAACCCGGAATGTTATTACAGGCCTCAGAGGAACACGGTCTGGATTTATCCAAATGCATAGTTATTGGAGATGTAGGAGATACAGACATGCTTGCTGCCCATGCCGTAGGTGCGACAAAGATCATGGTAAGAACAGGCTGGGGAGAATCTTCATTAACCAAATTCAGAGACAAATGGACGGAGACCGAACCTGATTATATCGCAGAAGATATTTGGAATGCAGTACAATGGATCATTCATGGAAGGGAACTATATGAGGAGAACCATATGCTAATCAATCCAACGATTAATGAGATCAATAACTTATTCAAGATGCATCATATCAACGAAGAAATATCTGAAATTCAAAGTTTGTCAGGTACCACAGCTGGACGTGTTTATCGGTTGACTACGAGTCTGAATAAGCACTATATTCTGAAATCAGATGAACCCGAACAGATTCACATTGCCCAGCAGTTTTTGAATACGTATAAGAATTCGTCGTTATTGCCTGAAGTTTTGTTGACTGATCCCGACAACACTTATTTTATTTACACCTATATGGAAGGAACGACCCATTTCAACCGGGGACAAAAAAGAGACTGGTTAACTCGTTTGGTGAAAGAACTATTCAATACATATATGCGTTCTTCAGATACGAAATCATGGGGCAGAATAGAGTTCCCACAGAGAACCTGGAAAGAATTCAATCAGATCAGCATTCATGAAGCAAAGATGAATATCGGAAGTATTTTAACGACAGATGATTATAATCTGGTTCAATCCAAAGTGGATCGGCTGTTTCATGAGGAAGAAGAGAAGTTTCTTTTACATGGCGATACGGGGGTTCATAATTTTGTATATGATCAAAATGAACTCATCGGCGTTATTGACCCATCTCCAATGGTTGGACCTATCCTCTATGATTTCTTGTATGCTTTTAGCTCTTCGCCGGATGATATCAACACCGAAACATTATTTGCTACGTTCGAACTGTTAGAGCAAGTAGATATGGAAAAATCCAGATTGATAGAGGAAGCTCTGGTCCATCTATATTGCCGAATTGGGCTGAGTAACAAGCATCATCCTGATGATCTGCCTGAATACTTGAAGGCATGGCAGGAATGGAAGCGATTATGTCAGGAACTTTGAACTAGCAAACTTTTTACAGCTATCGCAAATGCCTTAGTTCAGACTATACAAGACAGGAGAGATATCACAAGTTGGATAACAAAAGTAGTTTGAATCGTCCGAATATTTGGACGACCCCAGATATATTTCATGGCGACTTACTTGCCAGTAAAGAACTCATCTATGACAGGTGTGGCTTTGTTTGCTCACAACCACATGAAGAAGCACAAAATGCTGAATACGGGGCGTATGTGTTCACCTTAAATTCTCTCTCCATTCGATTTCGCGTCGCCAAAACCACGCCAACCAAGATCGGACAATTTGTTACCCTGTGGCAGCGGAGTGAGGATAGATCGACACAGCCATATGACGTATCAGATCCATCAGATATGTATGTCATTAGTACGCCCACAGGCAGCCACTTTGGTCAATTTGTATTTCCAAAGCATGTATTGTTACAGCGAGATATCATATCGGATCAAGGCGAAGGTGGCAAGCGGGCCATACGTGTATATCCGCCTTGGGACAAGCCAACAAGTAAGCAGGCTCAAAAAACGCAACAGTGGCAACTGGAATACTTCATGGAAGTACCTTTTACCGAACCGTTGAACTGTGATCAGGCCCGGGTACTTTATGGCACCGAACAATTAAAGTAAGTGAAACAATTGCTCAGATTCTCCAAGTTCTTCTCCTCCGAATCCCAGCTTTTCACCGATCTTTTCTACATATCTCCTCTATTCGTTATTTCCCAGTACTGAAGCGTGTGCTATGTCCTCCATTTGTTAAAAATAGTGAACGTCAGTTCATTTAATTTTTTTTGAAATTTGTGCTTGCCTTAATGTGAACATTAAGCCTTAGGATGTAAAAGAACCGGCCAAATGCATCCCAAAATGAATATAAAGGAGGAGTCAGCATTATGGCTTTTTCGATAAAAGAAGCTTCGGAGCGGCTGGGTTGTCCTGCACATAAAATTCGTTACTACGAGAAGGAGGGACTGCTCCCTTACATTAGGCGGGATCAACATGGAAATCGGATGTTCGAGGAAGAACACCTCGATTGGATGAGATTGATGTCCTGTTTCCGGGCAACGGGTATGAAAGTATCTACACTGAAACATATGGTTAGTCTGGCACTGGACGGGGATTCAACCATTCCACAACGGAAAGCGATCCTTCACGAATATAAAGAAGAATTACATCGCCGCCAACTTGAAATTGCCGAAGCACTTGCAGCGGTAAATAACAAATTGACGATCTATGAAGACATAGAGACAGGAAAGCTTCCTTCAGAAAGCAAGTTGCTAGACCAAATGGAAAGCATCGGTAAAGACTAATATGAACGGATGGAGAGATGGAGAAATGAAGCAAAGAGTGCTGGGAAATAGCGATATAGTCGTATCTTCGATTGGATTGGGAATTATGGGCATGTCTCCGGGGATGTATGGAGAAACCAATGATGAGGAGTCAATAAAGACCATCCATCACGCGTTGGAGATTGGTGTTACACTGCTAGATACAGCAGATGTGTATGGTAATGGTCATAATGAAGAACTACTGGGGAAAGCGCTGATGGGTCGTCGCGATCAGGCCATTATTGCTACCAAATTTGCGTATACCCCGAACTATGAAACGTTGAATGGCCATCCGGATTACGTGAAAAAGGCTGTAGAAGCAAGTCTTCGCAGGCTGGACACCGACTATATTGATCTGTACTACCAACACAGGGTAGATCCTCAGATTCCGATTGAGGAAACCGTTGGTGCGATGGCTGACTTGGTTAAAGAGGGTAAGGTCCGCTGCCTTGGCTTGTCGGAAGCATCGGCTTCCACTTTACGCCGTGCACACGCCGTTCATCCGATTTCTGCGTTGCAGAGCGAATATTCCCTGTGGAGCCGGGATATTGAGGACGAGATTCTACCGACTGCGAGGGAATTAAATATTACTCATATTGCATACAGTCCATTAAGCAGAGGGTTTATCTCAGGTGAGATACGGAAATTCGAAGATTTGCATGTTAATGATCTGCGCAGATATATGCCGAGGTTCCAAGGAGACAATTTCGCCAAAAATATAGAAGTTGTGGATAAAATCAAAGAGATCGCGATGGAGAAGAGTTGTACGCCTGCACAATTGGCTTTAGCTTGGACTATGGCTAATTACGCATTGCCGATTCCGGGAACGAAACGAATCAAATATTTGGAGGAAAACGCGAACGCTGCAACGCTTGAACTAACGCCTGATGACTTAGCTCGCATTGAAAAGGTCAGTCCCCAAAATGAGGTGCATGGAACACGTTATATGAAAGAAATGATGACTCAGCTCAATGGGTAAATAATGTCCTTATAACTTGTTATCCGTAGCGAAGTAGTTGCTCAGTAAAATACAAATATTGAATACAAATAGAGACTCTCCTTTAGTGAAAGTCTCTATTTGTATTCATTTCCAATCGAGAGATACGAATGTTGATAGAGCGAGTGGATTCCATAGATCATATGAAGAAGCTACGATGTTTGCGAGGTGGTTAAAGAGTGTAGGACCATGTGGAATGTTGATAGTGGACAGGCAGGGGAGTCGAAAAGGCAAAAAAGAAAGTATGATTTAGAGGAATATCCTGTATAATTTAGAGAACAATCATGTCTGCATTTCTGTAGAGAATGAAGGATCTACGATTGGAAAATAAGGCATCCCTATTATGGGAGTGATTCTACTGCCACTTTGAATACTGGAGTGTGGTTATGATCGTATTAACGTCATCAATAGCATTTACCATCCTGATCCTAATCGTGATTCTCTTTCAGGTTGCTTTAGCAGTAGGTGTGCCGTGGGGAGAGTATGCCATGGGTGGGAAGTTTCCCGGGAAATACCCCCGATCCATGCGATTTGCCTGCTTGTTTCAGATTACCATTCTAGCCTTTATCGCTCTAGTTGTCCTGAGTAAATCAGGTCTGCTCTTGCTTGGATGGTCTACGTTTGCAGATACGGCGATTTGGTTTATTGTTGCGTATTTGGTGCTGGGTACGATATTAAACCTCATTACAAGAAGCGTATGGGAACGAAGAATCTGGGCTCCCGTAACTTTGCTCCTACTTTTAACCAGTGTAATCATAGCCATCTCATAACAATGTGCCGAAATGAAATGCACGACCTTACAGCCCTGGCATTTATGCCAAAGGGCTCTTTAATAGTTGTGGGTCGTCATTTATACTAATGGGAGTTTAGCCCATACATAGAAAAGATCAACGGAGAGGAGAGGCCACGATGTCGCCTATCTACTACTACCTAGCAGCAGGTGTATTGGTTGTTGCAGCATATTTATTTTGGCGTAAACTCAGGATTTTTCGTCCAGCAGGAAGCCGCAAGAAGCACACGAAGATTACCTATAGACGAAAAAAAGTGCCTATGAATCTTGGACTTCGTGAAGAAGTCTCCTATGAGCAAACCGTTCAACAATTGGAAAAGAGCTTCAATAAGCATTTTGCCAATAAACTCAAGATCCGAATTCAACAGGAATATCCCCATATGAAAACGTTGGAGTATCGTTGGAAACTGCTGGAGCTGAAGCGGTACTTCATTATGGCTTCTTTGCTAAAGCAGGTGCCGATGTTCAGCGAAGAGGTAGACGAGCTATGGCATGAAATGTTGATGTTTACCAAGTCATATGCAGACTTTTGTGCGGAATTTATGGGTTCCACGGTACATCATGAGCCGACCGTTACCCGCCGCGAAACGCCAGGAGCAAGAGCCTGGTTTGACTGGGTGTATTGCCAATTATTTGAGTTCACTCCCTATAGCTCCGCGATCTGGGGTGATTTCTTCAGCTATCCGTTATCCAGTGATATGCAGAAGCTGATCGCGCATGGCAATCAATCTGAACTGGTGAACCAACTCTTTCATGCTAGACGCATGCAGGAGGATCCTGAAGCTGCGGGGGTTATTACCTACTTGATTGAACGACTACAAAGGTCAGCAAGCCTGAGCGAGGAAGAGCTATCTCTTGAAACTTCGGGTGGGAGCGATGTGGCTCTCATCATGGCTAGTGCCATGGTGTATCACTCTATGCATCACGAGCCGACATATGGAGTGCATATGGGGCGTCTGGAGCAGGAGATTCTTCCACAGGAAAAGGCCGCCTATGGTGCTTCGTCAAGCAGTGGTTGTACGAGCAGTTCCAGCTGTTATGCAGATCATTGTACTGACAGCAGTGGCTCCTCAGGAGATTCCGGATCATCCTCTGGGTCATCATCCGATTCTTCCTGCAGCTCATCCAGCTGCTCATCTTGTGGCGGTGGTGGAGATTAATGAAGGAGGGAAAGGCATGACCGAGAGATTTCATTTGGAGCGTGTTGGCGCAGAAGATCCTGTAGATGAGAGTCGATTGTCCGGATTTGGGATGCTTGATTTGTTCCAATGCGAGGTTGAGTATCACTTTAGTACGGAAGGTATGAGTTTGGAAGAAGCAGAGTTATATATCCAGAACGTGCTGAATGACTTGCCGGATGAAACCATTAAAGACATATGCAAGCTAGCATGTGAATGGAAAACGGAGAAAATGTCGAGTGATACCGCGGACTATCCTGCTGGTTTGGCTGAAGCTGAGGGTAGGGACATTTTGGCGTTTATGTCGGTTGGTGAAGTTGAACTATATCGAAATCCTTACGACCCGAACGATAAGACCTTCGGAGCGATCCTGGGTGGAGGCACCGAATGGGACGCTGAAAATGGCATGGAAATCGTTATACACGGCGATAAGGTTCTTGAGTTGAGTGAGTATTTGGGCTACGGCGAATTTGCAATTTGGACTGAAACGAATGAAAACGAGTAAGTTCAGAAAGGATTAATAAGCATGGCGAACAGCGTATCAATGCCACGGAAAACAGAGTCTGTAATTTTAATCCATACGCATATCTAATGGGTTAACGTCAGTTTTTATAGAGGTGTTATCGATCAGTGGATCCATGTTTGCGAAGACGAATTGGGAGAGAGAGATGACGATCTGGTTGGCGCAGCAGGATCAGTCCATAGTTGGAATAGGGACGGTCGGTTTTGACATCGATGAGATGCCTTGGACTATAGACACTTTTGAAGAAGAAAAAGATTTTATGCTGCGCATGATCTCGAATGCAATCAAGGGAACAGGGTGGGAAAAATTAAGTTATGAACCACGTAAAGACTGGGTTATACACTGTTTGGAGCAATTTCGGCTAATTATTCATGCTTTTGATAAACAGAGTGTTGATATGAATAATTACCTGGAATGGTCCGAGATCGAAGAGGATGATGATCGACCGACTATTCCAAGAGGTTACCCGAAATGCGTAAAACATGAAATCTATTTGTCATGCCATGGTTGTATTTTATGTAACAATGGAAGTTAGTGAGGGGGGAAACTGAATGAGAGCCTATATCCAGACAGAAAAGAATGGCGATTTCTACAATGTAAATGCGTTTATTGCTAATGAAGGCTTCAGTACACTGGGATGGGAGACCATTAAGTTTTTTGACATACAAGAGATCGAGGATAACCATCCGGAAAGCTTGGTCGTTGGTGGAATTGGGAATGTAAGAGAGCGTCTTGAGCAATTGGGATTGGAAAGAAAACAAGGAGAAATAGATTATCCAGACGTCTTGGCAGGTTACCTGGGTAGAAAAGTATGGAGTACAACGATCCAGGAACTGTTTCAACATCAAGAGAATTGGCATGTGTTCATTAAGCCAAAAGATGTCACCAAAAAGTTTGCAGGAAAAGTGGTAAAAGAATACATAGATTTTATTGGACTGGTGGAAGAGAATGAGGATACAGGGATATGGTGTTCCGAAATCGTTGATTTCAAAACCGAGTGGCGCTGCTTTATTCGATATGGAGAAATTCTTGACATTAGACGCTATAAAGGGGTCTGGGATTCACAATTGGATACAAGCGTCATCGAAAGGGCAGTTAGCGATTTTAAGGATGCACCCGCTGCATATGGTATGGATTTTGGCATGGATCAGGAAGGAAACATGAAATTGGTAGAGATCAATGATGGCCATTCTTTAGGGACTTACGGAATAAGCCCTTTAAATTACGCGAAATTCCTCTCAGCCAGATGGGCAGAACTAACAGGGACTTCAGATTACCTAAGAGCCTTGTAGTCTAGAAATACCTAATCCTCATTTATCTAAAAGGAGGAGGGCTCATGAGAAACTCCAAGTTTACACCGTATTTAAGTTTTATTGGTTGTGGGTTAATTATCATGACACTGGCCATAAATCTTATTTTTAAATATGGAAGGGGATTGGATGAAGGTTCCCTTATGCTATTGTCGGTTGCCAATGCAGTGTCATTGTTTTTCACTTTAGTATGGGGATTGTTTGGGATTATTGAGTTGTATTTATTATTGAAATCGAATAAGAAACTTAAATCCCGATTGCATAATGGGAGGATCAGTAAAGAAGAGTTTATGAAATTAGCCAAAAATCATAAATTCAGTTTCGTTGTAAATATAAGTTATCTAGCTATGCTTTTAATTCAACTTGCATATGTCATTATGAATTGGGACGAGGTTAATGTTTAGGAGGAATTATAATTGAAAGCATTGTCGATCATTGGTATTGTGTTATTTACATTAACGTTTTTTATGATATTTGGACTAGGGCCAGAAGATCCTGATGGCGCAGCAATCTTTGGACTTTTCAGTATGCTGTACGCCATACCTTTCTCAATTGTAGTTTTGGTTAGAGCAAATAAATTAAAAAAACCACGTGTAAATGTTCACGAACAGCTTCTGCAATTAGGTGAGTTGAGAGAAAAAAATATCATTACTGAGTTTGAATTTGAGCAAAAGAAAGAGAAGCTGTTCTCTAAAATTAAGTAGTTCAGAGACAACTACATACCAAAATGGAGACTTACCTAAGATAAGAGTTATCAGGGAGGGTCTCCATTTTAATAATATCTTCGTTAATTAAATAATCTAAATCGACCTTACTCGTTCGTAATATTTATTGTTTCATCGATATTGGTCTTACCATCCCTTCCCAATGCCTGCACAACCATGTGGTGATGCAAAGACTTACCCGCAATATTCCACGTTATCTTCCAACCATCGTTCCCATTAGTATCGTAGCCAATTAGTTCTCGTTCTCCCCAAGTCTCTGTCCCTGTTGGAACGGCCCAGAAAAGAAGTGTTTCCGCGTTGGTCGCCTCAACTGTGACATTTAACTCTGTGCTATCTGTAGGAACTATAATCCAACCTTCTTTTTCGGGAAAGTTAGTCTCATGCTCTATTTGTCATGAGTATTACCTCTTTCTATATAGTGGTATTCACAAATCCTTCAGAGTAATTCCGTAACACTTGGTTTGACAATACGTTATATGCATGTAAACATAACAGTTAATAATTACAGTTTAAAATTAGTAAGGAGTTGTAAATCAGGATGGAACTCTTTGGAGCATTTATAGCTTTGATCCTATGTTTTATTGTGTTTTTTATCGTTGTAGCAGTTATACGCTATGCTATAGATTCATCAAAAACATCGAAAAGACTTGAGGATCTAATAAAAGAAGTACACTATTTGAGAACTGAAATTAAAAAACAAAATAACAATAAACAAGGTGATAATAAATATATTATTGACGAGAAAGTATAGGATGCCTATTCAAGAAGCCATACCTTGCATCATGCAGGTCGTATTATAGAAGGAGGATTAAGATGCAAAGTGATTTAATTGAACTCTTGGAAGAGAGGGATGAGAGGTACAAATGTTATGTTTTGAAATATACAGTCCAAATATTTAAGCAATCCATTAAGGATGAAGATTTAAAGGATGTCCGAATCTATATATCGACGACTATTCAGCTAGATGCAATTGCTGATTTAATAGATTCATATCTTCATTGGTTTACGGAGTGTGAGGCCGTATTTCGAAAATACTATGAGAACGAACTTCGTGAACAAGTACATAAGGATTGGTTTAATGAAATTGAAGTATATCGCGTGGACATCACATTTAATAGCAAAGAGGACTACGGAGCAACGATAGCCTGTGGAGACAATGTATTACAAGGTCACATTATGATTATTGATTTTGATCGAGAGCAAATCCAGGCGATCCACTTAAATGGATAGGCTATAACACCCGAAAGGAATTAAAGTTACGTGCAAAATGAAAAACAGGACTATTCCTCTAACGGGAATAAGTCCTGTTTCCATTTGCAACTACTCATACTCAATGATGATGATGCGCATGGGCATCCGGTGTTTCACCTTTGACGGTGCATAATATCGAGGTGTCGTGAAGATGCTTCTCAGACTCGACCTGCAAGGTCACATGCTTGATTTCTTTATGCTCCAGCAAATGCTCGATCTTCTGAACAAGCAACTCGGATGCATATACATCCATCGTTCCATCCACCACGATGTGAGCAGTCAGTGCGTTCAAGTTGCTGGTGATGGACCAGACATGCACGTCGTGAACGCCTTTGACACCATCTACCTTCTGAATCGTTTGCACAAGGTCACTCACATCGACATTCGCGGGCGTTCCCTCCATCAAGATATGCAAGGATGATTTGGTGACGAAGAATCCACTGCGCAGGACCAGTACGGCAACAATGACACTCGCGAGTGGATCGGCCCAGCCCCATCCGAAGAACATCATGAGCAAAGCCGCAACAATGGCGCCAACCGATCCCAGCATATCGCTGATGACGTGGAGATAAGCTCCACGCATGTTCAGGTTTTTCTCGGTGTCACTACCGCGCATCATGATCCATGCCACCAGAATATTGATAAGCAAGCCAATGATGCTGATGATCAACATGCCGACCGTTGCGACTTCTGGCGGGTTGATGAAGCGACCAATCGCTTCGTAAAAGATGTAGAGGGAGATAGCGATTAAGGTGACCCCATTTAACGTGGCTGCCAAAATCTCAAAGCGTCTGTACCCGTACGTTTTGCCTGTGTTCACCGCTTTTTCGCCAAAGGTGAACGCCAGCAAGGCAATCCCCAAAGCTATGGAATCAGACAACATATGACCTGCATCGGAGATGAGGGCCAAGCTGTTCGTCATGAATCCGCCAACGGCTTCAACAATCATATAAACGGTAATAATAATGAAGGAAAACAATAGTACTTTTTTGTTATTGGTATGAGCATGATTGTGTCCATGGTCATGATTGTGGTGATGTCCGGACATATGAAATCCTCTCCTTTGGAGCCGTGCTCCGGTATGTAATATGATTTCTTTTGTGACTAAAAGTGATTCTCGGCAACGATTAATTATTTAAAAGTGAACATATGAGCAACTATTCATATGTTATGTTTTTATTATAGGTGCGCCTAATAATAGTGTCAACCAGCTTTGAGAAAATATAAACATGACCGGTGCGCTCATTGCATGTTCGCTGGCGATTTATGTTGCTTTTGTGCTACCATCTGAGCAGGATCAAAGTCGCGGAAACTATATCAATAGAACTTACAGAAAAGGGGCGGACAACGACATGAAGAATCTGCTTCTGGCGGACGATGATGCCAATATTAGAGCACTTCTCCGGCATGTCATGACCAAGGAGGGGTACCGGGTGCATGAAGCACAGGATGGAGTGGTAGCGGTCAAGGTTATGCAAGAAACGCCGATCGATCTGGCGATTCTGGATGTGATGATGCCAGGTATGGACGGACTGGAGTTATGCGATTTCATTCGCCAGCATTATGACATTCCGATCATGCTGCTGACAGCACGAGATCAGCTATCCGACAAGCGGGATGGGTACTTAAGAGGTACGGATGAGTATGTGACAAAGCCGTTTGAACCCGAGGAACTGGTCTACCGGGTCAAAGCATTATTTCGCCGGTACCATCGCACGTCCAGTGATATCATTCGCATGAACCGCATCGTAATTGACCGGAACAATGTGGAGGTCTCCGACGGGCAATCGATTCTTTTTTTGCCAATGAAGGAGTTCGAATTGCTCTCCCAGCTGGCTCAATTCCCAGGCCGTTTGTTCTCGCGTGATGAACTGATTCGGTTGGTCTGGGGAGCGGATTACGAAGGAGATGATCGCACCGTGGATGTGCACATTAAGCGGCTGCGTGACCGTTTTGCCGATTATGCGGATGATTTTGTTATTCAGACGGTACGGGGGATTGGTTATAAGATTGAGGTGAAAGCGCATTGAGATCACTGTACTTTCGGGTATTCCTGATTACGATCGCGGTGATTCTGGTCAGCGCCATGCTAGGTTTTCTTTTATCCAATATTTATTATCATGCGAAGCTGAAGTCTTTCAATGATGAGAAGCTGGTGAGCATCGCAATGCAAATGAAGCAGTTTGTGGAGCAAGAACCCGCTACGGTGGAGCATTATCTGAATAATGCCGCAGCGCTCGGTTACGAAATCTATGTGACGGATGGAAAAGGGAAGGACCAATTCTATGGTCGTGAATTCCGCCAGAAGGATCTGGACAAGCAGGCTGTAGAACGGGTGCTGGGTGGTGAGGTTTACCACGGCGTCGCCGAGTTTCCCAGCAAACCGTTCATTACCGGGTTCTTTGATAATCAACTGAGCAATACCGTCGGTGTTCATCTGCAGATGGGCACTGCAAGTTATGCTCTGTTTATGCGTCCGGATGTCATTTTGCAATTCGGTGAACTGCGTATCTTTTTTGCGCTGATTGGCGCGTTTACGGTGGGCATTAGCATCCTGCTCTTCTTGATCAGTACCCGCTATCTGGTGAATCCGATTGAACGTCTGTCGGAGGCGACCAAGCGCATTGCCCAAGGGAACTATAATCTGAAATTACGTACCACGCGGCGCGACGAGATTGGACAGCTGGCCCAGCATTTCATGACCATGAGTCGTGAGTTGGAACGGGTAGATCAGGCACGTCAGCAGTTTGTATCCAATGTATCACATGAGATTCAGTCGCCTCTGACCTCCATTCAGGGATTTGCCCAATTGGTGGGGGATCGCGAACTGCCTGAACAAGAACGGGAGCACTATGCCTCGATTATTGAGGAAGAGAGTCGTCATCTGTCTTTGCTGAGTAAACAGTTGCTGCTGCTCTCCTCCCTTGAACAAGGCCATGAGGATTTGACGAAAGTGAAGTTCTCTCTGCAGGATCAGTTCCGCCAAGCGGTTCAGGTGCTGCAATGGCAGCTGGAAGAAAAAGAGCTGCTTCTACGGATTTCGGTACCCGAATCCATCCAGCTATATGGCAATGAAGTGCTGCTCATGCAGGTCTGGATGAATCTGTTGGGTAATGCTGTGAATCATCTTCCACAGGGGAGAAGCATCGAAATTCGTGCCGAGGAGATCAATGCCCAATGCATAATCCATATTCGGGATACAGGGGATGGGATTGCGGCGGAGCATTTGCCTTTCCTGTTTGATCGATTCTACCGGGTAGACCGTGCAAGAGAGCGTTCTTCCGGCCGAACCGGGCTTGGACTTGCCATTGTGCAGAAAATTATCCGAATCCATGACGGCACGATTGAGGTGTCCAGTTCAGCTGAAGGAACGGTCTTTACCGTGACGCTCCCGCAGATGTAATCTGTTATTCATTTGCCGTTCATTTTCGCCTCCTATACTTGGGTTATCAAGAGGAGGTCAGAGAATATGTACTTGGCTATTAGAGAGATGAGGTTTGCCAAAGGGCGGTATGCGTTAATTGCTACAATTATGGTGCTTGTTTCATTTCTGGTTTTATTTGTAACAGGTCTAGCACAGGGGCTGGCGTATGACAACGCGGCTTCGATCAAAAATATGGCAGCAACCCATTTTGTTCTGGAGCAGGATTCGAATCATCGTTTTACCCGGTCCCAGTTGGGGCAGGATGAGCTTGAACAGACGCGCTCCGTGGTAGGTCAAGAGAACGCTGAGCCGCTGGGTGTAAAAATGACAACCGTCAGTCCAGCTGGCGACACGAAGAAGGTCGATGTAGCGCTGTTCATGGTGAACCCGGAAGGCTGGCTCGTTCCAACCGTAACCGAAGGATCACCAATCAAGGATCTGAAGAATGGACAGGTTGTGGTGGATCACACGCTGTCTGAAGACGGCGTGAAGATTGGAACAGTACTGGTGGATAAAGCTTCGGGCAGGGAGTGGACGGTGGCCGGATTTGTGCAAAATGAGTCTTACAGTCACTCACCCGTTGTGTTCCTGAACGAGCAGGAATGGCTTGCTATTCAAGCCGGGTTACGTACTTCTCAAGGAACAGCGGACTCGAATGCTCCGGTTTACAGTGCCATTGCCATTAAGGGTGCAGGCGAGAAGGTGGACAGCCTTGGTGCGGCATTACCTAAGACGGAAGTGATTACGAAGTCCGATGCGGTATCGGCCATTCCTGGTTACAAAGAAGAGCAGGGCTCCCTGCTCATGATGATTGCCTTTTTATATGTGATCTCGGCGTTTGTGCTTGCGGTATTCTTTTACGTCATAACGATTCAGAAAACGAGTCAATTTGGTATTTTGAAAGCTATTGGAACACGAAATTCGTATCTGGCCGGCAGTGTATCATTACAAGTATTGGTCCTGTCCGTCGGCAGTCTGGTGATTAGTGTTCTGCTGGTTCAGCTGTTTGCGTCCATCTTGCCAGCTTCGATGCCGTTTCAATTAGGCTTGTCCACATTGGCCCTGACCTGCGCGTTATTTGTGATCATGTCTATGGCGGGTTCGTTATTCTCGGTGTGGAAGGTTACCAAAATTGATGCGCTTGATGCGATTGGGAGGACAGCAGCATGAGAAACCGATTGGTATTGCAGGGAATTACTCAGACCTTTGAAGATGGCGGGGTCAGACGGACGATATTGGATAAGCTGGACCTTGAGGTTGCCGAAGGGGAACTCGTCGCAGTGATGGGGCCTTCCGGCTCGGGTAAAAGCACATTTCTGTCCATTGCAGGTGCACTCCTTGAACCGACGAAGGGGCAGGTTCTGCTGGATGGAGCATCGATCATGGGCAAAAACACGCAGGACATTTCCGATGTGCGGCTTCAGCAGCTTGGGTTTATTTTTCAAAGCGCCAACCTGATTCCTTATCTGAAAGTGGAAGAACAATTGGCACTTGTCGCGAGGCTTGCTGGAACGGACAAGAACAAGATCGCGAAGCGAGTCGATGAGCTGCTTGATACGGTAGGCTTAACCCATCGGCGTAGGGCATATGCAGAGAAGCTGTCCGGCGGGGAACGCCAGCGGGTTGCCATTGCGAGAGCATTGATGAATGATCCAGCCGTATTGCTCGCGGATGAGCCGACAGCCAGTCTGGATGCGGAACGCGGACTGGATATTGTGAGCATGATTGCACGGCTCGTGAAGGAGCAAGGCAAGAGTGCGGTGATGGTTACGCATGATGAGCGGATTTTGCCGCTATGTGATCGGGTTCTATTTTTGGAAAATGGGAAACTCGTACACCATTAGCGCATGTGTAAACATGTTTTAGTTCAACTGATATAACCTTAGAAGGTCCATGGATTCCCGATGGGAAAGGTGGCCTTCTTTTTTCTTTTTTGATCTATAATGAAGGATAGAATATAGATGGAAGATTTATTTTACATAGAAAGGATTGGATAGAAGATGAAGACTTTGGATCAGGAACAATTCCCGGCGCTCAGTACATCGATTCATTGGGGGATTGTTAAAGCGGAGTTTAAACTGAATGACATCGTGGATGAAACGCTGGTAAGCAATGTGAGTATCATCCCGTTTGTCGGGGAACAAGTGGTTGTTTTTCAGATCGATAATGGGAAATGGGAGTTGCCCGGAGGTACGTTGGAGGCAGGAGAGAATTATATGGATGGACTGAAACGTGAAGTGATGGAGGAGCTCGGAGCCAAATTGATCACGTATCAGTTGTTTGGGCAATTTCATTGCATGTCGAGTGCGTCTGAACCGTATAGACCGCATATTCCGCATCCTCATTTTGTGAGACTCATTGGCTATGGAGAGGTTGAACTTGTGGGCCAACCGTTAAATCCGGTGGATGGGGAACAGGTGATTGCCGTAGAGGTTGTAGATATTGGTGAAGCGATTAAGAGATTTGAAGAACAGAATAGATATGACATTGCGGAAATGTACCAATTGGCTTATGTGCTGCGCGAAGGAAGCAAACGTGAGTAGCAAGAGACATGTTTCGGTTAGAAAAAGAATAATTAAGAGCCAGGCATTAGACAAAGTCTTAAACATATGATTAGGTAATATCTATTCAATTATGTTGGGGAGGATATCCTAAAACTATGTTACCTATGGAGGAATATTTCGGAAAGTTAGAGCTCGTTTTTTCATTCTATGGGGCTATGCCTACAGGCGTTAGTGTATCAGAAACTGGGCGCATCTTCATTTGCTTTCCGAAATGGGGAGATGACGTTAGATTTACGGTAGCGGAAATTGTTGAGGGTCAGTTGCAGCCTTATCCAAATTTAGAAACGAATTTGATAAACCCTTTGAATATCAGTATGTCCTTCGTCAGTGTCCAAAGTGTAATTGCGGATGGAAGGGGAACTCTGTGGGTATTGGATACGGGTGCACCAAATTTTTCTGAGCCTGTTAAAGGAGGAGCCAAATTAGTCGCTGTAGATTTAAAAACAAATACATTAAGAAAAGTATATACGTTTGCAGAAGATGTAGTTTTGCCGACAACGTATCTGAATGACGTCCGATTTGATTTTCGTGTGGGTAAAGCAGGTTACGCCTATATAACGGATTCTTCTTCCAGAGGTCCAGGTGCTATTATCGTTGTTGATTTAGAAAACGGAAATGCGTATAGACGGTTAGATGGAGCAAGGTCAACCTCACCCGATCCGTATTTTGTGCCGAAAGTGGAAGGTAAAATTTTGATGAATCGAAACACGGATGGTTCGACATCTCCCTTTCAATTGGCC
This sequence comes from Paenibacillus sp. MAEPY2, assembly GCF_000499205.1. Taxonomy (GTDB): domain Bacteria; phylum Bacillota; class Bacilli; order Paenibacillales; family Paenibacillaceae; genus Paenibacillus; species Paenibacillus vandeheii. The sequence goes on from NZ_AWUK01000001.1 coordinate 34,404, forward strand.
TCTGATGGTATAGCGATTTCCCCAGATGGAAAAATGTTATTTTACTGTCCACTATCCAGTCGTTATCTATACTCGATCTCAACAGAAGCCCTAAGAGACAGAACGATACCGGATTTCAATTTAAGTTATCTTGTGCAGTATTGGGGAGAAAAGGGTGCATCTGATGGATTGATAACGGATGCAAAAGGAAACGTTTATGCTGGTGACTATGAAAACGATAGTATTCGAAAAATATTGCCAAATGGAATAATGGAAACCATCGCACATGATCCGAGAATTTTATGGCCGGATACGTTTTCTATTGGTCCGGATCAACACTTATATGTAATTGTGAACCAATTACATAGACAGGCAAGATTTCATTATGGAAAAGACATGCGACAAAAACCTTATAGTTTACTTCGTTTGAAAATTGATGAATTACCTGCTCCTACCTTTGGATAAATGTATCCCACTTACAAAGCAGACTCTATTTGTGTAGAAAATGCATTTTATAATTTTATGGTTTTAAAGATTATGAAGGCTGTCGAGCGGCAGCCTGTTCAACTAACAGAGTTATAGGTAAAACAAGGAAATATATGTGGAATTCTAGAATATTTAAATTCAGTTTATTATATCGTTTTTTAGGCCTGATCCAATTTGTTAGGAGTGATAACGAGTGCGTATCGAAAACGAGAAAATGTACCCTGAGTGTGAAATGATTAAGAGGACAGTAGAGGTTGGCGGACTTACAAAAAAGCAACTTTTTCAAAAATTGCAACAAAACTCTATCATGATGAATGAATTGGGAGAGAAGCTATTAATTGATGATCAATTTACAACTTCTGATACAAAGTACAGTCTGCAGACCGTTGAACTAACCGTTGGTGAACTTGGTTTTCCTGATGGAGCTACTACGGGTCAGATCTTTAAAAGAGCAAGCGAATTAGATTTGGAATTGTGCCCGCTTGAGCTGGGGCCTCACCTAAGACTGGTGTATCTGGATCAGCCTGAAGGTTATTCGGTAAATCCTATACAACGACATCGAGCTCCAGTGGGCTCTATCACAATTGCATCAGAGATACTAACCGAAGACGAAGATTTTCCGAGTGGGTTTTATCTTAGACGAATTAACGACGTGTTGTGGCTGCGTGGATACCGTGCTGATCATCTGCACGTTTGGAACCCTGATGATCATTTTATCTTTAGTCAAACCAAAAAGACCTTGAAGGAAATTGAAAATGGTGCGTAAGAAGTCGATTAAAATATTCAGACGCGCCATAGTTAGTATCCTTTTAATCGTAATCCTCGCTCTGATCTTTCCCACATGGACCCCTGGGATCAAGGGAGAGAATAGTATCAGCACGTTAGGACAGGTTGAGATCAATGGTGCAGGTCATGAGGTTATGATTCGCGGGACGGACCGGAACAATCCGATTCTTATTTTCGTGCATGGTGGTCCTGGTTGCTCCGAGATTCCTTATGTAAGGAAATACCAAGAGGAGTTGGAGAAACATTTCACCATTGTGCATTATGATCAGCGTGGAAGCGGAAAGTCATATCATTTGTTGGAGGATTATTCAGGTTTGACCTCGGATATGCTTGTCGATGATTTGCTCGCTTTAACGGATAATGTTACTAACGAGCTGGGACAAGAGAAGGTTGTGCTGGTCGGTCATTCATTTGGTACATACATAGGAACAAAAGCGGCAGCCAAAGCACCGGACAAATTCATGGTTTATATAGGCATTGGACAAATGGCGGATACTCCTCAGAGTGAGCTGGATAGTTTGGAATATACGATCACGCAAGCGAAACAAGCAGGCAATACAGAAGATGTGGAAAGTTTGGAGCTTCTTCGCCATTCAATCGAGCGAGGAGAACAGTACACGCCAAGAGATCTGGTTCGCAAGTATGGCGGTGCAGCCAGGCTGATTGACGATAACAAGGATTATACGCTTGGCTTTCTACTGGGAACCGAATATAATGCGCTGGATGTGATTCGGTATTCCATGGGAGTACAGGCTACACAGGAAATTCTCATGAAGGAAGAATCTGCCAACCATTTGCCAGACATTGTAGATCAACTGGAGCTTCCGACTTATTTTGTTATGGGGAAATATGATTATATGACATCTGTGAAAGCGGCACGAGAGTATTTCAATATACTTGGAGCTCCCGAAAAAGATTTTGTTGTATTTGAAGAGTCGGCCCATTACCCACAGTTCGAGGAGAAAGAACGATTTGCAGCGTGGTTGATCGGGATAGTAGACCGTTTGAAATAAAGTAATTCAGGGAAAAGATTTTGACTTTGAATAAGCGAGGGATCTTGATGGAGCAACTTAATACTAAACTCACAACTAGACTTGCATTACCGGAGGAAGCACCAAGTGTGTTGAACCTATGGCAAGAGTCTGCTCGGTGGCTGAACTCCAAAGAGATATATCAATGGCGTCCGGAGTACTTCAATTCGGAACAAGTCATTGAATTCATGAATGATGGATCAGAAGTATATCTTGCTGAAATGAATCATGAAGTCGTAGGCACGTACACCTTAACATGGTCAGATCCCTTGATTTGGAAAGAACTCGACAACACCAATTCCGGATACATACACCGATTCGCAGTGAATAGAGATTTGAAAGGACAAAATATAGGCCTACTCCTTCTAAAATCAGCAGAAGAGAATATTAGACATAAAGGCAAGACCTTGATCAGGCTGGATTGCATGGCAGATAATCTTAGACTTAATCAATACTACAAGGATTATGGATTCCAATATATCCGAAGAGTGGAACTGGGGAGCTGGAGTGCCAGTCTATATGAAAAACAATGATGTTGTCCTCTATACAGTTTCGTTTCGTTAAGTCGTACGTGTATAAGAAGGGGGTCTATTTATGCTTTTATCCTATTATCCAATGAGATTAATTGATGCGGAAAGAATCGTTACCTGGAAGTATGATCATGAATACGAAATGTACAGTTTCTCTGATTCCGATGAAGATATTCATGAGTTGATGAATGGAGAGTACTTTTCAGTCCTGGATGAACGGGAGAGGTTAGTAGGATTTATTTGTTGCGGGGGATCAGCTCGTGTGCCGGGAGGAACCGCAATCGGACTGTATCAAGAAGAAAGATATCTGGATATAGGCCTCGGATTAGATCCAGATCTGACAGGGCAAAAGATAGGATCTGTATTCCTTAAACAAAGTTTAGTATTCTTGCAAAACCAATTTAAACGTTCTCAGTTTCGGCTGGTTGTCGCCTCATTCAATGAGCGAGCAATTAAAGTGTATGAGCGGACAGGCTTTAAAAGAGATAAGGAGTTTTATAGCAAAGTGAATGACGAAGACATGTTATTTATCAGTATGAAAATGAAAATGCCAGTCTACTCTTTTGAAGAAATAACAGAACAGGATTTGACTGAGGTCAGGGAAATATATAATTACTATGTATCCAACACGACCATCTCATTTCATACCGAGGAATTGACTCTGGAAGAAATCAAAGCATCTGTCATGAACCCAAATCCGCGGTTTAAATCGTTTGTCATTAATGAAAAGAACGAAATGAAAGGCTACGTGCTAATTACCCAATACAAGAGCAAACAAGCCTATGATTTCTCGGCTGAAGTAACGATTTATTTGAAACCGGGCATCGTAGGGAAAGGTATTGGCGGAAAAGCGTTAAGTTTTATAGAGGATGTTGCACGTGAGCAAGGATTCTACACATTGATTGCTACCGTTTGTATGGAAAACACACGCAGTATATCCTTATTTGAAAAGCATGGATATGAGCAATGTGCGATGTTTAAAGGCGTGGGATATAAGTTTGAGCGAAGACTGGATATTGGTAGTTTTCAAAAGGTGTTATAGCCTATGAATAATATTCAATATAATCTAAAATTCGAAAAACTCATCACTGAATTAGATCTTGGTGAGTTGATCAGTAAGCCCAAGGCAATCTCGGGTGGGCTTTTACATCGCATGTATGCCATTGAAACCACGCAAGCTAAATATGCTGTGAAAGCACTGAATCCTCAAATTATGAGTAGACCTATAGCTATGCAGAATTATATCCAATCCGAAAAAATAGCAAGCTTGGCAGCAAATTTTATCCATGCTCAACCTGCCAAAGTGATAAACGGTTCTTCAATGCAAATATTAGATAATCAATGCTATCTTATATTTGACTGGATTGATGGTGAAAGTTTGGAGCTTCATGAACTAACCGAAACTCATTGTGAGCATATGGGCATGATTCTTGCGGATATTCATAAAACTGATTTTTCGCAACTTCAAATTCCTAATCTTCAGTTGGATCATTCGAAAGAAACAGATTGGACTTATTATCTAAACAAAGGGCAGAAAGAAGACTCTGATTGGACGCTTCTATTAGGTAATAACCTTCAAAAGCTATATGAGTGGAGTGCTCAGGCAAAAAAATCATCAGTCATGCTGGGATCAGATACAGTTATTAGTCATAGAGATCTGGAGCCTAAGAACGTGATGTGGCAGCAGAACAATCCCATCATTATTGATTGGGAATCAGCGGGTTATATCAATCCGATGCATGATCTGGTGGAAACAGCTATGTATTGGTCTGTAGATCACACCGGAAACGTGTGCAAAGAAAGGTTCATAGCTTTTATAGATGGATATCGGTCTCGAGTTGGGAATTTAAACGCCAATTGGAGAATGGTTCTCGAAAATGGTTTTGCCGGAAAGTTGGACTGGCTCGAATACAGTCTAAAACGCTCCTTGTGGATTGAATGTACTGACAATGAAGAACAACAAATGGGAACATCACAAGTTACATGGACTATAGAGGCTTTAAAACAATACGAGGATATGATCTCAGATGTTGAGAACTGGTTGAGTATCTAAATCCGAGATAACTGTTATCTGATAAAACGGAAAGGAGAGACTCACATGGCAAAAACTAAAGGAACATTAAGAACATGCGAACAAGGGCATGCCTATTACAAAAGTAGCGATTGTCCAACCTGTCCGGTCTGTGAGAAGGAACGAAAACCGAAAGAGGGATTTCTTGCATTGCTGTCTGCACCCGCCAGACGAGCGCTGGAGAATCAGGGAATTATAACGTTGCAGCTACTCTCGCAATACACTGAAAAAGAGATTTTGAAGCTGCATGGAATTGGGCCATCAGCGATGCCAAAACTTCGACAAGCGCTCGAAGAAGAGGGATTATCCTTTAATAAGTAACCCTCTTCTTTTTTAATTTCCACTAATCCAAACCGGAAACCATTTCCTCAACCGTTACCTGGTACAACAGATTCCTTTAATAGAGGAGTAAACGGATCTGCCTTGCTTGAACGTTATATGCAGATATGCCATCTCTGCACGAGTTAAGTACAGTATGGTGGAAGAATACGTTGCTGAACATGGCAGAAGTATAGCTAAGGTTTTCATTTTCCGAATCATGACCTGAATTGGTGAATTTTGTATCGTTTTACTCCTCTGTGATGTACAATAAAGAAGTTGTGACAAAACCCGATAACAATGAAAGGTAGCAGCAGGGAGCTATCAGGGAAGTACTAGACAGATACATACAGAGTATCAAAAGAGGTTGAAAGTAACACGTAGCATGTTGAGAACTACAGTAGAGTAATCATCTCAGAATGACAAAACAGAATAAGGAGTGTTATTAGTGGAACCACATGTAGAGGAGTCGAAGGTAGACTATCGACCATTAGGTGTATCGGGACTTGGGGGATGGTTGATCCTCATTCAAATCGGACTTTTTCTTACAATCATTTTGCTCGCAATACAACTATTTCAATATAGTTTGCCAGCAGTGACTACAGAGTCATGGGAGTTGTTAACTTCAGATCAATCGGACTATTATCACCCGTTATGGGGCCCGGTCATCATTTTTGAAACAGTATATAATGCGCTATTTTTAATGTTTAGCATATACACTGTCATTGCTTTTTATAGAAAAAAATCGATATTCCCTCGTCTTATGATTATGTTTTATAGTGTCAGTCTAGTTGTGGGTATTATTGACTATTTATTGCTGCTTCAGATTCCGATGGCCAGAGAGCTTGAAGATGGGAGTTCGGTAAGAGATATTGTAAAGTCGGTACTTACCTGTGCCATATGGATTCCTTACTTTATTAAATCAGAACGAGTTCATAATACGTTTGTCAGATAAAAACATAAGCCCCGACCTAAGATGGAAGATTTAAGGCCGGGGTTTGTTATAAGAGGATTCAAATTGAGGAGGAGAAATCTTGAAGATTTTCTTAGTAAGGCATGGGATGGATGAGGAGGGATACAGAGGTGGCTGGAGTCAGCGAGGACTCATTGAGCAAGGTATTATTCAATCGGAGAGGCTCGGAGTTTATCTGTATCATCATTCAGAGCAATATAAGATCAATACGGTGATTAGCAGTGACCTCCCACGTGCAGTACAGACTACAAAAGAGCTTGAAAAAAGGCTGGATATAAAAGCGCATTACCTGAAGGACTGGAGAGAAATGAACAACGGAGATTTGGCTGGCATGCCAAACAAGGAAGCTGAAGTGAACTATGCAGGAGTTTATTTTAACAAGCTTGGAATGGATACCCCGTTTCCAGGAGGAGAAAGCCCTCGAAATTTTTATAACAGAATATGTACATCCTTTCGAAATTTATGCCAGAGTATAGAGGAGCACAAGGTCGAATCCAATGTTCTGTTGGTTACGCACGGTGGAGTAATTAACATACTTTATTATCTCTTAGGACACCAAAATTGGACTAATACATCGGAGTTTCATTCTATAGGGAATACCAGTGTTCATACGGTTGAAAAAGGACTAAATGGTTGGGAGTTTAGCAGCATGAATATGATGAATCATCTAGGTTAGAAAATGATGAGATAAGCCATAATGGATTTTATCGAATTGATGCCAATCTAATTCTATTAAAAGAAGTCACCAAAGACGAGATTATATCCACCATAACTAGACTATACCTGGAAGATTATTATAGAGAATTGAAGCCGTTGGATGAAGGAAACGTAATGAGTTTAAATCTTATAAAAATAAATTACGTTCAATTACGCTACAATGGAATGAAATGGAAGTCTAAGGAGGTTGTCGATATGAGTGATAAACCGAGTGATTTGTTGCGCGGGTTGAAGTCCTTGTCTGGACCTTTTCCGTCTTGGGATACCGAGCTGTTACCGGATCGACCTGGGGAGCTTTTTTTGGATTGGCTGAGACTGGCTATTGATTATGAGGTGAAAGAACCTCATGCGATGACGATCTCGACAGTGGACTCGAATGGTTTTCCAGATGCACGAGTATTAATCTTGAAAGACTTAGTTGACGAAGCTTTTTATTTTGCATCTGGCTCGGAGAGTCGAAAAGGTCAGCAGCTGGATAAAAATCGGCAGGTGGCACTGACCTTTTATTGGCCAGCCCTAGGCAGACAGATTCGAGTAAGGGGGACCGCTGAGGATATGGGAGAGGAAGCGGGGGCGGCCGATTTTAGGAAAAGATCGGTAGGGGCACGCGCAGTTGCGATGACAGGAAGGCAGAGTCAGGAGCTTGAGAGCGAGGAAGAATTGGAACGTGCCATTACCGCTCAGAAGGAACGAATCAGCCAAGATCCTGATGTTATTACGCCGAATTGGAGACTGTACGCCGTGAACGCACAGGAAGTTGAATTCTGGCAGGGAGACCCGGAGCGGAAGCATCTGCGAATCCAATATGTTCTGCATCAAGGGCAATGGAAGCACCAGAAGTTATGGCCGTGATTTTATAAAGGGGGAATATGTGTGAGTCGTAGAACTACAGGGACACTTCTGCTGGTCATAGCGGCATTTCTGTACGGTGTTCGATATTTAACTGCTGCTATTTTTGGTTCTGGTGTAGCTTCATGGAGTTCGGACTTGTTCCAGGAGATGTTGAATTATGTTGGGACTGCTCCGAGAAATTGGAGTATAGTTGCTTTAATCCTGGGGTTGTTCTATTTAATATGGGCGGAATATGAAGCAACCAGCTCCAAGATCAAAGAAAGTATCAAGCGATTTGTGAGTCATGGAATTGTAGATCAAGAAGCGGAAAGCCGGAACAACACAGAATAACGGGACAAAGTGATTCCTTATAAGCAACGGCAGCAAAACTAATTTGAATAACCCGGGGAGGCATACAAATGAAGTCTATTGAAAGCTATTTCGACCCATTTCCGGTATTGGAAACTGAACGAACCTTCCTTAGACCCATTACCTATGATGATCTGGATGAGATGTACCGTTATTGCGCGGTTCCTGCTGTATCCGAGTACACAACCTGGGATGCACATCAGAGCAAGGAGGATACCAAAGCCTTTATTGATTTTGTCATGAGTCGATATGAGGTGGATAAGCTGGGACCATGGGGGATCGAGGATAAACAAACGAAGAAGCTGATTGGCAGTTGCAACTATTTGGGGTGCGACAGCAACAGTATGAGGGTGGAATTGGGTTATGTGTTATCCAACGAGTACTGGGGTCGAGGCATCATGACGGAAGCGGTTAGCCGAATCATTCAATTTGGATTTGAAGACATCGGGTTGGAACGAATTCAGGCTAAATGTCTGGTCGGAAACATCGGTTCCGCAAAGGTCATGGAAAAGACCGGCATGAAATTCGAAGGAGTTTTACGGAATTATATGAAAATAAAAAACGAAATTCAGGATTTGAAAATGTATGCGATGACCAGAGAAGATTTTCAATTGTTATAACCTGCTGAACATGTTTGAAAGGAATGTTAATGTTGACCAAAGGAATACTATTTGTTGTTCTTTTTATGACTCTTTTAAGTAACTCTGAAGTATCCGATAGTCTGTCCGAAGTCTCTAATCTGCCTCCTGCGCCTATGATATTTACAGAAGAAGAATTTAAAGTTCAGAATAAAGCAAAGAATATCACCATTCAAATCGGAGATACTCGAGCAGAGGTTGAGCAGCAGTTGGGGAAACACGTGGATTATTATTATCATACGAATGTTTACCAATACACAGGTATGTGGATTCATTACAAAGAAGGAATTGTGGATGGAATCGTGATCGATGATGCGGCAGCAAACTCCAAAAAATATAAAACGCCAAGTGGCATAGGTTATGGCAGTACAATTCAAGAAGTAATCCAGCAATACGGAAAGAAAGCCTTTATTGATTCTAATCAAAGAAAAGTACGCTCAATTACGTATCTCATGGAGAGAGATAAACAAGGCAACTACAGTGTAATAACGTCATTTGATAAATTCGCACTTGAAGGAGGCTATGAAAATTTGATGATTTTATCCATGGTGCTTGATCAGCAAAGACGTGTGTCATTCTTGATGATCGCAGACTATGAATTTGCATATCATCCTGAACATAGATGGACTGAAACTCAATAAAATGGCTGGGGGTTACTCTGTTCTTCACATCCCAACGTACATAATGTCATATCGAGCATCGACCGGGATCCGCTATAATCTCCAAGTTGAAAAAACATGGATAAGGAATCGGGAGGCACATCAAATTGACAGCGAAAAACAGATATAAATCACTGGAGCTTGAAACACCCGGCGTATATGAATTGGAAGGACTGGAGGTCGGTGTGACCTCCAATTGCAATTACAAATGCGACTATTGCTGCGCATACAATCGGGACGATGGGCAATGCATAAGCGGTCAGGAGGTTATCCGAATTATCCGTGAACTTCCTCAGCTCAAGCGGGTGCGTTTATCCGGGGGAGAGGTGACCCTGAAATATCAGGGTTGCCTGGAGATTGTGAACTATTGCGGGGCACATGGCATCGACACGCAGTTAAATACCAATGCCAGCCTGCTGACGGAAGAACGAATTCATGCCTTGCGTGATGCGGGCTTATCCAATATTCATATTTCGTTCAATTATACGGACCCGGATGCATATGCCGCCTATTATCGTGTACATCCCCGCATGTATGAGCGATTGGAGCACAACATCCGTCTTTGTACTGAGGCGGGGCTGGAAACCGTATTGGAGACGCTGCTATTTGAAGGTACCCAGGCAAACATGCAGGCCATTAGCGATAAAGTCTATGATCTGGGTGTACGCATCCATGAAATCCAGAACAGCATCTTGATGCCGCATAGCCAGTGGAGCCAGATTGTCACCAAGGAGTCACTCATCCACTCCGTAAACGAGCTAATCAAGCACAAGAAGCAAGATATGACGTTATATTTTACCTGTATGGTTCGTTTTGCCGAAAAATTGGGTTTGAATGAACAGCCGGGTGTGTACTTCTCCAATTGTGTGGATGGAACCAAACAGCTTCATTTGCATGGCAACGGGGATATTCTCATTTGTGAGTTATGCCATCCAGTTGTCATTGGTAATATCTATCAGGGAACGTCCTTGAAGGATATTTATACCAAACAGCCGCAATCGTTAACGGATTATCTGGAAAAGCAGCCCTGCCCTGCATACGATGCTCTTTTTGCAGGCGAACAACAACGTTTATAAAAGGCGGTTCAACTCTGAACTGTGCCTGTTGGGTTTATACATATGTAGGATAAAATCCATTCATCATCATTTAATCAGAAGGTTGCATGATCTCCTCGACGGAGACAGCGCGATCTTCTTTTTTTGCGTTCTCATGTTTCAGATTCATTTAAGCTATCCGACCTATCATGAGCCTTAAGAACTTTATTAAGAGGTGAATTTCACGTATGACGATGCACAGAGAACCCAACCAGCGCAACAATGAGAACAACAAACTTAACACGAAACCCAAGTCCAGACGGAAATGGATGATCCTTACGCTTGTCATCATACTGGGGCTAGGCACAGTGATATACAGTTTGGCGAACCGGTATTTGATTCGACATGTAGAAGTAGTAGTGGCAGACGATAACACTGCAGCGGTCAGCAGCGATTCAAACACGGCTGAGGTTAACGCAACCGAAGTGAATGCAACGTCAGATGACTGGAACTACTCCAGCGATGATATGCAGGTCAAGATCGACAAAGTGCAGACGAGTTCCGGCTCGGACCAGATTACGTATTACGTCGCAGATGTACAGATGACGGACGCGAGCAGTCTGAAATCGGCTTTGGCAGATAACAGCTTTGGCACGAATATTACCGAAAACACTTCAGAAATTGCAGCGGCCAACAATGCGATCTTTGCAATCAATGGAGACTACTACGGTTTCCGCGACGATGGCGTGATTATCCGTAATGGTACGGTATATCGGGATGATCCGGTGCGTGATGCGATGGCGCTATTCAGTGACGGTACGATGAAGACGTACAACGAAACGGAAGTTTCCTCATCGGAACTGCTGGCAGAAGGTGCGACGAATACATTATCTTTTGGACCGATTCTGATACAGAACGGTGAGATTGTAAGTGATTTTAGCAGTGTGAAAATTGATAACAACTTTGGTAACCGATCGATCCAGGATGCGAACCCAAGAACCGGGATCGGTATGATTGCCCCCAATCATTATATGTTCGTTGTGGTGGACGGACGGCAGGATGACAGCCGCGGCATGACACTCGCTGAGCTTGCAGATGTCATGAAAGGTCTTGGAGCAACAGAAGCCTACAATCTGGACGGCGGCGGTTCATCCACCATGTACTTCATGGGTCGGGTTGTCAACAATCCACTGGGCAAAAATCAGGAACGTGGCGTAAGTGACATCCTTTATCTGAAGGAGGGGCAATAATCATGACGATATTAATTCCATCATACGAACCGGATGTTCGTTTATTAAATCTCGTTTTACAGTTGCAGACGTTTAAGTTAGGACCCATTGTTATTGTAGATGATGGCAGCGGCCCAGGTTATCGGGGGATTTTCGAGACGGCAGAAGCCTATGGGTGCACGGTCCTGACACATACGGTCAATTTGGGCAAGGGACGTGCGCTCAAGACAGGCTTTCAACATATCAAGGAACATGGGCCACAGGGCGGAATTGTGTGCGCGGACAGTGACGGACAGCATCTCCCACATGATATCAAACGCATTTTTGATGTACTATTGGAGCAGACCATCCCCGGCATGGTACTGGGTAGCCGTCGTTTTAGTGGAGCCATTCCAGAGCGCAGTCGTTTCGGAAATACGGTCACACGAGGTGTCTTTTCTCTCACAACAGGTACTAAAGTATATGATACACAGACAGGCCTGCGAGGTTTTCCGTACTCCATGCTGGACTGGCTGTGTCAGATTCCGGGGGAACGATTTGAATACGAGATGAACATGCTGCTAACAGCGCATAAAGAAGGGTATGAGATTACGGAAGAGTTTATTGATACGGTCTATCTGGATCATAACAAATCCTCTCATTTTCGCCCGTTGGTCGATTCATTCCGCATTTATATGCCGATTCTGATGTTCAGTACGTCTTCGGTGTTATCGGCCCTGATTGATTTTGGCTTATTGTTCGTGATTCAATATTTCACGCATAATCTGTTCCTATCGGTGGTTGCAGCGAGACTTTGCAGCTCCATCTTCAACTATACGATCAATCGGAAGTATGTATTTTCAACCGGGAAAACGTCTAGGGTCCGTCAGTCTTTACCGAAATACTTCTCGCTGGTCATTCTGGTTCTGCTGTTAAATTACGGATTGCTATACTTCTACAATGAAAAGCTCATTATCCCGCTGATTGCAGCCAAGCTGTTAACCGAGGTGTCGATCTTTGTGTTCAGCTATTGGGCGCAGCGCAGATTTGTGTATTAAACTCAAACTCAGAGAGAGTAAGCATACCGCTTGCTCTCTTTTTTTCAATCAAAACCGTTTCATGTTAACTGTGTTATGGGGTACGATGGAGGTAGTTGGGATTTTCCTCTAATCGCAGTTGCCCCCAAATTTCAAATGATGTTTTAGCCGAAGAAATTAGGGGGCAAAGGCGAACGCTGACGCTTTTCCGGAATTGCTTCGTGCTCACCCCTACCTCATAAACCAAAAGAAGACATGGCCACTCGAAAGAATATCTGCGCTTCTTGGTTAACAAAAAAAGGTCGAGAACAGGGTGAACCTACCCTTGTTCTCGACCTTTTTAAACTCAAAGGAGGACGAGCGTTACATCAGCTTCTTAATCTCATCCTTCAGAATTTCGGACTGGGTGCCGAAGATGACCTGCACAGCTCCGCCACCGAGCCTCATGATGCCGGAAGCGCCAAGCTGTTTGAGCGCCTGGTCGTTGACGGCTTTGTCGTCCCTAACAACAAGTCGGAGGCGAGTGATGCAGGCGTCGATGCTCTCGATATTATCTGTTCCCCCGATCTCGGCGAGCACTTTGCCAGCCTTGGTGTCGGCAGATGCCGCTGCCACGGCGGAAGCATCAGTGGGGACATCGGCATCATCAGCGTCATCCTCGCGCCCCGGCGTTTTCAGGTTGAACTTCACAATCATGAACCGGAACAGGAAATAATAGACGACCGCAAATGCGAGTCCGACCGGGATCATGAGCAGCGGATTGGTCGACAGCTTCATGTTCACGAGGTAATCGATCAGACCTGCCGAGAAGGCGAAGCCCAGCTTAACATTCAGCAGGTACATGATCAGGGCCGCTGCACCGGTAAGAATAGCGTGCACCACATACAGCAGAGGCGCCGCAAACATGAAGGAGAACTCGAGCGGCTCGGTAATACCCGTTAAGAACGAAGCCACCGCTGCGCCGATAAAGATCGAAGCGACCATTTTGCGCTTTTCAGGCCGGGCTGTATGAATCAAGGCAAGCGCCGCCGCCGGAAGAGCGAACATCATAATCGGGAAGAATCCAGACATGAACATGCCTGCCGTAGGGTCTCCGTTGAAGAAGCGGGTCAGGTCGCCGTGCACGACTTCCCCGGCTGCATTGGTATAATCTCCGATCTGGAACCAGGCGATGGAGTTGAGGACATGATGCAGACCGAGCGGGATGAGCAGGCGGTTGGCGATCATGAACACCATGGAGCCAACGCCGCCAAAGCCTACAATCCAGGCGCCGAAAGCGCCGATGGCATCCTGAATCGGGCTCCAGATCATGCCGAACAGGATGGCCAACACCAGCATGGAGCCGGCGGTGACCATCGGCACAAAGCGTTTGCCGGAGAAGAAGCCGAGCCAGTCAGGAAGCTTGATATTGTGGTATTTTTTATACATATAGGCTGCAAGTAGTCCGGCAAATATCCCGCCCAATACGCCCATATCCAGTTTGACATCGTCAGGAATATAGCCGAATACACCTGGAACGGCTCCCAGAATCCGCGTCAGCACCATATAAGCGATCAGGGCGGAAAGCGCGGCGACCGCATCCCCCGCCAGTCCGATTGCCACCCCGATGGCGAAGATGAGCGCAAGGTTGCCGAAGATCGCCCCCGCCCCCTCATTCAGGAATGGAACTACATACTGATTGAGAAATCCCCCTATCACGGGTCCGAGCGGAATGTCCTTTTCATAATTAAGAAGACCCAAGCCTTGAAGAATACCTGCCGCAGGCAGGGTTGCTACAGGAAGCATCAGGGATCTTCCCAGCTTTTGCAGTACTTTCAGCATATTGTTCTTCCTTTCTTTTCCAGATTTATGTTATTTGGGCAAGCTGACTTTCATGATAGTTCCCAAGCCTGCTTCTACATTGCCATACTCCGGGTGTGACTCCCACGGCTGTTCTGCCGCATTCGCAACGATGACAGGGGTGATGACCGGATAACCGGCCGAAGCGATCGCATTCAGGTCAAATTCGATCAGGGTCTGACCGACAGCGACCTGATCCCCGGTCTGCACTTGGGGTGTGAAGCCCTGTCCTTTCAGGCTGACAGTATTCATACCGATATGCAGCAGCAGCTGCAGCCCGGAAGCATGCTCAATCATTACGGCATGATGCGATTTGATCAGGTGCACCACAGTGCCGTCGATAGGGGCGACCAGCCTGCCCTCCTGGGGAATCACTGCAACTCCCGGTCCCATAAGTCCTTGCGCGAACGCTTCGTCAGGCACTTCTTCCAAACTGACGCAGGTTCCGGTGAGTGGGGAGGCGACGGATATCGTCTCAGATGTTTTGGCAGATTTGTTGTTTTTCCATTTCCAGATCATTGTGTGTTGTCCTTTCTGTTGTTGGTTTTGGCATGGGTTTGAAAAAGTCGGTATAAATGCATGGCGAGAAAAGCCGTTTCTTCCTCGGGTACCTCTGTACCCAAATCCTCGGCCATTACAGCGCTCATTTTTCTGGCCAGCTGGTATTCGGACGGATACTCATTTTGCACATATGGTGCGAAGGTGGGGGCCGTCATCGGCTGCTGATACAGGCGTTCCATGGAGAAGCGCAGGTGTATCATGAGTCTTGCCTGGCTAAGGCTGCCCTGCTCAAAGCGAACGCCACCCTCCTCTTCAATAATGGACTGAAGCTTGCTGATCACATTTGATACCTTAACCAGCTGTCCGACAGGAACGTGGTTTACGGAGGAGTACACATGGTATGTCAGGAACCCGGCCTCATCCTCCGGGACCTCTACGCCAAAGGCCTCTCCGATCATGGCCGCTGCTTCCGAGGCGATTTCGAATTCTTTCGGAAAACTGAGCTTTGTCTCCATAAGGAAAGGATTCAGAATCTCCATCCCGTTGCGGATCCGATATAAGGTGAACTGAATATGACTCGGAAGAGCAAGGTAGATCTTGTCATTCAGCTTGCCGGGAAACTGCTCAGTGATGAGACGGATAATCCGGTCAGAGATGTCGATGACATTCGGGTCCAAGTCCTTCATCAGCTCCTGCGCCTGCCCCCATTCCTCCCGGTCCTCCAGCCGGAACCTTTTCTCAATCCGAGGATCATCGGCCTGAACGGTGCTTTCCCCCTTGAACGCAAATCCCAACCCTTTGCCGATCAGCACGTACTCCTTGGTATTCTGGTGCGACCGGGCCAGAACAATATTGCTGCCGACGACCCGCTCCACCTGCAGCATCATTCCTTTACTCACGGTTCACCGCCTCCTCG
Organism: Paenibacillus sp. MAEPY2; assembly: GCF_000499205.1. Classification (GTDB taxonomy): domain Bacteria; phylum Bacillota; class Bacilli; order Paenibacillales; family Paenibacillaceae; genus Paenibacillus; species Paenibacillus vandeheii. Next base: position 50,327 of record NZ_AWUK01000001.1, read on the forward strand.
TTTCTAAAGTTAACGCTTTCATTCAGGAACGACAAAAAGAGCCAAGAAGCGAGTATGGTCTCGTCGCTTCTTGGCTCATGCCCTCTGGGGTGGTAACACGCCAATTCATTTTATGTTTTTATATAATACGTTCTTCCTACATCATATAGGAGCTGATATGACTCCGTCAACCATAATTTTGTCATCCGTCTGTTCGTCGTTTAATATAGGGAATGTGTAAATGAAAAGGTACCCTATAGGAGGCGAGACATGGCTTTTTACGGACAGCAGATTATACCGGCTGCCAAGAACATGAAGCAGTTTGAAGCGATATTGGATAGTGATTACAAGTTCGGAGTATTTCTGGATACGCATGTGGCGCAGCTCCGCAACCTGTATCAGATGGCCCGCGGCAGGGAGAAGAATATGCTTCTGCATGCCGATCTGGTGCAGGGTTTGAAGAACGACGAATATGCGGCACAGTATCTTTGCCAGGAAATAAAGCCGTTTGGCATCATTTCCACCCGCGCCGGCGTCATTACAACAGCCAAGAAGAAGGGGATTTTGGCCATTCAGCGCCTGTTCATGCTGGATACGATTGCGCTGGAGAAGAGCTACTCGCTGGTCAAGAAAACACAGCCGGATTTTATTGAGGTGTTACCCGGCGTCATGTCGCAAATGATTCCCGAGGTCAGTGAGCGGACAGGCATTCCCATTCTTGCCGGAGGGCTGATCCGTACTGTCGAGGAAGTGGAATTGGCGCTCGCTGCCGGGGCTACGGCGGTCACCACCTCGAATAAGAGTCTGTTCGATCAGTACAGTCTGTGAAAAAAATCATGTTGACACCGCTTACATGTTACGATATGCTCAACTCAAGTTAATACACCGTGACGGAGACGAGGAGAGCCACACAGACATCCCATGCTGCAGCATGGGGGCGTTTTGTGACGGCTCTTCTCTTTTTTGTGCGGTTGGAAGTGGTTACACGAAGTTTGCTAGGGAAATTAAGGGGGGGATAGGATTATGACACCATTTTTAGCCGAATTGGTAGGCACAATGATTCTGATTACACTGGGTGCAGGAGTTTGCGCCGGGGTGACGTTGAATAAATCACTCGCGAAGGGCTCAGGCTGGATCGTTATCAGCATGGGCTGGGGACTGGCGGTAGCGTTTGCGGTTTATGCGGTTGGCGGAATCAGCGGGGCGCATCTGAATCCGGCGGTGACGCTGGCGTTGGCATTCCAGGGATCGTTCCCATGGGCAGACGTACCTGCGTATATTATCGCTCAACTGATCGGGGCAATGGCCGGTGCAGCGATTGTCTATCTGCATTACCTGCCGCACTGGAAGGCCACCGAGGACCCGGGCGCGAAGCTGGGCGTATTTGCCACCGGGCCGGCGATTGATCATCCGTTTTCGAATGTGCTTAGCGAGATGATTGGGACGTTTATTTTTGTGCTCGCTCTCCAGGCTATGGGGGCTAACACTTTCACAGAAGGGCTTAATCCACTGCTCGTCGGTTTCCTGGTCGTCAGCATCGGTTTGTCCCTGGGCGGTACGACAGGTTATGCGATCAACCCCGCACGGGATTTGGGACCACGTCTTGCACACTTCCTGCTGCCGATCGCGGGCAAAGGAAGCTCCAATTGGAAATATGCATGGATCCCGATTGTGGGTCCGCTGCTGGGCGGTTCGTTCGGAGGTCTTTTTTACAGTGCTGTATTTAAAGGAGCCTTGATTCCGGCGTTCTGGGTGGTGCTGGTTCTGATCGCTGTTGTGCTCGTTATTGCTCTGCAGGCCGGGCGCAAGAATGGAGCAAAAACCGCAGGCAAGCTGGTAGCTTGATGATTGTTCAATTAACTATATAGGAGGATGTAATTTATGGAAAAATATATTTTGTCACTGGATCAAGGAACGACCAGCTCACGAGCTATTTTATTCAACCACAAGGGTGAAATCGTATATACGGCACAGCATGAATTCCCGCAATACTTCCCCCATCCCGGCTGGGTGGAGCAGAACGCCAATGAAATCTGGAGCTCGATTCTCGCAGTCATCGCCTCCTGTTTGTCCGAGTCGGGCGTCAAAGCCGCGCAAATTGCCGGCATCGGCATTACCAACCAGCGCGAAACGGTCGTGGTATGGGATAAAACAACCGGCCTTCCTGTATACAACGTGATTGTATGGCAGTCCCGCCAGACCGCCGAAATTTGCGAAGAGCTGAAAGCACAGGGATTGAACGACGTATTCCGCCGCAAAACAGGGCTGTTGATCGATCCGTATTTCTCCGGCACCAAGGTGAAATGGATTCTGGATCATGTGGAAGGCGCGCGTGAGAAGGCTGAACGCGGCGAGCTGCTGTTCGGCACGATTGATACCTGGCTGATCTGGAAGCTTTCTGGCGGCAAGGCGCACGTAACGGATTATTCCAATGCGGCCAGAACGCTGATGTACAACATTCATGAATTGAAATGGGATGAAGAGCTGCTGGAAATTCTGGGTGTGCCGCAAAGCATGCTGCCGCAGGCTCGCCCTTCTTCCGAGGTGTACGCTCATACCGTCGATTACCATTTCTTCGGCCAGAACGTGCCGATCGCCGGAGCAGCAGGCGACCAGCAGGCGGCTCTGTTCGGGCAGGCCTGTTATGACAAAGGCATGGCCAAGAACACTTATGGCACGGGCTGCTTCATGCTGATGAACACAGGGGATCAGCCGGTCGAATCCGAGCATGGGCTGATTACGACGATCGCTTGGGGATTGGAAGAGGGTAAGGTGCAGTATGCGCTGGAAGGCAGTATTTTTGTGGCAGGCTCGGCCATTCAGTGGCTGCGCGACGGACTGCGCATGTTCAAAGAGGCGAAGGATAGCGAAGCTTATGCTGCCCGTGTAGAGTCTACCGATGGGGTATATATGGTTCCAGCCTTCGTAGGGCTCGGAAGCCCGTATTGGGACAGTGATGTGCGCGGAGCAATGTTTGGACTGACACGCGGCACGACTAAGGAGCATTTCATCCGCGCCACGCTGGAGGCCCTGGCTTATCAGACCAGGGATGTGCTGACAGCCATGGAGAGCGACTCGGGTATCAAAATGAAGGCATTGAAGGTGGACGGCGGCGCGGTTCTGAACAACTTCCTGATGCAGTTCCAGAGCGATATTCTCAGTTCTACCGTGGAGCGTCCCGCAATTCACGAAACGACAGCTCTGGGTGCCGCTTTTCTGGCCGGTCTGGCTGTTGGCTTCTGGAAGGACCTTGATGAGCTGCGCGCGCACATGAAGGTGGAGCGGTCCTTTGAGCCGGCTATGGATGATGATACCCGGGAGCGGCTTTATGAAGGTTGGAAAAAGGCGGTTCATGCTGCTATGGCCTTCAAATAATAACCAGCTGAAAAGCGGCGGATTTATACTTTATTTTTCCGTAGCAGTATGTTACGATGAACCCAAGTTAATATCCTTGTCAGGAGATTCGGAGAGACCACGATACACCCGGCACCGCCGTGGGTGCAGTTTCGTGGTCTCTTTTTTGTCGTGCTATAGGATTATTTTGGGATAGGTGTATTTAAATAGAAATTGGAGGGGAATATATGACAACAGTTAAATTTGCGGGAAAAGAACGGGCCGAGCTGCTGCGGCGGATGGCTGGAGAGCATTTCGATGTGCTGGTGATCGGCGGCGGCATTACAGGAGCAGGGATTGCGCTCGACGCGGCTACACGCGGCATGAAGGTGGCCCTGGCGGAAATGCAGGATTTTGCGGCAGGAACCTCCAGCCGCTCCACGAAGCTTGTTCACGGTGGTCTGCGTTATCTGAAGCAGTTTGAAGTCGGGATGGTGGCCGAGGTTGGCAAGGAGCGGGCGATTGTATACGAGAACGGGCCGCATGTTACGACGCCGGAACGTATGTTGCTGCCGATGCATAAAGGGGGAACGTTCGGCAAGTTCACGACCTCCATCGGGCTGCAGGTATACGACCGGCTGGCGGGTGTCAAGCGCAGTGAGCGGCGGCGGATGCATGATGCACAGGAGACGCTCGCCAAAGAGCCGCTGCTGAAGCGTGAAGGCTTGAAGGGCGGCGGCACCTACGTGGAATACCGAACAGATGATGCCCGGATGACGATCGAGGTCATGAAAAAGGCGGTCGCCTCCGGCGCTCTAGCAGCTAACTATGCCAGGGTCTCCAAGCTGCTCTACGAAAATGGTCGTGTGATTGGAGCCCATGTGAAGGATCGTGCATCGGGCGAGGGCTATGATGTGCGGGCTACGCTGGTTATTAATGCGGCGGGGCCGTGGGTCGACACGATGCGTGAAATGGACGGGTCCAAGAAAGGCAAGATTCTGCAGCTGACCAAAGGTGTGCATCTGGTCTTCGATCAGCAGCGTTTCCCGCTGCACCAGGCGATCTATTTCGATACGCCGGATGGGCGGATGGTGTTTGCGATCCCGCGGGATGGCAAAACCTACGTCGGAACGACGGATACGGTATATAAGGCGGATACGGCCCATCCGCGAATGACTACGGCGGACCGCACCTATATTATCAATGCGATCAACTATATGTTCCCGGACGTGAAAATCACCGCTGAGGATGTGGAATCCAGTTGGGCGGGGGTACGGCCACTGATTTATGAGGAAGGCAAGGATCCCTCGGAAATTTCGCGCAGAGATGAAATTTGGGAGTCGGCATCCGGGATGGTCACTATTGCGGGCGGCAAGCTGACAGGCTACCGTAAAATGGCGGAGATGGTCGTGGATCGGGCAGCAGAGCTGCTGAAGAACCGGGCAGGTGCCTCCTATGGCGGCGCAGTTACCAGAGACTTGACCATGTCCGGCGGAGATGTGGGCGGTTCCAAGGGTTTTGAGGGCTTCGTGCGCTCAACTGCCGATAAGGGCGCTTCTCACGGAGTGCCACGCCAACTGGCGGAAGCCTGGGTCAAACGCTACGGCTCCAACGCCGAGCGGCTGTTCGCCATTGCCGCCCGGCCGAAGCAGGGCCAGGCCGAGGGTGCGCTTCCGGATGAGGTGCGAGTACCGCTGCTGTACGCCATGGAGGAGGAGATGGCGGTCACGCCGGCTGATTTCTTCATCCGCCGCACCGGCGCTCTCTTCTTCAATATTGCCTGGGTGAAGCAGTGGAAAACACAGGTGATTGGGCTCATGGCCGAACGGGCAGGCTGGAGTGCAGAGCAGCAGGAGTGGTACACGGAGGAGTTGGAGACGGAGCTGCATTATGCCGTGGTGCCTGAAGACGAGAAGAGTACTGTGTCGGTTGGATAGGCGGAGGAAGTCCCAGAAGCTCCATTGAACTGGGGCTTCTCTTTTTTTATGTGGTGAAACGCTCCGGGAACGAAGCATTCCTCCAATTGCTATTGATCCTCCGGGCCAAAGGCGAACGCTCCGCTTTTCCGGAATTGCTTCGTGCATATTCATAAATGAAGAAAATAGAAGGATTCGCTAATTAACAGGATCTTCTGTGATTCCGTAAAAAAGGTCGAGAACAGGAGCAAATTTACCTCTGTTCTCGACCTTTTGTTCGTGAATAGTCCATTACGCTGTTAGTGCAGGAGCAGTCGCACGAGGAACGACGCGATTGCCAGTGTGAACACTGCGGCCAGCACCATAGAGATGCTGGAGATCGTTCCGGTTAGCCGACTCAGCTCGAACGTCTTCGAGGTGCCGGTGCCTTGAGCAGCGTACTGAACAGAAACGCCGCGCGAGACCTCGTTGTCAAAGCGGAACAGGCGCATCGTAAGTGGCCCGATAATCAACCCGCTCAGTCAGGTCAGAATGACAAAGACAGCGGTAACGGTTGGATCGCCGCCGATGGTCTGCGACACGTTCATTGCAATCAGTGATTTTTTTGCAAAAGAAACAGGACACCATGCACCTCTTGTCTAATGGTTAAAGTACCCACAATAACCTGAAGAGGGGGTGTCCTTAACAACAATTGACGTAAACATGACTTATCCACAGGTTGGAGTTATCCTATTCCAAATTCATGTTAAAAAGATATGGGAGGAGAAGAATATGGTTCCACAGCGAGTGAGTCTGGTCACCATCGGTGCAATACATTTGCCTGAACTGCGTTCGTTCTATCAGAAGCTTGGCTGGAGTGAGACAGCAATCAGTTCAGATCAGTACAGTGTCTTTGAAACGACAGGTGTATTGTTATCGTTATATCCTATTCGGGAGCTTGAGAAAGATACGGGTATGACATTCAATGCATCTGGTGGATTGAAGGGAACTTTACTGGCAATCAATGTGGATAAAGCGGAAGATGTGGATGATACCATTGGGAAAATTCGTGAAGCCGGAGGGAATGTAATCAGAGAACCATATGACGCTGCCTGGGGCGGAAGAATTGCTTATTTTCTGGACCCGGAGAATAACTGTTGGGAAGTCACCTGGAATCCAACCGCCGTATTCGATGAAAAAGGAGCCATGATCATATTTTAAGGTGAAATGAGTGTTACCGCATGTTGAATCGTGTTCGCAAAGATTTGCGTTATTATCTTCAAGAACATCAGGATCGGAACAACCTCATCTTGCATTATTTCGCATTTTTGTCGGCGTTTGTAGCCTGGATTTTCTTGTTCATTAATATCAAAATCATGCTGGTTCTGGCTCTTCTCCATTACGCCCTGTCATGGATTGGGCACTTCTATTACGAAGGCAACAAACCAGCGGCTTTCCGATATCCGCATATCGGTTTTTATGCCGGGTTCACCTGGTTTTTTATCAAGACCATTGAGATCATCACCCGCAAAGAGATTATCCATCCGTGGATCAATCAAGAGGACTGAAACCAGCAGGAGTCCAACGTTATAAGAATAGGAGCGTGTCTATGTATCTTCGAAGTGTGGAGTTACTGTCTGATAAAGTGGAAAATCCGGATCAATATCCGTTTCATATACCGTCCATACAGTCATTGGAGCGATTGGAATTTAATAATAACATTTCTTTTTTTGTTGGTGAAAATGGATCGGGCAAGTCCACGCTGTTGGAAGGCATCGCTCATCAATGTGGATTTAATACAGCCGGGGGCGGGAAAAATAATGCATTTGAGATTGATGCTGCTGAATCATCATTAGGTGACTATTTGCGTCTAGCCTGGTTGCCAAAAATCACGAATGGTTTCTTCATGCGCTCGGAGTCCTTTTATCAATTTGCATCGCATGTAGATGAATTGGGGCCCGAGTCGCTCAGGTATTATGGCGGGCGTTCGTTGCATGAACAATCCCATGGGGAGTCTTTTCTCAATCTGTTTGTGAACCGATTCAATTCCAAAGGCATCTATCTGCTCGATGAGCCCGAAGCCGCCTTATCGCCAGCCCGTCAACTCTCCTTGTTGCGCATTCTTCATGATCTATCAGGCAATTCCCAATTTATTATCGCGACGCATTCGCCGATTCTACTGGGATATCCGGGAGCATGCATTCTGAGCTTCGACGATGGGATTCAGGAAGTGGAATATGAGGATACAGAACATTATCAGATCACCCGCAGTTTCCTGGAAAACCGCGACCGGATGCTGAACGAGTTGTTCAAGGACTAATTGTTATTTTGAAAGGAGACAGGGAGTGAACATGAGTACCAAATTGGTGTTGTTGGACCAACTGGCTGCATGTCATCATGACAAGAGCTGGTTTATGCCGCTGGAAGAAATGTTATGTGATATAACCGCAGCGCAGGCCTTATGGGTAAATGATGAGGGGCAATCAATCTGGGGGTTGGTGAATCATCTGACTTTCTGGAATGAAACCTGGTTGGAGCGTTTTATCGAGGGTGAAGTGGGTTTGGATAATAACATAAATAATGATGAGACGTTTATTGTAAACCCATCCCAGGTAAGTGAAGAAGATTGGCAGAAAAGTATTGAACACCTTGGAGCAACATTTAGTCGCTGGATTCAGGCTGTAGAGGATAGTGATGATGCAAAATTAGGGATGACCATCCCATCTTACTTCAATGCCCCATGGTGGAATGTCATATCCAATGTGTGTATTCATAATGCATATCATATTGGACAGATCATGATGCTGAGAAAGAAAGTAAGAGGAGAGATGATATGAAAATAGGTTTTCTGATCGTGGATATGCAAGAGAGTATTGTACGAGATAAGTTAGATCAAAAAGCAATAGACCGCGCTTGTGAATATATCAATCATGTCGCAGATATGCTTCGTTCGAGCGACCATGTGGTAGTTCATGTACAAGACGTGGAAGGGATGGAGGATTCAAATTCTGAAGCGTATCGTATTATTTCCGAGGTTGATGTGAATGAGAAGGATCTGACAGTTACCAAGGAAAGTTCCAATGCATTCTGGCAGACAGACTTGGAGCAGATTTTGAAGAGTCACGGTGTTGAGCTGTTAATCATATCGGGATTTGCCGCCGAGGAATGTGTTCTGTTCACCTACAATGGCGCGATGGAGCGAGGATTTAGACCTGTCATGTTGCAAAATGGGATTCTCAGCACGCATCCCGAAGCGGTGATTTCAACCTATAGAGACCGGAATGTGATTTCCTATCCTGTAGTTAATTATTTAATCAAGTAATTGAGAGTGCCATGGACGCGACGATGTCGTGTCCGTTTTTGGTTATACATAACCTTTTATGATGGAAAGGATTCTTCATCGTTTAAATTAAACTTTACCTATATTTACTGGAGTTGAAGCGATACATTTAAGTGGTAAGCAGGGGCGTGATATACAACTAAAGATGGGGAATTGTGGTTTATTAATAAAGTGAGGTGTAATGACATGAATGTACAGATCACCAGAATCGATAACAGTCAGAAAGAATTATTTTTAAACTTGTATAACCTTTATCTGTATGATCTTTCCGAATTCTCGAGTGAAGATTTGCTAGAAGAGGGGAAGTACGATCCGACGAATACCTATCTCTATCTGGAACGATCGGAATTACATCCGTTTTTTATCCATTATGAAGGAAAGGTAATCGGATTTGTGTTGGTTTGCTCTCCTCCATATGTAGATGAGGATGTCGACTTTACAATTCAAGAGCTATTTTTGGTCAAAAAGTTTCGCGGACAAGGATTAGCGGCTCAGGCGGTTGATCTGGTGTTTGCACAATTTCAGGGCAGATTCAGAGTGGAGCAACTGGCTAATAACCAATCGGCTGTTTCATTCTGGAAAAAATACTATGAACAACATCACATTGAATATGTAGAGTCTGAGTATAGCATTGAAATTGAAAACATCGCTGGCAGCCATCGGATTCTGTCTCAAACCTTTGTACGTGCAAGAACGGACTAGATTATGTGAATTGTGATAGGAAGGATGATTATTTGTTTGTTATAGTAGCTTCAAAAGGCAGGCTTAAGTGGATTTCAGGAATTTTTCAAGCAGAAGAGGTAGCGCTACATTACATGGAACAAATCCCCGAAGAGCTGAAAGAACACCAAAATTTAATTCACGTAGAGGATATGAAATTTCCTTTTTATATTATTGAGAGTCAAGGGGATTTTCTGTTTCTAACTAAAGATGAAGTGATTGTACTTTTCAATAATACAGACGTGTCAGAAGACGAAGATGAGGTGCACTTCAATATCTATACGGTTGATTCCGATTACAGACCGAAGAAGCCAGGCACAGACTATATGGGCATACTTCATCATGATCATGTGACCAATGAATTTATTGAGAGATACAAAGAAGAAGGAACAGAGATTTTAGTCAAAAAAAGGATCTTTTAGATTTCCGCATTTACCAATACATGGGTTATGATGAATGAAAATGAGCCCAATAGAGTACTGGGGGACTAAAAGATGCCTATGCATAATTTTATTATTGAAAATAAGTCAGAAATAAATGAATCTATCTACACCTCCTACTCATGGGATACTCATGGACATATACATAAAAGCGGACTAATGGTAGAGGAACATGTTGGCTTGGAGGATGAGTTCCTTTCATATATCCAGGATTCTCTTAACTGGCTGAATACGTGGAACCCATCTACCTGTAAAAAATGTAGTGGACTGAACAACTATGGAATAACGGTTATTGAAGAAAAAGATACTTTGTTGAAGTTTCATCAACTAATTCGCGCATGGATTGATGTATTCAACCTTGCTCCTGATCAGATCAAGCTTACAGGGGATTATTGTTTTGATGGAAATGAACAGAGGGGCTATTATGAGAAACTCATGTATAACAGAGTTGAATTGATAAACGAATTAAATAAGCTAGCCAATATGGCAAAAGATGCTGAGGTGAATGGGAAGTGCATTGTGCATTTTGGCATTTGATCTTCTAAAGTGAAATTTCTTATGGAACATTGCTGCTGACTATAGGAGAAGCGAGCCATTAGAGAGGAGCTTGATTAATGACAAGTCGCATTGTCGTTACTGGCGGAGCTGTTATTCGTGATCATACAGGGAGAATTCTACTGCAACAAAGATCAGATTATGGCGATTGGGGATTACCTGGTGGTGGTATGGAGCCCGGGGAGAGTATTGAAGAAACCATGATTAGAGAAGTAAAGGAAGAAACGGGACTTGTTGTGAGTTCATATGAACTGGCCTCCGTCTACACAGGTGAGAAAATGAAATATACATATCCGGATGGTAACGAGGTTGTATTTGTGATGTTTCTGTTTAACGTCACCGCGGAGTTGGATGGGAAACTTGATAAGGATCAAACAACTCTTTTATTTGAAGATGAACAGAATGAATCGCTAGAGCTTGTTTTTAAAAGTCTGGATGAAATTGATATTTCCACAATCAACAAGGTACAGAAGCCTGTATTTATAGATTTGATGCAAGGAGAGTCTGAGCTGCTACGAGTGTAATATGCATAAACAACTTAGCTAAATATCAAGTGGGGATTGATTATAATAAAAAATCTGGAGTTACTTAGCCCCTTTATTCTTGCATTTTCTGTTCAAGATTTGGAGTGGGTTGCTGGTGTTAATTTGTATATCAAACAAGATAAATATTATGAAAATATCATGATAGCAGACATTACATTTCTGATGAAATTCTCAAATGCAACTTATGAATTGCTTTTTAGATTCAATAACATTGAAAGTTTCCATTATCAGCCGAATGGTGTTCTAGTGAAGATTAGTGGTTTTAATATTAGAGATTTGAAAGACCACGGGTATCATCCGATGAAATATCTTGTTGAGGACTATGAAGACGGGGTATTGGGATTCTATTGTGAGGATATTGAATTGATGAGTGTGCAAGAGAGTGTGCACTTGGCTTTGTAAGTAATAAAACCATATTAGATTTTATTAAGAAAAGAGAAAGGAGTCCTTACATGCCTTGGCCCATGGTTCATTTTGCAATAACATCTGAATTATTATCTAATCCAACCCCTGAATTTATAGTGGGAAGTCTTGCACCTGACTCCATTCATGTGAGAACGAATGAAAGAGCCGAAAAGGCAAAAACGCATCTCATGCCAGAGGCAGGACAGTTCGCAACAGACGAAGAGCTCAGGGCATTTTTCAATTCCAACAAAGAACGCGCGCATAGTGATCCTAAGTTCATGCAATATTTGTGCGGGTACATCGCTCATGTATATACGGACCGGGTGTGGACTTTCGAGATTTATCCTGCATATGAAGTTCATCCGAATGGACGAAGTATTTATACGCAGGATGTTACGAAGCTAGAATTTATGATTTTGAGAAAAGGGACTGAGGGCCATGATTTATTGAATAAGCTGGAAGCAGGTAAAGCTTTTGACTTAGGCGGGTTGCTGGAGCAAGAGGTATATCAGTATAGAAAAGAAAAAGTAGAATTTTTGAATAACCTTGAAAATGAGCCCTTAGGTGATTTGAGCATATTATCTATGGAAGCTATAGAAGAGTTTATTCATACGACAGCCCGGAGACTGAAACAATTGTTTACAACGTGGGAGGTGTTTGAACATTTAGGTGGTATTGCTTAAGTAAGGGAGTGATATTTTGAAGGTATACAAGAAACAAGTTCGTAAAATAGTGATAAAGGACATTTTGTTCCTGTATGTTGTGGATGAGCAGGCACAAGATCTTATAATCCGTATATTTTCGAATACGTATAAATCTACATTTGTGGAGTTTGTTGTCCCTTGGGAAGATACGTGGGATATATTTGTCTATGAGCCCAAGCTGATTTCGAATCTCATTCAACACGCATTAAAACAAGGATGGGACTGCCACCAGAAAAATAATCGAATGAAATTCGACAACGCGACAAGTATCATAAGAGTATTAATGGCAGAGAGGGGGGGTTATACCATCTGATTTATTAGAAGGAGCTAACAAGGAAAGCAGAGGTGTTCAAAATGGAAAAACAATTTATCCTCGCCCCATATCATGAGAAGTACGATCAAGACTTGGCTAATTTTTCACTGAGTGATGAACAGGTTCAATTTACTGCAATGCCTGCGCAAGTGATTGAGGAGGCACTCCAAAATCCGAACAAATATCCGGTGGTGATTTTGAATGATGAGACTCCAGTTGGTTTCTTCATATTACATAAGCATTCTGAATACGTAGAGGAAAGGGATTATTCCCGAAAGATACTGGTACGCGCGCTATCCATTACGATGAAACATCAGGGGAACGGGTATGCATTGGCTGCGATGAGGGCTCTGCCTGAATTGGTTAAGCAGCTTGATCCGAAGCTCAATGAAATTATTTTAGCTGTGAATGAGGGGAATATTGCGGCACAAAAGCTGTATCTGAAAGTAGGTTTTCTGGATATGGGCGAACGGAAGATGGGCATTCATGGTCTTCAACTGATTTTGCAATATAGAATGGAGTAGGGCGAAACCGGGAATACGGTAATGCCAATATCATCAAGCACAATACACTCCGAACGGGCACTAATTATATATTTGATAAAAAGGAGGAGTCACATGGCGAACATACACAAGGGAAGATATTCAGCTGATATTGATGGAGAATTTGTTGTTTTTATTATTGGAATGAGAGTTAATCGCCTATGGGCCATACATAAGTGGTTGCCTGTTTTTAAATCCATGGGCCCGATGATCAAAGAACTGTACATGAACCCAGATACCGGGTTTCTGGGGACTGAATATTTTATGAGCTGGCGTGGAGTAACCCTGCTGCAATATTGGAGATCTTATGATGAATTGGAGAAATACGCACGAGGGGGCCTGCACCTGGAGGCATGGAAACGATTTAACCAATCCGTTGGATCGGATGGAAGCGTGGGGATTTATCATGAAACCTACAAAGCTCAACCCGGTTCACATGAGACCATATATGCGAATATGCCCAGATTCGGATTGGCTAAAGTATCTAATCATATTTCAGCGACAGGCAGGAAGGAAACGTCCAGACGTAGAATGGGTGGAGAGAATGATCCTGCAGTACAGTCACCGGAGAATCCTTAGCATATGACTCAAGTGAAGTTCGAATTTACAATCATCGCAAGTAGAGAGGAGCATGTTATTGAAAGTTAAAATCAAACCAGAAGATTTGGGTTCTGAGCAGCTTAGCTGGCTGTGCGTCCAACCGATGTTGATCTCCGTTCGTGGTAAAGATGTTGCAGCAAAAGTAGAGGTATACCGACAATTACATGAAGGACAACAAGCGATATTTTTATTCTATTCCTATCATAACCACACCAAGAGCTTGGCGGAGTTTTATTGGTTTTCGGCGTACAACATTATCGACATGAAGAGTTGGAATGGAATTAAGAATGGGATGCGCTACTTTAATCAACATGAAATGGTAACTTTGCTGGATGACATTGAGCGTCTGATTACAGATCAAAATAAAGTTGGAGACAAGTGGCGTGAGGTCCTGCCCACGAATTTGGAGAAAGACCCGATCCTGCTGCAAAGAACGGAAGAACTATACGTTAAATATCGAGCCGCGGCTCAGGAAGCTATTTTACACATAAATGAAATAATTCGGCAAAATCAGGAGATGTATCTGGAGAACAGTTCGGTAACCTGATTCCAGATGACAGTTTGAAAGAGAGACATGTAGGGCTACTCTTGAATGAGTAGTCCTTTTTATCGTGTCTGTACGTTGAAAAGTCAGTACCGATGTAACAAACCTGCAATTTCATGTAACAAAACGCAATACTGTGGGTTTGTTGTGGCTTTACTTGTAATATGAGTTGTGAGAGGAGGGCAACGAATGAAAGTCGTTTTTGAAGAGGAACTGTTAATGGAAAAAAGCATGGCCAAGGTCATAACCCATCCTGATGAGAGGTCCCATTGGGATAGTATTCAAGAAGCGATTTGCCAGTCTGAAACAAAACTTATTGTCATCAATGCTAAGAACAATCGCAATGTGCAGATCGAGTTGAGTTCGGTGGTTGCGATTGAATCAGAGGATCGATTGTGCTGTGTGCGTGTCATTACAGGCGAAAGGTACTTGCTCAACAAACGCCTGAAGTTTGTGGAAGAGGATCTGAGGTCATCTCAGTTGGTGAAAATCAATAATCAAACCATCATTAACACAGGGCATATCAGTGAATTCTCGTCAACAGACCATGCCAGGATCAAGGTTGATCTGAACGACGGATCCAGTTACTTTGTCAGTCGATTTTACATTAAAAATTTTAGGGGGAAATTATCATGATTAGTCAGTTGAAGCAATCATTTTTTCAAGTGTTTACGGTAACTTCGTTGTGGGTGACCTTGTTGCTCACACTATTCTCTAGTGGTCAGTCTTTTGAAATGAGTTACCTGTGGAATATTGCCGGGATTTCAGCTATTGCCGCTATACTGTTTGGCGTATTGTACAATGCACTGTGGAACTACTTTACGATGAAACCCGTGTGGAATATCATCATTTCTTCCACATTTAATATTGCAGGAGGCATGGCGATCGTATGGTTGTTTTCTACAGACATGTTCCTATTGATTGCTCCCTGGTTCCCTGGAATGTGGGTCTTATCCATCGTACTGCACATTATTGGTTTTTATTTCTATGCTAAAATGGATAGCAGGAAAAAAGCGGAAGAATTAAACAATATTCTGAAGTAAGCAAGGGGAACGAAGATGGACGAAGAAGAGATTTTGGAGTTGTACGGTTTAGATCCAGATACCAGACACAGGCAGCATATCAGGGAGTTGTTACAGCAAGAGATCGAGACTCATGAAGCAATGGATAATGAGTATCTCAAAACCTTATGTATTATGTTATTCTGCATCGGAAATGTAGAGGACACTGGGTTAATCTGGAAGGCAAAACGCAAGAATCAGGATACGGGCAGTTATATTGATGTGCAGCTTCTGTGTGGTGCCGGTTATGAGAAGACAGTGACTTATCTGGAGCAGAATCACGAGGAATCAGCGGGAGAGCAGCTGAACTATCTTAGACAGTGTGAGCAATATGACTTTGTTGATTTTTCCAAAGAGGAATGGGTCTCTAACTATAAACAATATTATGAACTGCTTTGTTCATATCCAACACGTTAGAAATGAGATGATCAATGATGACAAATACGGCTTCTATTGAGGAACAGTTGCAGATGTGCCAAAAATATAATGCAAACTATGTGCCCAGCGAATTGCACCATAAGATTGGAATCTCCTGGAACGTCAAAGAGAAGTTGGAACCGATCCATGGAATGCGTATTCAGCCCGAGGGAGATACAACCGGATGGTATATTTGGGCAGAAGAATATTCGGATGCAGATGATTTTTTTGTACCTTTACATGTAACACACATCGATGACTGGGACCTGAAAATCAAGAAGTACCTCGGACTTGCGCCGGGATGGCGGTTTGTGATTGCAGAAAATTATGAGGATGTATGGTTTGACGAGCAGTTGCTTAACAGGTCATAAGCAGAGCAAACAATGAGTTAAAATGGAACTTTGAGAGGAGTCATACAATGGCAAGTACGCATGATAACAAAGCAGCTAATTATAGAGCAAATGGGATTAGTAAATTAACCATGGCTATTAGTGTTGTAGTTATCATTATTGTGATTCTGGCTTTTACCAATCCAAGCAGAACAGATTTTTATAAATGGCTCGAAAACGAGCATGGTATACATGCCTCCTACGATGTCATTGCGGGAACAACATATACTCAGATCATGAACGGTCAGGAAAGGAGTCTTATTTTCAGAAGCGGACATATACAGCATGTGGGGATTTATACAACGTATGATGAGCTTTTTACGGATGCCGAAGGCAATGAAATTAGAATCAAAACCATAGGCATATTGAAAATGTTCTTTAAAAGATAGTTGGTTGCTGTGTTCAGATGTTGGAAAGCATTTATCGACTTACCACGCTTTTGTATGATGCAAGCATGCAGAGCAGCGTGGTTTTTGTGTTGAACAGAAGAAGTAAGGAGGAGGAGGATTACACTATTTGGTTCATTCGCAAATTCCACATTATGGGTTATGATGTACCTACAGAGAAAATTTAACATACATAGGAACTTTTTTGGATTAGCGTATTCCAGTGGGAGGGATAGATTGAAAGCTATTTTTCTTGATTTCTATGGGACAGTTGTTCATGAAGATGATGATATTCTTCCCGTTGCTGAGTCGCTTAATCAGGAACAGTTGGCTCATTGGCGTAACCCGGGCATATTTGCTGATTCAATTCCCTTTCTTCATTCTCTTGAAATCCCTATATATCTTCTTTCCAATATCGATACGGATGACGTGAAAGCTGCAATGAAGACACATAATATTGAAGTGGCCGGAGTAATTACCAGCGAGGATGTTCGTTCTTATAAGCCCAGGTCAGAGATGTTTGATGAAGCGATCAACAGGTATGGTTTGCAGCGAGATAAGGTGATCCATATCGGGGATTCTCTGGTCAGCGATGTACAAGGAGCGCAAAATGCGGGAATTAAGGCTGTCTGGTTGAATCGGAAAAGTAAATCTAAATGGAAACAGATTATACCGGATTATGAGTGCAAAGATCTTGGCGAAGTTGTGCATATGTTGGAGGGTTGGGCATGAAAAAGTTAACCGTGTTGTCTTTATTATTTCTGTTCTTAATCGCCTGTCAGGATAAAACAACCAATGAAGCTGTGCAGAAACCAACGATTCCAGTGACGGAAAGCGTTACTGATGAAGCAATCGAGCAGAAGGACGAAGAAGCAGAAGAACCCAAAAAAGACAAAGGCATTCCTCCTGTTTACCTTGATGAAACGAAGTATACAGGTGATGAACTGGAAATCGTCCAACTTATGAATTCCCGTATGCGTTATATGTGGGAAGAGGATGAGAAGGGCTATATGAGCCTTTTTGATCCACAATCGCCAGTCTCCGGTATGCCAGTTTCAAGCTTTTCAGGTTTTAAAGTTCGCAAGATCATCTCTATGAGTGAGATCACCATTCGAGAGCAAAAGAAGCTTTATGAGGCACTAGTGATGGTTACTGAATTAAGAGAGAACGAGGAGGAGGCCAGCTCTAGCATGGTGTTTCGGAAAAAGAAAGCGGATGGCGATGCTGCGAAATGGATTTTTGCAGACATCGATTAACAACAACTGAATGAAATGAAGTTAAGGGTGATGAAATCATGACAAAACAATTGATTCTTATTGAGGGATTGCCGGGTGCAGGAAAGTCGACGATTGCCAAGATGGTATCCGAGATTCTGATTGAGCAAGGCAAAAAGGTGCAACTCATCCAGGAAGGGAATCTGGATCATCCTGCTGATTATGATGGTGTTGCCTTTTATTCTGCGGAAGAGTTCAGGTCTTTGGTCGATGCTCACGAAACATGTAAAGATATATTGGAGGGCAAAGCAACAGCCTATCAGGAGGGTTTCCTGATTCCTTATCGCAAAATGAAAGAGGAGTTTGGAGTGAATTTCTCTGATCATGTGGTACAGGAGATATTTAGCAAAGATATTTACGAACTGCCTTTTGAACAAAATGTAAAGCTGATCACCGAAAAATGGCGAACTTTTACCGAAAGCGTGATAAGCACGGCTGATGATTCCATCACCATATTCGAATGTTGTTTTATTCAAAATCCACTGACCATAGGTTTGGTGAAAACCAATCAATCCAAAGAAGAAAACGTGCAATATGTTTTGGAATTGGAGCGCATCGTTCAACCATTAAATCCGCTACTAATCTACATTCATCAGGAGGATCTTGCACATACCTTTGACAAGGCAATCCAGGAAAGACCCAAGGAATGGTCAGATGGATTCATACAATATTACACGAATCAAGGATTGGGACACGCGAAAGGGTATCACGGTGTTGATGGCACAGTGAAGGTCCTTCAGGCAAGAAAAGAGTTGGAAACCGAGATTTATCATTTGCTGAAGATGGACAAACACTGGCTGGATAATTCGAAATATAATCGCGCTGCTTGTCAGGAGGAGCTAGAGGAGATTTTGGCAAGAGATACTAAAGAACGGAGAAAACTAGAAACATGATTCAAATTCACTTAACCGAAGAAGATTATTGGCAAATGAACAAATTCGCGATGATTAAACTGTATGGGAAAGGTATGCTGATTGCTGTGTGTCTTAAGAAGTTGGCACGTGAGAGCAAAGGGATACTGGGTGACCAAAAGCTTGTAATTACGGAGCAGGAAATTCGCTGGAGTAATGATATGACTGCAGGTACCACACAGTGGAAAGGTCTGGAGAGTTTCAGTGAAACGAAGCAATATTTTTATATATTCATTAATAAGGCGAGTGCGCATGTCATTCCCAAAAGATCTTTTGAAACTGAAGATGAAGCTGCTCATTTTGCAAAACAGGTCAAAGCGTATATGAAAGCTGCCTAAAGTTAATCTTGAGCAGATTAAAGTAAAAGTACGAGATTTCTTAGCACGGTAATACAGTACATAACGGAGGTTTATTTTCATGTTATTTCTCGAGGCAACACTAATCGTCATTACCGCTATATTGTTCATCGTAGGTGTAAGGAGCAAACGTAAAACATTGGTCAGATGGGGTATAGGGAGTTTAACTTTGTTGATTGTACTTTTTATTCCATCGTTTGTTAACGGATTTGTGGAGGGGTTATCCTCTGGCTGGTCGGCAAAGTAAACCTGGATGCATTCAAAAGGTATGGAGATTTATCCGGTGTTTTTGAAGAAGGATTTGTGCAATCTGAATGATACAGAAGGCATTAAGCATTACGTTCAGAAATAGGAGGAGCCTGTGAATATCACATTTATTCGTCATGGTCATGCTGAACATTTGCTTCATTATCCTCATCAGCTAGACCATTTGCATCCGGGACTTACTGAACAAGGAAAGAGGCAGGCGACTGAATTACGAAAGCAGATTAAAATCTTATCGGAAGACGTAGTTTTGGTGAGTCCTACGAAACGAACGATAGAAACGGCACTCATCTTAACATCAGGCGATAAACTGACAGTCTGTCCACTTGTTGGCCCAAGAATGTTCCCTCAAAACCCGGAGTCCCCCGTTCTGCGCTGTGACCAGATTTATTCTAAAGACGAATTAAATGCTCAGTACACGGGGCTACAAATTCTTGATTTTGAACTTGATTGCTGGCTGGATGGAATTAATCGGATGGAAGAACATCAATTTGCGGTTTATGCGGGACAGCTAGTTCAATGGTGTAGAGAGCACGGCGAGAGAACTTTTATCATTTCACATGATGGTACGATAACGAGTTACAGAGCTTTCTTTGGAGAGAAGGGGCTAACCCGAAATGAGTTTCTCGGTGAGGCGGGTCATTACACGATTAAAGATCTGTAAGCAAAAATAGAAGGTAGGGATTCCGTGAAATCATTCCATTTTCCATCTTAATAGCCAGTGCAATCTTGGGTATATCGTTTATCGTTGGCTGCCTGTTGCTATCTAATCAGGGGAGAGCTAATGAATCGGCTCAGGCAATGGAGCAGGAAGTGCCGAACAACAACAAACCATTAATGACAATCCCAGAAACGGCGGAGTATCTGAGTATGACTGAAGAACAGGTGATGGGCATTATTAAGGCTGAACAAGGAAGTTTCTCGACATCGGGTTTCTTTGAAGGAAAAATGTTTCCTTTCATCAAGGTTCAAGATCAATTTTTGGTTAGTAAAATTGAGTTGGAATTGTGGGCTCAGGACGCATCTTCAAGTCATAGAAGATATATTAATGGACAGATGCAATAGTCCTCTGGAAATTAAAAAAGGGAGAAATTCAGATGACCAAGCTGGTTTTGTTAAGTGATTTATATTTCGAATCTAACCATGAACTGGATCAGAGAATATTGAGCTTGTTCAACTCTGATCAGCCTTCCATCGGTTATATACCTTCGTGTTCCGACCCGGAACGGAAATATTTTGAGCATACTGTGCGTTACTATAATCAACTGGGAATCAAATCAATTGATTATTATGATCTGGACCTAGAATACGAGGAAAACAGATTCAATACCATTTTTGAAAACGATGCGATTCATTTATCTGGCGGAAATACATTCTTTTTTCTAAGTTTATTGCAGAAGAGAACTGCAATGGGATTGTTGCGTTCCTATGTGAATAAGGGCGGCATTCTGATTGGGGTTAGCGCAGGAAGTATTCTAACTACACCAACGATTGAAATGGCCGGATATGGGAAAGACGCAGACGAGAACCATGTTGGATTAATGGACAAGCAGGCTCTGGCGCTCGTTGATTTTGAATTTTCACCACATTGGGATGGCTCTGAGGAAACTCTGGATTCATTAAGAGATTACGTGCTTACCAACTCGACAACAATCTATGCTTGCGAAGATGGTGCTGGGATCGTTGTCGATGGTGAAGTAATAGAGTTATATGGCGATGTACGTCTTATAAACTGAAAAATAAGGTGGGTCTACAATGCGTGAAATCACTGTATATCATTATGATGCTTTTTCAAAGATTCCTGGTAAAGGAAATCCGGCCGGAGTTGTTTTTCATGCCGATGCGCTCAGTGAGGAAGCGATGCAGCAGATTGCGCTTAAAGTCGGCTTTAATGAAACGGTCTTCGTGATGAGTTCTGAAATTGCAGACGTTAGATTACGATATTTCACACCGGGACATGAGATTAATCTGTGTGGGCATGCCACGATGGCATCCATGTATGGGTTAAAGACTAAAGGGCTACTGGAGGATAAGCAGTCGGTCACCATTGAGACTAATGTAGGCCTATTGCCGATTCAGTTCCAGCAGGATGGCGATACGATCAACATTGAGATGAAGCAGGATCAACCCCGTTTCATGCCATTCCAAGGTGACATAGAGAAGCTGGCAAATTCCATAAATCTAACCACGGATGATCTTGATCTATCCACACCCATCGTCTATGGAAGTACAGGCACCTGGACGTTGTTGATACCGATTCGCAAACTGGCCTCTTTCCAACAAATGAAACCGGAATCACCGTTATTTCCTGAGATATTAGTTGAAAATCCGAAAGCTTCTTTGCACCCCTTTACTGGAAACCCGTGATTTAGATGCTCTAATGCATGCCAGACATTTTTCCTCCCCCTTTTCAGGTACTACGGAGGATCCGGTTACGGGAACAGCATCCGGTGTGATGGGTGCCTATTATTTGGAGTATATGAATTCTGAGATGCATCAGGCTCATTTTGCTGTGGAGCAAGGTCATGAGGTTGGTAGAGATGGGAAAGTTCATGTTAGCGTGGTCAGAAATGGACAGGACATGGATGTCAGAATACGAGGAACGGCTGTTTTTGTGGAGGAAATGAAAGTGGAATTGTATACGTAACAACGTAAATGAAGGAGTGGAGTTAGGTGGATGAACAGGCGGTATTACATACAGTTACCCTTTTGTTAAAAGAAGAATGCTCAGATTCCCTGGTGGGAATTTATTTACATGGCTCCATGGCTATGGGGGGATTCCATCCGAATCAAAGCGATATCGATATACTGGTGGTATGCCGGGAGCAGCTGTCTGCTGATACCTATCGGAGTATTGCGAAGCGATTGATGCACATCGAAGATGAAATGCATATTGTCCCAGGGTTTGAACTTAGTATTGTCTTGGAGTCTACGGTTGCTAATCTGACGTTTCCAACTCCATTTGAATTTCATTACTCGGCGTATTACCGGGAAAAGTATAGAACTGATGATCAATATCTTTGTGGTGGATACGAAGATCCAGATCTGGTAGCACACCTGGCTGTTATTGTTGACCGTGGAGTAGTGCTTGCTGGCAAAGCTATTAAGGAGTTATTCCAGCCTGTAAAACGTGAATATATGCTGGCCTCTATTACATCTGACGTTGGTTCAGCTCTGGAAGAAATAACGGAGAATCCTGTCTACTATGTTCTGAACCTATCACGGGTTCTATTGTATGTGAAAAATTCGGTAATATACTCCAAACGAGAAGCAGGCGAGTGGGCACTCATTCATATTTTACCGAAATACAAGGAAGTCATCTCACAATGTCTCGCAAAATATAACGGAGAGCGGGAAAGCGTGAATTTAAGTGATGATTTACTTTTGGATTATGCGAAGTACATGTTGAACGAAATTAAAGGTTTGGCGGAATCTGGTTTGGAGCATGGACGTGGAAAGCAATGAAGGACAAGGTTGAGCAGAGGCACAAAAATACACAAGAACATAATAAGGAAGGTAGATTCTGATGTTTGAAATTGTTGATATTCGGCAAAAGCCGGACATGCTGCAGGCAGCTGTACACTATTTTTGGAAGCAGTGGGGCTCGGAATCGAGCTACCATTTTTACCGGGATTGCATAGAACGTTCCGTTGAAACCGAGAGCGATGTGCCCCGATTTTATGTACTGTTGGATGGCGACAGGATTGTTGGAGGATATGCTCTGTTACGAAGCGATTTAAATAGCCGGCAGGATCTATTTCCGTGGTTTGCATGCCTTCATGTTGATCCAGAATACCGGGGCCAGAACTTGGGTGGGCAACTACAGAATCATGCGATTAACGAGGTGAAGGCGAAGGGGTACGACAAGCTGTATTTATGCACCGATTTGACGGACTATTATGAAAAAAATAATTGGGCGTATATCGGTAAAGGATATTTGCTTGATGATGAAGAGACTCGGATCTATGAAATTTGCATATAAAGGCGCACTTTAATAAAAAAACAAATGAGAGATACGGATCAAGTAACCGAACGGAGTGATGGTCATCGAACAAACCATACGTATAGCCCAAGAGATTGCGGAGAGAGTCGTTCGAAGAGCAGGGAAAGTTGCCCAAGATCATTTTGATCAGATCACCTGTGCAAAGGAGAAGGGCATCTTTGGCGATGTAGTTACTGCAGTTGATCATGAAGCAGAGCGGATAATATGTGATGAAATTAGCATTAGATTCCCCAATCATGAGATCCATAGTGAAGAGCGGGGGCATAACGGACAGAAGAGTGACTGGCTGTGGATGATTGATCCGCTAGACGGAACAAACAACTTTGCCATTGGTTTACCGATATTTTCTGTTTCCATTACATTAATGTATCGTTCAGAACCTGTCCTCGGGGTTATTTACGAACCTCTGGTGGATCGTTTGTTTGTGGTATCACGTGGGAATGGAGCAAGTTGTAATCTGAACCCTATGAAAGTCCAAAAGAAAGAGCAGATTCATAAAGGGACCATTGGCTGGATTCAGGGGCATCAGGTGCAAAATGAAGAGAAGGCAGTACGGCTACGTCAGCATCTGGATGTCCGCTTCAAACGAATGATTCGATTATGGGCTCCAACCCTACAGTGGTGCATGTTAGCTAAGGGGGATGTTGACGGCATTGTGCTCTACAATTCGGCAGGAGACGATTTGTATTCAGGCATATTAATGGCGAAAGAAGCAGGTGCCATAGTTATGGATTTTGAAGGTAATCCCTTTGAAGGTATGAATTCAGAGCCATATCTGATTGCCTGCCATCCGGATCATCGTGAATATTTCCTGAGTGTCGTTCGGGAGGGAATGAACTGATGATTAGCGAGCTTAAGAAGCATGAATTCTATAAGGTGATGCACTTCACGGACTTTAACAGCAATATTGAGGTGAAGGCTGTGGCATCTGGGTTGAATCCTGGCCGGATCTACGTTGATGATGCAGCGAATATCACAGCAGCTTTAATTTGGGTGAAGGGACAAAACGGTTTTCAGTTGATTGGAAACGCCAAAAGTAAACCCTTTCTGAACGATTTGGAAGAGTTCATGAAAGAACATATAGAACCTGAATTATTAAGATTAAATATCCATACAGTCGAAGTAGGTGTGGTGGATAAAAGATGGGAAGATGTGCTTCATCATATGGCCGCGAATAAAGAGGTCCATAGCAATATTCAGCATGTATTCACATTGGATTCAACCGAAGGAATGACTGAACATCGAAGTCATCAAGTAATTCATGGAGGGTATCCTTCTCAGAATGAGGCCGTCAGGCTTCTCAGATTAGACGAGACATTACTGAAAGTTGGAAAGTTCAATAATATGTCTTTTCTGAAGGATAAAATCTCGAGATTTTGGGATAACATGGATGATTTCTTGGAACATGGCTTTGGATACACTGCAGTACACAACGAGGATATCGCGAGTGTTTGCTTTTCGGCGTTTATATCAGATCAGTGGCATGCAATTGATATTGAAACTATCGAAGCCTATAAGAAAAATAATTATGGCAAATGGGTAGCGCGGGCTTTTGTAGAAGAATGCAGGAATAAAGGTATCCAGCCGTATTGGGACTGCTCCCCAGATAATGCAGGTTCAATCCGTTTGGCAGAGGGTGTGGGTATGTCACTGAACTTTGATTACAGAGTTTACTGGTACAATCTCTCTTGAAGGATTTGGAAAAAACACTGTGAGGAGAATGATCGTGAACGAATCATTGCAGGAACAGATTCAATTTCTTATTGAAATCGATAAACTGAAAACGATTGAACGAAAAACGAGAATTATCCATGGCGACAGACTCGAAAATGATGCGGAGCATTCCTGGCATCTGGCGATGATGGCCTTGATTTTGCAGAGCCATTCCAACAAAGAAGTGGATATTCTCAAGGTTATTAAGATGCTTCTGGTTCATGACCTCGTTGAGATCGATGCCGGAGATACTTTTGCCTACGATATGGTAGGGCATACGGATAAATATGACCGCGAGATTAAGGCTGCCCATCGATTGTTCGGGATATTGCCTGAGGAGCAGGCCCAAGAATTGTTGAACCTGTGGCTGGAGTTTGAGGCAAAGGAGACCAATGAAGCGCAGTTTGCCTCGTCGATGGATCGGTTGCAGCCGTTGATCCACAATCATCAGAATGAGGGAGATACGTGGCAGAAATACAATATTACAAGTGAACAGGTGTTAAATAGAAATCGTGAGATTGTGAACGGTTCCGAAACATTGTGGACATACGCACAGCAAATTATCCAAGATTCCGTAGACAAGGGAATCTTGACAAAATCCAAGTCATAGAGACACGTTGTTGAACTTATCTGATTACAGACGGGGGAGAATCTTTATGGGATATATCATGGAGTTGAGAAAGCTGGTGGGTTCGCGCCCTCTAATCATGGCTGGTTCATGTGTGTTGGTCTTTAATGAGCAGAGCCATCTGCTATTGCAAAGACGTACAGATAGTCTGGATTGGGGAACCATTGGCGGCTCGTTGGAACCGGGAGAATCTTTGGAGGAAGCTGCTGCCCGTGAATTATATGAGGAAGCTGGATTGAGAGCGGGTGCATATAAACTCATTACCGTTTTCTCAGGTCAGGACATGTATTACAAGTATCCGCATGGAGATGAGGTGTATAATGTCATGGCTGTCTATGAAGCTACTGAAATTCAGGGCGAACCAACCGTCATGGATGATGAAGGACTGGAACTGCGTTATTTTGATCTGAGTATGCCCATCCCAGAGATTAATCCATTCACGGAATATGTGCTGAAAAAAGCAGGATATATTAACTAAGAGTAGTGAACGTATTCAATAGAATAAGGCTCCAGTAAAGTCTTCCAGCCGGATGCCCGGGGGAAGATTTTTTTATTTTTAATGATTAGAATTCAGCCTATCAAGTATGAGGAATTTGATTGAAGAAAGTAAAGTAAGGTAAAATATGCTAAAATAGGCTGGTGAGTTAATAAGTTGGTATATTTATAAATTATGATAATCATATGAATTTTGAATTCATTACGGTGATAAAAAGGAGGAAGTATGATGAGTTTTTCATTCATTTCAACATTTGCAGTTTTATTTAATTTGGTGTTATTCGGATTGGGCGTATATGCCCTTATTTTATTTATCAAACTTGCTAAACGAGGGATTCAGGCGCTGGATATTTATTTATATGAGAAACGAGGAGAACGGTTCTAACCTGTAGAAATATCACTCAACAATAGAATTATCATTTTTCTCTCAGTGTTTTATTGTTGCTCTATTGATATGATTAACTCATCATTCAACTAAAGAGAGGGTAATTGACATGGATACTTTTTTAGAGCAAATCAACGAGTTGCAAGAGCTTCAAAAGGATTTGGTCAGTATACATCCCTTATTCAGAGAGCATTATCCTGTGGTTGTGGCATATGAAACTTTGTTATATATCTATGATTATTCGTCCAAGACGAAGCAATATGAATGGGTGAAAACCGTTCCGGATGATCTGAATATTCCCGATGAATGCCTGGCGGCATTTCCGGTGCATCACATGGATGAACGAATATGCGCAGTGGTGACAGATGCGGCGTTCCAAAATTTTGAGCAGAAAGTCTTCCTCTTTCATGAGTTTGTCCATTGTTACGTATATGAACAGTATCGCGACATTGGTGACCGACTTGAGATTAAACGCAGGATGGAGCAGATTAAACGTGTAACATGGGAACTGGATTATGAGTTTCCTTATGACAATGAGATCGTTGTTCAGCGGATCACTTCGTTGCTATCAGCTCTGAAGAGTAAGGATCTTTTGCAAGTGAAAGAAGCAAGAGTGGACCTGTTTAGCTCTTTGAGTGAAGAACAAGGGGAGTACTTCAACTGGCTGGAGTGGAACGAGGGTTACGCGAGATATATCGAGAATCTGATTCGAGTGAAATTGGGACTGGATATCAATCATCTTGGGGATTCAGCCCCGTTTAATCGTCTTGTTTTCTATGAATGCGGGTCGGAATACATAAACCTGCTCATTAATGAACAGCCGGATCTTCACACGGATTTGGAGCAGCTATTTGAGACAATACAAACGGAGCGAGTGCAGGCTTGAGCATAGACTACATTGATTTTCTTTTGTATGTGTAGCAGATTTTGCGAAAAAGGAGAATATCTCTATGCCACTGCCAATGGTTCATTTAAATGTTGCTGTTCTTTTTGCTGAAACCTTGCAAGGACATGTAGAACGAGGCCCGTTCTATCTGGGGAATGTCGCACCTGACTCTATTCATATGCGCGAGGGTTGGACAAGAGCGGATAAGGAAACCACTCATTTCAACCCTAAGGATAAGAATGAAGGACATTACGTTGAGCAACTAAAAGAACGTTATTCAACCTACATTCAACAGCACGCAGATGAGGGATGGAAGTGGTTCGTGCGGGGCTACTTTATGCATGTCCTGACAGACTTTTACTGGTTCCGTAGTGTTCATCCGAAATTTGTGGAGCAGGTTACTCTTGCGGATCAAAATTCGGGTGTAACCCGAACCAAGGATGAACTTGGGCGTCTGTATTACCGGGAGACGGATCAGATTGATTTTAATCTTTATCAACAGGCGAGTTGGAGTGAAGAAGTCTGGAAAATGCTTGAGATTGCACCTGGCTATGATGTTGCTGATCTGTTAACCTCAGAGGAGATTTTGCGCTGGCGGGATCGTACATTTTCCTTTTTTAATGAAAGCGCCAACGAACCCGGTATAGTTCCCAAATTCATTACGGACGTAAAGATAAGTGGTTTCGTGGCCACTACCGCCCAACGTTTAAAAGTGCTGCTCCAAGGGTGGGACTCCGAGTTGCGGTATACAACATAAGCATCTAGAGCTAAATCTAGATAATTACGTAGAGAGTTTACGCGGATGTCCTGAGTAAGAATCGGAGGTATATATGCAGATGAAAAAAGCAGGGATTCTCTTAGGTCTCTTCGCGATGCTCCTTGCAGCCTGTAACCATCCAAATGAAACTAATTCTAGTCCGAAAGAAGCTCTGCCTTCGCTCATTACATTAACCTGCAACCCGAACTTCACGATTGAAGCGTGTGAGGGTGTGAAAATCGAAGATCCGGTTGAGATTGGAATCATAATCGAAGCTATAAATAAAGCGGAGCGTATAGAGGGGATTCTTGATTATAGCGTGGAATACAAGATGAACTTAACAGATGCGGATGGCTCCTTAACCAAGTATGACTTTTCCATAGGCAAAGATCCCAAGCAGTCAGCCCTTCTGGTTAACCATGAGGATACCCACGTAGGATACAGCATACCCATCGAGAATTCAAACCAGGTAAGGAAATTGATCCAGAGTCATACGGACTAACATATAAGCCTACTGATTACATCGTTATGTCAGTTTACTATATAGGTTTAACAAAAAATTTATACGATAACGGAGAGGACAGAAAAAACCTGAAGAAGTGGAGCTAAAAGCTTTCTGAAAGAAAGCTGCATCGGAAGCATACGCTTCGCCTTTATCCCCGGATTTTCCCCTTTGAAAATAGGAATCAAAAAAATCTGGGGATAACAGCGATCGGAAGGTTGTTCTGTCATCGGAGTGGCAAGTGTAAATATCCTTTAGTTTAATTTATATAGCTGATCGAAACGGAGAGACGGTCATATGAGTCACCTGATTACCATTCAACCTTTAACATCATCGGATATGGAGAGTGCCTGCCAGTTATTCGAGACATCCATTACGAATGCATTTATACAAGAGGGGCTGGGTGCCCTGCACGAAGACATTCGGGATGAAATTGAACACAAAAAAGCGATGCTTCACTGCGCTTTGCATCCTGACAACAATAAGGAATCGAGTATCTTCTTTTTGCTCGCCAAAAGAGAAGACACCGTCGTTGGCACCATTTCCTATGGTCCTTGCGGTAAGGAGATTCAAGAATGCACAAACAACCAATTGAACCAAATAGGAGAACTGGGTAGTCTCTACGTTTTGCCAGATGTCCAAGGTCAGGGGATTGGCTCTGCTCTTATTCAGGCCCTGGCTACTGAACTTCAGCGGCGTAAGATTACGCAATTTTGTCTGGATAGCGGCTACCGGACAGCGCAGCAGAAATGGCAGCGAAAGTTTGGAGAACCCTATGCCGTGGCAAAGAACTATTGGGGTGAAGGTTCGGACCATATGGCATGGTTATGTGAAGTGAAGGATTTTGCTGCAAAATAAAATGACCCAGAGATGACGACCTGTGCTGAACAGGAGTCATCTCTTTTACTAATTGAATCTTTCTGCATCGATAGAGGACTATTCTTCGTACAGTAAGAAAAAGGAGTGAATATATGCAGTACATACAGTGGAATACGCCCGAGCAACGTTTATCGCCGGATGCCATAACTATATGGAGAATCAGTGCGATCATATCAAATGGAATAGGTCTGATCGTGCTTGCAGCACTGTTGGTTCTGGATTCCATTTATGGATGGAAGTCGTGGATTGATTGGTTACTGTGGGGAGTAACTGCCATTTCGGTGCTGTATGCCGTGTGGGAGATTTTTATTCGACCTTCATTGTTATACAAGCATTGGTACTACGATGCGAATGAGGAGTTCTTGCAATTGAAACACGGGGCTCTGAAGAAGGTGCATCAGATCATTCCCATGGCGAAAGTACAATCGGTTACTACGAACCAAGGTCCCCTTTTGAGAAAATATGGCCTATATTCCGTATCGGTCGGCACGATGGGGTCATCTCATAACATCCCGGCGTTGCCAGAGGAAGTGGCGCTTGAATTGCGCCATCAGATTGCATCCTATGCGAGGATTAACGAGGTGGATGAATGAACGAGACGAAAAGACAACACCCGTTAGCCATGCTCTGGAGTGTATGGAAACTGGTTAAAAATTCTTTTGCATTTATCGTTTTTTTATTTATTCTTCGTCATGGCTCGGCGTCCAACTGGATTATGTATGGCAGAGCTGCGTTTTATGTGGCTATGACGTTTAGTGTAATAGCCATCATATGGGGCTGGTTTACGTTACGTTATACCGCAGAGGATAAGGCTTTCCAGATCTACAGTGGGGTATTTAACCGCACAAGAAGAACGATACCCTTCACCAAAATTCAGAACGTGAACCGGCATACGTCGTTGTTTCATCGTTTGTTCAGAGTCACATCCATTCGTTTTGAGACGGGCATCAAGGGAGAAGATGCTACGTTTCAGCTGCAAGTCATTTCACTCTCGGAATCAGATCGGCTTGAAAAGATTGTAGCAGGACATATGTCGGAAGCAGATGCGACCAGTGATGTTATGGAACAACTCGTAGACTCAGAGAATCTGCCCGAAAACGTAACAACGGAAGAAGTTACTCCAGTGCCTGTAAAAGAGGAGCTTGAACGGACTATACATTACCAGTCCACCCGTAGAGATATATTCAAAGCATCGTTCACCTCACTCAGCTTTCTGGTACTTATTCCGATTCTGGGTTCTCTCTATTCGTCGATAAAAGATTTCTTTCCTGATGAAAAAGTGACGGAGAGCATCGTATTAACGTGGCTGGATACCTGGTGGATTACCGCATTGATTATCACGGGACTTATCGCTGTTTCCATTACGCTTGGTATAATTAGAACTTTTGTGAAGTATGGTGATTTCCAAATATCCTCAGATCGCAAACGAATCTATATTACGAAGGGCATGTTGGAACAGACCGCATTTTCGATTCTGAAGGAACGAGTCCAGGCGGTGAAAATCACGCAGTCTCCGATGAAAAGGCTGCTAGGACTGGCAGAAGTGGAACTGACGACAGCAGGTGGTTTGGGAGAATCCGATCAGGAGGTTAACTCGCTCTATCCTTTTCTGCCTGTAAAACAAGCTTACGATATGATCTCGGAGATTTTGCCATCCTATCAGGTTACAGAGGAGATGCAGAAGCTTCCACGAAAATCATTATGGCTGCGCATGCTGATACCAAGCTGGGTGTGGATCATTGCTACAGGTTTACTATTTTATTTCAAACCGGTGATTCTGGGACAGCATCAGGCGTGGTGGATGATTTCCGCTATTCTGTTACTGTGGGTTGTCATATGCAGATTAGCTGATTTTTTCCATACACGCTACGTCCTGAATCAGAACTTTATTCAGTTACGAACCGGCGCATTAACGTCAACATTATACATCTCCAAACGTGAGAAAGTCATTGAGGTACAAATCACCCGGAATCTGCTGCAACGCTGGCTTGGTGTCGCTTCGATTCAAACGGTAAACCGGGCCAAACCTGTTCTGCATCACACCGTAAACGATATTTCGCTTGAAGCCGTAGAATCGTTTCAGTTGTGGTATATGGAGCGGAGTCAGAACGTCCAGATTCGATAATGTAAAGGCTAGTGCAGGAAGACTATTAAGTTAACTGTGCACTTGCCTTTTTTATTGAAGATCGATGCTTAATTTGCTTAGCTTAGGAGGTATTTGATGGATAAGAGGAAAAAATACGTACTGCTAGGGATACTGACCTTAATGGTTATTTTGGTACTAACCCCATTTGTCTATGTTCAAGTAAACAAGCTGATTTATGCCCATAGAGTTACAGAATACTTAATTGAGGAAAAGAAATATACTCAAGAGGACATTGAATCCGTGGAAGGCATATGGAATGTTAAGCTTCCACCTTTTTCTGCCTTGGTTAAATTTAAAGATGAACCGGATGTTGAATATATTTATTTTGCTCATAATGAAGTCCTGCAATTTGGTTATCGTATCTCTGATGAAGCGAAAAGAAGAGGGAAAACCAAATCGGATCTAAAACATGTTGCACCAACAAATGACAGTGAGTAGGAGGCGTTCCATTGATTAAAATCGTATTTATGGACGTGGACGGTACGTTACTCAGTGAGATAGATCGAAGTCTCTCGCCAAGTACAGAGGAATCGATTCGAAATTTGGTTCGTAGGGGTATACAGGTCGTTCTGGTCACTGGCAGACCCTATAATTTATGCGGAGAGTTCAGGAAACTCGGAATGGATACCATAATCTCGGCTAACGGCGCATTGATTAAGAGCGGAGATGAAGTAATACATAAATCGGTGCTTTCTGCACAGATGGTTAGAGAATTCAGTGAATTTGCCGAGCTGAACGGAAGCAGTATTTCTTATTTTACAGAGTCATTCGCGATGAATGGATTATGCACAACGGATGTGCGTGTCATCGATGCATTGAGAGATACGCTCGGTCTGATGGAGTATCCGTTGACAATCAGTTCTTTGGAACAAGAAGTGTATTGTATTTGTTTATATGCCGATCAAACTGAAGCGGAGAAATTCCATTACCAATTTCCTACATTAAAATTCGTGAGGTTCCATCCTTATGTGTCTAACGTAATGGAAGAGAATGAAGTATCCAAATCGATAGCGGCAGAGAAAGTGCTCGCCCATCTGAATATTTCGAGAGAGGAAGCGATGGCTTTTGGCGATGGTGAAAATGATATCGATCTGCTAGAGTACGTTGGGCTCGGCATTGCGATGGGAAATGGAGGAGAGCGCATCAAACAAAGTGCGGATTATGTCACACTGCGAGCAAGTGAGGATGGCATCACACACGCATTGAATAAATTTGAAATCATAGAATAAGCAAATTTTGGAGTAATAAGGATATCCTTATTATGGGTTTTCATGTAGAATGATGGAGGAAGAATTAAGCCCTAAAGCATAGGGTGAGATCGAAGGGTGACGTATGAAAAAGGTTGTTATTGTAATTCTGTCTCTTGTC
This sequence comes from Paenibacillus sp. MAEPY2, assembly GCF_000499205.1. Taxonomy (GTDB): domain Bacteria; phylum Bacillota; class Bacilli; order Paenibacillales; family Paenibacillaceae; genus Paenibacillus; species Paenibacillus vandeheii. The sequence continues at coordinate 83,062 of NZ_AWUK01000001.1, forward strand.
GTACTTATTGGTGTGTCTTCTTCTGCTTACGCCCATCCAGGCAGATTGGACAAAAATGGTGGACATAATTGTTCCGCGAAATCCAAACAAAAGGGCCTATGTACAGGATACCATTATCACAAAAAGAAGAAATGAAAATGAGTTTTACAAGGTAAACCCAGCCCTGGTCTATTCTATGGTTGGGTTTACATGTTTATTATTCATGGTAGTCGCAGCTAACAGAATAGAAGAAACATTACGTTAGAGGTGAACAGGTATTATGGGGTTTATTTGGGATCATTTGTGTAATTATTATGACGGTCACACTCATCAGCATAGAAAGTAAAACGAAACGGTTAATTCAAGAGCAGGCCGAAACCAATCGGAAACTGGAGTTGCTGTTGAGTAAAGAACGTTTGACAGACCAGACAGGAGGAGCATGACGATGGATCATATTAAAGCGATTATTTTTGATCTAGACAATACGATTCTCAACAGAATAAGTACCTTTGAAGGCTTCAGCCAGAGCTTGATCAACACTTATTTTGCCCATCTTGAGACTACGGATGATATTCTTAGACGAATTATTGAGCTGGATGAGGACGGTTACAAGGACAAGGATGTCTTGTTCAACGAGCTGCTCCATGAATTACCTTGGGCTGAAAACCCACCTCACGCGGAGCTTATGGAGTTCTATGGCAGAGAGTATGTGAGGAGTGCTGTTCTGATGGAGCAGGCGCAAGAAGTGGTGCAGCATCTAAGAGGAAAATATAAAACAGCTTTGATCACCAATGGTAAAACCGAGATTCAGTACGGTAAAATAGATCAGCTCGGCATCCGGGATGATTTTGATCATATTATCGTTTCGGAAGAGGCCGGGGTCAAAAAGCCCGATCCTCGTATTTTCAAATTGGCATTGGATCATTTCAACCTCTCTCCTGAGCAGTGTATCTACATTGGAGATCATCCGGTAAATGATGTTGAAGGCGCGGCAAAAGTAGGCATGAGCACGATTTGGATGAAGGTCAATCAGCCTTGGCAGGACAGCATTACAACAAAACCATTGCATACTATTGAGCATCTTGGTGAATTAAAAGGGCTACTCTAAGTGGAGACAGTCAGATTAGATTCAAAATTACACTACATAACAGAACAGCGAGGAAGGCGCGCATGAAGATCAGACAAATGGCAACGGCTGTTATAAAGAGCGAGGATGTTAGGCATCCCCGCTTTTTCCTTAATAATGTTCAAGCAGTGATGATTCGATCTTTCGTGCGTCTTCTCCGATTCTCAATTGCTTCCTCATAATCCCCGATTAACCCGTCAAAAATGTGATCCCACGAACGCTGCTCAGCAAGCTTTCGTCCTTCAATGCCCATATGTCTTAGTTGATCCATATGATCACCCCAGAGGCATATCTCCCGAATCAATGCATCCGCTTGGCCTGGCTCGAACAGAACACCGCTTCGATGATGTGCGACCAAGTCTTTTACACCGCCACCATTCGCTGCGAGAACTGGCAATCCTGAAGCCATCGCTTCCAGCACCACATTGCCAAATGTTTCTGTTGAGGAAGGAAACACAAAGAGATCTGCCGAAGCATACATAACAGCAAGCTCCTCACCATGTAGGTACCCTGTAAAGGTGACATTGGGCGGGGATTGCATACGCATTTTGGGAAGCAATGGGCCATCACCTACAATGATCCAGTGTACACGGAATTGCATATGTTCAGGTAACTGCTGCATGGCAAGCGTGAGGGTAGCGATATCTTTTTCTGGGGCAATTCGTCCTACGTAGAGTAAAATTAGAGGAGCCGTTATATTGTAGCGTGTACGGATATCTGAGCTTCGTTTATCTGGTGAGTACAGGTTGCAATCGATCCCGCGGGACCAGAGCTTTAGACGCTGAATACCTTTCGACTGCAATGAGTTTAAGGTCTCCTGAGACGGTGCTAATGTGGAGTCACAGGCCCGGTGGAACCACTGAATGTACTTCCAGTAGAGAGGAATTATGCTGTTCAACCTGTAGTATTCGAGGTAACGATCAAAGTGGGTATGGTAGGAGATGACATGAGGAAGCTGATGCTTGAGCGCATATCTGAGACCGAGAAGGCCCATATTGAATGGAGTGGCGATATGCAGCAGATCTGGCTGAAAGGCTTTTAACTCTTGATGGATGGATCTCCGATTAGGTAGGGCTATTCTACATTCCGGATAGAGGAAAAAGGGGATGTTGGTAACCGAACGAGCCGGTGCGGCGTGATTGCCTTCAATAACGGACTGCGGCGTAAGTAGCAGATGCTCAATTCCTTTGCGGTTTAACTGGTTACTTAAGCGGTGCAGCGTGCCGGCAACACCATTGGTATCCGGAACATAGGTATCGGTGAACAAGGCCAGGCGCATCATTACCCCTCCCATGACTCTTGATGAGACGATCATAACAGCGGATCATTTTCCAGAGGTCAAGTGAAGGTTAACTTTATCTGTATTTCGTGTAAAGTGTGTGGGCAGCGTGATCTGGTGCAAACATACATCGGATAAACTTATATCGTATATTCTGCTATGATGTATAGGCGTTTCGTTTTAGTGGACCCGTGTAAAATCATTCGTTCAACTTACATATAGAGAGTTATAGGAGGCAGAGAGAGATGAATAAATTACAGGAAGAATTACAGCAATTATTACCCTTGGATCAGCTTGAAAGCATGTCGGGTGAAGAAGTGGTGGGGAGCGTTGCCATGGATCTTTATCGTGCTGAATTTGCGACCATTCGGGAATGCGGACCGGATCTTCCACAGGTACTGCGAGATGCTATCCTGATCGTAGATCTGGATACAGAGCTGTCCATGAGTGGTATTACCGGTTTTCTTGAAAATGCGAGCGGACAGTTTCTGGGTGAAACGACGGAAGCGATGCAGCGCATAGGAAATGATGCAGATGCAGAGATCCTGAAGAACATTCAGCATATGTTATCCGAAAATGGTGTGACGCCTGAGCAATTAAGAGAAAATGTGAATGCACTCTCCGAACAGGATGTAACGACAGCCCTGAATACGCATGGTCAACAGATTCATGAGGTTTTGCAACGGGTGGAGTTGGAAGCGGGTCATTTAAGCATGCAATCGGATAATGAAGAGGTATTTGAACTCCTTTATCAATATGTAGAAACGAACAAAGATCGTCTGAAACAGGAGATGGAACACCTCTTGTCTAATTGAATCTGACACGTAGGAGAGTGTTACGATGATTGTGATGATTAATGGGGCATTTGGCTCGGGTAAAACCTCTGCTGCTACCAAGCTGCAGTCGCACATTCCGAACAGCATGATCTACGATCCGGAAGAGATTGGTTACATGTTAAGAGATCTGATTGTGGATGACGTGAAAATGGAAGAGGAGAAAACGGACGATTTTCAGGATATGGAGCTGTGGAAAGTCCTTACCGTGAAAGTCGCCTGTGAAATCAGGGAGAAGTATAACAAACATCTGATTGTTCCAATGACCATCTACAAGTCAGAGCAGTTCAATTACATCCATCGGGGTCTGAAAGAGTTAGATGCTGACCTTTTTCATTTCACTCTGATGACATCCATGGAAACATTACATGAGAGATTATTGAAGCGCGGGGATGAGCCTGGTGGATGGACTTTTATACAAGCGGTTAAGTGTGCCGAAGCATTCCACGGAGCACGTTTTGAAGAGTATATTCAAACGGACGACCAAACAACAGATGATGTGGTGGATTTTATAATTTCCAAAGTGTTATCAGACCGTAAATGAGGAGGCAAAAAGATGAGTATCAACAAACGATTAGGTGTGGAATCCCTGTTGGTAACTTTGCTGTTCACAATAGGTTTTATGGCTTGGAATGTCGTTCAAGGTATGCTAATGACGCTTAATCATGTACCTGAAATGAACAACGGTTCATCCGTCACGATGTTGCAGTCCGAGGTTGCTTTTGGCTTCATTGCCCGTTGGGATACCACTTCCATTCTGATCGCTACAGTCGGATTCCTCTTGCTTGCTGCTGCATATTATGGTCTTCGATCGGGGATGCAGCGCTGGACACAGCGTTCTTGAAGTAGGCTTGTTTATTTATTAGGAAGAACATAGACAAAAACAGTTCTATACCAGAGGTAGCTGGTAGAAGAACTGTTTTTTCGTTATTTTTTAATAGATTATAAATGCTTGGAAATGACTTCTTCCAGTCCTTGGGCGACCGATTGTGCACCCCGTGCAAGATGTCTCTCATAGAGATGCAGACGAACAAAGCTCTCATCCGTACCCATCGCTTCGGAGAAAATGCCACCGAGCCCACGTGCGCGGCGGTCAATCTGAAGCAGCAGTTCCATTGAATCTCCCATCGGGTAGAACAGTACTTCCAGCTCATCCAGATAGCCGCGGAACTTGCTCGTTGGCACGAATTCAAATTCCTGTACAAAGGGAAGATTGCCACCAAGCTTTGGGGCATAGTCGTTGGTCACTTCACGTAACTTAAAACCAAGGAGATCAATTGCATCAAGCACGGTATTCATATCTTTGGTAGGAACTACGTGTAGTCTGTCCCGGTCTGAGGGGTCCACGGCGCTTGAAATATCAAGGCCTGTTTCAACCCATACCTCTGCACGATGCAGTGTAATTGGAAGATTTTCAGGCAGATCATATGAGAAGGATTTCTCCAGTTTGGCTCCAGGTTGTAATAGGAACCCTTCTGTGAGTAAATATTTGGCTACAACGGCCGTTTCATTTACTTTCCGATCATTGTGCTCCCGTATGTAATGGGTTTTGATCGTAAGGTAGATTCGGTCTACATTCTGTTCTACTTCTCCGCCCTCGATGTAGACGATCCCTGAGATGATTCCTCCAGGCGTAACCTCAGGTGTATGTAATTCTGTATTTACTTTGGCTGCTCCAACACCTACACTGGCTAACATTTTCTTAAAAAAAGACATTCGTTCAACCTCCACATCCTATTGGTTTATCCAAGTGGAAAAAATACGACTTCGACCTTAATACGGCGCCTGTGAGAAAAGCGTTTCAAATTTTAACAAGTACAAGATGAGAATGATTAAAACTCTTTTTACGAGAAAAAAGATAATCTATCGAACAGGAAAATCGACTTGCCAGTGTCGAATGTTGTTTAATATGGGATTTTCTTCTGGAGGTGTATCTGTTGGGCATGGATTGGTATGACATGATTGCACGACGTAACGGAGGATACAAGGGCAGGTCTGTATTTACCTGGGAGGGTAATTCGGCAGAAGATGTATTTGAAGCGCGCTTGATGCAGTTGCTGCCTCAGCATAAATCCGTGCTCGATGCGGGTTGTGGTCATGGTGAATTTACATTAAAAATGTCGGCCTATACCAATCATATTACGGGTTTTGACAACTCGAAGGAACTGCTGAGTATTGCCCAAGCTGGGCTTGAGGCCAGTGACGCTGGAAATGTTGAATTTGTCTACGCAACAACCAAGACAGATTTGCCTTTCGAAGACGAACAGTTCGACCTGATCTATGACCGAAGAGGACCTACGTCCATTATTGAACATGGGAGATTGCTAGGAAAGGGTGGCTTGATCTTTGGCATTCATAACGATGTAAGCAAGATACAGGAAAGGCTGCACACGAATCAGTATGAAGACATCGAGATTGAGGAATTCAACGAGGCCATAATGGTTTTTCCTGATGAATAAGAATTCGCTATCTTTCTTTCCGATATTCCCGGAAACCCGGATTACACACGACCGGAGTACCATGAACAGCTGCAAGTGAAGCTGAAGGAAAATCGGATTGATAGGAGAATTGCTGTGCGTGAGCACAAATATATCTGGAAGGCCGTAAGGCGTTAAAGGAAAGGAAACTTAAACATGCGTAGGAGTACGATATTTTGGCTAACGGGCGGGTGAGGAGGCAGAATTGATTCGGCAACCGATGATCTATTATGTTCATCAGGAAAAAGTATTGGGCAAGGATCTGAGCTGGGTCTCGGGAGAGACTCTGGAAATCATTAAGGAGTATGCAGAGTGATGCTAATCTATGAATTGAATGAAATTACAGTGCGTTTATTGGATGAGCAAGATGAGCAGCACCTTGTTCGATGGTTGTCTGACCCAGCTGTGCTTCAATATTATGAAGGCCGTGATCGGCCGCATGATCTGAATTTGGTCAGAGAGTACTTTTATAGACAAGACGATACTGCACATCGTTGTATGGTTGAATACGAAGGTAAACCTATCGGCTATATCCAGTTCTATGAACTGGAGGAGGAAGAACGAAATGAGTATGGTTATGGAGATAGAGATGAAATCATCTATGGAACAGATCAGTTTATCGGAGAGGCTGATTACTGGAATCGCGGTATTGGCACACAACTGGTACAATCCATATTGGCCTATCTGGTTAACGAAAAGCAAGCCCGGAAAGTAGTTATGGACCCGCAATCGTGGAACGAACGAGCCATATCCTGTTACGAGAAGTGTGGTTTCAGGAAGGTCAGACTGTTACCAGAACACGAGCTGCATGAAGGGCAGATGAGAGACTGCTGGCTGATGGAGTATGCCCGATAGGCAGCGCGATATACCATGCTTAAGCCATTTAACCAAGGAGGAATGATCGATGGATTTGAGATACCCGATTGGATCATTTGAACATACAGGCGAGGTCACACCAGAGCAGCGGAAGCAATGGATTCAGGATATTGCCGAGTTGCCGGAGCGTTCCCGCGAAGCGGTCAAAGGACTGAGTGAAGATCAATTAAGGTTACCCTACCGGGAAGGTGGCTGGATGCTCAAACAGGTCATACACCATATGGCAGATAGCCACATGAACAGCATGGTTCGTTTTAAGCTGGCATTGACGGAGGATAATCCTACGATAAGACCATATTACGAAGAGCGGTGGGCTGAACTAAGTGATTCACGGGAGCTGGACGTCGAGTTTTCACTGCAAATCCTGGATGCTCTGCATCGTCGTTGGGTAGCGTTATTAAACACATTAACAGATGCAGACTATGCCAAAACCTTTTATCATCCCGCATCCAAAGAAACGACTAGACTGGACTATAATCTGGGCGTATATGCATGGCATGGAAGACACCATGTTGCCCATATAACCTCGCTAAGAAGCAGGTTGGGAATCTAGCATTGAAATAAATAACTTATTAAGGAGAATACACCGATGAACATACGTATCCGGCTTTTGAATGAGAGTGATCCGGTGGTAATTTCGCAGGCTTTTCAGGAACAGGGCTGGGCCAAATCGGCAGAGCAGTACATTCAATATCTGGCAGAACAGCAGAATGGTGAACGGGTGACTTTGGTAGCTGAGCTTAATGGAGTTTTTGCCGGTTACGTGAATGTATTGTGGAATTCCTGTTATCCGTCGTTCAGGAAACAGGGCATTCCGGAAATTAATGATTTCAATGTGCTGATTAAGTATCAGCGTCAGGGAATTGGATCACGTTTGATGGACCGGGCAGAGGAAGTGGTTCGGGAGAGAACTGATACTGCCGGGATTGGTGTGGGGGTGTTCTCCGATTATGGAAAAGCTCAAATTCTATATGTCCGTCGTGGATATATCCCGGATGGTCAGGGTATTCACAAGCTTGATCGTTATCTAAAGTGGGGCGATGAAACGATCATTGATGACGATGTGGTGTTATATCTAACGAAGAAGTTAAGCTGATCGAATCATGAATATAAATGACTAAAACGACATCCGGGAGATAGAGGATTTCTTTCTTCTGAAAGTCGTTTTTTCAACATGTAAATAGAACATTTTCGGCTAGAAAAATAGAGTTATATTGGATGGAAATGTTATAATAGAGGGTAGTAGATTTAGCGCAAAAAACGTGATGAAGCGGGCGGTTTAAAGGGAAAGAGATCGATACATAAGAGGGAATATATAGGATACTTTGTATGAATTCGAGGAGGAATGTGGTTATGGAGAAGACGATTAAAAATGTCCAGGATCTATATGACATGCTTGACGCCGAATTCAGATCAGCGAAGCAATTTTGGGAGCCGTTCTATGAAGATCGGAACCGGCCGATCCCCTTTTTTTTAAACAAACCGGATGAAAATCTGGTAGCGCATGTGAACTCAGGAATATTATCTGGGGGCAAAGCATTGGAGCTCGGTTGTGGCCCGGGAAGAAATGCAATATATCTAACACGTCAGGGTTATAAGGTTGATGCATATGATCTATCGGAGACAGCCATTGCGTGGGCCAAGGAAAGAGCAGTGGAAGAACAGCTTGACGTGAATTTTGAATGCAAATCGGTATTTGAACTTACACCACAAGAAGAATACGATCTCGTGTATGATTCGGGCTGTCTTCACCATCTGCTGCCACATCAGCGAATTCCCTACATACAGATGATTCACAACGGACTTAAACCTGGAGGATATTTTGGGATGACCTGCTTTGCTCCAGGATTTGGCGGTCAAGGTGGACCGGAGAGTGTATTGGACGATTGGGAGGTATACCGTGAGAAGTCGATGAAAGGCGGTCTGGCTTTTACGGAGGGCAAGCTTCGCTATTTGTTTGAAGATCCTTTTGAATGCGTGGAGTTACGCCCGATGAAGACGAAGGGACAGGATGATAAGTGTTTTGGTTTGCCAATTCTATGGGTGACGTTATGGAGAAAACCCAAAGTGTAGTCTGAAGTCATGGGGATCATAAATTGATTATCCAACCAATCTTGCACGGAGCAAGAGAAAGGCAGGAAACATATGGGACAAAGGTATTTTATTATTACAGGCACATCCAAGGGGGATTGGCAAACAGCTCGCGGAACTTTTATTGAAAAAGGGAGATTACGTCTACGGTATTGCACGTGGAACGTCTGGCTTGGAGGAAGCTTTCGAGCGTTATAAGCATATTCAGTTTGATCTTGCAGATATCCATACCATCGACGATCTTGTCTCAAGTATATTGGAACAGATTCCGCCGCAAGAAGTTGAATTCATCGGGCTCATTAACAATGCAGCCATGCTTGAGCCGTTGAAGCCGATCGATCAGTGCATCGCAGAGGAAATCCGCCAACAGCTGGATATCAGCTTGGCGGCACCCATGATCCTGACTTCCTCTTTTATACAGCAGACCAGTCACCTGAACGCACGGCGGAAAATTGTCAATGTATCGTCCGGGTCAGGAAGTTATCCGGCACCTTCGATGGCATCTTACTGTACCTCCAAAGCCGGGATGAACATGTTCACCCAATGTGTGGCGATGGAACAATCCGGGCAACCAAATCCCGTCGAAGTGATTGCATTCGATCCAGGGATGGTAGATACGGAGCTACAGGCTGTAGCAAGAGGAAAGAGTGCAGAGGAGTTTTCGTTATCTGGGTTATTCAATGAGGTATATGAATCAGGTCAGCTTCAGTCTGCTAGTGTGGTTGCAGAACAATTAATGGAGCGGTTGGAACAATAGGATATCCTGTAAAAGCTGCATAAAGACAGACCACGAAAATGCTTGGGTTGGAGAACCGCTCACGAATCTTTCACAGAGGAACTGTCGCACTTGGTTTGACAATCTGTCATATGGAATAAGATCATGTTAAAATATGCAAGAAACGAATGCGGCTGCGAGTGACAGCGTCAAATGATGATCAACTGGAAAGAAGGAACAATCTCATGTTATCGATTCATAAAGCGGAGTATCAACATAAATCAACATTGCGCAACCTGATGGAATTGTACAAATATGATTTTACTGAATATGACCCGGAAGACGTCAACGAAAACGGGTTGTATGAGTATGTGTATCTGGATCATTATTGGACAGAAGCGGGCAGGCATCCTTTTTTGTTCCGGGTAGAAGGACAATTGGTCGGATTCGCATTGATTCGTGAAATCGAGAGTGAACAGGGAATGAGCATATACGAAATGGCAGAATTTTTTGTAATGAAAAAATACAGAAAGATGGGCATCGGCGCGCAAGCCGCCATTCAGGTGTTCAATCTTTTTCCCGGGACATGGAAAGTAGCGGAGATGGAGACGAATGAGCCTGCTCAGATTTTCTGGCGTAAGGTCATTGCACGTTATACCCATAATAAATACCAAGAGGTTAGAGAGCCAGAGTGGGACGGTCCCATTCAGATATTTACCACGGAGTCATGACGAAAAGGGGGAGAAGAGATTGTCCAAAATCAACATCAATCCAAGTACTTCAGAGGATTCAGAATATGTTCGCCAGCAACTTATCGCATTTAATGCTGCGCATGTGGGCGAGGAATTAAGGCATCGTTACGAAGAATTGAATTTTAACATCAAAAATGACGACGGCGAGATTGTTGCAGGTGTGCTCAGTACACTTTGCTGGAACTGGCTGGAGATCGACATTCTTTGGGTGGATGCAGAGCAGCGGCATCAAGGTTACGGTTCCCAATTGCTACGTGAGATTGAACGTATTGCACGTGAGAAATCCTGTGATTTCATTCAACTGAACACATTCTCATATCAGGCACCTGAATTTTACAAGAAGCATGGCTATCAATTGATCACAACGATCGAGAATGCACCGACCGGACACCGCCATTATTATTTTAAGAAGGACCTAACTTAAGGCAGCATATGTGAAATAGGACAAAAATCAGGAGGGTTATCATGGTTACCATTAGAGCAATTGAACTTGAAGATTTACCGGAGCTAAGCAAGCTATACAACGAGTTGATGGGTACACCGACCAATGAACAGCAGATGCAGAAGATGTTTCACTATATCCAGCAAAATGGACACTACCATGTACTCGGGGCATTTTACAACGGGGAATTGGCCGGATCGGTTATGGGCATTGAATGTATGGATCTGGCGGGTCAGTGCAATCCCTTCATGGTTGTGGAAAATGTAATTGTATCCGATCGGGTACGCAGACAGGGAATTGGTCAGAAGCTTATGCTTCAGATTGAGCACATTGCGAGAGATCTGGGTTGTGAATATATGATTCTGGTGTCTGGCGATCAGCGCAAAGAGGCTCATATTTTCTATGAAAAACTGGGCTTTAAGGATGAGAAGGTTCAGGGTTACCGGAAGCATTTTAATTGACAAATTTTCCTGTTTTCGTGACGGAGAATAGGGAGTGTGATTAGGAAACACGTCGACGTGGGTGGGTGTTCTGGGGCGGTCAATCAGGGTAAGTAGACATGTGAAATGGAAAACAAAAAGAGAGCTGGCAGCTCTCTTTTTGTATTTATTCCTTACTTTGTTCTTTGGAACCAGATGAGGATGATCGGATATATTGCGGTGGATGAACATCGTCAATCATTAAAATGCCGTCATACTGATCGCGTGGGACAAAGCTCTCAGGGTATATGCCCCAGCTGTATGCAAATCGTGGTTCGAACATCCAGGAGTTCCCTGTTTCTCTGCTCTGATACCGCATATCCAAGAAGCTGTACTTTGCATTGGTCGCTGACATAATTCCTTCAATGGAGCCGGGTTCCGCTGGCTCAACGGCATGAAGTTCGCGGGCATTATCAGCCGTTTGACCGCTGGATGCATACAATCCAATCACATAACTTGATTGTTTCATTTCCTTCGAAAGTTTTTCTCCCATCAGAGCTATTGGATAGGGGGAGCCCATTACTTCGCTTTGCGCTTTACGGATGTGATCATTATGTCCCCATACGATGAACTTTTCGTTTGGATATACTTCGGTAGCGAGCCACATGAGATTGTCATGCATCGCCTGATCGCGCCATTCCATTGAATCAATAAATGACTCCAGTTTGCCTTCATTCATTTCCGCCATTGAACGGATCGAAAGATCGACATATTCCCTCGCGACACGAATTCGGTCATTGAGGCTTCGCTCCAGCAGCATGGCAAGTTTCGGTTGGTTCGGGTATTCTTTTTGCAGATGAGTCTGGTTCGCTTCGGTTTTCAGGGATTGAAGGACATCTTTGTATACCTGGATGATTTCATTTTTCTCAGCGCGGTAGGCTTTCAGATCCGTTCCTGCGGAGAATTCGGACAGTTTTTGTTCCGTTTGTGCGAGACGCTTGGCGAGCTTTTGATCCTTCAGCCAGTTACCGTCCAACAACGGGAATTGAAGTTGCATGTCGAAACCGGTCAGGATCAGAGGCTGTTCGGTTTGTGCGTTAGCTTTGAGATAATCGAACAAGGGCGTTATTTCCTTAGACCACCAGACACCAAAGATGGAGTTTTTCATTGTATGCTCCGGACTTTGCTGTGTTATCGTTGCATTGGCCAGCGATGTGTTGGAGAGACCGCTCTCAAAGGCAAGAACATTGTATCCCATTTCCTGATGCAAAAACTGGATTAGCCGGGTCTTCGCCAGATTAAATTCGGCAACCCCATGGGAGCTTTCGCCCAGAAATACAATTCGCTTGTCATACAGTAGAGGCTTCAGCATATTCAGATCCGAAAAGGAATCTGGCTCTTGACCTGTCTTCACAGGCTGGATGCTATCCAGTCGATACGCATGATCTTTGGCCCATTCGTTCCATTCTGCAATTTTCTCATCCGATGTTTTCGCGGATTGCACTTGGGTGACCTGACCTTGTATGGTTTCCATGGTAGATCCTACTGCCGCACCTACATGCCCTGTTGGATAGAGCGAACTCGCAAGTATCGCTGTAGTCAGTGCAAATACAGCACCCGTTTTTCTTTTACTGAAATAAGTCAAAATAATACCTCCTTCATCATGTGTGTAATCCTAAATGATTCAGTATTGGAACCATCCGGCTTATTCCTGCCCCTCATCCCAGAACAGGTCATTCAGGGTTCTTGAGAGAGCCTTGCATATGGCAATACATAAGCTGAGGGACGGGTTATACTTTCCCAGTTCGATGAGACCAATGGTTTGTCTCGATACACCAACGATCCGTGCCAGGTCGTCCTGTGACAGATCCTTTTCTACCCGGGCGACTTTTAATCGTATATTTTTCATGCCACTCACCCTTGTACCTTTCTATGAATCCCACTGATCTTTACGCGCTGCTTTTTGACTCGCCTTGTTTGCAAAGTGATGAACGATGACATTGAATCCCGCAAAGAACGGAATGTAAAGCAGCAGTGCAGTAATAAAAACCAGGAAGAAAAACCACCACTTCTCAGATGTCGTTTCCGCAAACAAAACGGAACTTCTTATGCCCATGAACAAAGCAATCGAAAGGCCGATAATTAAACCCGTGATCACACTGCGCAGGTTATATGAGATCTTGCTCGTCTGATCATGGACTTCAACTTCATCCGAATAAATGCCCAGCATGACGGAACGAACTCCGGAATAGATACTTCCTGAGAGAAGCACAATCAATTCCGTCAGCATGGAGGAAGATTCCCAATTGAGAAAGCTTTTGATTATGAGGGAGATGCCACAGATACACATGATTAACATGTAAGCTTCCTTGTACACCTTGTTTTTTAGATGGACGATACGCTCATCCTGATTGCCGCTTTTTTTGAACCATTTCATGCTGGACCTCTCCTTTATAAAGATTTCTGTACATGTGGGAAATATTCCCTATGGTCTTCATGATAATACTATTTGAGTCTTTTTGCAATATATATATGTCATTTTGTTCAGTATAAAATACAATGCAATAAAATTAAACAATCTCAGATTATATGATAATGTTAACGAGAGGTAGAGGGGATGCAATTGAAGGGGCAATGTGTATCCTCCAGCAGGAAGTGATTTACTGCCCATATGGCATATTTTTTGGTAATATATACAAAGTGTTTGTATAAGACAGGAGGTTAACCATATCATGCGTATCGTAGATAACATTAAAGTCTGGGGGGAACCGCTGGAGAATGCAGTAAGTCAAGCGGTGACTTGCTCGCAGCATGGTGATGTACTAGGCGTGGCACTAATGGCAGACCATCACAAAGGGTACTCACAGCCTATCGGGGGCGTAGTCGCCTACCGGAACATGATCAGTCCGTCAGGGGTTGGATATGATATTGCCTGCGGTAACAAGGCCGTACGAACCAACCTGATGTGGGATGATATCCGGGATCAGATTGCTGTTATTATGGATGATATTAATTCGACCATATCCTTCGGCGTAGGTCGCAACAATCCAACACCTGTGGAGCATGAGCTGTTCGATGATGCCAGCTGGAAGCTGTTTGATTCCATTGAGCCTGGATTACAGCACAAGTTGAAGACACTCGCGCGCAACCAGCTCGGGACAGTGGGCAGCGGCAATCATTTTGTAGATATTTTTGTGGAAGAGGCAACGGGTAAAGTATGGATTGCAAATCACTTTGGCAGCCGCGGCTTAGGTCACAAGGTTGCGAGTGGTTTTCTGAATTTGGCTGCCGGACGTAAGTTCAGTGGTAAAGCGCCGGGAGAATCGATGGATCAACCACCGACATTGTTTGACCTTAAGAGTGAAATGGGTGATATGTATTGGGACGGGATGACTCTGGCTGGCCGATATGCGTATGCAGGCCGAGATTATGTGATTGAACAGGTTCTCGGTATTCTGGGTGCGAGTGCGGAGTATTCGGTTCATAACCATCATAACTTTGCCTGGAAAGAACAGCATATGGGCGAAGAAGTCGTGGTGGTCCGCAAAGGAGCAACGCCGCTGGCACCGGGTCAGCTTGGGTTTGTGGGAGGCAGCATGGGAGATATCTCGGTAATCGTGGAGGGAATTCACAGCGAGGAGAATACCGAGTCGTTTCGCAGTACCGTGCATGGTGCAGGGCGCACTATGAGCCGAACCCAGGCGGCTGGCAAAATGAATTACAAGCTGCGTACCCGTATGGGTGGTGAGATTAGCGAAGAACAGATGCAGGCGGCAATTCGGGCCTATGGTGTGGAGCTGAGAGGTGCAGGAACGGATGAAAGTCCATTTGTGTACAAGAAGCTGCAGGACGTGCTGAATGCGCATGCTCATACCTTGAAAATTAACCATATCCTGCGCCCCGTGGGTGTCGCAATGGCCGGAGGCAATGAAATCGATCCATATAAGGACTAAATTATATATGTTCAACTAAACATTTACACAATAACGGAGAGGACAGAAATAACCTGAAGAAGCGAAGTGTTCGCCTTTATCCCTGGATTTTCACAATTGAAAAAGGAATCAAAAAAATCTGGGGATAACAGCGATCGGAAGGTTGTTCTGTCATTGGAGTGCCGGTGTAAATATCGTTAGTTGAACTTATATAAAAAGAAGAAGGTGAACCTCATGAGAAATTGTGCAATATACAGCTCCCAGTTTGATCTGGATCAATTGTTTGAAATGATTCAATCCATATACCCTGAGGATACCATTGAGCGTAAAGAAGATAAAACCCACATTCAAGTCACTCACAAGAAGCTGTTCGGTAAGAAAACGAAGGGCTTCAATATCATGACCAGCCAGACCCACCCTGAAGAATTTACCACAATGATTCAGGGGATGCTGGGCTTTCTGAGTCAGATTGAGGGAAAGAATGCTTCGCTACAGGAAAAGGTACTAATTAAATGCTCTACACTAAATATGGTTGTTGGCATCGAGACGGAAGAGGACATCTCCGAGGAGTTCTTCAATGAGTTATTACATCTGGCCGACGCCCTCGATGCAGTCATCTTCTGGGGTGGTGGCTCCCTACTGAATCCGCAAGGTCAGCTGCTGCTGGATGTCAACGGAGAATCCGAAGTAGAGGATTACAAAGTGACAGCGCACGCCAGTTTCCTGGATGATGTCAGACCACCGTCGCAATCTGCAACTCTGCGCAAAGAACGCTCCGAGCAGCTTCTAACAGAGCAAGGAATGCCATTCAATGTTCATCTGCCTGCAAGAGCGGGGGATGAGCATACAACGATCCGTAATGTTCAAGAAGTGGCAGAGCGTGCGGTAGCCCTCTGTATTGCAGCTCTCAAGGGTGAATGTCTTGGAGCCGGTGAAAGCGCAGAAGATACAGCGGCACTGGTCCAGGAAGTAATCGACAAGTATGATGCAGCTTCATTCTTTTCACCTGTGGAGAGAAGATTTGTGGAGCAGCATGGGGCAGAACATCAGGAGATTATATCCTTTTCATGGGGATATGAAGCTTATCATGTCATGTTATGGGCACTTGGCTACGTCAAGGAGCTTGGAGCTCCGGTAAGTCTGTGCAACGTGGGACAGGATGTAGGATATTTGCAGCAATGTGACGATGTTGAAGCCTTTGTAGCCGGGGCACGGTTTCGCTCCAAAAGCGAGATTTTGGACGCAGCGGACCTAATTTACCGGTATAACTGGGTGTGTGTGAACAGTCGTGTGAAGGAACAAATACCTCCAGCGAGTCTCAATGGCGGAGTGGCCTACGAACGTCACCGTGCCCTGAACTGGCTGATCTGTTATCTGGATCAGGACTGGGATGAAGTGCGGACAGATACGTAGCATGGACTCTTAGAATCTATTTTTATATGACATCCAAACTCAAATACCCCCAAGCCAGGCGAACACTGGTTATGGGGGTGTTTTGGCTTCTCTTGGTACCTTACCGTTTATCCGCTATGTCTGCCGTATTGTTCCCGAATCATAACATCTGCGAGAATCAGCTTTTTCTCTACGTTACTCTCCGGGTTCACAATACGCCATAACATCTGGTCCACTGCACGTGCACCAAGCAACTCCTTGTTTACATTCACCGTGGCGAGTACCGGTATATTGTCGTACACATTATCGAAACCGGTGACTACACACTGATCGGGTACGCGAATGCCCATACTCTCCAGGGCTTCAATGGTGTAGAGCGCAAAGAAGTCATTCGCACAAACAAAAACCTCAGGCAAGTTCTCTTCATTAATGACCGAAGTAAATGTCTTACGGAAGTCATCCACATCCGGGCTGTTCAGTTCCGGGATCTGATTCAGATTCAATCCATGTCCCATTAATACTGAAGTATAGGCCACCCAGCGTTCATAGAAGCTGTGAGCATCACTGGTATTTCCAACAAACTGAAACCGTTTGAATCCCTTGCGCAGAAGATAGAGCATAATGTCACGCATGGATGCAAAATTGTCGGTGAAAATACTGTCGCTGTGAAAAACGGGGTCCAGATGATCCACCAAGACGACGGGAATGCCCAGACGCTTGATTTCAAGCAAAATGGGTGTCGTGATGGAACCCACCGTAATAATGCCCCGAATGGCATCCGGGTTCAGTAATGTGAACAATTGATCCGCAGAAGGCTCTGTCAGGGTGAGGATATTGATGCCTTTCTGATTCAGTCGGGATGATATGCCGTTAAAGACAGGCCCCCAGTATACGGAATCCTGATTCTGATAACGAACATTGGGAAACAAAATCAAAATGGTTCCACTCCACCGTGTGTTCTGCGGGTCCTGAAGCTCATTGCTGCTATACATATCACCAGATAACATGCTGTTATCTTTGAAATATCCAAGCTTGCCAGCGGCCTTGAGAATAACATCCCGTGTCTGTTCACTAACACCTGATTTTCCGGACAGTGCTCGTGAGACCGCAAATTTCGACAGACCTGTAAAATGTGCAATTTCCTGAATAGTTACCTTCGTCTTCATCATACCATCCTTACACTCGTATTTCTGCCGTATTCCTTACATTGCTCAATAAAGCTGATTCTAGTATATCATGATGTATTTCTCTTAATCTAATAACGGCTGGAGAAGTTAAAATGTTAGTGTCCCATACTATGAAACGACGGAAATAGACCTCGGTGATGGACATGGTTCAGGAGAAAAGAAAGAATTTTGAATGAGTAATTATCTTTTTGTTATTTTTTAAAATAACAAAATAAGAAAAGTGATTTTCGTTTTGAACATAAATGTACTTAGAGTGATATCTGAATAATATGCTATTTCAAAAGGGTTTAAGCGATATAACAGCATTTTATCAGAATAAATAGAAAATGTTAACAATAAAAATGTTGACGCTTACATTGTGCTATGTTAAATTTTGTTTGTCAAAACCAAACAATAAAATAACAAATGGTGGTGGTCATCGGATTTCATTAGGGGGATTGGGAGTCAGGAGATTATGTCAGAGCATGATTTTATACACATTCGGGGAGGTTGTTACATTCATGATTAGAAAATGGAATATTTTGCCGCTCATGTTATTGGGCGTAATGCTTTTTGTATCCGCTTGCAGTGGTGGTGGGACAGCTCAGCCGAGTACTGATGAAACAACCAATTCAGGCAGCAGCACTGGAACTGGAACCGCCGAGACAGACAAAGAAGGTGGAACGGAAGAATTGGCAGTCGATGTACCGGATTTGGGTGGACGTGTCATCAAGGTTGCGGCCTGGTGGGATCTGAAGCCAGCAGGGGAGACCGCATCGGATAAAGCGAGACTGGATAAAATTGCTGAAGTCGAGAAGAAATACAACGTAAAAATCGAGTTCGTGAATGTGCCATTCGAAGAGTACATGAACAAATTCACAACGACTGCGCTGGCTGGCGAACCTTTCGCAGACATCGTTCAGATGGAATACAAATCCGCACTACCCGCCATCCTCAAAGGGCAGCTGCTGCCTATCTCCGAATTCACCACAGCCGAGAATAACATCAACCAAGAGGCAAACCTGATCGCGAAATATCCTGCTATAACAGGCAACTACTACGCATTTGATTCTCCGACCAGCATCGGTCTGGGACTTCACTACAACCGTGACTTGTTCAAGAAGCTGTCGTTGCCTGATCCTCAGGAGCTGTATAACAAAGGCGAATGGAATTGGGATAAATTCATGGAGCTGGCGAAACAGGCGACCAAAGATACGGACAACGACGGGAAAATGGACGTATACGGTTTCTCCGGCTGGGCCATTGACGCGCTTCGTCACTTTACTGCAGCCAATGGCGGCACGATCGTAGATGACGAGCACTCGAAAGAAGGATTATCTGATCCGAAAACGATTGAAGCTGCCGAATTCGTCAAACGCCTGTATAACGTGGAGAATGTCGTGAAAGTCAAAACAGGCGACAAAACGAACTGGGAGGAAAGCAACACGTTCAAGGATGGAGATGTGGCCTTGTTCACTGCTGCGGAATGGCAACTGGGCGATATCACCTTTGCTGCTGGAGTCGTACCGATCCCGAACGGCCCTCAGGGCAACAAGGATGTAACATACGCCAACAACGCGGCCTCAGCCAAATTCATTCCAAAAGGTGTGGAAGATCCTAAAATCGTATACAAAATCTATGAAGAGACTTTCGACATCCCGCAAATTGAAGAGTACCCAGGTCAGGATTACCTGGAAAGTCGTTATACCGACGAGAAGGACATCGCCATGATTCGCGAGCATATCGCGGGAACGGGCCGTATCCTGCTGGATGACGCCTATGCGGGTTATCCAATCGGTGACTATGTAAACGACATTATCAAAAACAATGCTTCCGTTACGGCAACAGCCGAAAAGTATAAAGCACAGGCACAAGCCGCTGTTGATAAGCTTGGCAAACCATAACACCGGCATGATTCAGACAGGGGTGCCTCGTGTCCGGGCTCGCGCACGGGTACCTCTTTTTCTGTATCACCGAATAGGCATTGCTGGCATCAGCCTTGATGAGGAGGGCTCGTAGGATGGCTGGAATTCTACAACGAAAGAAATGGATCCTGCCTATAGTCATTGCAGCAGCGGCAGCCTGCGTCATACTTTTGCTTACTTCCGGTGCAGGTGTAAAGAGTGCAGTTGTGCCTTCTGGCAGTTTGCCTGCTATTGAGGTGGATGCCATCTTGCAGCAGACGAGGCAGAAGAACGGATATGAACAATATCTGTCCCAAGCAGGCCAGGCCTCATTACCGAATGTGGACATGACCATTGAAGCAGGAGACTACATACGGGTAGAGGGTGAAGAGGTACGCAAGCTGAATGATTATGAGGGCAAGCCAGGTATATCGCTTCATACCGGGGAGACATGCGAGATCGACTGGGTCGTTGATGTGCCGGAAACCGGGCTGTACAACCTCTCTGCTGTCTATTTTCCCGTAGAAGGCAAGAGTTCCGCAATTGAGCGTGCATTGTATATTGACGGTGAACTTCCGTTTACGGAAGCCGCCTATTTGCAATTTGATCGGGTATGGGGCAATGAAAAGCAAGCCGTTGAACAGGATAATCAGGGCAATGATCTTCGCCCAAAACAAGTGGAGAAGCCCCGCTGGATGGAGGAAACATTTCAGGACTCGGACGGGTACGAACAGGCTCCATTCAAGTTCTATCTGGAAAAGGGAGAGCACACGTTAACGCTGAAATCCTCGCGCGAACCCATGGTGATTCGATCGATACGGCTATTCAATGAGAAACCAGCCGTTCCTTATGCAGATACCGCAGGGGCGCAGCAGACGGACTATTCCGATCAGCCTAAGGATGTGCTCATCCGAATTGAAGGGGAAGCGGCTGTTGCCAAATCTTCACCTACGCTATATCCAGCCAATGAAAGATCAAGTTCAGCCGTATCTCCGTACAGCGCTTCCCGGGTGCGTATGAATACGATTGGCGGCTTTAACTGGCGACTGCCAGGACAGTGGATTGAATGGGAAGTGGATGTGCCGGAGAGTGGACTGTATCATATCGGTTTTACCGCTCAGCAAAATTTTGTCAAAGGCATCTATTCCACGCGCAAGCTGACCATCGATGGCGAGATTCCGTTTGCAGAGATGACGAAGGCGCCGTTCCGTTACCAAAGTGATTATCGCATTGATGTGCTGGGCGGTGAGGAAGCTTACAAGTTTCAGTTGGATAAAGGCAAACATGTCATTCGGATGGAGAACAGCCTAGGCGACTTCGCGCCACTTATTCGCAATGTGGAGGACAGCCTGTACAACCTGAACTCCATGTACCGGAGAATCCTGATGATTACTGGCACCAAGCCGGATGAATTCCGGGATTATCGGGTGGAGAAGCAGATTCCGAATCTCCTGGAAGTGTTCAGCGGAGAAAGCAAACGTCTGAAGGAAGTGGCAGGGCAACTTCGTCTCCTGTCAGGACAGTCCAGCGATCAGGAAGCGTTGATCCAAACGATGGCCCAACAATTGGATGAAATGATCGATAAACCGGATACCATTCCGAGAAGACTTGCCGCTTACAAAACCAACACGGGCGGACTGGGGACTTGGGTGCAGCAGGCTCGCGAGCAGCCGCTTGAAATTGATGCCCTCTATGTAGCTTCATTAGACAGCAGTATTCCCGGAACAGGTATGGGTCCACTGGCGAAGCTCGGTCATGAAGCGAAGACATTCTATCATTCGTTCTTCATTGATTACAACCAGATCGGGAACGTAGCCACATCAGAGGATCAGCGCACGGTGACGGTCTGGATCGGCAGTGGCCGGGATCAGGCGAATACGATGAAAGCGATGATTGATGAGACATTTACATCGGAGAGCGGGATTAACGTCAATTTGAAGCTGGTCAACATGGGTACGCTGTTGCCGGCCACTTTATCGGGGGAAGGACCGGGTGTCGCGATGCAGATCGGCAATGATCTGCCCGTGAACTTTGCCATGCGGAACTCGGCTGTGGATCTCACCCAGTTCAGTGACTATAGCGCGGTGGAACAGGAGTTTAGAGACAGTGCCATCGTACCGTACGCTTATGATTCTGGTGTATACGCCTTGCCGGAGACACAGACCTTTAATATGTTGTTTTACCGTAAAGACGTGCTTGCAGAGCTGGGGCTTGAAGTTCCTCAAACGTGGGATGAGGTCGAGAGCATGCTCGCGATTCTGAGCAAAAATCATATGGAATTTGGCATGCCGGTAGTGGCCCAGGCCAACATGCAGGGTGTGAACATCCCACCTAACTCGCAGTATGCCACGATGCTGCTCCAGAACGGCGGCTCCTTCTACCGGAATGACGGCAAGGAATCGGATCTGGATTCACGCATTGGTATTGAGACATTTAAGAAATGGACAGAATTTTATACCGATTACAAGCTGGAGCGGGAATACGACTTTGCCAACCGTTTCCGAACAGGACAGATGCCGATTGGTCTGACAGATTACACGATGTATAACCAGTTGTCCGTATTTGCACCGGAGATCCGTGGATTATGGGGATTTGTTCCGATTCCGGGGACGGTGCAGCCGGATGGAACATTGAATCGGGACGTTCCGGGTGGCGGCAGCGCGGTCATGATGCTGGAAAGCGCCAAGGATCAGGAAGCCGCGTGGGAGTTCATGAAATGGTGGACCAGTACACCGGTTCAAGCCGAGTTTGGTCGCGAGATGGAAGGGCTAATGGGTGCGGCTGCGCGTTATCCGACGGCAAACATCAAGGCACTTGATTCACTACCGTGGCCTGCTGAGGATTATGCGAATCTGAAGGCACAATTCGAGACGGTGAAGGGCATTCCCGAGGTGCCGGGCGGTTATTTTACCGGACGCCATCTGTTCAATGCATTTTACAAGACGGTTGTGGGCCAAGTGGAAGCCAGGGAATCCATCATGGATTACACCCAGTATATTCAGGACGAGATTCGGATCAAGCGTAATGAATTTGGTCTTCCGTAAGCAGAGGGAGGGTTAACAGTGTCACAAATATCACTCCGAGATGGACAAAACAGTCCTCCTGAGAAAACACCAGGCATGGGTATGAAATCATGGTGGTCCTGGAAGCTCAAGGAAATGAAGGCCAGCAAACATTCCTATGTACTGCTCGCTCCCTACATGATTCTGTTCATCATGTTCACTGTAATTCCGGTGGTCATCTCCATCATACTCAGCTTCACCTACTTCAACATGCTGGAGTTTCCGCGGTTTATTGGCTGGCAGAACTATACCCGGCTGTTTCTGGAGGATGACGTATTTCTGATTGCTATCAAAAATACGTTGCTGTTTGCCATTATTACCGGACCCATCAGTTATATTGCCTGTTTCGTATTTGCGTGGATTATTAATGAATTAACACCCAGATGGAGAGCGTTCATGACGCTGATCTTCTATGCCCCATCCATTTCGGGGAATGTCTATTTTATCTGGCTCATGATTTTCTCGGGGGATCGCTATGGGATAGCCAATGGACTGCTGATTAAATGGGGATTTCTGCTGGAGCCAATTCAGTGGTTGAAAACGGAAGCCTACATTATGCCAATCCTCATTCTGGTGCAATTGTGGCTGAGTCTTGGCACAGGCTTTCTGGCTTTTATTGCCGGTTTGCAGACCGTAGACCGGACGTTATATGAGGCAGGCGCAGTAGATGGAATCAAAAATCGCTGGCAGGAGCTTTGGTATATTACCTTGCCTTCGATGCGCCCACAGCTGATGTTCGGTGCGGTCATTCAACTCACAACCTCGTTTGCCGTGGCCGATGTCTCCATTGCCCTGGCCGGGTTCCCGAGTGTGAACTATGCAGCAGAGACGGTAGTAACCCATTTGATCGACTTTGGTACAACACGGTTTGAAATGGGATACGCTTCGGCGATTGCAACCGTACTGTTCATGATTATGGTGGGCACCAACCTGCTGGTACAGAAACTGCTTCGAAGGGTGGGAGAATAGCTATGGCTGCAATTGCCACAGGCAAAAAGCGGGTAAACCGCTCTTTATCAGGAAGCATCTCCCTGTTTGTCCTTCTGCTCGTATTTGGTGCTTTCATGGTGCTGCCGCTGATCTATGCGATTAATAATGCATTCAAACCGCTGGATGAGATTTTTACTTTTCCACCAACACTATTTGTCAAAAATCCAACGTTCAGCAATTTCACTGATTTGCTGAATCTGCTGAGTGACTCGTGGGTTCCGTTCTCACGATATATATTCAACACGGTATTTATTACGGGCATTGGCATCGTGGGCCATGTGCTGCTTGCTTCGGCAGCGGCGTACCCGCTCGCCAAGCACAAATTTCCCGGCAAAGTGTTCATGTTTCAGGTCGTTGTGCTTTCCCTGATGTTCACACCCGCCGTGACGGCCATTCCCAACTATATGATCATGTCATGGCTGGGCTGGATTGACACATATTGGGCCGTCATTATTCCGGCATTCGCCTATTCATTAGGTCTGTATCTGATGAAACAGTTCATGGAGCAGATCCCGGATGCGTTGCTGGAAGCAGCCAAAATTGACGGTGCGAGTGAATATCGGATTTTCTGGTCCATTGTTATGCCAAATGTAAAACCAGCCTGGCTCACCTTGATCATTCTGTTGTTCCAGATGCTGTGGGGCAGTGATGGCAATGGATACATCTACAGTGAACAGCTCAAGACCTTGCATTATGCGGCGGGTCAGATCATTCAGGGCGGGATATCCCGGGCCGGGGCAGGTGCTGCGGTGGCGCTTATTTTGATGAGTGTACCCATCACACTGTTTATTTTCTCACAGAGCCGCATCATTGAGACGATGGCGAGCTCGGGCATGAAGGAATAAGGGGGAACGATATGGCACGCACAGTGAAAAGATGGCTTGTTCTCCTGGCGGCAGTATCGCTGCTGCTGGTGAATGCCGTGCCTGCGGCGGCCTCCCCGGCGCCGTATGAGAGCTATAACTACAACTACTGGAAAGAGGCTGTTCCTTCACCGGATGCCTACCTGCCTCAGCGAACTATTTCGGGCAGCGACCTGGGCATTGGTGGATTTAAGGACCCCGCTGATGTGAACGTCTCTGCCTCCGGGCAGATTTATATTTTGGATAGTGGCAACAGCCGAATTGTTGTGCTGGACGAGAAATATAAGCTGCTGCGGGTGATCGAAGGATTTATGATGGACGGCAGCAAGGAGAGCTTTAATGCTCCAGGTGGATTATTCGTAGACGAAGAGGAGCGAGTATACATCGCTGATACAGGGAACAGCCGCGTGGTTGTCCTGGATGCGGAAGGCCAGCTGATCCATACCATTACGAAGCCGGAGTCCGATATCCTCGCGACCCATTTTCAGTTCCAACCGCTGAAATTGACGGTGGATCGGGTAGGCCGGGTGTATGTAATTGCCCAGGGTGTGTACGAAGGAATTATGCAGTTTGACGAGCATGGGCAATTCATCGGATACGTCGGTACGAACAAGGTGGAACGCGACTACGGCGAATACATTTGGCGGATGCTCTCAACCAAAGCCCAGCGGGCGCAGATGGTTTTGTTTGTACCGACCGAGTTTTCCAATGTGGATATCGACGCCAAAGGGTTCGTGTATGCGACCAATATCGACCCGGGTTCCAGTGAACCGATTAAACGTCTCAATCCATCCGGCGAGGATGTGCTGAAGAGATTTGGTTACTTTGAAGTCAAAGGAGATATCCGATTCCGTAATAACCCGGGTCCGTCCAAACTGATTGATGTGAAGGTAATGGGCAACGGTATATACAGTGTTCTCGATGCGACACAGAATCGTGTGTTTACTTACGATGATGAAGGTCATCTGCTCTACGTATATGGAGGCAAAGGAAATCAAGTGGGAACGCTCAAAACACCAGTCGCCATGGAACAATCCGGGGATCATCAACTGGTACTGGATCGAGGGAAAAGCAATCTGGTTGTCTATGAGCCAACACGGTTTGGAGCCAGCGTGAATGAGGCGATTGCCCTTCATTATCAGGGTGAGGATACGGAGGCTGTTCATATTTGGAAAGAAGTGCTGAAGCTGAACGCGAACTATGATATCGCCTATATCGGTATCGGCAAATCCTTGCTAATGGAGAAGAAAAACGAGGAAGCTCTGGGTTACTTCGAACTGGGTATGGATCGCAAAAGTTACTCTGTCGCGTTCAAAAGATATCGGCGAGAGATGATGAAGGAGCATTTCGGCACCTTTCTGACGCTTGCCATCGCACTGATTTTCATGCTGATCCTGGTCCGAGTGGCGGTTAAATGGAGACGGAGGAGGCAGATTGACCGTGAAGCAGGATTACATTAGGTTTCCGCTGCATATCATTTTTCACCCCATTGATGCATTCTGGGATATCAAGTCGGATCAGCGAGGCAAGTTGACCGTTGCTTTTGGTGCACTGGCGCTTACTATCATCATGATGATTTTGCAAAAACAATACGCGGGGTTTCTTGTGAATTACATCGATCCTCGCACAATCAACAGCATAGGGGAGATGTCAACGGTTGCAGTGCCGTTCTTTCTTTGGTGCATAGCCAATTGGGCGGTAACCACCCTGATGGAAGGTGAAGGAAAGTTCAGGGAGATTTTTCTCGCAACAGGATACTCACTCATTCCGATTATTTTGATCTATATCCCGATGATTATTATCAGCCGGTTTATGGTACAGGAAGAGACGGCTTTTTATTATTTGTTTAATAGTATCGCGTTCTTCTGGTTTCTGCTGCTGCTCTTCATTGGCACGATGACGGTACACCAGTACACCGTGATCAAAACGATCCTGACGATGCTGCTAACAGTAATTGTCATGGGCATTATTGTGTTCCTCGGGGCACTGGTGTTCAGCATGTTGCAGCAGCTATATGAATTCGGTTACAACATCTATCGTGAGTTGATTTTTCGGACCTAAAGGAGGCGGCATCCGTGAACAAAAGGCAACGAATATATACGGTGCTGGCCAGTGGTGCTGCTGTGATCCTGATTGCGGCTGGACTGCTGTATATCAATAACAGGGGAGTACCTGCCGTGGAAGCAGCGGCTTATCTTGAAGCAACAACAGAGGCTGTATCAACCGAGACGGAGTCACTGCAATTCCTCACTGATTCTTCACAGGGTGTGCCGGGTATGCGACTGGTCGAAGAAGATCAGGAACTGGCGCTGTATTACAACGAGGAAACGACGGAAATTGCCGTTCGTGATGCAGCGAGTGGGCAGATATGGTACAGCAATCCGAAGGAAAGGTCTGCGGACGGTCTTGCTTCTGCTTATGAAAAGGAAGTGCTGTCCTCCCAGCTGAACGTGTCATTTCGGGATGCGATCGGTACGCTGGAGAACTTTCCAAACTTTAGCTCCAGTATCAGCAACAAACAGTTCGCCGCCGTCAATGTGGATCAGGGCATTCGCGTTACATACACGCTTGGGGATACCTCGCTCGGCATTGATGCCCTGCCCAAACTGATCAGCAAACAGCGTCTGGAGGAAAAGGTTCTTTCGAAACTGGATGCCACAGTGGCAAGATATACATCTGCTCGTTATTATCCAACCAAAACCAACCCGGATGTGCTGGAACGGTTGGATGGACAGATCTCAAAGCAGCTTGTGCTGAACAAGATGCTGGATGCCTTTGAGGCGGCGGGGTACACCGCAGACGATCTTGCTTTTGACAATAAGGAAAATGGAGTCGAAGGCGGGGGCACATCGGATAAGCCGAGCTTCGTCATTCCGGTGGAATATCGGCTGGATCAAGGCTCGCTGGTTGTAACCGTGCCGCTAAGTCAAGTGAAAGAGAACGGACAATACCGCATTCGCAATATCGATCTGCTCGCTTACTTTGGTGCCGCGGATACGAAAGGTGAAGGTTATATGTTTGTACCTGACGGTTCAGGCAGTCTTATCCATCTGAATAACGGAAAGGTCAAGGAGGAGCAGTACGTACAGCGTGTGTACGGTGCAGATCCGAATGACAATTCACTCAGTCGCCCGCAGGTCAGTGAATCTGTCCATATGCCTGTCTTTGGTTTGAAGAACGGTGAACATGCCTGGTTTGCCGTGATTGAAAAAGGGGACGGTATGGCCAGCATCTCAGCAGATATTGGAGGCAGGCAAAATAGTTACAACCATGTCTACGGCACGTTCTCCCTGCGGGGTGAGGATGAGCTGGAGATGTATACCTCACAAAAGATGCAGGAGATTCAGCTATTGAGCGAGGAACCGTTCCGTGGGGATATTCAGGTGCGATACCATTTCCTCAACGGCAAAGATGCCAGCTATTCCGGCATGGCTCGCTTGTATCAGCAGCAATTGGTGGGGCAGAACGTACTGAAACCGCTGGAAGCCGAGTCGGCATTGCCTTTTTACGTGGATGCGTTAGGTGCAGTGGACAAAAAAGCTTCATTCCTGGGTGTACCTTATCGGACCACATTGGCAATGACGACATATGAACAAGCGACCGAAATGGCTGCCAAGCTGCAGCAGGAGGGTGTGAATCGCGTGCAGATGCGGTATCAGGGGTGGTTTGGCGGAGGTTTCAGTCACCATACACCCACCCAGGTCAAGCTGGACAGTGAAGTGGGCACTCGGTCCGAGCTGTATGATTTGTCTGAACAACTGAAACAATCTGGCGGAGCGTTATTCCCTGATGTGGCGTTCCAGCGTATTTATCACGACGATTGGAACTTTGCTCCCTCCTCCGATGCAGCGCGATTTGTAACCAAGGAGACAGCTGAATTGTATCCCTACAGTCCAGCCCTCAACCGGATGGATCAGAGCAAAGACAGTTATTATCTGTTGTCGGCTGCCAAGCTGCCGTATGTGGTGAGCGAGTTTGCCGGGAAAATCAATAAACTGGAGCTCAGCGCATTATCTCTGCGTGATCTCGGGCAGGTGTTAAGTTCGGATTATCGCGATCGTCGTGTCATCCACCGGGAGACCGCGAAGAACATCGTGAAGGAGCAGCTGGGTAAGCTGCAGCAGGAGTATCCAAATATGATGTTATCCTCCGCTAACGCCTATGCATGGGGATATACGCAGCATATTGTGGACGCTCCCTCAGGCTCCAGCCAATTTAATATTACCGATGAGGAAGTTCCTTTTTATGAGATGGTCATTCATGGATACATGGATTACGCTGCTTCCGCAATGAATACTTCAGGAGATCAGGATCTGCGCAAACAGCTGCTTCGCAGTCTGGAGCTGGGCTCAGCACCGCAGTTTCAATGGACGTATGAACCATCATCCCAGCTGAAACTGACCAGTTATGATTCGGCATATGCCACTGACTTTGCCTATTGGGTAGATGACGCAGCTGCATTATACAAGGAAGCAAATGAGGTATTAGGGAATTTGAGGAACCAGCCAATAACCGAGCATGAACGAGTTCAGGAAGGTGTTGTACGAGTCACTTACAGTGGCGGTGCATCTATCTTGATCAATTACACGGACGATCCAGTAACGATGGATGGGATTACCGTTGGCGGGGCGGACTATGCAGTGGAAGGAGTGAACCGATGAGAACCCTTCGTTTATCGCTGAAATCCAGGAGAGCGCTGCTTGGACTTGCATTTATTTCGCCTTGGCTGATTGGTTTCATCTTCCTGTTCGCCACGCCGCTGCTGCAATCGATCCGGTTCAGTTTGAACAATCTGTCGGTTGCCCCAGGAGGATATGTACTGGATTTTGTAGGATTGAAAAATTTTAAGGATGCCATTCTAGTCGATGCTACATTTAACCGGATCTTGGTGGATTCGGTTGGAGCGATGCTGCTGAATGTGCCCATGATTCTGTTCTTCAGTCTGTTTACAGCGACCCTGCTTAACCAGAATTTCAAGGGCAGAACGATGGCGCGTGCCATCTTCTTCCTGCCGGTGATACTAGCCTCCAGTGCGGTGGCAGCGGCTGAGTCCGCAGGGTTGATCAATCTGATGGGGGACGCCAGTGCGATTGAATCGTCTACCGAAGGGGGAGCCTCTTTCAACGTCATTTCAATGGTGCGAATGCTGAATGATGTGGGACTGCCCATGGCTTATGTCGATTATATCGTGGAAGCCATTATGCGCATTTACAATATTGTCAGCAGCTCTGGCGTACAGATTCTGATCTTCCTTGCTGCGCTGCAATCGGTACCAGGTTCCATGTACGAAGTGGCCAAAATTGAAGGCGCAACGGCTTATGAATCATTCTGGAAAATTACGTTTCCGATGGTGAGTCCATTGATCCTGACAAATGTTATCTATACCATCATTGATTCCTTCGCAGGCAGTCCGGTGACCGAGGCCATCTATCAGACGGCGTTCAAAACCCAGAACTTCGGCTTAAGCTCGGCCATGTCCTGGCTGTACACCCTGGTCATCGGTCTGGTATTGGTTGTTGTCGGATGGGTACTGTCACGGCGGGTTCATTATAACTGAAAGTTAACGAACGTTGAAGGAGGCATGAGACTATGGCTGTGTCGGGAACGGATCGCATGGTGGTGGTTCCGAAAGAAAACTACCGCATGCAGAGGGTACGAAACAAGACATCGGACCTCCTGTATTCCATATTCAGATATGCACTGGTTATCGGTATTTCATTTATTATTTTGTATCCGTTATTTCTTAAAATCTCGGTTGCGTTCAAGGATAAACAGGATATCTATAATCCGACTATCTATATGATTCCTCAGCATTTTACGTTGGATAATATCAAGCTTGCGGCACAGGTGATGGATTATTTGCCTTTGCTGGCGAACACGCTGTTGTTCGTCATGATTACAACGCTGCTCACAGCCATATCCTGTGCGTTAGCCGGGTACGGCTTCGCCCGCTTTTCTTTTCCTGGCAGCAATGTGCTGTTTGTGTTGGTCATCCTCACCATTCTCGTTCCGACGAGCACCCTGATGGTGCCGATGTATCTGCATTTCCGTAACTTTGACATCCTGGGGATGGTTCATCTGTTCACGGGACGAGAGGGGATCAATCTGCTGAATACATACTGGCCGTCCATGATTACCGCGGCTACGGCAGGTGGGCTGAAGGCAGGGCTGTTCATTTATATTTTCCGCCAATTCTTCAAGGGCATGCCCAAGGAAGTTGAAGAAGCTGCGCTGATCGATGGAGCAGGTGGGTTTCGGACCTTTGCCCGAATCATGCTGCCGAATGCCATTTCACCGCTAATTACGGTCATTCTGTTCTCTTTTGTCTGGCAGTACAATGATACATTCTATTCGGCGCTATTCATGAGTGAAAGTCCACTCATCTCACTGAAGGTGGCATCATTGCCTGCCCAAGCCAACCAGTTGATTCCCCAATTGATGGGTTTTGGTTCGAGCTCGGGGATGAAGGCAGATCCGAACTATGTTGCCATGATCGTGGATACAGGCATTCTGCTGGCGATTGCACCGCTCATTATTTTGTATTTGTTTGTACAGCGGTATTTCGTGGAGAGTATTGAACGCTCCGGGGTTGTTGGATAAGAAGAAGAGTAGGCGTTCGATTGCTGTACTCAACATATCTGATTGCTGATTGAAAGTTGGATGTTCAATGGGCTTGGACCATGCTATAGAGTGAGGGGGAGCTATGATGGAGAGCAAGATTAGCAGTATTCTGGTGAATGAAGCAGCGACTTCCGAGGCCAGAGAACTGATGAAGTACTTGGCGGAGCGTTATAGAAAAGGGATACTGTCGGGTCAGCAGGATTACGGCAATCTGAACTGGATTAATGAGAATACAGGCCGCAAGCCGGCGGTGATCGGATTCGATCTCATGGATTATTCTCCATCAAGGACAGAACGCGGCGCAATCTCCCAGGAAATTCAGGATGCGATGGCATGGCACCGGCAAGGCGGAATTGTGACATTGTGTTGGCATTGGAATGCACCTACTCATCTGATTGTTGAACCAGGGAAGGAATGGTGGCGCGGTTTTTATACCGATGCGACCACCTATGATCTTGCATCAGCGCTGGCTCATCCTGAGTCGGAAGAGTATACCCTATTGATTCGGGATATCGATGCTATTGCAGTACATCTGCAAGAACTAAAGGACGCTGGGGTGCCTGTGTTATTCCGGCCGCTTCATGAAGCGGAAGGAGGCTGGTTTTGGTGGGGAGCCAGAGGACCTGAAGCTGCCATGCGGTTATATCGCCTGCTGTATGATCAATTGGTCAACACGTATGAGCTGGGTAATCTGATCTGGGTCTGGAATTCCGAAAAGCCGGAGTGGTATCCGGGTGACGATGTAGTGGACATTGTGAGTGTGGATGTGTATCCAGAAGCAGGCGATCACAGCCCAATAGCTGAACGTTATGATAATCTGCGTGCACTGGTGAATGACAGCAAAATCATTGCCTTAGCCGAGAACGGCTCCATTCCTGATCCAAAGCAAATGAAAGAGCAAGGTGTGCATTGGAGCTGGTTCTGTACCTGGACGGGAGAATTCTTAAAGGGTGGTAATCATAATACCGTGGCGTATTTGAAGGAAGTATATAATAGTGAAGAAGTAATTACGCTGGATCAATTACCGAAGTGGAGTTGGAGAGAGGGCTGTAATTTGAACTTATATTAACTTGAAAACAAGGGGTGTCCCAAAAGTCATGAACATGACGGTGGACGCCCCTTGTTCGCGTTAATTTGGCCTAACGAACCTGACACATGTCATTCGCTCTCATTTACACCGTTCTGAGATGTAACGAATCCCAGAGACGTTATTTTATCAATGAGGTGTCGATTTTTAGCTCAGATGCTTTGTTTTCACCGAAATAACGTCACTGAAGTTCGTTAAAATTGGCATACCTTGAGAATCGGACGTTTAAGGTGCGCTAGGTTCGTTAGCACGTTGCAAGTTTGGCGCATTCCGCTAACCTGCATTATTGGTTAGCATGGCACTGATTTTTGGAAATAAAGCCTCATTGGAAGTAAACAGGATGTAGGATTGATGGGTTGTGCGAATTAGAATTGTTTCGGAAGCGCCATACGCTGCGCCGATTCGAACGGCTGTAGGCTCACTTCCACCATATGTATCATCAAGGGTAACTGCTTTAATATCTGAGATGGGAATTTCTATTTTGGAAAGCTGCCAACGGATGATTAGTTGATTCTCGACTTGCTGTACTCTGATTCCTAACATAATAAAGCCCTCCTTATATGCCTTAGCATATGAAGTAATCTCTCTTATATTAGTTTATCATTTGTTGGTTAATATTTCCTTAATAATAGCGAATCTTGCGAATGAAGTGCACTGTGTGAATTTCATCCAAACGAATTATTTTGCTGCTGATATTTTCACTACTGTTGACATGGATGTACATTATGAGTAGATGTAAGCAGTTGTTATGTATCTGAATAAGACCTAGAATGTACGAATAATAAACTCTGGCATTTGTGAATGAGTGTGTATTTACATCGTTGAAAAAGAGGCGGGATCCGTATGCCAGACCTGAACGCGTATCATTATTTTGAAAAAAATGTTGGACCATTCCGTAATCTCTCCAGTCTGTCCGAACAGGATGCAGAAGCGGTTGCGCAGCGTATCCGGCAGGAAGGTCGGAATTTTTCCAGTCAGCGTTCAGCAGATTACATGATGATTCGAAGAGAACTTGAGCTAAAAGCGTACGAACAGTTTATCTCAAAAGGTGGGAAACCGACCAACCGTTATCCTCACTATATGACCCTGGGTGCATGCGCGTGGTTGGAATCATGGTATACCGAACCGGAATGGGTCACGATTTTATGGGAGGATCTGCCTGCTGATTCCGTAAGTTTCACCTACGGCGATTTGTTTCCAACGATGCGTTATATGGACGATAAACCTTACCGTAAACAGATATACACGAAAGATGAAATTCTGGACCTTATCCAATCCTACGGATGGCCTCAGGAATGGAATCGACAGGGTGATCTCGGACCGGAGCGTTATATCGAAGTACAGGTGTGGAGTGAGGAAATCATCAGACCATATCGTCAAAGGTATTGACAACACCACCGTATCCGAATATTCGCCCTGCCGTGTACAATGGGGAGAACGAGTCTTAAACCTAACCATAGAAGGGGATGCTTGAGATGCATGATCAGCTGCCAAAGAAACCTTCTTCTTCCTGCTGCTCTGCAAGCCGGGGCGGCAAGCTGGAGGAAAAGAGCTTGTCAGAGGAAAAGGCTACATCGATAGAGGCTGTTGGGGACAAGCCATCCATCCATACCAGTTCTATAGCCGATTTCACGATAGCTCTAACCGATAGAGTAGAGGAGAAAGAAAGTATTCGTATTGAAGGTGGACGTTTTCTGATGGGCACGAATGACCCTGAAGCTTTTGAAGCAGACGGGGAAGGTCCTGTCAGGGAGGTTCAGGTAAAATCCTTTTATCTGGATGGCTGTACGGTAACCAACGCGGAGTTTGCACAGTTTGTACGTGAGACGGGGTATCGGACTGAGTCAGAGCGGTTTGGCTGGTCTTTTGTTTTTCATCTGTTCGTATCTCCGCAAATGGCGACTCAAGTTCGAAATGTGGTACAACAGACACCATGGTGGTGGGTAGTTGAAGGTGCTGACTGGGCTCATCCCGAAGGACCCGATTCTAATGTAAACGATCGCGCTGATCACCCGGTTATTCATATCTCCTGGAATGATGCCAATGCCTATTGCCGCTGGGCGGGTAAACGTCTGCCCACAGAAGCGGAATGGGAATACGCAGCACGGGGTGGTCTGATTCAGAAGAAATATCCTTGGGGCGATACGTTAAGGCCGAATGGACAACACTATTGCAACATCTGGCAGGGAGTATTTCCAACGAAAAATAATGCAGCCGATGGTTATGCAGGCACCGCTCCATCCCAATCGTTCCCTCCGAATGCATACGGACTGTACAATATGTCAGGCAATGTGTGGGAGTGGTGCGCAGACAACTACGTAACGGATCATGAGAAGTCTACAGTCGTTAATACGGAACTATCTTCCAATGAAGAACGCAAGGTGTTAAAAGGCGGTTCCTACTTATGCCATCGTTCCTACTGCAATCGCTATAGAGTGGCGGCGAGAATCCCCAACACGCCTGATACATCTACTGGGCATATCGGTTTCAGATGCGCAGCGGATGTATAGCTTGTTGGTTTGTAAAAATTAAGACACAGGGTGCTTCACCCGAATGAGTAACCCGAACAGACCCAGTACGGCAAAGGCCAGAAACGCAGTGGTATTGGAGAACATTTCAATGGTATAGCCCGCTATCGATGAACCAAGGAACTGACCTGCACCGAGCGCGAGAAAAGCAAGGCTGATCCCGATGGACGTATTTGGATGAAATAGTCTGGTCGCCCACACAATGAATACACTGGTCAGAAAAATATAGGTACTGCCAAACATAACGGCTGAGACCAGGCTGGCGGCCATCGATGGAAGAAGGATAATGCCAAGTGAAACAGACAAGAGCAGAAGGCCTATTCGATAGGACCATCCAATCCCAATGCGTTCAATAATACGGCCCGCACACCCGCCGAGAATCCCCATAATCCCCATCACAATCCAGAACAGTACGGCTTCCGAATCGGAGGCCCCTTTTTCGTCCGTAAGGAAGTTTCGGGCAAATGTCCAATAGATCGCAGAACTAATGCCTGTCAGAAGGGAGGCCATGAGCAGAGCTACACCCGGTTTGGTTGGCTTCATGCAAGCCCAGAGCGACTTGGTACAAGGCTCCGTTTTGCGTGTGGAAAGAACACGTCTATTCCACACCACAACCACTACACCGAGAACAGCGAAGAAGATGTAAGTCAACCGCCAATATTCGGTGAACAGCCAGTAGATGGGACCGGATACGATGATGCCAAAGCTGGTACCTGTATTAATCCAGCTGTTTCCTCTGGCTTGCTGCTCAGGCGCAAGCTCAGCGTAGACAGTGTTACCCAATGCAGGGGAGGCCAAGCCTGTACTTAATCCGGCGAGAAATACGCCTATTGTGAGAACAAACGCGTTTGGAGACAAGGCAATGCCCAGTAAACCGAGTACAGCGCTAACACCCGCTATTTGAATGACATGATAGTGCCCCATACGATTAATAAGGAGAGGAGCGCTAAGCAAGGATAGGCAGTATGCAATGTAGGTTGCGGAATTGATTGCTCCGGACTGGGCATCGTCCAGTTGCAGTGCTTCCGAAATTTCCGGCATAAACAGCCCGTAGCTGAATCTCCCGAATGCATAACATACAGCAATAAGTGCAATCCCTGGGAAAATTACTTTTTTCATTAAATCCACCGCCTTTTAGATAGAACGATCATTATATTTTCTTTGAAATAAAAAAGTGAGTTGAAATACTAACTCACCCAGTGTGGGACTATTTGAAACTATTCTGCGTCATGTGAACGAGTTCCCGACACACATTATTTACATTTTCTGTCTCGGCGAGCGCGGTGGAACCCTCCAGCAGCAGGATAAATTGCAACACTGCACGGTCGCTTGCGGCAGGATCAAGATTTTTAATCAGGGTCATCACATGTTTCTTGTGCGCATTAACGGTTTGTACAATGACGTTATTTGTATCTCCGCCAAATTCCTCCTTGGCACGCAAAAACAAACATCCTCTTGACTCATGCTCCATCAACCAGCGTGCATGGCCTTCAGCCAGATTGAGGAATACGGGCTGCGCTTTATTGTCGGCGTACTGCCGAAGTTGTTCCAGATAGCGCTGTTCGCGCCGTCGTAGTACTTCTACAATGAGATCATCCTTGGATTCGAAGTGATTATATAACGTCATGATGGCAATCCCGGCATCTGTGATAATTCGCTTCAAGCCAATGGAGTGGAATCCGTGAAGGTAGAACAATTCCTCCGCCACGTTCAACAGCGTTTCCTTTTTGCTGCTCATAAGGAATAAGACCTCCTTCCAGAATAAGATAGAACGATCATTATACTTCTAAAATATAGAAAATGGCTCACATTGTCAAATGCTGTGAACCATTTCAATTTCCATTTGGTGAAGAGCTTCTACCCATTCTGCTGGGCATCCGGAATCTGTGATTACCATGGATATTTGTTCCAGAGGTGCAATCTGGGCAAAGGTGGAGCGTCCAAACTTGGTATGATCAGCGACCAAAATGGCTTCCTCCGCACGCTCCATCATTTTACGGGAGATGAGTGCCTCCTCCAGCACATAATCTGTGATCCCATCCGTTAACGAAACGCCGCCTGCTGAGATGAATGCCTTGTTGACTTTGAATCGACTCAGCAATTCATGAGTAATAGGTCCGGTAGAGGCTTGAACGACCGGAGTGACTTCTCCTCCGGCGAAAATGATTTTGCCTGCAAATTCCTCCAGTGCACAGGTGAGAATGGGAACGGAGTTGGTAATGACGGTTACCTGAGAACGATGTCGCAACTGCCGCATGATCTCCAGTGTTGTTGTGCCATTGTCCAGCATAACGGTCTCTCCATCCTCTATCAGAGCGGCGGCTGCCACGCCAATGGCCTGCTTTTCGTTCAGTTGAAGCTGCGCACGCTTTTGAAAAGGGGCTTCGGTCATTCCCGAGCGCACACGTACAGCGCCTCCGTAAACTTTGCGTAATTCGCCTTCCTTTTCAAGTCGATCCAGATCCCGCCGGATCGTTTCCGTAGATACCTGAAACAGATCCGCCAGAACCTGTACCTGAACCTTGCCCTGGGTAGCAAGCTGGATAAGAATGGTGTGTCTGCGTTCTTCATACGTTAAAGACATGGGTTGTGCCTCCTGAAGTTTCGATCAAAGTTTTATATATTTTAGAGTTGTGAGATAGTGTGGATTGTTGTTGTTTTAATAGTTTAAGTTGGAGAGAAGTCCTTGTCAATTTCGAAATGGTAATCGAGGTGCAAATAAGGTTTGGATCCTGTTCTTAATATGTATTGACAGTAATATGATGTGACGATAAGATCATATGAAACAACTTAAAACCACAACAAACAACATTATATATTTTGGTCCATAGTACATGGATCATCAGGGAGGAAAAAGGGTGAAACGTCAGCTTGCTTTTCAAGAAAATGGAACTTTTAAAATCGTACAATTTACAGATCTGCACTGGAAGGACGGGCGATCTGAAGATCTTCGGACCCGGCAATTAATGAGAACGATAATTGAAGGGGAACAGCCCGATCTGGTTATATTTACAGGCGATGTCATCTACACGGGACCGGTTGATCCTGGCAAAAAGGAATGCGAACATCCGGAGCAGGCATTCCGGGATGCTGTGTCGGTGGTGGAAGAGCGTGGTATTCCTTGGGCTTTTGTGTACGGCAATCATGATACAGAGAATCGGATTACCCCCGATGGATTAATGGATGTCATTCAGCAGCATGCACATACTGTGACGGAACGTGGGCCGCGTGAGATTGCAGGCTTGGGCAATTATACACTGGAGATTGCCGGAGCGGATGGCAGTCCGGCGGCCGTGTTGTATTTACTCGATTCGGGGAACTATTCCCAGATTGAGTCGATTCCGGGTTATGGCTGGATTCAGCCCAATCAGATCCAATGGCTGATATCTGAATCCACACGCGTCAATCCCGGCCGCAGCCGCGGGGATAAGCTCCCAGCCTTGGCGTTTTTCCATATCCCGATTCCTGAATATCAGTCCATGTGGGACACGCAGATCTGTTACGGCAGCAAGTACGAACCTGTTTGCTCTGCCCAAGTGAACTCGGGTCTGTTCTCTGCACTGCTGGAGATGGGCGATGTGATAGGGACCTTTTGCGGACATGATCATGTGAATGATTTTCAGGGGACGTACCATGGTATACGTCTCTGCTACGGGCGTTCGAGTGGACACAGTACATATGGGAGGGAAGGCATGCTGCGCGGAGGTCGGGTCATTCATTTGCAGGCGGGACAACGCAGCTTCGATACCTGGCTTCGCTTGGAGGACGGCTCTGTTGTGAGGGAACAGCCAGAACATCAACCTGAGAACACTTCGGCACAATAGAAAATATAGAAGAGCAAGGGATTAGAGAGGAACGTTTTGATTATGATTTTACCTATAGTTCTGGTGCTCGCTTCCGGGATGGCTCACGCGGTCTGGAGTATGTTCACCAAACGCAGTTTAAACAAAAGCGTGTTTTTATGGTCCATCATGATGATTCCGACCGTGATTCTCCTGCCTGTGCTTATCGTAGAGTTGGTGCGTGAACCTTTATCCATGCCAGCCTATGCACTACTCGTGTTATCGATGGCGCTGCAAGCCTTGTATTCCTGGCTGCTATCGCAGACCTACGAATTGGGCGATTTGTCGCAGATTTATCCGATTATGCGGGGAACGAGCACCTTGTTGGTGCCATTGATCGGCGTTGCTTTTCTGGGGGAAACGTTGTCTCTATTCGGATGGATGGGTATTGCCTGCATGATTGTAGGATTTACGGTGCTTAGTGGTGTGGGAAGCAGAGATGGCAAATCGGGCTCAAGGGTAACAGGATCAAAGCCGGTTCTGATGGCCTTATGTGTTGGCTTATGTACAACCAGTTATGTGTTCGTGGACAAATTGAATCTGGAGCATATTTCACCCTTGTCCTTACTTGAAGTGACGAACATTGGATTTGTTGCCGGGTTGACTCCAGCGTTGCTCGCTTCCCGCCAACTGCGTCAGGAATGGAAGAAGAACCGATCAACCATTATGTTGGGAGCGTTGCTGAATCCGGGCTCGTACCTGTTATTCCTGTTTGCATTACAGCAGGCACCGATGGCGAGATTGGGCCCGCTTCGGGAAGTGGGGACGGTATTCGCGGCCTTCCTCGGTATTTTGTTACTGAAAGAACAGCAGGGGAAGAAGCGTATTCTTTGTTCCATCGTTATTTTTGGCGGCATATTACTGATTGGCATGTGGGGTTAATGGAATTCTAGTAGGCTCAATCCCTTATTTGATCTCCTCATTCAATCCCCTCAGGGTAAATGATCTTAAGAAACATCTGTTCAGATGAGCTTAAGGTGACTCCTGAGGGGATTTGTTTATTTTATTGAGGGTACTCAAACATGATATATTGGAACAAGCAGTGTTTCG
This sequence comes from Paenibacillus sp. MAEPY2, assembly GCF_000499205.1. GTDB lineage: Bacteria > Bacillota > Bacilli > Paenibacillales > Paenibacillaceae > Paenibacillus > Paenibacillus vandeheii. Next base: position 122,488 of record NZ_AWUK01000001.1, read on the forward strand.
GTAAAGTGAAGTGAGCAATGGTAGCTCTACAATTAAAAAGACAAAGTAACAGGGAGAGACGTTATATGCTGCATGAGGAAAAGTTGATTCAGGCGATTACGGAGCATGGACAATTCATGCACGACCTGCTGCGGGTTCGCAGTCTTGAACTGCCTCAGTGTTACATAGGTGCGGGGTATATTCGCAATTATATCTGGGATATGCTTCATGGTTATCCTCTTCGCGAACTGCACAGCGATATTGATGTTGTTTACTATGATACGGAAGATATGCGTGAGGAGCGGGATCAGCTGCTGGAACAAAGGCTTCGTGAAGAGACAGGTAATTTGAAGTGGTCGGTGAAAAACCAGGCTAGGATGCATCTGCACAATGGAAACGAGCCATATCATTCAACAGAAGATGCTCTTCGATATTGGCCAGAAATCGTCACTGCCATAGGTGTAAGGTTAGATAATCAGGATCAGGTGGATATCTGTGCCCCGCATGGGTTGGAGGATCTGTATACGTTAATCGTACGCCAAAGTCCGTTTTTCACGGATGCAGACTATTATAATCAGCGTGTAGAGAAGAAGTGCTGGCAACAACAGTGGCCCAAGCTTACGATTATAAGATCCTGAATCTAGGGCATATAATGGAAGTGAAGGCTCGAGAAGGAGTGTTACTGGATTTATGAAAAAGTTTATACAAGAAAAAGGCCTGATTCTTGATCTTATTTTCGTTGCATGTTTGGTGTTCTTTCTGGTCTTCTGGGGCTGGAACTTCGCGGTGAAGTTTTTTGGCATGATCACTGTAGCTTTTATCGTGCTAAGACGGATTGATTATCAAAAGCATATCCTGCTAAAACGCATCCTTCTTACAGGGTTCGGGATCGCTGCGGTTTCATTTGTCATTATCGAAGCGCTTGTGTTTACTCAGCTTCGTTCGAATGATCCGGAAGAAGCGGATTATGTCATTATTTTGGGGTCGGGCATCAAGGGAACGGAATTGTCATTGACCTTGAAACAAAGGCTAGATGCCAGTCTGGACTATATTCGTAGTCATCCTGATACGCCAGTGATTGTGTCCGGCGGGCAGGGGCCGGGAGAATCGATTCCGGAAGCACTCGCCATGAAAAACTATCTGGTTGATCAGGGGATTAGCCCCTCACAGGTCATTATGGAAGATCAATCGACAAGTACCCAGGAGAATATGGCTTTTTCCAAAAAAATCATTGATGCAACCGGGCTGGAGCATCCCGAGATCATGATTGTCACAAGTGACTACCATATGTTCAGATCCAAGTATCTGGCTGCCAAGAACGGTTACGCCGCCGAATACGGCATCTCGGCTCCTTCACCGGGCTATCTGAAACCGATTAATATGATCCGTGAGTATTTTGCAGCGGTTAAAGCGTTTATCTAGACGATGTTTGCTTCTCCAATAGGAACACGAAAGGCAACCTATGCTCTCCTGAAAGAGTAAGGTTGTCTTTTTGTTATCGTTAAAGTGATTCAAGGATAACCCGCCAAAGCATGATATAATATACGTCATTAATAGAAGAAAGATGTAGGAGTGAATGATCATTACAGCATATAGGTTACCTGCTCTTTATGAGCAAAAGAAAATTTCAGCGCATGACATGGAAGAGATTGTACGTCTGTTGGCACAAGCACCATTATTATATGATGACGGACTGAGCATCCAGGTTCAGGACTTCATGGAAGGATTGGAAATCGAGCTTGAGCATGAGGTACGGCTCGCAGTAATCGAGTTGTATGAACTGGCTGTGCAAGCATGCCGCCCTTTCTCTGATCCATTTGCCTATGAGCAACTTCAGGATGCACTCGGACTACAGGCCGAGCTATGGCAGGAAGAAGTACTGACGCTTGCCGAATGGATGGAATGGTTGGAGCAGATCGGAAAAGGACAAAGAAAACTGCCAGAATACAATTTTACAGCTATGCTGGGAAATCTGCCCGAAGGGTTCATGATTCATGATTTCCATGACGAGCTTCGGTATCAGTTGGAGCAAAACCCAACAAACACATGGGCGATCGAAGAACGCAATCGCTTATACGCAGCATTGGGCGCAAATTAAAATCAAACAAAACGGTCGCAGACGGTGTTAATCCATATATAGCGTACTTGCTTTACCCAGTATGGGGAAATGAGGGGATACCGTGAAAAAGGTTGTGTTGGCGGGTGGAACAGGGTTTGTTGGACAGGATTTTGCCCAAAGATTCATGAAGCTTGGTTATGAGGTGCTCATTATCTCACGTCAGCCCGGTCATATTGCCTGGGAGAACCAGGCTGAAATCAATCAGGCACTTGAAGGTGCAGAATTGCTGATTAACCTGGCCGGAAAATCCGTAAACTGCCGTTACACGGACGAGAACCGCAAAATCATTCTGGAATCCAGAACCCGGACAACCCGCATTTTGGGCGAGTCTGTTCTGGCCTGTAGCAACCCTCCCGAACTATGGATTAATTCGAGCACGGCCACAATATATAGACATGCAGAAGATCGACCCATGACGGAGAAGGAGGGCGAGATTGGCTCCGGATTCTCGGTGGATGTCGCCAAGGCGTGGGAAAAGGCTTTTTTTGAATTCAGTCTGCCGTCTACGCGTCAGATCGCATTACGGATTGCCATTGTACTGGGAGAAGGCGGCGTCATGGAGCCACTGACCAATCTGGTCCGTTTTGGCCTGGGTGGATCACAAGGACCGGGAACCCAGCAGTTTAGCTGGATTCATATAGAGGATTTGTTCCGCATGGTGCTCTATGTTCAGCAGCGTCCGCAACTGGAAGGCGTATTTAATGCTTCTTCTCCGCATCCTGTCACGAACCGCCAGCTTATGGAGAGTCTGAGGCGGCAAATGGGAGTTCGGATTGGACTTCCTTCGCCTCGCTGGATGCTTGAACTGGGAGCGCGATTCATTCGGACCGAAACAGAACTGGTTCTCAAAAGCCGCTGGGTGATCCCCGAGAGGCTTGAACGGGAAGGATTTACGTTCAAATACGATACGCTTGATCTTGCTCTGGCCGAGATTTTGAAGCAGGGGAAATAGTGTGCTTATCCATAGAGGTGTGCTTTCGGTCTGAGTGAGGGTACAAGAATAAGCGCTAACGAACCCTCAACGTCTTAAAAGGCGAATGATTAAGAAATGCCAAGTGTAACGAACCTCAGTAACGTTATTCCGGTACAAAACGGGCTAAGAACCTAAAAATGGATCAAATTAGCGAAATAGCGTCTCTACGATTCGTTAAACCTCAGACCTTTACAAAATAGGGCGAATAGCGTGTGCTAGATTCATTAAACCAAAATAACCTTAAAAAGGGATGTCCCCCGTCATGCTCATGACTGATGGGACAGCCCCTTCTGCCGTATGATTCCTTTTCAAAAAGGAATAAAAAATTGATCGGAAGGTGGTTCTGTCAGCGGAGTGTCAGTCTAAATATTCATTAGTTGAACTTATATCGATCAGTCAGAAGATAGAAAGAGGTAGGTCATATGCAACTTAGAAGAGTGAGGATTGTTGGAACAGGCAAGTATTTACCTGAACAGGAAGTCACGGATGAGGAACTGGATCGCCGTTTGAACGTGCCTGCGGGCTGGGTCAGCAAGGCAACAGGAGTAGGTGTGCGCCATTACGCTTCCGGTGCAGAGACCTCTTCATACATGGGAGCAAGGGCTGCCGAAGCCGCACTTGTGGATGCAGGATTGACGTTTGCAGATATAGACTGTCTGGTGTGCACGAGCGGGACAAAGGAACAACCTTTACCCAGTACAGCGGTATTCATTCAGCAGGCGATGGGGGAGCAGGATTCAGGTGTACCGGCTTTTGACATGGATGCGACCTGCTTAAGTTTCCTGAACGGATTGGATGTTATCTCCTACATGGTGGATGCCGGTCGTTATAAAAGGGTGCTGCTTGTAGCTACGGAGATCGCTTCGAAGGGATTAAATTGGTCGAACAAGGAAAGTGCTGCTCTGTTCGGTGATGGAGCCGCTGCTGTCATAATTGAACGCTCCGCTGAAGGAGAGTCTTCACGGATCGTACATGCCTCGCTGAAAACGTATAGCCGCGGCGCGCGGTTTTCGGAAATCGCAGGTGGAGGTACTCGTCTGCATGCCTCGAATTATATGGCAGATCAACCGGAGCCGTATCTTTTTCATATGGATGGACAGGCCATCTTTCGTATGGCTTCCAGATTACTTCCAGCATTTATTGACGATATGTTGCAAGCGACCGGTAATCAGATGAAGGATTTTCAATTGGTGATTCCACATCAGGGAAGTGCGATGGCGATGCGGCTGATCCGCAAAAAGCTGGGGATAACAGAGGATCGTTTTATGGACATTACACGAAATCACGGTAATACCATTGCCGCTTCCATTCCGATGGGATTGCATGAAGCGATCAAGCAGCAGCGCATTAAGCGGGGAGATCGGGTGTTAATGATCGGTACAGCTGCTGGATTGTCACTGGGAGGACTCATTTTTGACTACTAGATCCACGAAGAATGAACATCAAGCATCAGTATCCTTAAATGTGCTGCTCACGGGCGGCCGGGCCCCGGTAACACTCGATCTGGCGCGTATGCTTCAGCAGGCTGGGCATCGGGTTTACGTCGCGGAGAGCGCGGTGCGTCATTTGTGCAGATTGTCCAGTGCAGTGGAGCGGTGCTTTACGGTCCCATCTCCACGTCATGAAACAGAGAATTACTTGTTAGAGATGGAGCGTCTGGTTCAAGCCTGGCAGATCGACTTGTTGATTCCGATGTGTGAGGAAGTTTTTTATATAGCCCAAGGAACAGAACGTCTGGGCGACCACTGCCGTGTACTCGTTTCGTCTATAGAGCAGCTGCATGAATTACATCATAAATATGATTTTATCCAGCTTGCAGAGTCGCTTGGTCTTTCGGTTCCGGATACCCGCCTGATCAACAGTCGGCAGGAATGGTTGGAAGCACAGCCTGTTCTGGAAATGGAGGGAGAGTGGGTATGGAAGCCCGTATACTCCCGCTTTGCTGCCAGAGTTCGTATGCCGATATCCTCCACAGCAGACTTTGATGGAGGAGCATCAGATAAGAAGAAATATACGGGTAATATGAAGCAGTACCGTTTACAAAACGGTCCTCCTGGTGACGCGGAAATATCCTCGGCTTCCCCTTGGGTTGCACAGGCCTACGTTGCCGGGCAAATGTTGTGTACATACAGCGTAGCATACGAAGGTAAAATCGTTGCACATACGACCTACGACAGTCGCTACCGAACGGGCAGCGTGGGGGCGAGTGTTTTTTTTGAACATGTGGAGCATGAAGGAGTTTACGAGTGGGTATGGAAATTTGTGCACGCGACTGGGTTTAGCGGGCAGATTGGTTTTGATTTTATCGAAACAGAGGACGGGCAATTATATGCCATTGAGTGTAATCCGAGGGCGACGAGTGGCATCCATTTGTTTCACCCTGGCGATGGCTTGGTCCGTGCTTTAATTGCACCTGACGAAGACGAGTTGGGGAAAGAAACAAAAGTAGTTACCCCCAAGCAGGGCAGTAAGGCGATGTTAACACTCCCGATGCTGGGGAGTGGATTGCAGCAGCTCTGGGGGAAGGGTTCCCTGGGAGCATGGATAACAGCCTGGCGAGGAACGAGGGATGTGGTGAACCAGAGACACGATGTGAAACCTTGGTTTGAGCAATTTGCAGTTGTACTATCCGCCTGGCGTCTGGCAAGGAAACATAAGCTTTCGCTGACTGAAGCTTTGACTCACGACATAGAATGGAACGGTGAACAACGATGAATAGAGCATTGGTTACAGGCGCAACCGGATGTCTGGGCAGACATCTGGCGATATTGCTTGCTGAGCAAGGCTGGGAAGTTACGGGTATGGGACGCCAGCAAAAGCATGGTGCACAGCTTGAGGCGGCAGGCGTCCGATTTTACAACGGAGATATACGGGATCAGGCAGCTGTGAGTGAAGCCTGTTCGGGTCAAGATGTTGTGTTTCACTGTGCGGCATTATCGTCGCCATGGGGCAAATATCGGGATTTTTTCAGCAGCAATGTGGAGGGGACACAGCATTTGGTGGATCGTTGTATGAAAGGTGGCGTACAGCGATTCGTCCATGTTTCCACGCCGAGCCTATATTTTAATTATAGTCCCCGATATAACATACATGAGAATGACCCCTTGCCAACCAAATCAGCTAATCATTACGCAGCCACCAAACGGCTTGCCGAGCAAGTGGTTTTGCAGGCTCATGCCAATGGACTTCCAACGATCATGATTCGTCCCAGAGCCATATTCGGCCCATATGATCAGACCCTTTTTCCAAGAATCGTTGCAGCAAATGCCAAATCGGGTGTACCTATCATCGCAGGCGGACAGGCACTCATTGACCTGACTTGTGTGGATAACGTGGTGGATGCGCTTTTGTTATGCAAGGATGCCAAGACAGAAGCGCTGGGTCGTGCCTACAATATTTCCAATGGAGATCCGAGACCGTTCCAGGATTTGGTGAGCACATTGTTTGGAATGCTGGAAATGCCTTTACGCCGTCGAAATATTCCATACAGAGCAGCATACGGAGCAGCCGCATTGCTGGAATATGTACACCGCTGGTTCCCTGCCCTGGGCGAACCTCAATTAACACGATATACGGTGGGTTCGTTGTCTATCCCACAGACGCTGGATATTACGGATGCCCGTGAGAAGCTGGGGTATGTGCCTCGGGTGACCATTGATGAGGGGTTACAACAATTTGCAGACTGGTGGAGGGCTGAATCATGCTGACAACAACATCGGTTAAACTTCATTTGGGCGCAGCAGGTTACTGCACACATCCGGAGTTTCTGACGCTGCGTGGTGGAAGTTTACGTCCCGTGGCTTTTCCGGCAGGCTTTGCCTGCATCATTCATCCTGTATATGGTCCAATTCTGCTGGATACGGGGTATAGCTCCCGTTTCTTCAAGGAAACCGCTCACTTGCCAAACGCACTGTACCGTCATATTACACCTGTGGTATATCGTGAAGAAGACAGCGCAGTACATTTTCTGGCTCATTTAGGGCTGAAAGCATCGGATATTCGCTATATCATCCTCTCGCACTTTCATGGTGATCATATTGCAGGTGTGCAGGATTTCCCACAGGCGAAGCTGATCTATCTGCCAAGAGCCTACGATGCGGTGCGTTCACTTGGACCCATTGCGGCTGTAAAGGCAGGCTTTCTGTCCGGACTGCTGCCGAAGGACTTTGATGACCGATCATTGCCTGTTACGAAGCAGCCGGAGCGATGGATAAAAGCGGGGGAGCATTTTCCTTTTTCTGAGGTATACGATATTTTCGGTGACGGCAGTCTGCTGGGTGTTGACGTATCGGGTCATGCGGAGGGCATGATGGGGATTTTGCTCCGTACAGAGGCACATGACTATTTTCTGTGTGCGGACGCGGTGTGGTCGAGTCGTGCTTTTCAGGAACAACGCAGACCTCACCCACTCGCTGGAATTATTATGTCGGATCGTTTGGCGTATCGAAGGAATTTTGACAAACTGGTTCAGTTGCATCAGCAGTTTTCCGAGATTCGGATTGTGCCCAGTCATTGCCGTGAGGCGCTGAATTCTTGGGGCACAGGGGCCGAGGATGTATGAGTAATACACTGCGTATTGTCTATCATTATGCACTCGCACGGGGATTGAGAAACTGGAAAACGCGGACGCAGCTTGAACGCTGGCAGGAACGCCAGATCATTCGGCAAGTGGAGCGGGTTCGTGAAAAGTCACTTTTTTACCGGGAGTGGTGGGGTGATGTTGATGCATCCAACTGGAGAAGCTTTCTGCTGATTGACAAAACAATCATGATGCAGCATTTCGATCGGCTCAACACGGTGGGCATTTCCAAGGACGAAGCGATGGCTCTCGCCGGGGAAAGCGAGGAAACGCGTGATTTTAAGCCATCCGTTCAGGGCGTGACAGTGGGCTTGTCCTCGGGTACATCAGGCAACCGGGGGCTCTTCCTGGTGAGTGATCGGGAGCAGGATGCGTGGACAGGGACAGTGCTGGCCAAGCTCCTGCCTGGCGGACTGTGGAAGCCTGCCAAGATCGCCTTTTTCCTGCGGGCCAACAGTAATCTGTATGAATCGGTGCAGCGGGGCAAGCTGCAATTTCAATATTTTGATCTGCTGGAGCGTGTCGATACCTTGGTTGAACGTCTGGAAATATACCGACCTACCGTATGGGTAGCCCCACCTTCCATGCTAAGAATGCTGGCTGACGCTTATACATCAGGCACATTGACCGCTGTACCGGACAAAATCATTTCGGTTGCCGAAGTACTGGACCCGCTGGATCGCAAGGTACTGGAGCATGTCTTTGGACAGATTGTTCATCAGGTCTATCAGTGCACAGAAGGGTTCCTGGGCGCGACCTGTCGCTTTGGCACGCTGCATTTGAATGAAGACATCGTTCATATTGAAAAAGAGTTCATTGATCCTGCGACTCGGAGGTTCGTGCCTATCATCACGGACTTCTCCAGAACCTCACAGCCGATTATTCGGTATCGGCTGAACGACATTCTGACCGAGGCAGCGGTTCCTTGTTCCTGTGGTTCTCTGTTCACTGCTATTGAGCGGATCGAGGGCCGTTGTGATGACACGCTTTATTTTCCACATCGACAAACGGGTGAAGCCGTACCTGTATTTCCGGATTTTGTGACGCGTGCGGTGATTGCAGCCTCTCCGAATATCGAACATTATCGCGTCGTACAGCGTGGTAACGGGACGCTGGAGATATCGCTTCGGCTCGGAGGAGGAGAAGGGGTGCAGCAGGTGGAGGCCGAAGTACAGCGTGAACTAATGAAGCTGGGTGCGAGGCTGGAATGTAGTGTACCCGACATCCAATTCGTTCCCTATACGTTTGAACCGGGAATTACAAAGCTGCGCAGAGTGGAGAGACAGCTTGAATGAAATGTTGTAATGCCGACTTCTGTTTATATGCACTGCTACATCGCGTGTCGGGAGCTGCGTGTGTATGTGTGAATGCTGATTAATCCACCGAGGGAAGAGGTGAAACAGATGAAGGAACAGAAGATACCAATAGAGGAAGAACATAAAGGGAGCCAGACAATGGATAAATGGAAGAACATTGGCGACAACGCTCCCGTGGCGTTAATTACAGGCACATCAAGCGGATTCGGCATGCTCACGGCGATTACGTTGGCCAAACAAGGATATCGTGTTGTGGCAACGATGCGTGATTTGAGTCGGAATTTAGAATTGGCGAGGCTGGCAGAACAAGCGGGTATTTCGGATCGGTTGCAGTATATTCAGCTGGATGTGACGGATGCTGATTCGGTACAGAAGGCTGTTCAGACGGTACTTCAAAACAATGGGCGAATCGATATGCTGGTGAACAATGCAGGATTTGCACTTGGCGGATTTATTGAGGAAGTATCCATGGACGATTGGCGTAGGCAAATGGAAACGAATTTCTTTGGCTTGGTTGCCGTTACGCGTGCGGTCCTGCCTATCATGCGTGAGCAAAAGCAGGGACTGATTATCAACTTGTCCAGCGTGAGTGGGTTGTCCGGTTTTCCAGGTTATGCGCCGTATGCTGCATCCAAATTCGCTGTGGAAGGTTTCACCGAAAGCTTGCGACATGAGATGTCCTCTTTCGGCGTTCGGGTTGTGTTGGTAGAGCCAGGTGCGTATCGCACGCCTATCTGGAATAAAGGTTTGGGTGAAATCCAAAGGAGCGATGGCTCTCCATATAAAGAGAAGCTGGATGCGATTCTCCGTTATTCCCAGCATGCAGGAGAGAATGCACCTGATCCGCAGGAAGTGGCCGATTTGATTGCCCGTATCGCACGGATGCGTGCACCAAGGCTTCGTTATGCGCTGGGCAAAGGCTCCCGTTTACTTATCATCGGCAAATTGCTGCTGCCATGGAAATGGCTGGAATGGATTATCGCGCGTGGACTGAAATAGGAGCTAAACATGAAAATCAACGCCGGGGGGATTTTTCCATGTTCGAAATTATCGTCGTCATTTTACTTTTGTCGATTGTAGGACTTCTCTTCCGTATTAACAGCAAGCTGCCTGAACGAGATTGGGTAAAAGAAGCGATGGAGCGGGATGCGTCGAAATAAAAACACTGGAGGACTTTCATATGAAAATCGCTTTTGTTTTGTTTGATGGTTTGACTTTTCTTGATTTTGCAGGATTTTATGATGTCATCAATCGGTTGAATTTCTTTGAACAAACCAAAGGGACCACATGGGAAACATGTGCGATGACAGATCAGGTTACGGACGAATCAGGTTTAACGTTGAAGGTGGACCGGGTGAAGCCTGATTTGGCGGAATATGATCTCGTATTTGTGCCTGGTGGCATGGGAACGCGCAAGCTTCGATTTGATGAGGCTTTTGTGGGCTGGCTGAGGCAGGCCGAGAATGTTCCGTTGAAAGTATCCGTGTGCACAGGTTCTTTGCTGATGGGAGCGGCGGGGTTTTTAACAGGTAAAAAAGCAACGACGCATCCCAATGTCTATGATCTGCTTCAGCCTTATGTTTCCGAGGTGATTCAAACCCGCATTGTAAAAGACGGCAATGTGATTACAGCCGGAGGAGTAGCGACGTCCATTGATCTTGGAATCTATGTCGTAGGTCTGCTTGCAGGAGAGGAAGCCGCAGCGAATGTAAAGCTCCAGATCGATTACCCTTATGACATGCAGGGAGTGGTTGAGGAATGAAGGAAGGTCAAAAGGAGGACATGTTCATCCTTCGCAATATACGCAGAGATGAGGCAGAGCACTATTGGCCTTTGCGGCTGGAGGCGCTGAAAAATCATCCGGAAGCCTTCGGCGCTTCGTTTGAAATGTCAATTCAGCTTCCCATGAGTGAAGTACAGGAACGTATACATAATGAAGCTGATGATTATATTCTGGGGGCATATACCGAAGAAGGCATCCTCGCAGCAACGATGGGATTCAAACGGGAACATGGACTTAAGCTACAGCACAAAGGTTATATCTGGGGAGTCTATGTCTCACCGCCATATCGGGGAAGGGAACTGGAAGGCATTGAGCAAATCAATCTCAGTGTGGTTACCACAAACGAGTCAGCCCGACGATTATATGAGCGGTCTGGATTTGAAACCTATGGCATTGAGCGTAATGCGCTGGTCGTTCAAGGGAAGGGTTACGATGAGGCGCATATGACATACTTTTATGCTGAACATTTGAATTTAGGTGATGAGCATGTTAAAACAGGTGGTGACATATGACGGAAGCAGTTCAGCTTGAACTTGACGGCATTTCTTTTGAATTAAAAGAACCTCATTCATTCGAGTGGCTTGCGCGCCTGGGTACCGTATTTCGTGTGTTTGATCAGCAGGATTCCGGCAATTTGTCCTTTGGTGTTCTGGGTCAGGACGGAGAGCGGAAATTCGTGAAATATGCTGGAGCACGCACGATCCATGCGGGTGAGACAGGGACGCCTGCCGAAGCGATTAATTATCTGAAATCATCCGTTTCAATATACGAAGATTTGGCACATGACACATTGATTCAATTAAAGGATTATTTTGCAACGGAACATGGCTACGCCTGTGTATTCAATTGGGTGGAAGGGGAGTGTTTGCATTCCCATTGGGACTTTCCACCCCCAGCCAAATATGAGGACCCGCGTTCCCCCTATTATCGATTCAAACAGCTTACTGTAAAGACGCGCATTCAGGCGATGGAGCAGATTTTGGATTTCCATATCGAAGTGCAGCGGAGAGGGTATGTGGCTGTTGATTTTTACGATGGCAGTCTGATCTATGATTTTGACAAGCAAGCGATGAAAATATGCGATATTGATTTGTATCGCAAGGGTTCTTTTGTGAATACGATGGGACGGATGTGGGGTTCATCCCGCTTTATGTCTCCTGAGGAATTTGAGTTGGGTGCGCCAATGGATGGAGTCACGAATGTTTTCAATATGGGAGCAATGGCTTTCTCATTGCTTGGGGGCGAGTTGGATCGTTCGTATGCCAGTTGGGATGGTGGAGAAGCGCTGTACCAGGTGGTTATGCGTGCGGTAGACCCTGAGCGGGCAAGTCGTTATGCGTCGGTTGCTGAATTAGGTGCTGCATGGAAAAAAGCCGTGCTGCATGAAAAATAAGATACACGGAATGGTTGTCTCACTCGTAAAATCCTCTCGTATAATACCCATACGCAATTGTGCACATTGGATTCGTAACTGCACGTAATATACCGTATAATGGAAATTAATGAGGGGGTATTGGCAATGTGCAAATATACGATGTCAGGAATAATACCTGAATTTCAGCAGCATGAAGCTGGAAAAAGAAGTGTAGGTGAACCAATATTGCAGAAACTAGTTCGGCAATTATGAATCCTATATCGAACCTTTCACCCATGGATATGATGAAAATCCAGGCAGATACACTGTATACGATGGACGATCAGAAACGTCTGGTAAGTATTAATGAACCGGATGGCGTGCTGGCTCCAGCCTTATTTATCGGGATAACTTCTATCGGGCAATGCTCCTATTTTCATGAGCAGTTGCCGTTCACTCTGATTGAGGAGCTAGGCTGTGACACTGAGCTTCCGCTCGATATTTCGAAGCTGATTCGGAGAGTAGAGACGTTTAAGCCCGTGAAGAGTGTATGGATGGGCCCGGCTTATGTCTTTCCCGAGAAGTGTGGCGAATGGCATCCAAATGTTCAGATTATAGATAGTCATTGTTCTTTTCTGCTGGCAGAGCATTTTCCTGAATTAATAGAATGTCTACATGAAAAAACACCCGTTGCCGCTTATGTCATGGAGGATTCAGCAGTCGCTGTATGTTGTTCAGCCCGTGTATCCAAACGGGGTGCCGAGGCAAGTCTCTATACCGCGCCTGGTTTCAGAGGGCATGGTTATGCAGTGGAGGCGGTGAAGTGCTGGCAGCATCATGTTAAAAAGGATGGGCGCATTCCGATCTATAGTACATCTTGGGACAATGTAGCTTCGCAGACTGTTGCCCGTAAGCTGGGACTAATCCAGTTTGGTGTGGATTTCAGCATCACGACTTCGTCATAAAATATGAATTCATGTATGTTAAATGAAGGGCATCAATCCGTTACGTTGAAACCCGGAATTATGAGGGGGTGCTGCAGCAATGATTAGGGCCTTTGTACAAAAGGACCTGGAATATGTCATCGAAGCGCATATCCGTATCTATCGGGATGAGTATAATTATGATCATAGCTTTGCCGAGTATATTAAGAATGCCGTAAATGAGTTTAAACGCTCCGGCAATTACGCGAGAGAAATGGTATGGATTATTGAGCTGAATCAGACAGCTTCTGGCTGCATTGGTCTGACTCAATTGGATGAACAGACAGCTCAATTGCGTTGGTTCCTCATTGAACCAAAAGCCCGTAATTGCGGCTGGGGACGCCAGCTTATCGAGCAGGCTGTCCATTTTGCAAGAGAAAAAGGTTATGCATCCATCATCTTATGGACCAACGAGTCTCTGTCGGGGGCACGTAGATTGTATCGATCATTTGGGTTTGAAGTGGTTGAAATCCGGAAACAGGTCCTGTCAGGACAGGAGTTAACGGAAGAAAAATGGAAGTTGATTCTGGAACAAGGGCAGGAGTGATTCCATGATTAGCAAACGTATTGCGAGCGGCACGGTATTGCTATGTATTGCATGGATGTTGGTAGCATGCTCGAATCAGACGCAAAGTCAGGACGTAAGCTTGAAGATTGATAGCAACCTTCAGCAAATCCTGAATGGTCCTGAGATGATTCTGACCAGTAGTAATCCAGGTGATTATATAGGCGCTAACACAGAGGCATATGTTCAAATTCTGAATACGGGTGAAGAGGGGCTGAACGTCCTGATTCAGCAGTTGGACTCAAGTTCGCACGACGGCCTTAAGGAATGGATCATGGCTCAGGCCAGTACTGAGCTGCTCGGAGAACGTAATCCCGTTGAGCACTGGAAAAGTGGAAAAGACTGGCTCAGCCAGTATAAAATGAAGGTAGAATAATGATAATGATTCATCATCGTTAGTGTATGATTTACAGCGAAAGTAGTGGAGGGAACGGAATCGATTCTGAAGAAGCGGTAGCGTTCGCCTTTGTCTCCGAATTTGCACATTTATAAAATATATCAAAAAAATTTGGAGACAACAGCGATCGAAAGAACGATCCGTAACCGAAACGATCACCGCAGGTCGTCAAGCGTTAACGACTGTGATGACCCGGAATAACATAACTCACCTCCCAGTCATCATGAGCAGGAATGAGAGGTTCCAGGAACCTGAAATAATACGTTATAGAGGTGAAACCCTTGAAGAAGAAAATTGCATTTTTTGACTCGGGAATCGGTGGTTTAACCGTCTTGCATAAGGCTTTGCATCAATTCCCTGAAGAATCGTTTCTGTATTATGCCGATACATTGCATGTTCCATATGGGACCAAGTCAGCGGATGAGGTTAGAGGACATATTTTCAATTGTGTGGAGGCTATTGTTCAGGAAAATGTGCAAGCGATCGTGATTGCCTGCAATACAGCGACCAGTCTGACCGTGAAGGATTTGCGTGCCAGGTATGATATCCCCGTTATCGGGATGGAGCCTGCTGTGAAACCGGCTGTGGAGATGAATCGAAAAAGCGGCAAAAGGGTGCTTGTATTTGCTACAGCCCTGACCTTGAGTCAAACCAAATATCATGAGCTGGTATCCCGTGTGGATGATCACCACAGTGTCGATTCCATTCCATTGCCTGAACTGGTGGAATGGTGTGAACAGCTGGATTTTGATCCACAGAAGATTGCGTCGTATTTCCGTCTCAAGCTGGCAGATCTTGATCTGGACTTATACGGTACAGTGGTACTTGGCTGCACGCATTATCCGTTCTACACATCCATTCTTCGTACGGTTCTGCCAGATCATATTCAGATTATTGATGGCAGTACGGGAACGGTTAACCGCTTGAAACAGCTTCTTGGGTTGGCAGATCAACAGGGCATGTGGGCCGAGGATAACGTTACTTTTCTTAGTTCGTCTGGCCGTTTGGAAGACCGGGAGAACATGCATATTGCACTCCAATATCTGGAGAAGCATCGAATGTAAGTTGAATCAACAGGAGGTGAGGGTCGATGCAGTCTATTTATCTCATCCGTCATGCCCAAGCAACCGGGCAAGAACCGGATGCAGAGCTTACAGATGAAGGACTTCGTCAGGCAGAAGAACTTGCTGAGATGTTGGCGGACCACCCTATACAATACATTGTGTCTAGTCCGTGGAAAAGGGCGCTTCAGACCGCAGCGCCACTGGGCAAAACCGTCCTGCAACATATACATACGGATGAACGTCTTCAAGAGAGGGTGCTTAGTACCCTTCATCTGGATAACTGGATGGATGTGCTTGAACGTACATACAAGGACGAGGACTGGATGGAAGAAGGGGGCGAATCTTCCCGTTTCGCAACAGCTCGTGGTCTTGAAGTTTTGGACGAGTTGTGGCGTCGACCTGAGCATGGCGGGGCTGTGATTACACACGGCAATATGCTATCTCTGCTCATTCGAAGCCATGATGCATCCTTTGGATTCGAAGAGTGGAAAAGTCTAACTAATCCTGATGTATATGTTCTAGAGAAACAGCAGGGTGATGAAGTCACACACAGCATTCGCCGTATATGGCGAAGATAAACATAAAGAGAGTGCTCCAGCGATGTGTAAGATCGGCTAGAACACTCTTTTCCGTTTACGATGTTGGTTCTACAAAGCGGCAATTAATAACATGATCCAACCGGCCAAGAATGCTACTCCGCCCAGCGGTGTGATCGCACCCAGTTTTCGAACTCCAGTTACACTTAGGGCATACAGGCTGCCCGAGAACAAGAGAATGCCGGCGAATAGCAGCCATCCGGCCAGTATAACAAGGGAAGATTGCTCCAGCTGATCAGCGAGCAGTCCAAGCAGGATGATTCCGAGTCCGTGAGCAAGATGATACTGGACACCGGTCTCGTATATTTTGATCATATCAGCAGACAATCTGCGTTTGAGCGCGTGCGCACCGAATGCTCCGAGGGCAACAGCAAGAAACATCATGATACTTCCGAGTATAACCAGGGTCTGCATGTGTCTTGTCTCCTTTTAAATGGGTATTAAGCAGTACAACAGAATTTGCAGCCAAATTGTTTTTACGTTTACAGTTTGCGCAATTGGATGCGCTGAATGGAATGGTCGGCTTCCTTTTTCAAAATCAGTCTGGCTCGTCCTTTGGTTGGCAGGATGTTTTCGTGCAGATTTTTGGCATTGATATCTTTCCAGATCTGACTTGCCGTAAGAACAGCCTCATCTTCTTCCAGATTGGCGAAACGACTGTGGAAAAAGGAATTCTCATTCTGAAACGCTGTATTGCGCAGCAGCTTGAAACGCTCAATGTACCAGTGACGGATATGCTCTTCTTCCGCATCGATATAGATGGAAAAGTCAAAAAAATCACTGACCAGCAGTGGAGTTTCCTTTTTGACCTGGAGCACATTAATTCCTTCAATAATGAGGATATCCGGCTGACAGATGGCGTTCTCCTCACCTGCAATGACGTCATAGGCAAGATGGGAGTAGACGGGAGCCATCACTTCAGGTTTGCCTGATTTGACATCACCCATAAATTGAATCAGTGACTTGATATCGTAGCTTTCCGGGAATCCCTTCCGGTTCATGATACCTTTCTCTTGCAGCACGGCATTGGGATATAGGAAACCATCCGTTGTGACCAGATCCACCTTGGGATTTCCTTTGCCTCTAGCCAGCATAGCCTGAAGCAGACGGGCCGTTGTACTTTTGCCCACGGCAACACTGCCCCCAATACCGATAATGTAGGGAGCGTGATGTGCTTCTTTTTTCAAAAAAGATGCCGTTAAGCGGTTTAGCTCTCGTGAAGCTCCTGCATATAAGTCAATAAAGTGGGTAAGAGGTAGATAAATATCCTCAACTTCTTGAATGGATACCTCTTCATTTAATCCCTTTAGCTGTTCCAATTCCGCTTTCGTTAGTGGAAGAGTGGTCTGATATTTTTTCAAGTCAGCCCATTCCTTGCGGTTAAACTCGGTGTAAGGAGAGTATAAATTCATGAGATCCCGCTTTCTGTATGTAGTGTTATGTTGGCACAATCTTTAGTGTACCAAATTTCAGGGAACTGACAACACCTTTACATTGATGCTTCCTTTGTATATTCCCTGAAAGTTGAATGAAAAGCAACTTATAGGAAATTGTAAACCAAATTATGTTAAAGTCAACGTATACCATGCGGGAGGGTGACAGCAAATGATCGTATATGAGAGAGAGCATGATTTTGTTTTGACCGCACAGCATGAGCATGGACTAGTAGCCGGAGAAATGGCTTCCCATTGGAAAACGGAATTGTTAACGGATGAAGCGCATCGGGAAGATCTGATTCTTGCCGCAAGAGAGCATGATCGGGGATGGATTGAACTGGATGCGGCGCCATTCTGGAATGATTATAGTCAGATCCCATATTCTTTTCGTGATTTTCCGCTACGTCCGCGATTTGTATTTTACCGTAAAGGTATTGAAGAGGTTCGTGAGAAAAACCTGTATGCCGGGCTGCTGTGCAGCATGATGTACACAGAATTGTTTCAAAACAATCTGGGTGCTAACACCAATGACGATGAAGACATCAGGGAGTATCTGAATGATGAACGGGAGCACCAGTTACGTTGGGAACAGCAGCTTGGTGGTGGTGAGGCGTTGAAGCTCAGGCTGAAAAATGATGTGGAAATCATGCTTTTCTGTGATCAACTCAGTCTGTTTCTCTGTATGGAGGAGCCGGGCACACCTGCTGCACGTTATGATTTTTTCGCCGAAGGACTCGGCTGTACCTTCGATGCCTGTTCAAGGCAACCCATTCATGCCGAGTGGCTCTCCAATGAGAAAGTTGGATTATCTTTTGTGCCGTTTGATGAGGAATTTACGGTCAGTATGCCTTACAAATCGGTGCCGAAAGCGAGTATCCGTAAATTCGGTCTGCTGCAGGCTTATCGCCGTGCCGAGTGGAAAGAACGTCGAGTGTTAATTACAGGCATGAGCTAAATATCGCCTATTCCATATCCGATTTAAACAAAATAGTGCATATGTATAATGAGGCGGGCTCCCGAAATTTTCCGGTGTCCGTCTTTCGTATGTGTTTATCATTGAAGCAGGAAAATCTATCTTCATCCCAGAAATAAATTTCAAGGGATTAGGTTTATATCAGGCAAGTGGGGGGATGAACATGGATACTAGAACTGAAATTCTAACGATGTGTATGGTGTGGGACAAACAGAATGATCAGGTATTATTAATGAATCGACCGGACCGGAAAGGATTTCCGGGATATATTGCTCCAGGAGGGAAAGTTGATTTTCCGGAAAGCATTGTGGATGGTGCCGTGCGAGAAGTTAAAGAGGAAACAGGGCTTGTGGTGAAAGAAATTACATATAAGGGTCTTGATGAATTCTGTGATCCGGAGCAAGGATTGCGTTATATGGTATTCAACTATCTGGCTACTTCTTTTGAGGGGGGGCTACTGAGCGAACCGCCTGAAGGCGAACTGTTGTGGGTGTCTTTAGGGCAAGCGCTAGAGCTACCTATGCAGGATTGGTTTGCGGAACGTTTGCCACGTTTTTTTCAAGCAGGGACATTTGAGCGGAGTGTGATCTGGGAGAAATCAACGGGGCGTACACTGAAAGAGACATTTATGCTGTATAGCGATTCGGTTCTTGAACAGAGTAAAGTGGAATAATTCAAAACGCTCAGGAGGCGGAAAAAATGACGGGATACCAGCATGCATTAGAAGGATATATTGCAGCGACAAATACACATCAGTTTGATGAGGTAAACAAATGGTTATCACCGGATGCCGTATATTGGTTTACGGGAACATCTTGTACTACGCCTGACGACATTCGGGCTTATTTTGAAAACGCTTGGGAGACCGTCAAGGAAGAGGTATATCGTGCAGAAGATGTCACGTGGATTACGACAGGCGAAGAGCAGGCGGTCTGTATTTATACCTATCACTGGAAAGGAATGTATCAAGGGGAGCCGGCTTCTGGAAAAGGTCGGGCTACTAATGTATTTGTTACAGACATCAACGGAGAATGGAAATTAATCCATGAGCATTTAAGCACGGGTGAGTAACGTGAGGAAGTGAAATAGAACGCGTTGTGTTTTTATTACAGATGACTTGATTAAAGCAAAAAAAATGTGGCTGTATTTAAATCTTGTCTCATATGTTATCAGCCAATTCTGTATATTTATATCCAGATATTATGATATAATGAAGTTTACTTTTTAAAAGGAGATGACTTGCTATTATGGAGATTACATTTCGTGAATCGCTGGAGGGAATAGGTATCGACCAACTTAGCGGGAATTTTTTCGAAGGTTGGCCCAACCCTCCGTCTACGCCTACGTTCCTGAAGATGCTGGAACAATCCTATGCTGTTGAACTGGCTGTTGATGAAGCTACTGGGAATGTGGTGGGCTTTATTCAAGCGATCTCAGACGGAATTCTCAGTGCATATATTCCTCTGTTGGAAGTGCTTCCGGAGTATTAGGGTAAGGGGATCGGATCAGATCTCATCAAGCGTATGTTCAAGCGTTTGGGTGATCTCTATATGATTGATCTTTTGTGCGATAACGAACTTCAGGATTTCTATGAGAAACAAGGTATGCAAAAAGCATCTGGCATGGTGATTCGTCATTATCACAATCAAGCTGGAGTGGTAAATTGAATAGCTAATAGATTTAGGTGAACTAGATGGATGATATAAAGCCTACAAATGGTTTCGAAGTAACCCGGGGTTATAAAAAGTGAAAAATATGAATTTAGACCCAAACCTTTATAGACGGAAGGTTGTTATATATTTGGTGATCTAGCCATACATAGGCTTCTGCAAACGGGACGTAAATGAATATGTACGAGGAAAAGGTGGAGATTGGTGTGAAATTGTCGTTCCGGATTTTGGACTGGGAAGAAGAAAAACCTTATGGGCTTTTATTAATGGCTGATCCGTCCAAAGCCATAGTTGACGAATATCTGAGTCGCGGTGTTTGTTTTATCGCTGAATATGAAGGAGAAATGGTAGGAGAGTTTGTCTTGCTGAAGACGCGTCCAGAGACAGCAGAGATCGTTAATATTGCCGTACAGGAAGAATTACAGGGACAGGGCGTTGGCAAACACATGATCAAGGAAGCGATAGAGGCCGCACGCAGGCTCGGTTGTCGAACAGTAGAAATTGGGACAGGCAACTCAAGCTTTCATCAGTTGAAGCTGTATCAACGCTGTGGGTTTCGCATTATAGGGGTCGATCGGGATTTCTTTGTGAAACATTATGAAGAAGAGATTATAGAAGATGGCATTCGCTGCGTGGATATGATCCGTTTGGCGCTGGATCTTGAAACCGTTGTCGAGGAGAACAAGAAGTGAAAATAGTTCGACTGAAATCAGAAGATTGTCGCAGTATCACCGCTTATGGCAGTAAGGGAGCGGAGATTACGCCGATACTCCGAAGCACTTCAGCTTGTCACGTAGCCCAATTGAAACTGTCTGCAGGAGGAAGTGTGGGTTTGCATCCAGCGGTGGGTGAGCAGTTGTTTCTGGTGCTTGAAGGGGAAGGTTGGGTGGAAGGCGAGACAGGCGAACGGGTAGTAGTCCGATCGGGAGAAGCCGCGTACTGGACCAATGGAGAGAATCACCAATCCGGCTCGGAGACAGGGTTAACTGCATTGTTGATTGAGGGTGAAGAACTAATTGTTCGGTTATCGCTAGAGTCGGGAGACTCTGAAGATAGGGGCTGATGATTTGAGTGTATGGGTCATTGTTATTATGGGAGCAATATTTGCTCCCTCGTTCTATCAGATGAATAAGCGCATTCGTAGATTGGAAGAGCAAGTTAGGCATCTTTCAGACGAGAGGAAGAACCTTTAAGTGGATCGGTACACACACATGGGGGTATACGGTTTAGTCACTTGGGAGCAAAAGGTCCTGTTAATACGTAAGGCAAGAGGAGCCTATATGGGGAAATGGGATTTGCCTGGAGGAAGGTTGGAGTTTGGTGAGCAACCGGAGTTCGCCCTACATCGTGAGATCGAAGAGGAGACGGGCCTTTCCGATCTACAATTGGTGATTCATTCTGCGGAGTCGAATGTACTAGAGTGGACGGACGAAGGCGAGCCGGAAGAGCTGCACCATATTGGGATTCTGTACGATGTATATTTGACAAGTGAAAGTAGACCCTCTGAGATCAAAAGGGAACCGGATGGCGAAGATTCACAGGGCGCACAATGGTTTACTTTGGAAGAGGTCGGAGCGTTATCGTTGACACCATTTGCAGAGAGTATGATTAAAAATTTTGATAGAAATTTATTTTGATTTAAATTTTAGGACTGGTCAAATGGAACAGAATCGTTTATTCTGTGATAGATAGATTACAAATTTTTCAATTGAATAGGACTGACACCTTAAAGCATAAGGCTATGAATCTGCGGATTCGTGGCCTTTTTTTGTGTTTTTACAGGTGAATTGGGTCTTAGGAAGGGGGGGTTGCATGCCTTGTAGTGATGGGGATTGCTGAAAAATAATACCAAAAGCCTAGATTTGCATGGTAGAATATTGATGATTATTACAAATTTAGGTTTTGGTTTGAAAAGTAGTACGAGCTCTGAAGAAGCAGAAGTTTGCCCCATACTAAGGTACATAGGAGAGTGAGTAGATTGAAGAAACAGATGAGATTAACTGGTAGGAAATCAAAAAGGAACGTATTGATCGTCGGTTTGTTGACAACGGCATTGATGGCAGGAACGCTGCTGAACAATGGAACCGTGGGTCTGGTATCTACTGTGGATGCTGCTGCAGGCACGAGTGGAGGGGGCACAACGGCTTCTGCGCTTACGAAGTTCAAAGATATCAAAGGGCACTGGGCGCAAGCTACCATTGTCAAAGCCTATGATAAGAATCTGATTTCCGGCTATCAGGATGGTACATTCCGCCCCAATGCCAAAATCACCCGTGGTGAGTATGCTACACTTCTCAGCCGTGCAACCAGCTTGGAAAAGGTACAAGGAGAGAATCCTTTTGCTGATCTCAAGGGACACTGGTCTGAATCAGCTGTGTCACAGTTGGTGGGCCAAGGCTTCATTGATGCTGGTGATTATCCGAAAGGGTTCAATCCGAATGCCGAGCTGACGCGCTACGAGATGATGAAATGGATTGCGAACGGACTGATCAAATCGGGAACCAGTTTCCAGGATGCTTTTGACGACACTCGAGATACGCTGCTACCTACCCCAGAAGTGAATCGGGGAACGATTCGTGCAGAGCAAATTCCTTCTCTCGCACTTGTCCGCGGGACCGGCATTGTCGGTGGATTTGAGGACGGTTCCCTAAAGCCTGCTGATCCAACAACGCGAGCTGAAGTGTCTGCCATTTTGCTGCGTTATATGGATGTGGAAGGTACGGATGCAGGGAAGTACAGTGATCTGAATGAAATGCGTGAGGTTGGCACAACGGGGACGAATTTAACGACGGTTAGTAATTATTTTTATACTAAAAATTCTGTTACGGTTAGTGAACTATCTAAGGGAGATATAACTCTCTCTAATAATTCTGGCATACTTCGACTGCATCGAATTATTGTAGTAGATGTTACTAAAGGCAAGCCGAAAGGGGTTTACTCATCACTGTTTATTGGCCCCGACTCCATTCAGTTTCCAGGAAGCTACATGACATTTGCCGATATATCGTTTACATCCAATATAGAAAAATCAAACCTCTTGGCCTTTAGCGGTGGTCTAGACAGTGCATTTTTAAGATTTAATCGTATGGATGTTAAACATGCCGAAAAAAATGGATTCATAACTATTCCAGAGATGTCTAGTAATCTTATAAAGAAAGATGTTAAAAAACGTTTTTGGACATCCTCTGTGCTCATGGCTAAAGGTGGATCTTATTATTTAAAAGCTAACAATAATGATTTAGTTCAAATTCAGAACATGTAGTTTCTTCAAGGCGGTGAGTGAGTACTGAAACCCCATTATAAAGTAATGTTAGTGTTTATCGTTATGTTCTTAACAGTAGGAGCTATGGGTACATTTTATCTTCCAATTGAAGCAGCTATCAATGATCCGTATGGTCCAAAATCAATGAAGAGTCCATCATTCTTGACCGTACAATCTGCACCAAGAGTCGCTAATCCAGGTGTTTATTGGTATCAGCTTGATGATGGAAGTTTTAAAGCTGATCATACTACAGGGCCTACTTTTTCTAGAAACATGAATCCCTTGTCTTGTTCGTCTCCTTATCCTGACGAAAAAGATATACCCAATGAAGTTGACTTTTCCAATTGGCCTGCTACTCAATGGAATGAATATAATGGATATCCTATAACTCCATCAGTTCTTAAGTCTGTAAGAATAAAAAGCGTTACTTATCAAACTAGACTACAGCAAAATTCCTATACAGGAATAGGAGAAACAGTCATACGAAGAGATAGTACTATTGTAAAAATTAACACAAAAACAGGTGGGAATCACTCGGTAAGTGATCGAACAGAGTTCGAAAATGGTGGTAAAACTAATCAAAATTGTGTGAAGCAAGTAGTAGCCTACCATACTCCAATGGATATCATCTGGGAAGGCGATCTAGAAGAAGAAAAGGAAATTGACGTAACCCCAGATTCCACTCTATCGGTTGGACAAACCAAACAGATGGAAGCCAAAGTTAAGACGAGAAACTACGGTGCAACGAAATACAGTGAAGGCATCGACGTAAGTCGTCGTGAAGCCGAGACCACCTGGTGGTCATCTGATCCGAGTATTGTGAGCATTGAACCCAAAACAGGAATGGTTAAGGCTGAAAAGCCGGGTACTGCCTTTGTACGTGCAATTTGGAACAACGGTACATATCTCATCTCGGACACTGCGGACATCACGGTAACGTCCGAGCCGGGACTTACAGTGAATCTGCCAAACGCCTGTAAGGCAGATACGTCCACACCGCTACAAGCCAAAGCTATCCTGACCAAATCAGACCTTTCTGTTCATGAGCTTACCGCTCATTCCAAACTGACCTGGCAAAGCTCCAATCCGGCAGTAGCGACCATAGGTGCAGATGGGAAAATGACGATCAAGGGCATCGTCGGCAGTACAACTATCACCGCGCGATTTTTGGACCCTGCCCAGCAGTTGGATGAACAAGGGACGCAGATGTTAGATGTAAAGGATTGCACAGGCAATGGAGGAGACGGGGGAACTGATCCAGGTAACGGTGGTGTTGTGGGTTGCCCCGTGACCATCAGTCCACCTAATAAAGGAGCGTTGATCGAATCAGCTGCCATGGACCCCTCCGTCCGGGGCGTGCTGAAGGCTGATGATCGGGGAGCTGAGAAGTTTGATGTCACCCGAGGCATCCCGACTTCTGAAGATCTCTATGCTAATGTCATGGCTAAAGGATACTTGTTCCAGCACCGTTGGGTGAACATGACGGGAACAGTGACTTATACGGTCAACGTAAAAAAGAAGTATCACAAAACATGGACGATTCCGGGCAGAGCCTCGACAGGACCGAATGATCCAGGCACACCTCCAGAACCTAAGGAACTCGACGTTCCTGGGGACAAACCAATGCAGGTCATTCGACAATATAGTTATTGGCAGATTGATAATTTGGAAGTCTATCAGTTAAATCAATCTACGATATCCAATTATGCACTTGGTGGCTACGGTGGTACAGTAACACTGACTCCAAACGGATATACACCGCCGACCTTACAATCGGCTAATGATGATGCAATAACCGCACATGTGAAACCTGCACCTTGCAAGGAAATCGATCTTGGCACTGAAACTGTTCCAGGCGGTTCCACTGAACCGGCTACACCAGTCGAAACATCATTGTTCCAATCCAAAGCGGAGGCTGAGGTCAAAGAGAACACTGTAAATAATGACAAGGTCATGTTTAACGGTGCCACTGTGATGGATCCTGCTCCGATGGATAAGACTGCTCCCCGACCTGGGACAATCCCTCAGCCTGGCATAATCGGTGACAACGTGCTGTACCAAAATCGTTTAACTGTTCAGAATACACTGGTCAACAAGGCGGACCAACCGACAACGGGCGAGATCGCATATGGCTTGATTCCTGGCAACATTAAAGGCGGTCAGGATCAGAAGTTTTCTATTCAAGGGATCAATTCTGTCACGGTGCACACACCTGTCGTTAACTACGCATGGGTGTCTGATGATCAGCCGCATAACCAGAAAACGGTGCCTGATCCGACCAGCTCGGCGCTCATTTTGGAACGACCGTTTATCGTACGCATCCCGACTTCAGGACAGCATCTGGACGTAAGCAGTTACCCGGGTTATGGCAATAGGGACTACGCCAAGTATTTTCGCATCAAGCAGATTCGGTTTCCCTTTGATGTTTATAACGCCGATAGAAGTCAGTTCATTCCAGCCAAGACCTGGGTGGACATTCCGGTCAATCAGCTGGATACTGTTTTCTATCTTCCAGTATGGGTGGATGAAGGACATTACCGAATTGAATTTCGAAATATTGCAGAAAATGCTCCTTCGACATTCACTGAACAGCAGGATGCCAATACGAATCTGACTCATCATGTTGCGGCGGATACCGTTCCGGTGGAGGTTATTGGGCGATTGTATGATTTTCACGTTACGGATATCGCCGATTTTAATTGGGAGAACGTTTTTCGCCAGCAGCTAGGAAGTTCGGAGCCGACAGGGGCAAGCTACTGGACAGGACTTAACAGTATTGATGGTGATCCGAGAGGTAATCTGGCACCGTTTGTGTTACCTGTTCGCCCAGGCAGTCATCCTGTGCAGGGTTTCAGTAATGTAGCCGTGAAAACAGGTTACCATGTCAAATTCGACCTGAAAACAAAGGGCAATATGTTTGGCAAACAGGATGGTGTTCGGATTACACCAACGTTCTACTTTGTGAGCAAAGTTGGCTCTTCCAGACAAGAAGTCGATCTATACTATCACCGCGGTCAAGAACGGCTTATCCGGATAGGATCGGCACAGGATCTGGAAAAACGGTTTGTTGTCCTGAACTCAAGGTTGCGTAATGTACCCGGTACGGAATTGGGTGATACGGCGCGTTATCAGTATACTTATGAACTGACCGCAGATGAGCGCAATCAGAGTTCGCTCGCTGACTATATGGTTCGGCTTGTAGATCAAACCTCTCACCAGAAGACGTGGGTAGGCCGCTATGATTGGATGATTCTGCCCGCCTCCATTCGCACACTGATTGGACCAAAGGAGGACATTCCTTCCGGTGTTAGTGTGGACCGAGCGAATGCGGCGATCCAGCGTTGGTACGGGGAATACAGCCTGCCTGCAGATGTTTACGCCGTGCCAAAGGGAACCAATCTCGAATCGCTCGCCAGACAAAATCAACTGGATGAAAAGGCTTCTGTATTTCTGAAGGACGGATATATCGTGGTCAACTTCAATATCGAGACACTTCGGGATGGAAATACAGAAGCTCCACACCTGCAATATATTTATGCGCCACTAATGAATCAGTGGCAGATGGAAGGTTTCAACAACAGTCCTGTAGACAGTCAGGGCAGAACTTGGCCTCTGAAGGATGGCGATGTGGTCTTTTACCACGCCGATCAGTCCAGCAGGAACGATTTTCAGTCTCAGGTGCCACATTAAACGACTGACATCAGTGCTGGTTGGAACATTCAACAGATCTAAAGTCTGTCTGCATAAAAACAATAAATCAAAAAAAGAAGCCGCCCGGGGTGCTTTTACGCATTACAGGCGGCTTTTGGCTTATAACAATCAATTGCAATAAATGCCCAATTTTTTTGTTGAATACCAAACCAATTGGTTAATATTTAACTTGACGGTTTGTTTTTGAACATTATGGACCACAATTCTATATAAAGGAGGATCCGAGGGTACATTTGTGGGTCGGAAATGTTCTAATTATTCGATTCATCTAATTTATGCATCAATTGAACTAAAAATAGGAAATGCTCCTGAGCGCAAAAGTTTATAGAATAGATATTAGAACACGGACTTCAATTCATAAAGTTGAGGAAGGTGAAACCCTCGAACGGATCAGGACAGTATTCGACATCTGTGCGACGGTATATATAATCATCAGTTTACTATGATTTTGAAAACGCAGACAAACCTTGACGGGAGCGTCGGAACAACGTTACTACCACCAACAGCACGATTATTGGACTTCATGAAAAATTTAGCTTAAAATGTTGAACGAACGCAAATTACGGCTTAGTCAATGATTTCCGTCAAAAACTTATGACTAAATCAAGACGGAGGGAACGTCGATGACGATCGAGGAAGGCAACAAGAAACCCTGGGAAAGTTATTATGGCCCGAATATGGGATACGTACAGGAACAATATGAATTATACTCCCAAGACCCGGGTGCAGTTACACCGGCTTATCGGGAATTATTTGAACAATGGGGTGCACCGCCGATGTCTGGCAGGGATGCACATACAGCCTCGTATTCTGGCAACGCCCAAAAGGCTTCCGGAAGCGTGGATATTAAATTATTACAGAAAGCGGTTACAGCTGGGAAGCTGGTAATGAATATTCGTACGTATGGTCACCTTGCGGCCGATATTGATCCACTTGGGATCAGTGAAGATTCAGATACGTCCCTGCTTGAACCGAAGCATTTTGAATTAAATGAAGAAGATTTGAAAGCTCTGCCCGCTTCCCTGATCTGGGAAGGTGCAGATGGACAGACAGTGACAGGATTGGATGCCATCCAGCGCCTGCGGCAAATATATACCGGTCCTATCGCTTATGAATTTAGCCATGTGCATGAAGTTCATGAGCGGGAGTGGCTGAACCGCCGTGCAGAATCTCGTACTTCGCCGGCACCGCTTAATCCAGAGGAGCGTAAGGCTTTGCTGGAACGTTTGGTTGAAGTGGAGCAATTTGAAGATTTCCTTCACAAAACATTTGTTGGGCAAAAACGTTTCTCCATTGAAGGTAACGATGTGCTAGTTCCTATGCTGGATGAAGCAGTTCGAATTATGGCACACGCAGGTTCAAGCCATATTTTGATGGGGATGGCTCACCGTGGTCGATTGAACGTACTTGCTCATGTACTGGGCAAGCCGTATAGCAAAATTTTCTCTGAATTCCATCATTCTCCGAACAAGGATTTGGTTCCTTCCGAAGGGTCAACAGGAATCAATTACGGTTGGACGGGGGATGTCAAATATCATCTGGGTGCAAACCGTTATGTTAAAGACGGTGAAACAGTACAAGCGCGCCTTACCCTTGCCAATAATCCAAGTCACCTGGAATATGTAAACCCGGTTGTACAGGGCTTTGCACGTGCAGCACAGGATGACCGCCGTGATCCGGGATATCCGAAGCAGGATGTAACCAAAGCGGCAACCATTCTGATGCATGGTGATGCGGCTTTCCCTGGGGAAGGAATTGTAGCGGAAACACTCAATTTCAAAGCATTGCCTGGTTACCAAAATGGCGGAACGATTCATATTATCGTGAACAACCGTCTTGGATTCACAACAGATAGCGGCGATTCACGCTCAACGTACTATGCGAGTGACCTTGCCAAAGGATATGAGATCCCCATTGTGCATGTCAATGCAGACAATCCGGATGCATGTATCGCAGCTATTCGTATGGCAGCAGAATACCGTAACCTGTTCAAAAAGGACTTCCTGATTGACCTGATCGGTTACCGTCGTTATGGTCATAACGAAACGGATGATCCGGAAACAACACAGCCGACAGTGTATGACAAAGTGAAAGCTCATCCAACGGTTAGCCACTTGTATCAGGATCATCTGAAAGAGGAATCTGTAATCGATGATGCTTCTATCAACAGCATTCGTGAGGCTGTGACGAACCGTTTAAAAGAAGCTTACGAGCAGATGAAGAATAATGAAGTGCATGAATATTACCAACGTCAAATTAGCGAGCCAGAAGCAGTATCGGTTATTCCAACTGCGGTACCATTGGAAAATCTGCGGGCAATTAACGCAGACTTGCTGAAATGGCCAGAAAATTTTAATGTATATCCGAAGTTGCAGCGCATTTTGCAGCGCAGAAGCACTTCTCTGAACGAAGGTGAGAAAGTAGACTGGAGTCTTGCAGAGACGCTTGCGTTCGCTACTATTCTTGCGGATGGCAAACCGATCCGGATCAGTGGACAGGATGCAGAACGTGCAACGTTTGCCCATCGGAATCTGGTGTTGCATGATTCCGAGAACGGAGCGAAATTCTGCCCACTGCATAATCTGCCGCAGGCAAGAGCATCCTTTGCCATCTACAATAGTCCGTTGTCTGAGGAGTCTGTAGTTGGTTTCGAATACGGATATAACGTATATTCACCAGATACGCTCGTAATTTGGGAAGCTCAATTCGGGGATTTTGCCAACTGTGCACAGGTTATTTTTGACCAGTTCGTATCTGCAGGCCGTGCCAAATGGTCTCAGAAATCCAGTCTGGTCATGTTGCTTCCGCACGCGAACGAAGGTCAGGGACCTGAGCATACAAGTGCTCGCCTGGAGCGTTTCCTGCAGCTTTGTGCAGAAGACAATATGACGGTTGCGAACTTGTCGAGCGCATCGCAGTATTTCCATCTGCTGCGTCGTCAGGCTTCCTTGACCGAAACAGAGGATGCCCGTCCGCTGGTTATGATGTCGCCGAAAAGTCTCATTCGTAATCCACGTGTTGCTTCACCTGCTACAGAATTCAGCGAAGGCAAGTTTGAGCCGGTGCTGGAGCAAGCAGGATTGGGCACGAAGCCGGATCGCGTAGAGCGCATTATTTTGTGCAGTGGTAAAATTGCTATCGATCTGGAAGATGCTTTTGAGAAAGATAAAGCGGATTGGTCTTGGCTTCACATTATTCGTGTTGAACAGCTGTATCCGTTCCCGGCGGAAGAAATCAAGCGCGTACTCGCACGTTTCAGCAAGTTGAAAGAGCTGGTGTGGGTACAGGAAGAAAACAAAAACATGGGTGCCTGGACATACATGGAGCCTCGTCTTCGTGAAATCGCGCCAGAAGGCACAACCGTTAAATACGAAGGTCGCCCGGAACATGCGAGTCCTTCCAGCGGTTATCAGCTTGTGCATGGCATGGAACAGCAACAGATCATTACATCCGCGTTGAAGCAAACGACGAAGAATAATATTCCACTGGGGAGGTAACAGCTGTGAGTGAAATTAAAGTACCTGCAATGGGCGAGTCGATAACCGAAGGAACCGTATCCAGATGGCTGGTCAAAGAAGGCGAAACCGTTAATCAGGGTGATGTTCTTCTGGAGCTGGAAACGGATAAAGTAAATATTGAGATTAGTGCTGAAGAGAGCGGTGTGCTTGAGAAAATTATTCGTCAGGAAGGCGAGACTGTAGAGATCGGTGAAACGATCGGGACACTCTCGGCAGGAGCAGGAGGAGGAAGCGGCGCGTCCGCTTCCCAACCGGCAGCATCCGAGCAGAAACAAGCGGCTCCTGCACCGGAAGCTCCAACTCCGCCACCAGCACCCGTTGCTGCGGCACCGGAATCTTCAGATAGCAGCTCGAAGACAGCTTCACCGTCTGCACGCAAACTTGCACGTGAGCGTGGCATTGAGCTGGATCAGGTACAGAGCAAGGATCCAATTGGCCGGGTTTATCAGGATGATGTGAAAACTCACAACACTCAGGCTGCCGCTCCTTCAGCGCCTCCTGCCAAAGCGCCTGCGGCAGCGCCTAGTGCTCCTGCAGCTGGAGGTTCTACTTTTACCAAACCAGTGGAACGTCAACGCATGTCTCGCCGCCGTGCTACCATTGCGAAACGTCTGGTAGAAGCGCAACAGACTGCAGCGATGTTGACTACTTTTAATGAAGTGGATATGACGGCCATCATGGATGTTCGTAAACGCCGTAAGGACAAGTTCAAAGAGAAACATGAGATCAATCTCGGCTTCATGTCCTTCTTCACCAAAGCGGTTGTAGGCGCATTGAAAAAGTTCCCAACCATTAACGCGGAAATTGATGGCGAAGATGTTGTACTTAAAAAGTACTATGATATCGGTATTGCGGTATCTGCCAAAGAAGGCCTTGTCGTACCGGTTGTACGTGATGCAGATCGTCTTGGCTTCGCTGAGATCGAGAAAAGCATCGCTGACCTGGCGTCCAAAGCTCGTTCCAACACGCTGGCGTTGTCTGATCTGCAAGGAGGAACCTTCACCATTACCAATGGCGGAACGTTTGGCTCCCTGTTGTCTACACCAATTTTGAATACACCTCAAGTGGGTATTCTGGGTATGCACAAAATTCAGCTTCGTCCAGTAGCGATTGATGCAGAGCGGATGGAGAACCGTCCGATGATGTATATCGCCCTGTCTTATGATCACCGTATAATCGATGGTAGCGAAGCCGTACGTTTCCTCGTGACGGTGAAAGAATTGCTTGAAGATCCAGAGTCTTTGCTGATCGAAGGGTAATCCATTAACACTCCAAGCGTACTTGCCATTTTCATATATCTAACAGAAAAGCCCCTGAACGCGGAGCACAGTGTAAGCTGTGCTCCAGTTCAGGGGCTTTTGTCATTGTAAAAATCGCATCATATTAGATGGAATCGGCGTTCTCGGCATTTGTTGTAGAATGATGGGGACTCTGTTCAGGCATATGCCTTTCAAGCCACTCCACGACATGTTGGGCTACTTCAGTCCGATTCGTCTCGTGCAGCATTTCGTGGCGTCCACCTGGATAAAGGCGGTATTCGACATCTTCTAGCTGAAGCTCCCGATATTGGGAGACCAGGTTAAGCACTCCTTTACCATGAAGGCCAACTGGATCTTGTTCACCCGAGAAGAGATATACAGATTTATCCTTGGGAATACGTTTCATGTTGCTTGGCAAGTGAATGTCCAGCAGCAGTTTGAAAAAGTCACGGAAAAACCCTGCGGAGCAGACGGCTCCACACAAAGGGTCATCGATGAATCGCTTGACCTCTTGAGAGTCCCGAGACAGCCAATCAAACGGTGTTGTTGCCGGACGGAAAGAGCGGTTAAAACCACCAAATACGAGCGCATTGAGCAGCATACTTGGATGACTAGCCCCTTGAACGCTACATTGCAAGAGGGCCAATCTCTCTCCAATCCGAAGCAGACCACGTTTGCCATTGGTACCGGACAAAATAAATGCATGGTAACGCTCGTGGCCAGCATACATGAGATGCTGTACTAAAAACGACCCCATGCTATGCCCCATTAGAAAGAGGGGCACATCAGGGTTTTCTTTGGCGGCAACTTCGCCCAGATTCATCATGTCACTCCCCATCCAGCGGAAAGCATCGGGGCCGGCATTACCCAACAAATTCAAGTTTTCTACCGTTTTGCCATGACCACGATGATCATTCGCGTACACAGCGAAGCCGTGAGAGGTGAGTTGTTGGGCAAATTCAGCATATCGGGCAGCGGTTTCGCTCATGCCATGTGCAATCTGGACCACACCTTTAACGTTGCACTCCGAATCGGGAAGCCAGCGGTACACATGAATACGGGTACCTTCATCGCCAACCAGGCTAAAGGCAGATTCCTGCATCTCGTGTAAAACCTCCTTCACAGGTCACATTAAAGCCAATTAAGTTCAAGGAAGTAACCTTGAATAGAAGATATTTAATTATTTGGATTAAGGCAAATAAGAGCGAAGAACAGTGGTGTTGCCATCCAGCGTATAGGAGCCCAGGTTCGCAGGTAGTAAGTAGCATTGTCCTGCTTTCAGTTCAATCTTATCTGATTCTGCGTTACCCCACTCCAGCGTTCCACTACCTTCACAGACCACAAGAATAGTGAAGCTTTCCGCACTTGTAGAGAGCTCCCAACGTTTTGTGACAATCCCTTTTTCCACTACAAAATAAGGGCATTCCGCAAGTTTCAGCCACTCACCTGGAGTCGCGTCGTTGGTTTTCATCGTTGTGGCACCAGCGCCCTCATAAGCTGTTACATTCAGTGAATCCTCAACATGCAGCTCACGCGGTTTGCCATCCAGACCCGGACGATTGTAATCGTAAATCCGGTAGGTTGTATCCGAGTTTTGCTGGATCTCAGCAACAACGACACCTGCACAGAGAGCATGTACCGTTCCAGCAGGGATAAAGAATGTATCTCCAGCTTCAACAGGAACCTGACGAAGGGTATCCATCACTGTACCGTTCTCAAGCGCTTCCTTCAGTACCGCACGATCAACGCCTTCATTTAAGCCATAAATGATGTGTGCTCTCGGTTTGGCGTCCAGCACATACCACATCTCCGTTTTGCCAAGTTCGCCGGGAGGCAGAGCCTCGTAATCATCAGTTGGATGAACTTGTACAGACAGATCGTCGTTGCAGTCAAGCAGTTTGATCAGAAGGGGGAAACGTCCGCCCTTTTCCGATACACCTTTGGTTCCAAGCCATGCTGTGCCCAGTTGTTCACGAACTTCATCGAGGCCTTTTCCAGCAAGTGCTCCATTTAGTACTTTGGTTGTACCATTGGGATGATCTGCGATCATCCAGCCTTCTCCAATATGTCCTTCAGGCGGCGTCAGGCCGAATTGCTCCAGCGCACGGCCTCCCCATACACGTTCTTTGAACTCTGGTTGAAATTGCAGTGGGTATGGCGTAGACATTCCTAATCTCTCCTCTAGTATATGAAATGGTGGATCGCTTTAATCAATCATGACCGCGTAGCTGGCATGAATGTAACAGTGAATACGGTTGCACGTCTTTATGTAGAACACAAATCGCATAAATCCATGCAAGATTACTTTGTTGCGATTGTGTCTAGTTTATTGTATTTGTGGAGTAAAGGAAATTATTTTTTCTCAATGCCAATCAAAAAAGGGGAAGCCTTACGCTGCAATTGGCGATAGATGACTACCTGTGCCTGCTCTACAGGCAGAGCAGAGGACCATTCCATTACCGCATCTGCTTCCTCTGATCCTCCATCATGACCTGGATACAGCACAACGGTAATAATGCCCCGCGGACGGAGCAATTCCAGGGCGGACTGGAGTGCGGCAATGGTACTGTCTGTTTTCGTGATAATGGTGGAGTCCGCACCTTCCGAAGGCAGGTACCCCAAGTTGAACATGACAGCACCGACATTACCCTGCCATGTATCAGGAGCGGCTTCAGCCATTCGATCATGGCTTAGTTGAAGCAGGGAGATAGAGCCTAATTGAGTACTGTCCTCTTGTTTGCGAATACGGGCTTGTGCCAGGGTAAGTGCCTCGCTCTGGATATCGAAACCAATGACCTGACCACGTTTACCCACTTGTTGTGCCAGAAACAGAGTATCCGCGCCTGTGCCTACCGTTGCATCAATAGCAAAATCTCCAGGTTGTAGACGGGAAGAAATCCACTGATGAGCACAGCTTAAAACCGAAAGAAAGCCCATCTTACGCCCCCCTCCAGTATTTTCCTTGCCATGAATCCCGCTCACGCAGCTCACGATCAATGGAATTCAATACTTCCCATTTGTTCATGGACCACATCGGTCCTATCAGCAAATCACGCGGCGCATCCCCTGTAAGGCGGTGTACAATCATTTCGGGTGGCAGCATCTCCAGCGTATCGACGATCAGTTTAATATACTCGTCCTGCTCCAGGAAACGAAGAAGCCCAGCTTCATACTGCTTCACCATTGGCGTTTTGCGCATCAGATGAAGCAGATGAATCTTAATCCCCTGCACATCCATATTGGCAACAGCCCGTCCGGTATCCAGCATCATTTCATGGGTTTCCTGCGGCAGTCCATAAATGATATGTGTACACACCCGAATATTCCGTTTGCGCAGCTTCGCAACGGCTTCCTCATAACATTGAGTATCATGAGCACGATTAATTAGGGTTGACGTGGACTCGTGAATCGTTTGCAGCCCCATCTCAACCCATAGGTAAGTGCGTTCATTCAATTCAGCCAAGTAATCAACGACGTCATCCGGTAAACAGTCAGGGCGAGTGGCAATGGATAGACCGACTACGCCGGGCTGTTTCAAAATTTCTTCAAAGTATTCACGCAGTTCCTCAACAGGAGCGTAGGTGTTGGTATAGGCTTGAAAATAGCCAATGTAGTGGGCTGTAGGCCATTTCAGATGCTGTTTATCCCGAATGGTATTAAATTGGGTGACCAAATCATCTCGTCTGCTACCGGCGAAATCACCCGATCCACGAGCGCTGCAAAATGTACAACCACCTTTGGCGATGGAACCATCTCGGTTCGGGCAGGTGAAACCGGCATCCAGCATCACTTTGAAAACCTTGTTGTTAAACTCGTCTCTCATTTCGTAATTCCACGTATGGAATCGTTTATCTCCCCATAGAAGAGGAGGTTGTAGTGAAGGTGCATTCATCTTCAGGGTACTCCTTTGGCTTACCTAATGGCTTGCTTATTATATACCTAATTCGACTCTTTTTGAACTTTTACCATTGTATCAAAAAACTCAAAAAAAGGGGAATCTAGTCGCAAAAATAGGCCGTAGAAACGTGGTTTTATCCTTGCTATAGTTTACACATTATGTTATATTTAAACCAACGTCAGACACCATCTAATGGGTACTATTCATCATAGCATTTGAATCAATGTTGACGTCATGGACCATACTATACCGTGAGGTGATATGAATGAATTCCCAAGTCAAAAATAATGTTTCTGTAGAACTGACGGCAGAAGAAGCTCTGGCTTTGACAGGTGTTCGTTTCAATGGCAATCCGAAAGTGAAAGCGGCTGCAAGACAAAAAGTTCGTGATGCTTTCGAAAAGACATTTGATTTTTCACACCAAGATAAGGTAGACTATGAACTATTAAAGTAGTTGGACCCCAATTCCAAATAAATCGAAGAGGGAATCTTTGAGATTTGCCCCAAAGTGGCAGATCCGAAGATTCCTTTTTCATTGCTCTTTACAATTCGCCGGTTCTTCGGCAAAATGATTCTGAGACAAGTATGGATAAACGGAGGAATAAGATGCGTTTACGTGGCAGAAAAGGGATTCGTGAAAATCTGGAGCAACAGGTCGATCTCGTTGTTCTTGATCCCAAACAGTACAAAGGAAAATGGTCTGAACTGTTTGGTAATGACCATCCGATTTTTGTGGAATTTGGTATGGGTAAAGGTCAATTTATCAGCCAAATGAGTTATAAATATCCGGAATATAATTTTATCGGTATTGATATGTATGACGAACTGGTGCGTCGTGCCAGCGAGAAGGCTCGGAAAGCATGGAGTCAGGCGGAAGTGGAGACACCTCCCAACCTGAAGCTCGCCCTGGCCAATATCGAACAGATCGAGGAAGTATTCGAAGAGGCGGAATTGGAACGGATTTATCTGAACTTCAGCGATCCATGGCCAAAAGCCAAGCATGCACGTCGCCGTTTGACACATCCGCGCTTCCTCAAGAAATACACAGAGCTGCTTAACACAAAAGGACAAATCCATTTCAAAACAGATTCGGAGACATTGTTTGATTTCTCTCTCAATGCGATTGCCGATTTTGGTTTGCAAATGACCAATTTGTCCCTGAATCTGCACCGCGATGGATTGAATGAAGAGCATGTCATGACAGAGTATGAGCAGAAATTCATGGGCAAAGGCATGAACATTCACCGGGTTGAAGTCATCGTTGGTGAAGAGGCATTGCGCGAGTATCAACAAATCCGTTTGGACAAGTATAAAGTTCGGGAAGCTACGGACGAGTCTGGCGAAGATCAAGAGTAATATATTATAAAAAAGCGTGATATGGATCTGGCTACCTGGTCATAGCCCCGTCAAGTAGACAATAAAAAAAGAGAAATTTTATTAAGCGGCGACTTTTTCCCGGAATTCAATCGGGGAGAGGTCGCCAAGTTTGTTTTGGAAACGTTCCTTGTTGTAAAACGAAATATACTCCGTAATTTGGCTCCTTGCTTGCTCCAGATTTTGAGGTTTTTCCAGGTACAACTTCTCCGTCTTTAAGTGGGAGAAGAACGATTCAATACAAGCATTGTCATAGCAGTTCCCACGCCGAGAATGGCTTCCTGTGAGCTTCTTCTCTTCAAGCAACTTGGCATAACTCTGTGTTGTATACTGAAACCCTTGGTCTGAATGGAGCAAGGAAGGTCCACACTTCAGTTTCTTCACCGTGTCCGTAACGAGTTTTAAGTCATTTCGCTCGGAGAGTTCCCAGGCTATAATTTCGTTGTTGTACAGATCCATCACGACTGAGAGATAAGCAAAATCATGTCCAATCCGGACATACGTAATATCCGTCACGAGCTTCTGCAGAGGAGCTGCCGCCGAGAATTCTCGATTTAAGACATTACGGAACAGAACTGACGGTTTCCGGCCAGCAA
This sequence comes from Paenibacillus sp. MAEPY2, assembly GCF_000499205.1. Lineage (GTDB taxonomy): Bacteria > Bacillota > Bacilli > Paenibacillales > Paenibacillaceae > Paenibacillus > Paenibacillus vandeheii. Next base: position 159,893 of record NZ_AWUK01000001.1, read on the forward strand.
ATGGACGTTTCTTGCGAATCACGGAACGAATCTGAAGTTCTCTCATTAAGCGGCGTACCTTTTTATGATTCACCACGAGGCCTTCCTTTCCTAACGCGGTTCGCATACGTTTATAGCCAAAATAAGGACGAAGCCGGTGAATGCCTAAAATATGTGCTTTTAGATCCGCGTCCCGATCTGCTCGTTTCTCTCTGAAGGCAGCGTTTTTCTTCCATTTGTAGTAACCTGCACGTGAAATTTCAGCCATTTTACACAGCCAAACCACGGGTACCGACTTGCTTATTTCTCGAACGGACTGGCACCGGGCTTCGAAATCCAGCTTCCCTCTCCTTGCAAATTCGGATTGAGCTTTTTTAGATATTCTACCTGCGCTTTCAAATAAGCATTTTCTTCTTCTGCACTACTAAAATGCTTCTTCGTCCAACGTCCCCGGTAATCCTCAAAACTCTCTCCGTTTTGGTTTTTACGAACCCATGTAATAATCTGGCTCTCGCTCTTAATCCCAAACTTCTCCATAATCTTACTGTACGCCCAACCTTCTTCCACTCGCAGACGAACGGCCTCTTTCTTCGTTTCTTCGCTATATCGATTAAAGGTTTGGCCTTTCTTTGCTGACATAACAAAAATCCCCTCCGGTATCCAGTGTTTGAGTTCATTGTAACATGTCCTCTTTTTTCACTGTCTACCATGAGGGGATAATACCAACCAGACTCTCATATCACGCTTTTTTGCTATTTTGAACGAACTAGCCTCATGAAAAGCTTGTGGTTCTTAGGTTTACTGCGACTAAAGCTCCGAATGAAGATCCTTGCGGCGATAATCGTTGGGAGTAACCCCGTTGAATTTCTTAAACATCCGATAGAAATAAGAACTGTTGGTGAATCCGGTTTGCTCGGCGATATCAGCCACAGAGTTTTCCGTCTCAATGAGCAGATATTGCGCTTTGGCTATGCGGGTCTCGTTAATGACATCGGTGAGTCCTTTTAACGTCAGTTGTTTATAGAGTCTGCTGACATATATGGGTGACATGGTTAGTTCATCCGCAATTGAGGTCAGACAAAGATTGGTATCTGCGTAATCTCGTTCAATAATGCAGTTGATTTTGCGAATGAGTTCTTCATGTTTGAGCGTTCGCTTTTCCTCTACTTTGGATCCAAGCTCGTCGAACATGCGATAGAAGTGTGCGTGAACTTCGCTGAGATCCTCTGCATCATGAATCGGCAGCATCGAACGGTCGGATATGGATTCAAGTGTGAGCTGGTTGTTCTTTTTGAGTGTGTTTCGTACATGATTCAGAGTCATGGTCAGATGAGACAGAGCCAGTTGAAATACGGTAAACGGATAGGTTGCCGTTTCACTCACGATGTCGGCATAGACCTGCTTGGCTTCTCCTGTTTTGCCTGTCATCAGGCAATCAATCAGCTGTCTTTCTTTTCCAACAGGGAAAGCATACTCTTTGGCATGATACGCCATAATGTCCGACGTATAGATCAGGCATCCAGGACCCATGAACAAACGGTGAAGCGAAGCCTCTGCCGATCGGGTGTAAGAAGCAATACTATTTTCCAGTGAATCTTCCGCTGGTCCGATGGTAAAAGAAATGGAGCATCTCAGATGTGTCATCACGGCAGCCTGCATCATGCGCAGCAGCTCCTCAATGGAGCCTTGGTCATTATCAGCTTCATTCTGAATTTTGTCATTAAAGATAAGGGTGATCAGATCTCCTCCCATATCCACCGCTTCGGTGTGATAGTTGAGGTCAGCCGTTTCGGTGCAAATGTTCATCATCGCGTATTTTACAAGTTGGACTTCATCACGGTAGGTATCACTGAAGTCGGTAAAATGATCAATCCGCAGCAGTACCAGTCTGGTTAGACGATGAACATCAACAGCAGAGCCGTAGAACTTCATTCGTTCCTCCAGCATGCCTCCTGTTACCGTTTCCCGTCCTTGCAAAGCCCCGCGCAAAAAATCCTGTCGCAAAAGATGCAGACTGCCGCGACGCTCCGCTTCCATCACACGCATACGGACAAGCACTTTATCAATGGGATGATATAGCTTCCATGAAACGAGGTAGGACAGCAGCACTCCCGCAATTAATAGCCCAAGACAAAAGAGAACGGTGTGTGTTCGCATATGACGAATATCTGTGGTAATCAGGTCATAGGGCGTGATTCGTACATAGCGCCATCCAAGGTTATCAGGGGCGGTGTAGGTAATGAGAGACTTCTCCCCATCAACCTCAGCGGTAAAGTAGGCGGACTGCTCCGTATTTTGCAGGATTGGCTGTATAAATGTTTCATTGGACAGGTCTTTCATCAACGCCCGATCACTGAAATCGGACAATAACTGTCCCTGTTCATTGATAATAAACGTTTTCCCTGGCTGATCGACTGAGTTCATATTGGGACTGAGCCAGTCGTCCTTGATATTTACAACAACCGCATAATTCAGTGTGGCATTGTCATTGATCGTGTCATAACAGAGGTATGTATAGCTGCTGACCTGAGTTTCCTCGGTCGAGCCCACTTGGTATGTACGCGGAATGGGGACAAAAGGCTTGTAATCATGGAACCGGTCGAGGATGCTTGTAATCCCTTTATCGTCAATTTCCGAGATGGACTGTTGTCCATTTCGAACTTCATTGGAACTGATAAAGAACTCATCATTTTTGGAGTTATATACATAGATGGATTCGATAAAAGGGAGGGACATGCGATAGTTGTCGAGTTGTTCCATCGCTGGCGTAATTTCATAGATACTCGGGTTCGAATAGAGCAGCAGAGCAGAGATGGTGTAATCCTGATAAATCTGATAAGACAGTGATTTGGCGGTCTCGGTCATCTTGGAGACTTCGCGACTGGTCTGAGTGAGACCATTCATATCTGTGCGGTAGACCTGACGAAGGGCAATACGATTATAGTTGACGTACAAAATGGTAGAAGCCACAAGCAAGGTGGCAACGGTGCTAACAATAATGCCGATGAGAATCCGTGCAAACACCTTCTGGCTGTCCTCTGAACGTTTACGCATGACCTTTCCTCCCGTGGACCTCCAGTTTTGGATGAACAAAGTTAGACTTCATAGCGAAGGATAAAATTTCATATGTGGGCGTAATGAATCACGGATGTATCTAGAATTATATATTATGTATGCGTTTACATCAACGACAGACGGCATGCTATGCCCGATTTCCTTAGCTAAAGTTCAACTTTCGCTGTATTGTTCACTAGGTTCAACCTATGCACGATATCAACTTTTGTGAACGCTCAGACATTCATTTCAGTGTTCGTTCATATTGTTCATATTCCATTTCGCAGAATCGTTCATAATCCGGCCGAATGATTCAGTATCCGGTAGCGCTTAGGGCATCTACAATAAAAACAGAGCTCCACTGCGCGCCGCGCCGTAAGAAATTCGGGAGGGATCGAGCCATGCTCAAAGAATTGAACAAAAACAAAATCATGTTCCTGATGCTGCTGCCTACACTGATCTTTTTTCTGATTAACTCGTATTTTCCGATGGTCGGCATCTATTATGCGTTTACCCGTTATGATTTTGAAGGTGGTTTGTTCGGCAGTCCATTTGTGGGCCTGGAGAACTTCAAGTTTCTGTGGCAATCAGGAATGCTGCTGAAGCTAACAACCAACACCGTGGGGTACAATCTGGCCTTCATTATATTGGGAAACGGGCTAGCGATCTTCTGTGCGATTTTGCTCAGTGAAATTCGGGGGAAAGTGTTTAAAAAAATATCGCAGTCGGTCATGTTTTTACCGTATTTCATCTCGTTTGTACTATTAAGTGTAATCGCTTACAACATGTTCAACTATGAATCCGGTTTTGTGAACACCGTACTCAAACGTTTTGAAGCAGGTCCAATTGATATTTACAACACACCCTGGATCTGGGTGTTTCTGATTATCATTTTTTATCTATGGAAAAATCTCGGGTACAGCATGGTCATCTACCTTGCAGCCATTACAGGCATCAGCGATGAGTATTACGAGGCGGCTCGCATTGACGGAGCTAACATCTTTCAGCGCATTTGGTACATCACCGTACCGATGCTAAAACCGACCTTTGTCATTCTGTTGTTATTCTCGCTTGGGAGTATTATGAAGGGGCAGTTTGATCTCTTTTACCAACTCATTGGAAATAACGGGGTCTTATATAACGCTACAGACATCATCGATACGTATGTGTACCGTTCCCTGAAAGTAACGTTTGATATCGGAATGGCTACCGCGGCGGGTCTGTATCAATCGCTGTTTGGTTTTATCCTGATCATGACCGTGAACTATATCATCCGCAAAGTCAATGAGGACTACGCCTTGTTCTAGGACGCCCGCAGGGCAGAAGGGAGAACCACCATGCATACACGTGCCAGAGATTCCGAATTCACCTTGTTGTTTCAAGTCATCGCTTACAGCGTGATCCTTATTCTTTCCTTAATCTGTATCGTGCCATTTCTTTTGATTTTATCCGGCTCCTTCAGCAGCAACGAATCCATTGTGAGAGATGGTTATCACCTCTTTCCCACCGATTTTTCCCTGGAAGGTTACAAGATGGTGTTCAAATTTCCGACTCAGGTGCTCAAAGCCTATGGCGTGACGGTCTTTACAACTGTTGTGGGAACGGCCCTTGGACTGTTTCTCATTACGATGGCGGGATTTGTACTGCAACGCAAAGATTTCAAGTACCGGAACGCCTTCTCGTTTTTCATCTACTTCACAACCCTATTTGGTGGGGGATTGGTACCTTGGTACATCATGCTGGCAAATTATTTCAATCTTACGGATACATATACGGTGTTGATTTTTCCGGGACTGATGACACCATTTCTCATTATCCTGATGAAAAACTTCATTCGTTCAGCCGTTCCGGATGAGCTGATTGAGTCAGCCAAAATCGATGGAGCGAACGACTTTCGCATTTATTTTAGCGTAGTGCTGAAACTGGCGATGCCCGGCATTGCCACTGTGGGGTTATTTCTGGCACTGGGATACTGGAATGACTGGTTCACATCATCCTTGTTCATTAACAACCCAGACATGTACCAGCTGCAATTCTACTTGTATAACACGATGAACACGATTACCTTCATTGACCAGATGGCCATTGGTACCGGAATAACACTCAGCCAGGATGTACCTACCGAATCGACGAAAATGGCCATGGCTATTGTGGTTACTGGCCCCATCTTGTTCCTGTATCCATTTGTGCAGCGCTACTTTGTTAAAGGGCTTACCATTGGTGCGGTAAAAGGTTAGAACGTGCACGCGCTGTGAGGGCAGATCGCTGAAATAGTTGTCTGCCTGTCTGAACCACGGCGAGTCTGCGCTAACATATAAGGTTGACCACAAAAAGGGAGGATGCGTATGCGTAACAAAACAATTCGGCACCTGTCGATGGTACTTGCCCTGATGCTGTTCGCCGGGGTGCTTGCCGCATGTAATAACGGTTCGGGGGGATCGACGCAAGGAAGTGAGCAGGGAGGCTCTTCTGAAAACAAAGGGGAGAAGGTGACGCTGCAATTTTATATGCTTGGTGACGCACCCAAGGATCTGCCTGTGATTGAGTCGGAAATTAACAAGCTGGCTGAGGCTGATCTGAACGTTAATGTAAAATTTAATTATACGTCCTGGACAGACTGGGATCAAAAATATAAACTGCTGCTGTCTTCCGGTCAACCAATTGACCTGATCTTTACAGCGGATTGGACGTTTTATCAGTCCTATGCAAAAAAAGGAGCATTCCTGCCACTGGATGAACTATTGCCTAAGGCAGCACCAACGCTTAAGGCTTATGTACCTGAGGATATGTGGAAAGCGGTAACAGTCAATGACAAGATCTATACTGTGCCCTCTACATGGACTGAGTATGTAACGGAGGGTATTGCGTACCGTGAGGATTTGCGTGAGAAGTACAATTTGCCCAAACCGGAATCTCTGGAGACCCTCGAAGCCTATCTGGAGGGAATCAAAGCCAATGAACCAAATATGATTCCAATCGCGGATAGCAATGCAAATCATACCCATGGTATTCGTCAATTGACATCCAAGCTGGTGAATACAGCAGGTCAGCTCCCTTATGGTCTGGACATCATGTACGATGCACCATCCGATATCACTTCCTATTGGGGATCTGCACAGCATCTGGAAGATCTGAAAACGTACAAACGCTGGATGGACAAAGGCTTTTTCCCGAAAAACGTGCTGAATGTAAAGGATACGTCCAACTCCTTGCTGCAAAATGGCAAATCGGCTGTTGTTCTGTCGGGAGAGAACCCGAACAAATTTAATGCGGATGTGATTAAGGTCCAGTCCACTCACCCGGATTGGAAGCTCGGTTATTTCCCTTACCCGAATGCGAAAGGATTTGCACAACCCGTTCACCCGATTCACAATGGTTTTGCAATTCCACGCAGCAGCAAAAACCCGGAGAAAGCACTCGCATTCTATGAGAAACTGGTTATCGACAAACGTTACAACTGGCTGACCGAATATGGCGTGGAAGGTAAAAACTTTGAAGTGCAGGACGGCTATTATAAAATGGTGGGCGATGCCCAGAGCAATGGATTTCCGCGTGAAGGCATGAATGGCTGGGCTTGGCGTAATCCGGAATTCATGCTCTATGATAAGAGCTTTGATGATGTGCTGGCTATTTTCAAAGAGCTGGACAAAATGAAAAAGCCGGATATTTACACCGGATTTGCTGAGGATTGGACGCCATACCAGGCCGAGAAGGCCGCACTGGAGCAGGTAGAGAAGCAGTATCTGTATCCGCTGAATGTAGGATTGGTGGACGATGTAGAAGCAGGGCTGAATACATTTATGGAAAAAGCCAAACAGGCAGGCCTTGAGAAGATCCAGAGTGAGTACACCAAACAGTGGCAGGATTACTTGAAATCAGCTGGTATTCAATAGTTTGTACTTTCTTCATATTAAAAAAAAGGTGCCTTCGATTCGAAGGCACCTTTACTGTGTACATGCAGGCTTGTTTGAAGCCGTTACAGTCCGGCTTGGTCTGCCGAGTAGGGACGCAGGTCCAGAAGGTCGATAATACTTTGTGCGCTCTGCATGGGGTGATACTTAGCAATCTGTGCCATGTGGCGTTTGCGTTTGCGAACAATGTCAGAGTAGTTATGGACCAGTTTATTCATCCATTTTACAACAACATCAAGGGAAGTTATGGGCTCCCCCAAACCTCGTGCGGTGAAATACTGGACATTTTCTTCTTCCTGGCCTGGTATGGGATTATGGAACAACATCGGGATTCCCTTTGCCAACCCCTCGCTGCATGTCATTCCTCCCGGTTTGGTGATCAGGAGATCGGATACTTCCATTAATTTGTCCACCTCATTGGTGTACCCGATGATATGGATATTCTCTTTTTGATACAACGGATTTTGCTCCATGCTGATTCGGCTTTTGTCATTGCGCCCAAGGCAGAAAATAATCTGAACATCCGCATGCCAGCGTGTCAATAATTGGTTGACTACTTCATCGCTGAGCATTCCCCAGCCCCCGCCCATTACAAGCACCGTAGGCATGTTTTTCAAATTAAATTTGCCACGGATTTCATCCCGTCCGGGATGTTCCCAGAAATTGGGGTGGATTGGGATGCCGGTAACCCGAATTTTGTCTAAAGATACACCCCGCAGCATTAATTTGGACTTTACCTCATCTGTAGAAACAAGATACAGGTCTACTTCTGGACTAATCCATGTCCCATGCGCGTCATAATCGGTGATGACTGTACAGAGTGGAACCTGTACCCCTAGACGTTTCAGTCTGGAAATGACGGCACTGGGAATAGGGTGTGTGCATACGATAACATTCGGACGAAGCTGACGCACAATACTGCGTGTATGGGTATAAAACAATTTATGCAGCGCGAGTGTAGTCAGCCGGTTTAAGGATTTTTTATATTGATGCCTGTATACATACCCGATGAGCTTGGGCTGATTAATGACCGTCTTTTTGTACGCTGTAATAATGAGTGGCGCAACTCTAGGGTTCAGAAAACTTCCCAACTCAAGCACTTTGGTCTGCAGATTCGGCGAAAGTTTTCGCAAACTGCTGGACAGTGCATAAGCGGCTTGAGTATGACCTGCGCCAAAGCCTTCAGATAATAGTAATACTCTTTTTTTCTCCACGCTTGCTTCACCTGTTCCTGCTAGGTTTTCCTTAGTCTAACATATTCACGTTATGTCCATAAAGCAACTGTTGCAAGTGCGACTAAAGTACCGATCGTAGCACCTGCAAGCACATCTGAGGGATAGTGCAATCCCAGGTAAATTCGAGAAAATCCGACAATTAATGCAACAGGGAGTAACATCAGCAACAGGAACGGCTCCATTGTCATAAAAGGGACCGTCACCGAGAATATGGCGGTAGTATGCCCTGAAGGGAACGAATGGTCCGTCAGGGGATTGCGGAACGTAATCGTATCCGGCAAGGCCAGATAAGGCCGAATGCGTGGATACAGCTTTTTGGCGATGGCTACGGGAATGTGACTAACCGCCAGAGCGATGCATGCCTGAAGTCCTGTTGTGCTCCAAGGAGCTGGAGCCAGAAGCCAGATCAGTAAGGATACTGCGATAGAAGAAGTTGCTCCTCCCAGATGGGTGAAATAATACAGCCAAAAATTCATAAATCGATTATGAAGTCGACCATTAATCCACATAAATACATTTCGATCATACTCTTGAAACTTTACGAATAAACGGCTCATATTGGCCTCCTGCCAGTCAGGCCCCGTGTTGGCGGCAGTATTTCCGGTAAATTGCTGTGTCCGGTTTCGTCCTGATTAGTATATAACCGTTTTTCGTGAACTTGAGGTTATTTCAGGTATATGTTTATCATATTTTTAAATGTTGTCCTTTTCAAGAAGAACACATGTGAAGAAGGTAAAATTCATGTTAAAGAGTGGTTAAGAACCCAACTTAACTTTTTGACTTGGACGATCTAAAAAAGATACAATGATTCAACATGGCTGAAATGCGGTTAAAAAATTGTGAGTTTAAGACTGAACTTTTTGAGGTCTGTTTACGTTATTTGATATAGAGCCTCTGTCGATATGGATCAGCCTGATGAAAAAAGCAGGGACTTTAGAAATAAAAATCAAGTAAACGGCTGAAAATAAGATATAACAGGCATGAATGCGAGGTTGGAGTATCACAAAGTGCCTATTCAGCGTTTAAAGTTCACATTTCTGCTTCAGGAAGTGGAATTGCGGTTTTGACAAATGGCTGAAAAGAATACAAAATCGATAAAGCAGCCAACTGGCAATCAACCATGCTTGAAACATTGTCTGAAATATTTGCGTAGTAAACAAAAGAACAGGGTCATATTCTGCGCGTCACAAAAAAATAAAAGTGCAGAATCCAGGAAGAGAAATGATGTAAAGTAATCTGGTTTTGAAAAAAAGGGGGTAACAGAGAACGATGTTGGACGCTATATTCGTCACGATGCAGGTCATTCTGGCACTGCTAGCCGTGTACCAATTCACGTTTTCGCTGTTCGGTCTAATTAAGAAAAAGAAAAAGAAACACTATCCGGCGACAAAGTCATTCGCTGTACTCGTCGCAGCGCACAATGAGGAACAAGTTATTGGTGCGTTGATGGAGAACTTGAAACAACTGGATTACCCGGAAGATCTGTATGATGTGTTTGTCATTTGCGACAACTGTACCGATGGAACGGCTCAAATTGTAAGACAGCATGGACTGAATGCTTGTGTACGTACCAATGCTGATCTCAGAGGTAAAGGGTATGCCATCGAATGGATGCTTAAATACCTGTGGAAATTGCCACGTCAATATGATGCAGTCGTCATGTTTGACGCGGATAACCTGGTTGACCGTAACTTCTTGCTTGAGATGAACGACGACTTGTGCAATGGTTCGCGTGTTATTCAGGGATACATTGATACGAAAAATCCGGAGGATTCCTGGATCACTGCAGCATATGGTGTATCGTACTGGTACATCAACCGTCTGTGGCAGCTGTCCCGTCATAATTTGAATATGGCGAATTTCCTCGGAGGTACGGGGATGTGCTTCGAGACGAACCTGCTCAAGGAAATTGGCTGGGGCGCTACAAGCCTGGTTGAGGATCTGGAGTTTACAATGCGCAGTGTTCAACGTAATGTGTATCCTGTCTTTAACTACGATGCCAAAGTATTTGATGAGAAGCCGTTAACATTTAAGGCTTCCGCACGACAACGCCTTCGCTGGATGCAAGGTCACTTTACCGTCGCGCGTAGATATTTCTTCCCGCTGCTGTGGCAAAGTATCAAGGAAAGAAGCTTGGTGAAATTTGACCTTGCTGTGTATGGCGCAAACGTGTACGTTGTTTTGCTTACGTTCCTGATGACAGCTGTATTGTGGGTGGATACAGCGATATTCAGTGGTCCGCATATCGCAAACATATACGGGTACTTCCCGCTTTGGGTAGGATTCGTAGCGATTGGTCTGAACATCCTGACATTCCTGTTATCCATGGCGCTGGAAAAGGTTACTTTTGCCAAAGTGTATCTGTACCTGATCTTGTTCCCGATTTACCTTCTTTCTTGGTATCCAATTACGTTCTACGCGTTCTTTACGCAGAACAACAAACAATGGAGCCATACTCAACATACACGTGTTGTACGTTTGGATGAGGTGCAGAGCAAGCAGGGGTAATGGATTATTAACTTGGACGAAAGCCTCTCTGTAAAAAACATTGTAGATATGTTGACAATCGTTCTGCAGGATGTTATAGTATTCAAGTGCGTTAAATGAATAGCTATGGAATCACAAGTAGAAGTCCGACTTCTCACCTGATCAACAAACATGTTGGCTGGTCAACGATCCCAATAATTTATGAAGTGTTTACTCATGAAGAATTGTGTTGATTACAGGGATGTCGGTAGCTTAACCGGCATCCCTTTTATTTTTTTGTGTAACTGGATATTCAAAATGACCTGGAGGTGGACGGTTATTAGTAAAGATCACATGATTAATGATGAGATTCGGGCGAAGGAAGTACGCCTTGTCGGAGCTGAAGGAGAACAAATTGGGATCACGCCGATTCGGGAAGCACTGCAAATGGCGATTGACCTGAACTTGGACCTGGTCAATGTGGCACCACAGGCTAAACCGCCGGTATGCCGCATCATGGACTATGGCAAATTCCGCTATGAGCAACAAAAGAAAGACAAAGAAGCCCGTAAGAACCAGAAAATTGTTGATATTAAAGAAGTATGGTTCCGTTCCAATATTGAGGAGCATGATTATCAAACGAAGCTTCGTAATGTAGTTAAGTTCTTGAAAGAAGGCGACAAGGTAAAATGTTCCGTTCGTTACCGCGGACGTGAAATTGCGCATGCCGCTATTGGTCAACGGATTTTGGAGCGCGTTAAAGTGGAAGTTGCAGAACTCTGCACCATCGAACGTCAACCAAAATTGGAAGGCCGCAGTATGATCATGATTCTGGCTCCTAAAGCCTGATAACATTGAAGGAGGAAACACAAAATGCCTAAAATGAAAACACACAGCAGTTTGAAAGGACGCTTCAAAATTACCGGTTCCGGTAAAGTCCTGCGTTACAAAGCTCACAAAAACCACTTGCTTTCCCACAAATCAAAACGTGCTAAGCGCGTTCTGAACGGTAACCCAGTTATGGCTGCCGGGGACGTAAGACGTTTGAAACAAGGTTTGGCTAACTTGAAAGGCTAACTTGAAATAGTACATTCCGTATGGGGGATCGGCCTAGGCCGTACACATACCACGGATACATTTAATATTTATTGGGAGGTTCTTTAATATGGCAAGAGTAAAAGGCGGTTTTGTAGTACGTCGTCGTCATAAAAAGGTTTTGAAACTGGCAAGAGGTTACTTCGGTTCCAAACACCGTATTTTTAAAACAGCTAACGAGCAAGTAATGAAATCCCTGGTTTACGCATACCGTGACCGTCGCAACACCAAACGTAACTTCCGCAGACTGTGGATCGTTCGTATCAATGCTGCAGCACGTATGAATGGTTTGTCTTACAACAAACTGATCCATGGATTGAAACTTGCTGGTGTAGACATGAACCGCAAAATGTTGGCTGATCTGGCCGTTAACGACATCAATGCGTTCAACTCTTTGGCTACTGTAGCTAAAGGCAAAATCAACGCTTAAAATTGCTTATTCAAGCCGCCGTACCTATGGCGGCTTTTTTTACGGCTTAAAGAATGATCTTGCTAAAAGGGCCGTTGTGCGAAACGAATATGCTGCAGTCTGTAAGGACACACTGAAAGCATATAACTTGCGAATAACAGGCCGTGATAATACATAAAATACGAACGGTGAAATAATGCAAACAAAAACAGGGCGAATCCACTTTTTACTGGGAGGCGTGATAAGTTTTTGTTATATAATATCACATCGTTGTAACGTTAGTGTGTTAAACCGTTAAAATATTAAGCGCTTTCAATAAAAAAAGAGCAAAAATAAGTGAGATTTGGTGATGAAACATCTGGATTTTACCACGGGTTGAATGTATAATCACCTCTGTAGGCTAGTCCTAAAATTTTCTCTTCGAGTCATAATGTTCGGTTTTTCGACAGGTGACACAATCGTTTAGGGGTAAGAATGCGCTTTTAATGTCGAAGAAACCATACATTCTGCATAAAAGCCATATTATCGATCTGTTGAGCCGTTCCATTTTGGCCTGGACAGGAATTAGGTATATATCATTAAGGGGGAACAAGAGAAATGAAAAAGATGCTCAGCTTGTCTTTGGTCATGTTGCTGGCAGTATCGGTTATGCTCGCAGGTTGCGGTAGCAAACCGAAAGAGGAAACAAATGCCGGCGGAACTACAGGTGGCGAAAACACTGAAGCTAAATCCGATTTGAAAATCGGTATGGTTACTGACGTAGGTGGAGTTAACGACAAATCGTTTAACCAATCCGCTTGGGAAGCTCTGCAAGCAACTGAAACTGAAACAGGTGTAGCTGTTAAATACCTGCAAAGTAAATCCGATGAAGAGTACATTCCAAACCTGAACGAGTTCGTTAAAGGTGGATATGATCTGACTTGGGGTATCGGTTTCCAATTGGCTGATGCAATCAAGACTGTAGCTGAACAAAATCCTGATTCCAAACTCGCGATCATTGACAGTGTTGTTGATGCTCCTAACGTTAAATCGGTGACATTTGCTGAAGAAGAAGGTTCTTACCTGGTAGGTGTTGTAGCTGGTCTGACAACTAAATCCAACAAAGTAGGTTTCGTTGGTGGTATGGACAGCCCGCTGATCAAAAAGTTTGAAGTAGGTTTCAGAGAAGGGGTTAAAGCTGTTAACCCTAAAGCTGAGTTCATTTCTAACTACACAGGTGCTTTTGATAAGCCTGACCTGGGTAAAGCAGCAGCTGCTACAATGTACAACCAAGGCGTAGATATCATTTTCCACGCTTCCGGTGCTACGGGTAATGGTGTGTTCAACGAAGCAATCGCTCGTAAGAAACAAGGTCAAGATGTTTGGGTTATCGGTGTAGATAAAGACCAATCCCTGGAGTTTGGTGATGATGTAACACTGACTTCTATGATCAAAAAAGTTGACGAAGCTGTTAAGCGCGTAAACGCAGAAGTTATTGATGGAACATTCAAAGGTGGAGCTGAGAATCTGACTTTGAAAGAAAACGGTGTAGGTATCGCTGATACTTCCACGAAAAATGTTTCTGCTGATGTACTTGCCAAAGTGGACGAGTACAAAGAAAAAATCATCAACGGCGAAATCAAAGTTCCTACAAAATAATTGGATTTAGCCTGTAAAAAAATAATCATCGAGGCCGGTCTTGACCGGCCTTATGATTGTCAGAGTAGGAAAATTTGCTCAAGTCACCATAACAATTGTACAAGCATGCAAGACGAGCTTTGGGGAAATCCCATAGCGAAAGCAAGAAGACTTCGTATCAACGCTCCGGTAGGAGCTTTTCTTAAGATTATGGAATGCATAAGTTTCAGTGAAACTGAAGGATTCGATAATCCTAAGAAAAAGTACCGCTAAGAAGCGGTCATCTTCCTTGAATAAACGTCGATAGACGTTTTTCTTACGTTTGCGGAACCACACTATATCAGGTATAAGGGTGATTACATGGGTGCAGCAACCCCCGTCGTTGAGTTGAAACAAATCACGAAGCGTTTCCCAGGCATTGTTGCCAACGACGCCATCAGCCTTCAGCTTCGTAAAGGCGAGATCCATGCTCTACTGGGCGAAAACGGCGCTGGTAAATCAACGTTGATGAATATTGTCTTTGGTCTCTATCAGCCGGATGAAGGTTCCATTGAAGTGAATGGCAAGCCTGTCATCATCGACAGCCCTAACAAAGCAATCGATCTTGGCATCGGCATGGTGCATCAGCACTTTAAGCTTGTACAGCCGTTCACGGTAACAGAGAACATTATTTTGGGATCTGAACCAAGGAAGGGTCTCAACATTAATTATAAAAAAGCTGCTGCTGAAGTGCAGCGTCTGTCTGAACAGTATGGACTCAAAGTGAACCCGCATGCCAAAATTCATGACATTTCCGTCGGAATGCAGCAACGTGTTGAGATTGTAAAAACGTTGTATCGTGGTGCAGACATTCTGATCTTTGACGAGCCTACTGCTGTATTAACACCTCAGGAGATTAAAGAACTGATGGTGATCATGAAAAAGTTGGTGGCCGAAGGCAAATCCATTATTCTGATCACACACAAACTGAAAGAAATCATGGAAATCTCCGATACGGTGACAATCATTCGTCGTGGTAAAGTGATTGACTCCGTTACAACATCAGAAACGAATCCGAATGAGCTGGCAGAAAAAATGGTTGGTCGCAATGTTACTTTTAAAGTGGATAAGAAGCCAGCTACACCAGGAAACAATGTACTGGAAGTCAGCAAATTGACTGCCAAAAATAAAGAGGGTATCTCGGTTCTGAACGAACTCAACCTGAATGTACGTGCAGGAGAGATTGTAGGAATCGCAGGTGTTGATGGTAATGGACAGAGCGAACTTATTGAGGCTCTTACCGGACTGCGTAAAGTAGATAGCGGTTCGATTCGCCTTGAGGGTAAAGAACTGTCTAATCATTCTCCGCGCCATATTTCGGAGTCGGGTGTAGCCCATATTCCGGAAGACCGGCACAAACATGGACTTGTCCTTGATTTTTCTGTGAGTGAAAATATCGTCCTGGAATCGTATTATAAATCTCCTTATACCCGTAAAGGATTCCTTAACTTCGATGCGATCAAGAAGCAAGCGAAGCGTCTTGTCGAGGCATTTGATGTGCGTACACCAAGCATTGAAACAAAAGCCCGCTCCTTATCGGGAGGGAACCAACAGAAAGCCATTATCGCACGTGAGGTTGATAAGAACCCTGAACTGCTTATTGCTGCCCAGCCAACTCGTGGTCTGGACGTAGGTGCTATTGAGTTTGTTCAAAAACAATTGATTGCACAACGTGATCAGGGCAAAGCGGTATTGCTGATCTCATTCGAGCTGGATGAAATTATCAACGTATCCGACCGAATTGCTGTCATCTATGAAGGACAGATCGTGGGCGAGGTGCTGCCGGAAGAAACCAATGACAGGGAGCTCGGCTTGATGATGGCGGGCAGCACCCAAAAGAGAGGTACTGTGCATGAGTAACGTATTGAAATGGTTTACCCGTGATTCATTTATATTACCTATTGTAGCCATCATTATGGGTCTGATCCTGGGTGGTATTGTCATGCTGATCGGCGGATACAACCCGATTGAAGCCTACAGTGCACTGTTTACGAAGGTTTTCGGAGACATGTACAACTTTGGTGAAGCGGTCCGGGAAATGACACCGCTGATTATGACAGGACTTGCATTTGCATTTGCGTCACGTGCAGGGCTGTTTAATATCGGGGGAGAAGGACAATTTCTCGTCGGTATGACTGCCGCGACTTTTGTAGGCGTAAAGTTTGCAGGTCTGCCAATCTACATTCATGCTCCACTGGCCTTGATTGCCGGTGCGGTATTTGGTGGTCTGTGGGCAGCAATTGCCGGTTACCTGAAAGCAGCGCGTGGGGTTAACGAAGTTATCAGTAGTATCATGCTGAACTGGATTGGTCTGTATCTGGCCAATCTGATCGTGCGCCAATTCCTGCTGTTAAAAGGGGAAAATCGTTCGGTCGATATCAGCGATACTGCATCGATTAGTCTGACATGGCTTTCCGAACTGATGGGCAACTCTCGTGTTCACATGGGGACATTGATTGCTCTTGTCATGGCTGTGCTCTTTTATATTTACATGTGGAAAACCAAACAAGGGTACGAGATTCGTGCCGTAGGATATAACCCGAATGCTGCAGAGTATGCGGGTATGCATGTCAATCGCAATATTGTAAAAGCCATGTTTATCAGTGGTATGCTTGCAGGTCTTGGCGGTGCATTCCAGGTACTTGGAGTGTTCCAATACCAGACCGTTATGTCGGGCTCACCAGGAACAGGTTTTGACGGCATCGCGGTTGCACTGATTGGTTTGAATCATCCGTTTGGTGTGTTGCTGGGCGCGTTGTTGTTCGGTACGCTCACTTATGGATCTGCGGGAATGAGCTTTGCTGCGGATGTACCGCCCGAGATTATTCGGATTGTTATCGGTTCGATTATCTTCTTCATTGCGGCACAAGGCATCGTGCGCTGGGTACTTAAACCGTTCTATTCCAAGCGCAAGAAAGAGAAGGTGTTGTAGATGGACTTGTTGACAATTGGGCAAATTATCAATACGACGCTTGTCTTTGCCACGGCATTGATTTTTGCATCACTGGGCGGAATCTTTTCGGAAAAATCAGGTGTGACCAACCTTGGACTTGAAGGTTTCATGGTATTTGGTGCCTTTGCGGCGGGAATTGCTGCGCACTATGCTCAAGAAGCCGGTATGGGAGGAACGACATCTGCCTGGATGGGGATTTTGTTCGCGGTTGTGCTGGGCGTAGTGGTTTCGTTGATCCATGCGGTTGCCTCAATTACATTTAAGGCGGACCAAATTATAAGCGGTATCGTAATCAACTTCCTGGCAGCAGGAAGCACACTTTATTTGGTGAAACTGCTGTTTGAAGGATCAGGCGATTCGCCACTGGTACAAGGTTTCAGCAAGTTTGATGTGCCACTGTTAAAAGATATTCCTTTGCTTGGGGAAGCTTTCTTCAAGAATGTCTACCCGACAACATATCTGGCTATTCTGTTCGTTTTTCTGACTTATTACATTATGTTTAAAACCCCATTCGGCCTTCGGCTTCGCTCGGTTGGTGAACACCCAAGTGCTGCGGATACCGTGGGTGTTAAAGTGCGTCGTTACCGTTATGTTGCGGTGATGATCAGTGGTGCGCTGGCTGCTATCGGTGGAGCTGCAATTACGCTGACTACGACAGGCACATTCTCTCATAATACGGTTTCCGGTCAAGGTTACATTGCGATTGCAGCAATGATCTTTGGTAAGTGGAATCCGATCGGTGCCTTTGGGGCTGCTGTGTTCTTTGGTTTCTCGCAAGCGATTCGGAACTACGTACAGCTGTTCGAATGGTCTCAAAGTATTCCCCAGGAAATTATTTATATGCTGCCATACCTGCTCACCATCATCGTGCTCGTTGCGGCTGTCGGGCGCTCGTCTGCTCCGTCTGCACTCGGGGAACCGTATGATCCGGGGAAAAGATAACGACAGAAATGATGTTTTCCCACCTCATTCTTTACTTCAAAAGGTTCGCCTCGTGCGAACCTTTTTTGTGTTTTATAAGAAAAAAAGCGAACTGCCAAGATGCTTGACGGTGACGGGGAAGACACCCATATTTTCATTTAGGGACAAAGAAACAGGCGAAGCCGGCTCTGGACGAATACACTGTTTTGAACGATCCGAGGAGGAGGGGAAAGTATGAAACAACAAGTTACGCGTGATGAAGCGATGAAATTAATAGGCAAAAATATTGTTGCGATCAAAAAAGACGGTACTCGGGTGACCGGGAGGCTGTTGAAAGTATCGGGCAATAAATTGGTGCTGAAACGCTCAGTTGGCAAAAAAGTACGCACCAAAGCCATTTTGCCATTGGTATTATTTGATCTGCTCGCCATCGGTACGCTGCCTTATGCTTACGGCTCTGGTCCTGGATTCGGTTTTGGTCCAGGTGCTGGTCCGGGATATGGCCCGGGACCAAAACCAGGCCCAGGGTACGGACCGGGATTTGGTGGTGGATATGGACCAGGACCTGGATATGGACCCTACGGACCACGGCCACCAGGCTTTTTCTAAACCGATTTATAATGTTTTTTCCAACTCGTAGCAGCGGCTTAACATAATGTATCGAATCGTGCTATATCCATTTTTTTGGTAAAATCGAAGTCCTTTTGTATTGCCTTCGTCAACCATCACTTTGGATCTTTTGCAACCTCGAGATGCCGCAAAGTTTTCCGCTTTGAGCAGCAAAGTCTGGCCGTACCTTTTTCGCTGTTCTTTTGGGGCAACAGCCATCATATCCACATACAGCAGTTCGCCGTGCATGAGAAAATGGATGAATGCGACAGCTTCGTTGTCAGGATTCGGTGAGACAACAAAGGTCATGCCCCTGTTCATTCGCAGGGGTATTTCTTTGCGAATTTTATTGATTTCACTTTCACTCATATGAGATAGAGGAACAAGTTGAGAGTCAATCAGCCTCATTATGGCGGCATCATCCAGCTTGGATTTACGTTGCCGAATCACCATCGGAAGCCTCCTTTCAGGACCAGTCGTGCTGCTCGTATATCCTATGCCTGAGGCGAGTTGAAAGGTGACTGAATGAAGCGCAGGTATTGGGGTAACGTTAAATATTGGGGATGAAGGATTAGGGACGTTCTGAATTTTTATACAAAAGGGGTATTGACTTATCGGTTGGAGGAATCATATAATGTTCCTAACATTTAACGAGAATATTTCATCGGCTATGAAGAGGACGAAGTTTTAAGGGCTCTTTTGCTCAGAGAGTGGCTGGAATTGCTGAAACCACCACCATTATCCCTTATATACGAGCTCACCTCGGAGCTGTTTTCCTGAAAAGCATTGGATGTCACTCCATTGGGTTATTAGGGAAAATCGTATGTCTGCGTTACAGACAACAGGTATGGAGAACGGGTATGTCCGTTTGGTCTATCATTTTTTGTACCTGGTAAGGTCCGTTATTGCGAAATTTCGGACAAAGTTGGGTGGTACCACGGAAGCAATAACCTTTCGTCCCTCGCAAGCATGAACTTGTTTGCAGGGATGGAAGGTTTTTTTTGTAACTTTAAATGTCAGAATGATGTAAATTCCGAGAGGAGGATGACTGATGGGAGCTCAAATTCCAGAAGTACGATCGACAGATGAATTACGTGAAAAATGGATGAAGCCGGAGGTCATTAGCGGTTCCGAAATTCTGCTGAGAAGCTTGTTGCTGGAAGGTGTAGAGTGTGTTTTTGGTTACCCGGGCGGCGCAGTGTTGTACATTTACGATGCGATGTATGGTTTCGAGGATTTCAAGCACGTGTTAACCCGTCACGAACAAGGCGCCATTCATGCAGCTGACGGATATGCACGGGCGAGCGGAAAAGTGGGTGTCTGTATCGCTACCTCCGGACCTGGAGCAACGAATCTGGTTACGGGTATTGCAACAGCGTATATGGATTCCGTACCACTCGTAGTCATTACGGGAAATGTCATTTCCAGTCTGATTGGCTCTGATGCTTTCCAGGAAGCGGATATTACCGGAATCACGATGCCAATCACCAAACATAGTTATCTGGTAAAAGACGTAAAAGATTTGTCCCGTGTCATTCATGAGGCATTTCATATTGCGAATACAGGACGTAAAGGTCCCGTATTGATCGACATTCCGAAGGATGTATCGGCTAACAAAACGTTGTTTGAACCCGTGACTGAACCTGTTATATTGAGAGGGTACAACCCACGGACAGTACCGAACAAACTTCAGGTTGATCGTCTGGCTCAGGCGATTCAGGAAGCAGAGCGTCCGATGATTCTGGCAGGCGGCGGTGTAGTTTACTCCGGTGGACACGAAGCGCTGTTCGAATTTGTGGAAAAGACAGGCATTCCAATCACAACTACACTTCTTGGACTTGGAGCATTCCCGAGTGGTCACGAATTGTGGACCGGGATGCCGGGGATGCACGGAACATACACTTCCAATCAGGCGATTCAAAAATCGGATTTGCTGATTAACATCGGAGCACGCTTCGATGACCGGGTAACAGGCAAGCTGGACGGATTCGCTCCACATGCCAAAATTGTGCACATTGACATTGATCCGGCTGAGATTGGCAAAAACATTGCAACGGACATTCCAATCGTTGGTGATGTGAAGACGGTTCTGGAAATAGCGAACAAAGAGGTTCAACGCGCTGGACGTGCAGACGCATGGAGAGACCAGATCAAACAATGGAAACAAGAGAAACCTTACAGCTACACAGATTCAGAGGAAGTATTGAAACCGCAGTGGGTTGTGGAAATGCTGAATGATACAACCAAGGGCGAAGCAATCGTGACTACGGACGTTGGCCAGCATCAAATGTGGGCAGCACAATATTACAAATTCAACCAACCGCGTTCATGGGTAACTTCCGGTGGACTGGGAACGATGGGTTTTGGATTCCCTTCTGCAATCGGTGCTCAAATGGCCAACCCGGACAGACTTGTTATTTCCATTAACGGTGACGGCGGCATGCAGATGTGTTCTCAGGAACTTGCGATTTGTGCCATTAACAACATCCCGGTGAAGATTGTTATTATCAACAATCAGGTGCTTGGAATGGTACGTCAGTGGCAAGAGATCATCTATGAGAACCGTTACAGTCATATTGATCTGGCAGGAAGCCCTGATTTTGTAAAACTTGCTGAAGCTTATGGGGTAAAAGGATTGCGTGCAACCAACAAGGAAGAAGCTGAGCGTGCTTGGCAAGAAGCCCTGGATACACCAGGACCGGTCGTTGTTGAATTCGTAGTTCGCAAGGAAGAAAATGTTTATCCAATGGTTCCGCAAGGAGCGACAATCGATCAAATGCTGATGGGGGATGCTGAGGAATGATTAGACATACGATTTCGATATTGGTCAACGATCAGCCTGGCGTCCTGCAGCGGGTATCAGGGTTGTTCGGTCGACGGGGATTCAACATTGAGAGCATCACGGTGGGTCAATCCGAGGAACCGGGTTTGTCCCGGATGGTCATTGTGACAATCGGTGATGACAAAACGCTGGAACAGATTGAAAAGCAACTGTACAAAATCATTGATGTCATCAAAGTGGTTGATTTCAGTCTGAAACCGATGGTTGCCCGTGAACTTGCATTGATCAAGGTAAAGGCAGAGCCATCCGAACGTCCAGAAATTCTGGGTGTGGTGGAGACATTCCGCGCCTCTGTTGTAGATGTTGGTCCAGGCAGTCTGATTGTACAGGTGGTCGGAGATACGGATAAAATTGATGCGATGATTGAATTGCTTAAGCCCTATGGCATTCGCGAACTGTCACGTACAGGAATAACTGCATTGGTACGAGGTAACGTATAAACAGTCATATTGAAAAAGAGCATGGTCTGATGCTTATCAATGGAACGACAAAGGTATGTTAGCAGCACGGATTTGAAATATACCGTTAATCTTAGATGAGGTGCCAGTCCCGTACAAGTTGCAATTTAACATTTTAGTGATGTAACGCTTGACAATATAGCCACACACCCGCATTAACGGGCGGGTGTCTGAACGGATCGGATCAGACCAGAGACGCTATAGCAGGAAAAGCGTGCCGGTCCCTTGAGACACCCGCTCATTAATGAAGGGTTCTTTACAATACAAAGGAGGACTTATAAACATGCCAGTAACTACTTATTATGAACAGGATGCAGAGCTTAGCGTATTGAAAGGAAAAACGATTGCGGTCATCGGTTACGGTAGCCAGGGCCATGCCCAAGCTCAAAACCTGCGTGACAGTGGATTGAACGTAGTCATCGGACTTCGTGAAGGTAAATCTTTTGACACTGCAAAAAATGACGGATTTGAAGTTCTGTCCCCGGCTGAAGCAACTAGCCGTGCAGATGTAGTTCAAATTCTGCTCCCTGACGAAACACAAGCATCTGTATACAAAAACGAAATCGAACCAAACCTGAAAAAAGGCGCAGCATTGCTCTTCTCCCACGGTTTCAACGTTCATTTCGGTCAAATCGTTGCTCCAAAAGACAGCGATGTATTGCTGGTAGCTCCTAAGTCCCCTGGCCACATGGTACGTCGTACCTACGTGGAAGGTTTCGGTGTACCGGGCCTGATCGCAATTGAGCAAGACGCAACAGGTAAAGCAAAAGATATCGGTTTGGCTTATGCCAAAGGTATCGGTTGCACGCGTGCAGGGGTTATCGAAACTTCCTTCCGTGAAGAAACAGAAACAGACCTGTTCGGTGAGCAAGCTGTTCTGTGTGGCGGTGTAAGTGCCCTGGTAAAAGCTGGATTCGAAACGTTGACAGAAGCGGGTTATGCTCCTGAAATGGCATACTTCGAGTGTCTGCACGAATTGAAACTGATCGTTGACCTGATGTATGAAGGTGGACTTGCAAGCATGCGTGATTCCATCAGTAACACAGCGGAGTACGGTGACTATGTAACTGGACCTCGTGTGGTAACTGAAGATACGAAAAAAGCAATGAAAGAAGTCCTGACAGATATCCAACAAGGTAAATTTGCACGTGACTTCATCCTGGAAAACCAATCCGGCCGTGCGTTCCTGACAGCAACTCGTCGCAACGAAGCTGAACACCCAATCGAAGTGGTTGGCGGACAATTGCGTGAGATGATGCACTGGATCAAGAAGTAACATCGGCTTTAAGGTAATCAAGTAAACTTACAGCTTTAACCGGGAATAGCGGCCGTGCATATGCGTGTGCCGCTATTACTGGTTTAGAGGAACATAAAATACAAGTCTAGGAGGTGCGAGGCGTGCGTAAAATCTATGTATTTGACACAACGCTGCGTGATGGAGAACAATCCCCGGGGGTCAATCTGAACACTCGTGAAAAGGTGGAAATTGCGCACCAGCTCGAGCGGCTTGGTATTGACAGGATGGAAGCCGGTTTCCCCGCGGCCTCTCCAGGCGATTTGGCTGCGGTTAATGCAGTAGCCAAAGCGGTCAAAAATGTTACCGTCATTGGCTTGTCCCGCTCCAGAGAGCAGGATATCGATGCGGTGAAAGAGGCGTTGAAGGGCGCTCAAGACCCGTGTATCCACATCTTTTTGGCAACTTCCCCCATTCATCGCCAGCATAAATTGCGGATGGACAGAGTTCAAGTTCTCGATACAGCTCGGTCAGCCATCCGCTATGCGAAGAATACTTTTTCGAAGATTGAATTCTCTTTGGAGGATGCAGGTCGGACCGAGTATGATTTCCTCGTTGAGATGGTGAATATGGCTGTGGAAGAAGGCGCAGCTGTTGTAAATATCCCGGATACCGTTGGCTATCTGAGCCCATACGAATACGGAAACATTTTCAAACATCTCAAGGAAAACGTACACAACATTGATAAGGTGCAGCTGAGTGCACACTGTCATAACGACCTGGGGATGGCAACTGCCAACACACTCGCAGCGATTCTGAACGGAGCCGATCAGATTGAGGGCACCATCAACGGCATTGGTGAACGTGCAGGTAATACCGCGATTGAAGAAATTGCCATGGCACTGGAGACACGTCAGGAATTTTTCCAGGCGAAAACTACGCTGCAGCTTTCTGAAATTGCTCGGACCAGTCGTCTCGTGAGTCGTTTGACGGGTATGGTTGTGCCTGGGAATAAAGCGATTGTTGGTGCGAATGCGTTTGCACACGAATCCGGAATTCACCAGGATGGCATGCTGAAGGAGAAAACAACCTACGAAATTATGACGCCAGAGACCATCGGTCTCAAGGAAAGCAAGCTCGTATTGGGTAAACACTCGGGACGTCATGCCTTCCGTGAGCGCTTGATTGAGCTAGGTTATGAACTGGAAGATGAAGCATTGAACCGTGCTTTTGCCCAATTCAAAGATCTGGCTGATAAGAAAAAAGAAGTGACAGATGAGGATTTGCTGGCGGTCATCGAAGAGAAATTGCAGGATGCACCTGAAGTGTTTAAACTGGAATCCATCTTTGTGACGTATGGTGATGAATCCATTCCAACGGCTAAAGTTCGTATTGCAACACTTGAGGGTGATACGGTGGAACAAAAAGCTGAAGGTAATGGGTCTGTTGATGCCATTTATAATGCTATTGACCAAGTGAGCGGAGAAGAGGTAACGCTATCCGACTACTCGATCAAATCGGTTACGCATGGTAAGGATGCATTGGGTGAGGTTCATGTCGTACTTACTCAAAACGAAATATCTGTACAAGGACGTGGCGTAAGTACCGATATTCTGGGTGCCAGTGCACGTGCTTATGTAGATGGCTTGAACAAATTGATAGAGAAACGCAAGACTTACACGAATCGCGTTAATGTGAACCTGTAACATATCATTTGCAGCAAGCAAAGCTCTTCATTGGACTGGAATTCGTCTGGCTGGAGAAGCTGAGATGGAGTTCCCATCCGGGGTGTGTCAGTGCAGTGAGGTACATAAAAAGTCTGACCCTCAACATGTGAAGGTCAGACTTTTTTTGTTGTCATATCATAGGATAATTGATTTATATATAGAGCATTTTTCGTTAAAAAGATGTATTCAGTTTAAGCCGTTAAGCTTTTACCAAGCATATGCATTCGGAGCTTGTCCTCCCGGACCCGGAAAGATTTCATCCAAACGTTTGAGGACCGCTTCATCCAAAGTAACATCCAAACATTTGAGTGCCGTTTCAAACTGCTCCAGCGTACGGGGCCCAATAATGGGTGCGGTAACTGCCGGATTAGCAGCAACCCAGGCCAAAGCTATGGTATCCTGTGGTTCGCCGAGTTCACGGCAAAGTGCCGCGAATTGTTCCAGCTGCGTTTGATGGGACTCAATCCGTTCAGCAATGCCACCACTGCGTGTGCCTTCCAGCTTTTGGAGCGCATTACGTCCGAGTAACCCACCATCAAGCGGACTCCACGGAATAACGCCAAGGCCCAGCTCTTTCGCTGCGGGCAGCACTTCGAGCTCAGGCAAACGGCAGTTGAGACTGTATTTATGCTGCTCGGATACAAGCCCGAGGAAATGACGATTCTTGGCTTCACTTTGAGCAACGGCAATCTGCCACCCAGCAAAGTTGCTTGAACCTACATAACCAATTTTGCCCTGATGAACAGCGTTCTCAAATGCGCCCCACAGCTCGTCCCACGAAATAGCAGGATCAACATGGTGCATCTGGTAGAGTTCAACATGATCGGTTTGCAGGCGGCGGAGGGAACCTTCCAGATGACGTCTGATTTTGTAAGCGGAGAGACCGGCATCGTTGTTTGGACCGTCTGTATCATCGTGCATGGAGCCATAGACTTTGGTCGCCAGAACGACTTTTTCACGTCTGCCGCCGCCCTGTTTAAACCAGCGTCCAATGATCTCCTCGGTGAGACCCGAATTTTCGCCCCAGCCATAAATGTTAGCGGTATCAAAAAAGTTCACACCGGCATCGAGTGCCGCATCCATGATACGGAATGCCTCTTTTTCGTCTGTAGCAGGCCCAAAATTCATTGTGCCGAGACAGATCCGGCTGACTTTAAGACCTGATTTTCCCAAGTACGTGTATTGCATGATTGCAATCCCTCCTGAGTTACCTGAATTTGTCTTCAGGCTTTATTTTAACTCAGTCAGAGGTACAGAACAACCAATCCAAAACCACTTATAGGCAAAAACTATTATAGTCATAGATTGTATATCTTGGTCAAATGACCTCTGAATATGATACAAAAGAGAGAGTTATAAATGACACGTTAATTATTGAAGCGAACAATCGAATGAATCGATATAAGGAGTGGACAACCCATGGCAGACGTGAAAAAAATTGCAGTAATCGCAGGCGACGGAATCGGTCCTGAAGTTGTAGCCGAGGCAGAAAAAGTTCTCAAACGTACGGAGGAAGTGTTCGGATACCGTTTTGAGACAGAGCATGCACTGTTTGGTGGAATCGCCATTGATGAGAAAGGTACACCGCTTCCTGAAGAAACACTGACCGTATGTAAAAGTGCGGATGCCGTGCTGCTTGGAGCCGTTGGCGGTCCAAAATGGGACAACAACAGCAAAGAATTGCGTCCGGAAACAGGCTTGCTTGGCATTCGTAAAGCGCTCGGACTGTTCTCGAACCTGCGTCCGGCCGTCGTATTTGATTGCTTGAAGGATGCTTCCACCTTGAAACCGGAAGTGCTGGAAGGTACGGATCTGATGGTCGTGCGTGAGTTGACCGGAGGAATCTACTTTGGTGAAAAGTTCAGACGTGAAGGTGCACAAGGCGAGGAAGCCGTAGATACATGTGTATATAATGTAACCGAAGTGGAGCGCATCGTTCGTCAGGCGTTTGTAATTGCTCAAGGACGCAGCAAGAGGCTGGCTTCTGTAGATAAAGCCAACGTGCTCGAAACTTCCCGTCTTTGGAGAGAAGTCGTTAACCGTGTAGCACCGGAATATCCGGATGTTGAAGTGGAACATGTACTTGTTGACAACTGTGCAATGCAGCTGCTGCGTCGTCCATCCAGCTTTGACGTAATCGTGACTGAAAATATGTTCGGAGATATCCTTAGTGATGAAGCAGCGATGCTGACAGGTTCGATCGGCATGCTGGCATCCGCATCGCTGGGTGAAGGCAGCTTTGGTTTGTATGAGCCAGTACACGGTTCAGCACCGGATATCGCAGGTCAAGGACTGGCGAATCCGATCGCAACAATCCTTTCGCTGGCATTGATGTTCCGTACAACCTTTGGTTATGCGGAAGGTGCTGACGCAATTGAAGCAGCTGTGTCTGATGTGCTGAATGCAGGACATCGTACGAGTGACATCGCTGTAGACAAGAGCAAAGCAATTAGCACGACGGAAATGGGCGATCTGATCGTCGCGGCAATTCAGAAACAGGCGTAATAATAGGAATAACAGAACAGCTCTTTGCTCCGATCCGGGATTGCAGAGGGCTGTTCCTTTATGATTTTTGCCACGAAAAATCCTTATTTATAATTATTATAAAAAAACAACGATTATAATCTTGACTTTGAGAAGTCCGGATGATAACATTTTACTTGTACTTGTTATCAAGTAACAATATTACTTTAATTAGAAGAAAAACGTTCACGTTTTTCTTAATGATGAGCATTCAACTTGAGTGCTTACATAATCCCAAAGGAGGAATTGTTAGTTATGGCAGAACGTTTGGTTGGTAGACCCGCACCGGATTTTGCAATGGAAACAGTATCGGGAGATGGACAAGACTTTGGTTCCGTAAAACTGTCCGATTATCGTGGCAAATGGCTCGTATTTTTCTTTTATCCTTTGGATTTCACTTTTGTGTGCCCAACTGAAATTACAGCTTTGAGTGATGCTGCTGAGCAATTCAAAGCTTTGGATACTGAAGTTCTTGGCGTGAGCGTTGACTCCGTACACAGCCACAAAGCTTGGATCAACACACCTAAAGACAGCAATGGTCTGGGTCAATTGAACTTCCCATTGGCGTCCGATATCACGAAACAAGTTGCTAAAGATTATGGCATTCTGATCGAAGAAGAAGGCGTTGCACTGCGCGGCCTGTTCATCATTGATCCAGAAGGCGAATTGAAATATCAAGTGGTTAACCACAATGATGTAGGCCGCAGTGTTGAAGAAACACTTCGCGTACTGCAAGCTCTGCAATCCGGTGGATTGTGTGCAATGAACTGGAAACCAGGCGACAACAACCTGTAAGCCTGATTTAACTTGAACGTTTGTAGTTCAAGCCCTCATCCCTCATGGGATTGAGGGCTTTTTGCACCCTTTTGCCAGAATATAAGCCTTATAGGAAGAAAATTGTTTAAACAGGGACGTCAACGTGGTAATGATGTAATAGAAGAATGCCTTCATTTTATCTTTGGAAAGAGGAATCGAAGGGCCTTAAGGCGAATAGGGTATGGAAACCCGGTAAATATTCCGGTGCTCTGCATTTATAATTTGTACATGAATGTGATACACTGATGGAACTATTCCTTTTTTGGAAGTGCTTGAAGTGTACGGGACTGCTGTCCATTAAAAAGTCTCGGCACGTTATAAGGAGGGTGAACAAAAATGAGTTACTGTTGTGGGGCAAGTATGGTGGGAACAAAGGGCACGCTGAAGCATTACCGCACCCAGGTTCATAATGTTCCCCTGCTGTTTTGTCCGGTATGTCACCGGGTAGAAGTGCATTATAAAGTGGAAAATGAATATGAAATTTTGGCTGAATATGCGCATGGAGATGGTGCGTCGGAGATTGATTTTCAAGATTACGTGACGGAAGATGAAGATGCGATTTTTGAAAATTGCGTGAATCGTGAAAGCGAGGATGCTATGGTCATTGTACAGCGTCAGATCGACATGTCTCTGGATCTGCTTCGGCTTGCCAAGGAAATGAAGGATGAGAAATGGGAAAGCGAACTCAAGCGTCGGTTAGCCGTCATGAGTCAGCGCAGACTCAAAATTCAGCATAACAAGAGTGGACTATAGATTGAATTGAATTATTTAAAATTTAAACTATACGAACGAAGCTGATTCGCCAATAAAGCGAAAAAGCTTCGTTTTTGTTGTATGGAGAAACTAATTCACGGTTTTTCTTAAAATAATTTCCATTCGACACTTTCTCCGATTGACTCCCTTCTATAAACTTGTCTATGATAAAAACAGACTTGCAAAAGAGGCGGAGCAAAAAATGTTCGTGTTTGGGAATAGGAGAAGCTTAGAATGGAACAGACGTATAATGTTTTCCGGATCGACTCTTGGTTACCCGGAATAGACCAGCTTGGGTTCCGGACATGCCATCCATATTTTCGGCTCAGCCCCCTAATGAAAGGGCACCGGTAATGAATATAAAATCGGCCCTTCCTGTTTCTGTGATGATATGATGTCCGAATGGCAAGTTTATCATTTACGTGAAAAGGAGGAACCTGACATGATTAGTGAATTTCAGGATACAGTGCCTCGACCAACGAATGGATTCCCGCCTGTACATCTGGATAACAACAAGTATGAGAATGTCCTGGAGCATCTGGATAGCGGTATTATGTTGTTTGACAGTAATGGTGTACTGACGTTTATTAACGTTCAGATGGCAAAATTGTTGGAGCTTCCTAGAAGTTTGTTGAGCGGCTGCACCCTGATGCAAATGCTGCATCATCCACAGATGAGCCGATTCAAGAAAAAGAAAATTTTACGGATTTATCGGGAAACCATCTTTCATCGTAAGCGCTATCATGAATTGATTGACGAGTATGGCAGGCATTGGTTAGTTACAGTAACGTACGGGGATCAGATGGATGGAGACTTCCTATTCAGTGTGAAGGATGTTTCCGATTATAAACAGATTGAGCAGACCGCTTATCAAAATGACAAACTTGCAATGTTGGGGCGGATTTCGGCATCTATTGCCCATGAAATCCGCAATCCTTTGACGGCTATCCGCGGATTTATCCAGTTGCTTCGGCCCCATTTGTTGCAATTGGGGAAAGACGAGTACGCTCGAATCATTCTAACGGAGATTGACAGGGCGAACGACATTATCTACGAATTTCTGAATTCCTCGAAACC
Organism: Paenibacillus sp. MAEPY2; assembly: GCF_000499205.1. GTDB lineage: Bacteria > Bacillota > Bacilli > Paenibacillales > Paenibacillaceae > Paenibacillus > Paenibacillus vandeheii. Next base: position 189,611 of record NZ_AWUK01000001.1, read on the forward strand.
GTCAGCTCCTCAGAAGACCATTATGTCTGTTAACTCTTTGCTCAAAGAGGTGGTCCTGCTGACAGAAAGCGAAGGATTAATGAAGGGATGCGAGATTACCCTGGATGAAGCTGAAGTCCCGTTAAATGTGTCCATTGATGTCAAACAGATTAAGCAGGTAATTTTGAATATGGTCAAAAATGCGATGGATGCCATCGAGGATGTGGGCGAAGAGCACGCAGGTATGATTCGGATCTCCACGGGAACCGAGAACAAGTATGTGCAGATCTCCATTGCCGACAATGGACAGGGAATGGACCACAACACGCTTGTACGCTTGTTTGACCCATTTTTCACCACTAAGGAGAGCGGGACGGGGCTGGGACTTTCCGTGAGTTACCGCATTATTAAGAATCACGGAGGCAACATCTCAGTGGATAGCAAAAAAGGGGAAGGTACCCGGTTCATCATTATGCTTCCCTTGGTGTAAAGGCAAAAGCAGAACGAACAGGAATTGGCTACCCGCCGGTTCCTGTTGTTTTTTGTTAGGACGATTAGGGTTATAGTTAGAATGAATGCGAATACATATGCTCAATTCACGGGAGGAAAAACCAATTATGAATATCCAGGGAATGGAACAAATGAACAAGCAGCTAATGGATCATGTAGGGAAGATCATTGTGGGGAAAGACCAAACGATTGAGCTTGTGATGACAGCCATCATTGCTTCAGGACATGTTCTGCTGGAGGACGTGCCAGGTACGGGGAAAACCATGTTGGCAAAATCGGTAGCCTCTTCATTGAATTGCACCTTTCAGCGTATTCAGTTCACACCGGATCTGTTGCCCTCCGATTTGACGGGTATTCATTTCTTCAACCAAAAGGAAGGCGACTTTGAGTTCAGACCTGGCCCTCTGTTTGCCAATTTGGTGCTGGCCGATGAGATCAACCGGGCTACACCGCGTACTCAGTCGAGTTTGCTGGAGTGTATGGAAGAACGGCAGATTAGTATTGATGGTTCGACCAGACAGCTGGAGCGACCATTTATCGTCATTGCTACGCAAAACCCGGTAGATAACCAGGGAACCTTCCCTTTACCGGAGGCACAGATGGATCGTTTTATGATGAAGATTCGAATGGGCTATCCAAGCAGTGAAGAAAGTGTGGAAATTCTGAGACGTACGGTAGCGAGCCGTTCTGTTGCTGATCTGTCCGCGATCATTAGTCGTGAGCAATTGCTTGAGGCGCAGAACACGTATACATCGGTCCAGATTGACGAAGATCTGTTGCGCTATATTATTCATCTGACAGAAGCTACGAGGCAGCATCCCGAGCTTTCACTTGGCGTAAGTCCACGTGGAGCTCAGGCATTGCTCAAGGCAAGTCAGGCTTGGGCTGCATTACATGGCAGAGACTTTGTGCTCCCTGATGATATTAAAATATTGGCAGAGCCTGTCCTCGCCCATCGACTTGTATTCCGCAACCGGGTGAGGCAGCAAGAGGGCTTGGCGGAACGCATTATTCAGGAACTTTTGAGCCAGATTGAAGTGCCGACGGAGAATCTTGCTGCAGGCAATGGGCGATAACTTATGGCATTACTATGGCTTGTCATTGTTGGAGGTATTGTTATTGGAGTACACGGCATATGGTTTGGACGTCCCGCTTTACGCAAGCTGAAGTATACCCGACAGTTCAGCAAAACACGCTGTTACGCCGGAGATGAGCTGGAGATGGTAGAGACCATTGCGAATGAAAAACGAATTTCGGTTCCATGGCTTAGACTTGAAGCTATGATGCCCGTATCATTTGTATTTCGATCCGGCTCGGGCATGGATATCAGTCAGGGAGATATTTATCAGAATCATAAAAGTATCTTCACTTTGAAACCGTTTACTCGTATTACCCGCAAGCATCCTTTTGTATGCAGCAGACGTGGGATATATACGTTGAACACCGTGACAATGACCGGAGGGGATTTGTTTGGCCTTTGGCGTACCTCGAAGCCAATCCCCGTTCATCTGTCCATGGTTGTATATCCTTCACTTGTTCATGCGGAGGATCTGCCTGCGATCTATCAGGTATGGCAGGGTGAGGTTGAGGTATCCCGTTGGATTGTCGAAGATCCCTTTCTGATCCTCGGGGTACGTCCCTATGGTGCGGGTGATCCGATGAACCGTATTCATTGGAAAGCGAGTGCACGTACGGGAGAATTGCAGGTGTACAAGCAGGGATGGACTGCGGACCCTCAATCCTGGATTGTGGTCAACATTCAGGAGTCTGCGGATATGTGGAGTGTCGTTACCCGCCCGGAGATGATCGAACGTGCACTCCGTTATGCGGCAACTGCAGCGGTAGATGCGATCGGAAGAGGGTTGCCCGCAGGATTTGCTCATAATGGCTACCGAGTAAGTGGAGGGCGTGAACCATTACGAATTGAGCCGGATTACGGCAGTCCACATCTGGAAATGCTGCTGGAAGCTATGGCGGAGACGGAGTTAAAATGCATGGTTCCCATGGAGCAGTTTCTGAGTGATGAAGTAGAACGCAATGAAGATGCCCAGCAGGTTCGCAGTTATCTCTTAATTACGTCCTATGTATCTCCAGCCATGGAGCATGAAATTGCGCGTTTGCATGAGCAAGGACACCGTGTGACCATACTCCCGGTAGAGGGTGGGAAAAGCGATGCTAAGGCGGTGAGTGCATGAATGATGCCAACAGTACCAGTACCAAAGAAAGAGCGCTTTTATCCATGTCGGCCGTTCTGTTGATCGGCTTATATCTTTATCCGCTTCTGACCCTAACAGCCCTTTATGCAACCGGACCTTTGGCGTATATACTAATGAGTATCTTTGTTGTAGCTGGTTGGTTAGGTCAGTGGGTGCAGCACAGGTTACCAACCATTAGCGAAAAAAACACTTTTATTCGATGGGGTGCAGCGTTGGTTATGGGGGTGCTGGTCTCATTAGTTATTGCAATAGTAGGCGTTCTTCCGCTACCAGATTTGCTCACGGCAGTAGTATGGGGTGTGATCTCAGCCTATATTGGGTTGAATTTTCAACCTGTCTTCCGTTCGATTTTGATTTGGCGCTTGCAGATTTGGGGTGTGGTCAGTGCAATTGTGCTCAGTGGGGCAGCCAACGGGATTGAATTCATGCAACCCCTCCTGATGTACACCGGAACCATTTATACAGCGGGAGTCATCAGTTTTGCTGGATGGTTGGTAGGTCAGTACAGTGTGCAGCTGGATCGGGCGACATTAAATGATGGCTCAAGAAGGATTGTGCTGCGTGAGTTTGCCCGGGCGAATCACCAGCGTCTGTTATGGATGCTGATTGTGATCGCAGGGATCGGCGCTTTTCCCAGTCTTGTTGCCTGGCTAGGTCCACTGCGTGACCGTCTGCTTGCATGGATCAGAGGATTAATAGGTTCGAATTCCAATCAGGAGCCTCTTACTCCGTCTACAGCTCCAGATGAACCGCCGATGCTACCTGAAGGAATGGAACAGCCAGGGGAACCCTCTATTTTCTGGGATATCCTGGGTTGGATCGTCATGGGGGCTGTTGCCGTTGTTATTCTGTGGCTTATCCTGCGTCTGGGGCAAAAGGCCATAAATAAACTTTTGGAGCGTTTCAAAGGGCTGCTGCAGCCAGGTCAGAAGAAGGTAGAACCCAGGACGGAGTATGTGGACATCAGCGAAACGTTAGAGGCGCCGGCAAAAACGCGCAAATCCTGGTTCCGCAAGAAGGAGCCGCTGCCCTCCCAGGAAGCTGAACGTGTTCGATACTATTATCGGAAGTGGATCGACAGAGCTGCACACCGGGGGGTGGATATACAGCGTGCACATACGCCACTGGAGGCTGCGGAGACGATTGTTCAGCACGGAGCTAGAGAAGATGAACAGAGGCTCTCTGCGATGCTGCCAGATACCTATAACGCTGTGCGCTATGGAAAGAAATCTCCAGAAGATTCCGAGATGAGTGAGATGGATCGGATATGGAAATCTTATCGAAGTAAATAAGTCGGGAATCCCTTTACTTTTCTTGTTACGTTCAAGTATCATGAGAGGAATACACAAGTTGGTCAGAAAAGGAGCAGACATTAATGAAGACAAATCATTGCAAAATTGTAGATTGTACAATCCGTGATGGCGGATTGGTAAATAACTGGGACTTTAGCGTGGACTTTGTTCAACAGCTCTATGCTGGATTGAATGAAGCTGGCGTTGATTATATGGAAATTGGATACAAAAACTCACCTAAGCTCTTGAAAGGTGCGGAAGAAGCAGGACCATGGCGTTTTCTGAATGATGACTTCCTGCGCAAAGTTATTCCTCAAAAAGGCAACACCAAATTGTCTGCACTGGTTGACGTTGGACGTGTGGACGAGAATGACATTCTGCCGCGCAGCGAAAGCATGCTGGATCTGATCCGTGTAGCCTGCTACAGCAAAGATGTAGATAAGGCTCTAGCCCTGGTTCAAACGTTCCATGATCGTGGATATGAAACAACGCTGAATATTATGGCATTGTCTAATGTTATGGAAAATGAACTGCTGGAAGCATTTGAACTGATCAAGGAAAGCGCTGTGGATGTTGTATACATAGTAGACTCCTATGGTAGCCTGGATCATAACGATGTGAAATACCTGGTGGAGAAGTTCAAGACTCATCTGCCGAACAAACGTCTTGGTGTTCATACACATAATAACATGCAGCTCGCCTTCTCCAACACATTGGTAGCAGCAGAGCTTGGCGTTGAACTGCTGGATGCTTCCGTATACGGCATGGGACGTGCTGCAGGGAACTGCCCGACTGAACTGCTCGTTGCTCATCTGAAAGGCACGAAATACAATCTGCGTCCAGTCCTTGGTGTGTTGGAGCAATTGATGGTCCCTCTCCGTGAGAAGGAAGAATGGGGTTACATTTTGCCTTACATGATTACAGGTACGTTGGACGAGCATCCTCGCTCCGCGATGGCACTGCGTTCGTCCGAAGACAAAGACAAGGTTGTTGATTTCTATGATAAATTGACAACACCAGAAGTGAGTTTTGACAAATAAACAGATTGCATCATTGTTGAATTGGGCTTCCAGTGAACCAGAGCTGGATCTAATACATCTATAACTTTAGCGCATTAGCGTTTTAAGTCGAATGGTGCACGTAATACGAAAATTAGTCTAAAATACAGTTGCAAATTCAAAAAAAACATGAACTCCGATGGGGAGTTCATGTTTTTTTAGTTCTTATTGCCTTGTTTTTCTACATATCTATGAATAAATATTCCTAGGAGTGCTCATTTTTTTGTTCACGTCTGCGGAAATAAATGTTATTATGTACCAGATAGCATGTATTCACATGTGACTTGAACGTTGGTAGATATAATAAAATGTCGAATATTGTAACAAAGTAGATTTATATCGTTAATGTTATTTCAGGATAGGTGATCCCGGGAAGGAAAAACACGGCATGAAGGCTAATCAGCAAGATCAGAGAAAAATAGGTTGGGTCGCGATAGGCGGCTTATTGTGTTTCCTCGCAAATCAATGGTTTCGTTCCTCTGCAAGCTCTGATCTGATCATATCGGGTTACTCGGTTTTGACACTCTTGGGTGGATTCGCTGCGGCAGCGGCCTGTATCGGCATCTATAATCAAAGCTGGTTATTCCAGACTCAAAGACTGACCCTCCGAAGGGTCCTTATGACAACGTTGTTTTTATTGATTGGTTTATTTGAATTGGTTCACATCGTTTCTTTTGCGGAAGAGATGCCAAATGGTGCGATGATGGAGTCGGAGTTCTCGCTGAAGATGATGTCGCTTGGATCTCTTGTTTGTGCGGCAGGTTTGCTGTTCATATATGCAGTCAGCGAGAGGGAAATTGCGTTACCGCGCAAATTTTTACTGTTCGGCGGAACGCTCGGTATTTTTATTGTTTTGTATACATTGGCTATTCAGGAATGGGCTGTACTTCCGAACTTGCTGGAGGGGAATGTGCTTGGCGGCATGTTTACCCGATTTCATTTCCTGGTCGGCATTCTGTATAGCGTGACTGCGGTCATGTTATTCATTCAATGGAAAAAAGGAAAAGATCGTGATCTATCTACCGTACTTTGCGCAATCCTCTGTTTTTTCTATGGAGAATGTTACTTTGTTTCGGCTACGAAAATTAATGATCTCAATCTGTTGCTGGGTCTATTAAGCAATTGTTTTGGCTATTTCTTCATCCAGAAGGGGCTATATTCGTCTGTGGTGGATACGCCTTTCCTCAAGCAGCAGGTGGCTGAGGCAAAAATGAACTTTATTGCTCACCATGATGATGTGACAGGGCTGCCCAATCGCCGTCGCCTTTCTCAACGACTGAAAGTGATGATGGATGCAGCTATGGTAGAGGAGCAGCTTGTCGGAGTGTTGGTATTAAATATTAACCGATTCAAAACAATTAATGATTCATTGGGCCAACAGGCGGCTAACCGTGTACTTCGTCAGGTAGGTCAGCGTTTGAAGCATTCTTCGCTCCCGGGAGAGGAAGTATTCGGACTGGGAAGAGATGAATTCGTACTCACGATGACAGATTTCAGCACAACAGATACGGCATTGCGGCGGACAAGATCAATCTTGCAGCTGTTCGAAAAACCTGTAACTGTAGATGGAAACGAGTATCATCTCACGCTGGGTATTGGTATGGCAATATTCCCGCATGACGGGGACTCACCGGAGGAGATCATTCAGAATGCGGATACGGCGCTGCATAATGCCAAAGAGCAGGGAATGGAGCTAAACCGATATGCCCATGCAATGCAGATGAAAGCCCAGGAACGTTTGCAGCTTGAGAATGATTTGCGCAAAGCGCTGGATCGCGGGCAATTCTATCTGGTGTATCAGCCGCAGGTCAATCTGGAGAGTGGCTTAATAGTGGGTATGGAGGCTTTGGTACGCTGGCAGCATCCGCTAAGAGGGTCAGTATCCCCTGCGGAATTTATTCCTCTTGCTGAGGAGAGTGGGCTGATCGTACCGCTTGGAGAATGGGTACTGCGTGAGGCATGTGCTCAGAATAAACAATGGCAGGAAGCGGGTTACCGCAAGCTGTGTGTGTCGGTTAACTTGTCCATGAGGCAGTTCAGGCACTCCCATCTGCTGGATAACATCAGCGGCATTCTCAAGGAAACGGGCTTGGAACCGGTGTGGCTTGAACTGGAGATTACCGAGAGCATGACGTTTGATAAAGATCGGGCCTTTGAACAGTTACGTAAAATTAAAGAAATTGGTGTGCACATCAGTATTGATGATTTTGGCACCGGGTACAGCTCGCTGCATTATCTGAAAGATCTGCCGATTGACCGCCTCAAGATTGACCGTTCCTTTGTCAATGAAGTGATGGAGGACAGTAACAACGCGGCGATTGTATCGACCATAACATCGATGGCGCATCACTTGCAGTTAAAGGTAACGGCTGAGGGCGTTGAAAATGAGGACCAGCTTTCGTTCCTTCGCGATCAGCATTGTCATGAGGCTCAAGGGTATTTTTTCAGCAAACCGATTTTGCCAGCCGATTTTGAAAAAAAGTTTTTGAGAGATGTGGATAAACCCACAGGTTAAGGATAGGCAGGGGCGTGGACACGCTTCTGTCTTTTTAATTTTCCGTAACGGGGGAGGGAGAAATAGTAAAAAGAAGTTGCAAGCGTTGGATGATCATGGTATATTAATTTTGTAAAATTCATGTTAATGTTCCCCGGAACTTGACGGGACGTAGCTCAGCTTGGTAGAGCACCTGGTTTGGGACCAGGGGGTCGCATGTTCAAATCGTGTCGTCCCGATCGTCATTCGCGCGGGTGTAGTTCAATGGTAGAACTTTAGCCTTCCAAGCTAATAGCGTGGGTTCGATTCCCATCACCCGCTTAACTAATGCAACACCTGAAACCCTTGTGGAAACAAGGGTTTCTTCTTTTTTTTCGAAGTTAGTGTATTCCTAGTCGCGTTAGGAGGGAGAATATTACTGACTCCAAATTCAAGACCTTTGCTTTTTCCCCATCATCTGGTACAATAACGGAGAAATCGATACTACACATGAATGAGAGGTAACCATACGTCCCATGAAGTAAAACACATGAATTCAACCCCAGTAACTGCAGAGAGTGTATTGACGCAGTCAGCCAAAGCGGCTGAGCAATGAGGGGATTCGTGTGTCCAAATTCAGCTATGGGATCAGGTATGGAAACAGGCAGGCTGTTCTGGCTTGTGTGTACCCTTTTAGGGTTATTTGTTCATGCCATGGGTATCTTATGTTTGTTTTTTGACGCTTTATCCAATCCTGAATTGCCAGACCGCCGGCTGATGCCAGCGGTTTTTTTATTTTGAATTGCAGGAAGGATGAGGCCTCATGATGACAATGGTACGCCTACATGAAGTATCGAAAGAGTGGAACGGGAATGAATTATTCGCAGGATTGAATCTGGAAATAAATGAAGGCGAGCGGCTCGCCATTCTGGGCCGCAACGGGTGTGGCAAGACGACCTTGTTACGCATCATTCTTGGAGAAGAAGATGGCGGTGGACGAATCGAACGCCACGTTCCGCAACAGGAGTGGGGATTCATGCGTCAGCGCTCCTTGATCAAACCGGAGACGAATGTGCTTGATGCCGTCCGTCAGGAAAGTGGACGGATCTACGAGGTGAAGCGTGACTTGGAAGAGTTGGAACAGCTTATGGGCAAGAGTGGAGCGGCAGATGAGCAGCGGCTGCTTGAAGCTTATACAATAGCGATGGAACAATATGAGCAACTGAACGGGTATATGTGGGAGACTGAGGTAGAGAAGGTGCTGACACGTCTCGGGTTATCGTCTGACCATTGGAGCAGGCCGTATCATTCCTTGAGTGGTGGTCAAAAAACGAAGGCTCGTCTCGCGGGATTACTGGTCAGTAAACCGAAATTTCTGATTTTGGATGAACCGACGAATCATCTGGATGAAGAGAGTATGCGCTGGCTTGAAGAATGGCTGTCCACCTATGCAGGAACATTATTGTTTGTCTCTCATGACCGGACCTTTATAGATCAGGTTGCAACGGGTGTGATTGAGTTTAGCCCGGGTGCCCTGACCAAATATAAGGGGGGTTACACGAATTACAAAGACCATAAGGAACGTGAATTGCGTGAGCAGGAAGCAACCTATCGCAAGCAGGAACTGGAACGGAAAGCGCTAGAAGAGACGATCCGCAATTATCAGCAGTGGTTTCATCAGGCACATAATTCAGCGACTGATGTGGAGGTCAAAATCACCCAGAGCTTTTACAAAGCCAAAGCCAACAAGAACATTTCCCGCTACCATGCCAAGCAAAAGCAACTGGAGCGGCTGGAGAAAGAGCGGGTGGATAAACCTCGTGAAGCTGCGAAATTGAACATGGAGCTGCAAGTGAACACGCTGGCTGCCCGCCAGCTCCTTGCACTGGAAGATGCCAGTTTTGGTTATCCGGGAAGCCCGACATTGCTTCGCAATCTCCGGATTGTGGTCGAACGCGGAGATCGTCTTGCTGTACGCGGTCCCAATGGCACAGGCAAGACAACGCTGCTCAAGCTGATGATTGGGGAGTTGGAACCTTCGCAAGGCAAGGTGACACGTCATCCGCAGCTAAAGGTTGGTTATTTTTCGCAAGAGCTTGAGGGATTACCGGAAAGTCAGACGCTTCTGGACAGTTTGCTTAGTCTTCCATCCATGACACAAAGTGCTGCACGCACCATTCTGGGATGCTTTTTATTTTCGAGAGATGATGTGTTCAAACGTATTGGGGATTTGAGTATGGGGGAGAAGTGCAGAGTTGCATTCCTGCGTTTGTACTTCGGTGGAGCCAACTTGCTGGTGCTGGATGAACCGACCAATTATCTGGATATTGACACACAGGAAGTGATGGAGAATATATTGAAGCAGGCATCCGGAGCACTGGTGCTCGTATCCCATGATCGTATGCTGACCAAAGTACTCGCTAACCGCTTGCTTGATCTGGAGCCCGGTGGAAAGGTTACACTGTTTGACGGTGGAGTGGAGGACTGGGAGCAATCCATCAAATTGCGAGAATCCGCCCTTGAGATTCGGGAGTCAGATGATGAACGGTTACGGCTTGAAATGCGTTTGTCTGAGTTGTTATCTCCTATGAGGAGTGCGAGCAATGAGATGTTGACTAATCCTAATGATGTAATTGAGCGGACGGCTGAAGTTGCCGAAGTTCGCGAAATTCAACATCGTTTGAAACAGCTGCGCGAGCTGAGAAAACACAAGTAATCCATTGATTAAGCTTTTGTCGTTTTGCTTTTGGGCTTAACGATGGATCAAGCGGCTTTACGGCTTGCTATTTCGAGCGATTTTGCATATAATAATGGACGATCATCAGTAAATTTGAAGTTTTTTTCTGACATGAAAACGTGATGATGGAGACAAGTAAGCAGTGCCTCTGGACAGGGAGGAAGCGCCGTAGATTGAGAGCGTTTCTGTAGAACAAGGCTGCTGAAATTCACTCCGGAGCGGTTCCCTGAACCATATCTTGCGATCCATCGCAGGAGTTAGTAGGGGGTAACGGTTAACGGTCGTTATTCCGTATAGAGTGAGGCAAACATGTTGCAGGCCGGAAGGGCCGGGCAGCACTGATTGTCTAACAAGGGTGGTACCACGGTCTTTTCGTCCCTTCAGGGGAGAGAAGGCCTTTTTTTGTTGCATTAACACCACATAAAGGGGGCATTTACACATGAAAGAACGTTTGGAGGCATTAAAGATCGAAGCGCTGGAACAACTGTCCGGCGTAAACGATCCACAGACGCTGAGTGATCTGCGTGTAAAGTATTTGGGGAAAAAGGGTGCACTGACTGAGATTTTGCGCGGTATGGGTGCGCTTAGTGCAGAGGAACGTCCGGTGATTGGTCAGGTCGCCAATGATGTTCGTGGCGCAATTGAAGAGGTCATCGACAGCAAGCAGGAGCAGTTCCAGAAGGAAGAGACAGCGAAACGTCTGCAATCCGAGAAAATTGATGTGACCCTGCCCGGACGTCGCGGACGTCAAGGCGGACTGCATCCACTGACCAAAGTGGTACAGGAAATCGAAGATATTTTCATCGGTATGGGATATCGTGTAGCAGAAGGTCCTGAGGTTGAGATGGATTATTACAACTTCGAGGCATTGAATCTGCCGAAGAATCACCCGGCGCGTGATATGCAGGATTCCTTCTATGTGACAGAAGACCTGTTGATGCGTACGCATACGTCACCGGTTCAAGTTCGTACCATGCAAAGCATGAAAGGTGAAGTGCCAGTTAAAGTCATCTGTCCGGGTAAAGTATACCGTCGGGACGATGACGATGCGACGCATTCGTTCCAGTTCAATCAGGTTGAGGGTTTGGTCATTAGCGAGAATATTCGCATGAGTGACCTGAAAGGCACCTTGCTGCAATTCGTACGCGAAATGTTCGGTTCACACACTGAAATTCGTCTGCGTCCAAGCTTCTTCCCGTTCACCGAGCCGAGTGCTGAAGTGGATGTCACTTGCGTGCAATGTGGTGGCAGTGGCTGCCGGGTATGTAAACAGACGGGCTGGCTTGAGATTTTGGGCGGCGGTATGGTTCATCCGAAAGTACTTGAGATGGGCGGTTATGATCCGGAGAAATACAGTGGGTTTGCATTCGGAATGGGCGTAGAGCGTATCGCCATGCTGAAATATGGCATTGATGATATTCGTCATTTCTACAACAGTGATATGGCGTTCCTGAAACAATTTGGACGCCTGTAATTACCGAAGTAGCATACAGGGCGAACGCCCTTCATTTGCAACACCAATTCATAGATTAGGAAGTGAACGTCCATGAGAGTATCGACAGATTGGCTGTCTGATTATATTGCGCTGGAAGGCGTGGAACCGCAGGAGTTGGCAGAGAAAATCACCCGTGCGGGGATTGAGATTGATGTAGTAGAGAACCGGAACCAGGGCGTGAACAAAGTGGTTGTCGGTTACGTGAAGAGCAAGGAGAAGCATCCTGATGCCGACAAGCTGAATGTATGTGTAATTGATGCCGGACAGGAAGAAGATCTGCAGATCGTATGTGGTGCGAAAAATGTGGATGCGGGTCAAAAGGTAGTCGTTGCCCTGGTTGGAGCGAAGCTCCCTGGTGGACTTGATATCAAAAAAGCCAAGCTACGCGGTGTTGTATCCCTTGGCATGATCTGCTCTGCGAAAGAATTAGGCATGAACGACAAATTGCTGCCGAAGGACCAACAGGAAGGCATTCTTGTTCTACCTGCACAAACGGAAATTGGCACACCAATCAGCCAGGTGCTTGGTCTTGATGATCATGTGCTTGAACTGGATCTGACACCGAACCGCTCCGACTGTCTGAGCATGCTTGGTGCAGCTTATGAAGTGGGTGCCATTCTCGGTCGTGAAGTGAAACTGCCTGATCCGACTCAAAAGTTGGTGGAAATCGGTGATGCGGCTGCGAACCATATCTCGGTTGAGATTACAGCTGGCGAACAATGCAGTCATTATGCAGCCCGTTATGTAACAGGGATCAAGCTGGGAGCTTCCCCGCAGTGGATGCAAAATCGTTTGATGGCTGCTGGCATCCGTCCGATCAATAATATCGTCGACATCACGAACTATGTCATGCTGGAATACGGACAGCCGCTGCATGCTTTTGATGCAGATAAGTTGGAGAAGGGCCATATTGAAGTGCGAATGGCCAAAGAAGGCGAAACGATCGTGACGCTGGATAGCCAGGAGCGCAAGCTGGAGCCGCATATGCTGCTCATTACCGATGGCGTGAAACCGGTAGCCATCGCGGGTGTAATGGGTGGCGAGAATTCCGAGGTAACGGAAACCACTGTGAATCTGTTGCTGGAATCCGCCAAGTTTGATGGCGGAACTGTTCGGAAAACGTCGCGCCAACTGGGGCTGCGTTCCGAAGCAAGCATGCGTTTTGAGAAGGAAGTCGACCCGGCTGCTGTTATTACAGCATTGGACCGTGCGGCTGAGTTGATCCAGCGTTATGCAGAAGGCGAAGTTCATCAGGGAATTGTGGAAGCAGGAACAGCTGCTGCGGATAAACGTGTTGTACAGCTGTCGCTGGAGAAACTGAATCGCTATCTGGGAACCGAGTTGTCCCTGCTTGAAGTGAAAACCATTTTCGCTCGTTTGCACTTTGCATGTGGTGATGCGCAGCAGGGTCTGCTGGATGTTGAAGTGCCAAGCCGCAGAGGGGATATTACACTTGATGTGGATCTGTTTGAAGAGGTTGCCCGTCTGTACGGATACGACAATATTCCAACCACATTGATTGAAGGACCAACGACACCGGGTGCTTATACGCGTTCGCAAGCGATGCGCCGTACCATTCGTGGCCTGTTTGCAGGTAGTGGCTGGCAGGAAATGATCAGCTATTCGTTCGTACACCCGGATAAAGTTTCCTTGTTCCCTGCTCTGACAGAAGGCAGTAAAGCTGTGAAGCTGGCTATGCCAATGAGTGAGGATCGCAGTGTGCTTCGCAAAAGCATTTTGCCGCAAATGCTGGATGCAGCGGTGTATAACATGAACCGCAAGCATGATTCACTGGCTGTATTCGAAGTGGGCAGTGTGTTCTTTACTGAAGAAGAGAAGCTGACGAAGCAGCCGCATGAAATTCCGGTCCTGAGCTTGTTGCTCACAGGAAACCGTGCATCCCAGCAGTGGAATGTAGGAGCAGAGAAAGTGGACTTCTTCGATCTGAAAGGTGCACTTGAGAACCTGTTCGCCTATGTAGGTCTGGAGCAGCGTATTCGCCTGATGGCAAACAGTCCAGAAGGTTTCCATCCTGGGCGCTCCGCATCGGTATATTTGGAAGCAAAAGATGGTGGAGAAGGCAAATTGATTGGTGCGATGGGGCAATTGCACCCTGAACTGCAGCAGCAATATGATCTGAACGATGTATACCTTGCTGAGATCGGGCTTGAAGCCATCTATGGTGACGCTGATACGGATATCCGTTATCGTGAGCTTCCACGTTTCCCTGCAGTTGAGCGGGATATCGCGGTTGTTGTGAGTAAAGATATCGAAGCTGGGGATATGCTGCGTGCGATTCGTGAATCTGCCGGTGAGCTGCTGCAAACCGTACAGGTATTCGACGTGTTCACAGGCAGCAAATTGGGTGAAGACAAGAAGAGTGTAGCGATGGCTCTCGTTTATCGCAATCGTGAACGCACATTGACAGATGAGGAAATTACCGAGGTTCATGCTCGTGTTGTTGCTCGTCTGGAGGAGCAATTTGGAGCCGAATTGCGTAAATAGAACATAAGTCAATTTTTTGAACAAAGATTAGCAGGAATTGCTTGAAGTCACATCGAATCCTTAGCATTAGAGGATCGATGTGACTTTTTTGTGATTACAGCTTAGAATCAACATACAGACTTGAAGGAGGGCACAACTGTGACTACACCTGATCGTACACGCGTCACCGTAGAGATCTACGGGACTTCCTATAAACTGGTTGGCAGCAGTGCCGACTATATGAAACAAGTAGCTAACCTGGTAGATGAGCGTATGAGCGCGATCTCCAAGCAAAATTCCCGTCTGGATACTCCGCGTATTGCGGTGCTGGCGGCTGTACATATGGCTGAACAGTCTCTTCAGACTCATGAAATTCGGAATGAACTGAAGATGCTTACTGGAGAACGTACAGAACTGAGAAACGAATTGAACCGGTTGAACGCCATACAAAATGAACATCAACAGGAATTGGAACGTCGTGACCAAGCACTCGCTGAAGCAACGAAGCTTAAAGCTGAGGCGGAACAGACCATAGCGAAGCTCCAGAAGGATCAGCAGGCAGAAATAGCCAAGCTGAATACATTGCTGGAGCAGGAACGCACTCAGGCAGCGGGTCGTGAGCAAAAGCTTCAGGCCCAAACTGCTGCGCAGCTGAAAGCGGCGGAAGAAAAGACGCAGGCGCGTCTGAAAGAAGCAGAAGAAAAAGCAGCAAATCAAATCAAGAATGCACAGACGCAGGCGGCAGCCCAGCTGAAGGAAGCACAGACACGTGCAGCAAATGAGTTGCAGCAAGCCCAAGCCAAAGCGGCTGCACAATATAAGGAGCTGCAGGATAAGACGGCAGCTCAACTGAAAGAGGCAGAAGCACGGGCTGTGGCAGAACGTCAAAAAATTGAGGTTCAGGCCGCACAGCAAGTACAAACGGCGAAGGAACAAGCAGAAGCTGCAATTTTGTCTGAATTGGAACAAGCCGAGGCCCAATTGCAAAAAGTTCAGGAAGAAGCCCAGCTTCAATACCGTGAACTTCAATCCGAGATGGAACAGCGTATACAGCAGGCTGAGCAAGCTGCCGTGAATCAGGCTCAACAGCTGACTGAAAAGGCAAAAGAAGAACAAGCCGAACTGCAGCAGCAAGCAGAGCAGAAGCGACTGGCTGAGATAGAGCAGCTGAAATCAACGTTCAAGGAGTCATCCGAACAGGCGGAACTGGAGTGGATGGAAAAAGAAGCGGCTTATGAGGAGCAGCTTCAACAAATCCATGAGGCAGCCCAGACTCAAGCGAATGAAGCTTTGGTAACTGCTGAGGCTTTGCTGCAAGAAGAACGAGGCAAGCTAAAGCAGCAGTTGGAAGAAGAACGTAAACAGGCCAAATTGCGCTTAACAGATGTTGAAGGCCAATTAGCCGAGGTGCGTAAGCAGCTCAAGAATGCTCAAGAGGTTGTTGTGGATCAGGAGCAACAGCTCCAACACGAGCGTAATCAAACGGAAACGTTGCGCAGTGAACAAGCCGTATACCAACAGGAGCAGGATGTTCAGCTTCGTCGAATTACGGAATTGGAGCAGCAGCTGGAACAATTAAAAGCAGATAGTGCTCAGCTGACTGAACAGCTTCGTAACACAGAAGCTGAGGTAGAGCAGTCCCGGGAAGCGGAGCAGCAGTGGAAACAGCAGTATAATGAGACCGTTGAACGTGAATCTTCTCTGACAGCACAGCTGCGTAAAGTACAGGAACAGCAAGGCCAGCTTGAACAGGAGATCAAGAAACTCCGTGAAGCTGAAGTGAAGTCCGAGGATGAGCAGCGCAGGCTGCAAAAAGTGCTTGAGCAGGCTCATGCGGCAGTACGGACATTGCAACATGAACTCGGCACACTGACGCAGAGCGAGCAGTCCTGGAAAGAGCAGGCTGAACAGCGCCTGATCGAAATCGGTGAACTGGAGACGCAGGTACTCGAAGCTGCGGAACAGAATGAAACGCTGGAGTCTGGTGTACAGTCCCTTCATGATGAATTATCTGTCGTTAAAGAAGAAGCTCGTCACGCCAGCGAAGAAGCTGAACGTTATATTGCGCAAGCAGGTCGTCTGGAGCAGCAGTATAAAGAGCTTGATGGTGAATTGAATGAAGCACGTGAAGAACTGAACAAGCTGCAGGATAGTTATAAACAAATCCGCAAGGATTATGGTGATGCACTGCAGCGTGAAGAGGACTATACTCGCAAGCTGAATGAAATGAGCGAAGAAAAGACAGAAATTGTGCGTGCGCTTGAAGAATCCAGGCAGAATGCCAATCAGCTATCTGCGCGGATCGATAAGCAAGGCAGCTTGCTGACTCAGACAGAAGAAGAAGCACTTGAGTGGCAGATTAAGCATGAAGAATTGTCTGCCAAACAGGCAGAACTCTCCTCACGCCTGCAAGAGCTCACTGCTCGGGAAGTTGAGCTGAGCTCCAGGGCAGAACAAGCAGAACAACATGCGGAACAACAAGAGAAGGTTTGGCAACGGCGTGCGGATGAATGGGCGGCTCAGGAGCAATCCTGGCAGGAACGATGGGCTGCACTGGAGAATGAAGTGAATCTTTGGCAGAAAGAAAGTGCTGCCAGTGTGGAGAAGGTAGAAGAGCTGGAGCATGAACGGCAACAGCTTGACAAGCAGCGTGCAGAAGCGATTGAAGAAAAGCAGACGATGGAGAATGAACTGCTGGAGATCGGTGAGCGGTATGAAGTTGCGGCTAACCAGCTGCGTTTGCTGCAAGTTGAACGTGAGATGGAGCAGGAGAAGGCGGAGCAACTGAATACGGATTACCGCCAATTGCGGGATGAATATACGAAATTGCAGACGGAATATAACGAATGGATTGAATTGATTGAGCAGGATCAGACCTAGCTGATGATTACGTCATAACTGGAATCCTGGACAGCGCACTCTTGTACAATTTGTTATAATGAAGAAAGAGCTCCCGTCGCTACGGGGGCTCCTTGTCTTGAACACTATTCTTCAACAATAATTTTGGAGATCATACTGCCGTGACCGCTCCCGCAATAGACAGAACAGGACATTTCAAATTCCCCTGCTTTGTCAGGAGTAATCACTTTGGAACTGTTCTGGGTGTCCAGCCGAAGGTTCAGCTCGGGCACGAGAACGCCATGGTTACCATTTGTATTTTCATAAACAATCTTAACCGGGACACCTTTTTTTAAGTGGTATTCAGGTTGGTCAAATTCATAGTTGCTTGCTTTGATTACCAGTTCTTCGCTTGCAGTTACACCCGAATCTGACTCGCTGTTTGATCCTGCGGATTGTCCAGTTCCACCACATGCAGCAAGAACCAGGATCAGCATACAGGCTGCAAGCCATGCCATGCCTTTTTTCATGATGTGCCTCCTTAAAAAGCGTGATATGGATAAAATTTGAATGATTGCTCCAGTCATCATACCGCAAATTGACGATGCCTGTACATGCTGCCTATGTCGTTTTTTTGAACATCAGTATGCTTATAACCCCAAAAAAATAAACCTCGTCAGGCGTTTAAGCCATCAGAGGTTTAGGGGAAGCCTATGGAGAGTAGATACGTTGAGCCTATGCGTGATCTTTGGATCTTCTTCCAGCATCAAAAGGGGTGGAAACCGGGATGAACAAATCAATAATCCCGATGACCAATGCAGCCAGAACGGCACCAAGCAGGCTGACATGCACATGATCTACGATATATTGACCAATCCAGATCACCAGTGCGCTGACGATGAAGCCGACAATACCGCGGCCAAAGGGATTGACCCTTTTACCGAAGATGCCTTCAACAACCCAGCCAAGCAGAGCGATAACCAGAGCTAGCATCAGGGCGCTCCAGAAGCCACCAACGGCGAACCCGGGTACGATCCAGCTGACGACCATCAATACAATTGCGGCGATGATAAATCGCACGACATGTCCCAGAAAATTCATGGTGTTATACCTCCTTTATTCAGATCATATTGAGAATTGTACATCCAGTTCAATTCGAGGTTGCACAATCCTGACACCTGTAGTTTGTGGCGCTTTGTCCCAAGTTATGTGTGGAAGGATTCGTTAAATAGCGAAAGAAAGTTTCTTTCGTTATAATACAGTTATAGTTTGGAAGGAGTTGTACACTTGGACACGAAAATTTTACACACATTGGAATATCGCAAAATTTTAAATACATTGCAAAGCTTTGCCCAGACTACGATGGGAAAAAAGAAAGCGGACCAATTGGAGCCGATCAGTGAACTGGAAGAAGTCAAGAGACTGCTCCAGCAAACGGATGAAGCTTTTAGGTTTGACCGTCTGAAAGGCTCTCCATCTTTTGGGGGAATTGTGGATATTACCGCATCCATCAAACGTGCCGAAATCGGAGGCACGTTGAACCCGCATGAGCTGCTGGGAATTTCCAACACCACCTTGGCAGCACGTCGATTGAAACGCCAAATCGCTGCGCTCCACGATGATGAAAAGGTGGAATCGATTTTTTATATCAGTGATCAGTTATCTGAGCAAAAAGCGCTCGAAGATGCGATTCGTATCTGTATTGACGACAATGCCGAAGTCTCAGATAGTGCGAGTGTTACACTAGCGCAGATTCGGCGTGAATTGCGCGGAGGTGAATCCCGAATTCGCGAGAAGCTGGATTCCATGATTCGTTCTTCGACGGTATCCAAAATGCTGCAGGACCAGCTGATTACCATTCGGGGAGACCGTTTCGTGATTCCCGTGAAATCGGAGTATCGCTCGTACTTTGGCGGGATTGTACATGATCAATCCGGTTCGGGAGCAACGCTGTTTATTGAACCTGAATCCATCGTTGCGATGAATAACAAATTGCGTGAAACCCGAATCCGGGAAGAGCGCGAAATTGAAGTGATTTTGCAGAAATTGACGGCACTTGTCAGTGAACAGGCAGAGTGGTTATTATATGATGTTGATCTGCTGGGATCTTTGGATTTTATTTTTGCCAAAGCACGTCTTGCCCGTGAATTAAAGGCCACCTTGCCACGCATGAATGATCGCGGATTCATCAAACTCAAGAAGGGGCGGCATCCGCTGATTTCGATTGAAAATGTAGTGCCCACCGATATTGAACTTGGCAACGATTATACATCCATTATTGTAACGGGTCCTAACACGGGTGGTAAGACGGTAACGCTCAAGACCATTGGATTACTGAGTCTCATGGCGATGTCTGGTTTGTTCGTTCCGGCCGAAGACGGCAGTCAGCTATGTGTATTTGATGCAATTTACGCGGACATTGGTGACGAACAAAGCATTGAACAGAATCTGAGTACGTTCTCCAGCCATATGACGAACATCATTCGGATCTTGAAAAACATGACGACCAAAAGCCTGGTGCTGCTCGACGAACTTGGGGCAGGTACTGACCCGGCAGAAGGGTCTGCGCTGGCAATCTCCATTCTGGAGCATATGCATCAGACCGGATGCCGCATGGTAGCAACAACGCATTACAGTGAGTTGAAAGCTTACGCTTATGAGCGTAAAGGTGTTATTAATGCCAGCATGGAATTTGATGTCAATACACTGAGTCCAACCTATCGACTACTCGTAGGTGTTCCGGGACGGAGTAACGCGTTCGCAATTGCGGAGCGACTGGGTCTGCCAGGATACATTCTGGATTACGCCCGTGGCGAAGTGAAAGAGGAAGACCAGCGCGTCGAGCATATGATTGCTTCCCTGGAAGAGAATCGGCTTACTGCTGAACAAGAACGTGAAAGTGCGGAGCGTCTGCGTCAGGATATGGAGAAATTGCGCAGCCGTCACCAAGCCGAATTGGAGAAGCTGGAACAGCAGCGTGACCGCCGTATTGAAAAAGCGGAAGAAGATGCCCGCAACATTGTGGACAAAGCCAGAGCGGAAGCAGAGAAGATTATAGCCGATCTCCGTCAGCTCGCTATGGAAGAAGGCGCATCCGTGAAGGAGCACAAGCTGATTGCTGCCCGCAAACAACTGGATGAAGCAGAACCGGAGAAACGCAAGAAGACCATTAAGCGTGCTGCAACGGCAACGAAGTCCCGGGCCATCGGCCCAGGCGATGAAGTTCTTGTCTACAGTTTGAATCAAAAAGGTCATGTGGTGGAGATGTCCGGCAGCAGGGATGCCATGGTTCAATTGGGGATCATGAAAATGAAAGTATCCTTGAATGATCTTGAATTACAGCAGTCTGCACCAGCAGATTCCAAACCGAAGCAGAAACCGGTAACGGGTGTGAAACGAACTCGCGATGACAATGTGAAAAGTGAACTGGATTTGCGGGGCACGAATCTGGAAGAGGCCTTGATGGAGACAGACCGCTTTATCGATGAAGCGTTCCTTGCTAATCTGGGTCAGGTCTATATCATTCATGGTAAAGGAACAGGAATTTTGCGTTCCGGTATTCAAGATTACCTGCGTAAGCATAGACATATAAAAAGTTACCGGCTGGGCAATTACGGAGAAGGCGGAAACGGTGTGACCGTCGCAGAATTGGAATAGCCCGACCAAGAATCAAAGATATTCTGCCGCCTGAGTGTCTTCAGGCAGCAGAATGGGGAAGGGGAAACGATGAGTGAAAGGGACGATAGACCAATTGCTGTCTCATCCCTTGGGGATGGTGCTCGGATTTTTCTCCGTAGCGATTATGGAGCTGCTTGTATTTCTTGCCTGCTTTGAACTGGTGACCAAGTACAAATGCTGGAATGAAATCAAGAAGGGTAATGTGGCGGTTGCAATGGCTACAGGAGGCAAGATCTTTGGGATCTGTAATGTACTTCATTTCTGCATTCAGGCCAAATCGTCGGTGTATGAAGCTATGACGTGGTCAATTGTAGGATTTGTTCTTCTGCTCATTGCTTATTTTCTATTCGAGTTTCTGACACCGGTGTTCTCTATTGACAAGGAAATTGAAGCGGATAACCGGGCCGTTGGATTGATTTCCATGATTATTTCCGTCTCGTTGTCATTTGTTATTGGCGCGAGCATCATGTAGGGGGACCGTTCATGAAAATATTGATACGGATTCTGTTTGCTGCGTCGATTGTATTCTTTGCCATAGGCATCATTTATGTGTTGAACACATGATTATTTGAAAGAGAAAGGTTGATTCAATATGGAACCAACAGTATGTCCATGGTGTCACACCGAGATTGTATGGGATGAGGAGCTAGGTCCTGAAGAAGAATGCCCCTACTGTCACAATGAATTAAAGGGATATCGTACTCTAAACATCAGCATCGGTGATGAAGAGAACGATGAAACAGAGGAAGACATTTATGATATGGATGATGTCGTGGACGATGAACAAACTACGGATCTTGCCAGCCTGTGGGGAGATGAAGTAGAGCTGAAATTGCCGGAGCTTCGTACATTAACGAAGTATGCGGATGAGGGAAATGATTTGATTCAATACGAAGAAGGCGTGGAGAAACAACTTGATTTGCAAGAAGAGGTACCAGAATGCCCGCACTGTCGTGAATTCATGATTCTCACGGGTACACAAAAGGCAACCAAGGATACGTTTAATCCTGTTGCCAATGCCGTTTCTGGTACGGACTCGTTGCTGGATGCGCCATTCGAAGTGCAAATGTATGTATGCTCAGGCTGCTTCCAGGTGCAATATAATTTGGCCGAAGATGATCGTCTGCGGCTGATCCAGAATTTGAGTGCGCGCAAATAAGGGAGTATAACGTTCCGAAAATATAATATTCCGGGAAATTCATCATGTTTTCCTTCTGCTTGGGGCACGTTAACCCTGAGACCTGCCTGTGAAGTGCTGACTTCAGGTGGAATAAGGAGGGAGCAGATGAAGATTTCTCTGGGACGACAATCCATTCTGCTACTAGGCGTGAATGGATTGTTTGTGTTAGCCGGAGCTTTGTCGGGGACGTTTCTGAATGTGTATCTGTGGAAAAGTCGTCCGGACTACGCCATGCTCGGGTGGTTCACTATAAGCCAACAAATTGCACTTGGACTTACGTTCTGGCTCGCGGGGAAGTGGGTCAAGGAGCATAACAAAATGTATGCTTTGCGATTAGGCACTGCTTTGTCGGGTGTATTTTACATGCTTGTATTATGGGCGGGACCCAAAGCAGTTGACTGGATTTGGCCTTTGGGGATTCTACTCGGATGTGCACTTGGGTTGTTCTGGATTGCGTTTAATGTTGTTTATTTTGAGGTGACTGATCGGGAAAATAGAGACCTATTCAACGGTTGGGTGGGTTTACTGGGTTCCATGACAGGCATCATCGGTCCTTGGTTCTCAGGTCTTATTATTTCACGAATGGCTGACAATACGGGCTATCGCCTTATTTTTACAGTGTCGTTGGTGATCTATGTAATTGCCGTCGTGTTCAGTTTTTTTCTGAAAAAAAGGGAGGTCAGCGGCACATACCGCTGGTCTGAACCATGGCGACAGTTATCTGCCAAAGATAGTCCATGGAGACCGCTTGGCATGGGATTGTTTGCGCAAGGCGTACGAGAAGGTGTATTTGCCTTTCTGATTGCATTGCTCGTCTATATAGCTACGAAGCAGGAATATAAGCTTGGGCAGTTCTCACTAATTACCTCTGCCGTAGCTCTGGTGAGTTATTGGGCCGCAGGAAAATGGTTTAAGCCGCAATACAGGTCTAGGGGAATGTTGGCCGGAGCGATATTGTTGTTCATCGTATTGCTTCCTCTGTTATGGAAGGTTAGCTATGGTACGCTTTTAATTATGGGAATCGGGTCAGCCTTGTCGATGCCGCTGTATATTTTGCCGATGATTGCGGCAGGATTCGACCTGATGGGAACGAGTGGCGAAAATGTAGAGAAAAGGGTTGAACTTGTCGTATTAAGGGAGCTGTGTTTGATGGTCGGCCGTTTATTCGGCCTTGCTGTATTTATTCTGACGGTCATGAATGGCCCTTCATTACAAACGCTAACCTGGCTTATTGTGGCGCTTGGGGCTTTCCCGCTTATTGGCTGGATATTCATGCGTAAAATGTTAGTACAACCGGATCAGCAAAAATCTTCTGCATAGGAAAAGGGTACAGTCCAGGGATTTGATCCTGAGCTGTACCCTTATTTATTAAGATTTGCTTACACAGGAGTAGGCTTACTCGTTCTCGTTAATGAGAAAAGCTCCATGTCGTCATTCCGGACTCCTGTAACAGCGTCGGCCAGAATAGAAGCGGCGAACATGCTGTACACTGTTCCGTTCCCGCCATAACCCTCGAGAAAATAAGAATGCGGGTAATCGGGATGTGGGCCGATAAACGGAAGGCCGTCATTGGTATTTCCGAACACGGCACCCCAGGCATAATCAACTTCAAGACCATCCAACGGGAAATAAGAGCGAACTTCTTCCAGGAGTGTATCTCCCCGGTGTTTTGCCCGAATCTCGCGCTGATCTTCCCTCGGTGTCTCTTCATCCAGTCCGCCAGCAATAATCCGTCCGTCTGGTGTTGTTCTCATATACAGATAAGGGCGTGCTGTCTCCCAGATCAGACTGTGCTCATGCCATTCTTTCAGGTCTGGCAACGGCTTCGTTGCAATAGCGTAGGTGGTTTGCAGGTAGGCTCCTTGATCCCTTTTGATGGCCTGTGTCTCATAACCGGCAGCAAAAATAACCTTACTGGCCCGGATTCTCCCACTTGAAGTATAACAAAGCACACCATCATCATCGAATTCACAATGAATCATCTCTGTCTGTCCGTAGATTCGTGCTCCACGTTTGCTAGCTGATTCAAACAGGGCATGAACAAAGCGATACGGGTTCACTTCGGCATCCCCCAACGTATAAAGTGCGGCAGGTTTGCTGAAGGGAAAATGGTCGCTAATTTTGTCGGAATTCCACAGTTCAGCTTCAAAGCCATAGCGCTTCAACGTTTGATATTCTTTCTCCAACATGGCTACATCATCATTGCTGCTGGAAAAACAGAGACTGGTCCGCGGAATAAACCAGGGATCCGTATCTAGCCTTTCCGCAATTTGTGTGAGCTGCTGCATGGCTTCACGACATAGTTCATAGAATCGCACGCCTGTTTTTTCGCCAAAGGTATGAATGCATGAGGTTAATGATTTGTCGTTCGTGTATTGTAGAAGACCTGTATTGGCAGAGCTGCTGCCATGGGCAATCTCCCTTTTATCAATGACAACTGTGTTAACACCACGCTCCGTGAGCAATTCGGAAGTCAGTGCGCCCCCCATACCACCGCCGATGATCAGGCAGTCACAGGAGATGTCGGTTTGGAGCGGGGGATAGGTGGAATTTGTATTAAAAGTGGAAGGCCAGAAAGGTGTGCCATAGACCAGATCCATGAGAAACATCTCCTTTGTGATTAACGTTTGTATACTTTTGAGTGACCGGGTTAACAATAATTGCGCATAAACTTTATGCCGAGGAGGTCAACGAAACATGCAGAATCAATCCATGCAAGCGCTGAGTCCGAAAGAGTTGAATTATATCGCGGATTCGATATCCAATGAAGAACTGCTAATCAAGCAGTGTGCAGCCACAGCTTCGATCTCACATAATCCGCAAATTCAACAAGCACTGAACCAGTATGTTCGCTCCCATGAACAGCATCTGAACATCCTTGTTAATGCTCTTCAGCAGCATCAGTCCATTGCCCCAACACAGGCTCAGTAAATCCAATTGAATCTAACGTTTAGGAGGAAATCGTGTGTACTCACAATCCATGTCTTCCAATGGCAATTTTATGCAGGAGAAAGACTTGCTAAAGTCGATTCTTGCAGATTTAAGACGAACTTCGCGCGAATATACGACAGCAACAACAGAATCTTCATGCCCGATGACTCGCAGAATGTTTACAGACCTGACCAACGATACCCTAAGGCTGCAAGGTGATCTGTTTAATCTAATGCAGCAAAACAACATGTATTCTGTCTCTTCCAAAGCACTTCGCCAAGATGTGGATAAGCAGATTCAGTCTGCTCAGCAGACCCAACAGAAGTGTCAGCAGTTCATTCAGGAAAAGAACACCCAGAACAGTGCTTATAGCCAGGCACCCAATGTACCTCAGCATCAACCGAATTACGGTAACCCTTATTACATGTAACCTTTGTAATTATGGTTTGAAGCAGGGACTGTCACAGACCATACCACCGCTTGCCCGAATTCAGGGCGGGCGGTTTTTGTCTTTGCATGATCGTTGAATTCATGTAATATAAGTATTAATTCATTTTCAGGAACCTGGATGACGCTGGAGGGAAAGACATGAAGGATCTGAACGATCTGCAATTAAAAGTTCTGGATTTGTTGAAGGAAGACGCGAGAAGGACTCCCGCACTGCTGTCGACGCTGTTGGGGGAGTCGGAAGATAAGATCAAGAACGCCGTGGCACAGCTTGAACAGGACCATGTTATTGTGAAATACGCAACCGTTGTGAATTGGAGCAAGATCGATGATGAGAAAGTAACAGCCTTGATCGAAGTGCAGATTACGCCTGAGCGTGGTCGTGGCTTCGAAGGAATCGCGGAACGCATTTATCTGTATCCGCAAGTGAAATCGGTATATCTCATGTCAGGTGCATACGATCTGCTCGTAGAAGTAGAAGGTGGCAACCTGCGTGAAGTCGCTAATTTTGTTTCGGAGAAATTGTCTCCGATTGACTCTGTACTTTCAACGAAAACGAATTTTATTCTTAAAAAATATAAGCAGGACGGGATTATTTTTGAAGACCATCAGGAAGACAACCGTCTCATGATCTCGCCGTAAAGGAAGATGCGTCATGATAGTGAATGAACAGACAACAGGAAACAACAAGAAAATGACTTCGTATCTGGCACCTTTGGTTCAACAGATACCGCCATCCGGCATACGTAAATTTTTTGATCTGGTCGGCGACAACAAGGATATCATCACACTGGGTGTAGGTGAACCGGACTTTGTAACACCATGGCATATGCGTGAAGCTTGTGTGTATTCACTCGAAAGAGGCATGACCAGTTACACTTCCAATGCCGGTATGCCGAAACTGAGAGAAGCCATTAGCGAGTATCTGGACACTCAGTTTGATACCAAGTATGATCCTAAGGATGAGATTATCGTTACCGTTGGTGGCAGTGAGGCCATTGATCTGGCCTTGCGTGCATTAATCGTACCTGGAGACGAAATTCTGATTCCCGAACCTTCCTATGTGGCATATTCTCCAATTGCTTCAATTGGTGGAGGTATACCGGTTGGTGTAGAGACGTATGCGAAGGATCAGTTTAAACTGACTGCGGAGGCGCTGGAAGCAGGTATTACACCGAAGTCCAAGGTGGTTATCCTATGTTATCCGAGCAATCCAACAGGTGCTATTATGACTTATGAAGAATGGCTGCCTATTGCTGAAGTGATCAAAAAGCATGACCTGATCGTCATCGCGGATGAGATTTATGCAGAGCTGACATATACGCAAAAACATGTTAGTTTCGCTTCAATTCCGGATATGAAAGAACGTACCATTTTGGTTAGTGGATTTTCCAAGGCTTTTGCAATGACCGGCTGGCGAATCGGGTATATGTGTGGACATCCTGAACTGATTGCAGCCATGCTCAAAATTCATCAATATACGGTGATGTGTGCACCTGCCATGGGACAGGTGGCTGCACTTGAGGCATTGACGAATGGTTTGGGTGAGAAGGACAGAATGGTCGAATCCTATAATCAGCGCAGACGCCTTATCGTACAGGGTTTTCGGGAGATTGGACTGGACTGCCATGAACCCCAGGGAGCATTTTATGCATTTCCGAGTATTCAGAAGACAGGGCTGAGTTCAGATCTGTTTGCCGAGCGTCTGCTAACGGAAAATAAGGTGGCGGCTGTTCCAGGTAATGTATTTGGTCCACAAGGTGAAGGGTTTCTTCGTTGTTCCTATGCAACATCCGTGACCCAATTGAATGAAGCATTGGAACGAATCGGAAACTTTGTTTACAAACTGCAAAAAGAGGGTTAATAGGGATTAGAAGCTTAGAACAGATGTGAACGTTCTTCAAACTAGAAAAAAATAACTTTCTTTTACAAAATATTGTGATATAATTTCAATTTGAAATAAGTTTTTCTTGTATTTGGAAACTAATTTTTCCAAGGAGGGGTTGGCTTTGTTTTGTGTTGAATATGATTTACCGACTAATCGTGGGCATTATTTGGCAGAAGGCGATCATGGCGACCGATGGTCGGTGAAACCGGATCACGCATCTTTGCATAACGTTTCCTTGGAAGATGAGATCCATATGCTTCGCCTCAAGATGGAACAGATATTTCTGGAAGAGAAATCATTCACATCCGATATTGTAATTGAAATTAGCAGTTTGCTAGATTTGAAGATTAATGAATACATGAAGGCTAATCCGATTAAAGGAAAATAATTTTTTGTTGTATCGAAACGTTACGTATACTCGATTTGAAGAAGACCCGGAAAGGGTCTTTTTTTTTGATCTATGAACAGATTGCTTTGGATAGGAAGGGTTATTTTTTTGCGTGGAACAATTGTGATATATTGTACATAGGAGACTAAAGGGGGAACTGGAATGAAGAGATTTTGGGGGCTTGCCGCAATCATTTCTATGATTTTTCTACTTGCTGGCTGTGGCGGTAAGGACGGTTTTACAATTTTTATCATTGACAACCAAGGAAATCCATCCGTGATCTCGGAGCAGTTGCAAGCTAATTTGCAGCAGAAGTTGGGTGAGGAGCCCAAGGTAGAGGTAATCACCAGTGCGATGTATGATGTTCAGAAAATTATGGTAGAGTATGCGGCAGGTGGACATGATATTTTCATTTTGCCTGAGGCTGATATGAAGCAGTACGGAAGTAATGGCTCCAATATTCCGCTTGATGATACATTTAATCCAGAGAAGTATGAACGTGGTGTATTTGAAGGCGGGGTCCTGGTGGAGAAGGGCGAAGGGGACGATGGTTCAGATATCAAGACAGAATCACATCTCTATGGCATTCCGCTGGAAGACATGCAAATGTTCAAAGATGTAGATTATGCTGCGCAAAATCTGTTTGCTACCATTCCGGTGTCAGCGTCCAATGTCGAAGAATCCAAGAAAGTGCTGAAGGCGCTGACAGAATAAATGCAATCTAGTATGGCTACTGAAGGAGGGGAGCGGATTGCTAATTACGGTCACAGGCGGCATAGGCAGTGGTAAAACCCGATTTGCGCTTCGATACGCAGCCCGGATTAGCCGGGAGGGCATTTATTTATCCACTGGTGATCATGATCCCGTGATTCCCGAATTGCCATCCGCTCATTATCGTGCCATCCAGGCTGGAAACGGCCAGCACCTTACGGAGGTGCTTCACCAGATTAATCGGGAATCCAATCTCTTCCTTGCAGATCAGCGAATCGTTATTGTAGATAGTCTGACAGCATGGATGGCAGCAGGGTTCAGGGCAAGTGATGATCTGGATCAGCAGCGTTCACAGACGCAGCTGTTGCTGGATGCCCTTCTGTCTTACCAGGGAAAGCTGCTCGTGATCACCAACGAAATGCACGGTTCGCTGTATCCTTCAGAGGAAGAACGGATTTTTGCGGCAAGAATGGCGTCGGTTAATCGGGCGTTGCAGGCGCATTCGGAACAGATGTACCTGCTGGTATCTGGCTTGGCTGTTGATCTCAGAGGTCAAGGGCTGCGATATGAAGATTAGCAGTATTCATAACATCAAAACGATGGACGAACCTAGAAAAACCTCCGTAACCACAAGTTGTGGTGCGGAGGCTTTGTTTTATGCCAAAAAGTATGCGTGTAAATCTCTTTATTTCCGTGTTTTATTTCGTCTGATCCACCAGATTATACAGCCAACAACAATAATCGCCAGCAATACATATACGACGAGGGAGTACACGTCCATAAAGTGCAGAATACTCTCCCATGACGCTCCAAGCGCCGCACCAACTGAGACGAGAATGATATTCCAGGCCAGTGTTCCAATGGTCGTGAAAAGTAGGAATAAACCAAATTTCATGTTGGACATACCGGCAGGAATCGAGATCAGGCTGCGAACAAGGGGAACCATGCGACAGAATAGTACGGTCCACATTCCATATTTGTCAAACCATGCATCGACACGGTGGATATCTTCTTTTTTGATCCGCAGTATATGACCCCAACGTTCTACAATCTTCTCCAGTCGATTGACATCAATCAACAGTCCGATTCCATACAGAATGACAGCCCCAAGCACAGAACCAATGGTAGCCGCAATAATGACGCCAGGAAGGGTCAGGCTGGTGTAGGTGGTCATGAAGCCGCCAAATGGTAAAATGATTTCGGAGGGGATGGGGGGAAATACGTTTTCAAGAGCAATAATAAGTGCAATGCCTATGTAGCCGTATTGTTCCATGAAATCGGTTATCCAGTTTTGCATAATCGTCTCCTCTACTTTTGGTTTGCAAGAATTTGGCGTATACTCGGCAGAGTACGCCAATTCATATATACGTATGAAGGATCTCACTGGTTTCTGAAAATAATAGCATTCCCGTAATCATAGCAGGTCAAGTATACTGATTAAGTTAAAGTTAAGAAGGGCATGCATTTATATTTAACCCCAGCGTTCTGCCATGCGAATGATATTAACAATAGGAGGGATTACAATGGGCATATATACACGAACAGGTGATGAGGGACAGACCTCGGTCATTGGAGGACGGGTCATCAAGGACGATGACCGAGTTGAAGCTTACGGGACAATTGATGAGCTGAATTGTTTTGTTGGGCAGGCCATCAGTTTTATTGATCAAGCCAATGGAGAGTTTGAAGATTTGCGTGAACATTTGCTCGAAATTCAGCAAGAATTGTTTGATTGCGGGTCTGATCTAGCCTTTGTAAAAATTAGCGAAACCAAATATAAAGTACGGGATGAGATGGTCA
This sequence comes from Paenibacillus sp. MAEPY2, assembly GCF_000499205.1. GTDB lineage: Bacteria > Bacillota > Bacilli > Paenibacillales > Paenibacillaceae > Paenibacillus > Paenibacillus vandeheii. Next base: position 219,716 of record NZ_AWUK01000001.1, read on the forward strand.
CCCGGCTTGAACAATGGATTGATCAGTACGATGCGGAGAATCCGAAGGTAGAACGGTTTATTTTACCTGGGGGAAGTCTGCTCTCTTCAACATTACATGTTTGCCGTACGGTATGTCGCCGTGCTGAGCGCCGCGCCGTTACACTCGGACAGCATACGGATATCAACCCTTCCGTACGACGTTATTTGAACCGTCTGTCTGATTATTTCTTCGTTGTTGCACGGACTGCCAATGCGAGACAACAGGTAGCGGATATTGAGTATGTGCGGAGCAAAAAAGTATTCCGTCGCAAAGACAACGAATGAGCGATTATTATTCACCACTGACTTACACCGTTCCCGAACATGAAGAGGGTTGGCTGCTGAAGACTGTGCTTCAGCGTCGTTTGCAGGTTTCGCGCAAGCTCCTGTCGAGACTCAAACTCACGGAGCAGGGAATTATGTTGAATGGCGAGCGGGTATACATCAGCGTCAAAGTTAGTGCGGGTGACGTTCTGGAAGTCCGGATGGAACAGGAGGAGTCTGATGATATTTTGCCTGAGCCAATCCCCTTTACGATACTGTACGAAGACGAGCACTTGCTTATTGTGAACAAGGATTCCGGTGTCATCGTGCATCCAACACATGGGCATTACACAGGTACATTGGCGAACGGGGTAGTCCATTATTGGAAGTCCAAGGGCGAGCGTTTTCGCTTCAGACCGATTCATCGACTGGATCAGGAAACTTCGGGTGTGCTGGCAATCGCGAAAAATCCATATGTGCATCAGCATGTGTCTGAACAGATGATTGCAGGAACGGTGGACAAAAAGTATGTTGCCTTTGTGCACGGTAGTCCTGCCCAAGAAGAGGGAGCCATCGATGGCTCGATCGATCGTGATCCCGCAGAGCCCCATCGTCGAATCGTTACACCTGACGGATATGCAGCAAGAACGTTATACACGACAGTCGCCCGATGGGCGGCAGGCAGCGCTAGCGCAGTGAACCTGAAGCTGGAGAGCGGCAGAACTCATCAAATACGGGTACATATGACATCGATTGGCTGCCCGTTAATCGGGGATCGGATGTATAAGACTCTTCCCGTACATGAGATCGATGAGCAGACCATGGCTGTTCGGGAGGAACGAGACTCTTGGATTGACCGTCAGGCATTGCATGCATGCGAGCTGTCGTTTGACCATCCCATTTTGCAGAAACGGATGACGTTCCATGCCCCTTTACCCGCTGATATGGCGGCATTGGGGGCACGCCTGGATGTTGAGGCATCTCCTAGAGAAGCATTATAAAATACTGTGAATCGGCCTGTGATTTGCGCTGTGTAGCATCTCAGTGCACGGTGCCCTGCTGTCTAGCAATGGTTTTAGTTAGATGAACCTATGTGAGGGATGCAACCGCACCCGAACAAAATGCCGTAGGCTAAGGTCTTAAGGTCTTAAG
>NZ_AWUK01000002.1 GCF_000499205.1 Paenibacillus sp. MAEPY2
TTACATATAATATAAAACTTAGAATTTAATTGTATTTTTATGGTATATTATAGAGTCATAAAATGAGATACACAAGCACTTTTCTTGAAAATTATAGAAAATAATCCTTTTTAATGCTTTTATAAGCCTAATGTCTCTCCTTCCCTCACACATTTTACGCAAATGCGAATACCAGGGCTGCTCGGTTGATTCGAACGGTTCTTTATAACTATGACCTAGTCATTCTGACATCAAAAGAACGACGCGAAATCCTCTCGCGCCGTTCTTTTTTGATGTTCCGGGATATCGATTAAGGGCAGGAGTGGATCGTCCCCTAATGAATCTGCTCATGTACGCTGATTTAGACGATTCAACACCAGATAAACAACGATGGCATCATCCAGATAACCAATTGGAAAGAGATAGTCGGGAATCAAATCGGCAGATGAAATAAAGTATAACAATGCACTGCCGATCAGGGACCGATCATTCTCAGTTGTAATCTCATCACAGTATTGAAGATGCATTTCCTTCAAATGTTCAATGAACGGTCCTGCACCGTTTGTCTGGTTGATTTTCACCTCAAACTCTTTACAGATGATTCGATGCCCTTCATCCGTACGCGCATATTGTTCGTACTTGATCATTTCCTGCTCAATTCGCTCTGTTGTCACTGCAGGGTCAAATAACTGGGTATGTTGCAGGACTGACTTTATCGATTCAAGCGAATCCAGGATACCCAGCTCGGCCTCTTTTTTTCCGTGATGGATTGGATAGCCGGCAGCTTCAAGCAGAATATCCAGAGAAACATCCAGATATTCGGAAAAGACCTGCAAATGCGTGAGCTTTGGTTGCTGCTTCCCATTCAAGATCCGGGAAATGGTAGCGGTGTCCATTCCGCAAAGTGTGCTGAATTTGCGCATCGAGAGCGCACGTCTGGCTAGCAGAGGCTTGATCAAATCTCCGATATGACCATCCTTTATTTGATCATTTGCTCTCACCGGCATCCCTCCAGAGATATGATCGATAGTCTAGTATATGGGACAATGTCTGAAAGTTTACCTTATTCTTTCCACAACGGAAGCGTTTTGTTACCTTTTTCTCAAGGACGGGCACAGGATTCTCAACACCACATACATTAGGAGCAGACTACAGATCATGAGGTGATTTTATGGCATGGATGCTTATCTTAGCTTTGGCCGTCTCTTCGAGTCTTGACAACCTAGGTGTCGGACTATCGTACGGGATCAGAAAAATCAAAATCAGCCTATTTTCGAATTTTTTGATTGCCGTTGTTTGTTTACTGTTCAGTTATTCTGGCATTTTGTTTGGGAAATGGATTTCTGTCGTGCTTCCTGGCGTCTTCCCCATACTACTGGGAACATTTATCCTGCTCGTCATCGGTTTTCGTATCATCCTGTTATCGGTTCCCCGCAAGAAGCAAGAACATGAAGAGACCGATTCCCAAGCTCTCGGGATCGGGACCATTTTGCAAAATCCTGAACGGGTAGACCTGGATAAATCAAACCATATCGGAGTGCTGGAAGCATTGATCCTGGGCGTTGCTCTATCGACAAATGCACTGACGAATGGCCTAAGCGCCGGCCTGATGGGCTTGTCCCCCTTGTACATTTCCCTGACTGCAGCTATCGGCAGTTTTGTTACTGTATGGTTTGGCGTGTGGATGGGAACCAAAGCGGCAAATGTCCGTATTGGTTCGTTCACACTGGGTCAGTTCGGAACGCTGGTCAGCGGAATTCTCTTGCTGTTGATTGCAGCCAACAATTTGTTCTGATCCATTATAGAAAACTCCAAAAAGGAGACATCGGATCCGATGTCTCCTTTTTGAGCATTTTAGAACTCTAGTTAATAGATCCTTGTCATAATCGTGGACCATTCACCCGTCTATCCTATTTCAGTGCCGTAACCACTTCTTCACTGGACCGAATCCGACCCATTCTGGGGAAAATGGTTTTACAAACGTAGTCATGCTCTTCCTTGGTAGCAGCAGTCATAGCATCTTCTGCAAAAATCTGATGATAACCATGCTGATAAGCTTCTCTCGCTGTAGTATCCACTCCAATGGAGGTAGAAACGCCACACAATACGATTGTATCAATGCCCCGCCGACGCAACTGGAGGTCAAGATCAGTACCGAAGAAAGCCCCCCATTGACGCTTGGTAATCGTATGATAAGGGGTATGGGCTGCAATTTCAGGCACGAATTGATCCCAATCAGCGGTAAATTGAGCCGCTCCACGTTCCATATCCGTCTGGGGCTTCAACATATCTTTTCCATCCACGGTCGAGACTTTTACAAGCACTACAAAAGCTCCCTTTTCGGTAAAAGCCTGCGCTAACTTGGCCGCATTTTGCACTACTGACTCACCTGTATGGGGAGCCTGTTGCCGGCTATTTACAATCCCCTTCTGCAGACCAACGCTGTTTTTTCTGCTGCAAGCTGTTCAACTTCGGCTTTATTCAAGTTTTCCATGCTCTTCTCTCCCGTTCATTTCAAGTTTTTGGTATACCTTAAAATACACCCAGCCAGCGTTGATCCATATCAAAGCACTGGTAATCAGAAACACATATCGTATTCCCATCCAGGCGGCCACCTGTCCGCCTAAAACGGCACCGCCGAATACACCCAGATATCCGGCTGACATGTTAAAACCGAAGACTCTGCCTGTCAGAGAAGCCGGTGTAATTTTTTTAATTAACGTATTTACGGACGGAATCAGTCCGGCTGCCGCCAATCCCAATAAAAAACGCAGACCCATCAGCTGCCATGGACTCGTTACAAAAGCCTGGGCTATGAAGAGAATTCCGGCAGCTATAAGAGCAACCAATATTACTTTCTGTGCGCCTACTTGATCGGAAAGCCTGCCCAGTCTTGGTGCGGCAATCAGATTGGCCAGCCCTGATACGGAGAATACGATTCCGGCCATCAAAGCAACATGGGAAGTGTTACCGGAAAGCTGCGTAATATATACAGTGAGGATCGGCTCCACCGAATATAAGGCCACAGTTAGTACAAAAAAAGTAACAAACAAGTGAATCGTCAGACTTTTCTCAGGAACCTTTCGCCATACTTCCCTGAGGCCAAGCACCGCTTTGTCCTCTCGCGTGAACGACTCCTTCACGAATAAAGCAGTCGTAATAAACGCAATCATCATCAGACCACCTGTGATAAAAAAGGAATTCTGGAGCCCCCAGTGCCCCCCAATGAAACCTCCAATCGTCGGTCCAATAAGGGAACCTGCAATGTTGGCCGTTGAAAGTGTGCCCAACGCATAGCCCGCATGCTTGGAATCGGTCTGGGTAGCAATCAGTGTCGTACAGGCGGTGCTGTATCCGGTGATAACACCTTGTAACAGTCGAAGTCCGATGAGCATGTACACGTTGGATGCGAACCCCATACAACCTATGACTACAGCCATTCCCAAACTGGCTCGAAGGAGCATCGGTTTTCGTCCCCATCGGTCGGCAGCCGCTCCCCAAATCGGCGAAAAAAGGGCGGAAAGTACAAATGTTATGCCAAAGGCAATTCCAGAAAATTGGGCAATCGCCGCCGAATCATTCACACCAAGCTGCTTGATATAAAGCGGCAAAATCGGCACAATCTGACTCATGCCAACTCCTGTCACAAACATCCCAAACCAGCATACAATTAGATTTCTTTTCCACAGCGGCATGTCAACAGCCTTCCTCCCGCTTCACAATCATATCCTCATCTTAGCGGTCAGAAAGGCTATACACCATGCACTATATTAAACTCCATGGACATTTTTGCTGTAAAATTCCGAAGGACTCATACCTTCCGTTTGTTTAAATAACCTGCTGAAATAGAACTCGTCTGTGTAACCAAGGAGCTGAGCCACTTCTTTGACCTTACTGTCGCCTTCCAAAAGAAGCTCTTTCGCTTTGTCCATTTTCAGCTTATTGAAGAATTCAATGATGGAATATCCTGTAATTTCTTTGAATGTTCTCGATAAATAGGGAGGCGACAACTGCACCAATTCCGACAGTTCAGTCAAAGTGACTCTACTATGCAGATGGTGATGCATATAATTGATGATCTTTTCCATTTTCACGGATGTTGCGTAATTACGATGCCGCTTTTTAATATTTTGCGCAATTGCAATAATTAATTGCTGTAGTAACGTCTTGGCGATAAACTCATAACCGGGCAGTTTCGTGTTCCAGGTGTCCGCCATTTGTTTAAATACCTCGTCCACTTGATAATAGTCCTTTAACTGCTGGACAGCGGGCAAAGAGAACATCTTCACACATCCTTACGTACATTCCACGCACTGTCATTCTGCTCGATTTGCACATAACTGAAGTGTACGGACACAAAACTTATGGGATCATCAGAATCAATCACGATGAAGTGTGGAACATCAGGCTGAAGGTAGATGAGTATCCCTTCCTGAACGGTATGTTTTTTATTATTAACGGAAATCTCCGCTTTCCCGCCTGTAATAAGAATAAGCTCATGATGCTGAAGTGTCCGCACCCCTTTATTTGAAAATTTTCGCGGTTCATTCCTTTTCCTTGAATTGCAATACAAAATATGAAAATAAAGTTGCTCAATATTCATGATTCCCTCCACGTACCTATCTTTTTGGCCCTCTGCCCATCCCCTCTTCGGGTTCCCCGTTTAGGATTTCCAAAGAGTGGCACATTTAGTTGCAGGCAACTGTGTCTGACGTTTTCTCAACTGTTTGATTTAATCCTGTTTCTGACGAAGATAGACCTAAAAGAACAAAAAAACAAGCTGTCTCCAAAAAAATCATGGAGCGCAGCTTGTTTCCTGTCCTCTTTATAATTAGTACCCATCTCCCTATAAAGTATCGATATAGAATTAGTTCAATTTGGTGAATAACCATTTTTGGGCATCGGTTCCGTTATCATTCCATTGCTGGACCGCGGCCCCATCCGCTGTTGAGGAGCTCGCAACATCTACCGCCAACCCATTCACCTTGGAAATAATTTTATAGTAACCGTTACCCGCATCCTGGATGCTCCACCTTTGGGCGTTAGAGCCATTATCATCCCATTGCTGGAGTTGTACCCCGGCTGATGCTGTTGAATTGGGAACATCCAGAACTTTTCCACTGTGGACAGCCGTGAGTTTATAAAAACCATCTCCTGTGCTATCGACCCTGAACGTCTGGTTGCTCGCACTATAGTTGGTCCATTGTTGTACTTTAGCCCCGCTTGCTGTGGAGACATCCACAATATCCAACACTTTACTGCTTGCTTTGGAACCGATCGTATAGAGGCCCCCGCTGACAATATTCGGTGTACTTGCTGCTGCTTGATATACACGCACATAATCCACAAGCATTTGTGATGGGAACGGTGTCGCATTATTAGGGCTGCCAGGCCAATTTCCACCTACAGCCATATTCAACAGGAGGAAAAACGGACGCTGGAACTCTTCCGTGTTTCCTGTTCCATTTTCGATGTAAAACTCATTAAATTGTTTACCGTCCACAAACCATCTAATATATTTGGAGTCCCATTCGATGCTGTACACATGAAATTGGGAAAAATCAAGATTTTCCGATATCTTTCCATAATCGGCATGCCCGTTGGCATCCCAATGCACGGTACCGTTTACAAAAGCATTGTTGTTGACCCGTTCCATAATGTCGATCTCTCCGCTCTTGGGCCAACCGACGGAATTAATGTTGCTTCCCAGCATCCAAAAAGCAGGCCAAAGTCCCTGACCCGACGGCAGCTTGATACGCGCTTCAACTTTACCGTAAGTAAAATCTTTCAACCCCTGGGTTTTGATTCGTGCCGAGGTATAATTGCTGCCATTGTAATTTTCTTTGCGCGCGGTAATGACGAGATTTCCACCAGTAACTTGCAGGTTCTCGGTACGATTCGTATAATACTGCAATTCATTATTTCCCCATCCGCCGCTGCCCGTACCAATCTCTGCAGACCAATTTGACGTATTCAGAGAGCTTCCATTGAATTCATCACTCCACACCAGATTCCAATTGGTCGCTGCATTTGTCGTCGTGCCAGGCAGTAATGCGATCAGGAAACTGAACAGCACCAGCAGACTTACGATTTTTCTTTTCTTTAACAAACTTTTCCCTCCCCATATTAACGGACTGATACTGAACAGAGATACCCCGTTTTTTCTCAATCCGTAACAACGTTTACATTAAATGTATTCTGTCTGCGACTCAATTATTTCTATCCATGAACAGGATAATACACTGGACAAGACAGCATTTTGAAGTATTCTAACAGGTCTGTGCGAATGAACGGTCCATACCTTATGGGCTTTAATATATTGGGGACATGGCAAATGATTCGCTCTCAATGTGAGGAAGGAGATAAGCGGCATGAGCAGGCAAGTGATTATTAATGCGGACGATTTTGGGCTGTCGCCCGGCGTTAATCAGGGAATTATTCAAGCATATCAGGCTGGTGGAATTACGAGTACTTCGATGATGGTGAATATGCCGGGCCTCGAGGATGCATTGAGCTTAGCCCGCTCATTGCCTGAACTCGGAGTCGGTTTACATTTCAACTTGACTTACGGGAGACCCGTGTCCGACCCAGCCATCGTGCCTTCTTTGGTGAAGCCTGACGGTTCTTTTCATCAAAGCCCAATTGGATTGATGCGAGACATCGCTGATATCGCAAAAGAACTCGATGCTCAATGGAACGTTTTTGTTCAAGCATCTCGTTATCCTACACATCTCGATTCACATCAGCTGCTGCATCAAAACGATCCGATAATGTTCCAAATCATGGCGGAGAAAGCTGTCCGGGAAAACATCCCCCTTCGGAGATCACAAGTCCAGCATTCACCCCCTGCTAAGCCAGTCCCCCGGATGACGGATACGATTCTGCTGGATACTTACGGAGATCAGGAGGGTTTGCAGCGACTGCTTTTACATTTATCTAGACTCCCAGATGGCATCACCGAGATTGTATGTCATCCGGGATATGTAGACGATGCTCTTCGAGAGATTTCCAGCTGGCTGGACATCCGGGAGCATGAACTTGCAGTATTTGTCGATCAGGAAATCCCCCGAACGCTACAGGCGCTGGGCATTGTACCGATAAACTATAAAGCGCTGAAGGACATACCTAATGAACGCTGCATACTACCACCAATACAAATTGAATCACCTCCCAAACCTGTAGAAAAAAAAGGGCATAGCCAGTTGCGGCAGCGGATATTGAAGCGGCAGCGTATGGCTAAGATACATCGTTTGTCCCAAAAACGAAGAAAGCTCCGTCGCAGTTCTTCAACCCGAAAACGAGTATAACTCATTGCAGAATCGCACAAAAAAACAGGGAAATAACCAATACATATACCTATTGGTTATTTCCTTAAATATTTCCTATTCCAGTTCTAATTTAAATACAACGGGTGAGCCGCAATGCACGTTCCTTGTCGTTATCGTCAAAGACTCTTCCGTCCTGCTCCATTCGGGTTCTTCGTCGAAGCCCAACACCTGAATATTCCTGATCAGTCCATGAAAATGATGGGAATTCTCTTTTAGCGACCGAATATGAACAATCCGGTTCTCCGGGTAGACCAGAACCGTAGCATAGAGAAAACTTTCTTTTACGGTAAAGCGAATATCCTCACTTGTGAAAATCTTGGTCTCACCATCAGTAAACTGTCCTTCTTTCACCTCGGTCGGCCCTTCCCCATACGTCCGCCAGAACGTCGTGTCATAGATCGCCTCACCATTCACTTCCAGCCATTGACCTATGGCAAGCAGAATGTTCTTATCTTCATCGGGAATGGTGCCATCCGCTTTGGGTCCAATGTTTAACAGAAGACTGCCGTTTTTGCTTACAATATCGACGAGATCCCGGATAATCTCGACCGCAGACTTATAATCATTATTTTCTGTATAACACCATGAATTTTTGGCGACTGCTGTATCCGTTTGCCAGAAATACGGCTTGAGGTCAGCGAATTGTCCGCGTTCCACATCCGGTACGGCGCAACCGAGCATAAAAGCATCATGTTTATAGTTAATCGCTACCGGGATACCCCACTCTTCACCTTTGTTATAGTAGTAGGCGCTGAACTTTTTCAAGTAAGGTTTGAACGCAGCCGTCTGGATCCACCAGTCAAAATAAAAAACGCTCGGCTGGTATTGATCCACCAGTTCACAGCAACGAATCAACCAATCTTCCAAATATTCATCCGTTGGAGGTGAGCCATATAAGTCATGATGATCCGGCTCCGGCATGGCAGGCCAGTAGAAATCACCGCGCCGGAGCGGTTCCTTGATATCCGAGTCAAACGCTTTGCCATGAGACATGAAGAACCAGTGCTCCGCCCGGTGAGATGACACACACAGAACCAACCCCTGCTTCTCATATGCGGCCTTCATCTCCCCCAAAAGATCCCGTTTGGGACCCATTTCAACTGTGTTATAGTGAGATATGGCGCTTTTATACATTTGGAATCCGTCATGGTGCTCTGCGACTGGCATAACGTATCTGGCTCCTGCCTTTTTAAAAAGCGCAGCCCATTCGTCTGCATCAAAATTCTCTGCCCGAAACATCGGAATAAAATCTTTATATCCAAAATCCTTCGGAGGCCCGTAAACAGCAAGGTGATGTTCATGGGCTTTGGAGCCTTCCATATACATATTTCGCGAATACCATTCATTATCAAATGCAGGGACGGAGTATAGTCCCCAGTGAATAAAAATACCAAATTTCGCGTTACGATACCACTCGGGAACCTGGATTGCACTCAGTGAATTCCAGTTGTCTTTAAATTTGCCTTCGTCAATGGTCGCTTCAATATGTTGCAAATATTCATTTTTGTCCATTATGCAATGTCACCCTTCCGTTATCCTATTCACCTGTATTGTAGTGACTTGAGCCATAGATAGACATGAAGAGCATTAACTTTTAGATGGACAAAATTAACCTTTGTAAGGAGATGAAGATTGTGAATGACAGGACATTGCTCACGAACCACTTATCCAATCTGCAGGTTGAATTGTTCATGGTCAACTATAATCGGTGCGAAACGGACTGGAAAGATCTCGATTACACACCTGATTACAGTAAGTTCTATTTTATCTGCGAAGGGGAAGGCTGGCTCAAGATTGGAAATCAGGAATATTACCCAACACCTGGCCAACTGTTTTTGATGCCCGAAGGAATAAGACAGTCTTACTCTGCCATCAGTGATCGTCCTTTTCTCAAATACTGGTGTCATTTCAGCGCCAAGGTCGGAAACCTCAACCTGTTTCAAATTCTACGGCTCCCTCACTTTTGTGCGCCAGCTGATCCGAGACTAGTTCAGGAAACCTTTAATAGCATCCTTACTTATGCCAGATCGGGCGAGATCTATGCTCATATGATGGCCAAAAGCAAACTAATGGAGTTACTTTCCTATTATGTAATGAATCTGGATCTGAATCAGATTTCTTATGTAAATGCGCCTGTCATGGAGAAAATGTCTGCGATCCTTGCTTATATCGAATCCAACGTCGAACAGAATATTACGGTTCAGGATCTGGCTCAGATCGCTTATATGCATCCCAATTATTTTATTCGTTTCTTCAAGCAGCAGATCGGGGTTCCACCCATCCACTATATAACTAGCAGAAAAATTGATAAAGCTAAGGAGCTCCTGACCTCTACATCAAACACAGTGACTGCCATAGCTGAATACCTCGGGTTTAGTGACTTGTATTATTTCTCGAGACAATTCAAAAAGCATACAGGGCTTAACCCGACAGAGTATCGCAGACAAACAACGATTATAACCTCTTGAGGATTTATGTAAGTTTTCACCTGAAAAGATTCCGCAAAGGGAACTCCATTGTCATAACTCGCTGCGGTTCCCACCTCCTTGTAGTAGCAATATTTTATATCAAACCATTTCAGCGGGAATCAGTATGTGCTGTTTATTGATGAGAGCAGCGGAACACCAAATTTAGCGATCCAAAGAGTATAGGCTCACTGGACGCAATATAAAAAGGCGATGCGGAGAGATTTTTTTCTCCGTATCGCCTTTTCTTTCCATGCCATCCACTATCTAAACAGCCTGTTAGAACTACTTCCCGCCGAGCTGGGGTGAACACTGCATTACTCTACTCTTGGTTGATCAAAATGGACAAAGCACTCTTGGACTCCAGTTGGAAACTTAACAGCTCCTCTTCTTTTAGCTGAACCTGTACATTTCCTGTCTCTTCTCCGTCATTGAAAAGCACAACGGCAATCGAACCATCTGTATTTTTGAAGGCTACAGAACGAATGGATGCCTCATTGGAGGAAGAGTCAATACGTACCGCTTTGGGACGAATCAAGGCACTGAAATGAGCCAGAGCATAATAATCGAGAGTATAAGTAAGCTCTTTAGTTTGCTGGTTGACCTTCACAATGCCACGACACGTACTTTTCCCGAAGCCAGGAACGGTAGGGCCATTGTTCTCATCAAGTGCCATATTCCAGAGTACAAAAGATTTGCTGTAATTGCGAAGAATCTCAATACCTGTTCTGATTACATTGGAGAAGGCCTGTTCGAATGGAGGAATCCACTCCCCACCTGATCCTTCGGTGAAGTGCACCTCTTTACCGGCAAATGCTTCATACACCTTCGTTTGAGCCGAGGCTTCGCCCCCATACCAATGCCAAGCCACTCCATCTACCTCTTCTCCCGCCTCTTCAAGCACGGTTAGCGGGTAATCCGGACGATCCCAGTTGTGATCATAACAGAGGATTTTCGACTGAATATCATTTCTGACCAAAGCAGGCTTCAGATGATTCTTGATAAAGTCTGCTTGTGCTTCTGCTGGCATCAACATGCCGGGATAATGACCAGGTTCATAAAGTGCTTCATTCTGTGGTGTCACGGCATGGATAGGTAATCCATGCGAAGCATAGGCTTGGATATACTTCACAAAATACTCCGCATATGCAGGATACCACTCATTCTTTAATTGACCTGTAATCATGGAGCCGCTTGTTTTCATCCAGCCCGGGGCGCTCCATGGTGAAGCGAACAGCTTCAGATCCGGATTCAACTCCAACGCCTTTTGGGTCAAAGGAATAACATCCGCTTCATCATGTGCAATGCTGAACCCGGAACATTCCGGGTCTGTTTGGTTTTCTGGCAGATCATTATAGCTGTACACCGTTCTCGCATAGTCTGAAGCTCCCATCGGATTACGAATGACCGACAATCCAATGCCTTCCTCGGGATGGAACAACCGGGTCATGACTTCAGCTCTCTGCTCTTCGCTTAAGATCTGGTTGATCAGATAGGCAGATGAATCGGTAAAAGAAGCCCCGAAACCATCCATCTCCTGATATGTTTGCTGATCATCCAGAAGGATTGTCGTTGTCTCCGACCGGGGGTCTTGCGGTTGTAATTGATCTTGGGATACGGATACAAACAATGCATCTTCTCCGGTAGATTTGTACATTTTGAATTTCGTCATATGCTTTCCCTCCACAATCCTCTTATTGGATACCCAATTTCTCTTTATTCAGTTTCATCTTCTCACTACGTACCTTCACGATGTCATCCCAACGGTTATCACCCAAGAATGACTTGTAAGCGGCAAGTGCATTGTCAAACGAGGCATCGTCCTTGGCACGTACCATGCTTACCAGTGTGGAGTTCCACTTGGCGTTGATCGCGGACAACGCACGTGCTTCAGGTGTTCCTTGATTCGGACTAATATTCTCGAGAATGAAGTGTGGTTTCAGCTTTCCTTTACCCCACTCTTGCATTTGTTTAATAGCTTCCGGGAAAGCATCCGCACTCAGCGCTTTGTGACGGTCATGACCAAAGAACATGAATTCACCCATCCGGTATTCCTTCTTGAATTTGTCCGCATTGTGCAGTTGCAGGTCTTTCACAGCTGGCAGCAGCTCAACCGTACCATCTGCATTCTTTTGATACGTCTCGCCTTCAATACCATAGTTCATCAGAAGCTGACCTTCTTCACTAAGGAGATACGTAAAGATTTGAATCGCTTTGGCCGGATCTTTGGCATCCTTGGAGATGAAGTTGATCATCCAGCCTGTAATACCGGATTGATTAAGTGTCGGTGCATTCCCCTTGGTGCTTTGTGGCCCATCAATTGCAACATACTCTTTGCCTTCATTGGCACTCAGATAAATTTGCAGATTTCCTCCCTGTTGAGGAGTTCCATCCAGCAGCATCGTTGCATATTTTCCGGATTTTACTTTTTCCTCAAAGGCCGTACCATCATCAGCAAAGCTGTCATCACTAATGTTTCCGTCTCTGTATACCTTATTTAACGTCTTCAGCCATGTAAGATAATCCTCATCCTGATTGCGATCGTAGAATTCTCCATCTGCAGTTTCAAGCGGCACGCCAATGAAATCCTGCAATACATCTCCGAGTGAACCTGTGCCTTCACCGATGGAGTTAAAACCAAATGGAATCAGCGTTGGGAACTTTTCCTTGATCTGTTTCATCACACTTTCGAATTCCTCTGGCGTTCCCATGACAGGACTTCCGAGAGCTTCGTATACATCCTTACGGATGATAAATGCTGTTTTGGCCGGGATGTTACCGCTATCATAATCGGCTTGCGTATTGGAATAGTTTGGATAGCCATACGTCTTGCCATCAGCTAACTGGAACCAGTTCAGCGTGTCGGCAGCAGCTACCTTGTTAAAGTATGGATCATATTTCGCCGCAAGATCATTCAGCGGCATAGCCCAGGTTGCAGCTTTTTGCACCACCGGGGAGTTGGAGTCAAACACGGTCAGCAGGTCAGGCATGTCACCACCGGCAAAGAACGTGTTTAATTTCGTATCATCACCTGTAATGAATTTGATATTGATGTTTAAGTCTTCTTTGATCTTCTTAGTCACAATGTCTTTGCCAAAATCCGTGTTCCACCAGTCCGCATTAACGTACCAGGTCAGGTCTGTAACCTCTTCCTTTTTATCCAGCTGCCAGGCTGGTTTTTCCGGATCGACGGTATAGCGATCTTCTATGGAAACCCAGTTCCCTTCGCTCGAACCCCCTGAACCACTACTACAGCCTGTAATCATGATCACTGCTGTCAGCAATGCCGCGAACAGTTTAACTCCTTTTTTGCCTGCTGCCTTATTCATATTGAACATATTGTTTCCTCCTTAAAGTTAGGTGAGAAATATGGAATAGAGCGAACTTTTTAATGTACCTTGATGCCCCTTACTCCTTGACCGCTCCCAGCATCATACCCGAGATAAAGTATCTTTGAAGGACGGGATAGATCAGTACGATCGGCAGTGTGGTAATAACAATTGTGGCTAGTTGTACCCCTTTAGTCGTTGTTTCAACGACTGCCGAGCCGCCGATATTTTGCATCGATTGCGTCTGGGACTGAACGATAATTTCGTACAGCATCATTTGCAGCGGATACAGAGACTGATCGGTAATGTACAACTTGGTTGTCATAAAGTCATTCCACTGTCCCACCCCATTGAACAGTGCGATGGTCGCCATGGCTGGCATGGACAGCGGGATAAAGATTTTCAAGAAGATATGCCAATCCCCTGCACCATCAATTTTGGCTGACTCCTCCAGAGAATCCGGAACATTCCGGAAGAAATTCATCAGAATGACGACATCATAAAAGCTGAACAATGCCGGAATAATGTACACCCAGAAGCTGTTGAGCAGACCGAGTGATTTGATCAATAAATACGTTGGAATCATTCCGCCAGAGAAGAACATTGTGATAACACCCATGGCAACGTACAGTTTACGACCACGTATGTACTTTTTGCTCAGACCGTAGCCGACCATGGCACAGAAGAACACGTGTGTAACAACGCCGATGGTTGTTTTGGAAACCGAGATGAAGAACGCTTGCCAGATGTTCGAATCGTTGAACACGGCTCTGTAATTCTCCAGCGAGAACTCCGGTGACCAGAAGATGAACCCGCCTTCCGCCAAAGCTTTGCCTGAGCTAAAAGAAGAGATGATGACATTCCAGAGCGGGACTATAATAACAACAGTACAAATAACGAGCAAAATAATATTTAAGGTATCAAAGATCCGACTATCAAGATCTTCTTTAGCCGCCTTTCCATTCACACGGGATGCCCCCTTCTACAGCACAGATTGATTATCGTTTAATTTGCTTGTAATTTTGTTCGCGGTGACCAGCAGAATAACAGACACGATCGAGACGCCCAGACCAACCGCGGTAGCATACGAAAAGTCACCCTGTGACATCCCCATACGATATACATACGAATTGATAACTTCGGCCTTGTCACGGTTCTGCGAGTTCATCAGAACCAGCGTCTGGTCCAGATTGGAACCGAGTAAACCGCTTACAGTAAGAATCAGGTTAAGGCTAATAATGGACTTCATGTTGGGCAACGTAATATTCCAGATTTGTCTGAGACGGCTTGCACCATCTATTTTGGCTGCCTCATAATACGTAGGATCAATCTTCGACATAATCGCCAAATACAGAATCGTTCCCCAGCCGGCCTCTTTCCAAATATCGGATAAGACTGCAATCCACCAATACTTCCCTGCGTCCAGCAAAATGTTTTGCGGCTGCGAGATGACTCCCAAGCTGAGCAGCAGCTGATTAAATAATCCCGTTGTTGAGAACCAGGTGATTAACATACCGCCCAGTACGATCCAGGACAGAAAGTGAGGTAGATATGAAATCGTTTGCACAAACTTTTTGAAGCGTCCGCTGTTTAATTCATAGATCATGATTGCCAGGATAATCGGAATAACGAATCCAATACCCAATTTCAAAAAGCTGATCCCCAGCGTATTAACTACGGCATCCCAAAAATATTTGTCTGACATAATAATTCTGAAATTTTCCAACCCGACCCAAGGTGCGCTAGACAGTGTATCAATGACGGTGTAATTCTTGAAGGCAATCGTCAATCCATAGATCGGAATGTAACAAAAAATAATCATAAAAATGATGCCGGGTATAATCATCGATTGAATTTCCCATTGTCTTCTGTAATCGATGACGAACTCTTTCATTCTTTGTCCGATCGGTTTCCTTCCTCCCGGCCTTACAGGCTTTTTACCGGTTGACGTCTCTACGGCTAATTTACTCACGCTCTTTTGCTCCCCTCCAACTTAAGCATCTCTTCATAAAAACGTTTTTATTTTTCGGCAAAAAAACCCCCTGATCTCAATTCTATCATTAAAAAAGACCGGAAATGATTGAATACGTTAGGTTAAATAATCACTCCGGTCGATCTTCACATGACTTGAACCCCGTATAATAAGTTCACCCGCCAATTTTTGTGAAACTCCATGTTCCTTCTTCTTGATCATGCGAACCAGGTGGTTGATCGCCAGTATACCCTGCCTCGCAATCTGATTTCTTACGGTACTTAATGGCGGGGAAAAATATTGGGCAATATCAATATCATCGAAGCCTACTACACTTACATCCTGAGGAACTTCAAAGCCGTGCGACTTCAATGCATGGATGCAGCCAATTGCACTCACATCATTTCCTGCAAGAAAAGCATCAGGCAGCTTGGCAGGATGCAGATGAAGAAAAGATTTTACAGCACTGTAGGTGCCCTCTTCCTCAAAATACCCTTGTAGGATGTAATCATCATCCAGCGGAAGCTGGTATTCACGCAAAGCGGCCAGATAACCATCTCTACGCTGATTACTATCAAACATGGTGTCCACGCCGGAAATGTAGGCGATTTTCTTGTGACCCAGTCCAATTAAATACTTGGTCGCTTCGTAACCCGCCACAAAGGAGTCAAAAATGACGCTTCCCATCGTATCGCTCTGATAGACCCGATCCAAAAATACAGCCTTGATCTTGTCTTTCTCCATAGCGATAATATCCTGCTCATCAATTCGCAGCTCTTCGTAGATGATAACACCATCCACACGCCGTCCCAGAATATTACTCATAATGACCTGCTTATCCTTCGTCACAAATACATTCAGCCCGTAACCCAGACGATCGCATTCGCGAGACATGGATTCAACCAGCTTATAAAAATACGGACCCGACACACTTGTGGTGAAAAAGCCCAGCATCTTGGTTTGTCCGGACTTCAGCAGCTTGCCGTTCAGGTTGGGAACGTAGTTTAAACGCTCTGCTACCTTCAGGACATGCGACTTCGTCTCCGGGTTCAAGACATCCACGCCGTTCAAGGCGTTGGAAACCGTAGAAATGGATACACCGGCTTCCCTTGCAACATCTTTAATTGTAATCTTTCCCATAATTTTTGTTCCTTTGCTATAAAAACGTTTTTATATATTTTAAATTAGCATAAAACCGTTTTCAATACAACACTTTTATGAATACATACGATAAATCTGTTGTAACTGCTCTTCCAATCGATCAAAGCGTACAAAACGATCTGCTCGAATATATTCTTTTTGCTCTACAAACATGATCATTGTCGGGACTGTAAAAATTAAAAACCTCGACGCCACCTCTTCCACCTGGTTCGCGTCGACGTGTCCCAGGTATACCATGGGGTACGCCTCAAGCAGTTCCCTAATTTTAGGAAGCAAGGCGTGACATACACTGCACTCCGGTCGAGATACGTACAAAAAAACCAATTCATTTTGTTGAAGAAACTCATCTACCATTTCTATGGATGTTAACTCACGGTGTTTTTTCATAGAGGACTCCCTTCCGCTGTTGGCGGTTTTAAGTTTATCATGCATGTTTATCCGGTACAAAATGTGTACGTATCTAAATTTAAACATTTTCTTTTCAAATACAGCCTGCCTGGATTACAATAAAATGGAAGATCACCCCAAATGAAAAGAGGTTATTCAATGAAAAAATCAGTTCTTTTTCTGTTCACTGCCCTGATTGTCGTGTCCTCCTTCTCAGCTTATGCACCCGTGTCTGATGCCGCTGGCGATATTGGAGTCAGCCTGCAATCCGATCGGCAACAAGGCACGGTAAAATAAACAATACACACTTTTCCAAAAACACTCTTTCAAAAAAAGATTTTGCACAGAAACAGCAGGCGACCAGTTCGGATAACTTCCGGAGTTGGTCGCCTGCTGTTATTGTTCTTTTCATCGATTCTTACGTCCAGTCTATCTTGCGAAGATAGGATTCGAATACAAATGTTCCAAAAGGCAACAAGCCGGCTACCAATCCCATGAACCAGCGTGAAGCTTTCCATTTCTTCACCACTGCCAAATGCACAAGTGCAATCAGATATAGCGGAAAAAGAATGCCGTGAATCATGCCCATAATGGTTACTGGGGAAGATATATCGGCAAAATATTTTAGCGGCATGGCTATAAAAATCAACAGCAGCAACGATACCCCTTCCCATATGCCTGCAATTCTGAATCGACCTGTCACTGTCTTCACCTGTTCTATCTCACCTTTCCAGCGGTTAGTTTGTGAAATATGTAACTTGTTACAAGATGCTTCAAGTTGAAGCTGCATCGTATGTAATGATGCAGCTTCTTGAAACTTCTTGTTCAGTATACCGCATGGTTCCGGTTCAAAAATGCTTCAATTTTGAATAATTGATGACTGAACTACCCGTGAGTGAGATATTGACTTTTAAATTCAAAAATCGCATCAACAGCGCAATGATAACCGCCTGATTTTTGAAAGGACTCCCTAATATTTGCAGCAGCTGTCTTGAAAGCAGAGACGTTTAACACTTCATCTACCGCTTCACGCAGCTGAAGGGCAGTCAACGTTTGCATAGATAAACGGATGCCGGCTCCCCTACTGGCCACCTGCTCAGCAATGATCGGCTGATCCGCGCTTTGAGGAAGGATAATGAGGGGAACCCCGAAATATAGTGCTTCATTCGTACTGTTCATCCCGCCGTGTGTGATGAATAATTTTGCAGACTGCAATACATCCATTTGTGGAACATAACGTTTAACGATGAAATTTTCCGGGATTTCTCCCAAATCAGCCATTGGTGTTTTCTCCCCTACAGACATGACAATGGTATCATTGGTATTCCCAAAGACTTCAAAACAAAGCTTATAGAAATCAAGAGCTTGGTTAAAAATTGTACCCAGTGAGATGTAAATCGGTCTTTTCCCTTTAATTGCTGCCAGGTCGAATTCTTCATGCGTTAGTCGCGAAAAGATGGATGGTCCTACAAATTGATACGTGTGGTCAAATGCTTCTCCATCAGGCTGAAATTCCCTTGTTGTATATACGATGGTAAGCGGTGCGGGATTGCAAAACACTTCGTAGGGAGAAGGAAGCTCCACTTCATATTTTTCCTGTAACCTGATCGTCAGGCTATGGAATCTATCATTAATAGGTTGGACGATTTCCGCAGGAACGTTGAATTGAAATTGTTGCATCAAATGATTGAATGAATCTTCGGTCTGTGCAAAAGAAGTACATGAATTAATTGCAGGAAGCTTCAAAATTTGCGCAAGCAAGTGTCCGCAGCCAAACATGGAATCATGGATAATGTAGTCAAAATGTTCACCTTTGATCTGTTCAAGCACGCTCGGAATGACGATATCTGCCGTAAGCATAAGACCGTTAACCCGTTCAAGCAAATAATCTCTGCCACCTGAAATAAAGGCTTTAATGAATTTTTGATCGTCAAAGGTTCGGACTATAGCACCCGTCTTCTCCATACGTTCCCGATACGCTTCTATCGTAAAGTACACAACCTCTTCTCCGCGTGAAACCAGCTCTTGCACTACCCCGATCGTTGGATTGACATGTCCCTCTGATCCACCATTAATGAATAATACCCGCGCCATTTCGACCACTCCTTCGGTATACTTTTGTTCTCCTGAATTTTGTAAGAATTTGCAAACGAGCACGTCCTTTCCCAGCATTTAGGTAGTTGAACGCTCAATCAGTTGAAATTCCAGCTGCTGAGCCTGTAACTCCTGCTTGCCAAGGACGGCCCATAATCGGTGAAAGGCCTGCGTAGCCTGTTCTGCAATCGGATTATGTATGGTTGTTATTCCAAGAACACGGGACAGCTCAATGTCATCGAAACCAACAATGGCAAGTTGTTCGGGAACCCGTATATTCTGCTTGCGTGCCTCAGACCAAATTCCAATCGCTGCATAATCATTCGAACATAACACGGCTTGAGGAAGTTCTGGCCGACTCGCCATTCTTCGCATCGCTTCTTCTCCATCAGATGAGCTAAACACCGAATATTGATAGGCTTCACGCCATACAGGCAGACCCTTATCTGCCATAAATGATTCATAGGCTAACCGCCGGCTCTGGGTATTCAGGCTTTCTGCTCTGCCAAAGGCATTCGCAATACGTGTATACCCTTTGGAAACCAAATGCTCAAGTGCCAGCCTGTAGCCATGCGCCTGATCCATGGCCACTGACGGAATTTCGTCATTTCCCATCCGCTGCCAGGATACAATCGGACCATACTCGCAATAGGCTTTCAGCTTGTCGGGATGATTGACACAGGTCATAATTACGAGTCCATCCACCCGTTTACTCCGCAGATCCTCGAACGCCTGCAATTCAATTTCCTTATCTCCACGCGAAGTATAAATCAAGGTCTGAAATCCATAATCCATCGCGGTATCAATGAATTGATTCATGAACGTAAGAATAATCTCGTTGGTTGCGGATGTGACAATCCCAATTTGTTTCGTCTGTCCGGTGGATAACGAAACGGCATTTCGATTCGGTATATAGTTTAGCTGTTTCATGATTTCCGTTATTTTCTGCCGGGCCGCGTCACTCACATGCGGTGAATGATTAATCACTCTGGACACCGTAGCCTTCGAGTAACCAGATTGCTTCATAATTTCATCGAACTTGGACACATGAAGTCTCCTTTCTTGCTGACTTTCTATGATGAATTACAGTTTGCCTCAAAATATATAAAAAGTAAAACTTGACGTGTAACCCGTTCCAACGTTTAAGCTTTTTTTATGCAGTGCTGCTGTATGTAACATCCACAATGAATTCATAACGATAGGAGCGATATGTATGAGTCATTCTCTACATCCATCATTCAATTTCCCCGAAAACTTCCTGTGGGGTGGTGCCATTGCGGCCAACCAGGCAGAAGGCGCATATAATCAAGGTGGCAAAGGATTGTCCACCCAGGATGTCGCACCTAAAGGTATCATGGGTCCAATTACTGAAGAACCTACTGAAGATAACATGAAACTGATCGGAATTGACTTATATTATCGTTACAAAGAAGATGTGAAGCTGTTCGCCGAGATGGGATTCAAGGTGTTCCGTACTTCCATCGCCTGGTCCCGCATCTTCCCTAAGGGCGATGAATTGGAACCTAATGAAGAAGGTCTTCAATTCTATGATGATCTCTTTGACGAGTGTCTTCAATACGGAATTGAACCACTGGTCACACTTTCTCATTATGAGACACCCCTGCATCTTTCCAAGGAATATGACGGCTGGGTCAATCGGAAGATGATTGGTTTCTACGAGCGTTATGTGACTACCGTATTCAAACGTTATCAAAATAAAGTAAAATACTGGCTCACATTCAACGAAATCAATTCCATTCTGGAAGCACCATTCATGAGTGGTGGCATCTATACACCGAAAGAGAAGCTCAGCAAGCAGGATCTTTATCAGGCAATACACCATGAGTTTGTAGCCAGTGCTTCTGCTGTGAAGCTCTGTCATGAGATCATTCCAGGTGCGCAGATTGGCTGTATGATGCTCAGTATGCCGACTTATCCGCTCACACCGAATCCGGATGACATGATCAAAGTAATGGAATTCGAACATAGCAATTATTTCTTCGGAGATGTGCATGTAAGAGGCCGTTATCCAGGATACATGAAACGTTATTTCCGGGAAAATGGAATCCAGATTCAAATGGAAAATGGCGACGAAGACATGCTGCTGCATACCGTTGACTTTATTTCCTTCAGCTATTACATGAGTATCTGTCAAACGGCTGATCCGGACAAACAAGTTGCCGGTGAAGGTAATCTGCTTGGCGGTATACCTAACCCTTACTTGCCTGCAAGTGAGTGGGGATGGCAGATCGATCCGCAAGGACTTCGCTATGTTCTCAACATGTTCTATGACCGTTATCAGAAACCACTCTTTATTGTGGAAAATGGTTTGGGAGCTGTGGACGAACTTATTACCGGATCTGATGGTGAGAAGACAGTGGAAGATGACTACCGTATTCAGTATCTGAATGATCATCTTGTTCAAGTCGGGGAAGCCATTGAAGACGGCGTTGAAGTTATGGGATATACATCCTGGGGATGTATTGATGTGGTCAGTGCATCTTCTGCACAATTGAAAAAACGCTATGGTTACATCTATGTTGACCGCCATGACGATGGTTCAGGAACACTCGAACGGTATCGCAAAAAATCATTCCACTGGTACAAAGATATCATCAGCAGTAATGGTAAGAGCCTAAAACGTTAAAAAATTGCTATCATTGCAAGCAGGTGCATTCCTGCTCGCCCCCAGCAGAACATACGGACAAGCATTGGGTACACCATGTTTTGTATTGTTTTCTGCTGGGGGATTTTTATTCATTCATACCATAGATTCAATTGAATTGGACCAGGGTCGGTTCCAGTGATTTCAACGTTAACCACCGCATTCCTGCCTCAAAATCTGCCTGGAAAGAATCGATCAGAATAATGTCAGGATAAGATGGCATTGACAGCTCAGCTTGATACATTCCCCATGCTTGAACAACCGCTTCTTCTTCAACCATCTTCTGGTATATCACAACTTTATCGGGTGCAAGAATCGCATTGACCGTTTGAATCATTTTGCATACCGTTTCAATAAACGTTTCCTTTGCCACTGAGGAATACCAATCCATTCCCATTGGGAGGTACTTCACTTCCCCCGCCATGCCAAGTTTTCCTTTGATCACTTTGCCGTCCAGATAAATGCCCATGCCCGGAGGATATTTGGTTGGAAAATAGATCCCAATGACACAGTGATCTTCGTCTAGCTCCTGTTTGGCGCAATATCCGCTGATTGCAGCATTCACATCATTTTCCACCATCACTGGTAATCCGAACTGCGCTTCAAGATCTTCAATCATGCGTATACCTTCTAGCTGTTGGTGACTGCTCACCATAATTTTTCCATTCACAGTTTGCCCCGGAATACCGATACCGATCACTTTAATGGAAGCATGCTGAGCCAGCACGTTCTCAATAATTTCATAGAAGTGTTTCTCATCAAAGGTTGGCATCGTATATTCTTCTCTGAACACCATACGATCCTCTAGGTTAATGACGGTGGCCGTGATCAGATCCTGCCCCTGCTTATCGTTGATGTACATGACCAAAGCCGAGCTGAAATCATAATTATATCGGTAGGTTAGTGCCGGTCTTCCCCCATTGGATGGCACTGTTTCATCCTCAAACAGCTCACCCAGATCACATAACTCTTTTACCAGTGAATTGACGGTTACTACACTGAGCTTGGTCAAGGAGGCCAGTTGAGGTTTGGTGGCTGTTTCCACCCGTTTCATGACCTGGCGTACATGGTTTATATTAATTTCTTTCATCAAATACGCATTCGCTATTTTCACAAGCACCCTCCTCCAAACTTTCTTATTCGATGTAGTAACTATACAATATCTCCATAGGGTTTAAAAACACCCGATGAAAAACATCGGGCATCCTGAAGGTTGATATACACTTGTTGATTAACCTCTGCTGTACTTCATTTTGTCTGCTTCCGTTATTTTGCGAATAACTCTGCACGGGTTACCCGCAGCGATTACATCAGAAGGAATGTCTTTCGTGACTACACTGCCTGCCCCAATAATTGTGTTATCTCCAATAGTCACACCCGCAAGAACAGTCACGCCGCCCCCGATCCATACATTGTTGCCCACCGTGATGGGACCTACAATCTCAAGACCTTCGTTACGCTGTTCCACATCATAAGGGTGACCGGCAGTATAGAATCCACAATTTGGAGCAACAAAAACGTTGTCACCAAAACTGATTTTGGCTCCATCCAGCATAACGATATTATGATTACTGTAGAAATTCTCACCAATTTCAATGTTATAGCCGTAGTCACATACAAACGGCTGCTCGATCAGGAAACGATCCGTCGTTTTACCAAGCAATGTTTTGAGCAACGCTTCTCTCTCGGTGGTCTTGCCTGGATGAAGCTGATTATACTCGTAACAAAGCCCTTTCGCGTACAAACGCTCATCAATCAATTCTTTGTCGTAATTCGCATTATACAGCAGTCCCAGTTGTGATTTCTCTTTTTCTGTCATGAATTCCTGTGCCTCCAGCTCTTCTGTCCAAAATGAATGGTTTAAAGCTCTATCTCTCTAATAATTCTAGCAGGATTCCCACCAACAATCATGTTATCCGGGACATCTTTTGTGACTACAGCACCGGAAGCAATAACGACATTGTTCCCAATGTTGACTCCTGGATTAATTACTGCCCTGCCTCCGATCCATACATTATTTCCAATGGTTACTGGCTTTCCATACTCTGCACCTGTTATTCGTTCGAATGGATTCAAGGGATGAGTAGCGGTATATATGTGAACGTCAGGTCCCATTAAACAGTTATCTCCAATGCGCACTTCACATACGTCGAGTATTGTACAGTTAAAATTAGTATAGAAATGCTCTCCAACATGAATGTTGTATCCATAGTCAAAATGAATATTCGGTTCCATGCTCAAGTGTTCACCCGTGGAACCCAACAGATCTTTCAATACCTTTGTACGGAGCTCACCATCAGTTTCTATAGTCTGATTGTACATGCGTGTCATTCTTCTTGCATATTCCCTGTCTTGAGACAATTGGGGATCGGAAGCCAAATACAGCTCACCATCGATCATTTTTTGTTTTTCCGATTTTGCTGTCATATTGCTCATGATTGTTTCCCCTTTGTGTCCATTATTGTTTGCCTGCCATTAAGTACGAACTAATAAATTAAGATACTTTATAA
>NZ_AWUK01000003.1 GCF_000499205.1 Paenibacillus sp. MAEPY2
CATGTGGAATGAATATATTGATCTACTGAAAGAAATCAGGTAGAATAATACCCAAAGCCATGTTATTAGCGTGCGCGCCTGTTCCTCTGATCTTATCCATCAGTTGAGCAGCTGAGGGTTGTCCAGACCCAAGCCGCCGTGAAACGTGGCCTTTTTAGTTGTTACAGCAAATTCTACCATGATTCTAGTAAAATGTGCTATATAATTTAGATTCCCCCCTTTATATTTCCAGTGTGAAACTTCCTCACAGCCGTTTGCGCCCTTCTCAAACCTAGTACTTCACCATTCAAACTAATACGATGAGGATGATTTTCGTCCAAAGTTTCAATAAGTTTTCCAGTCTGAATCATCATTTCATCAATTGCATAAACCAAATCTATCAGCTTTTCACTGATTAATCTTTCATTTGCTATATCCTCTAGCGTAGGCAATGCATCATGCTGTTCTCGAAGCAAGGCAATTTCCGTCTGGATCACATCCATTTCTTCCAGATCCATTGCCGGACTGACTTTAGCCGCCAAAATCATCATTTCGTTAGCCAGTGCCAAACGCTTTGCATTGACTTCCTCAACCTTCTTATAATTCACTTTCCCCATCCCCCTTTTTCATTGTGAAGCCTACGGAAGTAGTCCGCGTAACTCTCATATGTACCCGCTGCAATCTCCTGATCGATCTTAGCCCATTCGTTTTCTGGCAAGTTGATCCGAAGAGGCTTTGACTGCCCCATCTTCTTCCGGCCTGAACCTTCCCTTGCGCCGCCATAATTTTCGCTATGCCACTTATCTCGCATGCCTGAACCTCCTTGCTTTTGCTTCTGAACTCATTGTACCGCATAAACTTGAAAAACGCAACACTTTTCATTTGCGCCGGGCAAACTTGGTTTTAGCAACACTTTTCAATATCGCTTAAGCAAAAAAAGGCCCACCCTTATTCCGGGCAGGCTTCTTTCCGTTTCATCCTGGCATCAATACGTTTCAGAAAACGATAGATTACAGTATAAGCACACAATACAAAAACGGTCATGATTATTTGGATCAAAACCAAAACCGTTGTTGGCTTTCCAGAATCCATGAATGTGTTAAGTATTTCCCATTCGCCTGGATTCATCTGAGACATATTAATCATTACGCCTTTTCCAAACATCACGATCAACCCAAACCATATTGCTGCTTCCAATACACCCATTACAAAAGGCGTTATATCAATTGGTTTTTTCTTATTCTCCTGTACATTCGCTTTCCATCCCATTCAATCACACCCTTCACAGAATCACATCATATTCTTGCTTAATCCGCTGCCGGATCGAATTCATTTGCTTTCGGCATTCATTCATGGCCTTAAAATCTATTGCCCTGGCTGCATCGAACAGTAGCCGCTTATAGTACCTCAGTTCATCCCTGGCGCGATAGATTTCCCTTACATCCGTCCTGGTCATCTTTACGTATGGCCTACTAAGCATGGCACAGCTCCAACGCCTCTGATTCTTCCTCTACCCGTCTTACTTCATCCAGGTAGCTTTTATATTCCCTGGTCGTCATTTCGTCCCTGCTGATGGCATAGTACGTCTTCTTGGATATCTGCACCCTACGTTCTGCGAATTTGGATTTACGCTGCCAGTGCAGCAGCCTGGACGGAACCAGGAACCTATCAAACATGGCTGCCGTTCGTTCAGCAACATCTACCGAACGCCAAAAATGATATTCAGCGTGTAATTGGGTGTATCTCACCGGATGCATCGAAGGGTAATGGTATAACAAGTGCTGAGGGTCTTTCTTCAATATTTCCTGCGGCACGATTGACATATATATTCCTCCTGGATTCGTTATGTACTAGCTCTAGTTGATCCATAAACTTCTCCGCTGCCTTTTCCGTTTTCGGCAACGGAAACCCTCCGACGAATGAGTGAGTATCAAACAGATTAAGCTTGTGAATTTGACCCACTCGGCCACCAGGAAGGAACCTGGAATGAAGCAGCTGACCAAACTTCCCAAAACTGTCGGCCTGGAAGTCGTAATAATCAATTTGGATCCCCTTCTTCCCCATTGGCCGGACATGAAGCAGGACTTCCAACATTTCACGGATACGCGTATCTAAACGGTTAATGCTTGGTGTGGCAAAAAGCTGAATACTTGCCATTTTACGAACAAATGTCAGAATGTCCGTGGCAAGCGTGTTTTCGAATTTCAAGGATTTTCGGCTATCAAAGGAACGGTGTGCTTCATCCCATGCAATGATAGAACCGTGGGCCTCAGCCACTCGAAACCAATCTTCCGGCCTTTTCATTCTCGATGCGCCGTATAGGTCATAATTCGCAAACAATTTGACTTCCCCGCCCCGGTTCTCGATCGCATTTTTGTAATACCATGCCATCATGGACATGACTGTCGTTTTCCCGGCCCCCAGCGGCCCTACAACGCCTATATTATGCGGCATGAGTGTTAACCCCTTCCTGGCTTAATTGCTCGTCCATCGGCCATGATAATCGGCTTAGGCGGCTTCGGTATCAGTTCCTCAATCGTTCTCAAGAACGTTTCTGGACGTGCTATGGATTTTTTGTATTCTTCTTTAATGTCCTTAATGATCGATTTATACGGATTCTGCTTCCCGTGCAACCGTTCATTGTTGCCCAGGCTTTCCAGGAGAACCAACGCCCGTACCTGATCCTCGCTGAACGGTGCAGCATAGTCACTCATGAATTCCAGGACTTGTTTTACATCGGAAACGTGCTGAACCGTAGGAAACAAATCGTCATTGATAACTGATTGGATCTTATCTGCATTCTTCAATGCTCCCGCTTGATTCATCCTAACCACCCAATCCTTTGATAATTAAGAACAGTGCAACGATACCGCCCACAACCAGCATGATTTTCCCAATTGGTGCTTTGGCTCCCGATTCGTACTCTTCCGGCGCGAAATGCGTGATTTGACGCAAGACCGTGGAACGTTCCAGGGCCGCAATACGCTGACAATCCGTAACATTTTCTACGCTAGTCGGATACAAGAAGACACGCCCTTTTGGGCCTGTAAAACTCTTCAAATCTCCAAGCGGTATGGCATAATTCCCGTCCAGGGATTCCGCAAAAACCCGTTCGTCATTGATTTCAACAACTGGCGCAATGGCTGCTGTTCCATCCTCTTTAAAAATGCAAAGTACATCCTGCGGTGCGTATGGTTCTCGGCTATTAAACAATCCCACGTTGTTTTGCTCCCTTCTTGGTCATAATCTTTTTGGCAACCCACAATCCTGGTAGAACAACAACGGCAATACCCAGGCTCAAGCCCGATCCAATCGCCATGAAATAACTGAATACATCTGCTTCCATTTCGTTCATCCTTTCCGGATTTTTTGATATATGCAACACTATTCAAGGTACGTATCTTGAATGATGCACCTCTTTTCAATATCGCTTAAGCAAATTTTTAAATCCGAGTGGCCACAGTCGGAATTACCACCACTTACTTCCATCCTTGATGGCGTAATACATCCGAATAATGACTTTGACTAACTGCAAAACGGCCAGGAGTATAATGCCGGACAGTAGAGAATTCACAACGGCCTGGAATGGTGTTGGTAGGTAGCTAATGAACCCAAAATAGTTCTGCAAGCTGATCCCTCTTCCGGCTACCAAGCTAACTTCATTCAAATACTGGATAGCCAGTTTCAAGAACGTTAGTGGGCCGTTGAAAATCGAATCTATGAAGTTCCTGAGTGGTGTTGGAAGGAAATATTCATACACTCTTAATCCCCTCCATTACGAATACTTCCCAAGATACGCAATGCCGCCCAACCTACACCGAACCAAATACAGAATTGAAGGACATAAGCCAGGTTTGCCATTTGATAGGTTTCCAGGCCACCGACTACATTTTTGAAAATAGGTGTCCAACTGCCATCATTCCGGGCTGTTGGTGTAAAGGTGAATCCGGCCAGGGTAACAAATATTCCTTTGATAAAAGCCAGGAGCAGCTTGCCCAGGATTAAAAATAATTTGATCAAGGTTATCGCTATTTCAGCCACTTTATAGACAAAATAGAGCACCAGGGCAACAACGATAAAAATCGGCTGCAGCAACTTTTTTAAGAAGGTAAATAAGGTCTGGAATAGGCTGCCGAATAGGTCGCCCATGAACTGGAAGAGTCTGCCGAACATTCGGGTAAAGAATGTCCAGCTCGCTTCCATAATTTTTTTGATCATATGTTGAATTGCTTCCTGGCACTTTTCACGAGACGTACCAGGGAATCCACGATCTGGTCAACAAAGGCCAGTGAGCAAAAGACTAGCAGTATCGGAGCCAAGTAAGTCAGCATGTGAGTTCCTGCAAATTGAAAAATATCGGTCACTGACATTTGGGTCATCTCCTTTTCTCATAAGGGTTTAAAACCGTTCCTTTGACTGCCGGAACGTCTGTTTTACGCCTTGAATAATTCATTAACTTAACAACCAATCCATACAGCACAGGGCTGAAAATAACCGCCAGGATTAAAATAATCCAGGGTGCATAAATGGCTAGAAAGGCAAGCGATGTGGCTATCATGTCGTCAATCTTTAGGAAGGACAGTGCATCATCCAAAACGCCCTCACTTGGGCTTGTCGGGTTATTACTGCCCCCCTCCGTCCCATCTTCCATAACAGCTTTGACATCTGCTCTATTCACAAGATTAGCCGGGTTGTAACCCATATCTCTTGTGATCTTGTATTCGAAGACATTTGGCCCAACGGTAGCGATTAACCGATTATTCAAGTAAATCCGGTATGACGATGCCCCTTCTGTTTTCTGCCAAGTCACTAACAAGAATCCGTCCTTTGCTTCCTGCTCTGTATCCGTTACAAGAGCCTTTGTCGTGAACTTCACTACTGAAGAAGGTTCAGATACATTACCGGAAGTATCTCTGGCAACAACATACAACTGATATGTTGTTCCAGGCTTCAAGCCTTCCAATGTGAATCGGTTTGTTTTGATCCAACCGGAGAACCCCTTTCCGTCCAGGTACACCCTATATCCGTCCAAATCATCTGCCTTGCTTGCATCCCATGTGGCTACGGCTTTAAACACATCAGGATCAACGGTAACCTTGGGAACCTTGTCCGGTGGTGTAGTGTCCGGTTCAGTCATTTTGTGGCTTACCGTTGCCCCTGGGTACTCATGCCCACCTCTATCAATCGGAGCCACCTTAAACGTGTAGGTTTGTCCAAGACTCAAGCCCGGAACTCTGTATGAATTGGTTCTAATCTCAGCGTTGTAACTCGCTCCATTCAAATACACCTTATATCCCGTTAAATACGCTGATTCCACAGCAGTCCAGTTTAATAAAACCCCATCCGTCCCACTTTGTTCAGCTTTCAAGTTATTAATAACAAACTTGCTTGCATCCGGGTTTGCCGTTGGATCAACATACATTTTGATATCGTAAAATGTTCCTGGCCCGCCCTCAGTCCCTATCCTACTGAGCGTGACCTTCGTTACACCTTTTAGATGCAGTTCAACAAATGCGTTACCTGTGTTTCCTGAAATTTGTGTTGTCCCCGCCACATGACTAACGTCAACCTTTGTACTGGAACCATAAATTCCGTTGACTCCATACGTAGAATATCCGGCAATGTCAACGGGTTCAGGAAATGTATATGCCCAGGTTCCTGACATCTGAGCTCCGGTAGCTGTATTTCCATCCGTAAAAACAGTAGTTGACGATGCATTCACCTTAAACGGCTGCCCCCTCAAAACATCAACATAGTGTGATGGCAAAGTAGCAGCAAAAGCCGAACCGAATGGAATTAAGACCATCATTAAAAACATAATGGAGATTACTTTTTTCAAATCATCACCCCCCAACGTTTGGAATTGGTATTGTCCCTGTACTTGGGTCTGGTATTGCCGGACCCCCTCCTGTGCCTCCTGGTATTGGTGGGTTAGAAGGTGTAGGGCTTGGTAACGGTGGATTGGAAGGTGTAGGATTCGGTGTTGGCCCTGGCCTTGGAAGATCAAAAATGATCTGCTTTGGCTTCGGTTCTTGATCTCCGGTATCCACCTTATCCGGTTCCTTTATCCCGCCGCTGTTATTGTTTGAATCCCCTGGCAAAACTGCTTTACCCGGATCGTCATATTCGATATTGTTCAGTGGTTCAGCTATATCGAAAGGCTTCGATTCGTCCTTCACTTCAATAACTGGTGCATCCCGTTCCAAATCAAACTTGATATCACCGCTGTTGTACTCTTCGGGAACCTTTGGTGTAAGGTTTTCCACTCCCGTTGTCGTGTCCAGTTGTGGTAAAGGTGTTTCTGTATCCTGTTTTATTTGCTCCTTGCTCGGTGGAGCCGGAACGTCTCCCAGGTAGTCAGACAAATGCCGGACGGTTGCCCTGCCGATCTTGTCGGCAATGTCATCCCAGTCCGGTGGTGGTGGTAAGGCTGCTTTAATGGCATCCGTTAAATCATTCATGACCAATTCCCAACCAGGACAAGCAAGCATCTGATCCAATTTTTCGCATGTTCCGCAATCCGTCCCAGGATTGGACGGGTTCGTTCCTGGCTCAGACGGATCAGGCCCAGTTCCATCCGTAACGTTCAAATCTGATTGCCCGATAGGCTTCCCATCTGTTCCAACGGCAACAACGCTATAACTCCCTGGCCCCGCATTTTTGTGTGTTGTATCTTCTGCTGAATTGGTTGCAATCTTCTGACCATCCTTCCATATCTGTACTTCCTTTGTGCCGGATGGTGGATTGTTCCATTTGATGTCTGAACCATCTTTACGCGCGCTCAGGTCGTCCCTGCCGGACGCTTCATCTTCCGTGTAAGATTTACAAGCCGGATTTTGTATAGCCGTTGTACGGGCATCCTCCGTCTGGCTGACAAGCTTTCCAGATGAGTCAAAAAAGTTAATTCGGTATGTACCGTTACACGTCAGATAATGGATACCTGTAGGCTTGAAAGAATAATCCAAGGTATGTACCGTTCCCGAATCGCTTGTAAAGTACAATTGATACTTGGAAATACCAGCAGGAGCCGTATAATCTGCCCTGTATTCATCCCGGTAAGATACGTAATAGGAATTCAACGGAATTTTAGTGACGTTTCCCGGATCTGTTCCACCACTCCCGTTCCCCAAATCTCCGTACTTGGTCGGCGTGCTGCCGTTATAGGTGTAGTTGATCAATTCCGCTGAATCCGCATCGCTCACAACGACACTCGATACCTCTATTAACGTTTCTTTGGTAGTAGTTTTTTGAAGCTCAATCTGTACGGATGGAACCCTTTTGTCCAGTTGCACATACGTATCTGTCACCTGTTGTTTTGTACCATCCGAATATTTGATATATAACTTGTCTGATCCTAGCCCTTCGAGACTCCGAAATCTCAAATTTACCAGGACACCATTACTGTTCGAAGCATCGGCCCTCAGAGTCGTATTGCTGAATTTGTCACCCAGCAGCCTTGTACCAGCCTCATTCGTATGAGCATAGTAATAGTTGTTAAGCTGGATATCCAAAGCAAATGCAACTCCCGGAACCAAAAAGAGCAAAAACGGTACAACCAGCATCCAACGTTTCAAAATAAAGCCCCCTTAAGAAAAATAGCCCAGACACGTTTAATGTCTGGGCTATTTCCCGCGCGTGTCACCTTATTTGGTCGCGAATTTTTTGGATGCGTAGCTTACCAGCTTCATGACCAGGCCGTACAGCACTGGCGAGAAGATTACACCGAGTACAAGCAAAATCCATGGTCCGTAGATCCCCAGAAAGCTTGTTGCCGTGGAAAGCATGTCAGGCACACTAAATGGTAAAGTTACTCCAGAAAAATCAGCAGTTACAGCAGCGGTATTCATAATATTGTTTTCCTCCTTGGAAAATGGTTTATTTTGTTTTTTTATAGAGTGGGTTTTAACCCTTGTCTCAGTTAGTAATACTTGACGTCAAAATCATCTTGGTCGGGCCGTTCCTGGCCCTTACGTGCATCCGATACCACATCAATGATCACGATCACGACCATGTATACAACGAATATGGATACAACGATCAAAAATAACGGCATATTGTACTGCATGAACCACTTAACATTGGCCCAAAAATCACCCAATTTATCAGCAGTAAACCATGATTTTGGGTAATACCTAGTTGGATCTGTCGTTGTTAGATGATTTATCATCATGCTTTAGCACGAGTTACGGCTTTAATAATTACGGTTATGAGAATCCCCACCACAATTGGCGCAACTACAACCATAACGAACGGTGATACCGTAGCCATGTTGTTTCGGAACATTTGCCAAAAAAACGAGAAATCCCATAAATCTGATACATTCAACCGCTATTCCCCCTTTCCACCATGTGCCATAGCGAAAATACGGTATGTATCACGCTCAAGCCTAAAGTGAAAGTAAGCAGCAGCCGGAGTAAATCAGGATTACCCAATAGCCAAATGAAAGTCGCGCCAATTAATGTCGCCATGATATCACCAACCTAACAAAAACCCGGGAAATGACAGCACCGACAAGCGGCACAGCAAAAGCCATGCCAATCATAATAGCCGTGTCATGTGGACTTGCATGAAAATCCACGGCTTACCCCCTCCTTTCCCAAACGGTATTCAGCAACCATTTGAGTACCTGAAAGGCCAACAACAAGAACAATGCAGAAGAAATCAGTATATCCCCCAGGGTCAGTTGATGAGCAAAATTAAATGAGCTGCCATTAGGTAAGACAATTGTCTCCACATGTGCAAATGCACCCGATGCTGTATCCTCTGCGACTTGTTCCGGTAATGGTGGAACAATCGGTTGTTCAGGAATTTGAGCATTTTCCGGGTTTTGCACTGGCTCTCCCGGTGTTGTTTCAGAACTTCCGGTATTGGTTTCAGTCGAATCAGTGACGGGTATTGGTTGTTCTGTACTTTCCGGTTTTTCTTGTGGATCAGCAACATCAGTGGACGGCTGCGTTGTCTGTTCCTGCTGTACAACTTCATCGTTTATTTTTCATCACCACCTTAGCAGAATATAAAAAAAGAGGTGTCGCCTTATTCGGCGCACACCTCTCCCTGATTCGACACACCTACAGAAAATTTATCCTACGATGCGACTATTGCAACATAGGTAAATATGCTCTAGGATGTGTGAAGGGAATGAGTGTGTGTGCACTCTGACCCATACGCCCTGTAGGTGTTGGTAGCACCTAACAGGGCTTTTCTGCGTTCAATTGGAATTGTTGCCCCAATCATAGCAGATGTTTCTATGCTTGTCACCGTGGCGTTTTGTATCATATACAACGCACCACGTTTGCTGATATTTTCTAATTTTTTTTGCTGGAATTATGTACTTGGTATGATCTTCAAGACCTACGAACATATTTTCCGCTCTGGAAACATCATAAAAAAAAAATTGGGTCTTGTCTATCCTTTTATTTGGAATATTTTTCGTTAATGATCTGTTCAATCACATTTTTAGGGTTTCCCTCTTTTGCCAATTCATCTAATACTTTTTGTTTCAGGTTAATGCAAATGCTCTTTACTACCTCGCTTGGGTCTTTTCTTGGTCTCGCCACTTGCCTGATACACTACCTTTCTATCAACGACAATCACCATCCTTATTGTTTTTTCTTTTTAGCATAACCAAAAAGCAGCCCCCCGGTAAACTCTGGAACTGCTCAAAATATGCGTGTAACCGTGCCGCGTCGTATAGAGATAGTATATCTCTATTTCTTCTCACGCCCCGGCCTGTCGTATATCGCTTCTGCTCCCCCGGCTTTTTTCTTCCAAATGGCCTCGGGATCAGGGTCGGCACTTTTGGCAGCTTTGCGCCAAAACATCCAGCCTTTCCGCGCTGGTTTCTCAGCAGCCGCCGCAAGCAGCCTCTTAGTTTCTAACGTTTCCCTTAGTATAACGCTGATATTATTGTTCTGTTCGTCCATACGCTTATGCAGCCTAGCTATTTCGTCCGCCTGCTGCCTATTCAGGTCTGCCAATGTCTGAACAGCTCCCAACAGTTCACCGTGTTGCATTTCATGTTGCACAATTTGCGTAGAATCTGGCTCAATTACGCTAGGCAACACGCTACCGGATGGCTCTCTATGCCGCGCTGCTATTACTTCCGCGCACTTTTCAACACTCAATCCCGACCGTTGCCGTAGTGCCTGCAACTCACGGAATACCGTAGCGTCCACCTCACTATATTTCCTATCATTGTTGTCGTCACGCTGGACAACATACCCCTGTGCTTCCAGAGCAAGAGCATATTTACGTACCGTGTTGCTGTGCACGTCCAAAATCTCAGCTATATCCTTGGTTTCTAGCATTTTTCCAATCTCCTTTACAGTGGGATGTGTTGCCAACATACCCAACATTATAGACTGATTAGTGCCCGAATCATATCCATCACAGACAAATCAGGCACGTCACCATTGTTTTACACCTCAGTTTTTGCTATAGTTGGTGCATACATAGTTTTACCAACGGCCCTAATAATCCCCAAGATTATTGGGCTTTTTCTTTGTCCAAAATATTATCTGCATTATGCAACCTCTTTTTAGTCAATAGTTCATTTAACAGCACCAATTTATCACTAGATTTCTGACGTTCAGCCATACGCATTTTAAGCATTTCCGTGTCCATATACTCCCTACGTTTCCGCAAGACATCGCCTTCAAAATCCTTTTCCTTCTCTTCTTCGTAGTCATGTACCATACTCACAAACACTTTCAGGGCTTCGTTCATAGGGTCGGCATCCTCTGGTAACTCTTCGTTTAAAATTAGCTTCATCAAACGTCCCCGTATTTGGGAAACCTCGCGCTGCTTAGTTGAATCAATATCTTTCAAGCGAAAAATATGCTGCCCACAATCTACGAATCTATTAACGTCTCCTGCACGTACCAAGCCCCAAAAAGCAGAGTTATGACTATACTTATTCGTTAAATGCGTCCAGAGCAAAGACAAACCATCCAGGCGCAACAGAAAATCCATGGAATCAAAAATCCCTGTCTCTCCTGTCTCTTCACAAGCAAAACCTTTCAAATAGTCCCTATGTACTTCAAACTCAATATTCCAAACCTTTTCCGGGTCCATGCCATGATTTTCATAGATTTCACGGAAATAGTCCTTTTTCTTCTTCGTGATCTCAAGAGACTTGTTATAGATACGCAATTGCAGCCTGGAGCGATCACCATAGTAAACCGTCTCAAACTCTCCCGTACATGGGTCTAACTTCATGAAATTCGGCTTATTGTCGTCAGCAACGTTCCTTGGATAGTCCAACGTCTTTAAATCGTCTAGCGTCCATTTAAATTGGTCTGAGTGGACACACAAGTCAATCCTGTTCGGTTTGGCTGCATCATACGCAAATCCAAGAGCCGTCAAAACCTCCAACGATTCCAGGAATGCATCTTGCGCCCCCAATTCCCACAGTTTGAATTGATTGATCTGCACCTTAACCGGATATGTACCGTCATTACGCCGCCGCCGCGCAAAGTAGATAGCCATGTCTGCATTACGAATCTGGAACGCATAGATGGGAGCCTGGCCGCTAGATTCTATTGAGAACGTCACAGGATATTCATAACGGCTCGTTTGAACCTGAACATAGTCCGTACCTTCTCCCTCTTCTGCAACGCTCTTACCGTCCACCAGCTTGTCCAAAAACCCAGCTTGCATAACTTCGTCATAATTGTCTGCATCGTATGTATACCAAAGTGTATCGACGTTGAACACACAACGTTTTGCATCAGGCTGGAATCTCTTTTTCCCCCTATATGTACCATTAGATTTCGTATATTGCTCAGGCATAACCTTTCCCCTCTTCCCCGGACACTTTAGCACCACAAAGCGCATTCGATTTTCGTTAAAAAACAAGTTCTTTTCTAAGATTTTCGTACGATTTCCTCCGTTTTTCTCCACCGTTCGTGTGGTGGAAGGCCCAAACCTTAGAGCAGTACGGGTTTGGAACGTGTTGGGAGGTCGTACCGTGACCCCATATTATAGACAATGGGGTCTGGGCGATTCTTTCGCACGTATCCACCCCTAAACCCTTTTTAAAAGCCCTTTAACTGCATAAACAATCTTCTTGAAAGCGACATACCATAGATACAGCCAACCTGGAATCATGCAGAAAACCGCCACTTTCAACCACAACGGCCAATCAGTAAAGGCCAAAACCTCCATAACAGCACATCCTTTATTATGAATTTTTCACTATATGAATAATTCAGAACAGTCTTTTTTCACTTCTTCAACTTATTTAACTCACTTGCAACAAAGGGCGAAATCCCAATGAGTATTACAAGGAATGCAGCAATCCATATCATGGAAGAAACACCTCTCTCTTCATCTCAAAATAATCTTGTTTGGACGAAATTCTCTCTTGTTTCCTGAATTTCGGCATTTTCGCCCGTTTCAGCCGATTCCTCAACTCTATTAGAAGCTAAGAAATGCTCTTTACCGCACCCAGGACACTCATAAGTGACATCCTTTTGACGAGATAACGCCAATTGCATCCGATCTTTTAAACTGGTTCCGGCTTTTTGGGCACATGCCCCACAAAGTTTTTTCATTTTGCTTCCTCCTTGGATTTCAAATCTCTCAATTCGTCCATATTCGTGCCTGCTGGATACAAATCCGTAAGCGACACATATGTAATTTCATCCCCGTAACCTCTCACCCAGTACCCTTTACCGTCATCACTCTTGTAAATAGGCTCATTGGGCTTCTCAGGCTTCGTTTTTGGCGCTTTTGGACTCTTCGGAACCTCTTCATAGCCGTATTCCCTCAACATCCGCTTAAACAGCTTGTAAACCGTGATGATGATGAAAGGGATCGCCACCATAAGCACGATAGGAAAAAGCATATGAAATAAATCTAATGTTTCTCCGAAAGCATCTGATACTGAAAGCGAACTCGTCATTTCACTCATCAGTGACGAAAGATCAACATCCACAGGCTCGGAATCTTCAACAACATTTCCCTGATAATAGGGTGACGCTGGATTTATATAGTTCATCGGATTCATTGGGTTAAACAAGTCCATATAAAAACTCCTTTCTTCGCTCCGCTGGCTCAAGGGCCAGCCCTTGAGAATCCATTTTCTCGCTCCGCTGGCTAAAGGGCTTGCCCTTTAGAATCCCACTCCTCGCCGGGTGGCAGGGTCCCGAACGCAAGGTTCGGGACAGGCTGATAGGGTTGGCCTGGGAACCGCTCGTAAAGGGTTCGCTTCGCCCGCTGTGCGGCCCTTGACGGCTTTCTATTGATCGTTGGACTCAAACTACGCAAAAAGGCCCCCGGCTCGATAAGAATCGAAACCAGGGGCCCCTAAATGT
>NZ_AWUK01000004.1 GCF_000499205.1 Paenibacillus sp. MAEPY2
CCAATGGCCTTGTCTCTTTGTATAGAATAATTAAAATGTCTGATTATTTCACTGTACGTTCCTGTTCCAATTGATCATAGGACTGCTTAATGGTTGTTAATGTTTCTACATGACGATAGATATTGTTGACTGCGGTAACGAGAATACATAGCATGATCAAGCCTATTAACACTTTTTTCCCCAGCCCCTGACGAAGACCAATGACGAAGCCCCCACCGAGGAGGAAAAACGCAAACAGATAGTGTCCTGCGTACAGGTACATATCGTATTGAAATACCGCTAGCCCGAAACCAACAACGATATGAAGTACAAATGCAAACAGAATGTATGGCGCAAGAGTCCACACTTCCCGTTCACGGATGCCCTTAATAAACCCAGTAAGCGCCAGCAACAGGATAAAAATACCCGTGAGCTGCACATAGATCGGATTCGAACGGGACAGGTCCGTTACAAACGCTACCATGCCCGGGTCCAGCAAATGCACTTTCGGTGACAGCATCGGATTAATCGTTAGCAAGCTTAGAGCCTTCCAATGAACTGCGAACTGGAATGGAGTGGCATAGCTTGTTCCCCCATTTTGAATACCGAGCAACCAATTGCTGACCCAACTGCGACCGCCAAACGCGATGTACTGAATCCCAGTCAATACTACGATGAAAGCAACGGCCAGCGCCATGATTCCGATATACTTTTTCCAACCCGACTTGTTACGCCACGTCCGCAAATTGAAAAACATGGCGGCCGCAAATGGTACAATGTTGGTCGATGTCAGTCCGAAGTTAATGGATGCCAGCAGCGCATTCGGGATGTAACGGACATCTTTGCATTCACGGGTGTATTGCATGTACAGCACAGAGAACAGGATAACAAACTGAACATACGGATAGGAGTCCGGAATCAATGCAGTAAACATCAGATAGGAGCTAAAACCGAATAATAAAGCGAAAAGTAACGGTGTAGCGCTTTGTTTATCTTTTTGATTCAAGAACAGAAATACCAGCACAACCGAGCCCGCATTCACAAGTGACTGCAGGATAAGAAAGAAC
Organism: Paenibacillus sp. MAEPY2; assembly: GCF_000499205.1. Taxonomy (GTDB): domain Bacteria; phylum Bacillota; class Bacilli; order Paenibacillales; family Paenibacillaceae; genus Paenibacillus; species Paenibacillus vandeheii. The sequence continues at coordinate 1,047 of NZ_AWUK01000004.1, forward strand.
CAATTTCCGCCCAGTAATTGAGCACCTGCTTCAAGCGTAACCGCCAGAAATGAAATTAACGGATGAATAACCGAAGAACTGTTGGCTCCATAATACATGGAAGGATCAAAGTTAAATAAATTAAGTGGGAACTGCGCCGTACTAAATGGCGTGTATGACCCTAGAAGCTCTGCGTGATCTGCAATGTACGTCACGTAAGACCCGTTCATCAGACCGTAAAAAAGAGCAAAACCCGCAAACAGGCAAAATGCCGTCCAATTGGTTCTGCGATTAACAAATATGTAGTCCAAAAATTTCATGCGTTCACATCCAGTTTCAATTATTCTAGAAAACCAATAAACACAATCCGCCCATAATACAAGCTACACCTATCCAGCGCAAAGGGCCTACGTTCTCCTTAAATGCAAACCGCGCTATAACGAGCGTCCATACATACGTTAAGGCATTGGCAGGCAGTACAACCGTTAACGGAAGAAATTTCAACAATACAATGTTCAGAAGCGCACCTGTACCATAGAATCCAAGCCCTATTAGAACATGCAGCTTTTTGCGGCTGGTGGCGTAGGCTTTCAGACCCGCTCCTCCCATCGCTCCACACAGGGTCATTGCGATCAGTACAGCAATCATCCAGCTATCGATCAACACTGGTCAATGTCACCCCGATTCCAAGCAGCACGACAGCCGCCAACTTCTGCACCGTAATTTCTTCTCCTAGCAAAAAGTATCCATAGATTAGCGCAAACACGTAGCTGGCACACATCAAAGGATAGGCCACAGACAGTTTTTCCAAAGCAAACGCCTTGATCATCAAAATGGCACCCAGTCCATAACAAAGAAAGCCGATGCCCAAATAGATCCACTCAGTCAGACCCCACTTCCAGAACAGTTGGCCCGTCGCTGTAAGAAAGGCGGAGACCAACATCAATAACTTGCCTGTATGGCGCCCTCTTACCTCCCCCACGACAATGCCTCCATCTCCGGCACGCGCTTGTTAATAAAGTATCGCTGACTTACCAACTGCATCACTGGAAGATCGGATAAGGAGTCGGAATAGGAACAGGACTGATCATAATCAATCACCATTTTTTTCTCATCCAGATAGGCCTGAATTCGGCGAACCTTCTCATCCCCTTTGCAATTACTGCCTTCGATCCTACAGGTATAGCCATTCGGGTGACGAACCAGATCGGTACCTATGACATGATCCACCCAAGGGAAGTTTTTAAAATATTTCATATAGGCATGCGGAGATGCAGTCACCAGCAATACGTGGTAACCGGCTTCCTTACGATGCTGCATCTCTACACTTGCCTCCGCAAAAATGGCAGTACGGAGTCGCGTATCAAAAAAATGCTCCAGATCTTCTTCGGACATGCGCTCAATGCTCTTGAAATAGGAACGTTTAACACGTTCAACGCTCATCAGACCTGCCTTGAACAGCGCGGTATGAAATGCAATGACAGGCAATCTCCATACCTGCCACGGGTAACGCCGAACGCCGTAATGTACAAACTGAAACATGGAATCTCTGCGTATAATCGTTTTATCAATATCAAAGATGGCGACTTTCGTGCTTTTCACCCTGATCCCCTCTACCTTCCAGACTCTAACTTTTATTCAAAAATAGCAAAAATCAAAATAACACTGATGACATATAAAATGACCGTGATTAAGATAGGCTTGTCCTCAAATAGAACTCGATCCGGCGAACCACCTTGGTTCTTCATATGAATAAGATACAGATAACGGAACATCCCGTATATGACCAATGGAATCGTCCACATTAAATGAATCGTGCGATCGGATGTGAACGTAAAAAGCGAATAGCTGATAATGGTCGCGGTTGTGACAATGGTATTAAACTGATCCAATAACGTAATCGAATAGTTATCCAGTACTTTACGGTGCGAACCGGTATTTCCCTCAAGCAGGGTAAGTTCATTCCTCCGTTTGCCAATAGCCAGGAATAAGGACAGCAGCATTGTACAAATGAGGAACCACGGCGTAAATGGCACATGAATCAGCACGCCACCCGCAATCGCTCGAAGCACAAATCCAGCCGCAATAGTCATCATATCCAAAATAACGAGATGTTTCAGCACAAATGAGTACGACACATTCAATAGGAAATAAACAATACATAACACTCCGAATAACGGGTTCATCACAAAGGCTGTCCCGACGGAAAGAATCAGCAGCAGAACTCCGAATACCATAGCGTGAGCCGGGTTGACCTGTCCAGAAGCAAGGGGACGGAACATCTTCACCGGATGCTGACGATCTCTGTCGCGATCTACATAATCGTTTAAAATATAAACGCAGCCTGCAACCAGGCTAAATAAAATAAAACCTAACAAAGTCGATAGAATCGTCTCCGTCCGAATTTCCTCAAAAGAGAAAAGCAGTGCGGCAAACAATAGCAAATTTTTGGTCCATTGTTTCGGCCTCAACAGTTTAAGCAAACCTGAAAAGGTATTACCTGTTCCTGCAGCAGGTGTGGACACGGTATTGGTACGAGATGATAACAATTTCCATAACTCCCTTCCAAAGCAACTTCTGACTAAATACATAACGTAAAGATTTAATCATATGTTGCTTGTATAATTTTGTAAAGGGATTACAGGAAGAATTTATAATTTTTTGCATAAAAAAAGAGACCGTTTCCGGTCTCTTTTAGCTACATCATTATGATGATGTGAACTTAAATTAAAATTCGAATTGCACGTCGCTCAGGCGGCGTTTAATTTCAGCGATAACACGTTTCTCTTCTTCTTCCCCTTTAGCTTCAAAGGTAACGGAGAAACGAACAAAGTTACCGGCATCATCCCAAGGAACCGAGGAGATCAGTTTCTCACGGATCAGGAACTGGGAGAAGTCTTCGCCGGATTCAAAGCGGCGGCCACCCACAATCCCTTTTGGCGCTTCAACATACAGGAAGAAGGAACCTTTAGGTTTTTCAGCCTGGAAGCCCAGCTCATTCAGTGCAGCTACCAGCAGGTCATGACGACGGGAATATTTCTCCGCGATTTTTTCCGTGATTTCCGGATGGTTCAATCCATAGGCAGCAGCCTTCTGGATCGCGATGAACTGACCGGAGTCATTGTTGTCTTTTACGTCACTGAATGCTTTTACAACAAGCGGGTTACCTGCTACAAAACCAATTCTCCAGCCTGTCATGTTGTAGGACTTGGACAAGGAGTGCAGTTCTACGCCAACATCCTTCGCACCAGGTACGGACAGGAAGCTGAACGGTTTTTTGCCGTCATATGTCAGTGCTGCATACGGAGCATCATGAACAACGACAACGCTGTATTTCTTCGCCCATTCAACCACTTCCGTAAAGAACTCCACCGTTGCACTCGCACCCGTTGGGTTATTCGGATAGTTCAGATAGAGCAACTTCGCACGTTTTGCAATATCTTCCGGAATGGCCGTCAGGTCAGGCAGGAAGTTGTTCTCCTTGGTCAATTGAATGTTGAATACTTCCCCACCCAGGTATTTGGTGTGTGTACCCATAACCGGATATCCTGGCACGGTCATGATCGTTACATCACCTGGATTGATGAAGCAGGAAGGCATCATAGCCAAAGCCGGCTTGGAACCGATGGAATGCACGATTTCAGTTGATGGGTCGATACCCTCTACATTAAATACATTTTTCAGGTAAGCAGCAGCCGCTTCCTTGAATTCCGGAATACCGTTATCCGCATAACCACGGTTCTCGGGTTTGGAGGCTTGCTCCGCCAATGCAGCTACGATGCCTGCATCTGCCATCTCGTCCGGTTCACCTACGCCGAGGTCAATCAGTTCTACATTAGGAAAATCTTTTTTAGCCGAAGCTTTGGCACGTTTGATTTTCTCGAATTTATAGATGTTGGTGTCTTTACCATAGTTGGAGCCGCCAATACGGTCGGCAAAATTAGTCTGAATGTACGTTTCCTGATATTTATCGATACTCATGATTTTGTTCATCTCCTCATTTGACGCAAATTTCTACACTTTAATATGAAGCATTTGCGCGTTCAAAACCATGGACAAATTATCCGAACATTTGTACTTTCTCGAGCTGTCAGCGACTACGCAATGAGGCCAGAACATCTTCCATATCCTGCGGAAGCGGCGCTGTAAACTCAAGGTATTCTCCGGTCGTTGGATGTACAAAACCGAGAATCGCAGCATGCAGAGCCTGTCCCTGCATTTTGATCCCTTTATTACGGCCATACGTCGGATCTCCAACAAGCGGATGACCAATGAACTTCATGTGAACACGAATCTGGTGGGTACGTCCTGTCTCCAGCTTCAGTTCCAACAATGTGTAGTCATTGATGCGCTCCGTGACAGTAAAATGCGTGACCGCATGTTTACTGTTCCGCTCTGTAACGGTGTACATTTTGCGATCATTGGTATCTCGACCAATCGGTGCATCAATGGTTCCCTGATCGTGACTAAGATGCCCATGAACGAGTGCAATATATCGTCTATTCACACTATGCTCTTTGAGCTGAGCGGCCAACGAAGCATGAGCACGATCATTTTTGGCAGCCATAATCAATCCTGATGTGTCCTTATCAATCCGATGCACAATACCGGGACGTAGCTCTCCGTTAATGCCTGAGAGATCTTTACAGTGATACATCAGTGCATTAACAAGTGTTCCCGACGTATGCCCTGGTGCTGGATGTACAACCAGGCCACGCTGTTTGTTAATAACGATCAAATCACTGTCTTCATATACCACTTCAAGCGGAATGTCTTCAGCAATAATCTCCACAGTCGTCGGCTCCGGAATCAGAAGCTCTATCAGATCACCTTCAAATAATTTGGCGTTGGCTTTGACTTTAGCCCCATTCACCGTTACGAACCCGTCTCCGATCCATAATTGAACTTGAGAGCGCGATACGTTATCCATGGATTCTGTAATATATTTGTCAATTCGTTCCCTATTATGTTCTGCGGCAACCTTCCATTCCATACGATCATTGTCATTCAAGAGTTCATCGTCATGCGTTGACGTATCTCCGTTAATTTGTTCTTCATTTTGCGATTTACTCATGATGTTCATTCCCTTCGACCTTTGCGGCAGCTTTCTCGCGCCGTCCTTCAAGCAGCGTTTCCACAATAATCAGTACCACACCGATACAGATCGCCGAATCGGCTATGTTGAAAATGGGAAACGTGTAGCTTCCAAAATTAAGCTGGATAAAATCGACAACCTCTCCGGTCAAAGCCCGATCCAGGAAGTTACCAATAGCTCCCCCAAGCACCAAACTAAGCGCCACGGGCAGCAATTTGTGCGGAGTATCTTTTACCTTTTGCAAATACCAAACCAAAGCCACCACCACTACCAGCGTAACCACAATAAAGAACCAGCGTTGATCCTGCAAAATACCAAAGGCTGCACCTGAGTTGCGATGTGATGTGATGACAAAGAAATTGCCAATCACCGGAATTTCATCTCTAAGTTCCATCCGGGTTGCAATTAGGAACTTCGTTCCCTGATCGACTAAAAATACGATAAAAGCGAGGATATAATACACCACGTTTGTTTGTCACTCCGTTCTTGTCTTTTCCAAACGATACCAGGCTTAACGCCAGACTTGTTCATTGTAGCACAGCTGTTTGGAAATCGTCCACGACGCGGTACGCCGCGGTCCGGATGGCAAAAACGATAACATTTCCCTTCTGTAAATCTGCACGAAATGGTACATCCTACAACAGAGACAAAATCCGGAGTCCATACGGAACAGAAAGGGGAAAACGATGTCACATTTCACTGCCAAACAACTGCAATTGTTACGTTCCCAACTGATAACCGAAAAGCGTGATATTGAACATAGACTGGAGCAAAACGAACATTATGGTCTTGGTGACTCCATGAAACTCCAGACAGGTGAATTATCACCGATTGACAACCATCCGGGTGATATCGCTACCGAAATGTATGAACGCGAAAAGGATATTTCGCTGCTGGAGCATGATGAATTTCAACTGGAGCGCATTGATTCTGCCCTGCATTCCATCGAGGAAGGACATTATGGAACATGCGCCGTGTGTCAGCAGCCCATCCCTTATGATCGCATGCAAGCTGTTCCTTACACCAAGTATTGCAAAAAGCATCAACCCGAAACCGTTGTCTCCGAAAATCGTCCTGTCGAGGAAGAATTCCTCGCTCCGGCCTTTGGCCGCACAAGCCTGGATGAACGGGATGACCAGAACGGCTTCGACGGCGAAGATGCGTGGCAGATTGTTGAAAGTTGGGGTACCTCCAACACGCCAGCCATGGCTGAGGGACGGGACATCGACAGTTATGATGTTATGGCGATTGAAGCCACAGACGAAGTCGAGGGATGCGTTGAAGCATATGAGAGCTTTGTCGCAACCGATATCTACGGTCATGATGTGTCCATCGTGCGCAATCGGCAATATCGACAGTATCTGGAGAACCGTGAAGGCGAAGGACTGTTAGAACCGGATTTCGATTCGGACGATTCGTATTGATCACTTGACTGACTAATATGTGTTCAACTCCAGCTGTCGTTGCACAATTCGCACAATATCTGCAATGTAATCACCTACAATGGGCAGATTAAGAGCCCCAAGAACCTGTAACACATAAATGATCGTGGCTGCAAAAAAGGTAAACCCGATTGCGATCCCCACGCCGCGTGCTGCTCCGGACAACAGATTAAGTCCAATCAGCTTCCATGGCCGGTTCAGCAATTCTGTGTACTGCGCGATCCGTGAACGTTCGAGCTCATTGGCGAGCCGGTTGGTGAGCGTATGAAGTTCTTCAATTTTGTCCTCTGCATTCTTGGAATGCGTGGATTCTGAATTCAATGGTGATCGGCTATCCTGTTCGTTCATAATTTACTCAGTTCCTTTGATGTATATAGAGTGTTTGCACAATAGAAATCATTGCCCATTTGCTGAAAAACCAAACGAGCCAGGACACAGGATTCTTCTCCTGCATCTGAGGCTCGTTGGCATTTCTGTCTCTATATACTGTCCTATTTGAAATAGAGTTACTCTGTCTCCGTTAAAGTCTGACAAAGCTATCCTTTCTTCAGGACCACCTTACGTGAAAATTACTGTATTACCCCTCGATATATACACCGATGGCTTTTCCTCCGGCTTCAATACGTTGCATCGAATCATTTGTTCCGAAGGTTACTTCGGTAACGAGCACATTCTCACGCAGCACATGTTCAAAGGCCTGAATCGCTGCTTGAAGAGCAGCGTCCACATCCAGCGTCAAACGTACTCTTTTCTCAATCGGCAGATCCAGCTTCTTCCGCGTGTCTTGAACTGCACGAATGACTTCACGGACCCAGCCTTCTTGTTCGAGTTCTGCTGTGATCTCCGTATTGAGAGCTACCGTCAGACCATAGCCGGATGCCGAGGCAAAACCGGATTTGGCTTGTTTCTCCACCAGCAATTCTTCACCCGTCACTTGCAGCTCCTCACCTTCCGGAGAAACGACGTTTAGCACATCCTCTGCTACCACTTTGCGAGTCTCATCCGCTGACATTCCCTTGAAGAAGTTCTGCAGGAAGCCTACGTTTTTACCGTATTTTTTGCCTGCTACTTTCAGATTCAGCTTCAAAGTGAAATCAACGAAGTCCGCATCATCATGCTCGGTACGAATACTTTTGACATTGATCTCATCCTTGATGATCTCTTCATAACTTGCCAGATTGAAACCTTTATCCAGAGAAACGATCAGTTCGGACAACGGTTGACGTGTCTTGATGCCTGTTTCGTTACGAACGTTACGGGCAAGTTCAACGATTCGACGAGCTGTCTCCATATCCTGCTCCAGATCCAAATCAATCAGCGTTTCATTGGCAACCGGATAATCATCCATGTGCACACTCTCACCAGTAGTCAGATTCAGATAGATATCTTCTGCAAGCATCGGTGTGAACGGAGCCACGAGCTTGGCTGTAGTTACCAGCACTTCAGTCAATGTACGGTAGGCGTCCAGTTTGTCTTCTGTCAATCCGCTGCCCCAGAAACGGTCACGGGAACGACGGATGTACCAGTTACTGAGCTCATCCACAAATGCTTCGATAGCTTTGGAAGAGTTCAGGTAGTCGTTAACAGCCAGTGCTTTTTCTACAACGAGAATCAGGCTGTTCAGTCTTGACAAGATCCAGCGATCCAGGTTGTGTGAAGACAGCTTGAACGGATGCTCCTGTGGATCAAATCCATCAATCGTAGCATAGAGCGTCAGGAATGCATGGGTGTTGACCAGCGTATCCACCATTTTGGATTTCGCTTCGCCCACGATACCTTTGGAGAAACGCTTGCTGTTCCATGGTGCGCTGTCAGACAGCAAAGCCCAGCGGAATGCATCTGTACCGTATTCTTCAATCACTTCCCATGGATCGATAACGTTGCCTTTGGATTTGGACATCTTCTGTCCATTCTCATCAAGAACGTGTCCTGTTGCCATAACTGCTTTGTAAGGCGCTTTGCCTGTCAAAAGTGTAGATACGGCCAGCAAGCTGTAGAACCACCCGCGCGTTTGGTCAATTCCTTCACAGATCATATCTGCCGGATATTGCTGTTCGAATGTTTCTTTATTTTCAAATGGATAGTGCTGCTGGGCAAACGGCATGGAGCCGCTGTCGAACCAGACATCGATCACTTCCGGTGTACGCTTCATTTCATATTTGCCACAAGAGCTCATGACTTTGACGTCATCTACATAAGGCTTATGCAGTTCCAGATTCTCAGGCACGTCCCCAATCGCACGGGCACGCAGTTCAGCGATGCTATGTGGGGCGAATTGTTCACCTGTCTCTTCACACACCCAGATGTTCAGTGGCGTTCCCCAATAGCGGTCACGGCTGATATTCCAGTCTACGAGATCTTCAAGGAACTTGCCGAAGCGACCATCACGAACGTGACCTGGATACCAGTCTACTTCACTGTTATTGGCGATCAGTTGATCCTTGATTGCTGTTGTTTGGATAAACCAGCTGTCCATAGCATAGTACAGAAGAGGTGTATCACAACGCCAGCAGAACGGATAGCTGTGCTCATATTTTTCTTTACTGAACAAACGTCCTTTTTCCGACAGGTATCTAACGATATCAATATCGCAATCCTTCACAAAACGTCCGGCAAAATCAGTTACCTGCGGCACAAACTTGCCTTCCAGGTCCACCATGTTCACAAAACTGATGCCATTCTCACGACATACACGATAGTCATCTTCACCATGAGCAGGTGCCATGTGTACAATCCCTGTACCACTTGCATCGGTTACAAATCCAGCGCCCAGGATGATGTTTGCTTTCTCAGCCTGCACGTAGTTGAACGGAGGATTATACGTTTTACCAACCAGATCGGACCCTTTCAGGGAACCGATAACTTCATATTCACCTTTGGCGTCCTTCATAACCTTCTCAACCAGATTGGTCGCCATGATATACACTTCGTTGTCCTGACGAACACGGGAGTAATCCATATCCGGGTTCACGGCCAGCGCAACGTGTGATGGCAATGTCCAAGGCGTCGTTGTCCAGGCAAGCACAAATTCGCCGCTGTCATCCAGCTTGAATTTGGCCGTAGCACTGAGGTCCTTGACGTCTTTGTACCCTTGCGCTACCTCATGGGAGCTAAGTGTCGTCTGACAAGAAGGACAGTACGGACTCACACGGTGACCGCGGTACAGCAGGCCTTTTTCATGAATCGTCGCCAGAATGTTCCACACACTTTCGATGTAATTGTTGTCGAGTGTGATATACGGATTATTCATGTCCGTCCAGTAGCCGATCCCTTCCGTCAGATCACGCCATTGTTGCTCGTATTCGAACACACTCGCTTTACATTCGTTAATGAATTTTTCCACGCCGTAATCTTCGATTTCCCACTTGTGGGAGATACCCAGCTTTTTCTGAACACCCAGTTCTACAGGCAGACCATGCGTATCCCAGCCTGCTTTACGAACGACGCGGTAACCCTTCATAGTGTTATAACGTCCCACGAAATCCTTGATGACCCGTCCGAGTACGTGACCGATATGCGGTTTACCGTTGGCCGTTGGCGGTCCCTCGTAAAATACGAAGTTCGGCTTGCCTTCCCGGTTTTCGATGGATCTTTTGAATGTATTCTCTGTTTTCCATTTGTTTAACACGCGTAGTTCTCTGGCGCGTGCTTTCTCTTTGACGTCAACTCGTTGCATGATTATCTTCCTTTCAACTGTGTTAGATTGTGGACCGTCCACAAAAAGCGTTTCAATCCCCCTAAATCCCCCTTACCAAGGGGGACCCCATAGGCGCTCCGCCCTCTGGACACCCGGGATGGGTTGTCTTTGGCGGGATTGCGGCGGCGTTTGCGAAAGTGTGTATGTTGGAGTCGGCCCTTTTGCGGCTGTCCCCTCCCCAGGAACGCCGCCGGGCCTTACTACGTGGGGGAGCTGCCGGACGCTTCGCTCTTCCGGCAAGTAGCTCTCTCCTTGAGCTCCCTTCGGGCCTCATGGGCGTTCGCTGCTTTTTTTGGACACAAAAAAACCTCATCCCTGGAAAGGGACGAGGTTATACTCGCGTTACCACCCTAATTCTGTTCATCACAAACCACATCCAATATAAATTGGGTATGCTCTGTCATCAACAGCGCTTATGCCCCGCTTCACTACAGCAGGGTGCCGATATAACGTTCGGCTCACGGTTTCGCTTACACACGGCTACTAATTCACCGCTTCAGCGTCACTTCTCCGGGGAGATATTCGGCTATAACTCATCCATTGGCTTGCACCGAACGCCAACTCTCTGAGGGATGAGATCATAACGTACTGAACCCGTCATGGAATCACTATTCATTATGAATATAGTTATAGCCTCTTTACAGGCAAAAGTCAACCAGGCGGATAGACTAATAAATTTCCTTCATTTCCCGCTCACGGTCACGGACTTCCTGTTCCCGGCTCTCCAGCGCTTCCCAACCATCCTGAGTCAGCAGTTCGAGCTGTGCTTCCACAAGTGTACGGAAACGGGCACGGTAGATGGACGCCTGCTTTTTCAGCTCTTCGACTTCCAAAGCAATTTTGCGTGATTTAGACAACGATTCGTTTATGATCCGGTCCGCATTTTTCTCGGCTTCTTTCACGATCAACTGTGCTTCTTTTTTCGCATTGTTCTTCACATCATCCGCAGCTTCCTGCGCAATGATAATCGTTTTGCTCAGCGTCTCTTCAATCGTTGCAAAATGATCAAGCTTCTCCTGTACGGACAGCAACTGATTGCTCAGCTCTTTGTTTTCGCGAATGACGCCTTCGTAATCTTTGATGACTTGATCCAGGAATTCATTGACCTCATCCTCGTCATACCCGCGCAAGCGTCGGGAAAATTCCTTGTTGTGTATGTCCAGCGGCGTTAATGGCATGCTGTCCACCTCCTGTAAAAGTTCCTTCCCGGACCGAGAAGGTTTGCAGCATATGGGTTCCACCCAAGGGGCCGTATATGAGATGCCCAATCCTGGCAACTAATACGGAATGCAGGATCAGACTCTGATCCTTTAGCGATCATATCAACCTTTACACTTTAATGTATATCGGAAACACCGAATGTTTTTTGCACCTTTACCTTAAACATTTCGACAAGAAAGCGGGTTTTCCTGCAACACACTTAGGCAAATTTGCCGATTTTTACGCGACAGCGTCCCTTTTTGGTCAACCCATCCTGTTCCAGCACCTTGAATCGACCAAAACCTTGAATCGAAACCACGTCACCGGCCTTTAGTGATTTGGACGGATCTTCCTCCACTTTCCAATTCACACGACAGCGACCAGCCTTGATCGGGACCAGAACTTTACTGCGACTAAGCCGATACACATCTGCACAGATACCATCCAAACGCAGGGAAGCCACGGTAATATCCATCGTCTCCAGTTTACTTTGGGACCATTTCAGCTGATCCAATGCCAGTAGCTCTGTAAACACATGTACCCGGTGCACCTGGTTCAATTGAAGCGATAAAAAAGCGCCGGTTTCCGACGCCACCACCGTATGGCACCCGTCCTCCAGCACTTGAATATCACCGATCTTGCCACGTTTCATTCCAAGCCCGAGCAGGGCACCCATATAGTCCCCATGCTCCAGCTCTTTAATCTTCTGATCGTCAGACGTAATGCTCATCACCTGCATACCCATATCTTCATCGTCGAGATACCGATAATCCGGTGCAATCAGCGCCCGCTTACGTTCAGCTGTTTCATAACCACCATCCAGACGAATCTGTACATCATCTCGACGGTTAACAAGTGTTTGTAAAATAAAGGCCTGTCTGGGATCAAGAAAGTCAGTTAGCTTCATGTCATGAAACTTGCCTGCACGTTCAACCCAGTCTGAGGCTTTATCCACAAAATCCCGCTCGTCATGACTAAAATGCTCGTAAATTTCACCGCTCATCTATGTTCACCCTACCTAATATACAAAGTATCGGAGGATGGAGATCAGCCCATTAAGCGCAAGTTGCAGAACGATTAACGCCACAATCGGTGAAATATCCAACATACCGAACAAAGGCGGAATAAATCGACGGAAAGGTCTTAGGTATGGTTCCACCAATTTGCCTAGCCATTCACCGATGAAGCTTTCCCGTGCGTTGGGAAGCCATGACATCAATATGTAGACAATGACCATGTAAAAATAAATCTGGTATAGCGTGTACAATACAACTTCAACCTGTTGCAAAAGTGGCTCACCTCATTCTGTTATAATCTTGCTCGCTGTCAGCCAGTATTTCCGTAATTGCTCCCTGAATTTCAACCGTATCTGGCGTACAGAGAAAAATGTTGCCACCAATTTTTGAAATACCGCCGCCCAGTGCATATACTGTGCCACTCAAGAAATCAATGACGCGCAGTGCCTGATCCTGACGCACTCGCTGCAGGTTAACCACAACTGTCCGATGGGAGCGCAGATGGTCAGCGATCTCCTGTGCTTCGTCATAAGAACGCGGTTCATAAAGGACGACTTTAACATTTTTCTGGGAATGAATGCTCACCACATTATTCCCCCTTTGGTTTCTACGTTTATCGAGACTTGAGGTTTCAGCTTCCTGTTGATCAGGATCATGTTCCTCTTGTGCCGCCATACGCTCACGTTCCACAATTTCTTCCTCTTCCTGTAGCCCGAGGAAATTCATAAACTTATTCATTACGCCCATTGTGAACCCTCCTCTTTTCCTACGAGAATCGATCCAAGCCGAACCCAGGTTGCCCCTTCTTCAATCGCCACTTCAAAATCATTGGACATGCCCATCGACAACTCGGTTAATGGCTCTGCCGTCAGAGCTTGTCCATTCAAATGGTCTCTAAGCTCACGTAGTCCGCGAAATACGGGACGTGTAAGCTCCGGATCTTCCTCATGGGGTGCCATGGTCATCAGACCGATGACCTTCAGGTTGTTGAACGAACTGATTTCACGTAAAAAAGAACTCGCCTGTTCAGGCTGCAAGCCATACTTGCTTTCTTCACCCGAAATATTCACCTGCAATAGTGTTTCCACCTGGATGCCAAGAGACGCCGCCTTTTTATCCAACTCCTTGGCCAGGGACAAACGATCCAGTGAATGTATGTAACGGAATTTACCGATGACGTCCTTCACCTTATTCGTCTGTAAATGACCGATAAAATGCCAGGTACCTTGCTGACAGAATGCTTCCCATTTCGCCTGTGCATCCTGCCAGCGGTTTTCGCCAATATGCTCAAGACCGTGGTCCAGCACAGCTCCCGTTGTTTCAAGTGAGACGTATTTCGTGACAGCAATCACATTCACATCTTCACGTTGACGGCCACTGCGCTGACACGCGGCTTCGATCTTCTGATTTACCAGTTGTATACGCTCCTCCAATGACACAGAGGGTCACCTCTCTTCCAGCCCAATCCAGCTCGCCATTCTCCCGGTAATGCCATTTTCTTTACGATATGAGAAAAACAGCTCGGGATTGCAGCTTGTACACCAAGTTGTACATTCGATATGATCCGGCAATATTCCTGCTTTCATCATAATGTGTCGATTGCATTCTTTCAAGTTTAACATCGTTTTTCCATTTCCGGCTGTCCGATATACTTGATTTGAAGCAGAGTTCTTGTATTCATCATTACCCGAGGAATGATCCAGCCAAACCCTTACATGCTGCATAACCGCTTCATCCACTTCATAACAGCAATCCCCAATTGAGGGACCAATTGCAGCACGGATATCCTGTCTGCGACTTCCATATTCCTGCTCCATCTTTTCAACCATCGATTCGGCTATACCGGCAACTGTACCTTTCCATCCCGCATGAGCAAGCCCCACTGCCTGTTGTACGGGGTCATAGAAATAAAGGGGAACACAATCTGCATAAAAGGAAGTCAGCAGCACACCAGGCACATTGGTGACTAAACCATCCGTATCCTGCAATGCAGACTGCCGATCCAGCAAACCTTTGCCACGATCATCAGCTGTAATTACAGTTACATGTTTCCCATGTACCTGTTCTCCACAAGTCCACGATTCCAAAGGGAAACCCAACTTTTCAGCTACAAGTTTACGATTATGTAGCACGTCAGCGGGACCATCCCCCACATGATAGGCACAGTTGAGACTGGCGTAAGGCGCGCTTCCGACACCACCCTGCCTTGTCGTAAAACCGGCTTTCATATGCTTAAAAACCAGTTTCCACGGCTCCACATATAATAACAACGGGTCAGGACCCAAATTTGAGTTCTGGCTTCCCGACCGTATTTCCTTATCCAAAATAAACGGTTCCATCTTCTCACCTCACAACTTCCAGTGTACCAAATGAACCCCGTTCTGTCTCGATTATATCGTTCGGCGCTGGCTGCGATCTAGCCGTTCGATTCGTTCCACCCGGTCCATGCGGTTGTTCTGTTCGTCATACAAGCGTGCTTCACGGTCGCGCTCATCATAGGTAGTTTCCTTCATTTCATCCATTTTAACCAAAATGACATCCGAACCGATCTTCACAATGTTTCTCCATGGGATAATCAGATCCGTTCCCCCGCCGAACAGCCCCATAAAACGACTATAACCCGGCACAACAATCGCTTCGATTCGTCCCTGTTTCAGATCCAGCTCCAAATCACTAATCTGACCCAGTCGTTTGCCATCCGTAATGTTAATAACATCTTTGGTTTGAAAATCCGAAATTTTCATACCGCTGCCCACCGGTTCACCTGTGTTCACTTTCATATGGTCCCGCCCCCCGATTAATCCGCTTCTGCCCGTTCTCCGCTTCTATACAATATATGTTTCATACGCGAAAAATGTCCTCTTTTTCAGAGGAAACTGAACAAATTCACTTCCACTGGTGTCGAAATGCAAAAAGCAAAAAGACGATCCAAGGAATATCTCTTCCCTTGAATCGCCTCATGGCTTGCCCCTTGTTACGACTTCACATGTTTCTGCATTTGTTGTATAGCTGATTTCTCCAGACGGGATACCTGCGCCTGGGAAATGCCAATTTCATCAGCCACTTCCATCTGGGTTTTCCCTTCGAAAAACCGCATCGACAGAATCATTTTCTCCCTTTGACCGAGACGGTGCATCGCTTCACGCAGTGCAATTTCCTCAATCCAGGACACATCCTTGTTTTTGTCATCACTGATCTGATCCATTACATAAATCGGATCTCCACCATCATGATAGATCGGTTCGAAGAGCGAAACCGGGTCCTGAATGGCATCCAATGCAAAAACCACATCTTCCTTCGGCACGTTCAGTACCTCAGAAATTTCGAATATCGTCGGTTCACGAGAGTTTTTATTCGTCAGGCTGTCACGCACCTGAAGTGCTTTATAAGCAATGTCCCGCAAAGAGCGAGATACCCGAATGGGGTTATTGTCGCGCAGGTATCGACGGATTTCACCGATAATCATCGGCACCGCGTAGGTTGAAAATTTGACATTCTGGGATAAATCAAAATTATCAATGGCTTTCATCAGGCCAATACATCCAACCTGGAACAGATCATCGACAAACTCTCCCCGATTGTTAAAGCGCTGAATGACACTGAGTACAAGACGCAGGTTGCCATTCACTAATTTCTCTCTTGCTGAGCGATCATGGTGTTGCTGAAGGGAATGAAACAATTCCCGCATTTCTGTGTTGGTGAGGACAGGCAATTTTGCGGTGTCCACGCCACAAATCTCGACTTTGTTTCGGGTCATCGTGATTTACCTCCCAAGGAGAAACATTAATGTACATTATCTCCGGGGCAGGCTTTTTTATTCGCACTTGGCACCCTTGCCATTAATACCCATTATGAAAAATGCTCCTGTTCAGACCATCTTGTTGAACTCCTTACGGAGTCTTTTAATGATTCTTTTTTCGAGACGGGAGATATAGGATTGGGAGATTCCAAGCAGATCGGCGACATCTTTTTGTGTCTTTTCTTCCCCATCCGTCAGCCCAAAACGAAGCTCCATAATCATTCGTTCCCGCTCGGTTAATTTTTCCAATGCCTTATGCAAAAGCTTCCGGTCTACCTGTTCTTCAATATTCCGATAGATTGTATCGTTCTCTGTACCGAGTACATCGGACAATAATAGTTCATTTCCATCCCAATCAATATTGAGTGGTTCATCAAAAGAAACTTCTGTACGAATTTTACTGTTACGTCTCAGGTACATCAATATTTCATTTTCGATACAACGGGAAGCATAGGTTGCCAGCTTAATTTTCTTTTCCGGGTCAAACGTGTTCACCGCTTTGATCAACCCAATTGCACCGATAGAGACGAGATCCTCGATATTGATACCTGTGTTCTCGAATTTGCGCGCGATGTATACCACCAGCCGCAGGTTACGTTCAATCAACATGGCACGAATCGCCGAATCGCCTGAAGACAGCTTTTGCAACAAAAATTCTTCTTCTTCACGTGTTAATGGGGGCGGTAACGCCTCACTGCCTCCGATATAATAAATCTCTTCACTTTTTAAACCAAGCAGAAATAATAAACGATAGTACTGCAGCTGCGCCACCAGTTTCCATTTTACAAGCATGTACGTTCCTCCTATACCACATTCAGCGGCTTTTCTGTTGCTCCCGCAGAGATAGCCGTAGACTGCGCAGAAGCGGCGTCTTGCACAAGCTCAGGGTGAATCACGGCCTGGTATTTTCCATCGGATGACAGTACGCCCCCGTCCAACCCTATTAATACTTTTGTCGTCTCATAACACATCTCATCCATCGTTACCTTCACCCGGTCTGGCTTCATTGCCAGCATAAACGCAGTTCCTTTGTTAATGCCTCGATAAGGTACCAGCCTTAAACGATTCTGCCAGTGAAAATCCTCCTGATCGAGCTCCATGATAAGGTTGTCCGGCGCCTCATCCTTCAACCTGCCCTTCCATGCAGCAGGCAGCATGTCTTGCCATAACGATACCTCCATGACCATGACGGGCATTCGTGAAAGGGGGTCTGTGAGTTGATTTCCTGTATCCAGAAGGCCTGTACAAGAAATAGTCACCTCGTCAATAAAAACCTCCACTTTACCCAAGTACGTTGTCATTCGGTCTGTTTTACGTTTCGAGCTCTGCACGGCTTTGAATAAAAAAAGCATGGCAAAAAAGACGACAAACGTGAACCAGAAGGCGATTTTCAGATCAAATGACATTCCACCCGATGCCGTGAACCATATGCCGTTGAACAACTCCCCGGAGCTTTGGAGCATGTAATGTACACCCAGAATTCCTCCGGCGGCGACAAAATTGATCACATAGAAGGTGCCTAAAGTCCGTATAAATGCTTGAAGGCCCTTAAACCCAAATGCAATACTCAGCATCACCAGAGACAATCCAAACTTGATCAAAAAGGTGAACATAAAATCAAACTCCGGCACAAACATCATGACGACGTACAACGCACCGACGATCGCGGACAGCAACCATCTCCACCAGACCAGCTTCGTTTTGCGCATCCAGGCCGTCAAGCCGATGAGTGCACCGTCAATACACAGGTTCGTCAAAAAGATAAGATCCACATAAACTACCACATTCTTCACCTGCCTGCGCGCAACATATCGAAATAACGCTATCCCGATATTCATGAGCATATTCACAAGTATAAGGAGCGCACTTTTCAAAGTCTGTCTAATCATGGGGGGACCCTTTCAACTTTTTTTGTCGGAATTACTCAGGCCCCTTGTTCAGAATTTGTTCAATGATGTGTGATAAAATGTAAAAAAAAAGACCCGGTGGCTCCATCAGGAGTACCGGGTCTTCCATAAAATTGATTAACGTATTAATCGTTATTATTATTGCGTGAACGATTGCGTAAAAATGTCGGAATATCCAGCTGATCACTGCTCGGCTGATTTCCGAATGGACGCAGGTTCGGCGAACGGTTATCCGCAGGCTCACTTGCGGGAGTCGGTTTACGTCCAGGTGGTGGTGGAGCAGGTTTATCTTCAAAGCCAGTCGCAATAACCGTTACTTTGATTTCCTCCTTCAGATCCTCATCAATGATCGCACCGAAGATCATGTTTACTTCCGGATCGGAAGCGGACGTAACGATCTCAGCTGCTTCATTAACTTCATACAGGGACAGGTTAATGCCACCCGTAATGTTCATGATAACGCCGCGTGCACCTTCGATGGAAGTTTCCAGCAAAGGACTCATAATGGCTTTGCGTGCTGCTTCTGCTGCACGGTTCTCGCCAGTCGATTCACCAATCCCCATCAGCGCAGATCCACGCTCGTGCATGATCGTTTTGACGTCTGCAAAGTCAAGGTTGATCAGACCCGGTACTGCAATCAGATCGGAGATACCTTGTACCGCTTGACGAAGCACGTTATCAGCTTGGCGGAATGCTTCCAGCATCGGTGTCTTTTTGTCAACAATCTCAAGCAAACGATCATTAGGAATGACGATCAGCGTGTCCACTTTTTCCTTGAGAGCTTCAATACCTTGCTCTGCATGGCTGGAACGTTTACGTCCTTCAAATGTGAACGGGCGAGTAACCACACCAACGGTAAGTGCGCCACACTCTTTGGCGATTTCGGCAATCACCGGAGCTGCACCTGTACCCGTACCGCCGCCCATACCGGCTGTCACAAATACCATGTCTGCACCTTTCAAGGTATTCATGATCAAATCGCGGGATTCTTCCGCTGCTTTTTTACCTACATCCGGGTTGGCGCCAGCGCCAAGACCACGGGTTAATTTATCACCGATTTGCAATTTATGCTCGGATTTTGCCAGGTGTAACGCCTGTGCATCCGTGTTCACCGTAATAAATTCTACACCTTGTACACCATTTTCAATCATTCGGTTGACTGCATTGCTTCCGCCGCCGCCTACACCGATGACTTTAATTTGAGCCAAGCTCTCCATCTCGAAATCAAATTCCAACATATTATTCCATCTCCCCCTCAATGTGCATGGATGGCCCGTCCAATTTTTGATTTGAACCGAATCAATTTCATATATCGACGAACGAAAGCGTTTATTTTAGAACCAGCGCATTCAAACGGCTTCAAGATTGTATGAAATGGATCCAACCTGTTATATAAATTCACTGAACATATTTTTCAGCCGTTCGAACAGACCTGGTTTCTGCTCCGATTCCTGGGCCGCATTCGGCTTAGGACGGTTGGTCGGTTTTTTGTTATTATTGTTGTTATTATTATTTCCACCGCCGTTGTTGATCGAGGGACGAATACGCAAACTGCGGATTACACTGTGCAAAATACCGACACCGCTTGTATAGCCCGGGTCACGCACACCAATATAATCCGGCACTGCAACTCGTACCGAAGCAGCAAGCTCATGCTGAGCTACCTGCAGAACACCCGGCATAGAGACCGTACCTCCCGTTAGTATATAACCTCCCGGAAGATCATTGTAACCAAGACGCTTCACTTCTTGAGAAATCATCTGGAATATTTCCTGAACCCTAGGTTCGATAATAGCCGCCAGATCCTCTTGAGAGAACTCCTTGTCTACATTGCTGCCGATCCGTGTTACTTTGAACATGACATCCGCCGCAGCGTCATCCAGCCATGCGCAGCCATATTTCAGTTTCACCTTTTCGGCTTGATCTGTTAATGTGCGCAAACCATAGGCGATGTCATTGGTTACAAACTCCCCGCCAATAGGCAGGGTTGAAGTTGCAACGAGACTGTCTTCTTCGAAGATGGCGATGGTTGTAGCCCCTGCTCCGATATCAACAAGCACGGAACCCATCGTTTTTTCATCTTTGGATAAAGCCAGTTGACCTGCTCCAAGTGACATGAGTACCAGATCACTTACTTTCAGACCCGCTTTTTCCACGCAGCGCAAAAGATTATGTATCGCGGTTTTTGCACCCGTAATGATGGTCGCCTCCACTTCCAGACGAACACCAATCATACCACGGGGGTCCTGTATGCCTTCCAAGCCATCTACAACATACTGCTTGGCTACAACATCAATAATTTCCCGTTCCGGTGGGACCGCAATCACTTCGGCTGCTTTCAACACCCGCTCCATGTCTTCTTCTCCGATTTCACGATCCTCGTTAGACACTGCCACGACGCCGTGACTGCTCATCAGTCCGATATGATTTCCCGAGATTCCAACATATACTTCGGATATTTGAATACCTACCATACGTTCTGCATGATCCACTGCATTGCGGATCGATTGCACCGTCTGATCGATATCTACGATTACACCTTTGCGAATTCCCTCCGAGTCGGCAGATCCAACTCCAATAATATTAAAGGTTCCATTATTCATTTCCCCAATAATAGCGCGAATTTTGGATGTACCGATGTCCAAACTAACAATGATGTCATTGTTGCTCAAGTCTGTGGCACCTCCTGACTCCAAATAGTAAAATACGTTCGGGTTTAAACACTCTTAAAACATATTCAACACACTTTAGGCTTTCCCTCTTTTTTCTACAATTTTTTTGGGTGCCAAGATCTGGTTGTGAGACATAAAACCTTGAAGAAAAAAGAAGGAGGCAACTTAGGTGCCATATTCAAGTGTATCATTTTTTCTTCGTCTCAGAAAGAACAACTTTCACTGGATAAGAGGGGCTAAACCCCGATCCCGCCTGGTTTTGAATGCAGCTTAACCGAATTAAAGGCGGAAATCAGGGAGTTGCTCCTAGTTCAGCATCTTCTTCCGGGTTATCCGGAATGAAAGGCACGTACGTATCGGCCTCCAGCATCGTGATTTTCCCTGGCCGTTCCGTCTCAATGACCTGATTGAGATACTCTACCTTATCGGACAATAGAGAGACGGTTGTAATCACTTCAAACTGTGACTTGGTATACATCCGAATCTGATCCGGGAATGAAGGCGTAGGATTCGGAATAATCTCTGAAATATCCGTCGTTAGTTCATTCGGGATCTTGGCTAACGCTTCACTCAGCTTGGCCTTGAGCGGATCATCAGCCTTCCATTGGGTTAATATAGGTTTCTCTACGGCAACTCCAATGTTGGCAGGAACCGTTAAGCTTGTCCCGCTTGCCAGTATGGCTTTTAGCGTACCGTCAGAACCAAGTTCATACGCAACCGTTGGATATTCCTGCACCTTGATAAGAATAGTACCCGGAAATTGTTTATCCACAGTTACGGTTGATATAGCCTTGATCGTTTTCAGTCGCTCGATCACATCAGCCGAGCTTGTCCCAAAAAACTGTTCGCCCTCCTTCAGACCGCTTTTCTCCAGCAGTTCCGAAGTTGTTGTGTATACATTACCCGTAATCTCAATTGCCGAAATCCGACTCATCGAAGAACGAAAAAAAAGTACAGCAAGTAATACAATAAAAAGAAGTAATAGAATAAAAACAATTTTACGGCTTGTGTTTCGTTTGGGCCGATTCTTCTTCAGAACCGGAATTTGGCTTTTAGGCATAGGTCGCGCTCCACAAAGCCTCCGGCCCCCTTCCCTTAAGAAGGGGACTCAAAGGACGTTAATTGGCAAAATCCAGCTGCTTCGAAACGGGGGACTGTCGCTCAACCGAAGCTCCCAAACTCTGAAAGAGCTTCTCGATACGATCGTACCCTCTATCAATATGATGCACTTGCTCCACAACCGTTTTTCCCTGGGCAGCAAGGCCAGCAATGACTAATGCCGCACCTGCACGCAGATCGGTTGCTTCCACTGTAGCCCCGTACAAGCGGGGAACACCACGGATAAATGCTGCATTCAGGTCTACCGAAATATCGGCACCCATGACATTCAGCTCATCCACATGTTTGAACCGACCCTCGAATACCGTTTCCTTCATCACACTAAAACCGTCAGCCAGACTGAGCAGCACCATAATTTGCGACTGCAGGTCTGTTGGGAATGAAGGATACGGAGAAGTCACAATGCGGTCTACTGATTTGGGACGGCTCATACAGCTCACCGTCATTATATCATTGCAGACTGTGATTTGAACACCAGTACGCTTCAACACATGTATAAGGGAAGTAAGATGGGCCGGATTGCAGTGTGTAAGCGTTACATTCCCTCTCGTTGCTGCGGCCGCAATCATCACCGTTCCAGCAACGATCCGATCCGGTATAATTTCATAAGAGCAAGGCTTGAGTTTCTCCACACCACTAATCGTAATCGTATCCGTACCAGCACCGATAATTCGTGCACCCATCGCATTCAGAAAATGTTGCAGGTCCTGTATTTCTGGTTCTCTGGCTGCATTAAATATCGTTGTTGTGCCCTCAGCCGTAACGGCTGCCATCATAATATTTTCTGTGGCTCCTACGCTGGGGAAATCCAGATGAATATCTGTACCTATCAGCTTACGCCCACGGCAAATGATCTGCTGATCCAACTCTTCAATCGAAGCTCCGAGCGCTTCCAGGCCCCGAAGGTGAAGATCAATTTTGCGTTCCCCGATTGCACAGCCACCTGGCTGGTACACGGATACTTGCCCAAACTTAGCCAGCAATGGTCCCATTAAAAAAATGGAAGAACGCATCTGTTTCATGAGATCCTCAGGCACATCATATGACCGGATGGACGACGTATCTATCGTCACTGTTCCCTGTTCATGCCGACACGTGCATCCAAGTCGTTCCAGGATATACAGCATCACTTCGATGTCCAGCAAGTGCGGAACGTTGTGCAGCGTAATTTCTCCGTCTGCCAACAAACTTGCGGCCATGATCGGTAAAGCGGCATTTTTTGCTCCATGGATGCGTATGGATCCTGAGAGGGGTTTCCCGCCTTCAATCACCAATTTGTCCAATGTATCACCTCCGGGGTTTACCGTTCACCCACTACGAAGACTTCCGGTACCAGGTTAATACCGTTTTGAGATGATATAGTGCTCTGAATCTGCTGCATTAGGGTGATAACGTCCTCTGCTGTTGCTTGGCCTGTATTGACAATGAAATTGGCATGCATGGTGGATACCTGTGCGCCTCCCTGAGTCATACCCTTTAGCCCCGCTGCTTCAATCAGACGAGCGGCATGATCACCAGGTGGATTCCGGAACACACTGCCAGCACACGCCATCTGCAGTGGCTGTGTACGGCGCCTACGGTCTTTGTAAGCTGCCATGGATTCCGAAATGACTTTGCGTTCTCCCTGCTGGAGTGCAAATGTAGCCTCCAGCACGATGCCTCTCCGGTCATGCAGAACAGAGTGGCGATAAGCAAACTCCATGTCCTCCTTGCTGTAACGTACCAATTCCCCTGTCTCCAGTACAATCTCAGCGGATTGAAATATCCGTGACACATCCGATCCATGGGCACCAGCATTCATATATACGGCTCCCCCGACCGTTCCGGGGATGCCGCTGCCAAATTCCAAACCGGTCCACTCTTTTTTGGCAGCAACAACACTGAGTTTAACAAAGGAATGTGCCGCTCCGGCAGTTACCCCGCCCTCGTGAAACTCGGCATAATCAAAGCCTTCTCCCGGTTTCACAACAACTCCGCGTATTCCCTTGTCGGACACCAGCATGTTTGAACCCCGTCCAAGCTGCATCCATGGGATCTGATGCTTGTGCAGTAAGTGGATGAGATTAACCATCTGCTCTTTGTTTTCCGGTATGACCAGCGCATCTGCAGGACCGCCGATCTTCCATGTGGTGTATTTGGCTAGCGGCTCGTTTTCAAGAACATTGCCGACATTGTTCTGGGATAGTAGCGATATCCACTGCTGCATATTAACATCCTCCTTTACTTCAAAACCGATGAGCACGGCAGTTTACATTGCTGCTGGCCGTGTTGCATCGCCATGGAACGATTGTCACGATTTATAGGGTATCTTATGTCAGTCCCGCCGTGTGTGTGACAATCGCCCAAAACGCACTTTAACGCCCTGCAGCAAGACGCCGAATCTCGCTCACAAGTACCTCAGCTGCATCGGGTTTTCCCAGTTTCCTGGAAGCTTCCGCCATCCTTTTGCGCGCCGCTTCGTCATTCATAATTCCAGCAATCGCTTTATACAGCCCCTGGCCTGTCAGATCCTTCTCCAGCATCGTAACCGATGCGCCTCCACCCTCAAGCGTACGGGCGTTTGCCTCCTGATGATTGTTCGTCACGTTAGGTGACGGAATCAGGATGGATGGAATTCCGAGCGATGTGATCTCGGCAAGGAACGAAGCCCCAGCACGATTCACGATCAGCGATGTGCATGCAAGAACTTCTGGCATGTTGTGTACGTAGGGCAGCACATGCAGATGATTTGACATCGTTCCAAGGGAGCTGCGGATCGCTTCACGCGTTTCGTCAAAATAAGAATCACCTGTTACGTAGACCACGTGCACATCTTCAAGCTTGGCCAGCATCGGTGCCATATCGACCATAGCTTTATTGATTGCCTTCGCACCACGGCTGCCACCAACCACAAGAACAACTCGGCTGTCCATAGGTACACCCAGTGTGGCAAAACCACGATCACGGCTGGCTTGAGCTACCGTGGTAGCCCTTGGATTGCCGGTATACACAACCCTTTTGGCTCCAGAGAATGCTTTCTCCGAACCCTCAAAGCTAACTGCGACCGTATCCACATAACGTGTAAGGAACTTGTTGGTTAGTCCGGGAATGGCATTCTGTTCATGGATGACACTCGGAATACCAAGTTTGGCTGCCGCATACACGACAGGCCCACACACGTAGCCCCCCGTACCGATGACAACATCGGGTTTGAATTCCTTGAGCATTTTCTTGGCTTTGCGTACACCTTGCAGAAATCTCATTACCGTCTTCACGTTGTCAAAGGATAATTTCCGGCGAAAACCTGTAATATCAATCGATTGAAATGGAATATTCTCTTGTGGCACCAGTTTGCTTTCCAAACCACGGGTACCACCAATATATAAAAATGTCGAGTCGGGATTCTCCGCCTCACATTGCCTTGCTATCGCAACGGCCGGATAGATATGTCCACCGGTACCGCCGCCGCTTAGAACGACTCGCATCGTACATTCACCTCGCATAACGGGATAAGTTCAATAATATGCCTAACGCTGTCAACATCAAGGTCAGAGATGAACCGCCATAACTGATGAGTGGGAGTGTAATCCCCGTAACCGGCATAAGCCCGATGACCACGCCAATGTTGATAATGACCTGCACAGCGACCATACCCACAATGCCTACGCCCAGAAGGCTGCCAAAAGCATCCGGTATCGTCATCGCTACGCGCATCCCTCTCCACACCAGGACCAGGAACAGCAATAATACAATCATTCCACCAATGAAGCCAAGCTCTTCTGCCAAAATGGAAAAAATAAAATCCGTCTGTGGTTCGGGTACATAACTGTATTTTTGTCGACTCATACCCAGCCCCAAGCCCGCAAGTCCTCCAGGACCGATCGCATATAAAGATTGAATAATCTGATATCCGGCACCAAGTGGATCAGACCACGGGTCCAAAAAAGCCGTTATTCGCTGCAATCTGTACGGAGCTGCCGCAATCAGCCCGGCAAACCCTGCTGCACCACCGAGGGCAAGCAGTAATAGATGCTTCATCCGTGCTCCTGCTGTGAAAATAATGAGCATTGAAGCACCCAGCATGACTGTGCCTGTCCCCAAATCGGGCTGAAGCATAATAATACCAAAGGCCAAACCAATCAGGCCGAGCGGTGGCAGAAGCCCCGTCGTGAACGTTTTGATTTTACCAGGTTCCTTGCTTAACCAATGAGCCAGAAACAAGATCATACCCAGTTTCATGAATTCTGAAGGTTGTATGCCAAATGAGCCAATGCCCAACCAGCTTCGTGCCCCTCCGCGAACCACTCCGATGCCAGGAATCAGCACCGCAATCAGCATTATAAAGCAGGCAATCAATATCGGCTTTGCATACTTTCTCCAGACCCGATAGTCCACATTTGCCGTAACAAACATGGCAGCAAGTCCAAGTCCGGCGAACAACAGCTGTCTTTTGACAAAGTAAAATGAATCACCGTAGTCATGAAAAGCAAGCACCGAGCCCGCACTGTATACCATAATAATGCCGATGGCAAGCAATGCCAGAATACAAATTAGGAGCCAGAAATCCGGCGCCGGTCGCGTCTGTTTCATCAGGAGGCCACCCCTTGCATGGAAGTAGGGGCTTTTCCACCCCCCTACTTACAAGTTATGCGCCGCCTCTTTAAAAATGCGTCCCCGCTCTTCATAGGAAGCAAACATGTCCCAGCTTGCACACGCCGGTGATAACAAGACAACGTCACCTGGATCTGCAAACTGTGAAGCTTCCTGCACGGCAGCGGTTAACGTCCGGGCAGCGTCCTCCTCATTATCGACGACCTTAATTTGCTTTAATCCCGCCAGTTCCGCGACTTTGGCAATTTTCTCTCTTGTCTCTCCTAGAGTAACCACAGCTTTTACACGCTCCTGGAACAAGGGCAGCAGTTCCATCATGTCTGAACCACGATCCAGTCCTCCGGCAATGAGTACAACCGGTTCCTTGAATGAGTTCAGCGCCATTACAGTTGCCTTGGAATTGGTCGCTTTAGAATTGTTGTAATATTTGGCTCCATCATGTTCAAGTACATACTCAAGACGGTGCTCAACCCCCTTGAAATCAGCCAGAGGCGCAGCAAGAACAGACGGGTCGGCTCCAGCGGTCACAGCAATAGCTACTGCTGCCAATGCATTTCCCACATTGAATCGCCCTGGGAGTCCGATGTCTTCCACATCAATAATGATATGATGGTTTCCCTGACCATCTGCATAGATCACCTGGCGCTTCACGTCATCCTCTTCCCCATCCACGAATGGAGGATCAGCATATACCCCTGCTTCAAGCTTCTCTGTCAGCGAGAATGGGAGCAGTCTTGCTTTGATATAAGGAACGAGTCCACGGCATACTGGATCATCCCAGTTCAGGATAGCTACATCATCCGGTTGCTGGTTGGAGAATAACTTGGATTTGGAAGCCACATAATCATCCATGTCCCCATGGTAATCCAAATGAGTCTCCGCTACGTTTAGCAAACTGGCAATGCGCGGACGGAAATCGGATGTGCCTTTCAGTTGGAAGCTGCTAAGCTCCACCACCATCCAGTTATCCGCAGAAGCCTGCTCTGCCGCCTCACACAATGGTGTTCCAATATTACCGGCAACAATCGGTTTCAAGCCGGCATGCTCCAACATGTTGCCTACCCACGTTGTTGTAGTCGTTTTTCCATTAGAGCCAGTGATTCCGATCATAGGTGCAGCGCATAGATGATATGCCACTTCAACCTCAGTCACCACTTCAATGCCTAAGGCAAGTGCCTGCTGCACAGGAGGCGCCTGGTAAGGAATACCCGGATTTTTGACCACAAGCTTCACATCACTGTGAATCAGATCGTCCGGATGTCCCCCGCATACAACAGAAATTCCCAAAGCCTCCAATTCGGATGCTTCGGGACACTGTTCTCTCTCTTTTTTATCATTGACTGTAACTATTGCGCCGGCACGATCCAGCACTTTGGCGACCTGCACGCCGCTCTTGGCCAGTCCAAGCACGACGATTTGTTGCCCACGATATGTTTCAGGATGATTCATTGTTTACAACCCCTTGTTGAGATAAAGTCCAAGAGCGGCCAAAATGGCACCTACCGCCCAAAAAGTGATGACAACTCGCCATTCCGACCAGCCACTTAGTTCAAAGTGATGATGAATCGGACTCATTTTAAATACGCGTTTGCCACGAGTTTTGAAGGATACCACTTGGATAATAACAGACAGGATTTCGATGACGAAAATACCGCCAATGATGACAAAAAGAAGTTCTGTCTTCGTTACAATCGCAACAGCACCGATCGCACCACCAATTCCAAGTGATCCCGTATCTCCCATAAACACTTTGGCCGGGTGTGCGTTATATACCAGGAAGCCTAGTACCGCACCAATCATCGCCGCCGCACATACCGCTGCCGGCATGGA
This sequence comes from Paenibacillus sp. MAEPY2, assembly GCF_000499205.1. Lineage (GTDB taxonomy): Bacteria > Bacillota > Bacilli > Paenibacillales > Paenibacillaceae > Paenibacillus > Paenibacillus vandeheii. Next base: position 29,393 of record NZ_AWUK01000004.1, read on the forward strand.
TGTAGCCTGCATCGCCACAATGGCAAATGCCCCAAAAGCGATGGCACTCACGCCGGACAACAAGCCATCCAGACCATCGGTAAAGTTGACTGCATTCGTGATGGCAAGCATCATGAATACGACAAACGGATAGTAGAACCATCCCGTCCAGTCGAAGGAGAAGGATGTACCTGGAATCGATATGGCTGTGCTGTGGCCATTCTGAATCAGCAAGTAGCACATCACGGCACTGAAAAACAACTGACCAATCATCTTTTGTTTAGCCGTCAGCCCCAGTGAACGTTTGAATACAATCTTGATGTAATCATCCAGGAAGCCGATCAGACCAAAACCGAGTGTAGCCACAAGCAGGACATAAAAGTCCGTATTTTTGACCGCTGAAAATTTCAAAAAGGCCAATGTGAACGCGAGTAAAATAACAACTCCGCCCATTGTAGGTGTTCCACTCTTTTTCAGATGGCTCTGTGGCCCATCTTCCCGAACCTGCTGTCCGAATTTCATTCGACGCAGCAATGGAATCAAGAGCGGTGCGGCGATCACCGCCAAAATAAATGAAACACCGATTGTTAACAGTAATACCTGAAAATCCATGGGTTCACCCCTCTAGTCTACTCTATTCTGTAATGGAGCTATTTTTAGCGCATCGACCACATCTTCCAGCTTCATGCCCCGGGAGGCCTTAAACAAGACAACGTCTCTAGAATGAAGATTCTCCAGCAGATAATGAGTCAATTCTTCCTTGCTCTCAAAAGCGTGCACGGCTTCCGCTGGCATGTTTTGTCTTGCCCCTTCTGCAATACTCGCTGATAATGGGCCATAAGCCAGCACCATATTCATTTTATCGGGTGTGATGTATTCACCGATTCCTCGATGGAGCTCATGCTCCTGAGGCCCCAGTTCAAGCATGTCACCAAGCACGGCTACTTTGATCCGATACCCCTTAAGGCTCTCCAGCACATCCACAGCTGCTTTCATGGAAGTCGGACTGGCGTTGTAAGCATCATTGAGCATGGTCAAACCACTGACACCGTTAATAATCTCGATTCGCATGCCGGTTAATTTCAGACGTGACAGTCCTGCCACAATCTGCTCAGCGGCCACTCCGAAATGACGGGCAACCGCTAATGCAGCAAGACAGTTGACCACATTATGTGTCCCCAGTAATGGCATTGTAAGAGCAACTTCTCCAGACTGCTTGGTTGTAAAAGCGACCCCGCTCTGCGCATTCATGATTCCGGTAGGATAATCATCATTATCTGCCTGCAAGCCGAATGTATACCGCTGGAGTCCTTCTGGGAGCTTAGTGGCTGGCTCTGCCAGAACCTGCTCAATCAACGGTTCGTCTCCGTTATAGATCAGTAGCCCACCTGGTTTCATGCCAGCCGCAATTTCAACTTTGGCCCGAGCAATCTCCAATCGAGATCCCAGTTGAAGCAGATGGGATTCACCAATATTCGTGATGATCGCGACATCAGGCTGGGCGATTACAGATAACTCTTCGATCTCTCCTCGGCCACTCATGCCCATCTCCAGAATGACGATCTCCGTATCCGGCTCCATGCTTAGCACGGTGAGCGGGAGACCTATATGGTTATTGAAGTTGCCTTGGGTCTTATGCACTTTGAAAGTGGTAGACAGAATGGCATCCACGATATCCTTTGTTGTTGTTTTACCATTGCTGCCTGTAATGCCTACAACGGAGGCCTTGTTTTCTTTTAAATAGGAGGTCGCAAGCTCCTGCAAGGCAACAAGGGTATCCTCCACAATAATCACAGCACCTTGAGGTGCAGTTCCATGATCCTTTTGCCATAATGTCCCGGCAGCGCCCTTCTCTAAACAGGTTTGCACAAATTCATGTCCGTCAAACCTTTCGCCAACTAGCGGGATAAAGAGACTGCCTGGAACGGGCTTACGCGAATCTGTAAATACACCTTCAACACCATCATTACCATAAGCAGCAATGTCAGTTAGTGTTCCTCCACACATCTCGGCCAATTGTGCCAATGTTCTTTTTATCAATTGGATTTGCCCCTTATCGCTTCTTTCGCTATGATCCGATCATCAAAGTCCGTTTTAGTTGTGCCGATAATCTGATAGGTTTCATGCCCCTTGCCCGCAATCAATACTACATCGGCAGGGCTTGCCATTTCAATAGCTTCATGAATCGCCTGGCGCCGATCCACAATCATGGTGTAACGGTCAGGTTCAATGGCGTCTTCAATCAGGCCCTGTTCAATATCCTTGAGAATCAGATCGGGATCTTCTGTCCGCGGATTGTCGGAAGTGACAAATACAACATCACTATACTTTGCTGCAATTTTGCCCATTAGAGGTCGCTTCGTACGATCTCGGTCACCACCGCAGCCAAATACACAGATCACACGTCCTTCAGCAAATTCCTTCACCGTCCGTAATACGTTCTCCAGGCCATCTGGAGTATGCGCATAGTCAACAATGACAGCAAACGACTGTCCTTCGTCAACAGCCTCAACACGTCCATCTACGCCAGGAACTGTCTCCAAGCTACGTTTGATCTCCTCCAGCGGAATGTCCTCAACCAGAGCAGCAGCGATGGCAGCCATTGCGTTGTACACATTGAATTTACCTACCATGCGTAAACGAATATCGGTGCTGCCTCTGAATGTGTCTACATGGAAAGAAGTACCCTGCGAAGTAATTGAAATTTGGGATGCGCGTACATCCGCATTTTCCTCCATGCCGTATGTAATCACTTCAGCTGCCGTTACAGATATAAAATAGTCTGCAGCGGGATCATCTGCGTTGATCACTGCAAATTTGCGCTTGGAAACATCCGCAGTATATCCGTTACCCAACCTTGCAAAGAACAATCCTTTGGCTCCGCGATATTCTTCCATGGAATGATGGTAATCCAGATGATCCTGCGTCAGGTTGGTAAATACAGCCGTACGGAATTCCGTTCCTTTTACTCGACCTTGCTCCAAAGCGTGGGAGGAAACCTCCATTACACAACAGTCCGTGCCCGCTTGCACCATATCATTCAGACTGCGCTGCAAATCAAGTGCTTCCGGTGTAGTGCCTGACATCGGGTACGTACGCCCGTCATAACGCATTTGAATAGTCCCGATTAATCCTGTTTTTTGACCAAAATCACTCATGATTTTTTCAATTAAATAGGTAGTCGTTGTTTTCCCGTTGGTTCCCGTTACACCAATCATATTCATCTTGCGGCTTGGTGAGTCAAAAAAGGAATCCGCCAGTACGGCCATAGCGAAACGGCTGTCTTTTACAAGCAGCTGCGGTACAGGCAGATCCAGCTCTCGTTCCACAACCAGAGCAACAGCTCCAGCGTTTACGGCCTTCTCGGCATAATCATGTCCGTCAACCGTATGCCCCGGAAGACAGATAAACAGATCTCCCGGTTGTACCTGGCGAGAATCTGTCTGTAGGTTTTGACATTCTGTATTTGGTTCGCCAATGATACGGGCGGTTGTCAGCATTGATAAAAGTTGTTTTAAAAGCACATGAATAACCTCACTTTTTCCAAGTTTACTTCAATTTCAACAGTTCTGTATTTATTACTATCGTCAACACAGCCAATTAATGAAACGCAACTCCGTGCATTTTGTTGCGGTGGAGATCAAGAGCCCGATCAGGGCTCTTGTCCTTCCTCCTTGCTATGGTCATGGATATCATTCAGTACATCACCCATATAGATGCGTATGGTAGAACCCTGATCGACCCTTGCTCCTGGCTTCGGAGCCTGGTTAATGACATATTTTCCACTGCCGGATTTGGCCAGCATAAAATTCATATTCAGGTCCTCATACAAGTCTTCGACCGTAGCTCCTGTCAGATCGGGAACCGTCACGATTTTCGTTTCTCCATACTTGTATTCTTTGGCTACCTGATCCTTCCGAACAGGAACATTCATATAATGCAACGCATCCTCCAGAATGTTCTGTACGATCGGTGCGGCAACCACGCCGCCAAACTGAATTCCTTTTGGATTATCCACTGCAGTATAAACAACAATCTGCGGATCATCTGCCGGAGCAAAACCGATAAAGGATACAATATGCTCGGTAGAGGAATAACGTCCATTAATTACTTTCTGGGCTGTACCCGTTTTACCGCCAACCCGGTATCCATCAATAAACGCCGGACGTCCCGTACCCTTGGCAACTACACTCTCTAGCGCTTCACGCACTTGCTTGGACGTATCTTCCGAGATCACTTGACGAACCAATTCCGGCTTGGCCTCTTCCATCACTTCACCCGTTTCCGGATGAACCCATGCCTTTGTAACATATGGCTTGTATAGTTTACCACCATTAATGGCTGCTGACACAGCCGCTACTTGCTGAATCGGTGTAACGGAAACACCTTGACCAAAAGCAGTTGTTGCAAGCTCGACAGGTCCGACCCGTGACAGTTTGAACAGAATCCCGCTGGCTTCACCGCTTAAATCGATGCCTGTTTTGGTCCCGAATCCGAAGTCTTTGATATAGGAGAATAGCGATTCTTTACCCAGTCTCTGACCCAGTGCGACAAATCCAGGGTTACAGGAGTTCTCCACGACTTGGAGGAAGGTTTGACTTCCATGGCCACCCTTTTTCCAGCAACGCAGGCGAGCGCCTCCAACTTCAACAAATCCGGGATCATAGAACTGATCCTGCGTCAGATTTACTTTCTTCTCTTCAAGTGCTGCTGCGAGCGTAATAATCTTAAACGTTGAACCTGGTTCGTACGTCATCCAGATCGGTAAGTTCCGGTTGTATACATCGGCCGGGTATTGCTGATAATCCGCTGGTTCATATCCGGGTCTACTGGCCATGCCAAGGATTTCACCCGTTTTGGGGTTCATTGCAATGGCAAGCGCCGAGTTGGCCTGGAACTTGACCATAGCCTGATCCAGCTCACGTTCCATGATGGACTGAATCGATTTATCAATAGTCAGCTTCAGGTTCAGACCGTCCTTCGGTTCCACATACTTCTCAGATGAGCCCGGCATCAGCCTTCCGGCCGCATCGGACAAGTAGGACACACTGCCATTTAAACCGTTCAGCTTATCATCATATCTTTTTTCTACACCCGTTAAGCCCTGATTATCAATGCCCGTAAAACCGAGAATATGAGCCGCCAAATCATCATAAGGATAAAAGCGTTTATTATCCTCAGCAACAACGATACCCGGAAGCTTCAAATCACGGATGTGCTGAGCTTTCTCCATCGTAATTTTGCGGCCACCGGGTTGTAGTCTTACAATCAGTTCTCTTTTTTTGATGGTTGCCAGCACTTTCTCTTCGGTCATCCCCAGCAAAGGAGCGAGTGCTCTTGCTGTTGTCTCTGCTTCCTTCACCTGGGCAGGAATCGCCATAATGGTCGGTGTAGTTATATTGTAGGCAAGAGAGGTTCCGTTTCGATCCAGGATCTCTCCCCTTTTGGCTGAATAAGGAATATTCCGCCGCCAAGACTCTTCCGCTTTCGCGGATAGTTCCGGTCCTTTTCCCAACTGTACATAAGCAAGCCTGATCACCAAGGCTGAGAATAACAGAACTAAAATCACTAAACTCCACAACAGCCTGCGCCGCAGATTTACGCTTGACCCCTTCACGAAAAGATCCCCCCACTCGTCCCAAAATCATGATTGTGTTCCATTCATGAATATTCAGGACAACCGGGGGTTAGAACAAGCTGTCAGTGATCTCTATGGGAGCGAACCCTCGTCCGATGTGTTGGCAGACGATTTTGTCTCATTTGAAGGTGGTTTTGTAGTATCCGTTTTGCCCGTTTCTTCGGTGTTCTCCGTACCATCAGCCGCTCCCTGATTGTTAGTCTCGTCACCTAAGGCTGGATCAGAAGACTCGGGGGCTTCATCTGCTATACCGGTAACTGCCGCTTTGGCCGTCTGCAGCGAAAGCTCAACCGTTCTCTGTTCGCCTGATACCTGCTCCGTTTGTTTCACGACATACCCTTCGCCTTTAACGGTTACCCCCACTTTCATAAGAGAAAGAACTTCAAGGGCATCCCGGAGAGATTCGCCAGTCAGATCAGGAATCTTCATCTTGCTGCTCTCTTCGGTTAGCAGATAGATTCGCTGGCCAGGATTCATGGCTGCACCCGCCACAGGATACTGGCGAATGACATTTTCACCTTGACCAAGCGTCTCATAGGCAATTCCTGCGTTCAATAATTGGCTTCTGGCCTGTTTGGCTGTTTTACCTGACAGATCAGGAGCTTTAGCTTGAACGACCGGAGTTGTTTTTGACTTTTTGTCAGTGGTCTTCACCGTGTCTTTGGGAACTCCCATATACTGAAGAGTCTGGCTTACAATCTTCTTGAATACCGGAGCTGCTGCAGTCCCTCCGCCAATATTGGATCCATCAGGCTGGTCAATCACAATCAACATCGCGATTTTGGGATTATTAACAGGTGCAAATCCGATAAAAGAAACGACATCCTTCGATTTGCTGTATGTCCCGTTCACAACTTTTCTTGCTGTACCCGTTTTACCAGCCACGCGATAACCTTCAATGTATGCATTACGCCCTGTACCAATTGTTTGGTCTGCTACGACCTGTTCCAGATACCCGCTCACCAGTTTGGAAGATTCCTTCGAAATGACCTGACGAACGACCTTCGGTTTAATTACTTCTGATGTACCGTCATTTGGATTAATAATTTCTTTTACCAGATGCGGTTCCATGAGTTTGCCACCGTTGGCAATGGCCGAAACGGCTGCTACCTGCTGGATTGGCGTTACCTGTACAAGACCATGACCATATGCTGCTGTGGCAATTTCTGATTTATAGACCAGCGGCTTGATTGGTGAGGCTGATTCACTCGGCAGATCAATGCCCGTCTTTTTACCAAAACCGAATTGGTCTATGTAATGACGCAACCGTTCACCACCAAGCATGTTATAACCCAGATTAACAAACGCAATGTTACTTGAACGTTTGACACCTTCCAAGTAGGAAATCCGGCCATAGGCGTGACCGTTATCACTGATTGGATAGCCACCGATGTATACCCGTTTGGATTCAAATGTTGCATTTGGATCAAACAGCTTCTCTTCAACCGCACCCGCCAGAGTAACAATTTTAAAAGTAGACCCTGGTTCATAGATGGATTGTATCGCATGGTTAATAAAGTTTTTCTGATCCGGCGTTTCCCCATACGTATTAGGATTAAAGGTCGGCCAATTGGCCATACCTAAGATTTCCATGGTGTTAGGATCTGCTGCGATGACAGTCATGCTCAGTGGATTGTACTGGGCTACCGCTTCTTTCATCGCTTCTTCGATGTAGTACTGAATGGTATCATCGATCGTCAGCTTCAGATTGTTCCCGTTCTGCGGAGGAAGATAATTATCCTGGGAGTCAGGAAGCTTAATACCTTTGGCATCCTTCTGATAGTTCAGATAACCATCTGTACCTGTAAGCTGTTCATCATACGAAACCTCAAGTCCATTAACAGCCTTGCCATCACGGCTCATGTATCCCAGTAGATGAGAGGCGAGCGTTTCCTCGGGATAATATCGCTTCGACTCCTGTGTCATGACAATCGCGTTTTTAGCCTTGTAGTCATCCTGCAGTTTTTCACGAAATGCATCTACTTTAGCAGCCAATTCAGGGCTGATTTTATAACCTTCACTGCGAACTTCACGTTGCTTGTAGAACTTTCCATCCTTATCTTTGGCTGTTACAAGTGTACGCATTTCGCTCTCGTTTTTCCCCAACAAACCCGACAATTCTTTAGTGACCACATCTTCAATCCCGAACTCGTTAATCAGAGCCGGATTCACAGACACCGTGTAAGCAGGTGCATCCGTCGCCAGAATGCTGCCATTGCGGTCTGTAATTGTCCCGCGACTTGCCTTGATGGTTTGTTCGCGTTCGACCAAACCAGCCGCTCGCTCCTGCCAAATACCGCCATTAACAACCTGAATAAAAAAAATGCGGGTTATTAATACAAGAAAAAAGAGGGTAATACATCCCCCTATAAGCAGCGTGCGCATCTTTATTCTTTTTACCATCGGTACACCTCTTTTACTTCAGCATTTTGTATATTTCAATTCCATCTCACTCCCAACTGCAAGATGTTGACGAACAGGAGCATTTCGATCTCATCTTGCTTGGAAGTCTCGTTATGGATTGATACAAAATGTTCTAGTTATTTGCTGTATCCGAAGACGATTCAGTACCTGCCGAATTCGTTGTACTTGTTGAACGAGGTACAAAAATGACATCCTTGCCGGAAGCCTCAACATAACCAAGTTTGCGAGCATTCTCGATGACCAGATTGTTCAGTCTTTCTTTTTCCACTTGCAGATCTGCAATGGTTTTCTCTGCTTCTCTCACATCGGACAACGTCGTTTGTGCCTGCTTATTCAGATCATAGATGTGAGCATAACGCGACATCATTACACCACCCACAACAATGACTGCAAGCAAAGTGATCAGATACAAAAATTTCTCGCGTGCCGGAAGACCGGTACGACGGGTCACCACTTTGGTGGTTTCCTTGTACCGCTGCTGGGTCACACGTTCTTGGGACGCTTTTTCTTTCACTGCTAGATTACCACGTGTATATGCCATACTCCGACTCTCTCCTCCGCTCTTGGTTTACAGTTTCTCGGCTACGCGCAGCTTCGCTGAACGAGCACGGGAGTTTTCGGCCAGTTCCGTTTCCGTTGGAATCAGCGGTTTTCTGTTCACTAAACGCATGACACCCTTACCGCCGCAAACACACAACGGAAAATCGGGAGGGCATGTACACTTCTCCAGATAACTGCTAAAAATATGTTTGCAAATCCGGTCCTCAAGTGAGTGAAAAGTAATAACAGATACACGTCCGCCTGATGCCAAGCACCGAACGGCCTGGTGTAACCCCTCTTCGAACGCGCCCAGCTCATCATTTACCGCAATTCGCAATGCCTGAAAGCTGCGTTTCGCTGGATGTCCTCCGGTTCGACGAGCCGCGGCCGGAATGCCTTCTTTGATCAATTCCACCAGTTCACCAGTAGTCTCAATCGGGGATTGCTTTCGCTTTTCAACAATGACACGAGCAATTCTTCTAGAGAATTTCTCTTCACCATAGCGGTACAAGATGCGGGCAATCTCCTCTTCCGGCCATTCATTAACAATCTCTTTGGCGGTAAGGGATGCATCCTGATCCATACGCATATCCAACGGAGCATCGTGATTGTAGCTAAATCCACGTTCTCCTTCGTCGAATTGCGGTGATGATACCCCCAAATCGTACAAAATACCGTCTACTTGCGGCACGCCATCTTTCATCGGTACTTCCAGATCTTTCAGAACCTGTTCCAGATCACGAAAATTGGTTTTGACCAATGTAATCTGTTCTCCATACCGAGCCAATTTTACACGCGCGTTATCCAAAGCCCAATCATCCTGATCCAGTGCGATCAGACGCCCCCCTGGACCGAGCTTGGATGCAATAACGGAGCTGTGTCCGCCACCGCCTAAAGTGCAGTCCACGTATATACCGTCCTGCTTGATGTTTAAACCCTCTGTTGCCTCTTCTTTGAGTACGGTTATGTGGTGAAACAACCTGCACCCCTCCTGACTTTATAGATCAAAATTAAAATCGACCAGCTTTTCGGCAATGTCGTTGAATGCTTCTTCGGATTGATTGAAATAACTCTCCCATATGCCTTTGCTCCAAATCTCCACCCGGTTCGACACGCCAAGAACAACGCAATCCTTGTCCAGCTTGGCATACTCTCTAAGATTGCCCGGCAAATTTACCCTGCCCTGTTTATCCAATTCACATTCGGTGGCACCCGAGAAAAAAAAACGGGTAAACGCACGTGCATCAGATTTCATCAATGGCAGTGCTTTGAGCTTCTGTTCCATGACCCCCCACTCCTCCATGGGGTACACGAAAAGACACTGGTCCAAACCCCGTGTGACAACGAAAGACGGTCCCAGAGATTCGCGGAATTTAGCCGGAATAATGACCCGACCCTTATCATCAATGCTATGTTGGAACTCCCCCATAAACATTGGCCCACTCACTCCTCACCCGTTTCTCCCACTTTGCCCCACTTTCCACCACCTAAGCATAATAGATTCGCACAAAAAAATCAAAACCCTTCTTGCTTGCTTTACTTTTTTTAATTTAGTAATCGCAAAAAAACGTCTTTGATCCTGTCACTCAGGATCAAAGACGTTTCCCGTTTACGGGCAATTGCACGTACACCCGCATATGAGCCGTATCATTAATAAACCATTTTAAACCCTTTGAAGCACTTAATCAGCTTGTAATTATTGGATGCCTCTTAAAATTTCCAGCTGTCCAGATATTTTTCCTGCTCGGCTGACAGGGAGTCGATGGCAATATTTAGGCTTTCCAGTTTGTAGCTGGCAACCTGTTGGTCAATGTCATAAGGTACGTTAACAACGGTTTTACCTAGTTCTGCATAGTTCTCGCTCACATAACGCAGACCCAGTGCTTGCAATGCAAACGTTGTATCCATAATCTCGGCTGGGTGTCCGTCGGCTGCACCCAAGTTTACGAGACGTCCTTCAGCCAGCAAATACATTTTACGGCCATCTTTGAAGCGATATTCTTCAATGTTGCGGCGTACGGTACGAATCGAATCGGAACGTTTTGCAAGTTCAGGTTTGTTCACTTCCACGTCAAAGTGACCCGCATTGCTCAGGATTGCTCCATCCTTCATCACATCATAATGCTCTCCAGTAATCACATCTTTATTGCCGGTTACAGCAATGAAGAAATCACCCAATTTTGCAGCTTCCACCATCGTCATCACACGGAATCCGTCCATATGTGCTTCTACGGCTTTAATGGGATCAATTTCAGTTACGATTACATTGGCTCCTAATCCTTTAGCACGCATCGCTACACCTTTACCACACCATCCGTAACCGGCTACAACTACGTTCTTTCCTGCAACGACCAGATTGGTTGTACGGATAATACCATCGAATGCAGACTGACCTGTACCGTAACGGTTATCAAACAGGTATTTGCAATAAGCGTCATTGACTGCAACCATCGGGAAGCGCAATTGTCCTTCTTTCGCCAAAGCTTTCAGACGAATGATGCCCGTTGTCGTTTCCTCTGCCCCGCCACGAATCGTGGCAGCAAGATCAGGACGTTCGGATGCAATAATGGTAGCAAAGTCGCCGCCATCATCAATGATCAGATCAGGTTTCACTTCAAGTGCACGGAGTTGCAATTCCTTGAACTCTACAGGGTCCGGATTATGTTTGGCATAAACGGTAACGCCGTTTTCCACCAGAGCAGCACAAACATCGTCCTGTGTTGATAATGGGTTGCTGTGTGTAATCGTTACTTCTGCACCACCCGCTTGAATGACTTTCGCCAGATAAGCTGTTTTGGCCTCAAGATGAAGGCAAATGGCTACTTTCAAACCTTTAAACGGAAGATCCTGTTCAAATTGAGAACGAATGCGGTTCAACACCGGCATATGCGCTTCTACCCAATCAATTTTCAGATGACCTTCCGAAGCGAGTCCCATATCCTTAACGATACTGTTTTGCAATGCAGGGGTAGTCATTCCTCATCCTCCTCGATTATAAATTCCTTCTATTATAAAAGGTAACTACAATGTGATTATTTGGTGTTGTCCACGGAATTCGCTCTGACTTTCAATCAGTTGTCCGATCCACTCGGTTCCATAACGGTTCAGGTAAAAGAGTGCATTATGTACTCTTTCCTGGGGTTTGTTCATGGGAAAGAGTGAGTTTTGCATCCCGTTCCAGTGTCTTAGACTCACATTGTGTTTATCTTTAATGGCTTTGTGGGTCTGCTGCTGCAGATACTGCATCTGTTCGATGATCTTGCCTATATTGGTATCTCCAATACGGTCCAGACCAGGATGAATCTCAGCGATCTGATCAAGCAATGGACGATATAAGTCGGCAAATGCTTGCTGAACTCGCTCAAATTGTTCATCGACCTGGAAGGTCTCCTGTTGTGCCAGCCACTGTTCCTTCTTTTCTTCCATATGGTATTGAACGTCCTGGAAAGAAAGACCGTATTGTTTCATATGTTTGTGATGAACATCTTCCATAATGGTAAAGGACAGACGCGGAAGTAAGATCGGCATCTGTAATCCGAAGCGGCGAAACGCCTCACGCGTTAACCCCCAATATGCGATCTCGCCTTGACCCAAAATAACAGCCGCTACAGGTAAAATGGAATCTTGCATTAAAGGCCGCGTCAATACATTGTTGCTAAACCGCTCAGGATGTTCAGCCAGTTCCTGAAGCAGCCGCTCTTCTGTAAATGAAACCAGACCTTTACGGTCAATGTACAATCCGTCTTTCAACATCAGAAGCAACCGTGCTCCATCATGTATGTAAAACAAATTGGCCCCATCTTCCGCGACTTCAGCAGGCATTGCATATCCGGCTTGTTCCAGCATAGAAGCGCCATATGAGTATGCATTGCGTAATGTCTCATTCTCACGAATTAATCGCTCAAATACCGGCTGCTCCAGTCTGCGCAAGTCTGGATCTGCTGCATCCATCAGAATAAGTCCACTACTTCCAAACAAGGCTGAAATTAATCGGGCAAACGCATCACTCAGGTTCGAACTCGATTGATGGATTTCGGTGATCAGCTTCATCAATCCTGATTTATGGACCGTATCTGGCAATACATGTTCCACCTGATCTAACACATTCATCCATTGCTCCGTTTCCACATGGACATAGCTCACGGAATCCCTGCCTGCGAATCGCCCCTGTAACTTGAGCTTCTTCATCTCTCCGTTGGGATCAGGTAAATACGTATGGTTGACTTCATCCCAGTCATGGTCTTCACCTGCAATCCAAAAAACGGGAACGACCGGCCGCTGTAGCCTGTTCTCCGCTTCCCGCGCAGCTGCAACTACACTTGCCGCTTTATAAATTACAAACAACGGACCTGTGAGCAGGCCGCTTTGTTGCCCTCCCGTAACAACCAACGCATCTTGTTCCGCGAGACGTGTGATGGATTCATGGACTGCACCATGATCATTCACGCGTTTATTATATATACGTAGATACTCTGCCAGACTTTGACGAGGTACACGTGTGTTCTCCGATTGGTCCAGCCACTCGGCACGTGTATGTAGCCCCGTTTCCCAGCGAATGTCATACTGGTAAAGGCCACGCGCAGCATCCCTTGAACAGACATAGTCTTCTGCAAGTCTCGTTCCGCTGCGGAGAGCCTCGGTAATACCTTTCATGAGGTCTGCCTCCTATTCTGCTTCAAAGAGCTTACTTGATTGTACCGAATGAGAGCCCTTTTCGTCAAAAGAAAGTGCATCAAAAAATAAAAAACCGCCGAACAAGGTCGGCGGTTTGATATTCATGGATTAGTCCAAATACAAATTGTACTTTTATACGTAAGGTTCTGAAACCCAGTGACCTTTGGATACCTCAATCAATTGAGCATTCTCCAGGTTGTATGGATCATTTGCAGGACCACCAGATCCATTCTTAAGTGCTTGTTCTTCCGGCAGCAAAATGCGACGTTTGCTCGCTTCTACTTCCGGATCAGGTACAGGGATCGCAGACAGCAATGTTTTGGTGTAAGGGTGAATCGGATTCGCATACAGTTCTTCACTTTCTGCCAACTCCACCACTTTACCCATATACATTACAGCTACACGGTCACTGATATGCTTAACCATGGACAAGTCATGCGCAATGAACAGGTACGTCAAGCCGAGGCGTTGCTGAAGTTCTTCAAGCAAACTAACGACCTGAGCCTGAATGGAAACGTCCAGTGCAGACAATGGCTCATCACAGATGATGAATTTAGGGTCTACAGCCAGTGCACGGGCAATCCCGATCCGTTGTCTTTGACCACCAGAGAATTCATGTGGATAACGGAGTGCATGGCTAGGATTCAGACCTACAAGATCCAGCAATTCTTCAACGCGTCTCTTCCGCTCTGCACGGCTTGACGCCAGACCATGAATATCAAGAGATTCACCGATGATATCCATAACGTTGAAACGTGGGTTCAAGGAAGCATAAGGATCCTGGAAAATCATCTGCATATCTTTACGCATTTCTTTCATCTTGCGCGGAGACAGCTTGTAGATGTCCGTTCCATTAAAGTTAACATTTCCGCCTGTTGGCTCATAAAGGCGCAGAATTGTACGGCCAGTTGTGGATTTACCACAGCCAGACTCCCCTACAACTCCAAGTGTTTCGCCTTCAAAAATATCAAAGCTAACATCATTAACCGCTTTGAGAATGTTCCCTTTGCCCAAATTGAAGTATTGTTTCAGGTTCTTCACTTGAACCAGCGGCTTGTTGGCACCTTTGATAATACCAACTGGAGTAGGCTTTTCTTTCTTAGGCTCGTCCAGACGAGGAAGAGCATTCAGCAATTTAATCGTGTATGGATGTTGAGGATTACTGAAGATTTCGGCAGTTGTTCCTGTTTCTACAACTTCGCCTTCCTTCATAACGACAACTCGATCACACATTCCTGCTACTACGCCAAGGTCATGCGTGATTAGCATGATCGAAGTTCCAAGCTTTTGCTGCATGTCTTTCATAACATCCAAGATTTGTGCCTGAATCGTTACGTCGAGTGCAGTTGTAGGCTCATCCGCAATCAGAAGGGATGGACGACATGCCAAGGCAATCGCAATCATAGCACGCTGGCGCATACCACCCGAAAATTGGTGTGGATAATGGTTCATACGCACTTCGGCATTTTTGATGCCTACAAGTTCGAGCATTTCCAATGCGCTTTTTTCAGCTTCTTTTTTGGACATATTCTGATGCTTGCGCAGTACCTCGGTAATTTGCTTACCAATTTTGATGGTAGGATTCAAAGAAGTCATTGGATCCTGGAAGATCATGCCGATATCTTTACCACGGATGGCTTCCATCTGTTTATCTGTCTTATTCAGCAGGTCCTGCCCGTGAAAAGTAATTTCTCCGCTTTTGACCTTCGAAGGCGGGGAGGGAATCAATTTCATGATGGTTTGGGCAGTAACACTCTTACCACTACCGGATTCACCTACGATCCCCAGCGTCTCTCCTTTGCCAAGTTCAAAACTCACATTTTTAACGGCATCAAATTCACCAGAACGCGTCGTAAACGACACACTCAGGTCTTTGACTGTTAAAATCGGCTCCATAATCCCACCTCCTATTTCTATTTACGTAATTTCGGATCAAGCGCGTCGCGCAAGCCGTCACCAAGCAAGTTAAATGCGAGCATTGTCATAACCATCAAACCTGCAGGGAACCACATCCGCCAAGGATACAGCGTCCAGCCTGTAAGTGCATCATTGATCATGGATCCAAGGGAAGATTTAGGTGCAGATACACCCAATCCGAGGAAGCTCAGGAATGCCTCAGCAAAAATCGCATTTGGAATGGACAACGTCAATGTGACGAGAATGGGTCCAATAGCATTTGGCAACAAATGACGGAAAAGCTGACGTCCTGTACTGGCTCCCATGGAACGAGCAGCAAGGATAAAGTCTCTGTTTTTGAGTTGCATAATCTCACCACGCACAATCCAAGACATACTAATCCAGCCTGTGATGGTAAGTGCAATGATAATCGTTGTCAGACTTGGCTCCAATACAACCAGCAACAAGATAACAACGAGCATGTAAGGCAGGGAGTACAGGATCTCGGAGAACTTGTTCATGATGCCGTCAACACGCCCACCGTAGAAGCCCATAATTGCTCCATAAATGACCCCGATAACAAGGTCAATTAAAGCAGCAGCTAGACCTACAGTAAGAGATACACGCGCACCTACCCAGGTTCTTACCCATACATCACGACCGAGTTCATCTGTTCCAAACCAGTGCTCCGCACTCGGTGCGGCATTGGCATTCAACAAATCATTGGAATAATAATTATAGCTTGAGAACAACGAAGTTGGACCAATCATAGAGAAAATCACAACAAGGACTAGAACAGCCAAACTAATCATAGCGGCCTTGTTGGTTGCAAGTCTATACATAGCGTCTTTGAATAGCGATACACTCTCTTGCGATTTCAACGCTGCCTGACTATCCAGGCCTGTGTTCACCGTTTCATTATTGTTTTTATTCGTGCCAGACAACGTTATGCCCCCTTCCGGCTTTCTAGCTTAATTCTAGGATCGATCAGCACGTAAGCAATATCCGTCAGGAAACGTGCAAGCATCAAGAGAATACCATAGAAGATTGTAATCCCCATAATCATCGTATAATCACGATTCGTAATACTCTCTACGAATACTTTACCAATTCCACCAATGTTAAAGATTTGTTCAATAACAACGGAACCTGTAATAATATTCGCAGTCATCGGACCAACATAAGTAACGACTGGCAGAATACCGTTCCGTAAAACGTGTTTAAACATGATAGCAGGCCATTTCAAGCCTTTCGCTTTGGCTGTCTTGATGTAATCTGCATGCAACACTTCCAACATGCTTGAACGCGTCAAACGTGCGATAAAGGCAATTGGTGATGCAGACAAAGCTGCAACTGGAAGCACATAGTCGAGTGGGCCATCGAAGCCCATAACGTTAAACCAGCCAAGTTTGAATGCGAAAACATATTGTACCAGGGACGCGAGCAAGAAACTCGGTACAGCAATCCCGATAACAGCGAGGATCATCGTAATATCATCAATCAGCTTGCGATGGTAAACTGCGGCAAGAAGCCCCAACAAGACACCCACAACAATTGAGATAATAATTGCAAAGATTCCAAGCTTCAGCGATGCTGTAAACGTTTGAGTGATCATACCAGATACATCTTGATTCAGGTATTTCATAGAAACCCCGAAATCACCCTGAATGATTCCACCCATATACTTCAGGTATTGTTCATACATCGGTTTGTCCAGACCGTACTTCACTTCCAAAAGCGCCCGAATTTCAGGTGAGACTTTTTTCTCGGATGTAAAAGGGTCACCTGGAATAGCCTTCATCAGGAAGAAGGTTGCTGATGCGAGTATGAAAAGCGATAGCAGCACAAATAGTAGTTTTTTCAGCACGTACTTAACCAACCCTTGCACACCTCCACAAACAATATTTTGTATACAAATCGATTGTAGAATTAGACAAGAATAATGTCCAATCCATTTATCGGAAATTTCAAGAATTATAAGGAAAATCGGTGCACATACAAAAAAATCGGGATATATATGGAATTCCACATATATATCCCGAAGTAATCATATAGACTTCAGAACAACTTATTTCTCTTCCAGATATGCACGAGTGAAGTCAATTGCTCCACTGAAATCAAGTTGTACGCCTTTCAGGTAAGGCTTAGTCAAAGATACATTTGTGTAGTAATAGATCGGCAATACGCCCATTTCATCTTGAATCAAGATTTTCTCTGCATCAGCAAATGCAGCCATACGTGTAGCTGGATCAGCCGATTTTACAGTTTCTTTAACATCTTTGTCATACTGTTCGTTGCTGAATTTGGAATCATTGTTTGTGTTTCCAGTAGTCCACATTTCCAAGAAGTTGTATGGATCGTTATAGTCCGCAGACCAGCCTGCACGAGCCACTTGGAAGTTTTGGTTTTGGCGGTTCTCAAGGAATACGCCCCACTCTTGGTTTTCCGTTTTCACGTCAACACCAAGGTTCTTCTTCCACATATCAGCAACAGCAAGAGCGATTTTCGCGTGACCGTCACTAGTGTTATAGATCAATGTTACTGCTGGCAATGTTGTGTAACCTTCTTCTTTCATACCTTCAGCAAGCAATTTCTTAGCTTCTTCTACGTTTTCAGTGAAGTAGTCATCTTTGTGCTCATCACGGAATTCGCCGTTTTCACCGCGGATACCTGGAGGTACAAAGCCGAAAGCTGGAATTTGTCCACCTTGTGTTACTTTGTCAACAATCAATTGACGCTCGATTGACATCGCAAAAGCCTTACGGATTTTAACGTTGTTAAATGGAGCTTCATTAACGTTGAACTGATAGTAGTACGTACTAGCAATACCAGTAGCTTTAAACTCGTTCGGCAATTCCGCTTTTACAGAAGGAATTTGGTCGGAAGGAATTTCACCGTTAGGTGCACCTGTATAGTCCAATTGTCCAGACTTGTAAGCTTGCAGTTCGGAAGCACTGCTGTTTGTCAGGGACATGTTGATTGCAGACAATTTAATATCGGAAGCTGCATGGTAGCCTTCGTTTTTCTTCACGACGATTTTTTGACCTTTAGCGTATTGATCCATTGTGAATGGTCCGTTAACGATCATGTTTTTGTAGTCTGTAAAAAATTTGTCATTCGTGTCAGCAGACTTGTGTACTGGGTAGTACGTGTAGAATGCTGTAAGACCCAAGAAGTAAGGTGTTGGGTTTTCCAACGTTACTTCCAGCGTGTGCTCATCAGTAGCTTTAACCCCTACTTGAGAGAAGTCTGTGATTTTAGTACCTTTATATTTTTCATCAACACTGCGGTTAAATCCTTCTGCACCTTTAATGTAATACAATTGGTAAGCATATGGAGAAGCTGTTTCCGGTTTCAACGCACGTTCCCAAGAACGTACAAAGTCTTCGGAAGTGATTGCATCGCCGTTGCTCCATTTAGCATCCGGGTTCAGGTTGAAAACATATTTCAGACCGTCCTCGGAAATTGTCCAGTCTTTAGCAACGCCTGGAGCTTCTTTGCCATCAGCGCCGATACGCACAAGACCTTCATACAAGAATTTCAGAACAGTGTTGGTTTGGCTGTCTTTTGCTTGAGCCGGGTCCAACGTAGGAGGTTCAGCTGACAGGTTAATTTTCAAGACTTGATCTTTAGCAAGACCATTTCCTTCGGTTGCAGAACCATTATCGGTGTTACCTGTGCCTTCGTTTTTCGAACCGCACGCTGCAAGTACGGTACCGAACGCCAAAATCAGCGTCAAAAGGACTAATAGACTTTTCCTTTTCATCTAACACTTTCCCCCTAAATTGATGTGGTATATGTTTATAGATTATACAACCACCGGTCAAAAAAATCTACATTACTTTTTCAGAAAGTAATGTTTTTTTCAGTTTTCGACAAAATCGACACATTTTTTAACCCTTTTGCGTTATGTATCCTCACATCTGTTTCAAGAAGTATCTAAATAGTCCAAATAAAGTAAACAAAACGTACCCAAAACTCATTATTACGAAAGCCATGCGCCAAACGGCCCGGAACATTCTACCCCCATCGACCTTACCTTTGAGTCGATTTTGTGCTCCGCCGATGAATCCAAGTGCTATTAGTATGAGTATTAGTGTTAAATAAAATCCAAAATTCGAATCAAATGTTAAGTTGAATAACGCCGACACAGAGAAAATAAGGAATACGGTTGTCACATCCATGGCCGAGCGCAACGCCACACGCTTATCTTTCTTCCATCCATACATGATCCAATAAACCAGAAAAAACGGAAAGAACGGCAGTATGCTCAACACTATAAAAAATCCCATTAACTCACTCCTTCCGGTTGCATACCTTCAATCAGATGAAGCAGTACTTCATGCATCGGCGCAGTCAGGCCACATTGACACGCCAGCCTTACGATTTGACCGTTAATGGCTTGCACCTCCGTTAGTTGTCCATGCAGAACATCCGAAAGCATGGAAGATGTATTCGAGGCTGTAGAACGACAGACGGAGAGTATTTGTTCCCACATATCTACATCTAGAAGTATTCCGTTTGCTTTGTATACTGCTGACGCCTCATCATATAGCTGACGCATAAATACAATTCGCTCTTCCTTTTTAATTAACTCACCGTTGGGAATACGCCATATCGCAGTAAGTGGGTTAATGACAGCATTGATTAACAGCTTCCTATAAATAAGCTTATCGATTTCATTCGACACTGTACAGCCAAATCCTGCCTGTTGCAAAAGTCCCTGTAAACGAATGGACTCATTCTGATCCATTGGAGTTGGGGCGGAGTAAGGTTTCTCTTCACTTTTACCTATCCAGGTCTCCCCTTTCCCAGCACGAACGACTCCATCCTGCTGACGTTTCGCCCCTTCAGTGGTTATGACGCTGTATATATTAGAGTGCGGCAAGTTGGATTGTACATAATCCAGATGCCCGACCCCATTTTGAAAACATGCGATGTTTATGGATTGCTTCTCCAACGAACCAATTTCACGAATAACATCATGTATTGCTGTCTGCTTCACCATTAATAATAGCCAATCTCCAGGTAAGTCTTCCCACACTCGGGTTAACTCCGTAATCGGCTTGACCTGGATATGGTCAGGTGGAATCTGGATGGTTTTCTCCCTTTCGATGATCTTAAATCCTTCTACACTTAGTTTATTCGCCTGTTCAGCCGTTCTGGTCCAAAATCGAACCTCATTACCTGCGTCCTGAAGCTTTCCTCCATACAAAAGACCCAGTGACCCTGATCCTACAACGTCAATGATCATGCTGCATCCCTACTCTCTGCTCCAATAGTTGCTTTTATCTATAATAGAACAAAAACAGTAAACAAAAAACCCGTCATACCCGCCGTTATGTAACGGAGGTGTGACAGGCCTAATCTAATGCTGATCCACAAATACATTTTCCGATTATTCAATTCGTTCCAGATTCCCGTTGGCGTCCATTTTGAATCTCGTTTTGAGTTCCTCTTCTTCTTCCGTCAGAAATGCGAGTCTGCGAGCACGATCCATAATCTGAATCAATGCTTTATAATCGTCATTTACGACACGATAATCGGTCTGTACTTCATTCACTTCCTTGGACAGACGGTCATTCTCGCAACGCAGTTCATGAAGTTCATCCTCTTTTTCACGAAGCTCTTTCTCAAGCATCTTAAGCTGGCGACCGTTTT
Organism: Paenibacillus sp. MAEPY2; assembly: GCF_000499205.1. Classification (GTDB taxonomy): domain Bacteria; phylum Bacillota; class Bacilli; order Paenibacillales; family Paenibacillaceae; genus Paenibacillus; species Paenibacillus vandeheii. The sequence goes on from NZ_AWUK01000004.1 coordinate 50,205, forward strand.
CCTGCACTGTTCCCTTCCATTGCCGCAAGAATCGTATAACCGCATCAATGGATAGAGAGTCTTCCGAAATCCCATCCGCTTTGTACAGATTTTCTTCCGTATCCAGGGTAGACAAAGCTGCTACCTGTGGTCCAAGCAAAACCGGTTGTTTGCGAAGATAACTCCGCTTTTGTCGTTGAGCCTTAGCATTGCTAATGGCAGACTCATACTTCTTACGTACACAGCTGTTCCAGCGAAAACCGCAAGCGGCAGAGGTTCTGCCTATTTTTTCGCCAACCTCTTCAAAAGCAGCCAGTTGTGTGCTTCCTTCCCGAATATGACGCAAAGTAACCTCTGCCAAAATCAAATCGTCCTCTGTACTCCAAGCATCCTGTCTCACTGCAGTCATGCTATAATACCCTCCTAACAACATCCTAAAATAACCGTCCCCATTACCGATTTCCCGGCATGTGAATTAGGTATAAAAGCTGCTTCATTCATTCTTATGCCTCTCATAGAGTTCATAGAATTGATTTCATACTAAAATGTATTTCCACATTTATGTGTGCTCATACGTTGCATATACAAAACAAACTATACGTTAACTCGTTTTGGTTAAAAAAGAATTCGCTTTCATATCCAAATTTGTTTACACCATTTTCCTTTCCCGGTATAATGTTGTGTAGACAATCTATGAACGTACATAGGAGAGGAGGACTTACCGTGGCGCGCATGTTTCGGGTACTCGGGTTCTTCACGCTAGCGATTGGCCTAATGGCTTTTGCGGGAGACTTGGTCGAAATGGCTTTGCTTTTTTTCCTGCAGACTGCGTTTTTTGTCATTTTGGGATATTTGAAATTCACCGAACGTACGTACATATTGCTCTTCTGGGGTTATATGATCGTGACTTTCACAGGGTTCAGCTACTGGACCGTATTCGAAATGGGATTGCCGCTTTAATCCGCCAGCAGCATCAAAGCGATCCGGCTATAGTCGGATTGCTTTTTTGTCGTTTTCAGATTAAATGACCATTCTTTGTGTTATGTAACCACTACGGATATTTCACGTATCTATTTCATATATTGTCTGGAAGAGATAAGCTTGTTCGTATCTATTTAGATAAGGAAAGGAGAATGATAGGTGAAACGTCGATACGGCATTCCTGGCTTTATTGTATGCATTATATTTTTGATCCAGCTACCTTGGACTTATGCCTACGGAGAGCCTTCCTCTGAGGATACACGCGAAATTTTGCAACAAAGCCTATCCATCGTCGAAATCGATCATGAAATCGAACGTATTGCAGAAAGACAAAAACAGCTGGACGAACAGCGTCAGACGTTATCCATTCAGCTTCAGGAACAGAAAGAACAGATACATACTCAGCAAGACCGTGCAGGTTCAGTTGTAAGATCCTACTATACAGGGGAGCGTGATAGTCTCTTGATGACGGTTCTGGGGGCAAGATCCTTTAAAGACCTGTTTGTTCTATACGATTACTATCAGATTATTATTGGCAGGGATCAGGCTGTTCTGGACAAGTATCAGGATCGATATCGCGCCATGCAGCAAACGTCTGCCCAGATTAACCAAACCTCTTCAGAACTGTCTGAACTCAAAAACAATCTTCAAAATCAACGCGAACGCGTACTTGCCTTACAAAAAGAAGTGGACGGAAAAGTAGCCGCCAGCGGGGATGCTGCAGCCATGCAAAAATTGATGGATGAGTTAACCATCTATTGGGAGAACATCGGCATATACGAGGTCAAGCGATACTTCAAAGCATTGGCAGCAGCCATGCAGAACCTGCCGCAATTTATCCAGGAACAGAACGGAGGAATCTCCACTACTGGAACGACGTACACAATTCGCATTGGACAAGATGAACTGAATACGTTTCTGCGTACCCAAAATCCCATCTTCGAAGACTTCGCCTTCAAGTTTGAAAAAGATCAGATTACTGCCTCGGGACAGCGTGATCAGTTGCAATTAAGTATTGAAGGTCATTATACGGTCGAGAATGAACCGCAGAATTCAATTCGTTTTCATGTGGATAAACTTGTGTTTAATCAGTTAGAACTCCCCGATACCACACGTCGTATGATGGAACGGGAATTCGATCTCGGATTTTACCCACAGAAAATCCTGTCGTTTGTCAAAGCCACTGAGGTATCCACAAGTGAAGGCATACTTGAAGTGAAGCTTGCTATTTCATTTTGATTCGCTCTGCAAGGCGATAATGCTTTTTACGTATTGATTGGCCGTAATCTCTCCCGCAAGTAGTTGTTGGACCTTCTTTTGAAAGGCAGCAGTCTGTATAAGACTTTCAGTCATTAAAGACGGTGAAGATTCAGCTGGAAACCAAGATTTTATATCAGTGGTATCATATTTTGTTATTAGTTTCTGTGACTCAAGATCTAGTTCTTGCTGCTTTGCTGGCAAATAGTTAGCCTCCTGGTACCACTCCGATTGCACGGAAGAGGAAGTCATACCTTCAATCCAGCGGCTGGCCTCTTCCGCCTCAAGTGAGCCAGCTGCGATAACAAGGCTTCTTGAGCCTAAAGGTTCCAACATACTGAGGGCTATCCTCTCCATTGAAGCCTGATCTCCTGCCCTGCCTTGATTTCCGCTTAACAAACGAGACAGTAACGTTACTACCATAGGAGCATCTGTCTGATTATTAAGGGCAGAGAGCGTCGGATTTATTGATTCACCCGTAATATGAGGCTGGATCTGATCCAGTAGTTGTGTGACCTGTTGGTACGCCTCCGTTTGGGAAGAAGTTTGCGCTTTCTTGATTTTGTCGGGGGCCATACCTGGTTCAAACTGATTCAACCATGCACTTACCGCATGAAGGTCATTCAAGTTTATTCTAATTAAATCCGTTCTATCCTGTGCTGCCTGTTGTACAAGTTTAATCCACTGCTCCTTATTTTCAGGCAAAGCTGCCAAACCGGCTTCATCTAGGAATGAAGAGCGAGCTGCGATTACATAGGGATCAAAATCAAACGGCATTCCCCATTGATACCCATTCCACTCGGTCATTTCCCGCAAGCCCACCACCGTTTCTCCCAAAGACTTGGACAGCGTTGTACCGTTTAACGGATACAGATGTCCTTTTTTGGCATGGTATTGAACTTCTGCGCTGTCCAGAAGAATAATATCTCCGCTCTCTCCTACCGAAAATTTATTATCAAGCACTCGCTTATATGTATCCGGCTCTAAATTGCGCAGATTAATTTCCACATGCTGAGAATCTGCTACTTCATTAGCCATTCTTTGAAACGACTGAAAGTCTGTCTCAGACATTGACACCACAATCTCTAACGGGGCATGATGGTCCTCATTACGAGATGACGTGTTAGGAAAAGCATCTTTTTCCTGATCCCGTTCCTGATTATGCTGTGAACCTCTAAAATCAAAGCTGGGAGACAAAATCGTTAACGAAAGCAGCAGTACTGCGAACAAAACAACCTGATGACCACGCTTCATTAACTTCTCCTCCTTGCTCACCTAATTTTTTCCTGCAACGTTCATTGTAACAAATAAGTAGTGCTCTTGTCCTATCCTGCCAAAAAACAGTTTTCCGATATTTTGCATACTTCGAGCATATCGAGTTCTGTGCAATAACTGATTTTTATTTTTTCAGCAAAAAACCGGCTCTAAGAGCCGGTTCACTAGAAACATTTTCCGGGAAATAACTCCCCGTAATTCTATAACAAATCCGCTGCAAGCTGAGCCAGCTTGGAACGTTCTCCTTTTTCCAACATAATGTGTCCGCTGATCCCCTCTTGCTTGAATCGCTCCACAATATACGTCAGACCATTACTTGCTGAATCCAGATAAGGGTGGTCAATTTGCTCAGGGTCACCCATCAAAATAATTTTACTGCCTTCGCCCACCCTTGATACAATGGTCTTCACTTCATGGCGAGACAGATTCTGTGCTTCATCGATGATAATGAACTGTCCTGGTATGGAACGCCCACGAATATAAGTGAGGGCTTCAACCTGAATGCTGCCAAGACCCATCAAAATTTTATCAATGTCGCCTGCTTTTTTGGTATCAAACAAAAATTCCAAGTTATCATAAATCGGCTGCATCCACGGTCTCAGTTTTTCTTCTTTTTCTCCGGGTAGATAACCGATATCTTTCCCCATTGGAACAACCGGGCGAGCGATCAATAATTTTTTATACTTATGGTCATCCTCCACTTTAAGCAATCCCGCAGCAAGCGCCAACAAGGTTTTCCCCGTTCCCGCCTTCCCTGTAATCGTGACAAGTGGAATGTCATCATTCAGAAGCAGTTCCAGAGCCATACGCTGTTGCGCGTTACGTGCACTGATGCCCCATACATTATCATTACTCAGGAAAAGTGGCTCCAGCTTCGTTCCCTCTGTATTTACTTTGAGCAAAGCTGATTTATTGGTTCCCATCTCATCCTTGAGAATTACAAATTCATTCGGGTAAAGCGAATAAGACAACTGTAACGGTTTGATTGGTAGAAAGCGATATGTGTAAAACTCATCAATGACCGAAGGATGAACCTTCAGTGCAGTATATCCTGGATATAATTCACTGAGACCTGCCGTCCGATCAGATAAGTAATCCTGTGTGAATAGGCCGAGTACATCCGCTTTGATACGAACAAGCACATCCTTGCTGACCAGAACCACTTGTCGTTCAACAACCTCTTTCTCATTTTCCTCAATCTGATAATTCAGGGCGACGGCCAAAATTCGATTATCATTGGACACTTCTCCAAACATTTCCTGTACTTTCACAAAACTGCGGTGATTCAGTTCCACTTTCAGATTGCCTCCATTAGCCAAAGGCACCCCACTGTGCAAATGTCCCAATTCACGTAATCCATCAAGAAGTCTCGATACATTGCGGGCATTGCGGCCAATCTCATCAGCATTTCTCTTTTTGGAGTCGATTTCCTCCAGTACAACCGCGGGAATGATTACCTCATGTTCTTCAAAGGCAAATATGGCATTGGGGTCATGCAGAAGCACGTTCGTATCCAATACAAAAATCTTTTTCATTCAATCCCCTCCAAAGCGGCGTCGTTAAAGGCATGGACTAGAACGTAAACTCGGGAATGCCAGATTAAATCATTTTGTTACCATACATGGGCAGTCCTTTTTTCCTTTCCCAAGTTCATCTTTGATCGTGTGATCTTTCAGCAGCGGCATGGACAATCATGCTCCCATACATAAATGTATTCGACTAGGACAAAATAATTGTCAACCATTCTGAAAAACTCCAGGAAAGGATGAACATTTATGAAATATTGGGTTTGCACGCTGCTTCTGATCTTTATACTTACAGGCTGCAACAGTTCTACGCGTAATGCCTCGCAGCAACAAGGTCAGCATGCCAAAGGCTACGGAGGAAATGTTACAACTCAGCAAGATCAACGTAAAGGATCTCACATGCTCAATACTCAGGAAGATCGGTTGCACCCTTCTGCTGTGGATCATCTGACCGAGAATACAGGTGAGGTTCATGAGAAAAACGTCAAGAACAACACCACGGCTGATCGGATGCCAAATGAAAAAAGGGTCACCCACCTCAAGACACTTGCCAAGCAAGTGGAAGGTGTTAAAGACGCCAACTGTGTCATTCTTGGCAATACAGCCGTAGTTGGCATTGATGTTGACGGTGAACTGGAACGAGCACGAGTGGGTACCATTAAGTACTCTGTTGCCGAAGCCCTCCGCAAAGATCCGGAAGGTGTGGATTCCATTGTTACCGCAGATGCCGATGTTTCTGAACGAATCAAGGAAATTGGTGAGCATATTCGTCAAGGTCATCCGATATCCGGTTTTGCCTCAGAACTTGCTGACATGGTTGGCCGAATCATTCCCCAACTGCCCAAAGATGTCAAAGTCCGTCAAAATCCGGATGAACATGTAGAGCGTAAACAACAAATGCAGCAGCTGCATTCGTCTGACAAAAGACAACAAAAAGCCCAGTGATCTCTCACTAGGCTTTTTTCATGGCAGTAAAAACCTGCTCATCTAATTTCTCAGCAGCACGCTGATCATATATTTTGACATATTGAGGCACAGAGGACAGTTGGGCTCCATAAAAAAGCGCATTCCTTACCGCTTCAATGGAGATGTCGAAACAGCACATATTAAACGGAACATCCAGTAACGGATTTTGTCGTACGGAAGCACGTCCGTTTACCGCATACACCATCTCTTCTCCAAAAATGGTGACGGTAATAGCCGGATTTTCGATCATATTGTTCACGAGACGTGAACGATGGTCAATCGCCACACGCAGGGTAGAAGCATTCTCCGCATAAACCCAGGAGATTGCTGTTGAGGTTGGACCTCCAGTTTCAACGTCCACGGTGCTCAAGAGCACAAATGTTTCGTTCTTGAATTGCTGTAAAAGAGATTCAGTCAATTGTGTGACGGCTTCGGACATCCAACCAGCCCCCTAATCTTCTTTATGCAATTCTTGATTCATTGTTGATGTTATTATAGCATACCACCAAAGCTGCTTCCAATCCTAAAAGAATGCATGTTACTCGGCTGATGGAGAAGCTGTTACTTTACCTGAGAGTGTATCCTGCAACGCCTGTTTGGCATTTGCCAATTCGGTTTCGTTGATATACACATAGGGACTTCTCCATTCTCCGGTTACAGGTGTGTAGTGCACATCCGATTTGGAAATATTCCAATAGGTCGAAATGAAGTTCTTCATTTGTTCTGATTCCACGTCTGTTGTCATGTTCTCATCAACGGCACCGATCACTTTACCAATTTTCGTTACACCGCCCAATGATTTCAACTGATCCAACATGGAATTCAGCACTTGATTCTGACGTTTATTTCGGTCAAAATCGTTGGATTCATCTGTTTTTGGTTTACAGTTCGACTTACGATAACGAACAAAATCAAGTGCTTCTTTGCCATCCAAATGCTGTGCGCCAGCCACCAGATTAATATCTGTGCCATCGGCCGTATCTTTGTAACACATGTTTTTATCCACCGTTACATCCACGCCACCTACAGCATTGACCGCATCACGGAACGCTTGAAAATTCAGGACTGTAGTATAATTAATATCCACATCCAGATATTTGCCCATCATTTCTTTCATCTGATCCTCTGCATTTTTGCCAGAGGTTTTTTCTTGTGCTTTGAATTTGGGATAGTAGGAGTTCAACTTGTTTGCTTTGTAGCCATCCAACTGAATACGCGTATCCCGAGGTAAAGACACAATAGTTGCCGTCTTGGTCTCCGGATTTAGAGAAGCTACCATAACCACATCTGAAAGGTACGTACCTGTCTCAGGACGGTTATCTGTTCCTAATAACAACATCGTAATCGGTTTGGTCTTGGCTGACATCCCTGGAGGTACTGGCTTGTCAATGCCCGTATCCGCTACCTGGTTGTATACCCAATACGCATATCCGCCGCCTACCACTATTGCAATAACCAATAAACTTAAAATTAGTCTGCCAAAGGTACGCATCCGTCTCTTCTTCTTTGGTTGCTTGCCTTTACCGTTCTTCGATCCAGAAGCGCCGGATTGAGTGGGTGCCTGTCTCCGTGGAGGCAGTCCGTTCGAATTCGAGTTCATATCTTCAACACCTTTATCACATCTGTTTTGGCCTATATATAAGACAACCGCTTTCCCTAGGGAAAACGGATGGTCTATACTATAGAATTTATGAGTTTCGAGCGGCAGCTTCCGCTTTTTTCTTTTGACGACCTTCAATGAAATAGCGCACTCGCACTAACAGCATCAAACCAACGGCTACCAACAAACATTGAATGATCGGCAGCTTGTCGATTTGAAAAACAAGAAGCATGAATGTGCCCATCGCCATCAATACATAGAGAACGATTTCCTTACCAAGTGGCAATTTCTGACGTACCCGAAACACCTTGTTATATACGTAAGTAATCAATACAAAGATGACGATGTAGGCTACGATCGGGTTTGATGCAAACCATGCTTGCATGCACAGCCAGCTCCTTTCGTGTTCATGCTAGATATAAGTTAATTGTTGATTATACCCTTTCGATAACTCAAGGGAAGTACATGCGTGGTGACCGTTTCGGTTTCGGATCGTTCTTTCGATCGCTGTTGTCTCCAAATTTTCTTGAACGAATCTTCAAAGGTTAAAATTTGGAGACAAAGGCGAGCGCTTCGCTTCTTCAGAATCGATTCCGATCCCTTCACTACTTTTGCTGTACAAACCTTTCGTTACTTTCCGTGTATCCTCAAACATTAACCTTTATCTTCTAGTTTAGTTGTCGTTAGGCGTTATTTTGTAGCCATTTTACGTTGTTTCTCTGCACGCTCACGCTCGGATTTGTTCAGGATCTTCTTACGAAGACGAATAGATTTCGGTGTAATTTCACAATATTCATCTTCATTCAGATATTCAAGTGCCTGCTCCAGAGAAAAGATAATCGGAGTTTTAATTTTAACCGTATCATCTTTACCTGAAGAACGAACGTTAGTCAGTTGTTTTTCTTTGCAGATGTTAACAACGATATCATTGTCACGTGTATGTTCACCAACAATCATACCTTCGTAGATTTCAGTACCTGGCTCCAAGAAGAGAGTACCGCGATCCTCAACGCCCATCATGCCATAGAACGTAGATGTACCAGTTTCAGTTGAGATCAGTACACCTTGGTGACGTCCACCCACTTGACCGGATACTACTGGAGCGTAGCTGTCAAATGCATGGTTCATAACACCGTAACCACGAGTCAATGTCAGGAAGTTTGTGCTATATCCGATCAAACCACGTGCTGGAATCAGGAACTCCAGACGAACTTGTCCACTACCTGTGTTGACCATGTTAACCATCTCTGCTTTACGTGCGCCCAGGCTCTCCATTACGGAACCCATGCTTTCTTCAGGGATATCAATCAACAAGCGCTCAACCGGTTCCATTTTCTTACCGTCAACTTCTTTAATGATAACTTCCGGTTTCGATACTTGCAATTCATATCCTTCACGACGCATATTCTCAATCAGGATACCCAAGTGAAGCTCACCACGTCCGGAAACGACAAATGCATCCGGGCTTTCCGTTTCGTCAACACGAAGGGAAACGTCTGTTTCCAATTCTTTGAACAAACGCTCACGAAGTTTACGGGAAGTTACCCATTTACCTTCACGACCTGCGAATGGACTGTTGTTCACGAGGAACGTCATTTGTAGGGTAGGCTCATCGATTTTCAAAACAGGAAGTGCTTCTGGATTGTTCGGATCAGCGATGGTTTCACCAATGTTGATGTCCTTGATCCCTGCAATGGCAACGATGTCGCCTGCTCCTGCTTCTTCCGTCTCAATACGTTTGAGACCCTGGAAACCGAACAGTTTCTCGATACGTGCAGTTTTGCTCTTACCATCACGCATAATAACCGTTACCGATTGTCCTTGACGGATCACACCGCGGTTAACACGACCAATGGCAATACGGCCAAGGTATTCATTGTAGTCCATCAAAGTAACGAGGAATTGAAGTGGTTCTTCAACATTTTCGGTAGGGTGTGGGATATGACTAACGATGGTATTGTAGATCGCCATCATGTTGTCATCCTGTTTCGCAGGATCATTATCCATGCTGGATGTTCCGTTCAATGCGGAAGCATATACAACAGGGAATTCAAGTTGTTGATCGTTGGCACCCAGTTCAATGAACAGGTCCAGTACTTCATCAATAACCTCAGTCGGACGAGCCGCTGGACGGTCAATTTTGTTTACAACAACGATTGGTGTCAGGTTGTGCTCCAGTGCTTTACGAAGTACGAACTTCGTTTGTGGCATACAGCCCTCGTAAGCATCAACAACGAGTAATACGCCGTCAACCATTTTCATGATACGCTCCACTTCACCACCAAAGTCGGCGTGTCCTGGTGTATCCACAATGTTGATCAGGTAATCTTTATAGGTAATAGCTGTGTTTTTGGCCAGAATCGTAATACCGCGTTCACGCTCCAAATCGTTGGAGTCCATTGCGCGCTCCTGTACCGTTTCGTGATCACGGAAAGTACCGGATTGCTGGAGCAACTTGTCGACGAGCGTTGTTTTCCCGTGATCGACGTGGGCAATAATCGCAATATTGCGAATGTGTTCTCTTGAATGCATGGTTTGTATCCATATCCTTTCCAATTTCAATTCTTATCTACTAAACTTCCCGCAAATTCGCAGGTTACTCACCCAAAATAAGCGTCGGTGATATCCCGACGCATGTCTATATCCCTTATATTATAGTTGATCATAGGTAAAAATCAAGATATTTCGCTTGAAAGACCACTGGGAATGTTACCATCCTCTCCCTTGGCGTCTACGACCAAACAGCAACCATACCCCGCCTACAATCAAAAGTACTGCTAGCACGTAGATAATACCGGTGTGAAGCAATGTAAATCCGAATAAAATAATTGAAAGGCTACCCATACCCAGTGCAACCGGAAGCACCAGTGCAGGTCTTCGTTGATCGGCCAGTGCATATTCCAGCAAACCAATGGCAATCCCAAGCAAAAACGTTGGCCAAAGGCTGCTCATCAAACCGCCGCCCCATGTATTCGTAATCCCGAACAATAGACCATAGATGGTTAACGTGCCTGCTGGAACGAGTGACCAGGATGGTGTAAGCCTTGCATAATAACATGCATGAAGAGCAATACCTGGCAACAAAATAAGCAAAGGCCAGAAGTGCCGTCCCATGAAGCCAAACACACCAAATTTACCTAGTAAAATGATAATACCTGCAACTAAAATAAATATCCCAATTGCTTTTTCATTTTTCATCTACAATCACCTCTTATAACATTTGGCTATGTATCCCGTAAGCTGAACGAAAAGCATTCCCAGCATTCCATGATGACTGACTGCTTCCAGCCTGCTTCTAGTTTAGCCGATGTGTATGCAAAAAACTACACTTTATGTCGTACTTCGCCTCTCCATTATCCTGTATTACCCTAAAATGGCCGGACTATGACTTAATTGAGTCAGCCCTCTCCTGCAGAGCACATCATATACGACAAAAAACTGCCCTTAAAGGGCAGTCTACAGCTATATTTATCATTCATCTATCATTCATTTATCAAAATCAATTTACACGTTTCGACGAACAAATTTATGGGCTCCGCCAACCGCGACTACAAGACAAGCCATAGCTACAGGCAGGAATGTATGTGCCTCAGCTGCCATGCCGCCAAGCCACTGGCCCAGCTTTGGATCATTCATCACCATTTCACCCGCTGTGAAGGCCAGAATACCTGAACCGGCAAACACCAGAATCGGAAATCGCTTCAACAAACCGACAATTAATCCGCTGCCCCACACCACAATCGGAATACTTATGGCAATTCCGATGACTGTGAGCGCCAGGTCCCCATCCGCCAGAGCTGCAATTGCGAGAACGTTGTCCAGACTCATAACAAAGTCAGCAACCAAAATCGTTTGGATGGCTTTCCAGGTGGTGGACGCCTTACGAATATGTACTTCATCTTCATTCTGAAGCAGCAGCTTGACGGCAATCCAGAGCAACAGCAGACCACCTGCCGCCTGAATAAAAGGAATGCCCAGGAGCAGCACGGCTGCAAAGGTTAACACACAACGTAAAACAACCGCGCCGAAAGCTCCCCACCACACCGCCTGCTTGCGCTGTGTTGCTGGCAAATCCTTGCTTGCAAGTGCAATAACAACCGCATTATCTCCACTCAGAACCAGATTGATCATTAATATTTCGGTCAATAGCCATAACGTATCCATGCTTCTCATCCCCCCACTCTAACTTGTATGTCAAAGTTGTCCATGCTATTCTTAAACGTTGAACAAGCTTTCTTAGGGTTGGAAATATAGAAGGAGTGACATCGTATGGAGCTGTTTAGCCCCGCTTTTTGGCTAGCGTTGTTGAACGTTGTATTTATTGATCTAATTCTGGCTGGCGATAATGCCATCGTAATTGGTCTCGCAGCTCGAAATTTGCACCCCTCTGTGCAAAAAAGGGCGATTCTTTATGGAACAGGCGGCGCACTGTTGATTCGCATTGTGGCCACTGTGATTGTGCTCTGGCTGCTCAAAGTGCCTTGGCTACTTCTTGTTGGGGGATTACTGCTAATCTGGATTGCGTACAAGCTATTGGCAGATCAAGGGGAAGAGCATTCGGATATTAAGGCCGGCAGTTCTCTCTGGGTAGCTGTGCGAACGATTGTGATCGCAGACGCTGCCATGGGACTGGATAACGTCATCGCTGTTGCTGGTGCAGCTCAGCAGCATCTGGTACTTGTTATACTCGGACTGCTGATCAGTGTGCCTATTATCGTTTGGGGCAGTACGCTGTTCATCAAATTAATTAACCGTTTCCCTTGGATCATTTATCTTGGAGCCATCGTGCTGGGATATACGGCTTCTAACATGATTACAGAGGAGCATCGTCTTGTGCCTTTCTTCACTGAGCATCCTGCACTGAGAATCTTATTTATCGTTCTCGTCACTGCGGGTGTTGTGTTCGCCGGATATCGCAAACGTGCAAGCAGCAAAAAACCAGGTGGAGAGCGACAGCACTCCTATTCCTAAGCTTTTAATAAAATGTTGCTCCCAATTCCCACAGGTAGCATAAAAAGGACTGACCGATAATACATTGGCCAGTCCTTTTTCTTTTTGAAGATAACATAGTCCTTATTATGTCATTCAAACAAAACACGGGTCCTCAGAACCACTCTTCTTTCATTTCATTAGCTTCATCCTGCTGACTGGTTACCATAAAGTTTTCGCCTGCATGGAGCGTAATTGTTTCTGTCTGCTCCACTGCCTGCTCCACCCATTCTGGCAGCTGACTCATGGTTGCTTCGATTTTGTCCACAATGCGAAGATTTGGGTTCGTGGTTGGAGATTTCGGTACAAAAAGAGTACAACAATCCTCATAGGGCAGAATCGATATATCGTACGTTCCGATCTGTTTGGATAGCGTTATAATCTCCTGTTTATCCATCATGACAAGTGGTCGCAGCAACGGCAGATCCGTCGCACGCCCAATAACATTCATGCTCGGCAGGGTTTGGCTTGCTACCTGACCCAGACTATCTCCGGTAATTAGTGCAAGCGCACGCTCACGTTCAGCCAGCTTAGTGGCAATACGTAACATGGAGCGGCGCATCAGTGTAATGATTAAGTTATCTTGTCCCAGTTGGGTAAATGCCGTTTGAATTTCCGTAAAAGGAACCAGATGCAGTTTAATTGTGCCTGCATGATCAGCAAGTGCACGCGCCAAATCAATGACCTTTTCTTTGGCACGCTGGCTTGTGAACGGATAACTGTAAAAGTGGACGCATTCCACTTCCAGGCCTCTACGCATCGAAGACCATGCCGCTACAGGGCTGTCTATACCACCCGATAGTAAGAGCATCGCTTTTCCATTCGTACCCAGGGGGAATCCGCCTACGGCCGGAATAACCTCATTGAAGATATATGTGCCCTGATCCCGAATTTCCACGCGCAGTTCAATGTCAGGTTGACGCACGTCTACACTCAACTGCTGGAATTTCCGAAGAATCGGAGAACCTACCAGATGGTTCATTTCATGCGAAGAACTGGGGAACTCTTTCCATACACGCCGCACATTAACTTTGAATGTAGTCCCTTCTTTGAATTCACTCACTCTTTCATCCATAAAAGCAACGGCCGTCTCCACGATCTGATCAAGCTCAGATGGAGTCACTTTAACCGGACTGATCGACATAACACCGAACACTCGTTTCAGCACAGAAATCAGTTCAGTATGAGATTCGCCACCCAAATCGACATACAACCGTCCAAACTCCTTCCGGAGACTTGCGCCTGGATACGGTTTGAGCAGGGAACGTACCTGGGTAATGATCGTTTTTTCGAACCGGGCACGGTTTTTTCCTTTTAACATAAACTCTCCGAAACGGAGAAGCAGCATATCATATTTCATCTAAAATCACATCCGCCTTTCCAACGGGCGCAGCTGCGCCACCATCTGATGTAAAGCCTGCCCGAGCAGAGCCACATCTTCTTCTGTATGTTCATCTCCAAGACTAATACGCAATCCACCCGCAGCACAAGCATTATCCCTGCCCATGGCAAGCAATACCCTGCTGGGTTCTGCTGATCGCGAAGAGCAGGCAGATTGTGTAGAAACGGTTACTCCAAGTTGTTCCAGGGTATGAAGCGCCACTTCTGCCTTCATTCCAGGATAAGAAAAATGAACTATGTGCGGTGCTCCCTCTTTACGACTATTTAGGACAAGTCCGGGAATCGTATCGATGACCTCCATAATACGATCTCGCAAAATCGTTGTACGCTGTGCAAAATCAGCCTGACGTTCTGCTGCGAGACGCATCGCCTTCGCCATACCGACAAGCAAAGGTACGTTTTCAGTTCCCGCTCTCAGTCCCTGCTCCTGGGAACCTCCTGACAGTAGAGGCGTAAGCTGCACTCCACTTCGTACATAGAGAAGTCCCGCTCCTTTGGGACCACGAATCTTGTGAGCAGACAAGCTGTACAGATCCGCCCCCCATGCTGCAGGTTTAGCCTCCATTTTGCCAAAGCCCTGCACGCCATCCACATGAAAAAGCACCTTTGGTGCTTCCTTTTTCAGACGTGCTCCGATTTCAGCAATTGGATGTATCGCTCCTGTTTCATTATTCACATGCATCAGACTCACAAGCACCGTGTCCGGTCTTATGGCATCCATCATCTGCTGGGCGCTAATCAGCCCGTCGGAATCCACGGGAAGCCATGTGACCTCCCAGCCCCACTGCTGCAACTGTGCAAAACTTTCATATACCGAAGCATGTTCCGTTGCCGTTGTAATAATATGCTTGCCGCGAGACTGATACTGTAATGCCGCGCCTTTGAGGGCAAGGTTGTTGCTCTCGGTTGCACCTGAGGTAAATATAATTTCTTCCGGCTTCACATCAATAGCAGCTGCACAGACAGATCGCGCTCGGCGCAACAGTTGATGGGCTCGCTCACCATACCCATGAATCGATGATGGGTTCCCATATTGTGCCTCCATAATCTCAGTCATTGTAAGAATGACATCCGGATGAGGAGGCGTCGTTGCGGCATGATCAAAATATTTCAAATGAGGTTCCCCTCCTTGTCTCTTCGTTGTGGAATCTACAGTGAGCATTGTAACACGATCCCCGCTCAACACAAAAAGACCAAACAGGAACTACGCACATTTAAGGGCTGCTGTTCCCGCGTTTGATCTTTTACTGGACGTACTGTTGTGTATGCCATTTCTTTGGTATAGACCATTTACACCATATATTTCGACTGCGCTTTCTCCACTTTGGAGATATAAGCCTGTGTTTCCGAAGGAAGACGGTTAAGTACACTCATCAATTCAGCGTCATTCGATACACCCAGACTCGAAACCCGTCCCGGTCCGGCATTATATGCAGCAAGTGCCATCTTCACCTCGCCACCAAAACGCTGGAGCTGGAGAGAAAGGTATTTGGTTCCACCATCTATATTTTGAGCGGGATCGTAAGCGTTACTTACCCCCAACCCTGCTGCCGTGCCATCCATTAACTGCATGAGTCCTTTGGCACCTGCGGAAGACACAACATTTGGATTGAAGCCGGATTCTGTATCAATGACTGCCTTAATCAAAGATTCAGGCACCCCATATTTGGCGCTCGCTGAAGCAATCAAAGATTCAAAATCCGTAGGTACAGATGCACCCGAATCCACTACTCCAGTGTTTATCAGAGAAGATAAAGAAGCCACATTACTGTTTGAGGAAGAAACAGAACTTGCATCCGGACTATACATGCTGCCCAGTTGCAGCCACAACAGACCATCACTGGATCGTTTGGAGATCGAAGCAGAGTTCACGTCTTCTCCTACGGTATGGTTTAAAGAATTTGAATTCGTCCCGAGCAGCCCGTCCATCATACTGGCAAAATCCACCGTTGAATCGGAATTTCCATCCGATGCATTTGTTTCGTTGAGACTATTGGACAATTGCAGTTCCAGCAACTGCCGCGACGCGCGCGGATCAATCTGCATGAGTTATATTCACTCCCGTATAATGTAAACGTAGATTATGACTTTATTCTACATTATTTTACAGGAAGGTTCTATCGTTTTCAAAATGTTTTCAAAAAAATAAACCGATTGTACAACATCATTGCGTAAATGCGAAAGAAACCTTCTGCTATCACCTTTAAGTAAGGTGGAAGCAGAAGGCTACAACAAGCAACTCATATCAGTCGGTTATATGCTCATTAGGATTACTTGTTCAGATCATGTTTTTACGTATCAGCGAGCGAATGGAATCATGAAGAAATAGCTGAGTGTTGCCACGGCACCAAGTCCAATAGACCACGCCCCTGCGGTTTTACGGCCGTTGACATAAGCATAGTATCCAAGCACTGCTGCTGCCGGACCCAGAACAATGGACCACATGAACAAGGAAGCAATACCAAAGGCCAGCCCCATATAACCGGAGATTCGGCCGGTAGATTTCATGACACCGTCTTCTTCGTCCCTCACAGGTGCATGATCTGTTCTTTCCGTTGGTTCTGTTCGAATAGAACCCGTTGTAGGTGCTACCTCTGCACCATACTCTTCCTTGTGGCTGCGTCTTGGATAATCTACACGCTCACGCTTTTTTTCATCTAACGAAGTTGTTTTTGGACGATGGAACGGGTGATTATCTCTATGGTCATTATTCAATGCAAAGCACCTCCATATAAATGGGAATGACTGCTCATTTCGGTCTAAATGTGTGGCAGCATGTGGCAGAAGATGTACGTGCATGATCATGATGATCGGAATCAAAGGTCTCTCCGGCAAATTCCTCATGTAAGCGGCGGGTGGCATGTTGGTCAATGTCAATCATGATGGCATCGGCCTGGCAGAAATTGTTTTCTCCCCAAAAGTGGCAGTTAGCAACACTGCATTTGACTATTGGCTTCTCATGGCTCATTTTTATCACCTCGACATCTATTGTCTCCGCACCGTAAATGAGCTATTCTCCAACGAAATACCAGATGATGACATGGGCCTTTCTCCGCAATTCCAGTTGAAGAAAACGCAAAAAAACCGCCACAAGGGCGGTTTTGTCCAATTTAAATATAAGTTAAAAAATTGATTTACGCGTGATTGCGTTGGTTTTGCATCCGACGCTGCGTTAGGTAGTCACTTTCATAAAATGCCAGGTCATCGCGCAATTCTTCGTACGTTTTTGATATCTCAAGAATGACATCCCGTACTGCACGAATTGGCTTATCACGGAAACGGATTGCATCCTGACCAGTGTAAGCATATCTTCCATCTTCGGAGTAACATTCATTTTTAGGATAAAAAAAGCTGTTTATGCTTTGATGGTATGTGTTATAGAGAGCCTTCTCGGCAAAATCGACATCAAAATTGGCACGACGCAGCACAACGCCAAGTTTTTCGTAAGAAACTTCAGAAAAAACGAGCAAATGACGGAGATCCGAAAGAAATCCTTTGTAGAACGCTGATGACTCCTCCGTCTGATTCTGATCCAGTTCAGGCAAGGCATTTTCATTCAAAAATTGTTCGATCCGATCGATAGCCGGTTTTAACTTTTCCCTAGTTGACTCACATGTTTTCTGTACATTGGCTGCTGACATAAAGGTAGCTCCCCCTTAAATAAGTCCTTACATATAGATCGGCCAACGGGAGGTTCTCCCCTGACCTTGAATTCTCAGCTACTATCCTACCATAAAAAGATGACGAGCGGTATCCCTTAATCAGGCTTTCCCTTCCTACCCCTGAACATGCCCATTACCCACAGCTCCCCTGATCTTCACCTGCATAAAAATAACCGCTTTTCCTAACGATACATATATCCAGTGACAACGATGAAATTAGAGCACTGTAAGATGATTGTCAAAACAAACGAGGAGGTTCCATCCCTTATGTCCAGACCGAAATGGGTTAATTGGGCCATTGCCGCGGGTGCAGGCGCACTTGCCTTGACACTTTTGCTTCCAACGACCAATCGTCCTGTTCCTACTCCAAGTGCCATGCCCGATTCTCCACACGAGGAGCATGCAAGCAAACAACGTCTCAAAGTCCAGGATGTAAAGTCAACCGATCTGCTAACCCGCGCGGATGCCAAACAGCACCTTAGCATCATGCTTGAGAAAACCTCCAAAATGAATGATGTGCAAATAAGCAAATACGTTCATGAACTACAACAAACACATGATCATATCCGGTCTATTGATATAATGAATACCAATGGATCACACAGTCGGCACTTTGACAAAACAGCAGCAAAAGGAAGCAAAGTGGAACAGCAGAAGCTGGAACATTCTCTCGCCTTGGCCAAAAAAGCCGTGAGTAAACGTCAAAGCTTCGAATCTTCATCCTTTCCTCTGGGGAAAGAAAAGTTTTTTGTCATGGGGCAGCCTTCCAAAGATGGAAAAAGAGCCGTCATCGCTTTGTTTAGCCAAAATGTCCTGAATGCTGTCGAGCAGCACCAGCGCAAAAATTTGCGTATGATCCCTTATCCGCGGGAAGGCAAGTTCAAAATCGAATCTGTACACCCCGACACCCTTAACGAAATCACCGTAAAGACAGGGCATGATAACGCCAATGCCAGTCATTTTTACGAAAATGAAATCGTCATCCGTTTCCGTCAGGAGCCAGGGGAGCGGGATATGCGCATCATTAAATCCGATCTGCGCACTCAATCGGCACGTAAGCTTGGATATACGTATGTTTTTCGGTCAGAACATATGAATTATGAGCAATTGCATGCTTATTTTGAACGTAAATGGAATCCGCTGTATATGGAACCCCACTACATGTATTTAACCAATGAGACCTTACCTGAACAAGATGTAACTGTGCCCAATGATCTCTTGTTCTCCGACTACCAGTGGAACCTGCCCGCCATTGAGACTAACCGCGGCTGGAATATTACGAAAGGCAACAAGGATGTTATCGTTGCCGTGGTAGACACCGGCGTCGATCTGACTCATCCCGATTTGAAGGGCAAGCTGCTGGATGGTTATAACGTTGTTGATCCAGCAAGCAAACCGCTTGATGATGTGGGTCATGGTACACATGTAGCAGGCATCATCGGCGCTGTTGTGAATAACAACGAAGGTGTAGCAGGGATGAGCTGGTATAACAAGGTACTTCCTGTTAAAGTGCTGGACAATTCGGGTTCAGGCACAACCTATGCCGTTGCCGAAGGCATCATTTGGGCCGCTGATCATGGAGCCAAGGTCATTAATATGAGTTTGGGGAATTACGCTGATGCCCAATTTCTTCATGATGCCATCAAATACGCTTTTGATCGCGATATCGTATTAATTGCAGCGACCGGTAACGACAATACGGAGCGTCCAGGATATCCTGCCGCCTATCCGGAAGTATTTGCGGTATCCGCTACGGATCCGGACATGAGCAAAGCTTCCTATTCCAACTACGGGGATTACGTGGATGTAACGGCTCCAGGGTCCAGCATCGCAAGTACGTATCCGAACAACCAATATGCAGCCTTGTCCGGAACGTCCATGGCTAGCCCCCATGTAGCGGCACTTGCAGGCTTGATTCGCTCGCTCAATCCCGATCTGACCAACACGGAAGTTATGGATCTTATGCGTCAAAGTGTCATAGATCTTGGTGACCCAGGTCATGACAAGTATTTCGGTTATGGTCAAATCGATGTGTTTAAAGCATTGGAGGCGGCCTCTGGCAGCAGCGCCCCACTTCAATTCTGGCCGCAGCATGTAAGACAACAAATGGATAATGCGATGAAAAAGTACATCAAACAGTAGCCGAACACTGAATATAAAAAACAAAAGCAGCTGCGCCCCGGGGCGTATGCTGCTCTTTGGTATGTTTACCTATTCCCCCGGGGCACCCGCTGCGACTAGCGCTTGCGAGTAGTTGTACGGGATTTGCCTGATTTTTTCACGGATTTTTTCTTACCGTTATGGCTTGAAACAAAACAAGGTTCTTCTTCTTTGACCACGACAGGATACATGTGATGATGAATTGGCACACAGTGATGTTTTTTGATGACTTCGATCGGGTGAATTACGGGTACGATTTGTGGGATGTAGTAATCTTCAACAACCTGGATCGGGTCACATACAATCGGACAAAGCGGTGGACAGAAATGGTTCATTTCAAACCAACTCCCTTTCAAGTGATACTATAACGTATTGCACAGGGTCCAATGTGGATTGGATGTATGTCCGTGTTCGAGAAAATTAAATAAGCGGGAGCCTGTCAGCCGTTGTCCCACCCTGCTGCGGTGTAATGTTCTCAATAACCCTGCATAACACCCGTAGCCCTTCACATAACCGTTCCTTATTCGTAACTGTGAAGCAGATCCGCAGACTCGCCGTATCCGTTTCCCCCACATAACAGGCAGAACCCGGCAAAAAGGAAACACCAGCAGCAAGTGACTGGCGGTGCAGCTCACGCATATCCAAACCATCCGGCAATTGCAGCCACAGGTTTAATCCCCCATCAGGTAAAGTCCAGTACATCCCCGGAGGACTATGTTCCTCCAGCACATCCGCTGCGGCACACAGACGGGAATATAACTCATCCCTCAGACGAGCTGTATACGCACTGTATTGATGTTGAATAAAAGATTGCAATGCTTTCTGCGTGAGCAGCGGGCTCCCGAGATCCGCAGTGGATTTGGCAGCAACAAGCCGGGTGAGTACACTTCCGTCTGCAACCGCACACGCCACTCGACAGCCGGGAGACAGCACTTTGCTGAAACTCTTGATATATATCACATGGCCCGTCCCATCCATGGATTTAATGGAAGCAGGGGGCGGATCACGGAAATACAAATCAGCGAACGGATCATCCTCCAGAATGAGACAATGATAACTCTGAGCAAGATTCAGCAGTTGTGCACGCCGTTTGGCGCTCATCGTAATGCCTGTAGGATTGTGAAACGTAGGAATGGTATATATTAATTTAGGCGGGTATGTATCACATAACCGGGTTAACAGATCAATACGCATACCATCGTCATCCATCGGCACCGTAATGATCTTTGCTCCTCTGCTTGTAAACACATCAATCGCTCCGGTATAACTTGGTGCTTCCATGTAAACGACGTCACCAGGACCAACAAACGTACGCGCCACAAGATCGATTCCCTGCTGGGTACCGCTCGTTATTAGCATCCGTTCGGGCATTACCCGCAGACCTCTTTCCGCAAAATGCCCGGAGAACGTCTGACGCAGTTCCCGATCCCCCTGAAAGGACCCGTAGGCAGCCATTCGCTCCGGATGATCCGAGGACAGTCGGTAGGCACTGTCGATAATCTCTCGCGTTGGCAACAATTCAGGCTGAATGGCCGACATATGCAGCTCATATCTAACTTGAGGAGATGCATCAAAATGTCTCCAGAGCTGAGCTCGGGGCAAATAATCCACAAGAGCCATCTGCCAGTTCCATGGCGTGCTGGATTCATTCTTTGCTTGAGTCCGGTGAGTCCTCTCCATATCTTCTGTTTTCTCCAACTCCTGCGTCCCCCGTACATAACACCCCTTCCCTTGGGAACAGGTAATCAGCTGTATGGCTTCAAGCTCTGCATAGGCTTTGGACACGGTGACCAGACTGACGCCCAGATCTGTGGTCATTTTACGAACCGATGGCAAACGGGTACCAGGCTCGATTAATCCAGACCTTATTCGGTCCGCAAGGGTGAGTGCAATCTGAACATACAATTTAGTGCTGCTTCCCCGCTTTAATTCAATATGCACACATGCACCTCCCAACTGTTATGATCAGCATTTTACTGTTATACTGCATTCCGTCTATTATAGTTTATAATATCAGTATAACAGTGAATAACAGGAGATGAGAATAATATGAATATCCCTTGGTCCAAAATGGCACAAAACACCCCGTCCTCTGTCGTTCGCGACATGTTACAGGCTGCACAGGCACCTGGAATGATTTCGCTTGCCGGAGGTTTACCTGCTCAAACATCGTTCCCGCTTGAAGCTATCCGTGACGCATACGAAAAAGTATTCATGGGCGGTTCAGCGGCTCTTCAGTATGCAGAGACGGAAGGTTTCCGACCATTACGTGCCAAAATTGCTGAACGTCTTGAATCCAAGGGCATTCCGGCTTCACCTGACCATATGCTTCTGACTACCGGATCCCAGCAATCCATTGACCTGGTATGCCGAATTTTGCTTGATCCAGGCGACAGCGTACTAGTCGAATCACCAACCTATCTGGCTGCGCTTCAAGTCATTCATTCCTATCAGGCTGAAGCGCACGGTGTTGCTTGTGATGATGACGGAATGTTGCCTGAATCACTGGAAGAACAGCTGCAATTGTATCGTCCCAAGCTCGTCTACATCAATCCTACGTTCTCTAACCCGTCGGGCAAAGTATGGTCTCGCGCGAGACGGCAACAAGCCGTGGACCTGTGCCGGAAATATGGGGTATTGATCCTGGAAGACGACCCCTATGGTGAAATCCGTTTTAAACCGGAACAACTGGATGCCCCTGCGCTGGCGCAGCTGGATGCAGCATCCTACGAGGGACCGTCCAATGTCATCTACACCAGCACATTCTCCAAAACAGTAGCTCCAGGCCTCCGCACTGGCTGGATACTGGCTGCTCCGGATGTTATCAAAATAGCCGCCCGCGCCAAGCAGGGTGCAGATTTGCATTCCAGCAGCATTGACCAGAGAGCACTTCATGCGCTACTGGAGTCTTTCGATCTGGACGAGCATATTCGCAATATCTCACAGGATTATGAACAACGGATGAAAAAAATGACCACTCTAATGGCAGCAAAAGCGTGGGAAGGTATTTCCTGGAATTCACCACAAGGCGGTATGTTCCTATGGCTGCAACTGCCTGAGGGCATGCTGGCCAGCAATCTGTTCACTTATGGAATTCAAGAGAAAGTGTGCATCGTACCTGGAGATTCCTTCTATGCAGGTACACCGGAGCTCAACCGTATGCGGATTAACTTCACCCATACCGATCCAGATCTGCTTCCTGAGGCTGTAGAGCGTATGGATCGCGCCATTCAACGCTGGCATGCATCATTACAGTCGGACAGTGTAGTTACACTGTAACAAACTGTCATCCACTGTATCATTAGGAACCATTTTTCATTCCACACAAACTAACAACAAAAATAAGGCGTCAGACCCGAGAAAGCTCGAAGTCTGACGCCTTATTTATATGACCTGCAAGAGCAGGAAGAAGTCTTTTGAAATGTAATGGCGTCCTTCTGATCAGTCAGGCACATCAGGTACAATCGTTCTGTTTGCCCTTGACTGATAGTGGACTATACTTGTTACTGTTGTGTTGTAGTTAGGAAAGCTTACCGTAAGCCGGGTTCTGTGCTCTTCGTGGTTCAGACGGGAACTACCCTCCCACCACAAGCGACAATCATCTATCTAGGCCATACATTGCTGCACAGCTCAAGCGACCAACCTAGACACACCTCGGGCTAAGGCTGTCTTCTCCGAAGAGTCGACTGTGTCCCATTAGGTCTTGCTCCAGATGGGGTTTACCAGGAACGAAGTCACCAGCGTTCCTCGGGGTCTCTTACACCTCGGTTCCATCCTTGCCTGTGCCGGAAAATCCGGCCATCGGCGGTCCATTTCTGTGGCACTATCCTTCAACTCGCGCTGACTGGACGTTATCCAGCATCCTGCCCTGTGGAGCCCGGACTTTCCTCTCGTGGCAACGAAGGCCACCAGCGATTGTCTGTCAAGCTTTCCGAACAACATTACATAGTATACAGGCATTTGAGTTTACAAACAAGCTTAATCTTACTGGAAGAAATGAACCCGGGTGCTTTTAGATAAACTGGAATACTTCCGTGTTTACCTCTGATGCAGTTACTTTCGTCTCATAACGTTTGTCTTCCAAACGTGAACGCAACCAGTCCGCCGTTTTGGGTTTCATGATTTTCTCGGCATTATGCCCGACGTCGATGATACACATACCCGCCATCAACGCATCGTGAGCCGTATGGTAATCAATGTCTCCAGTCACGATCACATCAGCACCTTTGAATCGTGCAGGAAGGGTATAACGGCTACCTGAGCCGCCAAGCACTGCTGCTTTTTTGATTTGCTGAGTAAGATCGCCTACTACCCGAACGTATGGCACATCCAGTTGGGCCTTCACGACCTCCACCAGTTCACCGAGTGTCTTTGGTTGTTTGAGTGGTCCCAAGCGCCCCAGACCCAGCGTACGGCCTTTTAAATCCATTGCATACAGGTCATAGGCCACTTCCTCATACGGATGAGCCTTAAGCATCGCTTGAACAACCTTGCTGCGCAAACTCTGCGGTACGATGGTCTCAATCCGTATTTCTTCTACACGCTCCATCTGTCCCTCTGTACCGATGAAAGGCTGTGTCCCCTCTCCCGGGACAAAAGTGCCTGTGCCTTCCGTATTGAAGCTGCATTTATTGTACTGACCAATACTGCCAGCCCCAGCTTCGAGAATGGCCTGGAGCACCTGCTCATGATGAGTACGGGGTACAAATACAGCCAGTTTGTACAAATGATCTGTATGTACATCCTCAAGTGACTCCTTGCTCTCTATTCCAATAGCCTCGGCCATCCAGTCATTCATGCCGCCCTCAGCCACATCCAGATTGGTGTGACTAATGTATACCGCAATATCATGCTTGATCAGCTTTTCATACAATTTCCCCATGGGAGTGTCGGTGCTCAACGATTTGACCGGACGGAAAATGATAGCATGGTGCGCAATAATTAAATTGGCCCCAATGCGAATCGCCTCGTCAACAACTTCGTTCGTAACATCAAGCGCGATAAGCACGTGTGTAATTTCCTTTTGCAAACTGCCAAGCTGAAGACCAATTCGATCGTCCGGCACGGCCAGATCTTTGGGAGCAAGCTGCTCCATCATTTGAATTACCGTTTGACCTTTCGCAAACATGAGAGTACCTCCTTCAAGTTCACAATTAGCTGCTCTACCTCTGCCGCCTTCTCCCGGGAAGACTCCTGATCGGATTTGGAAATGGACTGAACAACGCTTTGCAGCTTGATAATTTCGCTCTCCCATTTGGCAAAAAACACATCCGTTGGACGGTCTGTTAAATAAGGCCCCATGCGAAGCAGCAGATCTGATGTCAATTCTACCCCGCCTTCAAGGGGACGTGCGCGATACACTTCCTCATTGGCGATCGGACTGAGTTCTTGCGGCATTGCTGTAATGATTTCGTACACTTTGCCATCTTCCTCAAGCAGTTGTTCTGCAACCACCACCCAGTGATGCTCGAGCAACCAACGTCTGAGAATATCTTCACCCACATTAGGCTGCAAAATAAGAAGCTTGACCTCATCAAGTTTGGAGAGACCACGATCCAGAATGGAGGCAATCAGTGCCCCTCCCATCCCGGCAATGGTCACAACATCCACTTCTCCTGCAGAGATGACATCCAATCCATCCCCACGCCGTACTATAATACGTTCCTTCAGACCTGCATCGCTAACTTGCTTGCGTGCAGCTTCATAAGGGCCAGGGTTCACTTCACCGGCTACTGCACTTGCTGCTTTTCCGCTGCGTACTGCAGCTACCGGAAGCAAAGCGTGGTCCGAGCCAATGTCAGCCAAGCGGCTGCCTTCGGGAATTTGATCATGTATTCGCTGTAATCGATTCGAAAGTTTCATGAAGCACCTACACCATTCATTTAATTTATTGATTTGCATTGAACAACGAAAAGCGATAAAATGAAATCCAATAAAACATTTCAAGGATGAATTACCAAAACCAAGAAATTTAGATGTTCAATTTAAAAATAAAGGAGACCCCGCCGCCGCTAAAGCGTCTTGCGGAAAGTCTCCCATAGTGATGTTATTCGAGGAAATCCTTAAGCCGTTTACTACGGCTAGGGTGACGCAATTTACGAAGAGCTTTGGCCTCAATTTGACGAATACGCTCACGCGTAACACCAAATACTTTGCCCACTTCTTCCAGTGTTCTTGTACGTCCATCGTCCAGACCGAAACGCAGACGAAGTACGTTCTCTTCACGCTCAGTCAATGTATCCAGGACATCTTCGAGCTGTTCTTTCAGCAATTCATAAGCAGCAGCATCCGCCGGAGCCAGTGCTTCCTGATCCTCGATGAAATCGCCCAGATGGGAATCATCTTCCTCACCAATCGGTGTTTCCAGGGAAACCGGTTCCTGAGCAATCTTCGTAATCTCACGAACTTTTTCCACACTCAGATCCATCTCGGCAGCGATTTCTTCTGGTGTCGGTTCACGCCCAAGTTCCTGCAACAGCTGACGGGATACCCGGATCAGCTTATTAATCGTCTCCACCATATGCACAGGGATACGAATCGTACGCGCCTGGTCCGCAATCGCACGGGTGATCGCTTGGCGAATCCACCATGTTGCATACGTACTGAATTTATAACCCTTTTTGTGGTCGAACTTCTCAACCGCTTTGATCAGACCCATGTTACCTTCCTGAATCAGATCCAGGAACAGCATTCCACGTCCAACATAACGCTTCGCAATACTGACCACGAGACGAAGGTTAGCTTCAGCCAAACGACGTTTCGCTTCTTCATCCCCGTTTTCAATCCGTTTAGCCAGTTCTACTTCGTCATCCGCAGACAACAAAGGTACACGACCAATTTCTTTGAGATACATACGAACAGGGTCGTTGATTTTGATTCCTGGTGGAAGGCTCAGATCATCATCAAAGTGGAATTCATCGTCTCCCTCTCTGGTGTTGTTCTCGGAATCTTCACTAGGGCGAAGGGTTACCTCCTCATCATTTTCGTTCACTACATCAATACCCAGGTCGCTCAGTTGTTCATAAAACTCATCCATCTGCTCAGCGTCTTGCTCAAACGGGGAGAGTTTCTCTATAATTTCTTTGTAGTTCAACGAAGCTCTTTTCTTACCTGATTCAATCAATTGATCCTTAACCTGATCCAGCGTCAATTCTGTTTCTAGTTCAGTATGCTGATCATTCGCCATAACTCGACTCCCTCCTCCCTAGAAACATCCAACATTCAGACGTTCACTGTCTCTCTAGGGCAATCATTTCAATTGCAATTTGTGCCGCGCGTACAGAATCACCTGCCCGCTCTGCAGCAATCATTTCTTCTTTTTTCAGATCGTACTCTTTCTTACGCGGATATTTCAGCACTTCCCTGATGCAATCATCGAGCATTTGAACACTCCATTCACCTGGACCATCCATCATCGAGATTGAACTGACTGTCTTTTCCAGTCGGTCGTCATGCAGTGAAGACATAAAACGGCTTGTATCCGACGGTTTGCCTTGCGCATAATAGGCATATAGATAAGCAGCAATAGCTGCATGATCATCCAAGTTAAAAGCTTCACCAAGATGCTCATTCACGTACTGGGCAGCCTCTTCATCCTGAAGCATCCAGGCGAGCAGTTTGCGTTCAGCAGCGTGGTAAGCCGGCAACAGATTGGGTGTAGGCACCTGCCTATTTTGTTGCCTACCATTATTCCACCTTTTCGGGTTATTATCCCCATACTGGAGGTTATTTTTCATGGCCTCCCGTTCTTCATTACACTCCTGCTTCAGTGTTTCAAATGATACGTCCACTTCCGCAGCCAGTTCCCGAAGATATACTTCTCGTTCTGTAGGAGAAGACAAAGGAGCAATAAGTTTCACCGCTTCCTTGGAATAAGCGATCTGTCCGCCGCCTTCTAGCAGTATATGGTTTTTTTTTAGGTTTATAAGCTTAAATTTTGTAGTCGTTACGGCGCCGTCCACAATCTGGTTTCGGAACCGCTCGCCACCATGCTTGCGGATAAAATCATCCGGGTCGAGTCCATCCGGTATTAGAGCAATTTTGACCTGCAACCCGGCTTCCTCAAGAATAGGAAAGTTTTTGAGAGCTGCAGCCTGTCCCGCTCGATCGCCGTCATAACATACAATGACTTCATCACACATGCCCTTAAGCATCAGTGCCTGATTCTCAGTAAGCGCAGTACCCATAGCCGCTACACCATTTTGGATATCCTGATCCCAAGCGGAGATAACATCGCCATACCCTTCGAACAATATGGCCTGCCTTTGTTTGCGAATTGCATTTTTGGCATGATGCAGATTGTAGAGAACACGGCTTTTGTTAAATAACCGGGTTTCCGGTGAATTTAGATACTTCGGTTGCCCGTCTCCCAAAATGCGACCTGCAAATGCAATCGGCTTTCCGCTCCGGCCATTAATCGGAAACATGACTCTGTCTCGGAAACGGTCCACATATCCCTGACCTTCGTTTCGCGGCGACAGTAAGCCGCCCTTCTCCATCTCTTCAAGCGGAAATTCGCGCTTTTCCAGAAATTGTACCAAGGTATCCCAGCGATTCGGCGCATAGCCTATCTGGAACTGGTCAATCAGCTTGTCGCTAAACCCGCGTGAGCGTAAATATTCCATAGCCACTTTACCGTGCTCTGTATTCTTTAATAAAAAATGATACAGCTTCGCGGTAAGCTCATAGGCTTCCAATAAACGTTCAGTCTCTGGATTAACATGAGCCGATTCACGCCCTTGCCAGTCCCCCATTGAGATGTGACTTTCTTCTGCCATCGTCTTGACAGCCTCGGGAAAGGATAACCCTTCGATTTCCATCCTGAATTTGATGGCATTTCCACCCGTGCCGCAACCGTAGCAATAGAAAATTTGTTTCTCAGGCGTAACTGTAAACGAAGGCGTCTTCTCAGAATGAAAAGGACAGAGGCCTTTCATATATTTCCCCTGTTTGGTCAGATGTACAAATCGGCTCACCGTATCGACGATATCATGCTGCTGTAACACCGATTCAATAATGCTTTCGGGTATACCGCCTTGTCCGGTACTCATCTTGATCCACCTTCATCTCTTAACACGTAAATATTATTCGATAAACTTACACATTCTCCTGCAAATCTTTCAAAAGTTTTGTCAGTTTATGTTGAAAAATTTCCCGATCCTGCTCTGTGAAAGGCTTTGGGCCTTTTCCATAATGCCCTCTTTTTCGTGCTTTGGCCGCAGTATGACGGGAATCCAGCATGAAATCAATGTCACGATCATTAAACTCACGACCACGAAATGATAAAACATAACACCGTTTGCCAAGTGCGAGCGCCGCCAGTCCATAATCCTGTGTAATGACCACATCGTATGGCTTGATGTGATTGGCAATGTACAAGTCTGCACTCTGATCACTTCGATCTACCTGAACGGTGCGCACTCCCTCTCCGCCCTGAAGAAAATGATCAAATGAAGAAACCATCAGTACAGGAACTTTGAATTGGCGTGCTGTTTCAGCGATCTCGGCCTTGACCGGGCAAGCATCACCATCCACAACAATGTGGCGTACATTCAACTCACTCAAACCCAGACCACCCGGTTTCATAAAATAGCTGCATATTGTAATATACGACCCCAGCCAGCCAAAATCCTTCTGACCAGTCTATGGAAATCAAAGGCTAAAATACGGAACGGCTGTAAATATAAATTTCTCACAATCCGTTCCGTATATTTATACCCTCATATATCCTTCTTTAATACTGAATTTGTGCTTTGTCTCAGATCTGTGCTCCTGGAGCAAAAGCGGACCCGATTACCAGACCAGTTTGGAGAAATCAGCAAAAGCTTTCAGATCACGGTCAATCGCTGCAAGCAGTGCCAGACGATTCGCCCGCACAGCTTCGTCTTCAGCCATAACCATAACTGAATCAAAGAATACGGTGATAGCTTCCTTCCAAGCCGATGCAATCGCGAGTGCTTCAGCTGCTGCATGTTGAGACAATACCTGACGATATTCTTCATTGGTTTTGCTCCAAGCCTCATGCAACTGACGCTCTCCTTCTTCTGTGAAGAGTTCTGCATGTACCGAAGCATTGGATGCTTTGGCAGCCAGATTACCGACACGGTTGAAAGATTCAACGGTAGTTTTGAAAGCATCTCCCGTTTGAACAGCTGCCATAAGGGCTTCACCTTTTGGAACTACCGCGCTGATATCATCAAATCCGGAAGAAATTACTGCATCCACCACATCATAACGAACCGTTTCGGACAACAGTTTCTTGACACGAAGACCGAAGAAGTCCTGTAAATCTTTACGTACCTCTTCATCCGCACGTTTCAACAAGTTCATCTGGGCATGCACTTGAAGTGCAACGCCGAACACGTCGGACAGTGTCAGTGGAAGATTGTGATCCAGCAAAATTTGAACAATACCTGCTGCCTGACGACGCAGCGCATAAGGGTCCTGAGATCCAGTTGGAATGATATTGATCGAGAAGCAGCCTACGATCGTATCCATTTTATCCGCAGCACTGACAATGGCACCAACGAGCGAAGCAGGAGATTGATCTCCGGCGAAACGTGGCTGATAATGCTCAAATACCGCTTTGGCCACTTCTTCTTTTTCACCAGCTTTACGAGCATAATCCTCACCCATCACACCTTGCAGTTCAGGGAATTCTCCCACCATAAGTGTAACAAGATCGAATTTGCAAATATCCGCAGAACGACTCACCGCTTCGGCTACATCAGCTGGTACTTGCAGCTTGCTAGCCAGGCCATCTGCAATTTTGCGAATACGGCGTACTTTATCTCCAACTGTGCCCAGCTCTTCCTGGAAGACAATGCTCTCCAGCTTCGATAATGCGTCCTTGATCTCCAGCTTCTGGTCTTCCTCATAGAAGAACTTGGCATCTGACAGACGCGCACGAAGTACCTTTTCGTTCCCTTTTGCAATGACATCCAGTGAATCGCTGCCGCCGTTACGAACCGTAACGAAGTATGGCAACAATTGCCCATCATTATCAAGCACCGGGAAATAACGTTGATGCTCGCGCATCGAAGTGATCAATACCTCTTGTGGAATATTCAAAAATGAAGACTCGAATGTTCCGAACAGCACCGTTGGTGTCTCCACCAGGAACAAAACCTCTTCCAGCAAATCTTCCTTGATCGCAATATCCCATTTCTTCTCGGCAGCCAGTGCCTGTATCTGGGACACAATCATCTGTTCACGTTCTTTAATATCTGCAATGACATGTTCGGAGCGCAGCACTTCTACATACGAAGCGGGGTCCGTAATGACCGCCTCTTTTCCGAGAAAACGATGTCCACGTGTTACATTGCCAGACTTCACTCCTGCAACTTCCAACTCAATCACATCACTGCCGAGCAGAGCAACAATCCAGCGAATCGGACGTACAAATTTGAAATCATACGAAGCCCAGCGCATGAATTTCGGGAACGTCATAGCATGCAGGATAGCCAGCAAACCCTGACCGATTACAGAGGATGTTTCTACGCCTTTGCTGCTCTTGGTCGCATAGATATATTCCACGCCGCTTAGTTCCTTGAATGTGAACTGGTCCGGTTCAACACCCTGACTACGGGCAAATCCGAGTGCAGCTTTGCTCCAGTTACCACTATCGTCTAATGCTATTTTACGTGAAGGTCCTTTTACCTCTTCCTCCACGTCTTCCTGCTTCTCGGCAACATCCTTGATCAAAACAGCCAGTCGGCGCGGTGTGGCATAGGCATTCACTTCACCATAAGCAATACGGGAGGCATCCAGCCATTTCACGACACGATCCTGCAGCTGTTCAATTGCTGCTCGCATGAAGCGTGCAGGCACTTCCTCCAGACCAATTTCAAACAACAGATCCTTAGACATGCTCAGCTCCCCCTTTCTTGATCAGCGGGAAGCCGAGCTTCTCACGCTCTTCCACATATGTTGCAGCCACTTGACGAGCCAGATTACGGACACGGGTGATGTACCCGGTACGCTCCGTTACACTGATTGCTCCGCGCGCATCCAGAAGGTTGAACGTATGTGAACATTTCAAAACATAGTCATATGCCGGGAAAACCAGATTCTGTGCCATGGCTTTGTTTGCTTCCTCTTCATGCATGTTGAAGAGTGTAAACAACATTTTGACATCAGATACTTCAAACGTATATTTGGAGTGTTCGAATTCAGGCTGACGGAACACATCACCATATGTAATCCCGTCTACCCATTCCAGTTCAAACACATTTTCTTTTTCCTGAATGTATGAAGCAAGACGCTCCATGCCATACGTAATTTCAACCGCTACCGGATTTGTCTCAATCCCGCCGACTTGTTGGAAATACGTAAATTGGGTGATTTCCATACCGTCCAGCCATACTTCCCAGCCAAGACCGGCACAGCCGAGGGAAGGGTTCTCCCAGTTGTCTTCAACAAACCGAATATCGTGTTTGAGCGGATCAATGCCCAATTGTTTCAGACTTTCCAGGTAAATTTCCTGAATATTGTCCGGAGAAGGCTTGATAATAACCTGGAATTGATGATGCTGATAGAGACGGTTTGGATTTTCTCCATAACGACCATCCGAAGGACGGCGGGACGGCTCAACATAAGCTACTTTCCAAGGCTCGGGTCCAAGCGAACGCAAAAAGGTCATCGGGTTCATCGTACCTGCCCCTTTTTCCGTATCATATGGCTGAACAATAATACAGTTGTGCTCGGCCCAGAATTGTTGCAGCGTGAGAATCATCTGCTGAAAATTCATAATCATGCTCCTTTTCGATGGTTTGTGATAAACAAGCCTAGAACGGTACAGACAATAAAAAGCCCTCGTCCTACGCCTGTTATACAGACATAGGGACGAGAGCTATTCCCGCGGTTCCACCCTACTTGGCTTGGATATAAACAGGAGATCCTGTTCATACAAGCCCACTTTTCCGTGTCCATTCATGCTCCCGAGTGCCGTTTCACAGACCGATTCAACCCGGCTCCCACCATCCCCGGCTCGCTCACACAAGATTAGGTCAACCGACCTCTTCTTGAATGTAATAAATCAAGTCTCCTACTTTCTCGTTCAATGCATGTCTCCAAAAGAGAAATTATAGTTCATAATATATAAAAATAAGTACGAAGTCAAGATATATTACTTATTTCATAACAAGACGACTCAAATCCCGTACTTTTCCATTTGATCAAGAAAAGAACGGGATTTCAGATTCAAGCCAAGCTGATGATCCATAAAGGCCCGCATAATCTTTTTGATTTCATCCCGCGTGCCTTCACTTACCGATATATTACCGAGTCGTTGCAGATCCAGCTGTGCAAACAGACGTAACAACTTCAACGCTTTCGGACTCACAGACATTGCCGGAGGATCAAAGTGCTTGCAGGCACGACACAGGACTCCACCAAGCCTTGGACTAACAAATAATTGCTCATCCGGTCGCTCTTGACCACAAGAAATGCAATCATCCAGCTGAGGACCATACCCGGCTGCCTGCAGTATTTTCATTTCATACAGGCTGGTAATGACAACCGGATCTTTCTCTTCCTTCAACGCCTGGAGACAGGCTTTCAGTTGTTTAAACCAGAACGTTCCTGTCTCTTCATCCTGCAATACGCGATCCAGCAGTTCACAAGCATAAGATGCATAGGAAGCCTTAACCAAATCTTCACGCAGCTCATGATATGATTCAATGATTTCTCCTGCGTTTAGCGTTCCCAGTCCGGTGTTGCGAAAATAAACATATTGACCGTACGTAAATGGCTGCACCAGTGCAGCATGTCGGCTTTTGGGCTTTTTGGCACCGCGGACGAGTACCCCTACTTTCCCGCCGCTTTCGGTGCAAAGCGTAATAATTTTGTTCCCCTCGCCGTAGTCCATGCTGCGGATGACAATCCCTTCCACCCTGTATAGCATGCCTCGTCACCTAACCATTCCCGAATCAGCCAATTAACCTTCGGCTTCTTCATCTTCAATCACTTCCCTTGCAGGTTCCGACTCCTGTCCCAACGAGCTGCATGCCTCGGTATACAACAGATAGGACTCCACATCCCCCGTCATCGCAAAAACCTTCCACGAAAAATCTCGCATCGGAATTTCATCCTCTCTTCGAAAATGACATTTGCTTCTACCAGATAGGATGGAGTCTTGCAAGGTAAACTATGTGTTGCAATTACTGGATACTGAATTTATTATTCGCGACCAAAGCCAAGATCTCGCAGCACACGCTCCTGGTTTCTCCAGTCCTTCTTCACTTTAACCCACAGGTCCATAAAGATTTTGGAACCGAGCAGATTTTGAATATCCTGGCGAGCACGTTTCCCCACTTCTTTAAGCAAGGCACCCTGTTTCCCGATAATGATTCCTTTTTGCGAATCACGCTCCACAAAAATAACGGCTGAAATATAAACTACCCCGTTATCCTGTACTTTCATATCCTCAATTGTTACTGCAATGGAGTGTGGCACTTCTTCACGCGTCATCTGGAGAATTTTCTCCCGAATCAACTCGGCGCAAACAAACTGCTCTGGATGGTCCGTAACCTGATCATCAGGATAGTACTGAGGGCCTTCCGGCAAATATTTACCGAGCTGCTCCAGCAAGGTGCTTACATTGCTGCCAAGCATGGCAGATACCGGAACGATTTCGGCAAAATTGTGCAGCTTCCGATATGCCTCAATCAGTGGAAGCAGTGCTTCCGGCTCAATTTTATCAATTTTGTTCATGACCAGAATGACAGGTGTTCGCACATTTTTCAATTGTTCTGCAATATAACGGTCACCACCGCCCATGCCTTCCGAAGCATCAATCAGGAACAGAGCAGCTTCGACTTCTCCGAGTGTGTTCAAAGCAGTCTGGTTCATGTAATCGCCCAGCTTGGATTGACGTTTGTGAATCCCTGGGGTATCCAGGAAAACGATTTGTTGTTGTTCCGATGTGTATACACCATGGATCTTATTACGCGTCGTTTGCGGCTTGTCTGACATAATGGCAATTTTCTGTCCAATGACTTGGTTCATCAGCGTGGATTTACCTACATTGGGACGACCGATAATGGCTACAAAGCCGGATTTGTATGCTTGTTTTTTCATATGTTCCTCCTCAGGCGCCTAGGCCTGGAATGTATTGGTTTTTACTTTTTAGCAGAGTTCAGATCAGATGGCCCAAAGGCCCATGGCAATAGTTCGGCAACTGTAGTCTCCTGCAGATCACCCTTCATGTTACCCAGAATGACCTTCATATCCGGATCACACAGTTCGTACATCACCTGACGACATACACCGCACGGAGCAATTGGACCGTCCGTATCTCCTACAATCGCAATAGCCTTAAAGCTGCGTGGTTGCTTGCCTCCTGCAATTGCACTGAACATAGCTGTACGCTCAGCACAGTTGCCTGGCGTATAAGCAGCATTCTCAATATTACAACCATGATGCACATGTCCCTCGCTGTCAAGCAAAGCTGCGCCTACTCCAAAATGAGAATAAGGGGTATACGCTTTTGTACGTGCCTTAATCGCTTCTTGCATCAGCAAACCATTATCCATAATCAATCTCTCCCTTTGGGGTGTATATAAAGTTGCACTCGATGAGTTAAGTTCAACTTAAAAAAATTTGCACTGGCCTCTTCGCTGCCAGAACAACCTTACGATCGCTGTTATCCCCGGATTTTATTGATTCTCTTTTCCAAAGTGAAAATCCGGTGATAAAGGCGAACGCTTCGCTTCTACAGGTTATTTCTGACCTCTCCGTTATTGTGCAAACCAGAAGTTTAACTTAAAAAATGAGTCCAACTTTACAATTAGTGTGTAATATTAAAATCCAATCAAAGCAATCCTAGCCAGCTCATCACTGGCTTGATGAAAACGATACACCCGATGATGACGGCGAACACCGCAGCCAGCAAAACTGCACCGGCCGCGGTGTCCTTCGCCGCTTTTGCCAGCGGATGTATATGCGGATGCGCCAGATCTACAGCAGCTTCCACTGCTGTATTCATCAGCTCCGTCACAAGAACCAGAAATACGGCTGTCAGTACAAACATCCAGTCTGTTCTTGAAATCCCGAAAAAAAATCCGGCTGCACACATCAAAATGGCGACTCCTGTATGAACTCTTACATTCCTTTGAGTCCGCAGCCCGTATACGATTCCTTCCGCAGCATTGCGGAATACCATCCCCCAGGAGCGCCTTTTCATTATCGTGTCAACCCGGCTTGAGCGAGTACCGCTTCCTGTTTGCCCATCATTTCGGCTTCACTGGCCTCATCCTGATGATCATATCCAAGCAGGTGCAAGAATCCATGAACAAACAGGAAGCCGAGCTCACGTTCAAATGAATGCCCATATTCTTCACTCTGCAGGATGGTCCGTGGAACCGAAATAATAATATCCCCCAGAACATCCGGCATTTCTTCCATTTCTTCATCCTCGTCCAGTTCGTAGATAATATCCAGTTCCTCATCCACAGTCTCATTCATTGCAAAAGACAATACATCCGTTGGACGATCAATACCGCGATAGTCACGGTTCAGCTCATGGATCTGTTCATCATCTACAAAAGTCAGAGCCACTTCCCCGTCCGCAACACCTTCTGCTTCTCCGGCAAGGTTCAGCAGTTGCTCCAGCATTTCAATTATCGGTTCAGTAATTTCTTTGTCCTGTTGTTCATTATTCCATGCTAGGTTAAGACTCATTCTTTCATACTCCTGTCTTCTCATATTAGCGAATCAACCCGCCTCAGGCGATGTTGGCTTCGGTTTCTTCATTTCCTCCGGATATTCAATCCTGGAGTGGAATATACCCATGACGGTTTCCTTAAGGGTCTTGGCAACGATGTCCAGTTCGCGCATCGTCAGATCACAGTCATTAAACTGATGATCGTCCAAGCGACCTTTAATTATTTTTTCGATCATGGATTCCACTTGTTCCACGGTAGGCTTACGCAAGGAACGAACTGCAGCTTCCACGCTGTCAGCAATACCAACAATTGCCGACTCCTTGGACTGGGCCTTGGGACCCGGATAACGGAAATCATCTTCAGTGAAATCAGGTTCCACCCCTGCTTCCTCGGCCTGACGCAGCGCTTTGTGATAGAAGTAATGCAGGAAGGTTGTACCATGATGCTGCTCGGCAATGTCTCGAATAGGCCTTGGCAGCTTATAGTCCTTCTGCATCTCCACACCATCCCGTGCGTGAGCAACGATAATGGACTTGCTCAGCTTGGGATCAATCGAATCATGCGGATTTTCCATATTATTTTGATTTTCAATAAAATAAATGGGTCTTTTGGTTTTGCCAATATCATGGTAATACGAGCCGACCCGACATAACAAGCCGTTTGCACCAATTGCCTCCGCTGCCGCCTCTGACAGGTTTCCGACCATCACACTGTGGTGATATGTGCCGGGTGTCTCTGTTAGCAGTTTGCGCAATAGCGGATGATTGGGATTAGACAATTCCACCAGTTTCAGGGCAGACAAGATGCCAAACGAGGTTTCGAAAAACGGCATCAGCCCAATGACTAATATGGCGGTCAGTACGCCTCCAGCAAACGCAAATCCAATGCCATACAGCGTTGTCGTCCGGTTCCAGTCACTTGAGTCAATCAGAGCCAGCGTGAAGACCGCGATTGATCCGAACAGACACACCATAATGGCGCCTTTCAGGATCGTAGACCGCTGACTTGCCCGATGGGTGGCAAAGATCGCAACAAACGATACCAACACCGCGAAGAAACCAAGTTCAAAGTCAAAAATCTGACCCTGATGTGTATTTAAAATAATGCTCGACAGCATCCCGATAATAATCGAACAGACAAAGGCAAGTGATGTATCCAGCAGTAATGCAATTAACATTGCGCCTACGGCAACAGGGGCAAGAAAGCCTACATATGACTTCTCACTGGTCTGGAGTATCGCTGTGACGTGCATAACCACAATGGTAATAATAAATATGAGAACAAGCATCAGCAGCTGAGCATTGTTATATTTGAAATGCGTTCCGCTGAATTGCTGAATATACATGAGAATCGCTGCCGACAACAGACAGGACAGCATAAGCAATCCAAGCTGAGGCCAATAGTTTACTTCGTTTTTCAGCAAATCGTTCTCGCCCAAAAGAGTGTACATCTCCGGGGTAATCATCTCACCCTTGGCAACGAGCGTATCACCTTGCTTGATAAAGACCGTTTGAGTATTCTCACGCGCCTGCACTTTGGCTTCTTTTGTACCCTCTTCATCGTAGAAGCGGTTCGACGTTACTACAAGACGTGCAAGCTCCTGTACAACCTCACGCTGTGTACGTTTGCTAAGGGAGCTCACACTCACCATCTCGGCCACTTTGGCACGAGCTGTTGTAGCCTCGCTAATCTGGTCGGTCATTAATCTGGAGACGATATCCCGCGCAACGGACTTCATCTCCTGAATATCATCCGAAGTCAGACGTGAAATTTTGATATATGTTTCTTCCGGGATACGGTAGCTTTGCTCCTGTACCACATTTCTGATCTCTTCCAAAAGAGTTTCGGAGTATGTACCCGCTTTCCGGTTGTTGTTGATAAAATTGGACACAAAGTCTTTCTGGCGCTGCGGTATTTCATCACGATAGATGTCGATCTTGTCCTGACTGGAAATCTGATCATCCTGATTCAGCCGATCAATACGATCGAGCAGCGTGGTCATCAGATTTTCGTTCCGCATCTGTACAATTTGAAACATCGGCTGCACACGTTCAGCGGCTTCTTCTTGCGCTTTTAGTGTAGCCTTCGTATTCGGAATCTGCATGGGCGCAGCAATATTCACTTCACTCCGTGTGCCTTCCTGAATATCATACCGCTCAGGGAGCAGTTTGGAAGCAAGACTCACGTAGAAAAGGATCACCAGAAACAAAAACAGAAGATAGCGTGCCCACACGCTATACTTCCATCCTGTAGCTCTATTTTGAAAAGATTTGCCTTTTGACAGTTCCTTCGAGGTCATCGAGACAATCCCTTTCTATTCTTGATTTTCTGCGGCGTGATTATAGGCGACGATAATTTTCTGGACGAGGGAGTGCCGTACAACGTCTTGCTCGGCAAAATAGACAAATCCAATCTCTTCCACTTGCCCCAATATTGTATTTGCTTCCACAAGCCCCGACTTTTTGCCGCGCGGTAAATCAATTTGTGTCACGTCACCGGTAATGACCATTTTGGAACCAAAACCAAGACGGGTCAGAAACATTTTCATCTGTTCCGGTGTCGTATTCTGGGCTTCATCCAGGATAATAAACGAATCATCCAGCGTACGTCCCCGCATATAGGCTAGAGGTGCAATTTCGATCAATCCGCGCTCCAGTGCCTTGGCCGTCTGCTCTTGTCCCATAACGTCATACAAGGCGTCATACAGGGGCCGGAGATAAGGGTCAACCTTTTCCTGAAGATCACCAGGCAAGAAGCCAAGACTTTCTCCCGCTTCAACAGCAGGCCTTGTGAGCACGATCCGTTTGACGCTTCCTTCCTTGAGTGCTGCCACAGCTAGCACAACTGCAAGATACGTTTTACCTGTACCGGCAGGACCGATACCAAATACAACATCACGTTTTTTAATTGTAGTTACATAGTGTTTCTGTCCAATCGTCTTAACCCGGATCGGTTTACCACGGTAGGTCGTTGTAATCTCGCCTTTGAACAGATCCAGAAGCTGGTCTGCACGCAGTTCCTTTGCAAGCTCAATGGCATACTTAACGTCCCTTTCGGTTAACACATATCCGTTACGTACCAATTGCAACAACACATCAAATAATTGTTCAAGTGATTCCACATTTTGAATGTTGCCATGAATCACAATCTCCGCTTCACGGGATGCGATCTGGGCGGGAATCTCGGATTCAATCAGTTTCAGAAAAATATCTTGGGGTCCAAAAAGAGATTGACCCTCTCCCGCACTTTGGAGGGAGATTCGTATGCTGCGTGTTTGCTCTGACAAATAGCCTCATTCTCCTTGACTATGGACTAACGGAAGTTCTTCCGCAATGCTTTCTTCTACTTCAAACAATACTTTCATATAAACTTTACCATTCTCTTTCTTCTCATGCAAAATTTTTTCACTTAAAATTTTCGTTCCTTTGCCATTTTTGGCAATAATATCGTTTCTCGCTCCTTCCAATCCTTTCGTTCTAGCCCATTCAATCGTGTTTTTCTGCTCTTTTTCCTGTGTTTCCAAATCTTTCTCTGTCAGCCATCCCATGGGAAGTGTGAAGGATCTCCAGGTCAGCGGTTTATGATCACTTTCGGTATCAAATGAGGTGAAAGGCGTATTCCCGTATCCCCAGAGCTGAATCGCCCATTTCCCCAGTACAATGTAAAAACGTTCCTTGCTCTCCCCGGTCATCGTATTATGTTTTTGCACAAGGGGGACTTCGACCTGATACTCACGCCACACCAGTCCACGTACTTCCCCTTTGGCAACAATGGTTTTTGTATTCTCTTCATCTCCCAAAATACCGGATATCAGTACCTGTCCCTTCTTGACACGCATGTCCTTCTGCACGACAGGGCGTCCCTGCTCCGCGTATATTTGAGTGATTACAGCGTCTGTTTTACTGACCAGATGTCTCGGGTTCAGCAGCGGTTCACGCTTGGGCTGTGCTGACTCCACAACCTGGATGGTGATGGTTGTCCCTTCTTTGCTCACCCCAATCCAGGTTACATCCGGCAGAGCGAGTGCGAGCTGTCTGGAGAGCTTGTCCTGGCTTTGCAGTCGAAATGCCCACTGGAAGGGGTAAATGCCTTCTTTCTTTGCTGCCGCGAGCACTTCATCCGTGGGAATCGTCACATTGCCTTTAACTTCTATATTCCAAACCATCGATGACAACGCAAACAGAGCTGCTATAAAAAACAGCATGCCGCCCAGAAAGAACTTCCTTCTCAATAAACGGGCTGCAAAAAAAGGAAATCCACTCCGGTGTGTCACCTTTACACGGCAGCCTGTCCGTTTCAGCAAAGGACGCAGCCTAAAAAAATGCGGTAGCAGAATATACATTTCTGCCTTGCGCCCGTCATGGGCACGCAGGTCCCATACTTCCAGTCCCTGCTCTGCCACCGTGTTGATCAATGCTTCAATATCCCCCCCAGTGACCGTGATTCGGACTGCTCCGCGCAGTTTGTACAGACTGGGCTGCTTCATCCGTTCCCCTCCGCTCCATTCATATGAATATCCAGAATTGTTCCTTCAACAGCCACTTCATCCGGCAAAATATTGCGAATCATCAGTTCAGTCCCTTTGATCTCCAGCTGGCCTTGGGAGAGAGCCAGAACGATGCGATCCGGTGTAAAATGAATGACACCACGATGATTCTCTATATACAATTGCTTTGTGCCGATCAGGGTTAACCGTGGCATATCGTAAAGCACGTCCTGCGGCAGATCCAGAACTTCACTGGTCCATCTGCGCAGCTTGCGGCTGATCCGGGTCATTCGAAGGTCTTCCCCCTTCCTCTACAGTTCAACTTATGCGCAGATTCATGAAATTATGAAAACTACGGACCGTATAAGATGTGAAATGTGAGAAAAAAGATGATGAACGCAAAAAAAAGCCGTCTCCGGCATATTGCTCACCAGAAACGGCTCTATTCCTTCTACATCACTTAGATTGTTACAGTTTCCCTCTTGAACCGAAAGGCTGCTTGGATCGGGGAGCACCCAATACTTCTGCCCATAAAACACCCGTACGAATGTCTTCCGGACGAAGCTGGGAATTTCCCGATTCACTTGATTCCACTTGATCCCAACTGGAATCAGCCACAACAGGTTTGTTTGAAGAAGAAAAGCGATTTAGCCTTTCTTGAATCAGACGTTGTTGCTTTTCGAATTCTTTCTTTTGTTGGTCAAGCGAACGTTCCATCTCACCACTAAAGTTTCGGCTACCTACTTCATCTGAAGGACGTGAGGAAGCTTGTGGTCCTGAATACGGCTGATCATAACGACCTTCATCATACTGGTTCTCATACGGTTCATCGTACTGGTTCTCGTAAGGTTCATCATAACGAGTTTCACCAGCAGCTTCAGTGCTGGCAGTTTTCTTTGGAGAGGTCTGCGCTGGTGAACGGTCGGACTGATCGGAGTCACCACTGCCTCCAAAGGTCGGCATTCCATTGTTCTGACGCTTTTTGTTTGGATCAGATGATTTAGCTGCTTTTCCAAGAAAAGAAAAGAGCGCAAAACCGATGACAGCCACGATATACAGATTATTAAAAATCCATTCGAATAGGCCCATATATACTCACCGCCTATCTTCCGTTTTTGGAATCACCCTGATCGTTAGAATTCGAGCCCTCAGCAGGTTTTCCCAGTGTGTTACGCATTTGAGTGTCAGCTTCAATATTTTTGAGGTTCATGTAATCCATAATACCGATTTTACCACTGCGTAGAGCCTCTGCCATCGCAAGCGGTACTGCGGATTCTGACTCAACAACACGCGCTCTCATTTCTACAACGCGTGCTTTCATCTCTTGCTCTTGAGCTACGGCCATTGCACGACGCTCTTCCGCTTTGGCCTGAGCGATCCGCTTGTCAGCTTCTGCCTGCTCAGTTTGTAGAAACGCACCAATGTTCTTACCTACATCTACGTCCGCAATATCAATGGACAGAATCTCAAAAGCAGTCCCGGAATCCAGACCTTTGGATAAGACAGTACGAGAGATCAGATCCGGGTTTTCCAAAACTTCTTTGTGGGAGTCCGCTGAACCATTCGTACTTACAATACCTTCACCAACCCGGGCAATAATCGTTTCTTCACCCGCACCACCAACAAGTCGATCAATATTGGCACGAACTGTAATTCTTGCTCGTACGTTGACTTCAATACCATCTTTGGCTACAGCAGAAACTACAGGCGTTTCGATTACACGTGGGTTAACACTCATTTGTACAGCTTGCAATACATCACGACCTGCAAGGTCAATCGCAGCAGCACGTTCGAATTCGAGTGGAATATTTGCACGTTGAGCAGCAATCAGGGCATTTACAACACGGTCCACGTTACCACCAGCAAGGAAGTGACTCTCAAGTTGGTTCATTGATAATTGCAGACCTGCTTTAGTTGCTTTGATCATTGGATTTACGATCCGGCTAGGTGTTACACGTCTGAGTCTCATCGCTACGAGCGTAATAATACTCACACGTACACCGGATGCAATTGCCGAGATCCAGAGCATTACTGGGAAAAAGCTGAAGAATACGCTCAATACGATAATTGCAACAACCG
The DNA here is from genome assembly GCF_000499205.1 of Paenibacillus sp. MAEPY2. Lineage (GTDB taxonomy): Bacteria > Bacillota > Bacilli > Paenibacillales > Paenibacillaceae > Paenibacillus > Paenibacillus vandeheii. The sequence continues at coordinate 93,230 of NZ_AWUK01000004.1, forward strand.
CAATGAGCAAAACCGTAATCATGGTTGGTTCCATAGTATAAATTCCTCCATTTTCGTTTTGATTTTGATTTTGGCAAAAATTATATGAACATACATTCATAAATCTGCTACTAAATTAAAGATTACACCACTTCGCAGGCACCTTCAGCATAGTGGTTATGTACGGTTGCCTAAGCCTGAGCAGCTTGGCAACTGAGCGGATTAAACCGGTAACGATTGTTGAACGACAATACGTGTACCTTCCGCTTTAATTACGACAATCGGTGTATTCACCGGAATGAAATCCCCATCCGATACGACATCAATTCGTTCCCCATTAAACATCGCTGTTCCGGCAGGACGAAGTGGTGTCAGGCTGATTCCCTGCAGCCCGATCAGCTCTTTACGTTCTGTAGCGGAAGAATATCCCCGGTCAGCTGACAATCTGTCGCTTAGGATGAATCGATTCCATATGCCTCGATCCTTAAACAGAATAACGACAATCGCAATGACTACAAGCGCAGCCCCAAAAGCAATACCCAACGATATGAAAGCATCGCTTGTATCATAAGCTGCCCGTACAACGCCTGCCACCAGTGCAATTGATCCCAGTATGCCAAGAATCCCCATACTCGGAATAAACATCTCCAGAATCATCATGATGAGTCCGACAGTGAATAACACCCATGTCTCCGCACCGGCAAAACCGGCGATGTAATTCCCTGAGAAATAAAGCACAAAGCACACGATACCAACAATACCAGGCACTCCAAATCCAGGTACAATCAACTCAATGATTACACCAGCTATTCCAAGGAATAGCAATACCGTCATGACGACAGGATTGGTAAGAAATGTGGATATGTTCTCGGCGGCTGTTCTCTGAACGGTGAACACATCATCCTGACTGTAACCGAGCCAGGCTGCAGCTTCTTCCGGCGTATTGCTGATATGGTCCGCATAACCCACTTTCAGCGCTTCGTCGGCCGAGAGAGCAATAATTTCACCTTTTTCTTTGGTTTTGTTAATCTCAGGCATCTTCACGACCATGTTAACATCCGTCATTCCAGCTGCAATTTTGCCGTCACGGCCACTTCTCTCTGCCGCTCCCTGCATCTTGCTCTTCCAGAATGCAACCAGCTTTGGATCATCGACATGTTTACCCGTGCTGTCCACCATCGCTGCCGCACCGATCATACTGCCTGGCGACATTACGATCTTATCTGCATTCAGAGCCAGAAAACTTCCGGCTGAGGCAGCATCTCCACGGACAAATGCAACGGTTTCAATTGGACTTTCCTTAATTAAGGTACCCAGTTCTTCAGCCGTGTCGACACGCCCTCCCGGCGTATTGATATCCAGAACGATCAGGCCAGCGTTCATCTCTTCTGCTTCCTTGAACCCGCGTTCCATAAACTTGCCAAGTCCCTGCTCGATTGGTTTATCCACCGGAATGATATATACGGCGCCACTTTTCTCAGCTGCATGTGCTGACGGTGATCCAATCCAGACAGGAAGCAGCAGCGTCAGTAGCATCATGAGCATTAATGACCCCGTAAGCTTCTTCCGGCGCTTTCCCTTCACAAATAGTCCCCCCTTTTCCATTAATGTTATACTGTCCAGCTTATGGTATTTATTACGTACAATGCAACATTTCGTTTCAAAATCTTAGAATTATATTTGAAATCGGCAGCAATTGCAACATTACAAATCCATAATCATATATATTATCCATTTAAAAGCAATATTTGTGAATTTCCCTTAACAGATGAATGACTTCCCAGCCTACTTCAGGTTTCTTCTCAAACTGAGTACCGTATCCAATGGTGTAAACGGAAAAAACACCCCCTGACAAGTCAGGAGGTGTTCATTGATTTGCTTTATTGCAGAAATTGTTGAACTGCTTGATTTACCAGTTTGCCATCCGCTTTGCCTTTGACTTTCGGCATAAGGGCAGACATGACTTTCCCCATCTCGGCTTTCGAAGAAGCACCGGTTTCCTGGATGGTCTGCTGTACAATAACTTTAATTTCTTCTTCGGTAAGCTGTGCGGGAAGGTACTGACTGAGTAATTCAATTTCCGCTTTTGCATTTGCCGCGAGGTCATCACGGCCCGCTTTGTCAAATTCTTGGAGGGCATCTTTGCGCTGTTTGATTTCACGACTCAGAATATCAAGCACTTCGTTATCATCCAAATCTCTTTTCAAATCTATTTCAAGATTCTTGATCGTCGAACGAATCAACCGAATGTTGGAGAGCTTGAACTTGTCCTTGCTCTTCATCGCTTGCTTCATATCTTCGTTCAATCGTTCGCTAAGATTCATGTAGTTAAAATCCTCCTAAAACTTTCTCTTACGAGCAGCCTCGGACTTTTTCTTGCGCTTTACGCTTGGCTTCTCATAATGCTTACGTTTCTTCACCTCAGCCAATACGCCATCTTTTGCGATGGAACGTTTAAAGCGACGAAGTGCAGCATCAATAGTCTCGTTTTTGCGAACTTTAGTTTCAGACACCAGTTTTCCCTCCCTCCGACCAGACCGTCCAAGAGCAATAACACGGTTCATCACCTTTCATTATAGGCGAAAGGTAATAAAGGTGTCAACCTTAACGTAATGATCATTTATTTTATGTGAACTTCAGCTCCATATTCATGCCTTTTAAGCATATATGGATAAGTCCTGAATCAGAGTAAACTGAGTAAACTTGCTCGTTTATTTGTGGGAGTCAGACAAACTTGTCAATACGCCGAGTCGAGTCCCACCAAGCAAATGATAGTGCAGATGATGAACGGTTTGTTCTCCATCTTTGCCACAGTTATTAATCAGTCGGTAACCTGTTTCTTCCACACCGAGACGCTTGGCCGCTTCTTGCGCAGCCAAATGAATCTCACCGATCAACGGCAAATCTTCTGCGGTTACTTCATTCATGGAAGCAATATGTTTCTTGGGAATAACGAGTACATGGGTCGGTGCAGCGGGCTGGATGTCATGAAAGACGATGACATGGTCATTCTCCAGTACCTTATTGGAGGGGATGCTGCCCTCTACAATTTTGCAAAATAAGCAATCCATTGTTCATACCCTCCTTTGGATTAAAAATTATGTATACCCTTCTATCATACCGGAACTGAAAAGTAAATTCCAATCGAACCTCTTCAGTTATGTCATTCAAACCGGGATGATGGACAAAAAAACCATTCACATCTTAGTGGACTGCTGAGAGCGTACACCAAAGATGTGAACGGTTATATTTGCTACAAGCATGATGATTCATTTTTTTCTATTAATAATAAGGCAATAAGGATAATGCAGTCAGTCCAATCAAAGGTAATACCAGTCGGTTAAACCGTCTGCGACCGTAACCATAATAGGGGTATGGATAGCCGAAGCCCGGGAAGAATCCCCGCGAATGAGTGGGATAAGTAACTGGCATCATATTGGGTCCCCAGTTCGCTTGATTAACCATGGCTTCATTTCCCACGGGAACAGCCAAATAAATCATGTCATCATCCACGTTTTCCATAATGCCATCATAATGGGCACCGTCGTGCATTTGTACACACACATAGCGATGCATGTGTTCCTTACACAGTTTCTTCGCTTCTACCTTTTCCACGTTTCATCGCCTCCGGATATGCTCTTCTCTTCATCACCCTTTCATGGTATTCAGATCTGGGCGAAATGACACTGTGAATGACAAGAGTTTCAGGATTGGGGTCCAAAGAGTGAAATCAGTATAGAAGCTGTGCCTGTGAAATAAAAAAGAAGCACCCCGTGCAGTTTCCATACGGAGTTCTGCTGTCGCGGACGTCTAACCAGGAGTATTCCTGATCAAACGTCCGCCGGGGTACTTAACATAAAGTTTGTCGGCTTAACTGTAGTATAACAACAGGATGAACCTGTATCTGTGAGCTATCTCACTCAACTGACTCAGCGAGTATAGAAATGAGATTCAACCCAACTTAGTCAGTTAAGAGTTCCCCCCATGATCAACCTTCTAAGGTTGGTTCCTGAGGGATTCACAATTGGGACTCATTTAAAACCGTAATGTGTTCCGTTTCTTATAACGTTTCCAGAACCACACGAGAGCCAGCTCCGGCTTCACCCGCGGGAATAACCACAAGTTTGCGTGGCAAGCGTGCCCGCAGCTCCGGAACGTGGCTGATAATACCGACGGCAAGACGGTCATCATGCAGTTTTTCTAACGATGTAATGACAGTATCCAGCAATTCAGGGTCCAATGTGCCAAAGCCTTCATCCAGAAAGAAGAATTGCAGCGGGTACTGACCGCGCAGCTGAATCTGGGCAGACAGAGCCAGGGCCAGTGATAACGAAGTCAGGAACGTCTCTCCACCGGACAAGGTGGACACCGGACGTTTAACCCCGCCGTTTGCATCGTCACAGATGACAAAGCCACCGCCCGAATCCACCTCAAGTGAATAGCGTTGTTTGGTCAGGAAGCGCAGGCGCTGTGAAGCAGCCTGACTAACCTGCATCAGCTGTTCTTCTGCAATATACTCGACAAATGCGTTACCTCTGAAAGCTGCTTGCAGTTTGCTAAGCATTTCACCTTGCCGGCTTACTTCCACGCGTTTGTTCTCCAACTCAGTCCATCGAACGTGACGCTGCTGCACATCTTCCAGATCCCGTTCTGCACGGGCCTTGGCTCTAAGAGCCGCTTCATCCTCTTCACGAGACACCTGCAGTCGCTCTGTGCATGCCAACCATTGTTCCTCAGATACAACGGCTCCGCCCAGTTTCTGTTCCAGCTCACGTAGTTGAGAAACAAGTTCACGATCTCGATCACGATGCTGCTGAATTTCCGCGGCCAGCTGCTCCGCTTCCTGGGAAGGAAGGGCTGCTTCCACAACGGCAGTCTCGGAGTCAAATGGCGATTGATCCAGTAATTGTTTCCAGCGCTCCTGCGCCTGCTGCAAATGCTCTGCTGCCGAGGCTGCGGCTTGATGAGCCATGACATCCTTCTTAGCTGATTCCTGCTTCAACGCATCCGCTTCCTTGAAACGCTGTACCGACTCAGCAGCCACTCTTCGCAGTTCATCCAGTCGAGTCTGGGCCGCAGCAATCAAGTCCTCGACCCGTTGCTCGCCAACCCATTGACGCAGACGCTCTTCCTTCTCAGCAAGCTGTTTGCTGTTGCCTTGCCATTCCGTCTGCCACTGAATCAGCTGTTTGTCCAATTCGACCAGCCTCTGCTGGAGAGACTGTACCAGCTGTTCTTTCTCTTCAAGAAACGTCACGCTCTTATTCAAACGTTCCTTGATGTCTTCTGCGCGCGCGTCGCGCTCCTGCATCGCCTGGTGGAGGGCCATAGCCTCCTCTTGAGCGATGCCTGGCAGTTCCGCGGCCCAGCGGCCGTGCAAGGCGGCTGCGGCGGCCTCACTCTCGGCCAATCGGCGCTCCGCCTGGGCGAGCCCGGCTTGGCCGGCCTCCTGCGCAGCAGCCGCTTCCATGCGGCGCTGCTGCGCGCCCACAGCCGCCTGCTGCAACGCGGCGGCTTCCGCTTGCAGCGGCGCTGCGGCAGCAGCCAGCGCCCGCGCGGCTTCGCGCAGTGCGGCGGCACGCTCCACCCAGTCCGCCGGGGAGCGCCCGTGTACGGGCGACCCGACGGGCTCCGGCTCCGCAGCCGCAGGCGCTGCCTCGGCTGCGGCCGGGGCTTCGCCGGCCGCAGCGCCAAGCTGCGTCAGCAGGCTGCGACGTTCGTGCAGCTGCTGGCGCAGCCCAAAGCGCAGCTCCTGTAGCTCCGCGTGCAGGCTGCGCAGCAGTTCCAGGTCCGCATCGCCTGCGGGCGGACCTTCTCCCGGCGGCGCAGCCGGGAGCGGGTGGTGTGCGGAGCCGCACACCGGGCATGGCTCGCCGTCGCGCAGCTCGGCGCGCAAGGCGGAGGAGAGCCGGTGCAGCTCCTGCTCGCGCATCGTTCCGCGCAGCTGCTCCTCCGCCCTGGCCAGCAGGCTCTGTTCGCGGCCAATGTCCTGCTCACAGGCAAGCAAGGCCTCAAGACCCGTTGCCGCCTGTTCAATCAGCTGCTGACGCTGTTCACTCAGACGGCCCTCTTCCTGGGCAGCCAGCTTAAGCCTGTCCGCCCCCTGTTCTGCCGACTGTTTATTGGCTTCCATCTCAGCCTTGTTCTGGCGCAATTGCTCCGCTGCCGTATCCAGACGATGCCTCAATTCCAGTGCAGCCTGCAGCTGTCTGCGTTCTTCGGACTTCACTTCATTCGGCTTGAGGCTTTCCTGTAATTCTTCCCGTCGTTTGCGGCCACGCTGCTGAAGTTCTTTTTCCTTCTCCAGCTGTTGTCCAATGACGTTCTGTTCCGCCTGTCCTTTGTCCAGAAGTTGCTTAAGACGGGTACTATCCTCTCGGAGCCCGTCTCGTTCCCGCTGCAACGCCTTGGCCTGTTCCAGCTGTTCCAATCGAAGCAGCAACTTGGGTTCTTCCTCGGCCATCTGCACACGAGCCGTTTCGGCCTTCTCGCCTTCCAGCACAGACAGCTGTTCATGTTCCACCGCCTGCTGGTGAACCATCTCGGCTGCATCCTGACGCAACTTCTGCTGCGCTGCTGCATCACGCATCGTCTGCAATGAAGGGAGTATCGCATCTGCAGCCCCTGCCTGCTTCAGCCGTTGTTCACCTGCTTCGATCTGTGGTGCACGTGCTTTCAGCTTTTCATGTTCCTCCGTGCGTACCTGTCGTTCTTGGCTTAACTCACGGATTTTGCCGAGCTGTTCGGCTTCCTTCGTCGCTTCATCAAGCTCTTTACGCGACAGCTCGGACTGCTTCACAGCAGCTTGAAGAAGAAGCACCGTTTCTGCCAACGTCTCTTTGCTGGCATTACCGAGCCCTTGCTGCTCCGCGGCCAGGGCTTGATGAACCATATCATTGTCCTTCACCCGCCGGCTGAGCTTGATGGCAAGCTGATCTCCATACTTCTCCAGATGGAACAATCGTTGCAGCATCTGGCGCCGTTCACTGCCTTTCAGTGACAGAAACTCTGCGAATTTCCCTTGCGGAAGCACAACAGCCCGCGTAAAATCATCCATTTTCAACCCGATGACGTCTTCAACACAGCGATTCACGTCTGCCAGCTTGTCAGCCAGCACCTGTTCCTCTCCGTTGACAGTTTCGATGAATTTGCTAATTGTGTTGCTTACCGAAATCTCATTGTTTCGTTTGAAGCGTCGTTCCACCCGAAATCTTCTTGTGCCTTCTGCTGATACGAGTTCAAATGTAAAGGCAACAGACAATGAATCCTCCGCGTGATTCATAATCCCTTGGGTACCGTTAACCGCACGTTCCACTTTTCCGTACATCGCGAGCGTAATCGCGTCGAGCAAGGAAGATTTGCCGCTGCCTGTAGGACCAAAAATGCCGAATAAACCCGTTTCAGTCAATACGGTGAAGTCAATCTCCTGTGTCTCTCGATAGCTTTGCAGACCCGCAACTTTTAATAGAATAGGCTTCAATTTCCTTCGACCTCCTCACGCACACCCGGCTCGTCCTCATCGACAAGTTCAAGGAACAGCTGTACCAGACTGTCTTCAGGTAATGCTCCACCCGTCTGACGCTGATAAAATTTGCGAAAAAGCTCATGCACCGGAAGCTCGGAACGTTGCTCCAGAAGCCCCGCTGCCGCCATCTCGGGATAGACCGGACGAATATGTATGATCCCTTCATGAGACTTCCGCAGCTGCTGGATCTCCTTCAGAGACATGGCATCATCCAGCCATACTTCCATATCGATAAAAGCTTGAGGATCGCGCCCTTCATCCAGCCACCGATAGACCTCAGCCAGACCGCCACGCGCCTTCCAGCGCACAAGTGGGCGGCCCGAGGTCAACAGTAATTCCTCCACATTTGCAGCCCCACCTGGTGCCAGATCAACCATCGTGACGGACTTGCTCTGCCCCGCTTCGGAGAAACTGTAGGCCAGCGGAGAACCACTATATCGGATCACACCTTCCCCTTTAACGGCCTGCGCACGATGGAGATGACCCAGAGCTGTATATTGTGCACCTGTCGATAGTGCGGAAGGGTCAACCGTATAGGCGCCCCCTACCTGAATCGGACGTTCCGAATCACTTTCAACTCCACCCAGAACATAAATATGGCTCATCGCCAAATTCACCGTCTCCGGACGAAAAGAAGCAGCCAGACGCTGCATTAACATGCCAACCCGGCGACTGTATGCCTGACGAAGCACATTCTCGTCCCCATCCGTTGTCAGCAGTTCGTTCAATCGTGCTTCCGAGGGATATGGCAGTGCAGCAATCTGTGCAGTCTCTCCAGTTCTCTTTGCATGGATGGTTACTGCATCTGAAGTAGGCATACCTACAAGTGTAATTCCCTGTCTGTTCACAAGCGGGGTCACCGAAGCCACTCGCTCCGGCTGATCATGATTTCCGGCAATGACCACAAGTGGTCTTCCCTGTTCCGTCAGACGCGCCGCTGCCTCGTAAAACAGCTGTTCCGCCGATGCAGGTGGATTAACGGAATCGTACACGTCTCCAGCCATCAATATGGCATCGGCTTGCTGCTCATCCGCGAGTCTAACAAGCTCATCCACAAAATCCTCCTGCTCTCGCAGCCGGCTCCGTCCCTCCAGCGTTTTTCCCAGATGCCAGTCTCCTGTATGCAAAATACGCATCGTCCGTTCAACTCCTCTCTCATGCAATATCCAATGATACAAATTTCATCCGGCCGTTTGAAAATTTCACTTTATAGCTTCACAGCATGTCCACCATCAAAAAAGTACAGCCACTTCCGGTCGACTTTCCGACCCAGGATATCTTCAATGGCCCGGCCATACAACTCCAGCTGGAAACGATAGTTTTCCGTCAGTTTTCCCAATCCGCCACGATGCTCCAACACCTGATCTGTCTTGTAATCGAGTAAAACAAGTTCGCCATCCACCTCATACAGGCAGTCGATAATCCCCTGTACCAGCACCGTTTCATTTTCTAATGATGCCTGCATCTTACCGTCTTCCTCCAGCGTTTGCATGCCGGCATTCGGTGACAGTTCATGAAGCCATTCGGCAGGAGACTGATGTGCCGGAAGTCCATAAATAAACGGAATCTCCCGTTTCACCCACTCCGCACGCAACAATTCTGTGCCAGGTGCTGTATAGAAGAAGCCAGCCAGTTGTTCAGAATCAATCACCTCTGCCTGATGGGGGAGCAGAATCTGAAGCTCGACTAACCGCAAAAGTGTCTGCTCAACGATTTGCGAATCAACGAGTGAGCCATTTACAGGAAGATGCTGCATCAACGTATGATATACGGTTCCCCGTTCGGCTCCGGTCAGTTGTTTCTCCTCCATAAATTTGGGACGACGCAGATGCAATTTAAAGGTTGAGCTTCCATCCTTCAGCCCACGGTTCTCAGAAACCGTGAAAGCCTCCACTTGTTCTTCCATTTCATCCATCATCTGAACGGACGGATGGTCCTGCATCGCAAGCAATGTTTTCAGCTCGGTGACCGATGTGCTGGCAGCCACTTGCGTTGCTGCTTGATGGGGATATGTCCACGACAGTCGTTTATCAACCTCGCGAATTAGCTGTACTCCCTTTTGCGCACCTGCTGCTGAAGATACATCTTCATCCCCGATGTCTCGTAGGGCTGCATCTTGTCCATCCTCGGTCATCTCTATTTCTGTTGGGCTGGGAAACAGCTCCACAGGCTGAACTGCTTTTAGGGCAGCAATACGCTCTTTCCGCACTTCTGTCATGCCTTCATCCTCACCAAGCGTCTGATCCACAACTATTTCTCGCGATACTTGATCAGCTGAAATGACGGAAATGCCCCAGCGTGATTCATCATCCACAAGGCAGGCAGCAAATGAATCAGTGCCACCTGCAAGTCCACGCAGCAAAGCTGCATCTGGATGTCTCATCAGGGACGGACCGATCCAGTCCAGATAGCTACGCCCTGCTGCAAGCAGGTAGTCAGGCAACACCCGTTCCGGACTGTCCTTAATCTGAGACCAGGCGACTGCCTTTTTAGCAACGTCTTTCACGGTACCGACCAAAATCATTTTCTCTTTCGGACGGGTCAAAGCCACATAGAGCACCCGCATCTCTTCGGCAAGCAGCTCAAACTGGGCACGACGACGAATCGCCAGATTTGCCAAGGTTGGATAGGCAACCCGATTCTCACGATCTACAAACCTCGGGCCAAATCCCAGCTCCTTATGCATCAGAAACGGCGAATTCAGATCCTGCTGATTGAACATTTTGGATATGCCCCCAACAAAAACAATAGGGAATTCCAAGCCCTTACTCCGGTGAATCGTCATGATGCGTACTGCATTGTCCTGCTCACCAGAACCACCTGCTACAGTCCCAAGATCTCCACCGTTCTCACGTAGTCTGGACACGTAGGTCAGGAAGCGGAACAATCCACGGTTGGCCGTTGCCTCCTCATATTGCCGCGCGCGATCATATAGGGCCTTCAGGTTACTTTGACGCTGCATACCTCCAGGTAGGCCACCAACCCAGTCCAGATAACCCGTTTCCCGATACATTCGCCAAATGAGTTCGCTCAAGCTGCCCCGTCTGGCTTCAAGCCGCCACTGCTCCAGCTTACGCATAAAACGAATTAACTTTTGCTGCAGCTCTGTGCTGGTACTGTTCTCCCTATCCGAATCATCGCTTATACGTCCACCCATACTTGCATCTATACCAGCATCCATAATCTCATCTATATCTGCATGTACAGAAGATTCATGTATGCCTTCCATAACGTCTGCCTCGGCGGATACTGCCGTCTCCCGCTGCCCTTGATCCATTTCTGACCAAACTTCCGGCCATTGCAGCTGAATTGCGGATGAATCAGGATGCGAAGCGTGCTCTCCATGCTGCCTGGAGATGTTCGACGAACTTGCGAACGCACCTGTAGCGGATACAACAGCATCATAGAAAGACTGTCTCTTGTCCCCAAGGCGAATCTGGGCCAATTCCTCTTCATCCAGTCCGACGATCGGCGAACGAAGCACGGAAGCAAGCGGAATATCCTGCCTTGGATTATCCACAATCTGCAGCAGGGACAACATCACTTCCACTTCCGTTGCTTGAAAATACCCTTTACTCTGCTCCCCTCCGGCAGGAATACCCTGCTGTCTGAATTCCTCGATCATGAGCGGAGCCCACATCAGGGCAGAACGCAGCAAAATAACAATGTCTCCGTAACGCGCAGGTCGCATGGATTTGAGGGCTTTATCATAAACGTTAAGGGCTGGTTTATCCGTATCTCCGACCATTTCACGAATACGGCGAGCCATGGCCCGAGCCTCCAGCTGAGCGGTTTCCAGCTCGGCGCTCTCCAGTTCAGCAGAAGGCAGAGCATCCCCATTTTCGTCCGTGCTTTCTGTCAGATCAGGTCCTCCACCTTGACGATCGATCAACATGAGTTCAGGTGTGTATGCCACATCTCCGAGCGTCTCTTCCGGGAAAGTAGCCCCATAAGCGAGCTGCGCTCGTTCATCATAGGCAATCTCGGCAACCCCTTCGTTCATGAGCTGCTTGAATAACATATTGACCGAATGGACTACTTCTGCACGACTGCGGAAGTTCCGCGCAAGATCAATACGTCGTCCTGCTCGTAATGAGCCGTTCTCTCCGACCGCATCCACATCCGCATACGCTGCATATTGACGGTATTTATTCAGAAATAGGCCGGGTTCAGCCAGACGAAAACGGTAAATGCTCTGCTTTACATCACCGACCATAAAGCGGTTCCCCGGATTTTCTCTGGAGATCAATCTGACGATATCTTCCTGCACCGTATTGGTATCCTGATATTCATCCAGCAGCACTTCATCAAAACGTGCCCGGTATTCCATTGCTGCATCCGAAGGCATGGAAAGCTCAGGCGTAGAATCCTCATGACGCAAAATGTGAAGACAGTAGTGCTCCAGGTCACTGAAATCGACCTGACCGCGCTCCTGCTTGGCTTGTCGATATCGCTCTCCAAATACACTGACCAGCTTGGAAAGCTCTTGCATGAGTGGTGCCGCCTGCTCCAGCTCCTGCCAGAAAGAAAAAGCACTTCTTCCAAACAACGACCCTTTCAGGTCTGTAACGGCTTTTTTCGCAGCCTCACGCAGCTCCTTGACCTGTTCTTGCAACCCCGGGTCCGTCTGGTCCTTTTTGCAAGGCTTCAACTTGCCAAAAGCTGCCGGCTGAAACACTTCAGGCAATCTTTCCCACGGCATAACCTCAACAGCAGAAAGAAGCTCTTCGACCATAGCCAAATCTTCTTTTAACGTATCTGCATAAGGTTTCGGGCCTTCCGGCTGCATCGATATGCTGATCCCTTGGCGCAGAAGACCAGCCGCACCACTCAGGGCAAGAGCAGCATCGCGCAAAATACTCTGAACCCATGCAGAATGGCCAAGCGCCTCGACACTTTCTACCTGAAAAGCAGATGCCATCTCCGCAAGCCAATGATCCGGCCAGGAATGACTGCGCGAGAAATCATACAATCGCTGCACAAGTCGATGCATCGCATCATCGTTTCGTTCCCCACTGAACCAATCCACCAACTCACGGAATGTACTGCCTTCGTCTTCTTCCCCATACTTTTCTTCGAACAACTGCTCCAACAATTCCTGCCGCATGATTTCAGCTTCATTTTCGTTCAAAATCCGGAAAGCCGGGTTTAGCGGTATTTGCTGATAATACCGACGGATGACTTCCATACAGAATGAATGCAGTGTCGTAATCGAAGCGCGCCCAAGCAGGGACAGTTGTTTGCGCAGATGTTCCTCCGCAGGCTGCTCTTCAAGTGCGCGTTCCAGCGCTTCCCGAATCCGCTGCTTCATCTCGGCAGCAGCAGCTTTGGTAAATGTAGCGACCAGCAAACGATCTACGCTGAATCCACGGGAAGGGTCTGCGATCTTGCGAATAATCCGTTCAACCAATACAGCCGTCTTCCCGGAACCCGCTGCAGCAGCAACCAGAATGTCTTCTCCACTCTGTGAGATGGCACTCCATTGGTCATCACTCCAGAAGCTTCCCTCCGGTTTTGGCATATTCGTCATGATGTTTCCCCTCCCTTGCCCTGAGACAGCATGTCCCATATTTGCTGTTTGCCCGGTTTGGACAACAGATTATATTCATTACCTTCGATATTTTCATCAAATTGACAGACCGGTTTATACGGACAGAAGGTGCATGCAACCTCCTGCTGGATACGGTAAGGCTCAATCGCCACATCCCCTTCCGTTATTCGGGTACCGATCTCACGGATATTACTGCGAACTGAAGCAAGCAAAGTATCCCATTGCTCCGGTGTAGCTACAGCCGCACTGCTATAAAAGCTGCCATCCGCCTTAAGCGCAACCGGAATAATGGCTGAATAGCCTTTGTCCAGGGTATTGTCCATTTGAGCGATCGCATCCCGGTCCGCCAGGAGCAGGCCTTTCATTTTGAATCGTTTCAGCAGTTCTTGTCCTGCCTGCTCAGACGTCATGCCGTTCGCGGATTGAAGCAACGGATTATGCACATGAAAATAGAGTGTTCCTCCAGGCATCGCCGATTCTCCAAGCCATTCCTCGGCAGCACTAAGCAGCACCTCCAGATACGTGAGCATCTGTAATGACAGGCCATAATACACCTCATGCAGTTTGAGATCGGTCTGGCTCGATTTGTAATCAATGACTCGCAGCAGCAGGCCGTTCTCTCCTTCAGCCACATCCACACGGTCGATACGACCCACAATCTCCATCACACAGCCATTTTCCAATTCAAAACGCAGTGGCGGCAAGGGTTTACCTGGTCCAAAATCAAGCTCCAAGCCAATCGGCTCAAAGCTTCCCCGTCTGGACTGTTCACCCAGAATAACCGACGCCCGGCTAACGATGTCCTTCAGCTTGCGGAAGATGTAACCATACCGCTTTGTGCTGAGCAAAATCTCTCCCTGCAGCTGTGGTGCAATCTGCTCCACGGTGTGCTCCGCTTCATTCCGGCATTCCTCCGGAGACAGACTCCCCCAGCTGCGATTTTGCTCACGCAAACGTATTGCAAGCTGACTCAAGGCAGCATGGAACAGTTGTCCAATGTCGGGAGCTTGTAAGCGATACAGTTGGCGCTCTTTCAGCCGCAGTCCATGGGAGGCAAAATGGGAGAACGCACACGCCACAAAACGCTCCATTCGCGAGACACTGGTCCTTACCTCTGTGCCATATAATCTACGGCTGGTAGCGGTACGCAGAGGTAACGCCCGATTGCGATAAAAGACCGATCCAAGCAATTGCTCCAGCTGAGGCCTGCTCGTCTCCCGAGAGACATGCCAGTTATAGATCGCCCACCACATTTCAGGAATATCTTCTCCACGACGCCATCTGCGCAATTGTCCGATGAGATAGGAAAGGCTCTGATCAGGATGAACAACGTAAGACCAGTGTACCTCTTCCGTATCCGTGACCGGCGGCTGGGCAAGTAATGGCTGCTCATGCAGACCGAACATCTTCCGCACATGTCGTACAATTTCCGAGGGCAATAGTGTTTTGCCTTCATCATCTGCGACGGGATGACTGAGCCACAACTGCTTGCTCGCCGCTGTCAGGGCGGTGTATATCAAAAAGCGTTCGTCCAGCATTTGTCTTGTTGCCCCTGGCCCAAGCCCCATACCTCTCTCCGTCAAGAGCAGTCGTTCCTGCTCGGTTAATACACCATCATCCTGAGGCACGGCAGGCAGCTCCCCATCTACCGCACCCAGAATAAATACGTACTTGATATCCTGAAGACGTGTACGATCCATCGATCCAACCAACACCTGATCGAGCGCTGGAGGAACGAGTCCCAGCTTCAGTTCGGTTAACCCGGTCTCCATAAGCCCGGCAAACAGATCGATATCCAGCCGTTCCGCCCCCATCATATCGACCATCTGATCTAACAGATCAAGGACGGCACCCCACATTTGACGATGCTCTCTCGATCGTTCCGGATCACCCTGGACCTTGGCTTCAGCAGACATATGATCCAGCTTCCAGGGAATCTCGGCATCCTCCAGCAATCGATAAAGCGCCGCACATTGGTCTTTGGCTGTCTTTGCCTTGCTCATTCGTTTCTCAAAAGCACCCAGTGGATCAACAATCACTGTTCGACATTTTTCCATTAAGGACAGCATCTGCTCCCGTCCCCGACTGCGGACATCCTGATCATTGTCTTCCAGAGAAAGACTGGGTACGTACTTCCATGGCTTTCCATCCGTCCAGCGGTATCCGTGAATTCCGCAAGCCAGTATATAATTTTCGAGCTGATCCATATCTTCACGTGTGATGGATCCGTCTTGTGGAAGCAGCAGATCCGTTTTGACACAGCGAAATACATCCTCATAACGCCAGCGGCGGCGAACGATATCCAGTGCCGAACGAATAAATTCAGATAATGGATGATGTAGTTCATTTCTTCTCCGATCCAGAAAGACAGGCACGCCATAGTCCCTAAATAGGGGCTCAGCAATGTCCGCATATGTATCCAGCTGACGAACGAGCACTGCCATATCACGGTAACGCGCACCTTCATCTTGAGCCAGACGACGCATCTCACGGAGTGCCCCTTCCATCTCAGCCCGACGGTTCTCAGCTGTGTAAAGTCGGATACCTGCATCGCGACCTTCACTCATCCAGCGAACCCTGCGATCAAAACCAGCCTCCAAATGAGCCAGTCCAGGACTGCCTTCATATCTAGGCAAAATTTCCGGTTGAAGCACGGTCGTCTCACTAAGGACCCCCAAATCCTCTGCCATGCCTTTGAGGCGCGTGTAAGCACTCGCTGTAGGATGGAACAGCTCCAATTCTCCTGGAAGTGCACCGTGGTCGTAAGCACGATCCAACGTCAATGCAATTGTGACGGAAGAAGCTTGCAGCATTAATCTTCCAATAACACTCATTTCCTGCGGGGTAAATCCTTGAAATCCATCAATCCAGATCTGTGCATCTTGCAGTAACGCGCTTTCCGTCAACCGCTCTGTCAGTTCAGTCAACGTGTCTTCATCATCGATATATAGTTCAGTCAATTCCTTTTCATAGTCACGATATATAAGAAGCAAGTCATGCAGCTTGTCTCCCAAAATCGGTGCAGAAGAGGAGGAAGTATTCCATGCGGAAAGCCCTTCTTCAAGCGAAGTGGGGTCAAGTTCATAACGTTTAAACTCACTGTATAAGTCATTCAGTTCTCCTATAAATCCCAGCTGGCTGCCCGATGCTCCAAACAGCTTCAATTCTTCTTTACGGCGCTGGAGCACTTTATAGAGCAGCATTTTTTTCCCTTCAGCGCCAATGGGAATACGTGCAGAACCACCTGTCTCCTGCATTACCCGGTAGGCCAATCGGCGAAAACCAAGCACTTCAGCACGCATGGTACCTTTAATAGCCCCTGAAGACACCAGTGACTGCTCGGTTCGAAACGAACTCTGTTCCGGAACCAGCAGAATCAGCGGTTTACCTTGTGGTTCCTTTTGAAGCAGGGATGTGATTTCCCGGGTAATCAGCGCGCTCTTACCGCTGCCTGCCCGGCCAATAACAAAGCGTACGGACATGTTTAATCCTCCAAATCATCACGAACAAGATTTTAATTCCCAGTATAACATATTTGACTTGGTTCGGAACATACGTTTGCCACTATCCGGCAATTCCGGAGATCATCTGTGCAGCATAGCAAAAAGCCCGCAGCTTATCCAAACTGTGGGCTTTTGCTTAAATGTATGTCCGATTTAGATTGAAATCGCTCAATTAATTCTTTTTGCTGCGTACTTCGAAGATGGCAAATTTCAGATAGTGACCTTCGTCTACACCCAAAATTTGGGGATGATCCTTACCAGCTGCTTTCCAGTCGATCAGACGCAGCACTTTGCCTGCGTCTTCGGCTGCATCTGCGATTGTTTCCAGAAAGAGATCCGGACGCATATGGTAAGAACAGCTTGCCGTTACCAGATACCCGCCCTCATTCACCAGCTTCATTCCTTGCAGATTGATGTCCTTATATCCACGGCATGCGCCTTTGACTGCTGATTTCGTTTTGGCAAACGCTGGCGGATCCAGGATGACCACATCAAAAGTTTTACCACCGGCTGCAAGCGCTTTGGAAGTATCCACTTTCCGTTCACCAGCACGAGCACGTACATTACGATCATCGAGTCCTTTGACCTGCTCACGCAAGTATTGGAATGCATCCGCAACGACAAATTCGACCCGGTCAGTGAAACCGTTCAGCTCTACGTTGGTTCGTGCACTTTCAATTGCATGCTCTGAGATATCAAGGCATGTTACTTTTTTAGCTCCATATTTGCAGGCGTTCAATGTGAAGCTGCCTGTGTGAGAGAAACATTCCAGCACAGTGGCTCCGTCCCAATAAGGGAACGTCACAACCTTGCCGCTTTTATTGACAGGAAGTAACTGCTGCGTACCATCCTGCTCGGTCTGTTGGAGCGTAATGCCACTCTTGTAACCCCAGCCCTTCATAAGCGGTTCAATGGCTGCACGATTCTCGCGCTGGTCGAAGAAATACCCTGTTTTCTGACCCTCCACGATATCTACCTTAATGAGCAAGCCGTTTTCCGTTACCGTGACATGACGCGGGCAATCCCCATACAGTGGCCCTTTCGTCTGCTCCAAGCCTTCCAGCTCCCGAATAGACACATCACTGCGTTCATAGATGCCTTCCGGCTGCATCACTTCAATTAGAGCTTGTACAATCGCTTCGCGGCAACGGTCCATGCCGAGTGTGAGCAATTGAACAACAAGGATGCTACCAAAACGGTCAACGATTAGTCCTGGCAGAAAATCAGCTTCGCCATAAACGAGACGGTATGCCTCACCATCCTGGATAAAACGCTCCCGGTGGCGCAAGCAATCGCGGAAACGCGCTGCAAAAAACGCGGTATCCATTTGTTCAAACTCCAGAGGTTGATAGGCCACGACTCTAACTGTGATTTGAGATGAAGGATTATAGTATCCTGTCGCGAGATAGCGGCCTTGATGATTCAAAACATTGACCAGATCTCCCGGCTCGGGGTTTCCTTCAACAGAGGCGATTTCATTGTTATATATCCATGGATGTGCATGTTCAAGCCGCTTTTTGCGACTGCGTTCCAGTGTAACTGATGGCAAGATAGATCCACTTCCTTTAATTTATTGTTCAAAAGATAGACTTGGTGCAAAGGAGACCGCTTCGGGGATGGATTGGACTTTCGATCGCTGTTGTCTCCAGATTTTTCTGATTCCCTTTCTCAAAAGGGAAAATCCGGAGACAAAGGCGAACGCTTCTCTTCTTCAGTTCCAATTCCATCTCCTCCGCTCCATTGCAGAATCTCCGTATCTTTCGAATAGGAGCACGGTAATTTCGGTGATCGCTTCGGGGATGGTTCGGAGACTTTCGATCGCTGTTGCATTGTACAGATGAATCTCAAATTTCACACTTACCACTACGATGACAGAACAACCTTCCGATCGCTGTTATCCCCAGATTTTTTTGACTCCTTTTCTCCAAAGGGAAAATCCGGGGATAAAGGCGAGCGCTTCGCTTCTTCAGGTTTTTTCTGTCCTCTTCGTTATCGTGTGAATCTTTAATTCAACCCCTATTACAGCGAACGCTTCGCTTCTACAGCTCCAATTCCATCCCCTCCGCTCCGTTGCAAAATCTCCGTATCTTTCGAATAGGGGGGGTAATTTGGGCGACCCTTAAGATAACTTATCGGTCTTTCAAATGCTATTGTCTCCAGAATTCCGTTAGCCTGTCATGGTTGTCCTTGCTTTCTCATAGGATGAGATAAGGACATGCACGGAAGGAATGATGTTAACTCATGTTCAGAGATGTTGTGCTGCCCCTATTATATGGGCTTCTTATCTTTTTTGGTGGGATGAAGCTGATGGAAACAGCCTTGCAACGGATGGCCGGGCCAATGCTGGCTGGTTTGCTGGGCCGGGCCACCTCTGCACCCTGGAAAGGCATGGCTTTCAGTGCAGGCGCTACGGCCCTGCTGCAAAGCAGTACGGCTGTCACGGTGCTAACCATTGGACTGGCAAACGCCAGATTGATTACCTATGGACGCACACTTGGCATTATTCTTGGCACGAACATCGGGACGTGCCTGACCACCGAGCTGGTCGGACTGCAGATCGGACGAGTCTCCCTGCCTCTGCTTGCCCTGTCCCTGACGGGCTGGGCCGTCTTTGTTGTGCTTGGTGAACGAAATCAGTTGGCTCCTGAGCGCACACGCCGGACGCTGTTTACCATGCAATACAGCTTTCTTGCGTCCGCCGGATTTGCCCTCGTCATGACAGGCATTCAAGTGATGCAATCCATTGCCGTACCGCTGCGGAGTATGGGCGTATTCCAGTGGTTCCTGGACCGCTCAGCCGACAGCTTGTGGTGGGGCTTTCTGGCAGGTGCCTGTCTGACGGCGCTCATTCATAGCAGCGCAGCCGTTATCAGCATGGCCATTACGCTTGCAGCCACAGGAGTACTGCCTGTGGAGATCGGCATTGCCATTGTGATCGGGTCGAACGTGGGGACCTGTATCACCGCCGTGATTGCTGCCGCTGGCGGAGCATCCGCAGGCAAATTTGTCGCAGCCTCCCATGTTGTATTAAACATAGCGGGGGCGCTGCTGTTTATGCCGCTGATCGGCCAGCTGCATGCAGCTTCGGCCTGGCTGTCAGCGGATAACGGGGCACAGATTGCGCATGCCCAGACCCTTTTTAACGTCACCAGTTCACTGCTTGCCTTGCCGTTCTGTTACTTGCCGATTTGGCACAAAAAACCACCGGTCTCCACCCCAGTGGCGAAGTCACCCGTGGCCTGATGTTTAGAACTCTCTCGACAATCAGCAGCGATACATCATCACTCAAAAGAAAACCGCTATACGGTAATGCCTAATTTGTTCAGCGCCACACGTAAAATGTCATCGTTATTATCATATCCACTATGCTGCTGTCTGGACCAAGCTTCTTCCGGAGTGTACCAATCCACACCTTTGATTTCTTCAATCTGAGGCTGCAGATCGCCGCTTTCCGCTTCAACGAGATAATAATGAACTTCCTTGTCCACTGGACCAAACTCAGCATGCTGATACGTATAGGCGATGATATCGACGGGTTCTATAATGCGGCCGACCATGCCCGTCTCTTCCAGAATCTCACGAAGCGCGGTCTGTTCCACCGTTTCTCCGTCTTCCATCTTGCCCTTGGCGAGAGTTGTTTTGCCATAGCGATCTACAATCAGTTGAATTTGAAGCTTTCCGTCTTCTCCCGTGCGGTAGACGACTCCGCCTGCCGAAATTTCTTTTCTGTTCATGTTGCTCTCCCCCATTACGGAATTGTCTTCATCTTTTTTTGGAAAAAGAAGGACCTCATCTCCACGGGTACGCTCCCCAAGGAAATGAAATCCTTGTTTCTGACGCCTCGATTACATCGCTGCGGACTTGAGATTTTCCTCCAACACACGAACCAGCGTAGCCTGGCTTTCATTCACACCCGCCTCGGTCACTTTGACACGGCACACTTTGCCAACCATATCCATGGAACCATCAAAGACCAGCTGAATGTAGTTGTCACTGTAGCCATGCAGTTTACCACTGCCCTCACGGCCCTTGGCTTCACCTTCAGGAATGACATCCAGTACCTGCCCCACAAACTGCTTGGCGTATGCCAGTTGCATTTGCTCAGACAGATCAATCAGTTCATGCACACGTGCGTTTTTGACTTCCTCATCCACCTGATCCTCCATACGTGCTGCTGGCGTTCCAGTTCGCTTGGAATATGGAAATACGTGCATTTCGGAAAAACCGATTTTCTTCATCAGGTTATAGCCGTTACGGAACATCTCATCCGTTTCACCCGGGAACCCAACAATAACGTCAGTTGTAATCGCTACATCCGGCATCGCTTCCCGAATACGAAGCATTTTATTGTAAAACTCTTCGGTCGTATATTTACGGCGCATGCGTTTCAGTACAGTATCATCGCCCGCTTGCAGCGGAATGTGGAAGTGACGTACAAGTTTGTCTGAACGTTTGATCACATCCAACATCCGATCGTCAATCTGGCTCGCTTCAATCGAGCTGATCCGAATACGCTCCAGGCCTTCTACTTTATCCAAGTCCCATAACAAATCCGTCAGATCATAGTTCTCCATGTCATCGCCGTATCCACCGGTATGAATGCCTGTCAGGACAATTTCCTTGTATCCGGCGTGCACGAGCTGATGAGCCTGTTGGATAATGCTGTTTGCTTCCCGGCTACGGGACAGTCCACGCGACCACGGAATAATGCAGAATGTACAGAAGTTATTGCAGCCATCCTGAATTTTCAGGAAAGCACGGGTACGATCAGCAAAATCCGGTACATCCATCTCTTCAAATACCCGCGTTTTCATAATGTTACGGACCGCGTTGACAGGCTGACGTGATTCCTGAATTTCTTTGACATATGGCAAGATTTTGTCCCGATCCTGTGTACCGATGACAAGATCCACCCCAGGGATGTCCAGAATTTCTGCCGGAGAAGTTTGCGCATAACAGCCTGTAACGGCTACAATCGCATCCGGGTTGCGCCGAATGGCACGACGGATAATCTGGCGGCTCTTTTTGTCGCCGGTATTGGTTACTGTACAAGTATTAATCAAGTATACATCCGCTGTCTGTTCGTCAAAGTCTACCTGATCGTATCCTTCGTTTTTGAACAATTGCCAAATCGCCTCTGTATCGTAAAAATTAACTTTGCAGCCTAAGGTGTAAAACGCCACGGATGGCATAATTACATTCCCCCCATTTCTCCGGATTCATATAAGACACAAGTTAGCGCCGCCATTCCGGCCGTCTCGGCCCGCAAGATGCGTTTGCCCAGTCCAACGGATACAGCACCCGCCTGATCGGCTTCCATCGTTTCTTTCTCGGAAAATCCGCCCTCAGGTCCAACAACGATCAACACTTCAGCGCTCGCACCAGGTGCAAGCTGCTCTACAAACGGCTTCAATGCGTCTCTTAACTGCTTGCCGTTTTCCTTTTCATAACAATAACATACCAGACTGTAGCCCTCAAAAGAAGATAGCAGCCCTTTCCAGGAAAGTGGCTGCTCGACGGATGGAATGCGGTTCCGATGGCTTTGTTCAGCGGCTTCCTTGGCGATTTTCCGCCACCGCTCCAACCGTTTGCCTTCTTTCTTGGCATCATATTGCACAATCGTACGCTCAGACAGGAAAGGAACAAAGGAAACTGCTCCGATCTCTGTACATCTTTGAATGACCGTCTCCATCTTATCGCCTTTGGGCAAGCTTTGAGCCACGGTTACACGTATACGTGCTTCATGGTCCATTTCGAGCGGTTCCACAATATTCGCTGTTACTTGCTGGGCCTCGATGCTTTCAATCTCCACCAAAGCTTCTTTGGAGTTTCCGTCACTGACAATCAGTTTGTCTCCAGGTTTACCACGCATCACTTTGCCGATATGGCGCGCATCATCACCCGTGATGACCACGGAATGTTCATTAAACTGTTCTGCAGATACAAAATAACGCTGCATAAGTCTGTCCACCCATTCTATCCTGTTATGACTGGAATTCACCCCGCCTAAAGGCAGGCGTGAATCCAATCGCCACAGATGATCATACAACTTTTATGTGCTTCTGACCAGTATTTCAGTCCTATACACTATACGTTTCTAACGATATAAACCGATGATTAACCTCGCCAGATCTACATACATATTCTGAGCAAATTGATATAAAGGTTGAATCGTCGCATTTTGCAATGGAGGAATGACAAGGATCAAAAGGAAAATAAATATGGACCATTGCTCTACCCCTTGCAGCTTCCGGCTGATGGAAGGCGGCAGAATATCCTCCAGAATTCGATATCCGTCCAATGGAGGCAACGGAATCAGGTTAAAGAGAAACAGGAAAAAGTTCGTTAGGTTAAATATGGAGAAAAACATGGAAATTGCTGTAAGCAAACGCTCATTTTCAATGCTACCCAGTGCTCCCGAACCAACCAACGAAGCATAGATGATTGTACCGATGATCGCCAGCAGCAAATTGCTTACAGGCCCAGCAACGGATACTATGACGCCCATTAGTCTAGGTTTGTCAAAATTGGCCCGATTGACCGGAACCGGACGGGCCCAGCCGAAACCGGCAATAACGAGCAGCAGTACACCGAACAAGTCAAAGTGTACGACCGGATTCAGTGTAACCCGACCTAGAAGCTTGGCCGTCGGATCACCAAATTTGTTGGCAAAATACGCATGAGAGAATTCATGCACCGTAAAAGCAATCAGGATGGTCAGCAGGAAAAACGGCAGTTGATCCAGCGGATAACGAAAGAACGAGTTCAAATCCATCGGTTACCTCTTTCTGGCTACAAACGCGATCCAGTCCTCATCGCGGTGCACCGAACTGATTTCGAAGCCGGAAGCAACGAGCGCATCATGGACAATCTGTTCTTTATTTTTCCAGATGCCTGAAGTAATATAAACGCCGCCTGACTCAAGTGCATGGTAGACATCATCCACAAACATCATAATAACCTCGGCCAAAATATTGGCAACGATAACTTTCACCGGAAGCTTCACGCCCAGAGCAGGGTCCTGACTACCCAGAACCGACAGTAGATCACTTTCTTTAACGGTAATTTGTTGTTCCAGCCCATTCAGTTCCACATTTTCCTTGGCACTGATTACGGCAACAGGATCGAGGTCCAGCGCCAATACATGTTTTGCACCAAGGTGGATCGCTCCGATGGCCAAAATGCCAGAGCCTGTGCCTACGTCAATGACTTCCTCACCACCCTGAATGACCGATTCCAGTGTGCGCAGACATAGCGAAGTGGTTGGATGTGTTCCCGTACCAAACGCCATGCCTGGATCAAGCTCAATTATTTTCTCATTCGGGCTTTCCGGTGTATACTCTTCCCATGTCGGTTTAATGGTTAGACGTTCCGAGACACGCACCGGTTTGAAGTATTGTTTCCAGGCATTCGCCCAGTCATTTTCATCCACTGTTCGAGTCTCAAAACGTACCTCACCCGTTTGGATATCGAATTCGGAAAGCTGTTCAATTCGTGGACTTACTTCCAGTTGCAATGCCTCCATATCCGTACCTTCGGAGAAATATCCTTTAATGACGGCAAAGCCTTCAGGAATATCATTCAAAGGAAACTCGTACAACTCGCCATACGTCGTATCCCGTTTTTTATTTAAAGTACCGGACTCTTCAATCGAGACCCCTCCAGCACCCGCTTCATGTAAAAAATTCGAAATCATCTCCACAGCTTCTTCTGTGGTATGTATAGTTAGTTCATGCCATAACATACTTCTTTTTTCCTCCTCATTTTTCAAACATCCCCACCATTGTACTACACAAGCGAGCAGGAGTACAAAACCGCGGCAGTAAAAGAAACAACAAAAACAGGATACCCGCAGCCTTCACTGCTCGAATACCCTGTTTTAATTCTGACATGACTTGATTAACTTGTTAATAAAAGCGTCCACCGTTCTGCGTAATCATCTCTGCAGCTTGGGGGAGAGAGTCACTGGATACGGATACGGTCAGCAAGATTTCTTGCTTGGACCTGCCTTCAGAGCCAGCTTCCGTATCGTCATACACCTGTCCACCCGACAACACCTCGGTCTCATCGCTAATGAGCGAAAGTACATTCAGCTCACCACTGAATCCCCCAATCACAGCCATGGTCGAGTTATCCGTACCCTCAGACGCTCCTGAATCCATTGAAGACGACGAGCCATTCAGACTCTCGATACTCAGTTGGTTCGGGTGCAGCAATTCCAGCGCTCTGCGTGCAGATTCAGCCTCGGACCAGCTCATAAATACCGCTTCGATAATTACTACAGAGCGATCTTCAGTCATGAATCTCCCGACCCTGACGACGATCGGCTGCTTCACTGCGGCGCAAAGCCTCTATATCTTCATGATCCGCAGCTTCGGCACTGAATTCTACATCCTCATTTTTGGCGGACTGCATTCGCTTCATCTTTTCCGTTTTCGTCAAAATCTTGCCTGGACGTTCATGTTCTGCCATCGTTATGCTCCTCCTTCAAATTAGGTTCTATATAAAATGAACTAATACTTGTTACACTGTACCACTCCGATTGTAGTACCATCCTCCGATCGCTGTTATCCCCAGATTTCTTCATCTCCCTTCTTAAAGGGAGAAATCCGGTGATAGCATATGCTTCCGAAGTAGCTTTCTTACGAAAGCTTTCAGGCGAACGCTTCGCTTCTTCAGATTGGTTCTACACCCTCCGTTAAAGTGTAATTCATTGTCCATCTTATATAGATTTGGTGAAACTAGATCATACCGCCGGCTTGTTCGATAATGGATAGGGCGCGGTGATGTACGGCCTCGTCAACGACGACGGTCAGCAATACATTTCTGCCTGTCGGACCCTCTTGTCCGCCATCGCTCATACCACTCGCAGAAGGATCTGCTGCAGCCATGATTCCCGCGCTGGCATTCGTGCCTAAAGCACCTGGTACCCAGGAAGAAAAACTGCCTGATACACCTGGCGTATAGGATGCTCCGCTTGGTCCGACACCCGCATAACGACTGAATCGATTGATGGACAGGTCTTCCACTCGTAATGCCTCCAGTTTTTTGGCCGCCCCTTCCGCCTGCTCCGGGCTATGGAAATAAGCCAAAATATTTTTCTCGGTCATCTGGTTCACCTGCTTCCCTAGATTCGGCACACAGCAAACCACTGAATGCTCATGTCTGGTATCTTTCCGCAACCGTGACCATATTATGCAAAAAAGGACACCCTGCGGAAAAAACCGCTGCGGTGTCCTTTTATATTAATGATTAAGACTCAGTCTCCACGGAAGGCCCGTTTCACCCGGTCAAAGAAGGATTGCTCATGCTCATGAGTTTGTTCTCCATCCAGCGCAGCGATTTGGCGTAGCAGATCTTTCTGCTCGTCATTCAGCTTGCTAGGCGTAACTACAACGACTTTCACATGCTGATCCCCTTGTCCCATGCCGCGCAGGCGTGGTACGCCTTTGCCTTTGAGACGGAAATACGTTCCCGTTTGCGTACCTGCAGGTACTTTCAGCTTCACTTTCTCGGACAGCGTTGGAATTTCAATCTCATCACCCAATGCTGCCTGAGCAAAGGTGAGTGGAATTTCGCAATAGATATCATCGCCTTCACGCTCGAAGAAGTCATGTGATTTCACACGGATGACAATATACAGATCTCCTGCTGGTCCTCCGCGCAGACCCCCTTCTCCTTCACCAGTCATACGCAATTGAGCGCCGTCATCTACACCCGCTGGAATGCGGACATGAATTTTGCGTTGTTTGCGTACTTTACCACTGCCGCTGCACGTTGTACATTTTTCCTTGATAATTTGTCCGGAACCGTTACAGTTCGAACAAGCACGACGGTTGACCATTCGACCAAACGGTGTATTTTGAACCACTTCCTGTTGACCGCTACCTTGGCAGACGGAACAGGTTTCCGGTTTGGTTCCCGGTTTGGCACCTGAACCATGACAAGTATCACAGCCTTCGGTGCGCGGAATGGTAATGTCGGTTTCCTTACCGAATACCGCTTCCTTGAATTCAATCGTCATGGTGTATTGTAGATCGTTCCCCCGTTGCGGAGCATTCGGATCACGTCGTCCACCACCGCCGCCAAAGAACATATCGAAGATGTCGCCAAAGCCGCCGCCGCCAAAATCGCCACCGCCGCCGAAGCCGCCCTGATTCGGATCAATATGACCGTATTGGTCATATTGTGCCCGCTTCTGGCCGTCACTGACTACATCATAAGCTTCTTTAACTTCCTTAAATTTGGCTTCCGCGTCAGCAGCCTTGTTTACGTCAGGGTGATACTGACGGGCAAGCTTGCGGTATGCCTTTTTGATATCCTCGTCGCTGGCATTTTTGCTGACGCCGAGTACCTCATAATAATCACGTTTTTCAGCCACTCTTCCACCCCCATATCATTCACCATATCGCACATCGTGACAAAAGGAAAGCCAAAGCACGGGAGCCCCGGCTATGACTTTCCCCTCGATCCGAACGTCACCGATGATTAATTCACCAAAAAACGTGAATTAGTTTTGTTTTTTATCTTCATCCACAACTTCGTAATCAGCGTCTACGACGTTGTCACGTTTTGCAGAACCTTGTTGCTCTTCAGCGCCTTGAGCTGCTTGCTCTTGAGCTTGTGCTTGCTCATACAGTTTTACGGACAGTTGTTGAACGATCTCTGTCAGTTCTTCTGTAGCAGCTTTGATGTCTTCCAGATTGTCGGAAGCCAGAACGCCTTGCAGTTTTTCTTTTGCAGCATTCGCTTTTTCAACTTCACCAGCATCTGCTTTTTCGCCAAGATCTTTGATCGTTTTGTCAACAGAGTAGATCAGTTGATCTGCGCTGTTTTTCGCTTCAACGAGTTCTTTGCGTTTTTTGTCTTCTTCTGCATGCAACTCAGCATCTTTCATCATTTGTTCAACTTCAGCATCGCTCAGACCGCTGGAAGAAGTGATGGTGATTTTTTGAGTTTTGTTTGTACCTTTGTCTGTTGCAGACACGTTAACGATACCATTGGCATCAATATCGAAGCTAACTTCGATTTGTGGAACGCCACGTGGAGCTGGTGGAATGTCTCCCAGCATGAAGCGACCGAGGGATTTGTTACCCGCTGCCATTTCGCGCTCACCTTGCAGAACGTGAATCTCAACGCTCGGTTGGTTGTCTGCATAAGTGGAGAATACCTGGGATTTGCTTGTAGGAATCGTCGTGTTACGCTCGATCATTTTAGTGAATACGCCACCCGCAGTTTCAATACCCAGGGACAATGGAGTTACGTCAAGCAATACAACGTCTTTCACGTCACCTGTCAGTACGCCCGCTTGTACAGCAGCACCCAAAGCTACAACTTCATCCGGGTTAACACCTTTGTGAGGCTCTTTACCTGTCAGTTTTTTGATTGCTTCCTGTACTGCAGGAATACGTGTGGAACCACCAACCAATACGATTTTGTCGATATCATTAGCTGTCATTCCAGCATCGCTCAGTGCACGACGAGTTGGTTCAAGCGTACGCTCAACCAGACCAGCAGAGATTTCTTCGAATTTCGCACGGCTCAGGTTCAACTCCAAATGTTGAGGAACCCCATCATCCACCGTGATGAACGGCAGGGAAATCGTTGTAGTCAATACGCCGGAAAGTTCTTTTTTCGCTTTTTCCGCTGCATCTTTCAAACGTTGAACCGCTGCTTTATCTTTGCTCAAGTCAATGCCTTGATCTTTTTTGAATTCACTTACGAGATAATCAATGATTACTTGGTCAAAGTCATCGCCACCCAGTTGGTTATCACCGCTGGTCGCTTTAACTTCGAAGAAGCCGTCACCCAGTTCAAGGATGGATACGTCGAACGTACCGCCACCCAAGTCATATACGAGAATCGTTTGGTCTTCGGATTTCTCCATACCGTATGCCAAAGCTGCTGCTGTTGGCTCGTTGACGATACGCAGAACTTCCAGACCTGCGATTTTACCTGCATCTTTGGTTGCTTGACGCTGGCTGTCATTGAAGTAAGCTGGTACCGTAATAACTGCTTGAGTTACCGTTTGACCCAGATATGCTTCAGCATCGGATTTCAGTTTTTGCAGGATGATTGCAGAGATCTCTTGTGGAGAGTAATCTTTGCTATCGATTGTTTCTTTGTGGGATGTACCCATATGACGTTTGATCGAGATGATTGTACGATCAGGATTCGTGATTGCTTGACGTTTAGCCGTTTCACCGACAACGCGTTCTCCATCTTTTTTGAAACCTACTACGGATGGGGTTGTACGTGCGCCTTCCGGATTTGGAATAACGACAGCCTCGCCGCCTTCCATAACCGCTACGCATGAGTTTGTTGTTCCTAAGTCAATACCGATTACTTTGCTCATCGGAAAATTTCCTCCCTCGACAATTTAAATGGATCAGATTGATCCTTATTTGTATTTGTTGTTCCTAATCGTGCTCTATGTGTGTACTAACCTTTATATTAAACTTCGGTGGCATCGTACAATCAAGAGTGAACTCAATTCATTCTGTAACAGAAATTATGAGCTAACTTTAACCATAGCCGGACGAAGTACTTTATCCTTCAGCATATAGCCTTTTTGGACTTCCTCAACAACGGTACCTTCTTCATACTCGTCGCTCTCCACTGACATGATCGCTTGGTGGAATTCGGGATTAAACGGTTGTCCTACCGTATCCATTGACGTCAGACCTTCATTGTTCAGTACTGTCTCCAGCTGACGGAAGATCATTTCGATGCCTTTGGAGAAGGACTCGACTTCAGTACCTTCCGGTACAGTAGCCATGGCACGCTCGAAGTTATCAATGACCGGCACCAGTTCGGTGACCAGCTTCATCGAAGCGTATTTCGCCAGTTCTTCTTTTTCCTTTTGAGTACGACGACGGAAGTTATCAAAATCAGCTTGCGCACGAACAAAACGTTGTTGATGTTCCTCAGCTTCCGCCTTCAAACGTGCGATCTCATCTTGCTCCTGATCTGTCATCTCTTCCGCCTGTGCTTCTGCAGCTCCGGCTTCGTTGACAGGCTCCTGCTCCGCTGCTGTAGTTGCTTCCTGTTCTTCTGCTGCGAATGATTGCTCCTCTTTCAAGATGTTCACCTCCTTATAAGAATGAAATGGTTCATTCCCTTATTTGAAGCGATGTGTTAGCATTGCCGTCAAATCACGGGATAATGTATTTAAAATATGAATGACACGTGCGTAATCCATTCGCGTAGGTCCCAATATTCCGATGGAGCCCCAAGCCTCTCCATCCAATGAATAGGATGCCGTTATCAGGCTGCAATTGGCGAAGGCTTCATGATCATTCTCGGTGCCTATTCGCACCTGAATACCAGATCCACCCTGCACGGGCATCATCAATTTCATGAGTGTTGGTGTTTCATCTAGCAAGTCCAGAATATCTTTTACTTTTTCGATATCCTTAAACTCTGGCTGGGTCAACATATTGGTGGCACCGCTAAGGAACAGACGATTGTCATGCTCGTTGTCAAAGGCGCTGTTCAGCACCTGCATGACTTCCTCATAACGTGTAATATGCCGTTCCATCTCTTGCCCAAGCTCGGTGTAGAGACGAGACTTTAATTTGTAAATCGGCACGCCGACCAGCTTGCTGTTTAATAAACGAACTACATTCTCCATCTCCGCTACCGAAATTTCGGGTGGAATCTGAACGGTCTTGTTCTCCACCTGACCCGTGTTCGTTACGATGATGGCCACAGCCTCGCTTTCATTAAGCGGAAGCAGTTGAAAATGACGAAGTGACGTGTGAAAAACTTCCGGTCCGAGCAGGATCGAAGTATAATTCGTCATATGAGACAAAATGACCGAGGCATGCTGAATCACTTGTTCCATCACGTTCAGCTTTTCCGCAAAGAATGACTTTAGATCGTCCAGCTCTTGCGGCTCCACCTGATTCCACGGAACCAAATGATCGACATAATATCTATAGCCTTTGTGCGAAGGAATGCGTCCAGCAGATGTATGCGGCTGTTCCAGAAAGCCCATATCTTCAAGGTCCGCCATTTCATTACGGATCGTCGCCGGACTGTATCCAACATCTCCCCTTTTGGAAATGCTTCGGGACCCTACGGGCTCAGCTGAACGGATATAGTCATCCACTATAGCGTTCAGAATCATTCGTTGACGCTCTGTTAACATGGTGAGTATTCCCTCCTTCTGACTGCACTGTCCCATGTCGTTAGCACTCCAGTTAGATGAGTGCTAAGCGGTAATACAAAAATACCAAAATGACGTGAACATTGTCAAGTCAGTTTGATGAGTACGCTCATCTATTTATAGTATAGACCAATGTCTCCAAGACATAACTAATTTACTGTACATCTCATGAATTAAAAAGAACCGCAGGTGAGATAGAGTGTTACTCGGCTCAATCCATACGGTTCATTCGTTTATCAGGCTGAAATGTTCAACTCTTTCAATACGGCAATCTCATCACAG
The DNA here is from genome assembly GCF_000499205.1 of Paenibacillus sp. MAEPY2. Taxonomy (GTDB): domain Bacteria; phylum Bacillota; class Bacilli; order Paenibacillales; family Paenibacillaceae; genus Paenibacillus; species Paenibacillus vandeheii. Next base: position 124,240 of record NZ_AWUK01000004.1, read on the forward strand.
CAATCCTGTTTGCTGCAATGAACACAGTCCGTCCATACTTTTTCCGGGAAAATCTCCTTATCCACCACGGCAAAACCGTTTTTGAGAAAAAAGGATACTTCATATGTTAACGCCATGACCTTGGGAATCTGTTGTTTCTCCGCTTCCTCTACCAGCCGATCCAGCAGCAGTGAGCCAATGCCCATGCCTTTGTGACCTTCGGAGATGCCGAGCGATCTGACTTCCACCAGATCATTGCCCAAACGGCAGAGAGATCCACAGCCCACAACCTCACCATTCACTTCAGCTACGACAAAGTGATCCAGCTGCCGTTGCAGTACTTCCCGTGAACGCGGAAGCATGATCCCACTCTCTGCATAGCCCTTAATCATTTCAAATAATGGTTCAACATCTTCCGGTACGGCTTTTCTGCATATGGCCGACATCCAGCTCTCCTCCTATAGAAGCTTTCCAGAGGAAAGCCGACTTCGTAGTTGTATAAATTACACGCTCTGTAAAATCAATATGAATAAATATACAACAGAGCGTATAGAATTTCAAGCTACGAATTCAGCGATATGGACCCGATAAACTCGGCAAAAACATCATTTCCGAACAGGATGCCCTGTTCACTAAGCCGGAAGCCGTCTGGCGTCTTCTCCAGCAGTCCTGCATTCAACATTTTGCCCAAAGGCTTCGCAAACACTTCCTCCATAGGCTCCCCGAACTGATCGCTAAACCGTGAGGAGGAAGCACCCTCCAGCATTCTCAACCCAACCATCAGGTAATCTTCCATGGCCTCGGCGCGGCTGATTTCAAAATGATCGAGACGCGGCAGGCCTCCTTTGGAAGCTTCAACATACGGGTTTATACCTTTTATATTCATATGGCGTTCGCGGCCTACATATCCATGTGCACCTGCACCCAGACCGTAATAGTCTTCATTGCGCCAGTACGTGATATTGTGACGGCTCTCGAAGCCGGGTTTGGCAAAGTTACTGATCTCGTATTGTCCGTAACCTGCTTCTTTCATACGCTTCATTAATAGAAGATACATTTGCAACTCGTCATCTTCATGAGGAAGCGGTAGCTGGTTCTTCTGATATAACGTATGGAAAAGAGTATTCTCCTCCACCTTCAGGCTGTATATGGAGTAATGCGGCAGATCCAGTTCCAGCGCTTTGTCGATACTTTCGTTCAGCATCTCGACAGTCTGGTTTGGCAAACCAAACATTAGGTCAATGGACAAGTTATGCAATCCAGCTGCTCGGGCATTTTCCAAACTGCGGTATACATCATCTGTATTATGAATCCGGCCAATGCCTGTCAGCAGGTCATTTTGAAAAGCCTGTACCCCAAAGCTGACGCGGTTCACTCCGCCTTCTTTCATAACTGCGAGCTTCTCTGCATCGGTCGTGCCCGGGTTAGCTTCCATTGAAAACTCGATATCGTCTGCCCAGTTCGGGAAATAGGTTTTAACGGACTTCAGGAATACGGCCATTTCGTCCGGTTTCAGTGCAGTCGGCGTTCCGCCGCCTACAAATATGGTTTTGATTTCTCCCGGCGGATTCGCTTTAACTGTATGTTCCATCTCCCGTTCCAGCGCTTCAAGATATTGCATAACAGGCTGGTCCTTCAATACATAGGAGTTAAAATCGCAGTAGAAACATTTATTTGTGCAAAAGGGAATGTGAAGATACACCGCTTGGGGTGCACCTGTCTTCCGGCTGTGTGCTGCCAATGTCATGGCAAGTCCCCCTCTATTTGAAAAAAGGAAAGCCATCCGGCTTCCCTTTCAGCTTGGTTTATTGGTTATTCTGTGTTGTACCTCAAAAATTCGTTCATCCTTTCATACACAAATTATTGATGTACCGAAAGGCTTCACGTGACGTTTGCAAGCAAACGTCTTTTTAAACGCATTCTCCGATACACAAAGCCTTGATGTACCCGAAGATTGCGTTCTTAATCATCAATTTTCAGCACCGCCATGAACGCTTCCTGCGGCACCTCTACGTTACCAACCTGCTTCATCCGCTTCTTACCTTCCTTCTGCTTCTCAAGCAGTTTCCGTTTCCGCGAGATGTCACCGCCATAACACTTGGCAAGTACGTTTTTGCGCATGGCTTTTACCGTTTCACGAGCAACGACCTTGGTACCTACAGATGCCTGAATTGGCACCTCGAACATTTGCCGTGGAATCAGCTCGCGCAGCTTCTCACAGACAATGCGTCCGCGGTTATAGGCACGGTCACGGTGAACGATGAAGGACAGAGCATCAACCTGTTCGCCATTAAGTACAATATCCATTTTCGCCAGATTGGACTGACGGTAACCGGACAGTTCATAATCCAGGGATGCATATCCTTTGGTGCCGGATTTCAACTGGTCGAAGAAGTCATATACAATCTCGGACAACGGAATCTCATAGGTAATGGTAACCCGCGTGGTGTCCAGATATTCCATATTCACATATTCACCGCGTTTATTCTGACACAGCTCCATAATCGTACCTACATAATCATTCGGTACGATAATATCTGCCTTGACGTATGGTTCCTCGACGTAATCAATCCGTCCCACCTCAGGATAGTTGGATGGGTTGTCGATTCTCATCACTTCACCATTCGTTAAGGTTACATGATAGATTACACTTGGTGCAGTTGTGATCAACGGAATGTTAAACTCCCGCTCGATCCGCTCCTGGATAACGTCCATGTGAAGCAGCCCAAGAAATCCACAACGGAATCCAAAACCGAGTGCACTGGATGTTTCCGGTTCAAAGCTCAGAGACGCATCGTTCAACTGCAATTTCTCAAGTGCTTCACGCAGGTCAACATAGTCCGATGTTTCAATCGGATAGAGACCGCAGTATACCATTGGATTAATTTTGCGGTAGCCCGCCAGCGGTTCAAGCGTTGGATTTTTGGCGTCTGTTACCGTATCCCCGACTTGTGTATCGCCTACATGCCGGATACCTGCAACGATAAATCCAACGTCCCCGACGTTCAGCTCGTCCACGATGGTCATGCGAGGTTTGAACGCTCCAACTTCAATCACTTCAAACGATTTACCTGTTGCCATCATTTTGATTTTGGAACCCGATTTGATCATGCCATCGATCACACGCACATAGACGATTACACCTTTGTAAGGGTCATAGTGCGAGTCAAAAATCAGCGCTTTCAAAGGCTGGTCAGGATCACCTTGAGGTGCCGGTACACTCTGTACAACTTGCTCCAGAATCTCTTTAATTCCGATTCCTGCTTTGGCCGAAGCCAGAACTGCATTGCTTGTATCCAAGCCAATGACATCTTCCACTTCCTGTTTCACCCGTTCAGGATCAGCACTTGGAAGGTCAATTTTGTTGATAACCGGTAAAATTTCAAGGTTGTTATCCAATGCCAGATACACGTTGGCAAGTGTTTGGGCTTCAATTCCCTGAGCCGCATCCACAACCAGCAGAGCACCTTCACATGCAGCAAGACTGCGTGAGACTTCATACGTGAAGTCTACGTGTCCCGGTGTATCAATCAGATTCAATAAATACTCTTCACCGTCATCTGCTTTGTAAGTCAAGGCTACTGCTTGTAGCTTGATCGTTATTCCACGTTCGCGTTCAAGGTCCATCTTATCCAGAACTTGTTCCTGCATTTCACGTGAAGTGAGCGCACCTGTGTACTCCAAGATCCGGTCCGCAAGTGTTGATTTGCCGTGATCTATATGTGCAATAATAGAAAAGTTACGAATTTTACGTTGTCTTGCCCGAATGTCAGTCATTCCTTACCCCCAGAAACAGCCTAGTGTCAATCACTTCATTATAACAGTTGATGCAGGGTGCATCAATCCCGCGTTGTCTCAACTTTATAATATGCGTCATATTCGCAAGCTCCCAAGGGTTTATTGTGCCTGTATTTCATCGTCTTTTATTCAGCGACTCCGCTAAATAAGGATACAACCCACTTCATTCCGTTATGAGACAGATTTTGGAGAAGTCCTGCCGTTTTGTCGGCAAGCACGTCCACGGGTGCTTTACTCTGTTCTGCGCCAAGCACCTGACTCGGTGTCGGAACAGGTACAGCTGGAGGTTCTTTGACCTCCTGTTGTACGGGCTCGGTCGGAACAGATTCGGCAGACGGTGACACCGGCTGAGTTTTCACAACTGCAGGGTTGCCGGCCGAATCATCGCCTCTATTAAAGTTGCTGCCTGCCAGCTGCATTCCAAACAGAACACCCAGCAACATTAATACACAGATGGAAAACAATCTTTTACCGAATCTGGACACATTCCTCGCCTCCTGTTATATCTTTGATTCTTCTATTTAAGAATACTAGCTGCCTTGAGATGTTTTTTCCGCACTCGCTTTGTCCACCTTCTGATCATCCCAGTACACCTCTGCAATCATGTCGGCGAGCACTTTGGATGTCCGCTCCAGTTCAGCAGCTGTATTGTCGATACCGCCAATCTCAATCAATATGCTGTTGGGTGAAAGCGTCTGGTTGTACTCGCCATTGTTGGCTCCGCCACCGTCCTTACCCCACACTCCGCGAGATACCCCTGGATATTTTGCTTCCAGCTTTTTATGAATTTTCGCTGCAAAGGCTTCATTCTGCTGCCAGTTTGGATTTTCATGTCCAATAATAAAATATACTTTGGCATAGCCCAGATTATTAATGGTCGTCGTTGTTTTGTTATGACGCTGTGAGTCACGGTGAATGTCGATGAGGTACGTAAGATCGTCATTTTGAGCAAGTGCAGTTTTTACGGTCTGACGGGAGTATTTGTAGGAATAATTCCAGTTATAATCCTTGACCTTGGTCGGATAATCTTCCTGCGCGTGTTCCACGCCTATGCCCAGCTTCTCCAGACTGTCGGACAAATAGGTTCCCACTTGAAAAACATTGCCCGTAGATTTACCAGAGGAAGGATTGTCACTTTTCGTGCCCAAAAGTGGGTTGTATCCTTCACGTGGGTGGGAATGATAGACAAGGACCGCTTTTTTCCCTGTCGTTGGTGTGCTAGGTTCATTCTTCCCGCCACTCTGCGGTGGTGGATCTCCCTTGACTTCGCCATCCCCCGATCCCTGCGGATCGGATGGATCGGTATTATCCTGACCTGGCGGAACATGCTGCTCGCCACCTGACTTTCCACCGCCTGCGGAGGCGGTATCAATGAGTCCAGGACCCGGCTGATAATCTTCTGGGGCTTCAGCCTTGGCGTTACCTGACCCCGGTCGAAGCAGTACGGGTTGATTGGAACCCATGCCTGGCATTTCTCTAGCAATCAGGCTTTTGGGATCCTGCGGGTTCACATTCGTTAGCAGTTGAAATACAAACGAAGTGAGATTTTCACCAGAAAATGCAGAAGCCTGTTCCTTTTGAGTTAGATGCGGCATCTCCATGCCGAGCATGTCCACAAAAAAGCTGCTTGATACAGCTCCCGCAAATCCTTTCATAGTAGAGACTGGCGAGTTATTCAACCGCTTCTCTGCCATACCTCCCAGACCGAGGACTACAAAAAACAAGGCCGATATAATCATAAGCAACAACAACGTACGGCCCATGGCCAGCACGTGCAAACATCTTTTTTTCCATTTACCAATATTCCAGGCCAATATTTTGTTCATTGCTTCTGTCTCCTTCCCTGCTGGACAACGCTTATACTTCAACTCTATGAGCCTGCCAGATTTGATAGAACAGGAAAAAGAAGATTGCACAAAAAAAAGAAAGTCCGATAGATTCGGACCTTCTTCTCAGGAGCCTCAAACATTTAACTTACAAATTCCAATTAATGGGTGTAAGCAGCTACATTCTCAGCATTTACCGCATCATGGAGAGCTGCGTTCAGACCTGTTGCAATAATATTGGCAATATCTTCGACAAATTCGTCGATTTCCTTGGGAGTTACAATCAGATCATGACCCAGCGGCTCCAATACTTCTTTTACTAAACTGAGGCGGTCATTTTCACCGATATCGTCCAGCATGCCCATGATCTGTTTCGTCTGATCGGTCTCTTGTCTAAAATGAGTACGCATCATTTCAATGACGTTATTCACGATAGTGGACGCATAACATACGGTAGGCACACCGATGGCGATGCAGGGAACACCCAATATTTCACGTGTCAATCCACGTCGCTTATTGCCAATGCCCGAGCCAGGATGGATGCCGATGTCTGCGACCTGAATCGTTGTATTGACACGTTCCAGGGAGCGTGAGGCCAGCGCATCAATCGCAATGATTGCATCCGGCTTCGTCCGGTCCACAATCGCTTGCACGATGTCACTGGATTCAATACCTGTTGTGCCCAATACACCCGGCGCAATGGCACTGACTTCACGATAACCGGGTGCAACCTGATCCGGTACCAGTTCAAAATACTGGCGCGTAACCATTAAATTCTCCACCACCAGCGGACCCAGTGAATCGGGTGTGACGTTCAGGTTGCCCAAACCGACAATCAGCACCTTGGACGACTTGTTGATGCCCGCCTTTGCCAAAAAATCTTCCATCTCTCGCGTAAATTCTGCAGCCACCCGTTCCTGAAGATCGGTATCCCCATTACGAAGCGAAGGGACCTCCAATGTGACGTAGTGCCCCTTCACACGTCCAATGGCTGTAGCAGCTGCTTCATCCAGTACATCAATACGCGTGATAGTAATACCGTCTTTCTTTTCCACATCTTCCCGTAGTCCGGGAATCGTCTGTTTCTGCCCACCCTGAGCCATTTCCTTGGAGTCAATCGCCAAGTCGGTGCGAACTGCATAATTTTGCAAATCCAGTGTCATCTGTCCCTGCCTCCCTTACCGCATTTGAGCATATTGTGTGGGAAAATGGTGTGCTTTATGCAGCACTACCGAACATCATAGGAAAATTGGTTGCAATTTGCATGCCAGCATGCTAGAATATTTTAAGTTGTGAAACGTTTGTATTCATGCAAATGCCTTACAGGAGGTGAATGTAATGCCAAACATCAAATCCGCTGTTAAACGCGTAAAAACGAGCGACAAGCGCCGCGCACTCAACGCTTCCCAGAAATCTGCACTCCGTACAGCTGTTAAAGCTGCTGATGCTGCTCTGGTAAGTAACGAAGTTGATACTGCAAAAGCTGCGATTCAAGCTGCTTCCAAAAAGCTGGACAAGGCTGTAACTAAAGGTCTGGTTCATAAAAATGCTGCAGCCCGCAAAAAGTCTCGCTTGGCGAAAAAACTGAACGCTCTTTCCGCACAAGCGTAAGAAGCGTTACTTATACGATCTAATGGAAAAATCCTGAACAGCAAGAGCTTTCAGGATTTTTTAGTATCTGATTCTATAAGCCTCCCACATACAGAGCGGCCTCTATTCCGATGATCATACGATCAACGAAATAGAGGCCGTTTTGTCTTACAGTTATATCTATGTTTATGCACCAAGCCTTAACAAGAACAGCTCCAATCCCAACACTTTATCCACTGCCCCCGTCTTCATCTGATAATCCAGTTCACTGAGATGACTCAAAATCAGCCTTAAACGTTCCGCCTGAAATTTACGTGCCTGCTCGCCGGCGATCTTCACAGCGTACGGATGCAGACCAAGCTGGCTGGCAATCTGCTGTTGAGAGTAACTCTGCTGACCTAACTCTTTCACCTGGATCATGATTCGGAATTGACGGGCGATCAACGCTGCAATTTTGATGGGTTCTTCACGCTGCTTCAGAAGCTCATAAAAAAGGCCCAAAGCCTTCTCCAGCCTCAAGTTAGCAAGCTCTTCCACCATTGCGAATACATTCTGCTCTGTACTTCGTGCCACCAGTGATTCGATATCCGCGCGTTTGATCGTGCCTCCGTTACCAGCGAACAGACACAACTTGTCCACTTCCGCAGATAACGTTTGCAGGCCTGTTCCTGCATAGCTCACAAGCGTGTCAGCCGCTCCAGCTTCAAAAGAAACATCCCGTTGCTTCGCCAGCTTTATAATCCAACTCAGCAGCTCCTCACCGCTCAGCGGAGCAAATGCAAGGACAACCGCTTGTTTCTTGGCTGCCTTCACCAGTTTTTTACGTTCATCCAGCTTATCCCCTTGTGCCAGGAAAACTATAGTACTATAATCTGCCGGATTGTCCATATATGTAAGCAGTCGGTCAACTTGGTGATCAATTTTAGAATCCTTGCCCGCTGTAAACAAATTGGCATCGCGAACAATGATAAGTTTACGTGGAACAAGAAAAGGAACCGTCTCCGCTTCTTCAATGACCACCTCCACAGCTGTTTCGGAGAGATCATATGGAATGATTGCAAAATCACGGTGTTCTTCTTCAATAACCTGTTCTTTTAACATATCCGTAAACTGCTGTATCTGGTATTTCTCCGTTCCGTACAGCACATATACCGGAGCCGTTTCCCCACTACGTATTGCCTTTGTCGCACTCTTTACATCCATCACGGTGCCCCCTTATCCTCTTATCCTACCAGAAAACGTGACAGACAACAAAGGGACCTTACATCCGCTTAACGGATGAAGGCCCCCTGTCCTACATCTATATAAACGCTAACACCAACAATTCTAGAAAAGGCTGGTATAGCGGTCATACGACGTCAGTTGTTGTAACTGAGATAGGACGTTGTTGTTACTCCCAGTATATTCTCAATGCAACAGAAATGTTCGGCAAGTCTGGAGTCCAAATGTGTGATTTACCGCCTATTTGGCAGAAGTTCCACTCGAAGCAGTGGAAACATTAAATGATTTCTTCACTGTTGTCCCATCTTTATCCGTCTCATAATTGAATACGGTACTATCCGTGGACCAACTCGCAGATTTTAGCGTCCCCCCCACATTTCGCTGCTCGACCAAATTAAGCACATCCGGGTCATTGGCAGATTTAGAGTAGATGCTGATCTGATCGTCGAGCAGCATGACCAGATAGGAGCCATCTGGTGACTTCCATTCTTTTGGAGTTGTATTGGAAAGGGCACCCGAATCTGTGGCAGCGAATCCTTTGTTGCCTCCCGCTGCATCCATGCCCGTCTCGGAATCAGGAGTCGTCGTACTCTCCGTTGGCTCTTCTACCTTAATGTCGGGCATATCCTGAGAAGTGAATGATTGTGCGTCCCCAGTTTCAGGCTCCGTTGCTCCGTTTCCATCAGAGCCTGCTGGTGGTGCGGTAGCAGTTCCTGTATCCTCATTTTTTTGCTGATTCACACTTTTCGTACTATCAGCAGAATCGGAACTGGAAGGAGTGCCTTTCGTATCAGTACTCTTGTTCGTTTCGGACCCGGAAGCTGGCTGTTTAGGCGTTGGATTTTCCTTTGTTACAGGTTCCTGTGCCTTCTCGGAGCCATCTTCCTCAGGAGCAGTCTCTGGAGGTTTTTTATCTTCAACAAATGGCTGGTTAAAATCTTCAATTAATGAACTGCTATCACTCGATGCAGCGGATGGTTCATCGTTGTTAATCTCTCTGCTCACTGGATTTTGATCGGCATTTCCGCCTTCTTGATTACTTCCAGTGCTCATCATCACTTCGGCATTCTCTATCTTCTCTGGCTGATATCCAAAGATTGCTATACCGAGAACAACAGCTGCTGCTGCTGCACCCAAGGACATCCGACCAGCCATGGAATTCAACCATTTTTGCTTCGGTTTCCGCTCACTTGAACGCTGTAAATTCTCAAATGCAGCAGGGACAGGACTCATTTCCTGTATTGTACTGCTTTGTTCTCTTTTCGCTTCGTCGATTGCATCCAATTGGGGCATAATGGCGTCAACCAGACTGAATCTCGGGGTTACCTGCGGCAAATCTTCCAGTTCTCTGGAGAGAGCTCTGAGCAAACTAAAATTTTCGGCGCACTCCGCGCATTGGGCTACATGCTGTAGCATCTGCGCGGTTTCGGCCTCGCCCAGATCATGATCCAGATACCGGTGCATCCATTCCACCACCTCTTCGCATTTCATCCTGTCACACCACCTTTCTGATACTCCTGTAGTAGATTCTGTAATTGCTGTCTAGCTCTAAATAAATAAGATTTAACCGTATTCAACGGAAGATCGAGGCAATCCGCAATTTCGTTATAGGATAAGTCCTGCAAATATCTTAGAACAATAACGGTACGGTGATGCTCAGGTAGCTTATTAATAGCATCCTGTATATCCTTTGCCACATACGTGGACATCACTTCGAATTCCACGTCCTGATTGTCCTGAAAAACCATATCATGCTCGTCAATGGAGACGGAAGGCTTGGTTCTTCTGAATTTATCAATACAGATATTCGTGACGATGCGCTGTACCCATGTCTTAAACTGGGCCTTTTCCTCATATGAGTTAATCTTGGTGTAAATTCGGATCAACGCTTCCTGAGCAGCATCCAAAGCGTCCTGTTCATTATTTAGAATGTAATATGCGGTCCGATAAACATGCTGTTCAATGTCCCGCAATAGGGTAATTAGAGCGTCGCGATCGCCCGATTGAGCGGCTCTGATGAGTTCCGGCTCTACCACAAAGGATCCCCCTCTCCCTGCAACCTTACAGACGTGACCATCAATAAAATTGTTGCAAAGTTAAGTATATTTTTATATTGCCATAACAAAATAACGGCTTATGTATTGGGGCCGCTGAAATCTTCTCTTAGAATAACAGAAATTGCATAACGAGTCATCAAGCCAGCTCAAAAGTCATTCCAGTACTTACACGACTCAATTTAATTACAATGGCATACATTATAGCTAACAACACTTATAGCACTGAAAATAAAAAAGTTCAAATTTTGTACAAATTTAAGCTCATTTTAATGTAATTTTCATGAAAACAGTGTATTGTAAATTTACATTCATAACACGAGGTGATGAGCATGCCAGCTCTTGCAAAAATTCAAGCGTTAAAAGAACAAATGCCCAAAGAATATCAAAGCATATCCCATTTTGTGGAACATGCATTGCAGTCTATTGATACCCTGGTTGAGGAACATCGGAAGTACACCGCTGCACAAGCATTATACGGCGACAAAATCGTCGGAACGGAAGAACGCTTGTACAGAGAAACCGTGCTTGATGTACGAGCACAGCTCTTGCTGACGCTTGAGAAAACGGTGGAAGATCTGTTGCACAAAGGCGACAAACATTGGAGCAAACATTTCAAAGATGGCGTTGAATAATTCTTACATTATTCCAAATGTTTAAAAAATGGCCCTCTTTCCGGTATTCTCCCCGAGGAGTATAACGGAAAGAGGGCTTTTGGTTTCATTCTACGAGTAGATGATACTCTTCATACATACAATTAATAAATGACAATCAGTTTTCCGCCAACAAAACCTAAAGCACGTATACCTGCCGAACTGCTATATACCCACACTTCAATTTTACCCTTTGAACTCATCTCTTGGGTTATACTTGTTGGATCTCCCCAGGCCAAACGAGCCTGTGTTATATTCATCCCCAAGTCCACTTCCCCAGCGATAATCTTATTCCACGTGGATTGGGACCATTTGTATTTCTGATAAGGATCGTATGCAAAGAATTGATTGGTATCTGACAGCATCCCCGTGACCTTAGATGCAGTCCCTCCTGCATAAGCAACAACCGTTTTTCCTTTTGCATTACGGAACACAACGGAATAACTCTTATCTCCAGAGTCAGACATCTCAATCTTAATATCTGTTATGGTCACTCTGCTGAAACGTTGTCCAAGATCCGTATAATCATTGATCCAATAAGACTTGCCAATTAATTTACTAAGGCTACCCAGTTCTTTTTTCTTGATCAAAGCAAGGGTATCCTTCGATTCAACAAGGATGGATGACTTTCCAACCAGAACTTTTGCCTGTTTAAACTCTGCGTCCCATCGAACTTGAATACCTGCCGTCTGGCTTAACAGATGTGCAGGGAATACCGTTTGTCCATCGAGGGATTGCACTTTTCCTTTCATCTTGATTTCCTTGTTGTTAAAGTGTGCAATTGCACTTCCTTTTTGCAAAGTAATTTTTTCATTTCCGAATTGAATCTCAAAAGATGAACCTTTAACATCAACTTTGGCTCCCAGTGTTTTAAAAACAGGCTGCACTGGTAAATATACAGTTCCGTCTAACAATGCAGCGCCTGTAAGCTTTTGCTCTGATTTAACGTTCAGTTGAATGCTCGAAGTCAGATCACCTATCTTTAAAGTTACTTGGGTTGTCCCCATTCCGCTAACCTTTAGTTTGCCTTCTCCTTCAATTTGTGCAACTTGAGGTTGCTCTACTATAATTTCTTCTGGCAAAGGTATACGCTTGATTTTGAACCCATTGCTATAGTTCTCCTGAACAGTAAGTGTGATTTTATCTCCAATAAATGCTTCTTTGGAAGAGGCAATCAACGTTACTTTATTTAAAGAAGGAGCTACGAGTGGGGTAATTTTCCCATTGTCATAAATGACCCAAGATCCGTCTTGTAATTGTGCATATAGTTCATCCAGATCATACGAATGTACAAGCTGATTCACATTAGTTAATCCTGGCAATTGTTCTGACTTGTATTTTGCGGTTCGATCATAACTCCATACAGTTCCATCATTCTTCACCGTGAGCAGCTTATGCGTTCTTCCCCACCAGATCATGGATTGGACGTCACTAGCAATAGTCACCTGTTCGTCCTCGTACATCACACTTACAATAACTACAGAACCATCGTTCTTTAATACTGCTGCGTATGCGCTGTTCATTGCGATAGCTTTACCATCAGGTACCTTGCCTGCTTTGCGCACTTTGTTTCGATAGTCGGCATAATAAACGTCTCCTGACGAGGATAATGCGCTATAAGCATATTCCTCATCATATGGACCAACATCAATAATGGAATCCAGACCTTTAATCTGTTCTCCTTTAGTATGAAGTGTTCCATCCTGAAGAAGAACCAGACCATGCCCATACACCTTCACGATTCCATTGTATTGATAAACATCTGGCTTATCCGCGTTGTCCTTATCCCAGCGATAGACTTGTCCATTAGCAGTCCACCCAAAGACTGAGTGAGTGTCAGCTTTTGAGATACCGATCAAATCTCGACTTTGTGTCCATACTCCACTGGTGATCCCTTTGGACCAAATTGTACCATTATCAAGTAAATAGTCATTACGATCCAGCACGGAAGAGATTGAGCTGTTGGAGCTGGATGCCGCAACCACAGGGGACTGACCGGCTATCAATCCGATAACTAAAAATCCCATCCATAATGCTATTGTCCTTTTGATCCATCTAGCTCTACTCTTCTGTGTTGCGTTGTTGTTGCGTTGAGTGAATTCTACAAGTTCCATTTTTTTGATCCCTTCTTATTATGTATGTTGCTACGATCACTAGGTATCTCTGCTCTTTAATCAAAACTGAGCCTAAGTATTATTCGGTAAAAATAACCATTATCCTCCACGATGAAAAAATCATTATGGGCTGTTTGGAACCAATTTGTAGCGCACATCAATATCCCCGTCTTTAATCCTCATCTGAATCTCCCCCATTTGATCTGTACGATAGATGTCTGTACCCGAATCCACAAGACGTTCAAGCACTCCAGGATTGGGATGTCCATATGTATTGTTGGCCCCTGCAGATATCACGGAAGCCGATGCATTCCAGTACTGTAACCAAGCTTCGGTAGAAGAAGTTTTGCTCCCGTGATGTGCAACTTTTAACACATCAATGGTGACCGGAGCATCCTCATGATTTTCCCCCGCCTGACGTGTAAACATCTCCTGAACGGAAACATCTGCTAATGCAGCATCTGCATCCTGCTGTACAAATGAGGCTGCGAGAGATCCATCCTGAATCATATAGAGCAGATCCTGCTCGGCTGCAGCATCCATATCTCCTGTGAACAATAGGGAGGCGCCTGCCATTTCCAGCATAAAGACAACCGAATCATGATTCTGATGTTCCGAAACGGGCAATCTTTCTCCTGTATCCATCGTTTTCTCCAGATCCGGATATATAAAATGTAATCTGGTCTCTCCATCCGGCGCGTAGGACATCCCCTGGCGAATGGCATATAACGGAATCTTCTTCTCGATAGCTGTATCCAGCAATTTCTCAAAATTGGCTGTACCGCTAGTTGTCCCATTGAACATGAATCGTTTCACCGGAATTTGTTCAAGCACCGCCTGTAATCCCCCGGCATGATCCTGATCAGCATGGGTTACGATTACGGCGTCCAGTCGATGAATGCCTCGTTTTTTCAATAAAGGAACTACCACCTTGGCCCCTACTTCATATGGATCACGCCGTGTCTTCCAGGATTGTTCGGACTTTCCAAACTGGACCGTGCCCCCGCCATCGACCAAAATATGTTTACCTCCGGGAGTTGTAATTAGTGTGCTGTCGCCTTGTCCAATATCCAAAAATTGCACCACTCCCGCACCCGCAGGCTGGGGCGTCTGGTATGCCCACCATAGTCCCGCTACAAAGCTAATGGCCAACAGGGCACACATCCATTTGTGGAAGATGTTCATCCGTTCACCAGAGTAAAAACCCGCCCCACGCGCAGCAAATGCACTGCTATATTCCGGCCAGGCTATGCTTGCACTTAATGTGGTCATTGAACCATGATTAGCTTCACGTCCATCTTTATTTAATCCATGTGATGATACGTTAGACAACGCAGACAGCCCCAGAGCCGCTCTGGACGATCCTCCAGCATGCCGATGAACCAGAGGAGCCGTGTCCTCTTCTGAGCCCTGGGCAATAGGCTGTTCACCTGAGCCGCGATGAAGGGTACGCAAAAGCGCATAGAGAACAGCATAATATGCTGCAATCCACAGCAACGAAGGTGTAGCCCATATCAGCACAAAGCCCGGCAAGCTGTTCATCCACTCCGTACTTGCAAAGGTCATTTTGTTCAGCAAAATAGCAATCCACGCCAACGGTTTAGCCAGAGGCATCCAAAGAAGCGATAAAATCAGGGCTACCGTTCCAAGCGGAAGCACAATCGCGCTAATCAAGGAGACTAGCAGGAAGTTTGCAACAAATGACAGCAGTGAAAACTGGTTGAAATACAGAATCGTTACCGGAAAAGAAATCAGCTGTGCTGTTACCGTCACGGAAGCTGTTGCTGCAAGTCCTTTGGGCCAACTACTAAATAGTCGATTAATCAGCGGCATATATATCATCAGTCCGGCTGTTACCAGAAAGGATAGCTGGAAACTCACGCTTAGTAAAAAATACGGGTTCCACCACATCATCAACAACGCTGCTGCACTAATCATCTGCAACCCATCCCTGGCAAGCCCACGCCGCGCCATATACAAACCAATCATCGACATAATTCCCGCACGAATCACCGATGGCGAACCGCCAGACAATAGTACATATGCAGGTATTAACAGCAACACAATGGTGAGCGATGTTTCCCTGGTTAACCTAAGCCAGGATAAAAGGAGCAGCAGCGATGCCACATACACCGCGACATGCGTTCCGGAGATCGCCAAGATATGAGTTAAACCAAGCTGTGAAAACTGACCATATGTATCTGGATCTATATCTTTAGACATCCCAATAATCAGACCTTTCATATATCCAGCATGAGGTTCGGGGAATAACTGTTCTACCGCTGCGCCGAGCTTATGTCTGACCACGTCATTCCACCGGAGAATATTGAGTTTCCCCAGTCCTTCAGGCGGAATGTTGGTTACCGAGCTGGCACCCTTCACTTTAAACAACCAATGGATATGAAGAGTCCTTAAGTAATTTCGATAGTCAAATCCGCCAAAGTTTCTGGCTTCGCCGGGAAGCGCAAGCGCACCCGTCAACGTTATCGTATCCCCTCGCTTCCAGCCTGCTGCTACCTGCTGTTCTTCTTCCTCAGCCAGACGAACTTGGACCATCAGACGTTCTCTCAAGTTAGGCTCAGTTCGCGCTTCCGACGCTGGTGCCAATGTTGTATCGGATTGCGGGAGCATGGAGGTAATCTGCATTTCAAAATCGGCCCGATCCCCATCTATGCGTACATCCGACATCAGGGTTCCTTCAAATGTAGCTGCATAACCATCCAAATCCTCGGCAGCCGTATGTGTGATCTCGGGCAGACTGCTCCGATTCCGCGTATCATTCCATTCCCAGTGCACAGCACCGCCGATGAGTGCTCCGATCAGTAACAAGATGGACCAACCGCGTATATCAATCATTCGTAGCAACAACGGCAGACAAACGAGCGCGCCAATCATTCCTACGAGCAGGGACCAGCCTGATAACGCACATGCCATCCCGCTACCGCATAACCAGCAGACGGTAAATACCAGTAAAGGTCTGCCTTTCATTTTCTTTGCCTCCTTCTTTTTGCGCGTATGAACGCAGAAAAACCCCCGGCAGCTGTTCCAGCAACCGGAGGTTCTTCCCCGCAAATTTGATATTATATGTGTTCTAGTCACTTACCGTCATCATCGTCTCACGCGGAGGCTGGTAATTTTCCAGTCGGCGAAACGTAATGCCTTTTTGCTTCATCATGTCCGTAACCTTGCCTGTATCCTTGGGATATGGGCGATGAAATACGATTTCTGTAATGCCGCTATTCGCGAGCATATTGGAGCAAGTCCAGCAAGGTTCATCCGTAACATATACAGAAGAGCCTTCGCGGTCAATGCGATCAGTGAACAAAAGCAAGTTCTGCTCCGCATGAATGGTACGAATACAGCGTTGCTTTTTGACCATTTCCTCCTGACCGTCGGTTACCACCAGCTCATATTCTTCCGAGATCATGCACCCTGCTTCAGAGCAGTCCGGAACTCCCATGGGCGCACCATTATAAGCTGTTCCAAGCAGTTTCTTCCCCTGAACAAGTACGGCGCCAACATGACGGCGTGAACAGCGGGAACGGGTTGAGACCATATATGCGATGTCCATGAAATACGTATCCCAGTCTTTGCGTACGTCTGTTGTACTCATAACCGTTTCCCTCCCGTCCGATACAAGTTGAATCCATATAGATTTCATCCAGACACCCAGCGTACAGAAACCTTTCGATTGCTGTAATGTCATTTCAAATCCAACTTATCAAATCCAACTTATATCGTAATATTTAATATATTGTTACTACCTGATCTGCACATAAGGAGCCATTTTCTCCAGCATCTTCATTCCGATTCCTTTCACTTTGGTCAGGTCGCTGACTTTGGTAAAAGGTCCATGCGAATTACGATAATCAATAATGGCTTGCGCCTTTTTCTCCCCAATTCCAGGGAGGTCCATAAGCTTGGCTACCGGAGCTGTATTGACATCAATTTTACCATTGTCAACAGCTTCATTGCCGACCAATGCTTGATTATTGTCTGGTGAAACCACAGGTACATCCGACTTTGTTTCTCCCACATCTATTGAAACATCCGTTTGGTTGTTGCCTGCAACGCTCTGATTAGCTACCTTTTCCGTCGTAGCATTAATCTGGTTCGTCTCTGTGGAGGCCTCAGTAGTTGAAGGTCTCTGATCTGCACCGGGAGCCTTCGTTTGTTCCTGAACCAAAGTAGCCGACTGTACAGCAGGGGTTTCCTGCTCTATCGTCGGCTTCTCGGTGGCGAGCTGCATAGGTTCCCAGCCAGAAGGTGGCTGTTCACTTTTGCCCGACCATAATATCAATATACATCCAACCACCGCAGCAGCAATGGTCATTCCCTTGTTCCATCTCATGTCTTCCACACCTCTCCCTGGTTTCAAAATAAATCTATTCTGAACACGGGCGGTGCTTCCGAACCGTTGGACTTGCCTGGTAAACCAAGCTGTACTTTTTTCATGTCATGTCAAGCAGGTCCTGACGCATACACTAGAGGGAAAGAACTGCGCCATTACCGTAAAGCATGAAAGGAGGCCTGAACAATGAAGGTTGGATTTATCGGAACCGGCAGCATGGGTAGCCTGCTGATCTATGCCTTGATTCAATCCGGTGCACTTGAGCCACGGCAGATTGCCGCCAGCAATCGAACCCCTTCCAAAGTACGGCAGCTAGCCCTCCGTTACCCTGGTCTGCATGAATCACAGAGCAACCGGGAAACCGTCATCCGCAGCAATATCGTCTTTCTATGCGTGAAGCCGCTTGAATTCAAACATGTCATTGACGACATCCTGCCTGTCGTGAATCCCAATCATATAATCGTCTCGATCACCAGTCCCGTGCAGCTGCGCCATCTGGAATCTTCACTTCCTTGCAAAGTCTCCAAAGTTATCCCCAGTGTTACGCACCAGGTCGGCAGCGGAGCGTCCCTGTGTATACACGGTGAGCGAATGACTACCGAAGACCGCGCTTTGCTGGAAGGGCTGCTCAGTCATATCGGCAGACCCTATCAAGTGGATGAAGCCTGTACGCGGATCACATCCGACTTCTCCAGCTGCGGACCTGCATTCATATCGTTCTTTCTGGAGCAATGGATCGAGAGTGCTGTCAAGCTCACAGATATCAAACGAGCCGATGCCTGCGCTCTTGCTGGCGAGATGCTCCTGGGAACAGGCAAGCTGCTCACCGAAGGAGGATATACCCCGCAAGAACTTCAGGCTCGCGTGGCTGTACCTGGCGGCATCACCGCACAGGCACTTGCCCTGCTGAAGGTGAGTCTAGATGGTGTTTTTGACAGCCTGATCCAGACGACTCATGACAAATATGATGAAGATTTATTGAAGCTGGATGAGCTATTCAAAGCCGGTGAGATTAACCGGCAACAATATTAACGAGTTTGCCTGGAACGGCAATGACCTTGCGAACGGTCTTGCCTTCCAGTGCCTGTTTCACAGATGCCAGTTCCATTGTAAAGTCCTGCATGCCCTGTGCGTCCAGATCCTTTGCGATCGTAGCACGAGTTACAATTTTGCCATTCACTTGAACAACAATCTCCACTTCGGCATCCACCGTCATGGACTCATCATACTCAGGCCAAGCTACGTAAGAGATTCCACCTTCATGACCAAGACGGCTCCACAGCTCCTCTGCCATATGTGGTGCCAGTGGTGACAGCAACTGTACAAAGTTCTCCATCGCTTCACGTGACAGCGTATCTGCTTTGTATGCATCGTTGATGAAAATCATCAACTGGCTGATTGCTGTGTTGAAACGCAGATGTTCCATATCCTCTGTAACCTTTTTGATGGTTTTGTGAGCCGTCCGTTTGAACTCATCGGTACCACCATCTGCTGTAATCTTGTCATTGATTGCACCTGTATCTTCATTGATGAACAGACGCCATACACGTGACAGGAAGCGGTGCATGCCCTCAACCCCGTTAGCGTTCCACGGTTTTGTAGCCTCCAAAGGCCCCATGAACATTTCATACAGACGCAATGTGTCTGCACCAAATTCATTGACGATCTCATCCGGGTTAATAACGTTACCACGGGATTTACTCATTTTCTCGTTGTTGGTTCCCAGGATCATACCTTGGTTGACCAATTTGTGGAATGGCTCTTTGGTATGCACCACACCCAGATCATACAGCACTTTATGCCAGAAACGAGCGTACAGCAAGTGAAGCACCGCGTGCTCAGCTCCACCAATGTACAGATCAACCGGCAGCCACTGCTGCTGTTTCTCCTGAGAGATCAGTTCCTTGTCATTGTGTGGATCGATAAAGCGCAGGTAATACCAGCAGCTACCGGCCCATTGTGGCATCGTGTTCGTCTCGCGACGTGCTTTCATTCCTGTTTCCGGATCTACGGTGTTAACCCATTCCGTAACATTCGCCAGCGGTGATTCTCCAGTACCCGAAGGTTTGATCTGGTCAATATCCGGCAGCAGCAAAGGCAGTTGGTCTTCCGGCACTGTCTTCATCGTTCCGTCTTCCAGATGCAGAATCGGGATTGGCTCACCCCAGTAACGCTGACGGCTGAACAACCAGTCACGCAGACGATAGGTCGTTTTGCCTTGTCCCTTACCGTTCTCTTCCAACCAGGCAATCATCTTCGCAATCGCTTCTTCGTTGTTCAATCCGTTCAGGAAATCGGAGTTCACATGCGGTCCGTCTCCAGAGTAAGCTTCTTGGGTTACGTCGCCACCCTGTACAACCTCGATGATGTCCAGACCAAACTGTTTCGCAAACTCCCAGTCACGAGTGTCATGCCCCGGAACGGCCATGATTGCCCCTGTGCCGTAACCAGCCAGAACATAATCGGCGATCCAGATCGGTACCTTCGCTCCGTTTACCGGATTGATTGCGTAAGTTCCTGTGAACACACCTGATTTGTCTTTAGCCAAGTCGGTGCGTTCCAGATCACTCTTGCGAGCAGCCTGTTCCTGATATGCCTTGATTGCTTCACGCTGTTCTGGGGTTGTAATGACTTCCACCAGCTCATGCTCAGGTGCCAATACAGCATAACTTGCGCCAAACAACGTATCTGCACGTGTCGTAAACACCTTGATAACTTCTTCATGACCCTCAATGGCAAAAGTAACTTCTGCCCCGGTCGATTTGCCGATCCAGTTACGCTGCATATCCTTGATGCTCTCCGACCAGTCCAGCTCCTCCAGATCTTCCAGCAAACGCTCTGCATATTCCGTAATTCTCAATACCCATTGGCGCATTGGTTTACGAACGACCGGATGTCCACCACGCTCACTCTTGCCGTCAATAACCTCTTCGTTCGCCAGTACCGTACCCAATGCTTCACACCAGTTCACAGGTACTTCATCAACATAAGCCAGGCCTTTATTGTACAACTGGATAAAGATCCATTGCGTCCATTTGTAATATTCAGGGTCAGTTGTGCTGATCTCCCGATCCCAATCATAGGAGAAACCGAGTGATTTAATTTGACGACGGAAATTATCAATGTTGCGGAAGGTGATATCACGCGGATGCTCACCCGTATCCAATGCATGCTGCTCGGCAGGCAGGCCAAAAGCGTCCCAACCCATTGGATGCAGTACATTAAAGCCGCGCATACGTTTGAAACGGGATACGATATCCGTTGCCGTGTATCCTTCCGGGTGACCTACGTGCAGGCCTGAGCCGGATGGATACGGGAACATATCCAGTGCGTAAAACTTAGGTTTAGAAGGGTCCTCACCCGTTTTAAACGTTTTATTGTCATCCCAGTATTGCTGCCAACTTTTTTCCATAACTTGTGGCTTATAGCCGTGTTTTGGCTGTTGATTCTCGCTCATCTATTGTTCCTCCTCTGGTTATTCACATTTATTGCAACAAAAAAACCTCAGCATCCCGTAGCGTTTGCAGCGCTAGGGACGAGAGGTTGAATTCCCGTGGTACCACCCTAGTTAGCGGACGATCGTGCTTCGTCATCCACTCCCTTTGGACCTGTAACGGCGGTTAACCGATGCGGATTTCCATTCCTGAACACAAGTGTTGCTTCGTCGGTTGCAAGATGGTGTAATCACCGCATTTCTCCAAGGCGAGTTCGTGAAATACTGTCAACCGACTTGCACCAACCGTCGGCTCTCTGTCATGTACAGGACTCACTACTGATCCTTATCATCGAAATATGTATACGATATGATCGGGAACATTATATAAAAAAGAAGCATTAAAGTCAATATTACACTGTTTGTTGACTATAAACAATGCCATGCATGAGTATACACATCAAGACGACCGGAATCACTTGATTCCTTCTTTCAGATTATCCATCGTCCACTGAATGTGTTCCTTGTTATTGTATTGACGATAAGTACACTTGATTCTCTCTCAGCATCAGATCAAAGTAGAGTTCATATAAACTTCTTCTTTTCCGTTCACTATCTGTTGTAACAAAAACTGCCCCTATGTATCATAAGGACAGTTCAACATCATAATCTTATTTCACCGCTACATAGAATAGACGCTGTGCGCCTTCCCCCGCTTCTTTCCACTCAAAATCAGCATACACACGCACATCTCTGAAACCGGCCTTCGTGAGCTCCAGCTTCATCCAGTCTGGATCGTATGCACGCTGAACATGAACCTCTTCAAACCGCTGGTACATATCCTTGCCGCTCTCAGCCGCACGCGAAAAGATACTCAGATGATGCTCAATCTCACACCGATCATGATCCATATCACAGGTCCAAATATACGACACGGAGCGTTCATCCAACACAAAAGGTTGCTCCTCTTCGTATCGAATAAGGGTATTCGGATGATGTACATCAAACAGGAAAGTCCCCTCAGGCTTCAGCATCTCGTAAGTACGCTGAAATGTACGGACAACATCTTCTTTTTCAAGCAAATAATTCACGCAATCACAGAACGATATCACCGAGTCCACAGGCTCCGGTACTCTCCAGTCCCGCATATCTTGCTGCACCCAGCGGACGCTGCCCTCCCGATATAAGCGATGACCTTGAGGTGTAGCCTCCATTTTACTGCGTGCAACAGACAACATGTCCGCTGACAGGTCAATGCCTGTAACTTCGAAGCCGGAGTTGACCAGGGGGATCGTAATTGAACCGGTACCGCAGCCCAGTTCAGCCACACTTTTTGGCATGCCATGCCGTTCCCAAGCTGTTCTCGCAAACCTTATCCAGTCCGGATAAGGCATATCCTCCATTAATTCATCGTACACATAGGCAAATTTCCGGTAAGACATGTCAGGCACCGCACTTTCAATTTCATTTTCGAAGCTTATTTGAACAAAAGAAAAAGCAGGGGCGTCCGGAGTTCACCCAGCCTTGCCCTGCCTTTACGTTTGGATTCAAGCACATGCTTGATCCATGATAGCTGTTTGCTTACTTGTCCTCGTTCTGATCCTGGGGTACAGACTCTGTCAGATAGGTCCAGTTTTCCTTTTGAGTGACCAGACCGTCCTTCATCAGTTTGCCCAAGGCACGCTTGAAAGCAGATTTACTGATGCCAAAACGCTCCTTGATAATGTCCGGCGGGGTAGCATCCGAATAAGGCATGCCGCCCGTAGGGCGCTCTTTCATGAAAGCGAGCAGTTTGTCCGCATCTTCATTGCGACCTACCTCTTTGAGAGGAGACATCGCCAGATTAACACGTCCGTCTTCACGTACCATGGTTACCCGGCATTTCACCTTTTCACCAAGGCGCAGCATACGATTTCGCTCCGAGGAATGAATCATGCCGATCGCGCCAAAGCCCAGCACACCACCGTCAACAAGTACAAAAGTACCCATCTGAAGTGGCTTGTACACTGTTGCTTCAACCCATTCGTTCACCCAAGAGGTTGGCGCATGGAAAGACAATGGCGCAAGCTCACGTTCCCCAGCCAATTTTGCCCGCAAACGTCCTTGCTTGTCGTGCTCCATAAGAACAAAAACTTCATCCCCCACATGAGGACGTAATTCTTCCAATTCAGGCAATTCACGAATCGGGAGCAGCAATTGCCGTCCAAGCCCCATTTCGAGGAAACAGCCGAGGCGTGGATGAATATCAGCCACAACCAGTCGTCCCATTTCACCGAGTGTGAGATATGGTTTTTTCATGGTTGCCGCGAGACGATCTTCCGTATCAAAGAACAGAAAGACCTCCAGCATTTCACCAATTTTAACGTCCCGTGTAAGCTCCGTATAGTGAAGCAGTACATCTTCCGATCCTGTCGTCAAAAAGTAGCCAAACGGAGACACTTCACGTGAAACCGGCAAATTGACAACTGTTCCTGCGATCAAACTCATACCGTTTCCACCACTTTGGCATCAGACCACAGTCGTTCAATGTTGTAATACTCACGCTCGTCGCGGTGGAAGATATGAACAACCACATCACCCATATCCATCAATACCCAACGTGCAGAATCCATACCTTCGATGCCTTTGATATTCACTCCGGCTGCATGTGCCTGTTTGCGAATTTCTGTTGCAATCGCCTGTACCTGTGTATCGGAATTCCCGTGACAGATAACAAAATAATCCGCTACCAGCGAGATGTTAATCAGATCCAGCGCTACAATGTTGGATGCCTTTTTATCGTCAGCGGCAGCAACCGCCATATTCATAAGTTCTTTCGATGATACTGTCATGAACCAACCTCCATAAATTAATCTATAATTGTGCAATCAAGTCATTTCGCGACAACATGGTCAAAGGATAAATGACACGGCGCTGCGAGATCAGCAAGCTGATCGTCGAGTCAAAACCGGCAATTAAACCCTCTTCCAGACTATGTTCAGCCTGTTCACGGATATGATCCACTCCCGGGAAGTCTCTCCCAGGCTCAATATAATCCGCCAGACATACCACTTTATCCAGCAGACTCATGCCCACCCGACCTGAGGTATGCCAGCGGATAGCATTAATAATTTCGGCATCATCAATGCCGTAGTCACGCTCTGCAACAAAAGCACCCACTTCGGAATGCCAGAGCTGCTTGTCATGCTGCAAAAGTTCTTCGTTCAATCCATTATCACGGATGACCGCTTCCATCTCCGATACAGGCCAATACTTGGCCACATCATGCAATATCGCTGCCAGATCCGCTTTTACAGGGTCAGCACCGTATTTTCCAGCCAGCATTACTGCCGACTCCATGACACCAAGCGTATGCTTCCAACGCTTCTCCGGCATTTGACCGGAAACAGCGCGGATCAGTTCGTCACGGCTTAGTTCCATATAAACCGCTCCTTACAATGTATTGATGGACCGCGTCAGGAATCATAAAGCGCACGGAATGCCCTTTGGAGAAACGTCTGCGTACTGCTGTGGATGATATGTCCACCAAAGGCATCTCTGCCAACAGTACCCGATCCTGTAATACGTCAGGCAGGTCATCCAGATGCAGCTGGAATCCCGGGCGTCCCACACCGATGAAGATCAAACGTTCAGCGAGTTCTTCGATCTGTTCCCACTTGGGAAGATAGTTCACCATATCCGCTCCAACAATGAAGTAAAATGCATGCTCCGGAAAACGGTGCCAAAGCTCCTTCATCGTATCGATGGTATAAGACACGCCGCCAAGCTCCATCTCGATGCCAAGCACTTCGTAGTGCTGCACATCTTTCACTGCCGCTTCCGTCATTTCAAGACGTTGCTGTCCCGATGCCCCGGTTCCGCGTTTATGAGGGGGAACATGGGAAGGCATGAACCAGATTTCATCCAATGCATATGCATCCCTGGCCGCTTCGGCTGCCAGCAGGTGCCCCATGTGGATCGGATCAAACGTACCACCCATGATGCCGATCTTCACCCGTGTCACTCTCCCTTACCTAGGTAGTTCAATTTGTTTGTTGTCACGTGATTCTTTGTACAGGATGATGGTGCTACCGATGACTTGCACCAGTTCGCTTCCTGTTTCACGGGCAACTTCTTCCGCGATTTCATTTTTGTCATCCAGATTGTTGTTCAGCACTTGCACTTTCATCAATTCACGCTTCTCAATCGCATCTTCGATATGACGGAACAGGTGCTCATTCGTTCCCCCTTTACCAATTTGAAACACAGGGGTCAAATGATGTGCTTGTGAACGCAAAAAGCGCTTTTGTTTACCGTTTAACATGAATACTCCATACTCCTTATGGTGAGCAAACCTCAGTAACAGTACAATGTCTGTCCGAGGCTTGACCGTTCAATTATATTTTTACAATATCAAAAACTGTCTAATACAGCTCGTCTCATCGTCTCCACGGGAGCCGGAATGCCGAGCCAGTGTTCGAACGCTACCGCGCCCTGATATATAAACATACCCAGGCCACCGTGCACGGTACATCCACGCTGCCTTGCCTCACGGAGCAGGCGAGTTTCCAATGGATTGTAGATGAGGTCACTTACTGCTGCGCCGGCTCGAATGAGTGCAGGATCAACAGGTACGTCATCTATATGCGGATGCATACCTGCGGCTGTTGTGTTAATCACAATATCGGCCGAAGCCAGCACCGCAGCGGCCTCTTCCATTCCGCCACCTGTGATATCACCTAGTCCATGAGCCCGCAGATCGGAAGCAAGCGCAACGGCTCTGTCGGCTGTACGGTTAAGAATACTAATCCGTTCAGGCTTCTCCAAAGCGAGGGCATAGATCACACCTCTTGCTGCTCCTCCAGCCCCCAGAACAGCGATACGCTTACCTGCGAGTTCCGGCACAGCTTCTTCCTTCAAAGAACGCACATAACCGATGCCATCCGTATTATACCCTGTCAGCTTGCCTTCTTCATTGACAATGGTGTTTACCGCACCAATCAGACGTGCACTTTCATCAATTACATCAAGATACTGCATGACCTGTTCCTTGTGAGGAATGGTTACATTCACACCACGGTACCCCAGCGCCACGATGCCACGAATGGCTGCTTCCAGCTGCTCGGGTTGAACATGCAATGGCATATACATTCCATTCACTCCTGCAGCCTGCAAAGCCGCATTATGCATGGCAGGCGATTTGGAATGTGCAATGGGATCACCCATAACGCCAAGCAGAACAGGGAGTGAAGGATTGGCTTTTTTCTGTTCGGACATACTTCCGCCTCCGATCTGATGAAAATGCTGCTGAGATTACATTAGATCAAGGATGGACGGATCAGTACACGAATACCTTTTGGAGCATGAACAGCAACAAGCGCCCCATTCTCTCCGTTAACCTTAATCCAGCCCAGGCCGGAAATGAATACATCCGACTGACTGCCACGTTTGATACGGAATTCATGTCTGGTCCACTCAGGCATATCCGCTGCATCTTCACGCGTTGGCGGAGACAGCAATTCACCCAGATGGTCACGGTACAAGTCGTCTGCACGTTCCAGCTTCGTCCGGTGAATATCAAGCGCAGTGCTGATAAAACAAGTGAAGGACTGACGATCCCCCTCCACAAAGTCAAAACGAGCCATGCCGCCAAAGAACAGCGTCTGACCAGAATTTAATTGATAAACAGCAGGTTTAAGCGGTTTTTCAGGCATAATGGCAGCCAGATCCTTACGGGATACAATCTCACTGAAACGCCAAGGGTATACAATTCCCGGCGTATCAATAATAGCTTTTCCATCATCCAGCGGAATATTAACCATATCCAACGTCGTTCCCGGATAACGGGATGTTGTGAGTTCCTGCTCAAGATCACTGTAGTCACGAATCAGACGGTTAATCAGTGTGGATTTACCCACATTCGTACCACCAACCACATATACGTCACGATCTCCGCGATACGTTCCGACTAGCTCAAGCAGTCGATCGAAGCCCTGATTTTGCTTCGCACTGCACAGCACGACGTCCACCGTACGCAAACCCTGTTCTTTGGCTTGCTTTTGTACCCAGTTGCGAACCTTGTTCCAGTTGGTTACTTTCGGGAGTAAGTCCGTTTTGTTCACGGCAAGCAATACCGGATTGTTGCCTACAAAACGCTGTAAACCAGAGATGATGCTGCCATCAAAGTCAAACAGATCAACGATATGGATGACAAGTGCATCCTTATCCCCGATTTTGCTCAGCAGGGCCAGGAATTCATCCTGATCCACTGTAACGGATGATGACTCATTGTAATTTTTGATACGGAAACAGCGCTGGCAAATAACGGGTTCACGATCCAACGCTTTCTCAGGGATGAATCCTGGTAATTCCGGGTTTTCCGTTTGCAGATGCACTCCGCATCCGCTGCACCTTACGGCAATATTGCCGTTATGCGGTTCTGTCATTTCTTCTTTTCCTCCTCAAGCCATAAGCCTTTCTTGCGCAAACTCGTCAGAGCAATCCGTTCCACGCGCCGATTGAAGCGGGTCATGAAGCCTTCATCTCCAATGGAGATCGGCAGCACCAGAACCGTATAGAGTCCCAGCCGATTACCTCCATAGACATCCGTAAGCATCTGATCGCCTACCACAATCGTTTTTTCTGGAGTCAACTCCATCATCTTCATTGCTCTACGAAACGGAACATTCGATGGTTTGCGTGCACTATGCACAAACTGGATATCCAGTGGCGTCGCAAACAGGGATACACGATTCAAATTGTTATTGGACACTATCATGAGCTGGAAATCAGCCTCTTTGACACGTGCGAACCACTCGATCAGTTCGGGCGTGGCGTCAGGAGCTTTGGCCCCAACGAGCGTATTGTCCAGATCAGTTATAATTCCACGGTAGCCTTGAGCGTATAGCTCTTCCAGATTAATGTCAAAAACCGTGTCTACACGCAGCTTGGGCATTAACATTTCAAACAAAGAAGTCACCTCAGTTTCATACGACACACTATATCACAAATCCGTCTTTCCTGAAAATGCATACAGCGCCTGATAGCTTAGGAAAAAAGGAAAAACGGGACGGGCGACATTACGCCCGTTCCGCTTTAAGTTCCTTACGCAGCTTCGAGGCTGTCTGATAGACGGCCTTCCAGTCGTCTGCAGTTACAGACGCAGGGCTATAGCGAGTCTGCTCAAACTTCGCGAGAAGTTCGTACAATGTCGCTGCTGCAGCTGGCTTCGCCTGACTCCAGCGGGTTACCGATTCACGTAGTGTCTCGTCCCCGCTCCGGGTTAATCCTTTGCGCTTCGCGTAACGAATCCAGCGCTCGGTCTCTGCCACAACCTTTTGTTCAGGCGTCAGCGGTCCACCTGTCCGCAGTCGAAGCACGAAGAATCGAAGTGAGAGGCGATTCCGCCAGAACATATAAGCCACCCACAATACAATGATGGCTCCCGCAGCCCAGATCACAAAAGCCGGGATGCTGGATGAGGCCTGCTCAGGCGCAGGAGTCTGCTCTTCCTCTTGTACCGGTTCCTCTTCAGGTTGTTCTTCAGGCTCATCTACCGGCTGTACATCCGGTTGTTCCGTGAGCAGCGGCATGTCAAAGCCCGGCGTCGCTTCAACCGGAATCCAGCCATACTCGCCAAAATAAACTTCAGCCCAGGAATGCGCATCTGCATTCGTTACGGTGTAGGTCGTCTCGATCTCGTCCCCAGGCTGGCGCGGGGCCTGCATGTCTGAATTCAGCGACAGCTGACCAGGCGCGTACCCTTTTACCCAGCGGGCAGGAATGCCTTCGGAACGCGCCATCATAACCAGCGCAGTCGAGAAATAATCACAATACCCTTCACGAATGTCAAATAAAAATCCTTCGACAAAGTCACTGCTTACTTTTCGGGATAAATCCGGATTGTTTGTGTAATCAAAATTTTGTTGTAAATAGTTTTGCAGTAATGCCACTTTTTCATACGGCGTATTTGCCGATGCTGTAATTTCAGCAGCCAGATCCGTCACCCGATCAGGAAATCGGGATGGCAGCTGCAGGTACATATCATCTGTCGGATTGCTCGTATACAGATCATCAAAAGATTTGGTGCGAAGTTCATCTTCCACAATGACTGGCGCCTCGGATACAATCGTATACGTCTTCGGATATTGCGGCTGCTGGCGGTCTGTAACGACATGAAGCTCTGCCTGCTCCGGATTCCATAACATCCGTTCCGAATTAGCTTCCCCATTGACAGACGTTACTTCCGAAATAGAATAGGCTCCGAAGAGGATGGGATACACGTTGTCATTCAACATTGTCACTTTCTGATTGACTTGTTTGGTGCTCACATTTCCGGGTTCGTCATTCTCCAGAGCCTGTCCCGCTTCAACATCCTCTGTCGCACTTCGTCCGCGATCATCCCAGCCTGTTCCCGTATACTCAGCGCGTGTCTCCCCACGCCAGTAACTGCGCTCATTGGTGGTGACGGACATGACAGGTGTATAGTCGAAGTTAAATCCTCCGCCAAGCTGGTTGTCTTCCCTGCTGTATCCCGACTCGGTTGCTGCCGGAATATCCAGTGTTCCGTTCCCTGCCTGATTCGTCGAACTTCCGGTATAATTACGCCACGCGGTATACGGGTCCGTCAAGGTAGGAGGAACTTCCGGCATGTTCACACTGGCTACGATAATTAAAGAAAATATGATTGCAATGTTCGCCAGAATTTTGTAAGGATACCGGATAATTCGCTTCCAGCCTTGTGGATATTGCAGTTGAAAATTATGGAAGTGCTGGCATACCAGCCATCCCATTCCCGCAAACATGACCCAGGCAATTTCAATCCAGAGTGGAATCTGGGTGAAGGAATCCAGAATTCCCATCGAAATAATGTTGATGCCCAGAAAAACAAGAATTCGGCGTGTCGTGTTCACCAGGCGAAGGGCAGCTTCAAGCATGACCCATGCGCAAAGGGAGAACCAGATGTACGGCGTCAGGTGCAGTATAAACTGCTCTGTACGCTCCATAAACGTGCCATAAGGAATGTAAACCGTGTAATCAATTAATGTCTTATGCAAAAGATACACAATGACAACAGCCTTGATTATGGTTCGAATTATCATTTTGAAGGGAAGTATAATTTCCAGTAAACTGACCGCTGCAAGCGTCCATAGCACCAATGAAGTTGTTTCGGTATACCAGGTTTCCTGTGTAAATGAAATCCACTGCATCCCAATCAGGAATATCCAGAGCAACGAAGCTGCATGATACCAGGATCTTTTTCCCGCTGCCAGCTCTTTGCCTTTAGTACTCATACACTACCTCCCCCCATAACCGTTGGAAGCTCCTGCAAATGGGAAACGGTGAAGGATCTTGTACCTCTTCCGCGCAGCATCGCATTCCACTCGGAACTCCGGCGGTAATCACTGGGCTCAATTAGAATATGACAAGGAGTCATTCCCCGTGTGTCAGCCCATCGAAGCAGCTCCAGAACTTTTTCATCTTTCTGGGGAGAAATCACTACAAAATAAGCGCCTTGAGGAAACTGACGCGACATCTTCTCGACACCAGGCAGCAAACGATTCTCCTGGCCGTTATATTGGATATCCACCAGATGATGAATCATCTTTTGCCGTTCCAGCGAACTTTCGCTGGGAGCAAAAAATGTTGTCTTCTCCGACAGTGTCAGCAGTCCCATACCCATTCGTTCTCTTGTGCCATACTCCAGCAGAGAGGCAGCCGTGGACACAGCCAGTTCAAAGGCCTCACCATGTTCATAGCTGCCTGCCAGCGCATCCAGCACCAGAATCGTTTTCGGCACCGACTCATGTTCAAATTCCTTGGATTTCCACGCGCCCGTCTTCGCAGTAGCGTTCCAGTGAATCCGGGAAAGACGGTCGCCGTACACATAATCACGCACACCATTGATCTGGGTCGTTTCCCTGCGCGAGCGGGTCAGGGCTGTCTGCGGGCCGGATAACCGCGATTTACGGTCATATAGCTGCCAGTACGGAATAAATACGGTCCGCGGCAGAACCCGGAATTCCCCTTTCGCTTTGAACGTGCCCCGATGCTCAATCAGCCCAAAGATGTCCTCGCTGGCACATTCCGTTTCTGAGAAGACATACTTGCCTCGCTCCAGCGGTGGGGTCTGAAATGACAATTCACCATACCCACGCATGCTCGGAATAAGGCTTTCTTTGAAAGACCAAGATTCGCCGTTATGCCGATGCAGCATTTCACGCACAACCACATAAGGGAGTGGCAAAAATCCCGGGATGCTCAGACTTAACTGCACCTGTACCTGGTCACCGGCATGGAGCAGCTCTTCATGATCCTGACCGGAAGAGAGCTTGCGCACGCCTTGAGTACGCCGTACACCGCTAAAACCAGCAATCGCAAGGTAAAGACAAAGCAGAGTCACCATCGACAGCAACATCAGGGAGGTCTTCCCGCCCTGGAATAAAACATAAGCCAAGCAGCACATCCACACCGCCGCGATGCTCCATACGCGAGGGTGGCGTATTCCCCTTCGGACTGTACTCAAAAGCGGCTTCATCAATTATTGCCCCATGGAGACGGGCACACGAACCTGCTGAAGTACGGAATTTAATACAGCTTCGGAGCTCATGCTGTCCAGTCTCGATTCGGGACGCAGCACGATCCGATGAGAGATTACGTAAGGTGCCATCGTTTTCACGTCATCCGGAAGCACGTAGTCACGTTCCTGCAAGAAGGCAAAAGCCTTCACGGCCATCATAAATGAAATGGCTGCCCTTGGGCTGGCGCCCAGCAATACGGATGGATGGGAGCGTGTTTTGCGAACCACATCAAGCAGATAATCCATGACTGGATCACCGAGGAATACTTCCTTGATTTCCTGTTGAATGGCAGATATCTGATCCATGTGGGTTACGGATTCAAGCCGGTCCACAGGCTGACCGGACTGATGCTGTTTCAGTAGCGTTTTCTCAATATCTTTGTCGGGATAACCCAGACTTATTTTCAACATGAACCGGTCCAGCTGCGCTTCCGGCAATGTGTACGTTCCCTCAAAATCGATTGGATTCTGGGTTGCACAGAGCATAAATGGATGGGGCAGATCATACGTATCACCATCTACCGTTACACTCCGCTCCTCCATGACTTCCAGCAATGCGGACTGCGTTTTCGTTGTAGCCCGGTTAATCTCATCTGCCAGCAAAATGTTGGTCATAACCGGACCCGGGCGGAAGTAAAAGCGCTCGTCCCGCGGATGGAAAACGGATACCCCTGTAATGTCACTCGGCAAAATATCAGGATTACATTGAATGCGGCGGTACTCTCCGCGCATGGATTTCGATAACGCTTTAACCAACTGCGTTTTGCCTGTTCCCGGTACGTCTTCAATCAGAACGTGTCCGCCTGCAAGCAAAGCTGTGAGCAAAAGTTGAATTTCAAAGGATTTTCCCATTATGCATGATTCCAGATTAGAACGAACTGCTGATATGATTTGGATCGACTCTTTGCGCACAGGCATGTGGTCTAACCTCCTAAAAAAGCATACAGATTTCCTTTTATTGTACATGATCCACGGGCGCGAGTACACTCGAAGGAACTCATATTTTGTTTCCAGCCGTCAGATTCACCGCAGTTATCGCATGATTACGACAAAAAGAGGCCCGGATAGAAGTTATCCGAAGCCTCTGCTGGATCCTTATATAATGTTTATAGTGTCTAGCTCTGTGCATCCTTTGTTTGTTATCCTTTGGGTCGAACCACCAATGCCGCGAGAAAAGAAAAGATAATCGCTGAGGAAATACCCGCCGCGGTCAAATCGAATATCCCCGTAATAACACCGATCCATCCCTCTTTCTCCAGCTCCGTCAATGCCCCGTGCACAAGGGAGTTACCAAAACTGGTAATGGGAATGGAGGCTCCCGCCCCAGCGAATTGGACGAGTGGATCATATAGTCCAAACGCATCCGCAACCGCACCGGCCACAACAAGTGTACTCATCGTATGTGCAGGAGTCAGCTTGACACCATCCATCAGAAGCTGTCCCACAACACAGATCAACCCGCCAACAATAAATGCCCACAAAAACTGCATCCTTTATCCCTCCTTTTCTATGGCTACGGCATGCGCAATACAAGGAATGCTCTCGCCCTGCTGGTATGAAAGTGGGGACAATAATGCACCAGTAGCGACCACCAATACCTTATTGAGTTCACCCTTTTGCATCCGGTTCAAAATATGACCGTAGGTCACGGTCGCTGAACATCCACATCCGCTTCCCCCAGCCACAACCTGAGGCTGCTTTTCCAGGTTATATATCATCAGGCCACAATCATTGAAGACCGTTTGTTCCATCGGAACACCCTCTTTATGCAAAAGCTCCTTAACGATGGGCAATCCTACCGATGCAAGATCACCTGTAACAATCAGATCATAATAACCGGGTTCCAGGCCCGTATCCCGGAAATGCGAAACAATGGTATCTGCTGCAGCAGGAGCCATTGCAGCCCCCATGTTAAACGGATCTTTAATGCCCATATCCATAATTCGGCCAATTGTCGCTTTGGTGACTACAGGGCCTTGACCCGTGCGGGATATCACACTGCAACCCGACCCCGTAACAGTATACTGCGCATATGGCGGCTTCTGAGAACCGTACTCTGTTGGATAACGAAATTGCTTTTCCACCGTACAGTTGTGACTCACCGTACCTGCCAGTACATAATCCCCTGCACCCGAATCCACTATGAGTGAGGCCAGAGCCAAGGTCTCCATTGAGGTTGAACAGGCACCAAATACCCCCAGATAAGGTACACCCAACTTGCGGGCAGAAAAGGAACTGCTGATAATCTGGTTCATCAGATCCCCGCCAACAAAGAATTGAAGCTCTTCCTTCGTGATATTGGCATTGATCAAAGCCATTTGGGAGGCCTGTTCAAGGAGCTTGCGCTCTGCCTTTTCCCAGGTTTTCTCCCCAATCTCCAAATTGTCATATACATAATCAAAATCAGATGCAAGAGGCCCTTGGCCTTCATCCGGCCCTCCGACTGCTGACCTGCCGATAATGCGTGGACGGTTCTCAAATTGCCAGGTTTGTTGGCCCAAGCGTTTCATAGATGTCCACCTCCGAAGCCGAGAATGGCATACACGATCCCCACGATGAAGGCAGCAACGACACCAAACACGATGACCGAGCCTGCCAGTTTGAACATGTTCGCACCGACACCAAGTACCAGCCCTTCGGCACGATGCTCCAGTGCTGCCGAGCACATGGAGTTGGCAAACCCGGTGACAGGGACAGCCGTCCCGGCCCCAGCCCATTGCGCCATTTTATCGTAGACACCCAAACAAGTCAGAATGACTGAAATGAGAATCATGACCGCAACGGTTGGACTGGCAGCTTCCTTGGATGTCATGTGGAACCCGGCCATAAACGCTTCCTGGATAGCCTGTCCAATGACGCAGATGAATCCGCCAACCAAGAATGCCT
This sequence comes from Paenibacillus sp. MAEPY2, assembly GCF_000499205.1. Lineage (GTDB taxonomy): Bacteria > Bacillota > Bacilli > Paenibacillales > Paenibacillaceae > Paenibacillus > Paenibacillus vandeheii. Next base: position 158,703 of record NZ_AWUK01000004.1, read on the forward strand.
TAATACAGTTCGCCCAGATTGGACGGGCAGGCTCGTGTTTTTTGGCGACTTTTTTATATTCCTGTTCACTGATGGACAGGGATGATGATGATTTTTTTCCACTACCCTTAGATTGAGCTGGCAATATACAGAACCTCCCTTAGTGAAAATGAGTCAACTGATGTGACTGCATGTACTGTGTGTAATCCTGTATTCATTGTTTGTTAAGGTTGGGAAAGTTATGTATCCGGCGGAAGACAGCATTTGTTTCCAGCACGATAAAGCAGCTGAATCAGATGAGTCGCTCAGCGCCGGATCAGAGGTCAGATGAAATTTATAAATAAAGCAGAATGATCACGAGCAAAATAAAAAGAACGATACAAAGGATGGTTTCATTGCCTTCATCGGGTGGAATCATCTATTGTCCAAGCTCCTTCCTCTTGTCAGGCAAGTGAAATGACGGGTTTATTAAAAATAAAGGTTAAGCAAAACTGTTCCTCACTATATGCATATTCAATGTAGCGGCCTCGCGACTGTGATTGGTGCGGATTTAATAGCCCGATAAAGCATCAAACGAGCAATCATTCATGCCTGAGATACGTGACATAACCATGGACAATTACTTGCGCAAGGTTCATACTGTAGTGTGACCAGTGGTTAAATAAAACGTTCTTCTCTTTCGAAGGACAACAGTCCGGCAGCCGTTCTGCTGAGACCTGATCTACATACAAGCAGAGGAGTTGTCGACACATGAATCAAAAAACGTTGGAAATGTTTCGAACGTTGACGGAATTCCCTTCCGTTTCCGGGTTTGAACGCGAGCTTCGCGGATGGATGAAGGAACAAATGTCTCCCTATACGGATGAATTTGTCCAGGATCGGTTGGGTAGCCTTTTTGGCGTATTGCGAGGAGAGGCGTCCGGACCCAAAGTCATGGTTGCAGGTCACTTCGACGAAGTTGGCTTCATGACTACAGGCATTACGGAAACAGGCATGATCAAATTCCGTCCACTCGGTGGATGGTGGAGTCAGGCTGTACTGTCTCAACGTCTGGAACTCATCACTCCGGAACGCCGGATTCCCGGGGTTGTCGGTTCAACACCTACTCATTTACTCGATGAATCCCAGCGTAATAAACCGGTTGATCTCAACCATATGTACTTGGATATTGGTGCGGATAACCGTGCAGAAGCAGAATCTTGGGGCATTCATCCGGGTATGCAGATCGTGCCGATCTGTGAGTTCACACCGATGGCCAATCCGAAGAAAATTATGGCAAAGGCTTGGGATAATCGTTACGGAGTAGGGCTTGCCCTTGAGCTGGTTGAAGCACTACATAAGGAAAAGTTGCCAAACACCCTCTATTGCGGTGCAACCGTTCAAGAGGAATTGGGACTTCGTGGTGCACGCACGGCTGCCAATCTGATTGAGCCTGATATTTTCTTTGCACTGGACTGCAGTGCCGCGAATGATATGACTGGAGATAAACAATCATTCGGACATATTGGTCAGGGGGCCCTGTTGCGCATCTTCGATCCGGGCATGTTCACCCATCGCGGTATTGTTGAGTATGTTCAGGACACAGCATCATCCAATCAGATCAAAATGCAATATTTTATCTCCCCTGGTGGTACGGATGCCGGAGCGGTTCATCTGAGCGGTATCGGTGTGCCTTCAACGGTAATTGGCATCTGCGCACGCTACATTCATACCTCTTCTTCCATTATTCATACGGATGACTATGATGCGGCTAAAGAGTTGCTCGTGAAGCTGGTGAAGGGTCTGGATCAGACAACACTGAATACGATTATCGAAAACACGTAATTGTGGATTCTAGGGGTAAAGCTTGCTACATGCACTTCATTGCTTAACCTTCATTGAAATGAATATATGAATTTAAGAGATATCCTGATACATCAAGGTATCTCTTTTTTTGTTCAACTAGTTTAATAGCTAGAACATATATAGAAAAGAATCATAAGATATAACATCGGTAGAAGAACTAAACATGAAACAGCGGGGGACCTATTATGGCAATGAGAAGGAATGGAAAATCGAATAAAGGTTCCACCAAAACAAATGCTGCCAACACCCTTCTCAATGGCAACCTTAAAGGAAAGAACCTGGAAATTATCGTCGCAGCCTTGCTGGTGAGCGGGAAATTAAGAGTGGATGCAGTTACATTGTTTCGAGAGGCCACATTGGTTGTTGAGTTGGTTGGACAGTATAAAACACTAAAAAATATTGCACCATCGAACGCCGACAAAGTCGTCCAATTTCTTGACGAAATGGGTGATGTAACTCTGGATGATGTCGTTCGGGCTTTTCAGAAAAGGATAAATTCCTAAGAGGAATGAGGTTGATATAATGTCTGACTTTGACGGAATCGGCTTCGCCGAACTGATCATTGTAGTTATCCTTGTAATGCTGTTTGTATTTGGTTCAACAGATATTGAAGGTTTGTCGAGTACACCCACAACCACATGACCCTCTCCATTTTGATTACAGCCATGCATATGAACCAAAGAAATACCAGTCCTATTGCAGGACTGGTATTTTTGAGATATCACAGAAATAAAGGCGAAAACGCAATCCAGGCCAAAATAAGTGCCAGCACAATGCAGACATTCTCCACAACAGCCCCATGTTTCGTACCTGTACTCATGAGATTGAACCGTATACGCCACTTGAGTGGCGGCAATGGACGAATACCGCGATTCGTCAACGAATCAGCCAACAGATGCATGGCATATGCCGTACCTCCAGCTACCCAGATCTCAGGCCCCTGCAAATGAGTCGTACTGTAGAGCAATCCTGCCCATACGGCGGTTCCATATAATGTGTGTGTTAATCCCCTATGGGTTAACGTGGTACACAGCATTAGCAGACTGCCCGCGATCAGATTCCATGGTGCAAATGCATGGCCATAAAATACGAGGCCTAATCCAATCGCAAACATCAACACTTTGCGCAGCGAACGGGACGGCAGGAAAGATACCATCGCAATCAGAATGGCAAGCAGCAGATTCCATGGTTTCGCCTGAACATAGAAGTACACAAATACAGCGACAGGCAGCAGGATGGTCTGTAGCAGTCGAATCAGACTGTTCGGCAATGCCTTGGATACCAATAGCGAATTTGGTTCATCAATGTCTGGCAGCAGTGAACCGATCAGGGCAACAGTAACTGCCGGTGCAGTCACGGGCATACCTGCCAATTGCAGAACAGAGAGGGATACAGTGGTCCCAATAATGAGGTGGGATCTTCCCATCATGATGCAAAAACTTCCTTTCGAAGAAATAGGGAACATAAACGGCCCACTCAAGATATTACAACGAAAACAATATAAGAACAATAGTTCGCATTTCTTATTTCATTTAACTTTTACCCTGTATCCAAAAAAAATAAAAAAGAATCCGTAATAGGGATCACACTTTTAAATTTGTGATGCAACTATAGTTGTTAGTGAAAATAATCACATTTTATGTCTGCATTGAACGTTATGATTCAAATATAAACCACTAAAAATGATGGTAATGTACAGTGTCCATTCAAGGAGGCATATACACATGAACGGAAATAAGGAAAAACTGGTTATCGTCGGCAACGGTATGGCAGGCATCAGTACAGTTGAACAAATTTTAAAATTGAGTTCCCAGTTCGACATTACCGTCTTTGGCACAGAGCCCTATCCCAATTATAACCGGATTATGCTGTCCTATGTATTGGAAGGCAGCAAAACAGTTGATGATATTGTGCTCAATGATCTGCATTGGTATGAAGATTATGGTATCACCCTCCATACGGGTACAACCGTAACACGGATTGATTCCAAGACTCATGAAGTCGTAACTGCGGAAGGCGCACGCTTCCCTTACGACAAAGCCATTATTGCAACCGGCTCTAGCTCCTTCATTCTTCCCGTACCGGGTCATGACAAACAAGGAGTCGTCGGCTTCAGAGATATCGCGGATTGTAACGTCATGCTGGAAGCCGCGAAACAGTATAAAAAAGCCGCTGTCATTGGAGGAGGTCTTCTTGGCCTCGAAGCTGCCAAAGGCCTGGTACAACTCGGCATGGAAGTCACTGTCGTGCATCTGATGGAGGATCTGATGGAACGCCAGCTTGACCCACAGGCGTCCACGATGTTAAAAGCCGAACTTGAGCGACAGGGCATCCGGTTCAAGATGGGCGCACAAACTGCAGAGCTTCTCGGTGGCGAACGGGTAGAAGGTATTCGTTTTGCGGACGATTCCGTGTTGAACACTGATTTTGTTGTCATGGCCGTAGGCATCAAACCCAATACGGGGGTAGCCCGAGATAGTGGCATAGAAGTTAACCGAGGCATTGTAGTGGATGACTATATGCAGACGTCACTGGATAATGTCTATTCCGTCGGAGAATGTACCGAACATCGTGGTATATGCTACGGCCTTGTTGCCCCACTATTTGAACAGGGCATGATTCTGGCCAAACATATATGCGGCGTTGAGACAGCTCCTTATGAAGGTTCTGTGGTATCTACGAAATTGAAAATTTCGGGCGTAGATGTCTTTTCGACCGGTGAATTTATTGATAGTCCCGAACATACGGTCATTGCACATAAGGACGACTGGAAACGCACATACAAAAAAATTCTGCTTCGGGATAATATCATGGTTGGCGCTGTACTCTTTGGTGATATCACGGATTCTGCCGAATTACAGAAATTGATCAAACAACAAGCAGAGATGACAGATGAACTATATGCTTCACTGATGGGTACAGGCTGCGGTGGGCACAAAAAAGCTGCATCCGTGGAAACCATGGCAGAAGACGAAATTGTCTGTGGATGTAACGGGGTAACCAAAGGAACCATTATCAATGCCATTACGAGTGAGGGATTGACCAGTGTAGACCAAATCAAAGCCTGTACGGGGGCAACGCGCTCCTGCGGTGGCTGCAAGCCGGTTGTTGAACAGATTTTGCAATATGTGCTTGGAGACAACTTTACAGCAGGTGCCAAACAGGGAATCTGTGGCTGTACCTCCCTCAGCCGGGATGAAATCGTAGCCGAGATCAGACAGAAAGGACTGCAAACGACCAAGGAGGTCATGCATGTTCTGGGATGGAGTCAACCCGAAGGGTGTTCCAAATGCCGCCCTGCCATTAACTATTACCTTGGCATGATTGCACCAGATACCCATGTGGATGAAAAGGAATCCCGCTTTGTCAACGAACGCATGAACGCCAATATTCAAAAAGACGGCACGTATACGGTTGTACCGCGCATGTATGGCGGAGTCACAACTCCGGAAGACCTGAAACGCATTGCCGACATTTCGGTCAAATACGATGTAAAAGCAATCAAAGTAACTGGAGGTCAGCGGCTAGATCTGATTGGAGTCAAAAAAGAAGATCTGCCCAAAGTCTGGGCTGAATTGGATATGCCTTCTGGCTATGCATACGCCAAATCGCTGCGTACAGTCAAAACATGTGTCGGCTCACAATTTTGCCGCTTTGGCACGCAGGATTCCATGGCGATGGGCGCTCTGCTAGAGCGCAAGTTTGAACGTCTGGATTTGCCTGCCAAGTTCAAATATGCCGTAAACGGTTGCCCTCGTAACTGTGCGGAGTCGTGTACGAAAGATATTGGTATCGTGGGCAACGACGGCGGCTGGGAAATATTTATTGGAGGCAACGGCGGCATCAAGGCCAGACTGGCCGACTCCTTGTGCAAGGTGAAGACCGATGAAGAATTAGTTGAGCTTTGTGGAGCGATTATGCAGCACTATCGGGAGACAGCCAACTACCTGGAGCGGACTTCCGAATGGGTGGAACGCGTAGGTCTGGAGCAGATTCGAGCCGTTGTTGTCAATGACGTAAAAGAACGTAAGGCGCTTATGGAACGAATCGAATTCGCTCTTGAGCAAGTGGAAGATCCTTGGAAAAAAGCACTGCGTAATGAGGAAGGCCAGAACAAATTATTCCATGGCATAGAAGTTTCTGCTCGACCATAGTACCCTGTCTCGGCCATTATAATAGATATTGAGCCTCTAACCTAATCTGAAAATGAAGGAGATGTTCATATGACAACACAGCAATCTGCCATCTACTATCCTGCCGGAGAGATCGAAGAATTCCTGCCGCAAATTGGCAGAGTGGTTGATATTGAAGGCCATCAACTGGCTGTATTTCGCACCTCAGATGATAGCATCTTCGCTGCAGAAAATAAAAATCCTCATCCCAAGGGCGGACCGCTGGCGGAAGGGATTGTCTCCGGGTATTATCTGTATGATCCGCTGTATGATTGGAAAATTGACTTAAACACAGGTCTTGTTCAGGCCCCCGATCGGGGACAAGTGCAGATGTATCCCGTGAAGATCGAGAACGGGCAGATCTGGATCGCTTTATAGTTTGTAAGATTTTCACTGTCTACGAAAGATGCACCATAATGGGGGAAATCGTCATGTATACGTCAAATGTTGAAGGAATAATTGAAGCTGCGGTTAAAAAACGAGATCAAATGAACGCAAGCCTGCCACGTTACATGGTTGCGGCTTTGATGGCTGGCGCATATGTAGGCCTTGGCATCATTCTGATATTCAGTATCGGTGCCCCACTGCTTGCTGCTCAGTCCCCACTGCAAATGATGCTGATGGGCATGTCTTTTGGACTTGCCCTCACCCTCGTCATCTTTGCCGGATCGGAGCTGTTTACAGGTAACAACATGTTCTTCACAATGAGCACCTTGGCAGGTCGGACTACTGTTCGGGATACCCTCAAAAACTGGGGGCTCGTCTTCCTCGGCAATCTGATCGGTGCCATTCTGCTCAGCCTGCTCATTGTGGGCAGCGGTCTATTCAAAACGGCTACACCGGAACATCTGCTGTTTGTCGTCTCTGCCAAAAAGATGTCCGCTCCCGTTAGCGAACTGTTCTTTCGAGGCATTCTTTGTAACTGGTTGGTCTGTCTGGCGATCTGGATGGCGGCCCGTTCAAAAGAAGATATTGCCAAACTCGTCCTCATCTGGTGGTGTCTGTACGCCTTTATCGCGAGTGGATATGAGCACAGCGTCGCCAATATGACCTTGCTATCCTTGTCCTGGTTGTTGCCAAACCACCCGGATACAATTACTCTGGCAGGCTGGCTCCATAACATGATTCCGGTCACGCTCGGCAATATTATCGGCGGTGCGCTGTTTGTAGGTATGGCATACTGGTTTGTTTCGCCCGTGAAGAAGAAAAGCTAGCCCAATTCCCATCCTTGTCACACCCGCAAGATCTTAAATAAACGGAAGTGAATAAACGCAAAAGACCATCCGCTCTCTGATTCTAAATTTAGGAGAACAGGATGGTTTTTTGCTGTTTGTCGATTCGTCTTCTACTTTACCTTAGACTTCATCAAGGTTAATCTGGATTTGACATAACTTTGTTATAATCAGCGCATACTTAAACTAAAAAGGATGATCGCACACATGGGAATTCATACGTACTTCAGGTCACTCAACGATCTTGAACGCATTATTCGTACCCCGGGAAAATTCAAATTCGAGGAACACAGCGTATCCGCTCACTCCTGGAAAGTCGTGCAGTATGCCAAAACACTTGCCGATATTGAGGAACAGCATGGGGTCGCTATTGATTGGAAGAAACTTTACGAAATCACCAGCAGTCATGATTATGGCGAAATCTTCATCGGTGATATCAAAACACCAGTCAAACATTATTCACTGGAGCTTCGTTCCATGCTGCAGCAGGTGGAAGAAGGCATGGTTGCCCATTTTATTAACGAAAATATTCCTGAGGAATTCCAGCCCATATTCCGCAGACAGCTGCGTGAAGGCAAAGACAACTCGGTTGAAGGACTCATTCTGGAAGTAGCCGACAAAATGGATCAGGTGTACGAAGCGTTTGCTGAACTGCAACGTGGCAATACCGAAAAGGAATTTATCGTCATGTATCGATATGCCCTGATCAAAATCAAAAATATTGATCTCCATTGTGTACACTATTTCCTCGAACATATTCTCCCCGACATCATTGAAGAAGGCAACCGCTCCCCATTCGATATCCGCCAAATCACGGAAGATGCTTTGTCACAATAATCAGCTCCAGTCATCGTGGTTCTTCAAGAACCATGGACAGGGCTTTTTTTCGTTATTGCAGCTGTTGGCGATACTCGCTGGGATACAGCCCTGTCTTGTTTTTGAAAATACGGCTAAAATAATGGGAATCACTATATCCCACTGCCTTACCTACTGTCTTGATATCCATATCTTCAAAGGCCGCGAGCATGCGCTTTGCTTCGTTGATTCTAAGCCCAGTCATGTATTTGAGCGGGGTTTCACCCGTCACCTTTTTGAAACACTTCCCCAGGTAATCTACACTAAAATGCATCTGTCCTGCCATATCCTGCAACGTAATTTCATACATATAGTTCTGTTTCAGATACAATTTGACTGCCTCTGCAATGTCCTCCGGCTTCACCTGTTCATCCAGCATTGCACTGACATGTGCCAGCGAATCCCCTGCCTTGCCAAGTTTTAATTCCATTGCATCCAGCAGCGATCGAAGCTGTTCTTCTGTGAGGGGTTTAAGCAGATAATCCTCCACCTTGTAACTGATCGCCTGACGCGCATATTCAAACTCATGGTGACCGCTCAGGATCACGATCTTGACATGCGGATAGGCAAAATACAGATGCTTCGCCAATTCCAGCCCATTCATGACGGGCATCTGAATATCGGTAACAACCAGATCAGGCACTGTATGTTCAATCAGTTCCAATGCTTCCAGTCCATTCCTTGCTTCACCTATAACCTCAAACCGTGTGCTCAGCTCGCTGAATTTCCGGGATACATTGCGACGAATTAACGCCTCATCTTCCACAATAATGGTTCTATATGTCATGTCCATGAGACTCACTGTGCCCCTTTCGAATGGAACCGCCAATCGTAATGCTGACCCCGCCAGAAGAATGGTTTGTAATATGCATAAGTGCCGCAGAACCATACCATAATTTGAGCCTGATCCAGATGTTTTTCAAGCCCATACCGTTGATCTCAAGTTCCGGCATACGCTCCCATTCCTGTGATTGTTGTATGTACTGCTGGATGAGCGTAAGTGCCTCGGGTTCCATGCCCGGGCCGTTATCTTCGACAGTGATGCGCCATGTTTCCTGCATACTGTCCAGCTCTCCAATGATATGCAGCTTCCAGGGTGGTGTATCACGTAGTCCATATTTCATGACATTTTCCAGCAAAGGCTGAATTAGCAGCATGGGGACCTGGAGGTTTTTCATCGAGTCCGGAACATGGAATTCATAAAGCAGATCATCTTCGAACCGAATTTTCATACACTCCAAATATCGCACACAGTAGTCAATTTCTTTTTCCAATGGAACACCGCTTTTGTTCGGAGCCGAGATGTAACGCAGCATGGATGCAATGTGACCACAGAACGCAACGATCTGTTCATTCATGCCCTCTTCCGCCATGATGCTGATGTTCGTAATGTTGTTATACAGAAAGTGAGGGTTCATCTGGGACTGCAACGCCAGCAACCTCGCATCCGTTTCCTGAGATTTGATCGCCAGCATGTCCTGAAAGGACTGCACAAGCTGTTGATTCAATTGGATAAAGGTATCATTCAACTCATCCATCTCACGGATGGAACCCGGATATTCCAACTTGAACAACTGGCCAGAGTCCTGACCCGTAGTCAGATCGTGGACGCCAGTTTTCTGAATAATGCGCTGCAAACGATGGAGCGGTAAAGTGACACGCTTGGAGATCAGGTACGAGAGGAGCAGAATAAGAATCAAGGTAGCTAATGTAGCCCCCATAAACAGAAGAGCCATACGATTCAGATTCGCAAATAGGGATTGTTTAGACTGCATCACGATAACCGTCCACCCGGTCTCCTGCGAGGTCGTGTAGGTCATCATTTGCTTTGAATTTCCATTGGGATCTACCACTTCTTGCATCGTTTCCCGTGGATAGTGGTCGTTACGAATTAAGTTAACAACGTCGGAATGGATTGCGTTTAACATATGTTCATTGGACAAAAAAGGATATAAAAGCTCATTACGTTCATTCAATACATAGACGCTCAGATCATCGTTCCCCGCTTGCACATCGTTCAAATGCTGGAACAGGGTTCCGGCATCCTGCAAAATTTCCACTACTCCTTGCGAGACATAATTTCCATCCTTATACACCCGGGTAAGGGAAAGATATTGTTTGCCTGATTCCCCCTGCCCTGTTGGCATCGGTAATGCCCCACCATCCAGTACACTTATGACACGCCAGCCATTGCGCGTCCACGTTTCCTCGTACCACGGTCTTTGGGTCAAATCTACCGACAGCTGTCCATTGAACGCGCCCGCACCCAGCATGTTACCGTTCACATCATAGATATTGGCTTGTTTGGCTGTGTTGGAACTGCTAATAATCGCCAGAATGACATCAATCAGTGTCGTTGTATCCTTGTAAAATGCCGGGTCACTGGCCAGTGTCTGTTCCTTGTCTTCCGCTGGAGATAAATAGTGACTGAAATGCTCCTTGACCAGGTTGGAATATACGATGTTCATGGAGAAATTGTTCATTTTGACGATTTCCTGATCCAGATTGCCCACCATCGAGTTTCCCAGCTGTTTCTGCTGTTCAGCGCTGCGATTACGAATGTCATTGGCAAGAAAAACATATAAGAGGCTTGCCACAATCAGTGAAAAAACAATGAATACCGCAGAGTAGTAGGCAAACAGGCTTTGCTGAAGCGTCCTGAATCGGTACTTAACCATCTCACACCTCGTTATTGGTTGATATCTTGCAACTTACTCGAAAATGTCCACCCAACAGGACGCTTTTGTCTATTGAGCGCATTCTTCGTTCCGCGTAAAGTTATCCACATAAGAATACGCTTACATAAAGCGTTTCTGCAAGAGCCAATATTCTTTATCCCTTGGGAGGTTCATTAATGAGAAAACGATTTCTATTATCCCTTGTAGGTGTGCTGTTGCTGTCCAGCCTGCTTCTTGCCGGGTGCAGCACCAGTGAAAATTCTGAAGGCACAGGCAAGGTTACGCTAACCTTCGGCACAAGCCAGAGCGGCATTCCACGTACGGGAATCATGCAGACGATGGCGAAGGAGTATGAGCAGGAAACGGGTGTGAAAATTGACTTTCAGGTGGTCCCTGACGCCCAGTGGCGCGACCTGATTAAGGTCAAGCTCGCTTCTGGTGAAGCACCCGACATTTTTAATGTGGATGTAGACCCGCTTAGCATGCCGGCCAATGTTAGACCGGAGGAAAATGCCATCGATCTGACCAATGAGGAATTTACAGGACGCATGTCCGAGGAGATTTTGCCAACGGTTAGCCATAACGACAAGGTGTACGGGGTTTCTTTTGCACCATCGAAAATATGGTATGTGTACTATAACAAACGCATCTTTGAAGAGCTTGGCATTGAGCCGCCAACGTCCTACGCCGAGTTCAAAGCGATCAGTCAGAAAATCAAGGACAAGGACATCATTCCGTTCTATCAGGCGCCTGCCAGCGGATGGTATCAGGTACTGCCTCTATTCGAAACCGGTCCAAACTATGAGCAAGCAACGCCGGGAACGTACGAGAAGCTGAACAACAATGAGATGAAAGTCGCGGATTTGACGCAGCTTAAGACGGTCATTGAGCAGTTAAAGGAATTTGCGGATCTTGGTTACTTCGGCAAGGATTTTCTGTCCAATACGGTCGAGGCTGGCATTGAAGCCTTTGGTCAGGAGAAAGCAGCGATGCTGCTTCGAGTCCCGGGCACTGAAAAGGAAGTGTCTGAGGCCTATCCGGACATGAAGGACAATATGGGATTTTTCGTGATGCCATGGGGCGATAATCAGACGATTGGTGTGAATCCAGGCGGTTCTGCTGCGATGTTTGGCAATAAAAACAGTAAGCACCCGGAAGAGGTGTTAAAGTTTTTCCGCTGGATCACCGAGCATGACCATCTGCAGCGTGTATTTGATGGCGGAGAAGGCAACCTGACCATCTGCTGGCCGGAAATCGAGCCGAAGCTGACACAAGATTACATCGATTATGAGAAAACTCATGAGAAAGGTACGGTCATGCAGGCAGCTGTGAAGTACATTGATCCGCAATGGATGGATATCGGCAAGGATCTTTCCGGCATGTTCGCCGGAGCGATGACCCCTGATCAGATTCTTCAAAATATTGACAAACGCCGAGCCGAACAAGCCAAGGTACTGAAAGATGAAGCCTGGCAATAACAACGCATATCCCGGCAAACTTATGAAGCTGACCACCATTGACATGCAGCGAGGCAACCCTCGCTCATGCCATTCTGGCAGGAAGGACGGTTGGTACAACTTATGAATGCGAACAAAATCTATCCCTGGTATTTCTCCTCCGGAGCGATTGTGCTGTATGTGCTGTTCATTGTCGCTCCCGCCCTGCTGGGCATTTATTATTCCTTCACCGACTGGAACAGCTACAGTTCGGAGAAGAATTTTGTTGGACTTGAGCATTTCCGCACCATTCTGGCGGGTGATCCAACGTATTTACTTTTTATCAAGAATACTGTTCTGTTCACCCTGATTACATCCATCGCCAAAACCGTACTGGGCTTGTTCCTGGCTCTGCTGCTGGTCAGCGGTGTAAAGGCCGCCAATCTGCACCGGATGATCATATTTTCACCCCAAGTCCTGTCGTTCCTGATTGTCGGCCTGGTTTTCAAAAGCCTGCTCGATCCCAACAACGGCTTCGTTAACGTAACCCTGCGTTCACTGGGGCTGGACGCTCTGGCCCAAAACTGGCTGGGTTCCCTGACCTGGGCCATGCCATCCATCATGGCGGTGGATACGTGGAAAGGCATGGGGTATATCATGGTGCTATTTATCGCCGGACTTCTCGCCATTCCTCGCGATTATTACGAAGCGGCATCGATTGACGGTGCCGGCTTCTGGCAGAAGCTGTTTCGGATCACGATTCCGATGCTAATGCCTACAATCACGATCGCCACGGTGCTCAATATTACGTACGGGCTGAGGGTATTTGATGCGGTATATGTACTAACCAATGGGGGACCAGGCAACGCGACAGATGTGATTAACACAGCAGTGTATTCCTCTTTTGCCAAAGGCTATTGGGGACTCGGCAGTGCATTATCCACGATTCTGTTTGTCATTATGGCGATCATCTCCTTCTTCATCATCCGCTTGATGAACCGAAAGGTGGAATACTAGATGCGAATGAAGAAACGGCTGGTTTCCATCGGGTTAAATATACTCGCCTGGCTGCTTAGCCTGGTGGTACTGATTCCTTTTGTCGTCATCGTACTGAATTCATTCAAATCCGATGCCGAAGCCAAAGTGCTGAAACTGACACTTCCCGAAAAGTTTATTTTTGAAAATTATAGAATCGTCTATGAGCAGGGACACTTGGGTGGTTCCTTTTTCAACAGTCTGCTGCATTCAACTGCTTCTTCCCTGCTACTGGTGTTTGTTGTGGCGTTCTCGGCCTTCACCCTGTCGCGTAATTATTCGAAGCTAAGCAAGTTCCTGTACTTCTTTCTCATTCTGGGCATTACACTGCCCCTAAACTATATTCCATTAATGGAGGTCATGAAGTCCCTGGGTATGATTAATTCGCATGTGGGCATGATTCTGCTCTATACAGCTATGGGCATTCCAATCTCACTATTCATCACATATGCGTTTGTATCCAATATTCCAAAAGAACTGGACGAAGCAGCGATCATGGACGGATGCAACGGAATCAAGCTGTTTCTCAGAATTATTGTGCCTTTGTTAACCTCTGTACTGGTTACGGTATTTGTTCTTAATTTCCTGAGTGTCTGGAATGAGTTTACCGCCCCGCTCTACATGCTCAATACCGTCGAGATGTGGCCAATGACGCTCGCTGTCTATAACTTCTTCGGACAATTCAGTGCTCAGTGGAATCTGGTCAGTGCGGATATCGTGCTTACCTCCCTGCCTGTGTTGATTGTGTTCCTGATTGGGCAAAAATATATTGTGGGTGGTCTGACTTCAGGGGCTGTTAAAGGTTGAGACCTATTCAAATGTAAACTCAATACACCTAGCTACTTCTAAATTTATAATTGACATCGGGTTTATTTGTAACTATTATAGTTACAACGGTGGTGATCACAAATGAAACAAATCAGCAGTCGCTTTTCCATTGCGGTTCATACGCTGTCACTCATCGCTGTTGTACCCAACGAGTGCACGGGAGATTTTATCGCGCAAAGTGTGAATACCAATCCCGTCATTATCCGGCGGATTATGTCCAAACTCAAACAAGCACGCTTGATTGAGGTCAGACCCGGCGTGGGCGGTGCCTCCTTGCTAAAGGACCCGGCAGACATCACACTTCTGGATGTATACCGTGCTCTTGAGGTCGTGGAGGACGGTGCGTTGTTTAACTTTCACAAACATCCGAATCCGAATTGTCCTGTTGGCAGCATGATCGAACAAACCTTGCGTGCTGAGCTGATTGAGGCTCAGACAGCGATGGAGCAGCGCTTGAATCGTGTAACGATACAGCAGATGATGGATCAGGTTAAAGTCTCTGAATGAAAAAGCTCATTGCGAGCTTTTTTTAAACCTTTCGTTGTAATCACACCTGTTATAACACATACGATTACATCATATGTTTCCAATTGGTGTATCACCGAATATCAAAACAAAACATATCCCCTAGGAGGAAAAGACAATGAAAATTTTGGTTACTGGCGCAACAGGTCACTTGGGTTCACTGGTCGTAGAGGCTTTGTTAAAAACGGTATCTGCTGGGGATCTAGCTGTAAGTGTACGCAACCCGGAGAAAGCTGACGCCCTTCGTGCTCAAGGCGTTGACGTTCGTCACGGTGATTTCGATCAACCCGAAACGCTGGAAAAAGCATTTGCAGGGGTAGATCGGCTGCTGCTGATCTCCACCGATGGTGACAACGAAACGCGTATTCGCCAACATCAGGCTGCCGTGAATGCTGCCAAGAAAGCAGGCGTTGGATTTATCGCTTATACCAGCGTTGTGAATGCAGAGAAAAACACCCTTTCCTTGGCTGAAGTACATCGTGCCACTGAACAGGCTATCCGTGAATCGGGCATCCCTTATTCCTTCCTGCGTAACAATTGGTACCTGGAGAATGAAGCAGGAAGCGTTCAGGCAGTTACCCAAGGCGCACCGTGGGTGCATGCAACGGACTCCAGCCAAGTAGGCTGGGCTACTCGCAGTGATTATGCACATGCTGCTGCTGCTGTCCTTACAGGTGAGGGACATGAAAATTCCGTATATGAGTTGTCCGGCAAACTGCGTACCCAAGCTGAACTCGCCGCTATTGTTGGGCAAGTGCTTGGGCAGGACATTAACGTGCAAAACGTGGACGATGCCGCATACGCTGACATTATGAAAGGTGCAGGTCTGCCTGACTTTGTGGTATCGATGCTTGTAGAAATGCAAAGTGCCATCCGTGAAGGCGCACTGGCTGTAGAGAGCGATACATTGGAGAAATTGCTTGGCCGTCCGGCTCAACCATTGAGCGAGGGTGTTAAAGCGATTTTGGGCAAGTAAGTTTTGAGTATGAGAGCTTTCCAGATATCTGAATTCTCTCTGCTTTATAAACTGTGAAGAACAGAATAATGGAAAAATTAAAAAGGGACACACCAGCGAATGTTGGATGTGTCCTTTTTGATGTAGCTAAGAACTATAACACGATATGGAAGCTGAACAGATCACTTATACTAGTGCGTGTCTTCAAACCCACGGAAAGCAGAAGCCAACCTGAACGTGTCAGCGCATGGTATCTTGAATGTACAAGCAAGCGCGCACTAACGAATCGGAGGCGTCTTATTCAGGGATTTGAAGTGACCGCGGAAATCTAAGAAACCTGAGACACGCTATATCAGAATAAACTGCGTTTTACAGCGTTTTTGACAGGTATTTTCAGTAAATAACGTGTCTGTGGTTCCTTACTTATTAGAAAGAGCATCTGAAGGCGAAATAAGTCGTCCTGAGTTCCTTAGAAATGGTCTACTATTCGCCAGCCGGGATCAGCCGGCTTGGACTTCAAGACCGTGATTATTGCTTGATGTAACGTGCCGGAATGTGATCAGCCAGCCATATATTTTCATTCCCATGATAGAAGAGAAGTCCGTCCTTGACCGCTTGAGCGGCATTAATCCTCAGTATTACAGGTTGATCATCACGTCTTCGTCCCACCTTTTTGGCGGTATCGATATCTGCGGACAGATGTACATACTGCCTTTGCCGCGGCTGCAAACCTTGCTCCATAATGGGAGCAACCGACCGCAGCGGGGTGCCATGATAGAGTATTTCCGGCGGATCGGCAGGTGTTTTGGATATCTTTTGCGGGGTCGAATGACCATATAATGCCCGGATGCGGCCAGAACGGATCTCATGTCTCTTTTTCTCCGAGGCTAGAATCATCTGCTCCAGATCCACTTCCGTGACACCCTTCCACTGTGGACTTTCATGTAAAGCCACCAATAATTGCGGAATCTCTACCCAACCCTCTTCGTCCAACTCCAGCTCATACTCCCACGGGGCGTGACGCAAGGCGTATGAGAGCTCTTTACTTAATTTCATCCAATCCATTGCCATCATCTCCCCCACTCAAGTTAAACAATTCATTAGACATATATAATGACAGTACCATTACTTTAAAAGGTGTACGCTCTGCTTCTTCAGTTTCTCTCCGGTTGTACCGCCGCCAAAATCTCTTGAATGTTGCGGGCCAGCCCTTCGTCGTCCTCCTGGTTAAATTGACGGTGTCCATCAATCCCACGATGAATAATCGTGTTCATTACCGGATGAGCCTCACGGTCTGAAGCCACCCGGATCAGATCATCGGCAAAATCCACAGCCTGCTGCTCACTGTAGTTAAACGGCTTGATTAGCATCCGGATGCTCAGTGCATGAGCCTGTGGTTCCTTAAGTTGATCCCGATGAGTAATGCCGTATACCGCCCCAAAACCAAATGCAGCCATGACCTGCCGCTCCAGTTCAGTCGTTTGTTCCAAGGGCGTACCCAACAGGTCGCATATCTTATCCACCATCTGCTCCAGCTCTGAAGCAGCCGCAGCCAGAATCATGTCGTTAATATCTTCAGCGTTAATAAAATCAGTCATATTGTAATTCTCCATTTCTGAGCTATATTGAATCCATTCTCTCAGACTCTATGAGAACATTGTATCGGAGTTAGGGTCATGAGTTCAAATATAATGATTAAATAGTATAAGGAGTTCCTTCCATTCTTCTACTAAAAGTAGGTCTAACACTCCCCTTCCAGCTCCGCATCTGTCCAATGAAGCTGAACACCCTGCCGAATCAGCTGTGCCTGATAGGCGTGAAGATGCTTCGCCGAAGCCCTCACCTCTGAGGGCTCTACTTGCTGTGCAATGGCATAAGCGGCAAGGGTGCCGGCAGCCTCGCCAATATTCCATTCGGTGGGATGCAGACGGTAACAACCGTTCGCAATCTGGGTCATGGAGATATTTTTGCAAGCCGGAAGCAAGTTCTTGACTCGCACCGGGATGAGTGCACCCAACGGAATCTCATAGGGATGGTTCGGAATATAAAAAGTCCGCTGGCTCACGGTTGTTGGATGGAGATCCAGATGATAACTGCCGACCCCCACACTGTCCTCGTAACGTTTGGCTCCCTCTGCTCCGCGCAATTCCTTGCTCACATCCTGCTCGGTAATGGTATATACGCCTCGGATTCGCCGTGATTCCCGAATATACGGCGCTTTCGCGAGACCGTCTTCCGTACCGAGCACATCTCCACGCAGCCTTACGCCCGGATAGCCCTTTCCGCCGTCCAGGCGGGGAGCTGCTGTCTGAAGCCAGTATACTAAGGAAAGAGTTAGTTGCCTCGCCGCTTCCAGATGCCGCTCGCGTTCCTCCGGCGATACGCCAATGATCGGCCCGGCGTAATAATCGTTCAGTGCCCAGTTGAGCAGCGTGACTTCACCATCATTCAGTGGCTCTGTCCATATAGCCGGGTCAACGATCCGCCGATAATCCCACAGGGAGGTTATGCCTTGATCATTCGGGAACATCGTGAACTCTTTCAGCTTGGAGGTATCTTTGGCATCCGAAGCGTACCAGCTCAGGATCGGATACAGCGAGAACGAGGGAATATACTGTCGCCAGTAATCATAATCCCTCGGACGGGGGATCGTGAAGTCTCCACCTGGTAAATAATCCACCGCCGCCACATGGGTAATCGACTGCATGTCTAGCGGGTCCGCATCTTCCAGGGCATGCGGCTCCCCCGTATCCCGCCGAGATTCGGCCCCACTTACATGCTCTACTCCGGCAAGGGGAAGCACATCGCCGCATTCTGTGGCATCCAGATAGTAGGCACCTCGGAGCATACTCATTCCCCCACTACGCCATTCACGCACAGTCACGCCTGTCACCCGGTCACCTGCTGTATGCACATGAACTGGCACGGTATGATAGAGCACTTCGATCCGGCCGGTATTCACGTAAGGGGCCAGCATTTCATGCAAAACGGCAAGCGCTACCTTCGGCTCATGCGCCAAACGGCTCACCCAGCCATTACCGGGATTGAGAACAGGATTGCTCTTGGCAGCATCCGTAAGCGGGTAGTTCCGTTTATAGTAATCTCTGACCCTGCTGCGGAACTCGCGGTACGATGCTGTGCTGCCAGATTGTTCAATCCAACGGTGCTCATCCGGCGGCACTGCCTGTGAGGTTAATTGACCGCCAAGCCAGTCCGTCTCTTCCGTCAAAAGCACTCTCTGCCCTGCCTTCGCTGCAGCCAGCGCAGCCGCCGTCCCACCAAGACCTCCACCAATAATGATGATGTCACTGCGTTTCTCCTGTTCAACTCTCATGCTTTGTCTCCTCCCCTTCACTGCCGCCAGACCAGCCAACACCCTCCTCGCGCAGGCGTTCCAATGCCAGCTGCGCCGCCCCGAAACAGCCTGCCCAGTTACCGAGTTCTGCTACGGATACCCGGTCTGCTAACCCGACACTGGATAGCTTAGAGGTAAGCATCGGCCACCATATAGCCTGATCTTGGGTCACTCCGCCGCCAAGAATAATTACTTCGGGATCTACCGAGGCAGATATATTCGCAATAACCAAGGCCAAATCAGCTATGTAACGCTCCAAAATGTACAGGGACGCTGCTTCTCCCTGGCCTGCAGCGGTCATAATCTCTCGACCATGAGTATAGATGTTGTCCTTCTGTTCCCGCGCCAACCGCAGCAATGCACTACCGGAAATGTATTGCTCCACGCAGCCGCGTTTACCACAATTGCAGGGCCGACCTTCAGGCACCAGCACGCTGTGTCCCCAGTCCCCACCGCGCCAGTCTACTCCCCGTAACATCCTGCCAAATGCCATATTGGCCCCACCAACCCCAGTTCCGAGTGTCAGCATAACCAGGTCCTGCTTACCGCGGCCAGTACCAAGCCACGCCTCGCCGAGCAGTGCAGCATTGGCGTCGTTATCGGCAGTTGAAGGCAGGCCAAATTCCGCAGTTGCCCACTGTGTCAGTGGCATTCCCTGCCAGCCAGGTAAATTATTCGTTGCGTGGATCACTTCACCCGTTCCCACATTCACCCTTCCTGCCGAGGCAATGCCCAGTGCCTTAACGTCTACACATCTAGACAACAGTTCACTTACTAACCCGCGCAGCTGGCCAAGTATAGCCTTCCGGCCCAACCGGGCCTCGGTTGCACATGTAGCCTCCACCAGAACGACTCCTGCTTCATTGACCACAAGCCCTTTAATGCCTGTGCCTCCTACATCCACGCCAATGACCTGCGGCATCTGCTTTCCCCCTATTCACACAAACCCTTCAATAAATACGGTCGATAACCGCCCTGGCCGTTAATTCCTTCATCTTCTTAGTCTCTTCGCCATGCTCGCTCTCCAGTCCCTGGCAGAGCAAGTCGATAATAAACAGCTGAGAGATTTTAGCCCCTACAGAACCGCCTTCAAGGGGAGACTCCTTCCCCGCGGTCAAGAGCAAGATATCTGCAATAGACGCAATGGGGGATTTGGCATAGTTCGTCATGGCAATCACCCTAGCCCCGTTTTGTTTGGCCTTCATCAGCATGTCGTTGGTATCCAGCGTGCTGCCGGACACGCTGATGCCAAAAGCCACATCACCTTCTCCCATCGTTACCGCCATCATGGACTGAATATGGCTGTCGGAATTCGCTTCCGCACGCCGCCCGATGCGCAGAAAGCGGTTCTTGGCATCCATAGCGGTAATGCCTGACGAGCCCACGCCGAAGAATTGCACATGTCTTGCGCTGTCAAGGCACTTCACCGCCTGATCCAACTGCTCCCGATCCAGCATACCCAAGCTGGATTGCAGCACACCCACCATCGAGGCACATAAATGGTCGGCGTAATCGTCCTCTCCCTGCTCCCCGTCTGGCTGGTTCTGCCGTTTCGGCAGCCCTTGGGCCAGCATCAGCTTGAAATCCTGATAGCCTTTAAACCCGATTTTACGGCAGAATCTCATCACCGTGGTCTCTCCGGTACCAGCAAAATCAGCCAGCTCAGTCACAGAAAAATAGATTATATTATCCGGATTGTCACGGACGCACCTGGCCACCTTCTGCTCCGACTTGGTCATGGAAGGATAATACGTATTAATTCGGTCATTCATCTCCATTACTCTTCATCCTCACTTTTCTGGTCACTGCTGCAAACCGCCGGGTGATCAGCTGTGGCCGGGTAATCGCAGAGCCTACCACAACAGCGTATGCCCCCTGATTAAACGCCTCTTCCACCTGAGAGGGCTGACTGATCCGTCCTTCAGCAATGACCGGAATCTTCAACTGCTGGGCGGACATCTCCAGCAGCTCCAAATTGGGCCCTTCCTGCTGCCGGGAATACGGTGTATAACCCGATAGGGTAGTCGAAACACAGCTCACTCCAAGCGATTCAGCGTATAAAGCTTCCTCCAGAATCGAGATGTCGGCCATGGAAGATGCCCCACATGCGTTCAGATAAGTGGTGATTTGCTCCAATGTATGATTTTCCGGTCTGTTCTGGCGGGTCGCATCAAATGCAATGATATCTGCGCCGGCCTCCAGCAGCTCGTCAATTTCTCTGAGTGTTGGGGTGATGTATACAGCAGAGTCCGGGTAATTGCGCTTCACGATGCCGATAACCGGCAGCGAAACCGCCTTCTTGATCGCTCGCACATCAGCTGCCCCGTTCGCCCGAATCCCAGCAGCCCCACCTTCCTCCGCAGCCGCAGCCATCCGGGCCATCATCGCCGCGCCATGCAGCGGTTCGTCAGCCAACGCCTGGCAGGAAACAATCAGACCCAAATGCAGTTTCTCCAGCACTACCTTTGTCAGGGTTCTCACCCTCTCTCTTATATTCTGCTTTCCTTACCCGGGTTGGATGGTACAAATCGTACAGACAAGCCGACTTCGAACATCCGGTTCCACGGCATATAACAGTCCGTAATCTGGATGCTCCCCGCTGCACTATTGATCCGCACAGCAAGCTCTTGACGCAGTCTTTCCTCTACTCGGGCGGCAACTCGTCCGCGAGACCCATCCAGCATGTATTTGCCATAACCCATCTCCTGCACCGGGCCATTGCTAAGTTCTCCCCGAACGACTGAACAATAGCAGACATCTTCAGCATACCGGAGAGCCAGGAAATCAAGATGCGACGGTGTACGACCATAGAGCAGATAAATCATGGCCTGCGAAATGACGGTTCCAAGCGAGTTGGAGCTGGTATTCCAGGCGGCGTATCCAGCCAGATCAAACAACATGTCTTTTTGCCGCAGCATCTTGACCAGCTTCTGATCCCCACCATTGGCATATCCGACATCCGCTACAGCGACTGGCTTCTCCTTGCTCCTCAGTAGAAAATGTCCATATTCAACTAGTTCCATCAGATTCCGGTATACATCATAGCTGTAAAAAGAATGCTGCTGCGATACCGCCTCCGCCATCGTTTCCCCCGGTGTGCTAATTAACAGCACCAGATCCGCTTCAGTCGCACTGGGTACAATCAGCCCACCTGCGGCCAAAATCTGATATTTCAGCGTCTCATAGAAAAAACGGTCCTCGAACAGCGGGGTAACAAACGCTCCCTGAACAGAGGATAATCGCGGATATACCAACGGCATCTTGCCACAAGCCTTGTTCATCATTCTGGTGAGTAATACGCAACCAACTTCGTCCGCACCAGGATACATATACACTTTAAGTTCCAGATCAAGGGCGGTAATACTTGCTCGCACCTTCTCCTGATCCTTGGCTGTATGTCCATAAGGCGCAGAATCATCCTGCGGCACAATCATGAACTCGATAATTCCTTCTTTCACCAGGGCCAGCACTTGCTTGTTCGCTTCAATATTGATCGCCCGGCGTCCAAGGTAATCTTCCAGCACTTCCGTTGGTAGACGGTTATCGATATCGGCCAGCTCGCGGATCTCCTCTTCAGTCGCCATCCCCAGTTCCAGCCGATGGCTGATGAAACCTTTACGAAAAATCTCCCGTCCCCAGTCGGCGTAATAATCCGGCTCCTCATCTGACAGAGAATATTGCGGGCAGCGCATAATCAGTTGAAACGCGTACAGGGTTAGCTGCGGATACCGCTGCTTAATGCCACGCAGCCGCTCCAGACGAGCAGTCAGTTCATCCAGCTGCAGCTGGTGCAGCCTTGAAGGAATGATCCCGCCATAGAGCAGCGTATCCAGTGCAACGACTGCTCCGTCCGCCCCGGCACAGTTCTCCTCGAACCAGGTCCACAACTGCTCTACATCGCCCGGACGCTTTTTCAGGCCCATGAGTTCAAGCGGGGGACGCTCCAATGTAAATTCCGTTCCTTGCGCCAATAAATACGGAAACTCATAGTTGCAAGGCCGCTCATCCAGCGGGACAAATGTTAGCTTAAACTGCTTCGGCATGGATGCCATCACCCTTTCTGTGTTTCTTATCCTTTAATCGCACCCGCAATGCCTTCCATATAATATTTTTGGGTGAACAGGAACACAACGATAATCGGCAGCACCGAGATCATGGTTCCCGCGGCAATCCAGCCGAAGTTATACGAGAACTGCCCGTTCAGATATGTCAGGGCTGCGGCCAGCGGATATTTCTGCGGATCATCCAGCACCACAATCGGCCACAGGAAATTGTTCCAGAATGCCATGACCTCAAGCAAACCGATGACGGCAACCCCCGGTTTCACCAATGGCATGACAAGCTGTACGAAGATGCGGAACTCAGAGGCCCCATCCATTTTGCCAGAATCCCGAATATCTGTCGGTACGCCCAGAAACGTTTGCCGCATCAGAAAAATATTAAATACCGACACCGCAGCCGGAAGCACAACCCCAAGGAATGTATTGCCCAAATGAAAGGCCTGAATGGTTAAATAATGCACAATCATCGCCGTCGCCGATGGAATAATCATGGTCGAGATGAGCAACGTGAAAACCAGGTTACGTCCCTTGAACCGAAAGGTTGCGAGTGGATACGCCGTCAGACAGGACAAGAAGATGTTAAACACCACCCCAAGGAGCGTAATCACCACCGTATTTATGATATAACGTGGAAAATCCATGAACTCCCACACCTGTACGTAGTTATCGAACGCGATGAAGGTAGGGAGGATCGCCGGAGGATTCGCAAATACATTACGGCCAGGCATCAGCGATACGCTGAGCAACCACAGAAAAGGGCCCATCATAAACAGGGCAAGCAGGATCAGCAATACGTAAGTGATCAAATAACGAAGGCCTTTTTTCATTGTTTTAGACGATAGCGTACTCCGAATCAATAGGTATTCACCCCGCCTTTCCGGTTCAGCCGGAACACCAACACACTGAGCGCTGCTATCATCACACTGACGATCAGCCCAAGCGCCGAGGCATAACCGAAATTGAACTGCTCCAGCCCTTTTTGAAAAATATAAACACTTGAGGTCAATGTGGACGTTCCCGGCCCACCCTTGGTCAGAATATAGACCTCATCGAACACACGTACGGCGCCCATCACCGAAATTACGGTACAAAAGAGAATATGCGGCCGCAGCAGCGGAAGCGTCACATGAACAATCAGTCTCAGCGGTCCTGCTCCGTCCACCCTTGCAGCTTCGTACAGATCTGCCGGAATGTTCTGGAGTCCTGCCAGATAGAGCATCATGTAATAACCGAGACCCTTCCACATGGTGATGAACATCAGCACATACAGCGCCGTACTGCTCGTGGAAAGCCAGGAGACCTGTTCACTGAGAATGCCAACCTTCAGCAGCAGATAATTGACAACTCCGTTATTGCCCAACAGCCAGCTCCAGATCAGTGCCACCGCAACCATGGAGGTTACAACAGGGATGTAATAGGCGGCCCTGAACATTTTGACGCCCGGAATGCGACTATTGACCAGAATGGCCATGAGGATCGAGATGATTTGGATCACCGGCACAATCAGTACATACACCAGCGAGTTCCACAGCGATATCAGGAAATTGTGATCTTGGAAGGCCCGGGTGAAGTTATCCAGACCGACAAAATGCGTCTCCGAGATGACAGAATAATCCGTTAATGAGAGGGGTATCCCGTAAATAACCGGCCAAAAGGTAAAAACCGCCAGACACAACAATCCCGGTGCCATAAACGCCCATGCAGCAAAAGATTCAGATCGAATCGCCTTGTACACCACTACGCCTCCCTCTCCTTCAGGATCAAGGGGGAGTGCTCCCCCCTCATCAATCTATAACACCAAAAATCAGGAATCCTGGCTAAGAATACGGTTTACTTCCTTCTCCACCGCATTGAGCGTTTCTTTGATATCTGCCCCGTTCATCAGAATTTCCTGTAAGCCCCGTGCAAGCGCCGAGTTGATATCCCCTGCATTCGGCACACCGACCATGTAATCCGTAGCTTTATCGAGACTTTGAGAGGAAGCTACCTTGGCTTCGGCTTCCAGTGAACCGTCAGATTCCGTAAAGAATGGATCTTCAATGGAGGCTTTGCTTGACGGGAGTGTGTTGGCTACCTTAGAGAAAGCGGTCTGATTCGCTGCATTGGTGATAAAGGCGGCAAATTCCACTGCTTGCTCGGGATTTTTGGATTTCTGTGGCACGACGAGATCCATGGAATTGGAGAGCCGCAGGTTCGCTTTGCCCGTTGGAAGCGTTACCGCAATTGTATTCTTGTAAACATCCGGCGCCGACTTCTTGATGAAGTTGATAAACGTCGGACCCGACAATTGGAAGGCTACCTGCTCTCCGGAAAAATATTGGATCTGTTTGCTGAATTCCGCATCCTCCTTCAATACCACGCCTTCGGCCATCAAGTCGCGCATATGAGCGATCATCGCTTCTGCTTCCGGCGTATTAAAAGCGGCAGCCGTTTTGTCCTCATTTAGAATCGGGATGCCGTCAATTGGAAACAGCTTGGAGACGAGCTGCTGCGCATATCCGGCCACTCCAGTCTTCTCATGGACCTGACGAGCCCACTCCACCAGCTCCTCTCGGGTCTGAGGGGGATTTGCCGGATCAAGGCCTGCTTCCTTCACCAGCTTTGTATTCATGAACAGCACTTCGATACCTGTGTACCATGGAAGCGCATATGCTTTGCCATCCAAAACCGTAGAATTATAAATGCCTTCAAAGTAACTCTTCGCTTCCTCATCTGTCAGGTATTCGTTCAGATTCAGCAGCGCTCCCTTGCTTCCCAATTGACTGGCAAATTCGGTATTGAGATTCACAACATCAGGGCTTTTGCCACTGGCTGTGCTGGTCAACAAACGCTGGGAGATTGCATCATAAGGATAGTCCTTCCACTCCACCGTTACCCCGGGGTGGCTGCTCTCATAGGCAGAAATCAAATCATTGAAGTAATCGTTGAAGGTTGGCTGTAGCGCAATCGTCCAGAACTCCAACGTCACCGGCTTTCCAGCTTCCGTACCCGCCTCCCCAGTGCTTCCCGGACTCGGCGTATCCGCCGTATTGCCATTTCCTCCGCAGGCGGCAAGCAGCATAGACATCATGACGACTAGCAGCAAAGATACTGTGAAGCCCTTTCTGTTGGTGGTCACACAACATTCCCCCTCAGTTTGGTGTAAGACGGGAGTCGGCGCTTATGTCAGTTTCCTGGCTTATCACTCCATCTTTCCAATGGAGTATATGCAGACTTTGGAATTAGAATGAAGTATTCTTCCGGAAATAAATAAAAAAAAGAAATAATTTTTCTTTTAGGCTAAAAAAACACAAAAAACAAGCCAGTTCGATCCGTGAAAGGACCAAACTGGCTTATTTGTTACGACTATATGTATAAGACAAGGCTGCAATCAAGCCGTCTCATGCTGTTTCTTCGGCTCCGCTTCGTAAACCTGGGTATGTTCATTTTCGGACAATGCCCATTCTACCGTGCCAGGCTTGCGTATTTTCCACATCCAGGCTTGCACTTGAAGCGATCTCTTAATCCAAGCGAGGGACGCGCAGCGTTGCTCGGAACGGACCGACAATCCCCAGTGAATCACACGTGCGAGCCATCGGTTCACATACTCATTATGAGAACGCACCGACGGTAATTCATCGCGGAACAATCGCTGCTTCACATCCATTGGGGGTTGACCGCATGTCCAATAATGAAGCAACGCTGCCAGGCTGTATATGTCTGACATCGGTCCCTGACTGGATTTCTCGGAATAGAACTCAAGCGGTGAATACCCTGCAGAGGTAAAGATCGCCTGCTTTTCGCCGGATTGTACAGGCCAGCGAGCTGCGGAGCCGAAGTCCAGTAGTTTGGGCGTACCGTCTTCCATCACCATAATATTGGATGGCTTCACATCGCGATGAAGAATTCCCTGCTTATGAATATAGTCCAGTGTATCTACCAGCGGAAGCAGCGTCTCCGTAATAAATGCAGCATCCAGCGCATGATTTCGCTCAATCAGATATTCGGTCAGGGTTATGCCTGGGCAGTACTCCATTACAAGGTACCCTGTGTCATTTTCTTCAAAATGGTCCACATACGGAACAATATGAGGATGCTCCAGCGTGGATAGCAGCTCTCCTTCTACCAAAAATGCGGCAAGAAGTTCCTGATACTGACCATTGAACCCTCGGGAAGAACAGAACACTCCCCGCTTGTCGGTCTGCCGTGCTGCCAGTCTCTGGGGAAAAAACTCCTTGATCGCTACCTTCGCCCCTGTATTTCGATCTCTTCCTGCATATACAATAGCCAGCTCGCTGCTAGCCATAAGATGTCTTACCTGATATGTATCATTTAAAATTACATTGCGCTGCAATGCCATTTTGCAATTGTCCTTTTTCATAACAGACCCTCTTTTCAACCTTGTCGATCGGAAGACTTGCCGCATGTTGCATCATTCAGTTCCAACAGACAGGCGTTTCATCGCCAACCATCTATATAAACCAAATGATGCAATTTGAATCACATTCATGCGGAAATATTGAAAAAATTCTAAATTTAATAATTCTTCTGTAAAAATTGCTGAATTTCCTGGTTCATCTGGATTAACACATCTTGAGATGGAAAATGACCTGTATCGTATTTGACTGCTTTGACATTCGGAATAATCTTCTGAGCTCTTTCAATAACCTTATCGGCGGGGAAAAAGACATCCTTCTCTCCCACCAGCAGCAGTGTTGGCGATGTATAATTCACCAGTTCCTCCTGCTCCGTAAGCTTCGGCATATCCTGCTCCAAACTGACGTATTTGAAGATTTTCCCGATAATATTTTTATCTATTTCCTTCATACAGCTGCATGACATGATATCCGCGATCTTTTGCAAAGAAGTAGGAGAAGAAGTCATTCTGTACGTGACGAGTGGCAGCACGATATCCTGAGCCATTTTAATTTTGGATCCCACGGCCAAGCCAGCGGGTGCTACCAGAACAGAACATGCAATTCGGTCCGGAATGTAGGTTGCCAGTCTTAGGATAATTCCGCCTCCAAAGGAAGGTCCGATAAACGCACTTTTTTCGATCTTGTAGTGGTCCAGCAAATCAGAAATCCACAAAGCCAAACTATCAAACCTTGCCGAAATTCGTGTTTCTTCACTGTAGCCTGGATGACCGATCGTATCCGGCGCGATGATCCGGTATTCTTTGAATAGGGAAGAGAACCATGACAACGTCATCGGATTCACACAATTTCCGCCCTGGAGAATAAATAACGGCTTACCGTCTTCTGGACCTGTTAATAAAACATGCGTTTGTCCAAAACGTGTCTCGACGTACTCTCGTGTAAAACCATCGCCCAATTGCTCAACATACGCTTCGTATTCCTCAAGTATGCTGCTCTTGCCTTCTTCACTTCTATAAATGGAACTCATGTCTGCCTCCTGCAAAGTATACTCTTTTAACAATCTATGGATTTAATGGTCCATAAATATAAAAGAGCCCGCTGATGACAGGCTCCTTCATATGTGTAACTTATCATAATGAACTGATTATAGAATGGAAACTGGAAATTGTAAACATCGTTTCTCATAGAAAATTAATAATACAGAAATTGTAGAGAAATAGGGCTATTTTCGGCCGTAATCTGCCTTGATTTCGCCCCACTGCTTGGTCTGCCATTTTAGCACTTTATTGCTGTACGTATTCGTTCGGAGCCACTGCTCTGCACGGTCAATCATCAGCCAAATCTCTTCCGTGGAAGCATCCCTTGCGAGTGTCGTGGACACCGCTTTTTGCTTTAACCATTTCATCGCATTGACAGAGTCCGTATAGACTGTCTTGGTGCTTCCCTCTTTTTTCAGATATGCCAAGGCATGTACGATGGCCAGAAATTCACCAAGGTTGTTTGTACCTTTGGAGATTGGCCCAACGGAGAAAATAATCTCACCCGTGCGGGTATCTACGCCTTTATATTCCACCGGCCCTGGATTCCCGCGCGTACCCACATCAACCGAGATGCTGTCATAGTCGATTTCTGCAGAGGTCTCCATGCCTGCGCTTCTTCCGCTACTGCCAGACTTCGTCTTCGATGCACTGCCTGATCCGCTTGCTCCCGTACCCCAGTTTCCTTTCCATCCCGCACGATACGCCTCTTCGGCAGCAGCTTTCGATTCATACGATTTATATTTTGCTCCGGTAAAATGATCCGTCTGTGCTTTGCATTCCGCCCATGTGCTGTATATCCCAGGCTGCTTTCCTGCCCAAACGACATAGTATTTCTGCTTTGCCAATATGACCCGCTCCTTCATCTGCTGCTTTCAATTCCTTATTGTAAACGATGGGGAGGTGAGATTGAAAGGAGTGGATTCATCTTGTTCCTATTGTTCCTACAGCAGATTCCCTCCATTTCTTCAACATGTCCAATGCAACTTCCAAAAGCTTGCTTTGGTTATTTGAGATTTGGATTTCAATTCGTTGTTGACACCTAAGGTTTTGTGAATCTGATAAGCTATCCATCGTTTGCTCCAGCAGCATGAAAGACTGCGCACTCACTTCCAGACTGGAATCGCCGATAAATGGAATAATGTTCTCTATATGTACTATGTAATTCAGGTTTTCAAGAGCGGACAGCAACGTGCCTCTGCTTCCTGATGTCTTGGGGTCTGTGATGACTTCAATTAAAGGTTCGACTGCTCGATCATCTCCAATGTCAGATAAAGCGATCGCAATTTCGTTGCGAAGGTCTTTGTTTTCCGTAGATTTCAGAAGATCAATCAGGGAAGACAATTGTGACGTATCCTTTTTTTGACCAATCGTTGCTACTTGCTTCATTGCACCTTCAATATCTCCTTGGGAAAGGTGTTTTTGTATTATGTTCGTATACATTGTACGCTGTATCACTCCTCATTTTGCTAGAAAAAAGCTCTCCATCATAATATCGGCCATTTCCTTATTTTAGGATGTAGTATAATGGTCCTTATAATATCGGGACTATTTTCCTTATCTATATCTCTCCTCCTAAACAATTGTATATTTCAACCAAATCAAGAACAGGCTAAGAAATAAACAGATGATTTGGTGCAGAAAGGAATACAACCAATGGACTGGATCTGGAAATCCATCTTACTTGTACTGATTGGCATGATTTTACTGCGGATTGCTGGACGCAAATCAATCACGCAGATGAGTGTCGCCACCACCGTTATCATTATCTCGATCGGGACCACGATTGTGCAGCCTATCGCGAACCATGAGCTTGGCAAAGCAATCGGGTCAGCTGCGGTATTTATCCTCATGCTCCTGATCGTTGAACAATTGCAAGTGAAGTTTAATTGGTTTGAAAAACTGATGAGTGGAAAATCGAAGGTTGTCGTGGAGGACGGGAAGTTAAATCTGCCGAATTTGAAACGCATGCGCTATTCGGTAGATCAATTGGAGATGCAGTTGCGGGAAAAAGGAATTACAAGTATTGCCGATCTGGAAACAGCCACGATGGAACCAAACGGGCAGCTCGGATACGTGCTCAAACGACACGCACGCCCGGTAACCATAGGCGATTTGGAAGCACTTTTGAAGCAAGGTACATGGCCTACGGAATCCAAAGAACTGTTCCAGGAGGTCATCCAGGATGGACACTCGCGTCCGATTGATTCCAAGATGCAGTAAATGAAATAGTTGAGAGAAATCGAATTATACCTGACATTGTCATCCCTCCCCCGGCCCGTGAGGAGCAAAGCAGCATCGACGAAACTACAGAAGACATTGCATTCCAGCGTAAATATCTGCAAATAGAGTCATCGAAGGCATTTCTCACCTTCTCATCGGCATTTGGGTCAAGCGGAGGTGTATCCATCAACGGCGATTTAATTACATGTCCGAGCCTCGTCATCAAAGCCGTAGAATCCGATGATGAGGAACGAAGAGGTCAATTGACTGCAGAACAGCTTGGCGCTGAATATGCAAGGCTGTGGGACACGACCCATACCGGATTGCTCGTCGGCCAGCGGTATATGGATGTAGTCGAGCGAATCCTTCATTGGCTGAAGCTTAACTTCGAAAAGCAATACTGATAAATATGCGTTTAGCTGGTCTTTAGCCAAAGAAGCTTCCCTTGGACAAGATTGTCCAGGAAAGCTTCTTATTTTTTATTGGCTCTATTGTGGAATAAAGCTGGCTACATTTCGGGGTTAATGAGAGTTCTGGATTTCTAGCTCTTTTGTTTATAAAATTCATGGTACAGCTTCATTAGCGCCCTCTTCTCAATCCGTGAAACATAGGAGCGTGAGATGCCAAGTTCCTTGGCTATTTCGCGTTGGGTGCGCTCTTCCCCGCCTGCCTCAAGGCCGAATCGGCCGATAACAACTTCCTTCTCCCGATCATCTAAGATGTCGAGATTGCGGTAAATCTTACTTTTTTCAATCTTGAGTTGCACCTTATCTACAACGTCGTCGGCTTCTGTTCCGAGAATATCGATTAATGTAATTTCATTGCCCTCTTTGTCCGTTCCGATTGGATCATGTAGAGATACATCTTTGCGTGTTTTCTTCAGGGAACGCAAATGCATAAGTATTTCGTTTTCAATACAGCGGGCAGCAAACGTAGCGAGTTTGGTCCCTTTGCCTTGTTGAAAACTTTCGATCGCCTTAATCAAACCAATCGTTCCAATCGAAATCAAGTCTTCCTGGTCTTCGCCAGTATTGTCAAATTTCTTGACGATATGCGCGACGAGGCGCAGATTGTGTTCGATAAGCAAATTACGTGAATGTGCGTTGCCTTCAGCCATAAGGCGTAAATGTTTGGCTTCATCATCCTCAGCCAGTGGCTGGGGAAATGCATTATTTTTGACATACGAGACGAGTAACGTTAACTCTTTGATGAATAGGGCAATTGCGGTAAACAATCCGGGCACAGATGACACCTCCTGCAGTTTTACAACGATCTGGCCTGAGCACATGTGGGAACAGGGTCGATTTATTGTATGTAGGCGTGTGCCCAGAAGTGCACGTACACTTGAAAAAGGGAAGTTATTCGCGAAGATTTATACACTCACTGAAACGATGGAGCCCACTTTCTGAAGGATGAGGAATTCTTTCTCGACACTATCAATAAAATACTTCTTCTCACCAAATATCACGACATCATTCTCGACTAATTGAACATCACTTTTGAAATAGATAAAATTGTCCGTTTCTCTGAACGCACCTTTGTAGTAGTACAAGTTGTCACCTTCTCCTTGGAAAAATGAATGATTTCAACTACTGTAATTACTATTCTTTTCGTTTAAAACACATCTTGTAAAGCATAAGCCCCAGCCCAGATGAACAAATAAGATATCCAAAGAACAAGAACAGTAAATAAATACCATGAAGATCTTCAGGAATCTGATTTACACCTTCAAACCACGCAGAACGAATAGGATACAGTAGCGCTACCCAAATGATCAGCAAGATCAGAATATAATTAATGTTTTTTCTCACAATAACGATCCTTTCAAGTCCGAGTGGAAACAGGAAATAATAAATAACAGCTCCTACAACGAAAGTAAAAAAGCCGCTAGATTAGCGACTTTCTATGGTACAATGTTTCCGCCCCGCCACTTGGAAATTACAAAGTCAGCATCTTTTCTTAGTAATGTGAGATTGTAATGCCGTGAATAAGTCCCTCGGTTGAACTGGAGGCGAAATGGACCCGGGTGTCCCCAAAACGATAGGAGAGTAAATATTCTCCTTGAATATCAGGGTTCTCACCCTTTTGACCTTTTCCCAATATCTTCTCAATGTCACTGAAGGTTTTCATAGGGAGGGTTTTCCAACTCAAATAAATATGGTCAAGACGGTCTGTGTCTCCCTCCCCAAAATTAAAGGAAGCATACTCTACCCCTTCAAATATCCAGAAAAGTCCTCCCATTTCCGGTTCATAATAGGGTTCACTACCCGAACTTTTCAGCGCTTTCGATACTTCTACTTTCGTTTGTCCAAAACTTATATTTTCAAACCCCGGTATTCTCCCACTCTTCAACTCTTGAATGGAGTTTTTATTTAACTCAAAAAATGGCCTGCTCAGTTCAGACTGAATTTTGGAGAAAGGAACTTTTACCTCTATAAATCCCGCCGCATAAGGCCCAACTTCGTATGGATTAAATACTATGACAATTCCTGTGTTTTGGTAGTAAAAGCTGGATGTATTAGACAAGGGAAAGTTATAAAAACTGTCCGGGAAGACATCCTCATTACTCTTTAGGCCTGATTCAATACCCTCAGCTAGATTAACAGCTTGTTTATTAGTTTGAACCACCTGGTTCAAGTAGAGACGTTTTCCTGTTGTTAGATCATAATTATAAGTCGTTACTTCTTCATACCCGTGTGCGCCGCCTCTGAAATAATAATCTGTATATACGATAGAAAGTAAATTGTTTTGATTGTATTTAGTCTGTGCAGTGGTATTCCAGTAAAAGTAATCTTGCTGTTTTTTTAGATATGTATTCTGTATAGCGGCATTTACGGCATGGATTTTGAGTGTTTTATTTATTTTATCCCTGACCTTTTGTTCTCCGCCAATAATTTGAACATACTTTTGGCCTTTATACGAATAGATTTTTGTCTTTACTGTGCTCGACCCGGCTGCATTCGCATCACTTATTGGGATTATAAATAGAAACACTAATAAGAGGCTTATTAACATAGCAAATGTTTTGTTCAAATTGAAATCCATCCTTTCTAATTATTATGATATACCAATAATACTGTAACTTGGCTGGTTTGTCTTTTTCTAGTTGAAACTGTAATCCATCCATAGAACAGCCTCCATCCCACATGTCAATGCGGAGTGAAGGCTGCATCTACCTGTCTATATTTAATTCACTGGTGCCGGCTCTACAGCATCGGCGATTTCCGGTAACCTAGTTTTGCGTTCCCTTGTCACGCTAACGAATAATCCCACAAGTCCAAGTGCCGCAATAACTGCTGCATACAACGGTACCGAGATGAGCCCCGTATGCGTAATTGCAAACCCGCCCAAATAGGCACCGCCTGCGTTACCCAGATTAAAAGCTGAGTGACTCGACGTTGTCGCCAGCAGCGGTGCTTCACGGGTCATATTCATAATTCGAATTTGCAGCCCTGGCATAATACCAAATGCCGCAACGCCCCAACAAAATATGGTGATTACCGCCAGATACGGATTGTCCAGCGTCAGCGTTAATGCTGCCAACAGAACTGCCAGTATACCGAAGTTAACCATCAGGGAAGGCATCAGCTTCCAGTCCGCCAGACGGCCCCCAAGTATATTGCCCAAAGTAACCCCGACACCGAACAGCACCAGAATCCAGGTTACGCTTTGCTCAGCAAAACCACTAATATCGACTAGCATCGGTGTAATATAGGTGAACACAGCGAAAAGACTTCCACAACCCAGCGCACCAATAAGTAGTATCAATAACACCTGTGGTCGAACCAGATTCCGGAATTGCTGGCCCAGATTTGCTGGGGGTCCCTGCTGGATCACCGGAATGAAACGAATGATGCCAATCAATGAGATGATGCCTAGAATGGTAATGGCCCCAAACGATGAACGCCACCCGAGCTGTTGCCCGATAAATGTTCCAAAAGGCACACCAATAATGTTGGCAATCGTTAATCCAGCCAGTACAACGGATACCGCCCCTGCCCTTCTCTCCGGTGCAACCAGCCGTGTTGCCATCAGCGAGCCTACTCCCAGAAACGTACCATGGGCAAATGCCGTCAGAATACGTGCCGAGATAAGCAGCCCATAAGTCGGAGCAATAACAGACAACGCGTTACCGATGATAAAAATACACATCAGCAGCACCAGCAGTTTTTTCTGCGGAATCTTGTGGGTGAACACAGTCAGTATCGGCGCACCAACCGCCACGCCAAGCGCATAACCCGTAATCAGTTGTCCAGCCTGCGGAATGCTCACATTCAAATCCGTTGCTACATTGGGCAGTAGCCCCATAATAATAAATTCCGTCATGCCAATAGCAAAGGCCCCTACCGTCAGGCATAAAAGGGATAAGGGAAACGCCTCTCGCTTAGCGGATTTCGAAACTCCCAATTCCGTTTTAGATGATTCTGACTTACGCATATGATGTTCTCTTCTCCTGTCTCTTCTATCTTGTTTCCGCCTTTGACCACAATGCCTCCGTCAATTCAATCAGCGTATTTCGCATGGCCAGCTTCTCTTGCCAGTGTGCCGGGATACCGCTCAATCCATAATAGGCTCCGGCAATTTGCCCATACACCGCTCCCGTGGTGTCCGCATCATCACCCAGATTCACTGCCAGAAGCGCACCTTCCTCGAAGGTCGAGGATTGGTGGAATGCCCATAACGCTGCTTCAAGTGAACGAACAACATAACCGCTCCCCTGAATTTCAGG
Source organism: Paenibacillus sp. MAEPY2 (assembly GCF_000499205.1). GTDB lineage: Bacteria > Bacillota > Bacilli > Paenibacillales > Paenibacillaceae > Paenibacillus > Paenibacillus vandeheii. Next base: position 194,006 of record NZ_AWUK01000004.1, read on the forward strand.
CGGTGCTTTATGGCGGTATGATCCTTGGACAACTTCTTCAATCGCGGGTGAAAATGATTTCTCGTCCCTCCACTGGCGACAGGTTTGAGGCTGCAGCATGACGTCCTTGTCCGCTCCGCGCAGTCCTGCAACCAATATCGCCGTCAGCACTTCGCATGCTTCCACACTTTCAACAGCGGCATGTGTCGTTCTGGAACTCAACCGAGCATACCGCACTGCCTGATCCGGCTCGTTGGCATATGCCATGGCAATAGGTGCGAGCCGCATGATCGAACCATTGCCCGCGGTCATCGGGTCGGTTGAGCCACTATACGCTTCACCGGTTGCCACAAACCGCTCAAGTGCATTGCGGGTAGCACCGCCAATATCAAAGCAGGTTCCCGTACTGCTCATATAACCGACCTGGTACCAATTCGTATATCTGCGCATCTGGTCCGCTGGATCGAAGCTCTCTTTTCTCACCAGGCTTTCGGCCAGACAGAGGGCCATCGACGTATCATCCGTCCATTGTCCCGGAGCCAGATCAAATACACCTCCGCCCACAATATCGGTAACAGGCTCAAACGTGCCAGGACTGCTGAATTCCACTGTAGTTCCCAGTGCATCTCCCGCGGCAAGTCCAATGAAACAACCTTGGAAACGATCCTTTAGCAGCATCGTCGATCCCTCCTCTGCGATTCAACTACTCAAATAACTTCCTCCATTCTCCCACATGGCCTAATATGGCGTAAAGAAGTTTAATACGTAAGTCGATTGCAAATTTAACCGACACAGAATAGGCCAAATGGGTTTGGCCCAGCAAACTGAACAGACATACAGCAAAAAGCCGGGAGGGACAATGCCTATCGCATCGTTCCTTCCGGCTCTATTAAAAAGATAATCTATTGAAATGTTTTAATAAAATTTTTCTGATCCTTTGTAAATACATATCCACGATGTTCGTAAAATTGGTGAGCCGGGATTCGACTTGGATGTGACAGTAGTTTAATTCCGGAGTAGCCGTTATTCTTTCCCCATTGCTCCAGAGACTCGATCAACAGGCTGCCTGTACCCTGATTTCTAGCCTTTTCCTTCACAACAAAGCCCAAAATATTCAGTAGGGAGTCGGCAAAAAGCAACTCATATGGACTTCCATGGATGTAGCCAATAACTTCGTTATCCTGCTCACACACCAAAATCTTATCATTGGTTTTCGTTGTAATGACTTCAATCTTTGCCTTAACCTGCTGCTCGGAGAATACATGCAAATTCGGGTTAAATTCCTGATTCAGCAAATAAATATCATGAACATCTGTCACCCGGATATCCCTTATCTTTCTTTCTCGCATTCGCATTTAATAACCCCTCATTCGCCCCAGGATTTGATATAGCTGAATTAAATGGTAATTCATTTTTGCATCGATTGACAAGAAAAATACAATTGGACGAGGAACTAAACAGATAAACAGATAAAATGAAATGATACATAAAAGCAGCCTGCTCTCTTGTTTCCAAGGAACAGACTGCCTCATATCATCTGTGATTTAAAATTTGCTTATTCCAAAATTCACGGCATACATATTCATTATCCAAGCACGCTTACTCGTGCATGATGGAATTAATGGAGGCATAAACCATTGGCAGGAAGCCTTCTGATGGTTCGCCAACCGGTGCATGGATATGGAAAGCGAAGCCAGTGCCATCCAGCTCTTTTACGATGAAGTACTCTGTTTTCTTATTATTTTGAGACATCATGAACAATTTTGCCTCTTTCATCGGGCCATTGCTAAGCTTTTCCTCACTTAATTGCTCAACCGCTCCGGTTTCTGACAGTTCTTTCTTCGCATCCACCTTCAGTTCATTCAGGTTATAATCCGAAGGCAGTTTTTCAATCTCTACCTCGTAATCCGGATCAATCTTCATGGTCAATTCATGATCGTCCGCATCAAATGTCATTGGTTCAAAGACATATAACGAGTAACCTTTGGCTTGAGCCAATGTAACCGGACGCTTTTCGGTCATGCCTTCTACAGTCACTTCCAACTCAGACGTCTTTGGACGATCCGAGGTAACATTACCGCCTGCATTCGAACCGTTATTGTCATCATCGGACTTGACCTTGGTAATTTCCGTAAGCACCAATTGTTTGACCGTCGTGTCGCCTTTAATGGCCTTCTCTACATATTTGAATTGAACGGAATCTTCATCGTCAATGTCATCAAAAGACTTCTGCACATCCTCACCCACCTGGAAAGACATTGGTTCCTCATTCACACGAATTTCAACCGTGTGCGGGTCTGCCCATCCGGTCAAAATGCCTTCAGCTTCGATCACAGCACTCTCCTCAGGCTGTTTCCCTGGTGCCGTCGTCTGTTCTTCTGTATTATTCGCGGGTGGCTGAGCAGTAGGGCTACTGTTGCCGCAGGCCACAAGCGAGAATCCCATAACCAAAACAAGTAATGATGCACTAATATTCATAGTATTTCGCATATGAACACCTCCGTTAGCTTATACGCAATGATGCTTGTCCATGTTGCCTGACTTGTTAACTTGACAGCTTAGTATTACTTACACGGCTGACAAGACGCTCAATCATGCAAATGTTCAATAGCCCGTTAACACCATGAGTAATCAGCCGGCTTGCTCCATTTTCACAAGCTTTGCGTTGGCTCCGTTGAACGCTTTCGTCTGCTTGTTGAACTGTTGTCTTAACTCGGCCACTTTGGCATATTGGCTGTTCCGTTCCCGAATCGCACGTTTGATCTTGACCAGATTAGGCTCCACGCTGCCTCTCATCAATGAATATAATTGCTCGTCCGCATCAAGACTCTGTCTGTAGGAAGCAACAAACGCTGCAAACGACGCAGCTCTTTGCTCATATTGATCCAATACCGTGTGAGCCTGAGCCAGGTTCTCTTCTTTTTCAAAGGATAACTGATCCAGCGAAGTTCGCAGTTCTTCCATCTGTTCTTTTGTCCTGCTCATTACCGCTTCAGCCTGTTCAAGCAGAGTTCTTCGCTCGGAAATATGTCCGTCCGCCTGATCCAGCAGAGCCTCCAGGTTACTGTTTCTATTCTTTCCTTTACTCAAAATCGATCCGTACAACTCCATGTCTTCCCGTTCATGACGGACAATCTCCTTCAGGCTCTGGTTCATCTCCTGATCGGTAAGAATTAGTTGATTGACTTGATTTGCCGCAGGAACCTGCGGCTGACCGCAAGCACTGACAAGCAGAGCCAGCAATATGCTGACCCCGGCCAGAGCTATCTTTTTTCTTCTAAGCACCTCGGGGTGCCTCCTCTCTTGCATCTATCGCTCGATGACTTATCGCTTATTTCAGTATTTATGCAAAATGCCTGTTTATAACCGGGTATCCCCGCTAAAATTAGCTACCCAATGGGCGCTCGGATCGTAGACCTCAAACTCATAGCCCCGATCTTCAAGCAGTTTTAAAATGCGCGGCAGTGCCTCTACGGTCTGTTCCCGCTCATGCATCAGGATCACTTCCTTATCCCGGTGCACACTACTGCTGACACGTTCCACGATTTTGTCCGGCTGACCCGGTAAATTCCAATCGAGAGAATCGGTAGTCCAATCCCACATTTTGAATCCGGCCGCGGCAATGTCGCCCCTGAAGTCTTCTCCAATCTGTGGGCTACTTCCATACGGAGCACGAATCAGGTGTGGTGTGAAGCCAATGAGGTCATGGACCATCTTCTGCTCCTTCTTGAACTCCTTCACAAAATTAGCGGAGGTTCCGCTCTTATACAATTTGTTATAGTTATGTGTCATGCTGTGAAGACCAGGATAACTGCCCTCTTTGACAAGCCGCTCCACCGCTTCCTTGTGCTGATTCAACTGGCGCCCAATCATGAAAAAGGTTGCCTTTGCCTCATGCTGCTTCAAAATATCCAGTAGTTGATCGGTATATTCACTTGGTCCATCATCAAACGTTATGTATGCCAGCTTGCGCACCTGACCCTGGAACCGCGCAGGCTCCTCTTTGGACTCCGGAGTCATTTCAATCATGCCAAGCTTGGTTGGCTGTTCAATTGCAGCTACTGGAGGGGGTGCTACATAATCCTTGATCCAGTGCGTCATGCCAATGAATGCATATGTTAAACCGATAATGAGCAGTGCCAGAAGCACCAGTGCAGCACTCAGTCTCCCATACCGGATTCTTCTTCGTCCATGCGTCTTGGTTCGGCTTGTTCTATGCGGAATGCCGCCACTCTCTCCCGCTCTCTGTTGTTGAACTCTCACTTCCAGGCCACTTCCTTACTTTCATTTTTTCCCGATTATTGGTACATTATATCGTTTCATGTCTCTATATAGAAGATTAATAGAAAAATGGTCCTGGAGAATGACAGAATAGTTACAAGCCCGGTTACAATCTACTTATCTATTTCTTCTCTTATACTTTTCCTGCGGATGCATTGTCCTGTATAATAAATTGATTTACGCCATTTGACTTCAAGAAGGAGCTACATCCATGACTAGCTTGAACCGTGCCGGCAGATCGATCTTTCTGCTATTCTTTGTCGGCATTATTGCCATTTCATTTTCTTCCATCTTTGTACGTTGGTCCACAGCCGATGTCGCCGTCATTGCGATGTACCGACTGTTCCTCACCAATCTGCTCATGCTGCCTTTTGTGTGGAAATTCCGTCATGAGATGATGGGTTTGAATTTCAGACAATGGGCTTTGCTGCTCGCATCCGGTGTCATGCTGGCCCTCCATTTCCTGCTCTGGATGGGATCGCTTCGGCTCACGAGTGTAGCCAGTTCAACGGTCATTCTCGCTTTGGAGCCTATATTGATTCTCGCCGGTTCCGTCTGGCTGTTCAAAGCCAAGATCAACCGCATGATGATCATCGGCATGGGTATCGCGCTGCTCGGATCAATCGCTATTGGTGCTGGAGATTTCCAGTTGGCAGGCACAGCGCTGCGAGGGGACATTCTTTCTTTGCTCGGGACAATCGCTGTGGCGGTACACATGCTGCTAGGACAGTTTTTGCGTGCTGGACTAAGTGCCTTCTCCTATAACTTCTGGGTATTTTTCGTAGCTGCCTGTACACTTGCGGTATATAATCTGGTTAATGGTCACCCGTTTGGCGGTTATGCGGCTTCCGAGTGGGGAATTTTCCTGCTGCTCGCCATCGTGCCAACGATCTTTGGTCATTATCTCTTCAATTGGCTGCTTCAATATATGAATGCTACGACGGTATCCATGGGTGTACTGGGGGAACCTGTATTTTCTTCACTGCTGGCCTGGATGCTACTCGGTGAATCCCTCAATGGGCTTCAAATGTCTGCCGGGGTTGTCATTATTTTCGGGGTATGGATCTTCATCCGGTATGGCAAAACCAAACCACAACCCATTCCCTCAGATGCTCCAGTAGCTGGAAAAGGGCCTGTTGAACCTACAGTGGTGTAACTTGCGTTTGTATTCGAATATTTCTAAAAAAACAACTGGGACCTGCATCACGCAGGTTCCGGTTGAATCCATCCCACTACATATAAGGCGGTGTGTTTTCATGAAAAATATTGTATCCATGCGCTGGCTGCTCGCCAGAATGTACGAACCGGATGTCGTCATTGCCGATTGCCGATTCCTGCTTGGTCAACCCAATGCCGGGAGAGAAGCTTATGATGCGGGGCATATTCCAGGTGCAGTTTATCTGGATCTGGAAAAGGATCTGTCCGCTCCCGTATCCACACACGGAGGGCGTCACCCGCTTCCAGATCCGGCTGAACTGGCAAATCGCCTCTCCAAAGCTGGCATCGGCTCGAATGCACGCATTATTGCCTACGATGACCAAGGTGGTATGAACGCATCGCGGTTGTGGTGGTTACTTCGTTATCTGGGACATGAACAGGTGTATGTTATGGACGAAGGCTTCTCTGCCTGGCAGAATGCCAAGTTCCCGGTGACCACGGATGTGCCTGTTCAGATTCCGGCTTCGTTTGAAGTGAATGTGCAGCCAGGACTGCTGGCGAGTGTTGAGGATATGCAAAAGGCGTCTACTGACGGCTCAGCTGTGCTGATCGATTCCCGCGATGCCCGCCGCTATGCTGGATTAGAGGAACCGATTGATACCAAGGCTGGACATATTCCGGGCGCACTGAATTATTTTTGGAAAGATGTGTTGAACTCGGAAGGACGCTGGACAGGTGCTGGAGCGTTGGAAGAACGTTTCAGCAAACTGGACAAAGATGGCGCGATTATTGTGTATTGTGGTTCTGGCGTCTCGGCCTGCCCCAATGTGATTGCGCTCGAAGAAGCGGGATATTCAAATGTGAAGTTGTATTCCGGAAGCTGGAGCGATTGGATTAGTTATGAAGAGAATCCGGTGGCTACCGGAGAGGAATAGAAGAATTGAGCAGATATGCTGTAGGTAAGTTGGAGTACATCGGTCAAGTGGCGATGTACTCTTTTTCTTTTTAATGTGGTCCTAAAATCGGGAGAGTCGACAAGGGTCTAATTCACTTCTTGATTCCCGATCGATGATTTCACTTGCAGCAAAACGTGCAATCAGCGGAGCCAGCGTAATTGCAGAATGCATCACCGTCAGATAAAGTCCCTTTATGTGATCTTGGAAACCCACGATTGGATAGCCGTCTTCAGGCATAGGTCTCAGACCGACCTTTATGCTTTCCAGTTCCAGTTGATTCCCGTCCTTCAGACTGCGACGCAACGTGTCGAATGCTCGCTTACCAACAGCCTCTGGTCCGTTTTCCTCCGACTCGTCGATATAATCTTCCGCAGCCAGCAGCGTATAATCTGTCAGTTGACGCGCTTCAAATTGCGCATTCGAGATCAATGTATGGATCAGTTTATTCGTCGTTTTCATCCGAATCAGAATGGAGGGCGACGACGTTACCGGCACGGAACAACCTAACGGGTTGCAAAGTTCGGAGACACCTGTACCTGCGGCCAATACCACGACATCCGACTCCAGAAAACCTTTGGACGTATGGACGCCAACCAGGCGGGAATCTTCTTGCTGCAGTTGTGTAACGTTGGTATCGAACTGAACCTTTGCTCCGTACTCCTGCGCTTTGTTCAACAACAGCTCCGTTAACACTACAGGGTCTACTGCACCTTCTTCGCTAACATACATCGCTTCATCCGGATATTCCTTCAGATTTGGCTCCAATGCTTCAAGCTGCTCCCGATTTATATTTTGAAAGTGGAGTTGCTCCCTTAGGGGCGGAGTGTCCCAAGTCAGCGCTCCATGCCAATGAATTTTTAATTCGGGTATCTCCTGCTGAAGCGCATGATATTCTTCCAAAGCTGCATCGTACAAATGCCAGTATTCGGGAGCCACTCTATGAGAAGTATGTATCCAGGCAAAAGACTTATCCGTGACTTCACACGCCGCCGCGGGGTGTCGTTCAATAAGGGTTACATCCTGGTTTCGTTTGGCCAGATGATAGGCCATGGACGCCCCGACAATCCCTGCGCCAATAATGACAATTTTTTGTTTATTCAATAATGACTCCTCCTTTTCACCATTATAACATAGGCGTTATGATATTCAGATGTCATAACGATGTTGGCTGCAACTCCGCCAGAATCAGTGGAACATTCGCTATTCCTCCCAAAGGGAATTCATACAGGGCAGGAGCTTCCCCCGAAGGGAAGCTCCTGCTGAGTCGGAATCAAGCATTGGAACCAGCCCAATATTACATCGCTTCGACGCAATCCCTATCCTTTCGATTCCGTCCAAGCCTCCGTGAAGGCATAACCCAGATGCTGGAATGCCTGCCGTACATGGCGGTAGAAGGTCGCACGGCTCATATGTAAGGCTTCAGCCAACTGCGATTTGCGGAAGTTCCGCTGAAGGTAGCCATCCCTCAGAATGCGCTGCTCGAACTCCGTGAGCGGATACCGCGGTGTCACTTCTGTAAGCAGGCACAGAATTAGTTCCCTTGCCGACGTTGGCTCACAACCCGCCGCTTGCAGAGAGGGTATTGCTTCCAAAACCGAGTCATCATACATATGCTGGACCATTTGCTTCATTTCACTCCAGGGAACGGCACGCAGCGCCTCCGCCTCCACTGGTCCGCTATCGTGCAAGCTCTGTTGCAGCAATCGTTTGACCCATATTTCGAACGTGATTTGGCGAAAATCCAGCTCCCACAACGTTACCTGCTCTCTCCCGCTGCGTCTAGATGGCGCGTGCTCATCCGGAATACCGCCTCCTCTGTCAAAGCCCAACTGCGAGAGGAGTGTGCCGAGTTGCGGGTCTGCCGCTGGGATGATCGCACGCAAGCCGTTTGCCGTATCAATGAGCCAGTTCTGGAACAGCATGGCCCCCAGCTCCTCCGGGCGATAATATGGCTGCTCCACGTCCACCGCAGCCAGCAATACACATACCGTATCTCCATCACGTCTCGCATCATACCCGTTATCACCAGCTAGTTTGGGCATGAGTTCAGCCAAAGCAGGCGCATAACGTTCGATCAACGGCCATGTGCGTTCACTCAGCCACAAACCCGCGCAGAACGCCAGCGGCTTGCCGTCACCGTTGCGAATTAAGCGAAGCCCTTCGGGAGCAACGTGTACAATATCGTCCAGCAATGCATGATGCTGCCCGCTCTCCACCAGTTCCGACTGCCAATCGCCTCTGGCCAGCGAGGCCTCCAGATAGCGGTGTAGCAGGGCCAATTCGTTCGGATTCAAGGATGCTTGTTGCTCATAATGCTGCTGACGTATTCCAGAAAAATCAGCATAGGCATGCACAGCAGGCAGTTGTTCCCGGTACAGCTCCAGCACATGCGCTGCGATCTGCATCTGTCCCAGCTTAGTTGCTGCTGGATATCTCTCCGCCAGCAGTTCCAATACCCTGGAGCGCATGGATTGATACTGTCCCGGGTCTCGCTTTTCATAATCCTCGCGCAGCATACAGGAGACCAACTGATGGAGACTCAAACCGTCCGCTTCTCTTCGAACACAGGATAGTCTGCCAAGGTCCATATACTCCGAGGCTGTAAGCGGTTTCTCCAACAGCTGATTGAGGATGGTTTGATCAGCGGAAGGGAGAATGGACATCACCTGCAAAGCCTCTACCATCCAAGGCAAAGCCGCTTCCTTCAAAAACTCCGCGCTTAGTATTCCCGGAAGCTGTGACATCCGGGGTTCTCCGTCTTGCCGCCGAAGCATGTCGACGGTCAGTGCAAGCAGCAGCGGATGACCGCTTGTCCGGTACTCTAGCTCCCATTGCACGGAAACAGGCAATCCGCTTGCCTGCACGTAATCAAACACCTCTTTGCGTGAGAACAACTCTAACGGGAAACTATCGATTCGTTGTCCCCATATCGGATTTGCCTGCCACGTAACGGGCAGACCAATCCGTGAAGCAAACACGAATAGACACTGTGCTCCAACTAGTCTTGGAAGGAAGCTGGACAGAAGCCAGCTTTCGATCCGTTCCAGATTTTCACAGTTATCAATCAGGAGCACCGTTCGCTGTCCCGTCAATTCCTCTAAGACATGTGCAAGCTGGGGCACGTCTACGCTGCGCAATCGGCCGTATTCCACCTCCAGGCTCATTTCCAGATGCGTCAAAAACGCCCCTGTCGTCTGCATGGAGATTCTTCCATCTATCCAGATGGTCCGCACATCAGCCGTTCTTGCCACATGGGCAAGCTCGGTCAGAAGCGTCGTTTTCCCAATACCTCCGATCCCGGAGACGGAAAAGATTCGTGAATCGGCCTCCGACAAGTTTAACCAGCTGGCGAAATCCTGCTTTTCCCGAGCGAATCCGATGATTCGCGCTGCATAATCATTTTGGTTAACCGATAGCGGGTACATCCTGCGTTTATACCTCTTTCTCTTAGAGTTGAGACTAAAATGAGACCACACGTTTTCTCTAGTATACTATACTATTTTATACACTAAGAGACTCTTAGAGGTTACTAACCTTCGTTCCAGGCTGGAATCCTACATGCAAACATCGGGGGTTGCAATGAACGCTTCAATTATTATCTACGCTCGCAGCCCTTACCTTCTCCAATATTGTGGAGCTACCGGGGACGCTGGACCAGTAGGACCACCAGGACCCGCTGGCGCAAACGGGACCAGTACCCCTTGAAATGTTCCTGAGGGAATGGTATCACATAATAAAATAAACGTACCGAAGGTAACCACAATATACACCAAAAGCCCGCGCACCAAGCGGGCTTTTGCACATACCTGTTTAAAATACCGCAGTGGTATGAAGTAGATTTCTTAAATCAATAGATTCCCAACTTCACTCTGATACTTATGGATATAACGGATATACTCTTGTGCACTTTGGTTAATTTCTTCATCGGTAGCTTGGAATGAGGCACCAAAGACTGCAAAATACGGTAACGCTACGGCGCCAACATGATTGATGCTGGCTTTGAATGGTGTGACTACCTCATCTACAGTAAAGGACACTGAACCATCCCGCGTATAATTTTCCTGCTTATCACCAATGGACATGGCCAAGCCCAACTTTTTCCCTTGCAGCTTGTTTCCTGATGATCCATACGAATAATATGATCAAATGCCTCCAGCAACTTCTGTTCTCTGGAAACATCGATGTTCCAGTCAGGATAGGCTTTATAAATCTCATGAATTGTAATATCGCTTGAGTGTTGCAGCAGCTCCTCTTTCCAGCGTTGATTCACTTTTGAAACTTCAATATTCGGATGTGCCAAAATGACAAGTGTTTTCATGATTAACATTCCTTTCTCGGTTCAACTACAGACTTCTTTTGCGAACACGGTCATTATCATATAAGCCCTAATAAAAGAAAATACACACCCGAAAGTAAGATGGTTACTTCAAAGTGTGTATGGACTTCATCAGCTCTATTGTGAGAAAATGAATAGTTATACCGTATCAATAAGAAGTAACATGAACGGGGTGATATGTCATGAAGCAATATAACCTGGGAATCGAAGCGACACTCGAAATTATTGGCGGCAAATGGAAAGCGCTAATCATATGTTTATTAATGTCCGGCGTAAAAAGGACAGGAGAATTACAGCGCAGTATAGACGGTATCTCGCAAAAGGTCCTGATCCAGCAATTACGCGAGCTTGAGAGGGACGGCCTTGTCAGAAGACAGGTGTACCAACAGATGCCGCCCAAAGTCGAATACAGCCTTACAGAGTATGGAGTTACCGCCAATAAGATTGTGGATGTAATGTGTACATGGGGGCGGGAAAATATAGCATTAAGGCAACAACAAGGAGAAGAAATTATACTGGTGGAAAATAAAGAGCCTGCTTTTTGAGCGGGTACCCATAGACTGACACTTTAAAAAGAAGGAGCAATTTAATTGAAAACCTATCTCGTATTTGGTGCTAGCAAAGGATTAGGAGATGCATTTGTGAGAGGAGTGCCCGATCAAGGCGATAAAGTATGGGTAGTGTCTCGAACCGAACCTGATAATTTGAAGCTTAACGATGGTGTAGAACGAATATGGATACAGGCAGATCTGTCTGATCTCAATGCAGCCACACTTGTAGTCGATAAACTCCAGAACGAGGCACTGGATGTTCTCATTTACAATGTAGGTATTTGGGAAAAAGAGGGGTTTGAGGACCACTATACGTTCGATAAGGACACCCCTGCCGACATCAGTAATCTGATTCATGTGAATATAACATCCGCTATTGTTTGCATTCAGGCATTATTGCCCCATCTCAGACAATCCACAGCTGGCAAAATAATTCTGATCGGCTCGACTGCAGGTCTAAGCAATGCAAACAGTAGCCAGGTTTCTTTTGTAGCCTCCAAATTTGCCATTCGAGGGATTACGGAGGCCTTGAGAGAACATACAAGACACGACAGGATCGCGGTTACGTGTATTAACCCGGGTGAACTTGCAGCTGAAGTTCCATATAAAGATGGCATTGACCGCGCTCTTTCCGAGTATAATGGTACACGCATCCCTCTTCAGGATATGGTTTCTATTGTAAAATGCATCGTCAGCCTGTCCAAAGCATCCTGTGTAAAAGAGATCAATATTCCGGCGATCACGGATATGAACGCATAATCGAATCGAATTTCCAGCGCGATTATAAAAAATATGGCAGCCAGAGAAAAATAAACACACAAAGAGCGCGTTTGATACGTGCTCTTTGTGCTGTCAACAAGGTGTTGTGCGAATTTATACTGTTTAGGGATTGCCTCGGTTCACCTCATTTTTCAAACCTCGTTGCTATACTTTAGTCCTGTTCCTACTGGGCTAGAGTCTTAGTCAAAAACTGGGCTGCAGTTTGTTCTGATCAGGATATATCCACTGTTATACTGCAAAGCGACATACATATTTTGATTAAAGGAGCTATCACAATGAGAACAAATCTTAGCACCAACCCTAACACAGGTTCAGACGAGGAAAAGGATCAGATTCAATCGGCCAGGCGGGGGCTGTATGTATACTTCGCCATGCTCATCCCGCTCTCCATCCTCAGTTATGTACTGATCACGAAAGCACCGATTTTTGGCCTGCTGCTTATGTGGACACCGGGCTTGTCCTCCATCTTCGCCCGTATCGTCCTACGTGAAGGCATCTCAGACATTTCCCTGCGGATTGGGGGGAAGCAGACATTGAAATCGTTACCTTTCATTTTGCTGTTTCCAGTCGTCATTGGTTTGTTTGCTTATGGAATTGCCTGGATTACGGGACTGGTCCAGTACGTCACACCGGATTCGTTCATTCAAGGCCCATCTGGCGTTATCCTTGCAGGAACTATACTTTTTCAGATGTTTGCGGGTACTGCAATTGGTGTGATCAGCAGTTCAGGAGAAGAACTTGGCTGGAGGGGATATATGCTCACTCGACTAATCAACGCCCGTGTACCTAGACCCGTGCTGACGAGCGGAATTATTTGGGGGGTATGGCACCTTCCCGTAATGCTTTTTGCAAATTATTATTCCGGTCCATATCCGGCCTTATCAGTTGTCCTCTTTATGATTTCAGTAACCTCTTTCAGTTATTTGATCAGCCGATTGCGCTTAACAACGGGCAGCATATGGCCCGCGATTCTGCTCCATGCATGTTGGAATGCCGTGATCCAGGATGCCTTCGATATATCTTCCACTGGCAAGAACGTTCTGCTATGGACTGGAGAATCGGGGATATTAGTGGCTCTCGCCATGCTCATTGCAGCATGGGTGATGTCGAGAAAGCCACTTGTCATGAGACAGCTTTAAACAAATGCTATTGCTATAGGTAAGGATATATAAAACTTTTTTTAGAAGACGATGTTGTTGTATTTCAGTCTAGTTAGCCACTGGGTATAACCCAATGGCCCAATAACGTCTTTGAAATAGACGTGGGTGACGGAATTCAGAGCTAAGATGAAAACGGTTGCCTGAGGAAGAAAACCAAAGTCTAAAGATTGACCAAAAGCCCGCACAGTAGCGGGCTTTTGGGATTTCCCTCCTGGACCCTGTGATTTCAGGCTAGATCAGCGGGGGGTGTTTTGAGATTAAAGGTTGACAAGTGCATATGAGCTTTTGTGCTTTTGTGCTTTTTGGATATATATATGTTTCATTGCCCTGTTGAGCAGCTGATTACTGGCATGTCACGTTGAGTCTGTCATATATTCCACCAGCGCCTGCAGTGAATAATCAGAGGTTGAGCACAGCAATATGCTTCCGGCTGCTTGCGGCAGTACGGTGTCATCATAGGGATTACGCAGCACGAGATTCAGCAGTGGTTTAACCGCAGCCAAGCCCTTGGACAGCGCCAGCTGACCTGTGAACAGATGAGCATTAAGGGTGCCCTGGATAACGACATCCGCATCAGCAGCTTGCTGTACCAGGAATTCTATCTCCTCCGCATCAGGCTTCATCGCACAGTAGCGCGTCTCCACAGCCATGCCTTTCGCCTTTAACAAGGAGGCCAGCCTAATCTCGGCAGACCCACTATTATCGGCTCGGGTCAGCTGCTCCTGCTGCGGTAGAATCAGCAAATATTTCAGCGAATCCTTGAGTGGAAGCAAGCTGTCCGGGTCCCGGCTAACTTTTACAGTCATACGAGCCAGTTTCAGTGCCTCATCCGCCCACTGCTGTCTGGCAATCGGCTGTGCAGGCGCCTGGTAATGCTCGAATTGAGCATATAGCTGCCGGATACGAAGAACCGACTCGTCGATTTGCGCCTCGTTGATGCGTCCATCCCTAACAGCGGCCAGAATACCTGCGATCACCCGACTCTGAAATTCTGGCGTATGGCACATCAGGATCATATCGTTCCCTGCCTGAACGGCCAGCACACCCACGTCTTCCGGGCTGAAATTTTTGCGAATTGCCCCCATTTCAATATCATCAGTGCAGATCACCCCCGCAAAGCCCAACTGCTTCCGCAGCAGTTCCGTGGCAAAGAAAGGACTTAGGGAGGCTGGAAGTCCACCGGATTCCGGAATGTTGGGAAACACCAGATGCCCCATCATAATTGAATCCGCCCCGGCTTCAATGGCTTCAACAAAAGGAAGTAGCGGCCCCCCCATTAACTGATCAAACGTGAGTTCACATTCAGGCAAAACAATATGCGAGTCTCCGCTCACTTGCCCGTGGCCGGGAAAATGCTTTGCCGTTACCGCCACACCTGCTTCATGCATTCCCTCTATATAGGCACGACCGAACCGGGCTACCAACTGCGGGTCCTCTCCGAAGGAGCGAACACCCACAACCGGATTATCTATATTCGTGTTCACATCCAGCACCGGTGCCCAGTTCATGGGAATGCCCAGGGAGTGCAGCTCACTGCCGATGAGTTTACCGAGCAGCCGGGCGGCTTCCGGGTCTTCACTTAACCCAACTGCCCGGTTGCCAGGGATATAGGGAAAAAAGGACTTAAATTTGGACAAAGTGCCGCCCTCTTCATCTACCGAAACATAATAAGGCAAAGGGCTGCCGTTATCTTGGGCTATGTTCTTTACTTCTGCAAGCAGCGCATATGTCTGCTGCTCACTCTCAATATTATGGGGAAAGATGCCGATGCCCCCGAATCGGTGCTCTGTCATTCTGCCACGAAAATCTGGCTCGGCCCGAGTCGATGGAGTGCCTATTACGCACATCATGGCTACTTTGTCTTCCAGACTCATTGCCTTTAGATTGAATGGTGTCGGAATTTTATTTAGACCTAGTTCTTGATAGAGCGTGCGCTCCAGATAATCATGCAGATAGAACCTGGATTTCACAAAATGCTCCGCCATATCAGAAGGCTGGTAACGCTCCAGCGCAGCCTTCATCCGAGGGAGGACACCATCACGTCCGCGACGGTTTCTCGAATAATTGTTATGGAGCGAGCGCCACTCCGCATCGTCGCCGGGATAGAGCTCCCAGCGGTAGGCATATTTGTGAATGGCCCGCGAACGATCTGTTGCCACCTCAAAATCATGCATGATCGCAATCAGTTCCGCTTCTGCCTTATGCTGTCGCACTTCGTTCATCAGCTTCCAGATCACATCGTAATAATCCTCCACCCTGTAATTGCCGAGAAGATTGTGTCCGGTAACAGGATCAATGCCATGAAACCGTTCCAGAAAACGGTCGATGAAGGTAGCCGCATCCGCTTTGCGATTCCAGGCCAAATCCGCATGCAGCAGCATCGGGTACCAGGTGGTTTCAAAAATACCATACGGAACACCGAGGCTGAAAGGCCCCGTCCAGTTGGTCGCAACCACGCAGCCAAGATTCAGCTTGTCGGCCGTCTCTGCCCACTGTAGCAAGTTGTCTGTCCGGTTCAGCAGTACCGGATAATTCTGATGCTCAGCCCAGTCAAAGCTGCGGACTGCCGGCGCTCCCATAACTTCAATGCCGAACGACCTGAATTTATCCGCATGCGAAGTAACCTCCGCTTCGATATTGCGCCCGTTGTAGATCCAGATCATGGCGATACTTCGCTGATCCAGCTTAGCCAATTCCTCTGGCGGACATTTATCCAGCATGTCATGCCAGAAAATCGGCTGTTTCCCCCGTTCTGACGTAAATGCAATCAGACGGTTCACAAAGGCGATAAACGCTCGTTCCCTCACGCCTCCAAACTCGATTTTGCAGCGTTCGCATTCGCATAAGCTGTAGACCTCATCACAGCCGAGGTGGATATAACGTGAGTCCGGATGGGCATCAATCATCTCCCCGAGCAGCGTAGTAATCAACGCAAAGGTTTCCGGGTGCGACGGGCAGATCTCCCCGATGGACTGCTCTGTCTCGCGAAGATGCCGCCAACCTTCGTGACGCAATACATATTCCAGATGTCCAAAGCTCTGCTGGAGCGGAATAATCTCTATAAAATGCTCATGGGCGTTCCGCTTTAATTCTTCCAGCTGTGAAAGACTTAACGCATGCCGGGGATGTGTGAACTCGGGATAGGTCCTGAATGGAAATTTATCCTCGTATTCAATTAAAATCGCATTCGTCTTATAACGGGCGAATTCAGCCAAATACTCCGTCAGCAGTTCCGGCTTCGAGAACGTCTGACGCAGGTCGAAATTCATGGCCCGCAAAGGTGTATCCGGCCAGTCGGTTATGCACACCGCCGGGATGACACCATCCGGTCCGCGCAGCTGAACCAATGTCTGTAATCCGTAAAACAGACCCGCAGCATCCAGTGCGTACACCTCAGCCCTTCCGTTCGATACCTCCAGCTTATATCCTTGTGGATGATGTACGTCCAGCCCGGACGGGTCTGTCTCGTCTTTTCCGATGAATGAACTAACATCAGAGATGATTAGGCCTTTCGGTTGTGCTCCCATAGCTTCAGGAGCTTCATGAACTGTTTGAGCTTCTTGGACTTCTTGGACTTCATGAATTGCATAGGCTTCTTGAACCCCATGGACTTCCTGCTGCGTTTCCTGTCCTGAAAGACCTTCGATTACTAGCAAATAACCCTTTTTTACCCCGGAGCATGTATATCCCATCCCCGGAAATGCCCGGCGGCAATGAATTTCCAATCGGGGATCATCCTGCTCCATGAAAAGGCTCAGTCTTTCCTCACCATTCAGACGTAAGGGACCTCCCTCGGTCGCTACAATCTGCTTCGGTTGTGGTATTAAGCTCTGCATCGCTCTCCCCCTATTATTGGCTCTCTGAACTGATTCGGCCGTTCTTCCAGCACTGCAAAACACTCAACTTTCCATCGTCCATATTGAAGCTAACGATATCTGCAGGAGCTCCGATCGCAAGTCCTGCGGCCTGTTCAAACCCAAGCAGCCGGGCCGGATGCACCGATGCACAATCCCAGGCATCAGGAAGCCCGGATAACCCCGCATCAACAAGATACCCCACTTGATCCGGCAGCATCATCGCCGATCCAGCCAACAGCTCCGGCTGGCCAGCAAGGTGCAGCCGACCTTCCGCCGTCAATACCACATCTCCACCGATGTGCAGGTTGTAGGAGCCTGGCGGCATACCGCTCAGCGAGACGGCATCGCTGACCAGAATGGCACGGTTTCGTTTCATCCGTAGAATTACGGCTAGCACGGACAGCGGAAGATGGTGACCATCCGCTATCATACAGCCATACAGCTCATCGGCCGCCAGTTGTTCCCACAAATAGTTAGGATGACGGGGAAGCATCAGATGCGCGCCGTTGCCAAGATGTGTAGACATCAGCGCTCCTGCGGAGACCGCTTCCCTGATCTGCTCTGGCGTTGCTGCCGTATGTCCAATGGAGACCAGAATACCGGATTCCCTGCACCGGGAGATAAATGAAGCGGCACCAGGCCACTCCGGGGAAAGGGTAATGATGCGAATCAACCCTTCGGCAGCTTCCTGCCAACGACTTAGGGCCTCCCAATCCGGGGGAACAATATGCTGCACTGGGTGCGCGCCGCGTGGGCCATCCTCCGGTGAGATGAACGGGCCTTCCAGATGAATGCCCGCAATTCCCCGGGCCATATCCGGGTTCATTCGAACGGCTTTTGCAATGGTGGAAGCCGCCTCAACCAGCCGTACGGAACTGTTTGTAATCAACGTTGGACAATAGTTTGTAACCCCTTGTCTTTGGAGCTTTCGTGTCAACTGCAAAACCGTATCCGGACACAGCAGGGCCGTGTTCAGATCCAGCCCCCATCCGCCGTTCACCTGTAAATCCACAAGTCCAGGCGCAAGCCAAGGCAGGCAATCTACGGAAGGCGATATTTCAATTTCAGTAACAGCAGTGATACGTCCATCTCTGACTTTCACCTCAATGGGCATCCCCGTTCTGTAATGCTTCCCGATCATTGGCATGTTCACAGGCCGTAGGCTTCCCGGTCTGTGAACATCGTGATTCCGGGATGTGTACGCAGGATGGTAGCGGGACATGCCGTGCTAATCGGATCATGTAAAGCTGCTGCAAGCGCATTCCGCTTGGAAGCCCCTGGCACAATCACAAACAGCTCCCTTCCAGCCATTAACGCCGGAACAGTCAATGTCAACGCCTCCGCAGGCACATCTTCCAGTCGAGCAAAGCACCCATCGTTCACCTGCTGACGGCGACAGGCTTCGTCCAGCTCCACTGCTTTGACGACTCTCGGATCTTCAAAATCGGCAACTGGCGGATCATTGAAGGCAATGTGCCCATTTTCTCCAATCCCTAGGCAGACGATATCAATAGGAGCTTCACGCAACAGGTCTCCATATCTCTGACACTCCTGCTCCACATCGTGTAGCCCATCCAACAGCTCCACACGCCCAGGCTGCACCCGACTGAACAGCCGATCCGTTAAATATCGTCCGAAAAGCTGTGGAGCCGTATCCTCCAGACCCATATACTCATCCATATGAAAGGCACAGATCCGCGACCAATCGATGCCTTGCTCTCGTACCAGACCCTCATACAATTCGTTTTGGGAAGGGGCTGCAGCGAAAACCATGCGAACCTGGCGCTCTGTATCCTGAAGCAGGTGTCTTAATCTTGCCCCAACCGCAGCCGCTGCCGCTGCCCCCATCTGAACCCGATCAGCATAAACCTGTACTGACATGTGCTCAACGATATGAATCTTTAGCGGTTCCACCAATTCATCCGCATTCATGTGCTTCCTCCTCCTTAAAGCCATTTCTTGCCTGCTTGATCAATTGCCAGCATTCAGCGTCAGCAGCGTTGTATGCGGCGAATCATGACCCGCTGCATAATAATAGCCGTTGTAACGGATTCTGCGCGGCTCAAAACCAACCTGCCTGCCTGTTCCCACCGCTTCTGAGCCAAGCGTCACACTTCCATTAACTCCCGTTATCCCGCTGGTGTAACGTCCCGCAGCATAAGTAAATCTCCCCTCCACTGTCGCCCCCGTCAGCACCGCGCCTGTACTGTAATCCCTGACCTTCAGAGTGACGGATACTCCTGATCCGCTATAAACCAGATTCATGTCTGTTACAATCATGGGCTTCAATGGGGTACTACCAGTTGTCGTCGACACTTCATCGGTGAGTGGCCCGATATTGCCGCTCAGATCGCGGGCCGCAATACGGTAGTGATATGTCGTATCCGGCAGCAGTCCCTTGTCCTGGTAATTCAGGGCGCGAGCGAATCCGACGATATCCGCAGCAACAGGCATGAAACCCTGCACGGTACTTCGATATATAACATATCGCTCCACTTCCATGTTATCTGAAGCTATTCCATAATTCAGATGTACAGTCTGATAATCAGTGGCCTGAATAGACGGAACCCCCGGAAGGGCTGAAGGGGCTTCCAGGTCATCTGGCGCTGTCCACACTACACCGCCTGGTCCCCAATAAGAAGGAAGTGCCCGGTAGGAGTCATAGTGATGGACAGCAATACCGCCGAAGCTGCTGCTCTGCCCGTAAGCTGCATACACCTTATCCAGCTCTGCTTCCATGTGGATGCGGCCCTCCTCCCAGAAGGTAATGGTCTCCGGGTCGCCGCTATTGGCAATATCCAGCGTTTCCACACCAATGACCACGGAATGCGGCTTTCCAATCTGATCCGCATAGGCCAGTTCTCCAGCAGCCCCGGCAATAATGCCAGCGGAGCCATCCGCCGTATCCCGGTAATCCATAATGGAGATATAGTCGGAGATATCCTGAACGTGCTCGGAGAGCCATTTGCTGGAGCCGTTCCACACAATATTTGCCGCCTGGTCCGATGTGTCATACCACTTGGGCACCGCAGGGCCGAATGGAAGACGAATGCCTGCGGTATCCCGGCGACTAATCATCTTTTGCAGGCCATCCAAGTATTCCTTCTGCAGGAAATGACTCGGATCTTTAAAGTCGGGAGAGATATACGGCTCAATATCCACATTGATTCCGTCAAATTTCTCCAAATCCCCTGCTGCAAGATTGTAATTGATCACCTGCTCCATTTCCTGCACGGCATGATGGTGATATTTCTCGTAAGCGCCCATATAGGCCGGCGTAGTTCCACCTGCAATTAGCGCGTGCACCTGTAAATTTTTGCTGTGCGCCCAGCTCACAAAAGAACGCAGTTCTACTTCCTGCGCTTCCAGCGCATCGTATCCGGCATAACCGCCCACTGCAAGATAGAGTGTCTGGACTGGCGTTTGACCGAATGTCTGCGTATCGGTGATGAATGACTCCAGCACCTGGCGAGATCCAGGGTTCAACAGCAGCTTGTAACTCTCCGGTTCCCAGATCCACATGGCGCGCTCCTGTACAGGCAGGGGAACGGCTGTCTCATGCGTCCCGATTCCAACCTGGGCGTACACCGTTGAACTATAACCATAACGCTCCGGCGTACTGGCCGCTCTGGCCTCCAGACTGACCGTTCGATCGCCAAGTCCCGCTGTGTCCCAGGTATATACATACGCAGAGCCTTGCTGAACAGCCTCTTCCCATGGTCCACGGTTCACCCGAACCTCTACCAGTAGGATTGGAAGTGGAGAACTGATCTCGACAGAGATTTCAACCTGACCGCTAAGAGACACACCCTCAGATGGTCCGGTAATGGTTACAACGGGGACAGCACCTGCCGGGTTATTAACGGTAAGAATGGCAGGCTGGCCCCACACCCCGTAACGAGTGGACGTATCCAGTCCACGGACCACCAGTTCCACAGTCCCGTTATAGCCTGAGGTATCCAGCAAATAAGACCAGGTGCCGCTGTCATCCCCATCCGGATCATTTAATACCACTTCAAATTGGGCCGTTCCGTCGACAAACAACCGAATGTCATACAAATCCGTATAACTGCCCCCAATTTCCACCAGCCCTCCATCCGACACATATCCGCCCGCAGGAGCGTCCAGTGTAATTGACCCCGCCGCTTCTGCCTTGCCAGGGACAGCTATTCCAATCGTCACCAACCAGATCAACAGAAACAATCCCAGTCTGAATCCGGAGTACACACGCAGATGCTGCTTTTTCATAAGCGAAGCCTCCCTTTGCCATTCTGTAATGGTCTAGGATTCCTGTGCCGTACATTCGCTCATTTCGCGCTCAGCTGAACATTCTGAACACGGTCATACGCTTCCTTATAGGTGCTCAGCAGCTTATCTACGCCAAGATTGTTGATTTCCTCCACATACTTCTCCCAATCCGCCAGACTCCGGGAGCCGGTGACAAATTTGGCAAAGCTCTCGTCCCGGTGCTTCTTGATTGCCTGACCCGTAATGGATATGACCTCATTTTCTACTTCCGTAAAAGCAGGTCTTGGCTGCATGGCGGGGGGATCATATTTGACAGCTTCTTCATAAGCATGTTTCAGATCGTCCGAGAACAGCGACAAATGGGCGTTAAAATCAATCCAGGTATAGGTTCCGCTGGTCTGAAGCCCTGTCTGTTTACGCATCTCAATGACATCGTTATACTCCGGCTTGAACTTGATCGTATCGCCTTCTTTTATAAAGGTCTCGCCCTCTACACCCCAGCTGCTGAGCGTACGCCCTTCCTCGGAATAGAAAAAGTCCATATACTTCATCACATCATCAATATTCTTGGAGGTGGAAGCCACCGTCAGTCCGCCTTCCATATAATGAAAATACGGATTCAGCTGTTTGCCGCCTGAAATGCCTGCGGGAGGGGCCATAAACTGCATATTGAACTCCGGATTCTCCGGCTGCATAGCATTATTAAAAAAATCAATCCGGCTGATATAATCAATGGTCACGAACGATTTTCCAGTAGAGACCATGTCCTGCCACTGCTTGGTTTGCAGGGATAAGAAGTCGGGTGGAACCAACCCTTCATCGTACAAACTTTTCCACATCCCCACCATGGCCTTGTAATTATCTTCTGTCGGTCCATAACGCCATTCCTTCTGATCAAAATCATAGTAGGCACCTTCACCGGTTCCATAGTTCACCGTCATATTCGCATTCATCTCATCCGGGATCTGGCCGTAGCGGATCGAGAGCGGGTAACTGTCCGGGTATTTCTCCTTCAACGTCTTAAGGGCCGTATGCAACTCTTCATAGGTTGTTGGAACCTGAATGCCTTCCTTGTCAAAAACATCTTTCCGGTACATCCAGATCATACGATTCGTCTCGCCGAAGCCCTGGTTGGGGAACATATACATTTTGCCGTCAGCGGACAGGGCAGCCTTCGCCTCCTCAGGATATTCCTTCATCCATGCCTTCAGATTCGGCATACTGTCCATATGCTCCATCAAATCCACCAGTGCGCCCTGCTGACCGAACTTATTCGAATCCTTGCGATTGGGCATATACATCAGATCAGGCAGCGTTTTGGAGGCAATCGCCAGGTTCAGGCTCTCATCCAGCTTGCCGGAAGGTGTCTGCACTTCTAGCGTGACGCCAGTCTTTTCTTTTAACCAGCTCCAGATCGGCCAGCTCTTGGAATAAGGGAACGTGGCATTATTGTCCAGCAGCGCCGTGAAGGTCTTTTCCGCTCCAGTGGAGTTATCGGTGATTCCGGTACTGTTCCCTTTGGTATTCGTTTGAGGGTCAGCACCATTGCCACCACTGCACCCTGCCACCATCGTTACTGCGATCAGCAGGGGAAGTATTACCGATTTCCATTTGCCCATAAGCTTCTCTCCCTTAATCTGAATTTGCGATGCATTCCTTGTTCGCCTATAGACTTTAGCCTTTGACCGCACCTACCATGGCTCCCTTGACAAAATACTTCTGTACAAACGGATAAATGACCAGAATAGGCAGCGTTGAGACCATGATGGTCGCATATTTGAGGGATTCCTCCACCACCAGGTTATCTCCCCCAATGGACGTTACGTCACCTGAACTTGCACTGCCAGCCAGCACCAGATTACGCAGCAGCACCTGGAGCGGAAACAGATCGGGAGACCTTAGATAGAGCAATGGAAAGATAAAGTTATTCCACATGCCCACGGCATAGAAAAGGGCAATCGTGGCAAAGGATGCCTTGGACAGCGGCACAATAATACGGATGAAGATGCCGATATCGTTCAGACCGTCCATACGTCCCGATTCCTCCAGCTCTTTGGGGATGCCCGAGAAGAAAGTACGCATCAGAATCAGGTTCCAGGTGCTGACTGCCCCCGGGAGAACCATGCCCCATACGGTGTCCACCAGATTCAGGGAACGGACCACCAGGAAGGTCGGAATCATCCCGCCGCTGAAGAACATCGTAATGACAATCAGGACGGTGAAGCTATTACGCAGTGCCATGTCTTTTCTTGACAAGGCGTAGGCTCCAGTCGAGGTGACCACCAGCGAGATTAGTGTACCAAGCACGGTGTAAATGATTGTATTGCGGTAAGCCGTCCAGATTTGCGGATCGCCCAGTACCAGTTTGTACATGCTCAGATTGAAGCCCTTGGGCCAGAAGGAAATATTGTTTTGCATGACATTCACATTGCTGCTGAGGGAAACCGCAAGCATATGAAGGAACGGATAGAGTGTGACCACCACCACAAATAGCAGAATCAGCGATGCCACAACGTTAAACCAGGAAAATCGCAGTGATTTCACGCCACACCTCTTTCTACCATAGACTGGTCTCACTTAATCGGCGGCTGAGCCAGTTGGCCGTGTAGATGAAGATCAGACTGATGACTCCCATGAACAAATCAATGGACGCACCATAGCTGAAATTCCCCTGTACCATGCCCACCCTGTAAACATACGTGCTGATAATATCCGCCGTATCGTATATCGCCGGATTCTGCATCAGGAAGACCTTCTCGAAGCCGATCTCCAGCACTTTGCCGATATTCAGAATCAGCGTGATGACGATGGCGGGAGATATACCGGGCAGAGTGACATGCCAGATTTTGCGTAATCGGCTTGCTCCGTCCATATCCGCCGCTTCGTACAACTGAGGATCGATGGCCGTCAGCGCAGCCAGATAAATGATGGTCTCCCAGCCGATGTGCTGCCAGACTTCCGACAGGACATAGATGCCCCGGAACAGCCCGGGCTCATTCATGAAATTGATCGGTCCGATGCCGATCCCTGCCAACAAATTGTTAATCAGCCCTCCTGTTGGGGAGAGAAACATAATCACCATACTTGCCACAATCACATTCGAGATGAAATGCGGCAGATAGCTGACCGTCTGTACAAAACGCTTGAATGCCGCCCTGCGTACCTCATTGAGCAGAATGGCCAGCAGGATAGGGGCTGGGAAGCCAAACACCAGCTTATACAGTCCCAGCAGAAACGTATTCTTCATCAGCGGCCAAAAATCGGGATTCTCCAGAAACATCCGGTAATATTTGAATCCCACCCAATCGCTGGCCCATATTCCTTTAAAGAGATTGTAATCCTTGAACGTGATGACCAGACCAAACATCGGCGCATAGCGGAAGATCAAATAATACAGGAGGCATGGCAGGAAGAGCAGCCATAGCGCCTTGTTCCTGTTCCAGGTTCTGATCAAACGCGACTTCCGCCGAGGCGGCCGGTGTGCTTTCTTTTGCAGTGAACGTTGCGTTACGCCAGCATCAGCCATCGGCATGCCCCCTCTTGCTTAGATGATTGCAATCGACTCACATGTCAGATAACTTACCCTGAAATTCCGGGGTTCGTCTCCGAATTATAGCTATAATCCTTTAGAAAGCGCTATCTACATGTTATATAACTTTTCGCCTTTACACCTTTTTTCCAGATATCTGCGTATAATTCTGTAAAAGTGTATATTGTTTGTGTTAGCTTTATGCCGCTATGATAGGAATAACTACTCGATCCGGGGCTGTACTACAAGGGGGAATGTCATAATGAAGGGACTGCTTACAAGCAAATTTGCGCTGAATGGACTGTTTGTCAAGCTAATGCTGAGCTTCCTCAGTGTCATCCTGATTTTGGCTTCATTTAACCTGTTCTCCCATCTGTACTTAAGTAACAAAGTATATCAGGAGATGGTCAGACAAAATGAACTGGGCCTTGCTCAGACCGTTGAAGGGTATGAGAATCACTTTCGACTGACCCAAAATATGATTCTGGCCCTCACTCAATCGGATACCTGGACAGCCAACCTGGGCATTTTGAGCCACATTAAGGAAAACCGCCGCTACGATATTCCCGCTGAGGTCAAGTCAGACCTCTCCACGCTGTATGCCAATCCTTTTTTGCATATCGACAATTTCATTCTCTATTTCAAGCAAGAAGACTATGTACTGGAGAAGGAAGGTCTTAGCAGTGCCAGCGATATGTTCGGTAAATATTATTATAGTAAAGAATATCCGCCGGATTACTGGAAAACTCAAACGATGAACAACCAGTTCCTGAAAGTGATGCCTGCCGCAGCTTTTACGGAAAACACTCTTCATTTCTCCCGCTCCCTCGGTCAACTGATGCCAATCATGATGAAAGCCATTCCTTACGAGGATGTGTACGGCATTGTTATGCTGAATCCACAGCGTATGCAAGACACGTATGGTGATGCCGGCAATAATCCGTTCTACATTCTGGACAATGAGGGACGCCTGCTGTTCACTACAATGGAGGGGGAGATGCTGAATACGCAGCTACTTGCAGATGGAAGCAAACATGAACGTATCGGCGATCAGTATTACTTCTATGAAAAAGGTAAGCAGACAGGGTTCACCTATGTCCGGGTTACCCAAGCCGCGGTGATTGCCGCGGAAATGCGAGGTATGCAGCTGCTGTTGGCTGTCCTGCTCGGCGCTGCTATACTGATTAGCCTGCTTTCCTCCCTGTTTTTCAGCTTACGATTAAACCAGCCGCTCCAGCGCCTTATTGCTGCTCTGGACCGAAATTCGGACAGCGGGCCAGATAAATGGAGCAGTGTAAAAGAATTCGCCATGATCGGCGACCGTCTGAGCTCCATTCTGGAGAATAACCGTTACATTCAAAGCGATCTTGCACAGAAGAACTCTCTCGTACGCCAGTACGCTTATATCCATAAAGTAAAAAATATCCCGCTCAGCTCCTATCTGGCGGAGCTTGAGGATGTCCAGCAATCCGAGCAGCCCTATGTCTCCATTCTGTTCAAGGTGGGCTTCAAATCCCAGCCGGATGAATTCGGGCAGCATACCCTGTTATTATGGAAGCTGATTCAGAGCCTGTTCACCAGCAGCAATACCAATAGCGTTGCCATTCAGCCCGAGCAGGACCAACTGCTTCTGCTGCTGTTCGATCCTGGTCCGCAGAGCGGTATTTTGCAGGCGCTGGATACACTGAAGGAGTTGCTGGCTGTCGAAGAAACGCTCTATCTGACGATCGCGGTAAGTCCGGTTTATTCCGGGGAGATTCCGTTTACCGATGCGTACAGCAATCTGTCCATGCTGTTGAAAGAACGAAGGTTAAACGGGGAGACGCAGGTTATTGTAGAGCCACGTGCTTCTTCTTCGAATGCCTTCCATGTGAAGGTATCCTATGGCGAGGAACTGCACAACCTCTTGCAATCTGGCAATGATGAGGCCGTATTCGCTTGGCTGGATCGCCAGCTGGAACAACTGCAGCACAAGGATGCAGCCGCAGAAGACTTCCGCACCTTTGCAATCGGCGCCGTAGAACAAATTGGCAAGACGGTGATGAAGCTGAATCTAACGCACATCGAATCAGAGATTCGCTCTTCTCCTCCGGGAGAGTCATTTGCTGGTTTCCATTCCATGCAGCAATATAGGGAATGGCTTCAGGCGCAGGCTCAACCTGTACTTGCGGCAGTACGCAGCCAGTTGGAAACGCGTGATCCGGTTATTAGCTTTGTGCTGGACTACTTGGATCATCATTATGGGGAAGATATTAATTTGAATATTGTCGCCGACAAGTTGAATTTAACATCGGGGTACCTCTCCAGTATTTTCAAGGAAAAGACGAACATCAACTTCAGCGAATATCTGAACAATCTGCGGGTTGAGCGGGCCAAGGAACTGCTTGTGAATGTAGATCTGCGAATTCAGGACATTGCGACACAGGTCGGTTATCAAAATGTAAACTCGTTTATCCGCATGTTCAAGCGTCGGTACGGGCTGACCCCCGGAGAATATCGCAAGCGTCATGCGGGTGATGAGCCATTCATCTCCTCCAGCCATGGCTAACCAGATGTGAGCGGGCAAGAACCGTAGATTGTAAATACACCAGCGTCCGCTCGGAAGCAGGCGCTGGTGTACTGTCAGTTTACATTAGAATTTTGGACAGGTGCACAAGAGCCATCGAAGGAATTCGTTGTTCTTTAGGAATTTGTTCATAGAGCAGATGCCCTTTTCCCGCTTCAATCATTTGTTTGCTCATACTAGAAATCCGACCTTTACTATAATCAATAAAACGAAAATCCACCTGTCGTAAACTTTGCATTTCAGTCAAACGTTCGAATGCCTCAGCCTTGATCGCCTTATGTATCTCTTTCAGTTCCAGCACCTCCAATTGATCCGCAGTCCACAGGTTCTCAATCTCTTGCAGAGACTTCATGAAATCCAGTTCAAGCTGACGCAGATTCTTCAAATGCGAGAAGTCGCACAACCGCTCGATTTTGGGCAATGACAGATGCAGATAGACCAGATGATGTAATGCCCCCACTGCATCAATCTCGGTTAGATTCTTTACGGACGATAATCTCAGCATACGGATATTCGATTCAGCCAGTACTTCGAGTGAACCATTCAATGTACAGTGATCGAGAGCCAAATACTCCATAAATGGTAAGTCTACAACAAAATCAAGCTGATCAATGTCACAGTTCAAGATGAGGGTA
This sequence comes from Paenibacillus sp. MAEPY2, assembly GCF_000499205.1. Lineage (GTDB taxonomy): Bacteria > Bacillota > Bacilli > Paenibacillales > Paenibacillaceae > Paenibacillus > Paenibacillus vandeheii. Next base: position 222,042 of record NZ_AWUK01000004.1, read on the forward strand.
CTCAACCGAATGCAGTCCTCAATCGGCGAGAGATCGGGAAATTTCCCGCTAAGTGCGAGGTAAGTCAAGTATTTGTAATTTCGGATGAAGTCCAGGTTTTGCTTTTTGGGTGAGCGAATATTCAGAAACTCCATCTTTTGCAGCGCACTCAATACACTTAAATCTTGTGGTTGCTTGAGATCCAGCTGCAAAGCAGTGACATGTTTTAAACCAGCAAGTGCCTCCAGAAACTCTTCTGAATACCGCCCCTTCACATCTGTATTGGATACATTCAAAATCAAATCTGGTCGTTTGGCAAATACATGCTCATCCAGCTTTCGCAGATCATGCACCTCGTCCAGCCCGACAACAAAGCTAATCGTAGCCCTGTTCCGTAGTTGTACGATAGCCTTTTCCATTTTATCCTCGTTCCAGGGAACACCACTCATCGAAGCTGCCCACGGTTCGTTCATTATTGGTCACCCTCCATTCTCTAATACTTATCTGTCTAGCTTTCCTTTAATTGTAAATGAAGAAAATCGTATTGAGAAGTCGGATACACATTTCGCGCTTACTTATCACCTGAAAACTTTGCTATAATACCTCCAAGTGTTATTCCCCAAGGGGAGATCAGGATGGAGGATAAATCATCATGAAGTTTGCTAAACGTATGGAACACTTCAGTGAAGGGATTTTCACCCGTTTGCTAGAAATCAAGCGCAAGCGGCTGGAGAACGGAGATGCGGTCATCGATCTAAGTGTTGGCACACCCAACATTCCCCCGGCCCAACATATCATGACGGCTTTGTGCGAGGCAGCAGCAGATGCTTCAAACTATACATATGCTGTAAATGATCAGAGTGAATTGCTGCAAGCGGTCAGTGAATGGTACAAGCGTCGTTACCATGTTGAACTGAACCCGAAAACCCAAATATGCTCCTTGCTTGGATCACAGGAAGGACTTGCGCATATCTCTCTGGCCATCGTGGATGAAGGCGATCTGGTCCTGGTACCCGATCCTTGTTATCCTGTCTTTGCCGATGGACCTCTTCTCGCAGGAGCCGAGCTGTATTATATGCCCCAAAAAGAAGAACACGGATATGTCATTCAACTTCAGGACATACCGGAGCATATTGCGCGCAAAGCAAAATTCATGCTTGTATCCTATCCCAACAATCCCACGACAGCGATGGCACCCAAGCAGTTCTATCTGGATCTGATTGAGTTTGCCAAGAAATATGACATTATCATTCTCCATGACAATGCATACAGCGAGCTGGTGTTCGATGAAAAAACATGCGGAAGTTTCCTTGCTTATCCCAGCGCGATGGATGTTGGCATTGAATTCAACTCGTTATCCAAAACCTATGGATTGGCCGGGGCACGGATCGGCTTTTGCGTAGGGAACCCGGATATCGTATCCGTGCTTAAGAAGTTGAAATCCAACATGGATTACGGCATGTTTCTGCCGATTCAGAAGGCAGCCATTGCTGCAATTACAGGGGATCAGAGCGAAATTGAGCAGGTCAGAGATACCTATGAGGAGCGTAGAGACGTTCTATGCGATGGCTTCACCAACCTCGGTTGGCCTATCGCCAAACCCGAAGCCACCATGTTCATCTGGAGTCGGATTCCAGACCACTACGATACTTCAGAACAGTTTGCCATGGATCTGGTTACCCAAGCCGGGGTAATCGTAACGCCCGGGAGTGCTTTCGGCCCTTCGGGTGAAGGATATGTGAGACTTGCTTTGGTTCAGGATAAAGAGACATTGCAGCAAGCGATCCTGTCCGTAGACAACAGTGGGATTCTAAAGAACAATTCATATAAACCACAATAAGAGCTTAGCGTTACTCAGTAGAAATCCCCCTAGGTACACAGTGGGCATGAGCACCACGTTCGTTGACGTGATCTCCACACTGTTAATCAGGGGGGGGATTTTATTATTTCCAGGCAAGGTATTGAAAAGTGAGACTACGCTCAGTGGAGAAATACAAGACAAACAGATAACAAAAAGCCTGCTCGAGGAGCAGGCTTCCTGAATTATTTTTATTATACGGACTTTCGCCAGTTCGAACGATACATCAGATACAGGAAGTACGGTGTTCCAATGATCGCAATGAGTATGCCTGATGGGATCTCTGTTGGCGCCATGACCGTTCTGCCGATCGTATCGGCCAGCACCAGCATGACTGCCCCCACCAATGCGGATAAAAACATCGATCGTCTTAATTTATGTCCCGTCAGTAGCCGAACCATATGTGGTGCAATCAGACCGATAAAACCAACGGTCCCTACACAAGCAACAGCCCCTGCTGCCAGTAGTACACCCGTCGTCATTGCCAGTAATCGTGTACGGCGTACATTCAGTCCAAGTCCTGATGCACTATTATCGTCGAATACTAACAGTTCGAATCTGCGAGCCAGCCACCAAGCCACCGGAACGAGTATTACTAAAAATATACCGATAGTCTTCACCTGATCCCACGTACGGGCATAGGTACTTCCGGTCAGCCATATATATCCACTGCTGCCGTATACCGCACCACGTACAATCAGAATCTGAATACCTGCTCCTGCAATGGCAGACATCGCAATTCCCAGCAACACAACCGCAGAAGGATTCAGCCCTTTCTTCCATGAGAGGGAAAATACAATGATTGCCGCAATGGCTGCACCAATGATTGCCGCGATCGGCAGCAAATACATAGGCAGACCCGGGAACAAAATGATGACCATCATTGCTCCAAGCCCTGCACCAGAGGATACACCAACAATGGAGGCATCCGCCAGCGGATTACGTACCGCCATCTGAATGAGCACACCGCTGATCGCCAGTGCAGCCCCCGCTCCTGCAGCAACAAGCGTACGCGGAATTCGAAGTTGAACTAATGCGGAGAATAGTCCATCTGATTGGAATAGACTCGGTAACAGATCGGCCAGCGGAATTCGCATACCGCCAAACATGGTACTGAGAAAGATAAGCACTACGGTTATGACCGAAAATAATACGGCCATTGGGCCGAATGCAAAGCGACGTGAAGGTGCTCCTGTGCTCATTGAAGTGGACATGCCCGACCCGTTCGCTGTCTTCATACGTGTGAGTACAAGCCAGATCAGCCACGGTGCACCAATGATCGCCATTACAGCACCTGTTGGCAGCTCCATGCTGGAGTTATGCACCATCTTGGCGAGTACGTCCGCACCAACCAGGAGAGCCGCTCCCCATATAAAAACACCTGGTAGCAGCAATCGGTTGGAGCGTACTCCACTCAATCGAACCAAATGTGGTGCTACGAGTCCCACGAAGCCAATCGGCCCGATTACACTGACAATCACCGCAGCCAGCAATACCGCGATAATCAAACCGCCGGCACGAGCGAGTCCAACCTTTTGTCCCAATGAGGACGCCGTTGATTCATCCAACTCCAGCATATCCCACTGTCTGGACAGGATTAACGCGAGAACGGTAATACCAATGACCCAAGGCCAAGCATAAGCTACGCCACTCCAGTCATTCTGGACGAGTGTTCCTGAACCCCAAAGAAACAGCCCCTGCGTTTCCATGGAGAAAAAAATATGCAGTGCGCTTGTAAATGAACCAAGCACCATAGACACAATCATACCAGACAAAGCAAGTCGTACCGGGCTGGATCTTCGTCCGCCACCCATGAAATAAGCTGCGAATGCTGCCACCAAACCACCAAGAACTGCAAATAGAAAAGGTGACTGACTGAGCACGCCCGGAAAAAGAATGGTTCCCAGCACCACAATAAAGTACGCTCCTGCATTAATGCCCAGCGTGTCTGACGCAGCGAGTGGATTACGAGTAATCGTCTGTAACAGCGCTCCCGCTACAGCCAGAGCCCCTCCTGCAATAATACCGATAACCGTACGTGGCATACGCAAATCCCAAATCATATTGTGTTCTAAAGTATTCTGTCTGCCAGTAAGTGCGTCCCAAACGGTGTGGAATGAAATGGCTGCCTCACCATAACAAAGGCTTACAAAAAAAAGCACGATGAGAGCGGATAAACCGCCCCCATATATGCTTATTGTACGCCAGTTCGTTGCTGGCCTAGTTGCCTGAACCGAACTCATTTGGTGATCGCCTCAACAACGCCATCAACCAACGCTTTGGAGGAAATTGGTCCACCAAATGTCCATGTCGTGCTATCCAGTTGATATATGCGTTTTTCCTTTACAAAGTTGAGTCCGTTCCACACCGAGTTATCTTTCATTGCTGTACCAAAAACGTCATCGTCTGGCTGTGTAATATAAATGAAGTTACTATCCTGTACATCGGATAAGGATTCAATCCCCACTGTAGAGAAACCATAACCTTCTACTTTTTCAGGCTGCCAATCATTAACCAAACCAATTTTGTTCAACGTGCCAATCACGACCGAGTTATCGGTAAACATGCGCAGACTGGCCGCATTTTGATACGTGAATGCCTGTGTCAAAGCAAAGTGGAAATTATCTTTACCTGCAGCAGCCAGTTTTTCTTTGGCTTCTGCATAATGCTGATCCAGTTCATCCAGTACTTGCTTCGCTTTGTCCTCTTTGCCAAGCGCAGTTGCGATGTTATTAAAGATCTCTGTCATTTTGTCATAATTATAGCCATCGCCATCATACGGGTCGTATTCAATTGTTGGTGCAATTGCATTAAGCTGATCGTAAACCGCATTATTATTGTCTGCATTGGCAATGATGAGGTCTGGCTTCAATGCAGCGATCGCTTCCAGGTTCGGCTCACTCCGAGTTCCAATATCCGTCACACTGTCATCCAGCCCTGCTTCGGATGATACATAGACTTTGTAATTGGCGTTATCTGCATTACCTACTGGTTGAACGCCCAGTGCAACCACATCTTCAGTGTATGTCCATTCCAACGTAACAACACGCTCTGCTGGCTTGTCCAGCGTCAACTCTCCGCGTTTATGCTTCACCGTCACAGGACCTGCTGTCTCTTCTGCCGGAGCGCTCCCGGAATCAGCATCCTTACTTGCATCTGTAGTAGTGTTGGCTTTTCCGCATCCCGCCAGGACCAGCACAAACGCTAGCATGATCAAAAGTCCTTTTAATCCTTTTTTCATATCACTTTTCTCCCCTATTTATATGTATTTATATGATAACAATTATCATTATCACTAATGAATTATCCCGTAGGGATGCAATTTTGTCAATTCAAAATTGAAAGAACCCGCATTCAAAGCGGGCTCTCTTAACACTTATTAGTCTAATACTTGATCAAGTTAATTTCAGGATGCGCAGTCTGAATGTCATCCATCGGTTATTCCTTTGAGATGCTGGTCAAAGAAGCTCAGCGACAGTTCATTAATAAGTTGGAAATTGGCTGCTACATCGGCGCCTGCTTCATTAATGATTGGAGATACGCCAGCCAGATCGGTATAGCTCCCGTGATTGGTTTTGGGAATAGCGGCTGTATATGCACCCGGTTTCTGAATGGTTTGATTACGAAGATAAGCCTCGGCAAACAGCTCATCCCTATTCCCAGGCTCTCCCTTGTTGGCCTCTTCCATGAATCGGACGGAAGCCTCGGCATTCAAGAGTAGAAACCAATTGGCTTGAAAGCTTCGTCAAAATCGCCGCGGCACATTCATCCAGAACACAGGAGACATCCTGTTCCCAAATATGGATACGTTCGCTACAACACGTAGCCTATTTTTCCACTGCATCAAACAACTGCATAAATACGCCTTTCTCATTTTAACTCAACTGCATCGTTGTGATGCACGTATTATCTTCTTCATATGTAGATAGCTGGGTCTCTGCCACCTTTCCATCATGCACCACACGAATAAGATATGACTTATCCCTGGGTAACCAGAAATCCATAAAACCGTTGGAGCCGGACTTTATCTCAGCATCCTTCATGAGCGTATTCCCTTCGGAGTCATGGATCGTCACCATGAACTTCTTATTTTCCATTTCGCCCTGACAACCGGTCAGGCTATGAATTGCACATGGATGGGTCTGCTCCACGTAGGGCGCAATGGAAAGGAAAAATTCATTTTCAGGCAAGTCGTAGGTTGTCGTTTGGTTGCCATTATCCGTGACAATTAACTGGGTGGCATTAATGGAGGCTGATTCCGGTGTCTCCTTGCGTGTACTGATATCTTCAACCATTTTTTTGACATTGGTTGCTTCGGCGTTACCTGCTTCTTCCTTCCCTACATTGCTTGCAATCAGATAAGCTCCCAACACAATTACAATCACTAAACCGGCAATGATCCACATTTGTTTTTTCATCTGGAGTTCATCTCCTCGTCCGTTTTGATTTATTATAATGGAGAACGAACCATCATGGACCGAAAGCGCATGGAATTCACCATAAATTCACATATTTGTATGATTTCTTCGCAGCGTGTTTTAAAACATTGAAAGGCTCATTCTGGTATTGGTGAGTGTTAAGCCAGTCATGACTGTTCCTATACAATCCTATATAATATATATAAATTCTGGAAATCAACCCGAACAAATTAAATCCATTACACATGTCTTACCCATTTTAGCTTGAGGAGCGGGAGGAACATTCATTGAAGTGGCGAGTAGTTAAAGAAAAACCAAATGTTAAAGATTGCATCGACTGGAACGGGTTTGTACCTAAACATATCGCAATTATGATGGATGGTAATGGCCGGTGGGCGACAAGAAGAGGGTTACCTCGAAGTGCCGGACACTATGCAGGAATGCAGACGATGCGGGAAACGATAAGTATGTGCCACAAAAACGGAATCGCCTCTCTCACGCTGTACGCCTTCTCTACGGAAAACTGGAAAAGGCCCAAGGAAGAGGTCGATTACATCATTAGTCTGGTGGTCGAATTTGTACAGGATACAACGGTCCAGGAGCTGAATCAGAATAATATCAAAGTTAATTTTATTGGTGATATCTCCAAATTCCCAGAAGAAACCCAGGAAGCGATGCGCAAAGTGGTAGAACTAACTCAAACCAACAGCGGGATGGCTGTTTATTTTGCGATGAATTATGGAGGAAAGAACGATATTGTGCAAGCCATCAAAACATACATTGAGGAAAACAAAGAAGAAAACAACGAAACCTCGGAAATCTCCGAGGCGGAATTCGAAACGTTTTTGTATACCGGACTAAATCCTGCCCCCGATCTGCTGATCCGAACAAGTGGGGAGAAACGGTTAAGCAATTTTCTATTATGGCAAGCCGCGTATTCCGAGCTCTGGTTTACGGATGTGATGTGGCCTGATTTCAACGAACAGTTGTTATATGAATCCATTCTGGATTATCAGCAGCGCAAACAAAGAGCTTTGGACGATGTAACACAGTAATCCCAACTTTACCAACTTTGTTCCTGCCGATCCTCAGCTTAGATGAGCTTTTAACCAGGGATGGATAACAGGGAGAACGGTACTGGGCTGCATCGCTTTGGTGTGATCCATATCCGCTCCCTTAATGATTTCGACGGTCCAACCGAAGTTTTCAAGAATGGATTTATTATTTTGCAGCCGTCCAGCGATATCCACTGTCACATTTCCAAACTTTTCACCATATACAATTGTATCTTTCTCACCTGCAAAAGTTAATCTCGGGATACTCAGCTGATCTTGAATGAGTTGGTCATCAAAATCCAATAAACTTTCGTACATGGTGATAAATTGTTTGGTTTGATCCGGATCAATTTGGATCTGAATGTTGTCCCAATCCACTTCTTCCGGGTACATCTGCTCCGAATTCATCGATGCTTGTCCTTCTGGTTCATGTTCCAATTTACCATGCTGCTTCAATGCTGCTTCATATGTCCTTGCGGTAACTACTCGCATTTCCTCATACGGTCCCTCGTATGGCGGGAATCCTCCCATGATGAGGCTTTCGAGTCTATTGGTTCGAATGGCGAGCTGCAACCCGACAAGGGCGAGCCAGGAGTATCCATAATAACTGAATCGATTCACATTCATTTGATCCACAATTCTTAATAAATCCTGAGTTATATACTCGGACGTAAAATGTTCCGGATGGGGATGTGCCATGTAGTGGCCTTCATAATCAAAATGCAGGATCTGAAATTCATCCGAAAGTCCAGCGATAAACTTTGCACCCAATTCAGGATCAACACCCCATAACTTTAGGGTTTCGGCTTCTTGTCCGGTTACGGACTTTTTAGCGATGGGCAGCATAATGACTTTGCGATCGGAATTCCCGATTAGACCCACTTCCATCTCTGAACCATTTTTCATCTTAATCATTTTCTTCAAATGAACCACTCCTTTGTTGTTTTCCCTTAGTTTAAAACATTATAATGGCGTTTTTTGGACAGTTCATGTTTTAACCAGAGCTTCCTCTTGCTTAAGTATCTTGTCCAGCTTGAGCGTAACGATGGGCATAATCTCAGTGACTTCATACCTTCGGTAGCTACCAGCACCGTGATTCGCTTACCAGACTTTGGGGGCTTGGCTTCGGAAACGGAGAGAGCAGCGGCGATGTCTCTTAGCTTCATCGCCCTACCGCTCTCCAGCCCCCGATAATTCAGTCTATCTTTTAGAATAATTAGACTTATTGACTGGATAAAAGACATAAACTTTTATTTATATGCTCACATAAACTATATTGAGAATCGGAATTAAGGAGTCAGCTTCAGAATTGTCAAAGTGGTATTTAGATTGTTATGCAACTGTGCAGGAGTTGCATTCGCATTTACCAGTTGGATCGTCGTTGGAACTGTTGTGACCGTAATAATAACTTCAGCAGATATGGGTCCTCCTCCATTACCCGTGAAAGGCACGGGTGTTAAGGGCGTTCCATTCACTGTGAGGTTGAAAGCAGCATCGCTCTGATTATGAATGGTGAAAGAGATAAAGTAACTTCCTGTTTCATTGATTGTTATCGTCGGAGATGGCGGGACGAAGGTGAATGCTCCACCTACATTAGCCAAAACTCCGGTAAACGTTATTGGTGAGTTTCCTGGAACTGTGTCAGTACCTGGGCCAGGATCTGCTCGGAAAACACTTAGGAAATTGGTTATTCCAGCCCCGGCAGGACCGGCAGGACCTGTTGCTCCAGCTGGGCCCGTTGCACCAGCAGGGCCAACTGGACCAGCTGGGCCAACAGGGCCAACTGCTCCGATCGCTCCAGCCGGACCAGCTGGTCCTTGTATACCAGGAACCCCTTGCAGTCCGGCTGGTCCCGGAACCCCTGGAGCACCCGTCGGACCTACCGGTCCAATTGGACCAGGAATCCCTGGAGAGCCTTGCGGTGCATTAATCACAATTTTAGGTTTAACCCTTAAAAAAATCTTACCCTTAACACCACAATGCAATTGTTTTTTAAATTTACGTCTACAAATATGTTTCCCATGACGATTTATCAATTAGCTCACCTCCGTGATATTTCTCCACATACTATGTCTAACAATCACGGGGGGCATAGACAATTAACTATAATTCAGAAAATTTAAGTGCCTATTATGAGAAAAGTTGTCTATTAAAACGATTAATTCACATCTCATCCTACTGCAGTTCAATGTCCAACTCCCCACCATTTCAGTTTTTTTTGCAGTTTATACATTTAGTCTATAACATTGATGCAATATTCCGGTTTTTATTATAAAATGCGGATCAAATAGACCCATTGCCTCTTTTTATGTTAGTGTAGCACTTGAAGGTTTTACTTGAGGCATGAGGAGTAGAAGCAAATGAACTTTACATATACACCTGGACAGATTGCAACTGAACTGGCTATTAGCACAACCACGTTGAGACGCTATGAAAAAGAAGGCCTGATTCCCAACGTTCCACGGACCGCAAGCAACCACAGGTACTATACGTCCATTCACTTCCAAGCGTTCATCGCCATTCGTTCGTTATTAAAGGGTTATGAGATTCCCGTTGTATATGAAGTCATGAGGAAAGTTAAACGTGGGGAAATCAACGACGCACTTTGGCTTTTGAACCAGCAGTTGTATAACACCCAACTGGAAAAACAACGGGTTGATGAGATATGGATCATGATCCAACAGACCGATTTTTCTGAATATAGGAATGTTAAAATCACTAATGCATTGACGATTGGGAAAGTCGCTGAAGTAGCTGGGGTCAACACTTCTGCCATCAGACATTGGGAAAAAGAAGGGTTAATTCGTTCGGAACGGGACAAGCACAATGGTTATCGAATGTACACCAGAGCTGAGCTGAGAAAGATATTGGTCATTAGCAGTTTGCGAAAATCCGTCTACTACATTGAACATATGAAAGAGCTTCTAAACACCGTCGGCACGCAGGATTATGCACAGATCAATAAGGCATTCCATCTGGCCCTGCAAAAGCTTAACAGCCAACTGGCCATGCAATTTTCAGGAATAAAGGAACTCATGAGTTATATTAATTTTTATCAAGAACCACGGGGGTAACTTATGGTTAGTTGAGCATGGAAGTTTCATTAAGAAAAGCCCGACTCATGTTCGAGAAATTCTCGACACGGGTCGGGCTCCTTACTTATTTTTCCGTTCTATACATGTTAATTCACAAGGTAGAAATAGCTTTGTTTTTCTCGAAGAAACGGGCATTATGGGAAGATACCCCTGCCATATCGGAAGCGCTAGGTTCCATATACAATTTCGCACTGTTTACCGCCAGTACTGCATCGTTGAAGGCACCGGCGATCAGCCGAACCTTACTGCCATAGGTGATGAAATCACCGGCTCCGAATATACCTGGCTGACTCGTGCACATTCGCGGATCAACCGAGATACCGTAATCTTCACGTTCGAGTCCCCAGTGGACCAGGTTACCAAAATCACGATCGTATCCATGACTTACTACCACTTCATCCACTTCAATTGGCATGATTTCCCCGTTGTCTACATGCACGAGGTCAACACGGCCTATTTTATCTCCTGAACCATATAAGCGAGAGATGCTGTAAGGGGTCAAGACTTGGGCAAAAGCTTTCATCTGGGCAACCGGCAGCTCATGTGCCGTAAATTCATGTCGTCTGTGAACCACAATGACTTCCTGCGCCAATCCCTCCATTTCATTCGCCCAATCTATCGCGGAATCCCCGCCTCCGGAGATCAGCACACGCTTATCCTTGAATCTCGACAGATCGGTAATGGTATAGTGAAGATTCGTCAGCTCATACCGATTGGAACCCTCGATATCCAGCTTCTGAACCTGCGTCATGCCTCTGCCTGCACATAATAAGATAGTCCGTGTATAATGACGCTCACCCGTCTTCGAAGTAAGCACGAATATATCGTCCTGACCTCGTTCCATCTGCGCAATTTCCTGGCCGAACACAATTGTTGGGTCAAAGGTTCTTGCTTGTCTTTCCAGAGAATCAATCAATTTCTCACAACGAACCGGATCAACCCCGCCCACATCCCAGACCAGCTTCTCCGGGTACGTACGCATAAATCCACCCAATTCCTCTTTGGCTTCAATAATTTTGGTCCGCATTGCTCTCATCCCGCTGTAAAATGCAGCATACATTCCCGCAGGTCCACCACCAACGATCGTTATATCGTAAATATCCAATGGCTGCTTCGCTCCAGTATTCATCTAGGGCACCAACTTTCCAACGACATAATCCAATAACTTGGCCGATCCGATAGGGCCTACACCTGTTACAAAATCACTCGTTTTCAGCGGAAAGACATGATTGTCTTTGACCGCATTCAGACTTGCCCATACTTTGCTTTCTTTCAGGTTATCCATAGATTCTTTCGTATCATAGCCTTTCAGTGTTCTGTCTTCTAGAAAAATATAATCCGGATTCATTTCAGGCAAAAATTCCAGGGAAAACTGGCTAAACCAGTCTGTAGAGTCTTTGATGACTTCTGGACTGTTCAGACCCAAAATATCATAGAAAAAGACACTGCTGCTTCCTCCTTTGGGGCCCATGAAACGATATCGATTGTGCTCCACTCGAAGGACCAGCACAGTTTTGTCGCCGATGGCCTGAGCAATTTTCTGCTGTGCCTGCTTCGCCTTCTCATCAAACTCTGCCAGCACTTTGACAGATTCCTCTGTTTTGTCAAATAGGGTAGCCAGCTTCGGCATCGCTTGCTTCATTTCACTGTTGGATTCCAGAGCCACCGTTGGAGCAATTTTGGTCAATTCGTCATATGCTCCCTTATCCATACCTTCGCCTACGGTAATAATCATATCTGGTGACAACGCAAGCAATTGTTCATAATTATATTGATATTGTTCTGCTTCTATCATTTGCACGCCGTGTCCTTCAAAATAAGAAGCACGATATTCCGGTTCAACCTCCGGAACGAATATAACCATTTGCGGTATCACACCCATCTCAATGAGATACTCGGCATAGATCGAATCGAAGACTAGCATATTCTGGGGATGTGCAGGAATCGTCACTTCACCGAACTGATCCCGAACAACCTTCGTTTCATTGCTCCCTCTATCTTCAGTTGAAGCTCCTGCTTCCTTATTGGAAGTACCGGAACAGGCTGAAAGTACCAAACTTAACACCAACAGCACCATTCCAAAACTCTTAAACCTTCGTGACATGATCTACTCGCCCCTTATGTAATATTGATAATGATTATTATTATCAAATACTAGCAAATAGGAAGAGATCCTTCCATAGGAGATGGTGCGTATTCAGTTGGATTATTGTGCTCTACAATACATTGGTGACCAGACTATTCACAATTTCATTCAAAATCATTTTGTGTCCGATAATTCCGCGACCATCCACCCACAGGCGAGTATCCACGAGAAATACCCTGTTGTTTTTTACAGCCTCCAAGTCATTCCATTGGGAGCTCTCCACTAACTTCTTCATATTATCTTCAGCACTAAAGTGCTGCATGACCCGTTTCTCAACAAACAGGTAATCTGGATTAGCTTTGGCCAATAAGTCGAGTGAGCAAGGATTAAACCACGCCTCCCCTGCTTGCAGCGGCTGTGGCAGAGTTAATTGGAGCTGTTCATACAGCACATGGGATACCCCATTAGAATGACCACCCATGTATCGATAACCAAACGTTTCTACCCTCAGTACCATCACAGTGGAGGAAGATTGGACTAGATGTTCCAGTTGTCGCTGTACTGCGTTCACTTCCAATTGAAGCTGCAAATGAAGTTCATAGGCTGTATCTTCACGGTGAAACAAACCGGCTAGTTGATGGAGCAGGGTCTCCACATCGTTATTCAGACCCGTTAAGATGGGTGCAATGGTGCGCAGTCTTTGCTTGATCTCTTCTGTCCATACGTTTCCTATAATCCATTCAGGCTGAACTTGCCGAATCCGTTCCACATCCAGCTCATATTGCGGGACTTCCAGCATCTTCACCTGATGCAATTCAAATAGTTCATGCTGATGTTCAGGCAAAAGCAAGGGTGTCACCATAACGGCATGTGGAATAACCCCCAAGTGAATCAACACTTCCGCACAAAGCGGGGAAAGACATACGATATTACGCAGGGGCAACGTTTGTCTATAATTTCTCGGGGAAACGCCTGTTAGCTGTTTGAAACGACGACTGAAATAATGAGCATCCTCGAATCCGGTCTTCTTGGCAATGTCCTGAGAGGTCGCCGTTGTTAACAACAGCTCCTCTTGAGCACGATAGATTCGGTAATGAGCCAGGTAATCCAGAGGTGGCTTCCCATATCGCTCACTGAATTTGCGGGAATAATGCCAGGGAGTGATACCTGCGATCTCAGCCAATTGCTTTCGTGTGATGACCTGGTCATAATGCTGCTGCATGTAATCCACAGAGCGGAGAATACCTTGCTCAACGGTCGAATGCTCTTCCGACTGCTCACGATATACATGTTGCAGCAATTCATATATCAGATACTGATTTCCAACCCGGGTTGCATTCCAATCAGGAGAACTGTGTTCACTCCATTGCTGACTGAGAATCGCCAGCGTGCCACCGGTTAATTGTACTTTTTGATACGTATCTCCTGACGGTACATGCCATTCATATTTCTCCATTTCACCTCGGTCAGGAAAAATTGCATATGTATCAAACTGAATATGCCATCCGGCCAAATCCAGATTGCCACCCTCAATCACTTCAATCACAGAGTTTTCTTGCACAGCAATCAACTCTCCATAAGATACCTGAACCCTATGACCATTAATATTCCAGATCGCTTTCCCATCGAGGATGAGCAGCAAGGCATGACTTGAAAAGTGATGCAGCTTGCCCGCAGTCATCCATTGGTCTGTCAGTGGCTTGGTTAACTTCCATTGTGCCACCCAATCTATGTTGTTGGACATATTGTAATCCTTTCTGTGGCTAAAGAATCCATAGTTTTAAGTGTTACTACATCAAAAATATATTTAATTGAAGTCGTGTTATTAACTCTACAATACACGAAAACCCGCACCATCAGGTACGGGCTTTTCTTAATTTATACTTGTTTCCGTTCTTTTCCTAACATCCAGTAGGTGAACACACCTGACACACAGAAAGAAAGCGTTATACCAACACAGACATGTAGCAGATTCAGACTCCCTACTTCCATAAATAGCGGAATTTCCAGTAGACTTGCGGACCCACCCAATGCAACTGCTTTGACGGACATCAGCCCGAAATACAGTCCTCCTGCAGCACCGCCAAGCAATGCCGAATAAAATGAAGCCCTCTTTCTCATATTGACCGCATACATCGCAGGCTCTGGAACACCTAATAGAGCTGTTCCTGTTGCCCAGAAAGCCAGCTTCCTGAATTCCCACTGTTTGCTTCTCAGCCCAGTAGCTAGTGAAGCTCCTGCTTGTGCAACGAAGGCAACTAACGTGACAGGGATAATGAGGGAGAAACCATTCACCATCAATTCATTGATTATCATAGGTAAAAGCCAGTAATGTAATCCAGCGATCATCATTAGGGAATAAACCGCTCCCAGCAGCATAAGTGCTACAATCGGTGCATCATTCAGTAATGAACCCACCACATCCGGTAACTTCTGATCAATCCAAGTACCGATTGGACCAAGTATCATTAGAACCAGTGGAACGAGAATCAGAAACGTCAACAATGGAGCAATAATTTCTTTGAAGGCTCTTGAGCTTATTTGCTCAACTACTTTTTCCAGATAGGACGCCGCATATATCGTCAAAATCACCCAAATGGAAGCTGAAAAAAAGATCGCTTGTGACACAATGGGTACTCCCATAAAGTGAACATCTTCTTCACCTGACAGTAAAGCGGTCATTTGCGGGTAGAACATTAGTCCGCCAATCGCTGCGGCAACATAAACATTGCTTTTTAACCGATAGGCTGTACTGATGGCTACCAGGATTGGCAACAGATAATACACGCTATCTCCAATGGATTTAAATATCAGGATTGTCTGACTGCCCATCAACGAAGAGGAATCCGTAGAACTGTAAACGTTAAATAACGTAATGATGGCTAGCACAATCTTGAGCACTGCAGCTCCCAGGATGGCGGGCATCAGAGGCCTGAACACATCGGAAATAAAATATAACAATGATTTTTTGCTGGTACGCCTTATTTCTGGCAGTGCGTCCCCTTCTGCTTTCCCCACTCCCATGGCCTGTAGCGTATGGTATAGTTGGGAAAATTCGTCCTCAAGTGTTATGTAGCATTGATCACCTGTTATACGAATATCTGCGTCAAAATCAGGCACTGACATATTTAGGCCTGTACGGTTATGCAATGTCAGCGTAGTGGTATTCACGTCATGCTGCACAAGACGAATATTTTCCTGTCCTCCTGCTAGTTTCAAGAGTTGTTCGATGCTGCTGTCATTCATATGTACCTTCTCCTTATGCTGCGGTAAAACCGAGTTTTATGATATGCCCTTATCTATATACACATTTCCATGAAAAAACTTCAATAGGATAAAAAAACTAATTCCCCTTTTATTTCATGATTTTTGCGCAAGGTATAATGACCTAATCAAAATAAAGCAAAAGCATATCCAACACACCGTATCCCCACTATAGTTTAAACCACATCTATAAAACGAAATTTGTCCCACAACGTAATCAGTATAACCGTGTCATTCGGCAACGAAGTAGCTGTAATATACAATGCGCAATCATAGCAAACGAATGAGATTCACCAGACGCGGAGATTCTACCTATGGAGTTCATAAATTTGATGAAGTTTTACTGATTCTTAGACGCCTGCAAGGTTATATACACAAAGAAATCTAATATCCGAAATCTATGATCCAAGGAGCTGGTCATTTGCAACATTACAGACACAGTGCAGAGGAGACACTTCAGGACGTTCAGAGTTCCACGGATGGGCTCACCACCTCCGAAGCTGCAAAGAGACTTGAGACGGAAGGCTATAACGAGTTAAAAGGAAAAGCTGCAACCCCCATCTGGAAGCTATTTATTGAAAATTTTAAAGATCCCATGGTTATCGTGCTGCTGATCGCAGCCGCTGTTCAGATCGTCCTTGGACACCTGATCGAATCGCTAATCATTTTTCTCGTCATTCTGTTAAATGCGGTAATCAGCGTTGTGCAGACCAAGAAGGCCGAAAGTTCTCTGGACGCACTCCGGCAAATGTCTGCTCCCGAAGCCAAAGTCATTCGTGACGGGCAGAAACAAACGATTCCCGCACGGGAACTCGTTCCCGGCGATATTGTCTTGCTGGATGCAGGGGATTATGTCCCGGCAGACGGCCGCATTTTGGAATCAGGCAGCTTGCGTATCAATGAAGGCATGCTGACCGGAGAATCCGAAGCTGCGGAAAAACATGCGCATGCCATTCCCGAAGAAGCACCGATCGGGGACCGTCGCAACATGGCATTTAGTGGTTCACTGGTCGTGTATGGTCGTGGCATGCTCGTTATTACAGGCACCGCACTGAAAACGGAAATCGGCAAAATCGCTGAATTAATTGAAAATGCCGAAGCCAAAGAAACACCGTTACAACGCAAATTGGAATCGTTCAGCAAAAAGCTGGGCTTTTTCATCCTGGGCCTATCGATTATCATTTTCGCCATCGAAGCAGGTCGTGTCTGGTTAACGGAAGGAACCGAAAATATCGGCCCATCCATTGTGAATGCCCTAATGTTTGCTGTTGCCGTAGCCGTGGCAGCCATACCTGAAGCCCTTTCATCCATTGTGACGATTGTATTATCTCTGGGAACGAATAAAATGGCCAAGCAGCACGCCATTATCAGACGTCTTCCTGCCGTGGAAGCATTAGGTTCTGCCAGCATTATCTGTACCGACAAAACAGGAACGCTCACTCAAAACAAAATGACCGTGGTGGACTATTACATTCCCCATGGCACGAAAGACCAATTCCCCGACGATCCCAAACAGTGGTCTGCAGAGGAACGCCGCTTGTTACATATTGCAGTACTCTGCAATGATTCGAATATTAACCAGGAAGGCAAGGAACTTGGTGATCCCACCGAGGTAGCGCTCATCGCCTTCAGTAACCGGGTGAACAAGGATTACAATGAAATTCGTGACCAGTTTCCGCGTGAAGCCGAGCTTCCTTTTGACTCGGATCGGAAATTGATGAGTACGGTGCATACGTTTGAGGGACAGACCGCTTTGCTGACCAAAGGTGGCCCGGATGTTCTGTTTAGCCGTTGTAGTCATGTTTTCATAAACGGTGAAGTTCAGCCATTGACGCCTGAGATTCGCACGCAATTTGAAGAGAAGAACGAAGCGTTCTCCAAACGCGCTTTCCGTGTGCTGGCTTACGCCTACAAAAAGTTTGATGACAAAAATCAGGTCACGATAGAGGACGAATATGATTTAACACTTGTTGGTCTGACAGCCATGATCGATCCGCCGCGTGAAGCGGTATATGGTTCCATCGAAGAGTCCAAGAAGGCGGGCATTCGTACCATCATGATTACCGGCGACCACAAAACAACAGCCCAAGCCATCGGTATTGATATCGGACTTGCAGGCCCGGACGACCTGGCCCTTACCGGAGCGGAGCTGGACAAACTGTCGGATGAAGAACTCGACCAGCAGCTCGAACATATCTCGGTGTACGCACGTGTATCTCCTGAAAATAAAATCCGGATCGTGCGTGCTTGGCAGCGTAAAGGCAAGATTGCAGCCATGACCGGAGATGGGGTCAACGATGCACCTGCACTGAAACAGGCCGACATCGGCGTAGCGATGGGCAGCGGGACGGATGTCGCCAAAGATGCGGCAGCCATGATTTTGACGGATGATAATTTTGTGTCCATCGTGAATGCAGTCAGTGTGGGACGTATGGTATTTGATAATATCAAAAAAGCTATTGCGTACCTGTTTGCAGGAAACCTCGGGGCGATTATCGCCATTTTGTTTGCACTTGTGGTCGGCTGGGTGAACCCTTTTACAGCGCTGCAACTGCTCTTTATCAATCTGGTGAATGACTCGCTGCCAGCCATTGCACTCGGTACCGAAAAAGCTGAACCGGATGTCATGCGACGCAAACCACGAGATATTAACGAAGGCATCTTTGCCGGCGGAACGTTACAGGCCGTCATTACTCGCGGCGTCCTGATCGGGGTGGCGGTCATCGTTTCCCAATATATCGGACTTGGAATCTCGGAGGAAATAAGTGTGGCCATGGCCTTTACAACCTTGATTCTGGCACGGAGTCTGCAAACTTTTGCAGCACGCTCCAACACACAGACGATTTTCCAGGTCGGCTTCACCACCAACAAATTAGTTCTTGGTTCCATCCTGGTTTGTCTCTGCCTTTACGCAATCACGCTGATCCCGGGTGTACGCGGCATCTTTGCCATCCCGGCTGCGTTTGGCTGGAATGAGTTTCTGATCGCAGGAGGACTCGCTCTCGCCGCCGTCATTCTGATGGATGTCATCAAATGGATTCGCAATCGGGGGAAACAAGCCACTGTTTCATAAGAAAAATAGATCAGCATACCAAGACAGGCGGCCCTTGAAGTGGCGCCTGTTTTTGGCTATCACCTGAAATATTTTGTTTAAAATCATTTTCACACTTATCACAATACAAGTGTTAAGTAACAATATAAGCCGATATTATTTTTATGACATTATTGCCATATGATATGATTAAGCGTAAAATATAATATTGAATTTCAATAATTATTGAATGAATAGACAGGAATGGTCACGTGAAAGATAAAATTGTTATGCCCCTCTGGACTTGCTGCCTGTTCATCGTTGTGATGAATACCACCATGTTTAACGTCTCTTTACCTGTTATTATCCATGATCTTCAGATTACATCTGATCTCGGATCCTGGGTCATCTCAAGCTACTCCATTGGTTACGCCTTGTCGACGGTGATTTACAGTCGATTATCTGATCGTATCCCGGTGCGCAAACTGCTGACGGTGGGATTGCTTATTTTGGGTTTATCTTCATTATTCGGATTATTTGCTCACAGCTTTGCGATCCTTCTGCTGACACGCATTTTGCAATCTGCGGGTGCAGGGGTCATGGCCGGGCTTGGGCTTGTCATCGCAAGCCGTTACATCCCGTTGGAACGGCGCGGAGCTGCCATCGCACTGATCTCATCAGGTAGCGCTATGGCGTTTGGGCTTGGCCCCATTGTCGGCGGACTTATTAGTGAGTACTGGGGCTGGAATGGACTTTTCGCTATTACGGTGCTTGTCCTGCTTGCACTGCCCGTACTGCTCTATTTTCTCCCGCGTGAAACGGCCAAACCGGAGAATCCTTTTGACATGATCGGTGCAGCATTAACCGTGATTAATGCAACTACCCTTCTGGTTGCCATCACTCAGCAGTCATGGTTATGGCTGTCCATCGGTGTCATTTCACTTATTGTGCACATCGTGTATATTCGCAGGGCAAGCCTGCCTTTTGTGAATCCACATGTATTCCGAACACCCGGGTTTTCCCGGCTACTGATCATCGGCTTCTGTGTTCTGGTCGTAAATCTGGGCAATCTGTTCCTGATGCCGCTAGTGCTCGCTGATCTGTTCGGACGTTCGTCGCTCGCTATTGGTCTGCTGATTGCTCCTGGAGCCATCGTCTCGGCATTCTGCACCCGTTTCGTAGGTCGCTGGATTGATCGTTATGGCAATATACGTTTTCTAATGATCGGACACATTTTGCTTGCATCAGTTCTTGCTCTGTTTATGCTGGGACTGAATCAGTCTGCCTTGATTATCACCGGCGGATATCTCTTTTTCTCCCCGGCACTCTCCGCCTCGATAGCTTCGCTGAATAATGAAGCATCTCGGATGCTGCCCAAAGCGCAGATCGGTTCCGGTATGGGCTTGTTACAGTTGATCCAATTTTTTGGCGGTTCAGTATCCGTCGCTGTCTGTGGGCTGCTGCTGCATAGCATTCCGGGTGTTCCAGTAGAGGAAGCCTATCATTATGTATATGGATGTCTGCTCTTAGTCTGTCTGATCTCGCTAGTCATCGTGGTCTGGCATAACAAAGCTGCACGATCGACTTCTACGGTTACAATGACTGAGACTGGATAGGTTGCAAACTAGGATGTATTCTATATCATTCAATCAAAACATTCATGTATTCGATTGAGTAAAAGGCCCGCGAATAGCGCGAGCCTTTTGTCGTTCACGAGGATATTCAAACGGTGAATCACTCAACTGGATCACTCGGTCTGGCTTTTAAACAAGCTATGAATGCATTGAAATTGGCAGCGATCTCTCGTACATTTTCCTCCAGCAGTTGCTGGGCTTCCTCCGGCGTCTCTGATTCGCTCTCGGCATCTTCGCGTACCATCGCTTCTTCATGGTCCATAACCAGTACGGCAGGAGATTCTGAATTCTTTCGGTAATCCAATAAGTAGTTGTTGCCGCTGCTGACACTCCAAGCAAACGGAATAATCCGTCGTGGATCGGGATTCACGTCATCTACCAGATTGATGTTATTCGCAATGAACTGATTATCGAGTGCAGAGAAACGAATCTCCCAGTCGATGACCTCTCCATTTTCAATCATATCAAATGCTTGACCATTGGCCTCCCGTTGAAACTCCAGATATTCGTGCGGAAACACAATGCCGTAATGCTTCTGAATGTTATCGATATTCAAATTATTCATACACTCCCTCCGTACAATCCTGTCATAGCACATCATTTCCCAGCCAATGCTGCTTTCCAGGCTTCTTCCACAGCTACAGGAGCTTTGCTGCTGCTCTCGCCGTTGCCCTCTTCCGTCCAAAGCGGTGGATAATAGGCGAATACTTGTCCTATCTGAAGCTGTACCATGTCGTTCTGCCAACCCTTCCAGCGAAAGGTCTGATAATACTGCTCCAGATCACCATTAGCCAACCAGTTGATGAAGCCCGAATAAGCCAGTTCTGTCGATTCCCATTCCAGCGTGTCAGGGGCAAAATAGTATACATGTCCTGTACAGCCATACTTACCCGTATCCATTCCGAAAAATCCACCCGCAGCATCGTAAGCGACGACCATCATGCCTTCCAGTGCGGGTACACAAGGCTTGTCAGCCACACCATTCCAACTGGTCAGACTCCCGAAGGTTTGATCACCTCCCGATCCAAGCAACGTAATCCAGCCATCATCCAGCACAATGCCCGCTGTCTCATAGGCAACAGCCCCCAAATAGGATTTAGTGCTTACTTGTAGGCGATAAAGCGCGTCCTCTCCGACCTCTCGCTGTGCAGGAACATAGGTATATTTATTTTGTCCATGGTCCAACAGTTCCTTGAGTTCCTCCCAAGCATGATTCTCCCGATCCACTAATTCGTTTGCGGTTAATTTATGCATAATTATTGCTCCCTTCAGCCTACTTTACATTCTGCTTGCTCCCCCCCTATGGATTTATCCATTCCCATTCAAAAATACCATTCCACATCGTAATCCTCCATTCTTCCACTCATGCTAGTTGTCTATGAGCATATCACGCCCCTATTCCTCCATTCAAATCTGCTATAATCAAACTTTATAGCAAATTCATAAGGAGGAAACACTTTGCTTCGTACAGTCACACAATACGTTCTGGCCCTGATTCTAATGCTTCTCGCAACAGGTTGTCAGGATGAGGGCTCTTCCATGCCTTCACCAGATTCGGTTCAAACACCCGCCACCAAAGAAATGTATTACATAGCACCCGATGGAAATGACCAGAATACAGGAACCATTCAAGAACCTTGGAGAACGCTACAGCATGCTGCAGATCATGCCAATCCAGGCAGTATCGTTTATTTACGGGAAGGGGTATATCATCAAAAGGTGAAAATAACCCGAAGCGGCAATGCCTCCGGCAATCCTACCCTTTTCTCTAGCTATCCTCGTGAGAAGGCCGTCATCGATGGTGAAGGTCTATCCGTACGCGGTATAGAAGGTTTAATTGAAGTCGAAAGTGCCAGCTTTATTACGATTCAAAATCTCGAAATCCGCAACTTTACAACCTCTCTTCGGGGTCAAGTGCCTACTGGCATCTATATTCACGGAGCCGGGGAACACATTCAAGTCCTGGGCAACACCGTTCATTCCATTGCAAATGATGCCAAGCCCTCAGGACCGGATTTGCAGGGTCGGGATGCCCATGGAATTGCAATTTATGGTACGGAGCATCCTCAAGCCTTACGGGACATTATGATCAAGGATAATGAACTGTATGATCTCGTGCTCGGTTCAAGTGAGACACTTGCAGTCAACGGGAATGTGGATACGTTTGCAATCTTGGACAACACCATTCATGACAGCGACAACATTGGTATTGATCTGATCGGATATGAAGGTACATCCGAGGATGACACTTATGATCAGGCGCGAAACGGCATTGTACGAGGAAACGAAATCTATAATATTTCTTCCAATCTCAACCCTTCCTATGGAACGAACCTCCCCAATGACAGCAATTCTGCTGGGGGAATCTATGTAGATGGAGGCAAAAATCATATCATTGACCATAATCGAGTATACCGCAACGATATCGGGATCGAGATTGCTTCGGAGCACGCCGGACGTTCAACGAGCAACATTACGTTGCAGGATAATCTCATTTTCCATAACAGGCTGACAGGCATCGCCATGGGCGGCTATGATGAGGAACGCGGTTCTACCGAGGGCAGTACGATTATGTACAATACAATAGTTGATAACGACCTGCTGGATGCTGGCAATGGGCAGCTGTTCATGCAAGCCCAAACGAAGAACAATACGTTCAAGCGGAACATTCTCGTATCAAATAGCTCTGACGTGCTCATTTACAATGAATACACCAGTAATTCGGGGAATGTGTTTGATCATAACGTATACTACTCCCCTGCACCACAAGAAGATGCGCTATGGATCTGGAAAAACAGGGAGTATGCCGGCTTCACCTCCTACGTCGAGGGATCAGGAAATGATGCTCAATCATTGTATGTGAATCCGAAATTTATGGATGACGCCAACGAAGACTTCACTCTCCAAGCCAGTTCCCCTGCCAAGGGATATGGATTTATGAGCCACGAGTAACCGGAAAGAGTGACTGGATAATGCCGGTAAAGTGATTCTACGATTCGTTGTTAAAATACGTTCTAATAGGCTGAGGCATGGCGGAAAAAATTAATTCCCCCAATTCGGCGGGGGATTCCCTCATGCCGTTTTCAAGCCAGTCTTTGGTGACATTGACTCCTCCGTAGGCATTAAACTGGATTGCAAACAGAATATCCGGAGGCAATGAGGCGAGACCCAATTTTTTCTGGATATGCTTGGTGTGGCACTCGACCGTATACTGAAAAATAATATTATAAAAAGATAAATGTGTATCGTCGTCAAATACTTTTTTGAAATAGAGATAGTCCTCTTTAATAAACGCTACAATTCTTCCGGCTACTCGTCCCCAGGGCTCCTTCTCAATATATTGATTGATGATTTTATCCGCTTTGTCACTATATATCCAGGCAATCAGATCGTACTTGCTCGAAAAATGATAATAGAACATCTGTCTGCTTACCTGACAATGATCCGTGATGTTGGTGACGGTAATGGATTGAATCGGGTTCCGTTTGGCCAAATCAATCAGGGATTCAGCCAGGAGTTCTTTAGGCGTGATTTTTCTAAGCATAGGTATCTCCCTCCTGAGTTTCTAACGCTCCTATGGTGTCTTGGCCATTCTCTTTACATATCGACGTATTTGTACAGTTTTTTTACACTCTACTGAAACAGTCTATTATGATTTGAGATTCTTTAATTTATACTTTGTTGTGAAAGGGGAGTGGAATATATGGATTCCAAAACGATCAAAAATGTAACCGTTAACGCGTCAATGGATACTGCAAATGAAGACGCCCGCAAAAACATGGATGTCATTATAGAATTTTTCTCGCTGTATCTGGGTGATACCGACCAATTTTATTCACTATGGGTTGAGGAAAACCCGGCTGTGATTACACCGTTTGTTACAGCAGAAGTCGCCGTCCTGCACAATGCTGTTCAAGAAGGCTGGGACGCTGTTAAAAGCTTCTTCAATCCGATTTTCACTGATATGAAAGGTACATTCGAATGGACGATTGACGAGTTTATGGTCGGCGAAAATCCGAATACCATTGTTACCAAAACACGGAGCAACATCGACATCACTGCCAACGGACCCTGGGGTAACGACAAAAAAATCAAGTATAACGGCATTTACGTGCAAATCTTCAAATTTGAACACAACAAGATCAAGTCATTTGAAGAATACTACGATACTGCTTTGCTGAATAAACAGTATTCCTAAAAGGAAGCTGACCCAAGTTCATCCCGAAGCAAATAAGAAACGCTCAACCACATCTGTGGTTGAGCGTTTCGTTCATGTATCGACGGAATTAGTCCACGTCATCCGTTATTTTTTCGACCAGCCTGCGCAAGCCGTGATTTGTTTCATTCAATTGATCGATCACATTCATAAACTCTGTGACCAGCTTCGCCTGCTCTTGCGAAGAAACTGAAATCTGGGCAATCTCTTGCTCCATGCTCAATACGGATTTTTTTACAGCGTCAAGCGACTGCTCAATCCGTCCGGTAGCTTCTTTGGTTCCCGTAGACATCTTACGAATTTCGGTGGCGACCACCCCGAATCCTGCCCCGGCCTCACCGACCCGCGCTGCTTCAATTGCAGCATTCAAGCCAAGCAGATTAGTCTGCTCCGAAATCTCTTTAATGTATAGAACGACCTCATTAACGTTTCCGGAATCCTCAACCGCCCGTTTCGTATTACTCAAGATTTCTTCCGAAGTCGCACTCAATTCCTCTGAATGAGCAGCAACATGCTGAATGCCCTCAATCAGTCGGCCGGTGACTTCGTCAGCCTGATTCATCAGCTTTTTCAATTGATCCTGCGTATCCATACTGTATGTAATGCAAATCACTGCTTCTATTTCATTCTGCTCGTTCTTGATGGGATGGAAATAAGAATCCGCAGCGATACCGAATAGTTCGGCCGGATAATGCTCCCTTGTTTTCGACTCATTCTGTAACATCTTAAAATCCCTGTGGATATCCGGGAGCGGATCTCCTGCCATGAAATCATATTTCAAGGCATTCCCAGATTGGAAAAACAAAAACTTCTCCCTGTCCATTACCGAGATGGATACATCCTGACGTGCAGCTTCCCGAATGAACGGCATTGCAGCCAAAACAGCCTCAACCTGATTCATAATGATGTGCTCACTTCCTCTAATTTGGATAATAGCATTAAATACTATATCGACAGTTATCATTTAATTATGAAGGTTTGAGTCGTTACGCTCTGCTTCTGACGCATGTGTCACCCGATTTCTTCCTCCGGTTTTAGAGGCATACAGCGCCTTATCCGCTTTTTGGAACAGGGACTGCTCCGTGTCTTCCTCCGCCACAGTAGCTGCACCGATACTCACCGTGATGTTATATTCGCCCCAATCAGCGGAAGCGACTTGTGAATGGTATCGCTCTGCTGTATGCATCGCCTGCTCCTGATCACAATCCGCAAGAATAATGACAAATTCCTCTCCGCCATAA
Organism: Paenibacillus sp. MAEPY2; assembly: GCF_000499205.1. GTDB lineage: Bacteria > Bacillota > Bacilli > Paenibacillales > Paenibacillaceae > Paenibacillus > Paenibacillus vandeheii. Next base: position 247,919 of record NZ_AWUK01000004.1, read on the forward strand.
CGCGCGACCACATCCGTACTGCGTGACACTGATTGCAGCAGGCCCGCCAGATTGCCGAGCACCAAATCCCCGATCGGATGCCCGTACGTATCATTAATATTTTTGAAATGATCAATATCAACGACCAGCAGGGAAAAACAACGTTGGGAGTCCCGAAAAAACGTCAGGCTTTCAACCATTTTATCCTGGAAATATCTGCGGTTCTTAAGTCCGGTAAGCAAATCCGTAGAAGCCATCGTCTCCAACTGATCATTCACTTTGATTAATGCCTGCTGTTTTAACTTGTACTCCTCATGCAATCGCTCAAGCTCCTTATTCGCCTCATGCGTAGCTTGATATAATTCCTGCAGCTTTGTTTTGGTCTGCAATATATCCTTCTCATGCTCGATTCGCTTGCGCATGATCACTACGACACAGTCAATTATGCTTTCTCCGTTGCGAGTCTGGCGAACCCCGTTCAGAAGAACCGGAACATCCTGCTGATCGCTGGTGCGAAACGAGAAATACATTTCATCCACATGACCATATAGCTGGATGTATGGGTAAAAATACGTGTGAAAAAACAACTTGTTGGTCACCGACATCGTCGACTCAATATGCTTCCCCAACAACTCGGTGCGTTCATATTTCAGCATGCCCAGCATGGCTTGATTAATGGATTGAATGATGCCCGAGTCAGAGATGGAGAAGTATCCGCAAGGTGCCAGATCTAATTGTAGGTCCATGGAAAATTGCCCTTTCCTCTCCTTTTACTTTACACGCTCTGCAAATAGTCTTTAATGAAACGACTTGTTTCTTCTGGCTGACTCAAATGAGGATAATGTCCCTTCGCCGTCATCTGTAGAAGTCTGCTGTTCTTCAGATGGGCATGCAAGTAATCCCCCACTTCAACTGGAGCGATGCTATCGTCTGAGCATTGGAGAATCAATGTGGGTACAGAAGCCCGCACCAGATCATCCCGACAATCCGAGAAAAACGTCACCTCGGCAAATTGCCTCGCAATATGCGGGTCCCTTGAACAAAAGCTCTTTTCCAACTCCACTGTCAGTTCTTTCCGCTCGGGATTCTGCATCACGATTGGAGCAAGATAACTCGCCCAACCAACAAAATTCATCTGCATCATCTCCAGCAGCTCATCTATGTCGCGTCGGTCAAAACCGCCGTAATAATTCGGAAGATCATTTACGTAACGGGGAGAAGGCCCCAGCATTACAATACGTCTAAAATATTCTGCTGCCTGAATGGATGCAAGCATGCCAATCATGCTGCTTACAGAGTGCCCGACAAATACGACGTCTCTCAGATTGAGCGCTTCCATAATTTCAAGCACATCCTGTGCGTATCCTTGCAGACTGCTGTACTTGTCAGCATCATAATAGTCAATTTGAGATTGGCCCGAGCCTACGTAATCAAACAAAACGACACGGTAGTTATCCATAAAACTCGGAACGATATAGCGCCACATATCCTGATCACATCCAAACCCATGAGCAAACACAATGGTTTGCCCGCCGGTACCAAGTACCTTTACATTGTTGCGTACTAGGACGTCAACCGTCATTCCAATCACCTCTCTGAGGTAGTATCCTCTTGCTTTCGTTCTATTAAGTTATTATATCGGAAAATGCTGGGAAATGAATAATAAATATTAATTTTCCTGCTGTAGCTCAGCCCATCCTCCATCTGATGCCCGTTGAGACTGAATAAATCTGTAAGCCCTTCCCATTCTGATATAGTATAATTCTTATGATCAACGGAGTAGCTACTTAGGCAAGAACACATACCAGAAGACCAGGAGGAATCAATCCCCATGCAACAACTGGAAGCTGCCTTAACCCGTTTTGTGGAACAGCAGAACTTATATAATGAAGCTTATGGACTTTTCAAAAACCATGATCTTCGTCCTCTCACACAACATCATCAACCGGAAGTGGACGAACGAATTCCTCTCTCCCCAGAGCTTCAATATCTATACAAATCACTATGAGATGGTCGATGCGAAGGCCGAAGGTACACTCAAGTTGAAAAATGCGGCTGTCGAAATCGGTGATGCAGCCGTGATCTTCTTCGTTGCACCTGAACATCTGTATCGGCAGCAGTTAGGCTATCGATGGGTCGGCATGAACGAGCCTTATGAGGAAGCTGCCTCATGGAAACCAGGTCATGTTGTCATCGCCAATGTGAATGATGATCCCTTGATTGTGGACACAGCAGCACCTGACTCGCCTGTGTATGCAGCCTTTGAAGGCGGCGAACCAACACGGGTCGCTGAGTCATTGTCTGACTTTTTTACCGCAGTCGCTATCCTGATAGAAGCTGCACGGACTTATGGTGGAGAATTGAAGGATGAGGAATCTTACGAAACCAAACCCGAATATCTGGAGCTTGTGGAACCTCGATTGAATGATTTGCTGGGAGAAGAGCATGTGGCGCATGTATTGGAGTATTTGTCGTTTCGCTAATGGTTAGAAATAAAACATACATTTACAAGGTCCCAAGAGTACAGGACCCAACCAGGGATATGGAGGCGTGAACATGATTTATGTTGCTTTGCTTCGAGGCATCAATGTAGGCGGAAACAATAAAATCAATATGAAAGAGTTGAAAGAAACGTTTGAACAAGCGGGCTTGCTGGATGTGGTGACGTATATCAACTCAGGCAATATTATCTTTGCCGATCATCAGGATCGCGTCAATGCGAATGCGGAATTAGCCCAGATTCTTGAACAAGCCATAGCTGTCGATTTTGGCTTACAGATCAAGGTGATGGTACGTAATCTGGATGAAGTCCGGACTGTTGTTCAGGCACTGCCGGAGGAATGGACCAATGATGCGATGGCTAAAAGTGATGTCATGTTCCTCTGGGATGAGGTGAATGACGTTTCAGTGCTGGACAAGCTACCCATCAAACCGGAAATCGGCACATTGCTATATGTTCCCGGAGCCATTTTATATTCCGTCAGTAAAGAACTTGTCACCAAGAGTGGTATGAGCAAGCTCATAGGCTCCAAGGTGTACAAATATATGACGGTCCGGAACGTAAACACGACCCGCCAGATTTACAAGCTGATGCAGGCTGCGGCTGTGAGATGATCAAGGCCAAGTGAAGTCTTATGTTTTCAGGTGCAAGCACGGGCTTTTTCGAGTGAACTTCCAATCCGATTGCGAAGTAAAGCTGCGTGCGTGTGCTCAAGATCAGATTTGGATAACGGTTGGTGGGGTTGGAACAGCTGGCGGGCCGCATTTATTGGAACTGCAATAGAATGCGGCCCAGATTCGTCCAGCTGTATACTAGCCCCTTCCTAATTTACCCGGTTACCGAACTCGGTTGATTCGTTTTCATCCCCAGCATGACTACGCCCATGACAACAACCAATAGGGCTACCAGCATAAACGGAATATGTTTATCTACTTGATACAGCGTTGTTGTCAGCAATGGGGTAATCACGGCCGATATGCCCTGAATCGCTGCAACCAATCCGGCTGCACCGCCCTGCTGTTCTTTGCTGACAGAGAGAGAAGCTCCCGCCATAAAACCAGGCATCATCAGACCCGAACCCATACCGAACAGGAAAAATGAGAAATAATAGATGGACAGCTGAGTTGAGACCAGAAACAGAACCATGCTTCCCATCAGAAAAAGAGAACCGAGCAGAATCATGGGCCGCGGCCGCCATTTGAGCCACTTCATCTGAATCACCTGCATGATCAGCATCGCTGCCCCGGAGAACATGAGCCCAAACGAAACCATTCTGGCTGTTGCGGCTGGAGATAGACTGAGTTGATCCTGAAAATAAAATCCGCCAATGACTTGCAGCGTCATAATGCCAACCATCGTCACCAATCCTGCAGCAAGGTACATTCGTAATCCGCGTTGGAACGGGTTGACCTTCGGCGGTTTATCCTGAATGACGGGTCTGGCTGCTGGAATAAGCAACAACGCGATGATAAAGGCAGCAATGGCAATAAAGATGCCAAAATATAGCGGCCACAGCAGACCTATGATGGTAAAAGCCCCTACAATCGCAGGGCCAAATACGAGTCCCATCCCATTGGCTGCACTAATAATCGCCATGCCGCTTCCTCGCTCTTCCCCTTCTGTCACATCTCCCATATATGCCTGGGAAGAAGACAGCACCGCCGGTATGAATGCTCCAATCAAGCTACGCGTCACAATCAGAAGGGTTAGCAGGAGACCCCCTCCCATCCAAGCATTCAATCCACCATACAAGGCCAAAGCGAACAAAGCACAACTGACAGACATACCTATGAATCCAATTAATATAATTGGTTTTCTGCCTTTCAGATCACTGAATCTGCCCCACACCGGAGCCATTACAGCCATTGCAATTGACCCGAGCGAAATAATAAGCCCGGAATGACTCTCTTTCATTCCTAATTCGCGAATAAGCGGCGGCATAATGGGAGCAATAAGCATAAGACCCAACATGGCTGCAAACACGCTAAAAAAGATACTTCCTCTAATTCTGTTCACGCTCATACACTCCTTTATTTATCAGTACAGTATCCACTGTACCTGGAGTATACAAGGCTCTGTGTAACTCGACTGCCCCCATACGGAACAATTGACGGTAAGACGGATTATTAATATATTTTTTTCATTTCCGAAGGCTTAACGCCGAATTTGCGATAGAATTGCTGGGAAAAGGCACTGATATTACTGTAACCAACCGCTATCGCTGCCTCGGTGACGTTGTTCTCCTGGTTGCGCAGCAATTTCATGGCGTTATCCAGACGAATCTGGCGTAAATATTCAAAGACGGTGGTACCGAACAGCGCCTTGAAGCCTTTTTTCAATTTAAAATCATTCAAGCCCACCTGTTTGGATAATGCCAATAAGGATGGTGGGTCCACCATGCAAGCCTCCATAATCTCCCGAGCGGTATGCAGCTTCCGTATATCTTCTCTAGAGAACCCCGCTGGAATCGGCGCCAGATCAAACAGCTGAATCATAAACCGATTCAATATCTCCAATGCGGTCGCTTCCATCATTAAAGACGATCTATAGGGGTTATTCAATTCCACAATCAGACTGTCAATCATCGTTCGTATTCTTTGATCCAACTGAAATACGATGGGTTTGAAAATACGATGTCCCAAAATGTCCTGAAACCGAATGCATTGGCTTGTGGCCAAATGTGCACCCGCATAATTGAACAACGAGATCGGAATCCCGAGAGCAAAAGAAGTATAATTCTCCTGCGCAGGCGGATGGAACCAGGCTTCAAAATCACGCATCATCAGAAGTGCTCCCTGTCCAGTGGACAGCGTATATTCCTGACCGGATATGTCTACATAACGCGCACCTGACAAGGCAAACTGCAGCTCAATGATAGGAATATTCGACGCAAAGAACGTAGAACACGGCTCACTATAATGAATCTGAGAATACACAATTTCGATACCACTATACGTGGTTACTCTTTTAATATTGCCACTGCCCGCTTTAGCGGAGAGCAGGTACGTGTTTTCATCCTGCTGACTGAATGGTTCCTGCGTTAAGTAATGCTGGTATACAACGGCTAACGAATCAAAGCCCATGTGTATTCACCTCGTCTATATCTTAATCATGATCCTCATAAAAAGGATGAGACAAATGAGAATTATTCTCACTTGATTCTACCTCAATTTCTTCTTTTCCACCAGTCCCCGACCTAAATTCATATTCAGTTTACACAAGTCCCTTTATACTTTTACCTTTTCATAACATTTCAAATCTATACTAAAACAGTACATGTCATACATACGAAACGGTAAAGGGGATCTGTTACATTGAAAAAGAGAAATCAGTGGCTAGCCGTCCTGTCTATGACAGCCATCTTAACGGCAGGAGCAACAAGTTACACATCCATGGTCAGTGCGGCTAACGCATCTGGACCCGTCAACGATCATGTGATTTTACGTACCGCTATCGAAAATATGCAAGGAACGGTCACTTGGGACGGAAAGCGTCGCAGTGTCGATATTCAGGTTGGAAGCACTAAAGTACAAATCCCAGTAGGGACATCCTCAGCTACCATTAATGGTGTGAACACCTCCCTCGATAGTAAAAGCTACATCACCAAAGGAACAACCTATGTATCTCCAAAAACAATAAAGCTGATTACGGATCAATTGATCCTCGAACAAAATAAAACCGGATTTGAACGTACAGCTTCCTTTCAAATGCCCGGCGGCAAAGCTGAAATATCAGCATCCACTCCGGATGGACAACGGCTGCTCGTAACCGAAGCGGACAATGGCAGCATTTCCGTCGTGGATATTGCCGATTTGAATAATATCCACGTACTGCGTACCATCAGCTTCCATGAACTCTCCGCCAAAGCGGAAGTAACGAGCGTAACGGTATCCAAGGATGGCAAATATGGACTGGCGGTCATACGTACAGGTGATACAGACACGGAAGCAAGTCAGGGATTGCTGGCGGTTGTCGACCTCACAACTTACAAAACAGTCAAGACGTATGAACTTGGTATAGGACCTGACTCCATTGCCCTGTCCCCTGATGGGCTGCATGCGGTTATCGCCATTGAAGATGAAGAGATTAACAAAGCAGCCGATGAAATTGATTATGCGAATGCGAAACGTCCAGGCAGCATTATGATTGTCTCTTTTGCAGGCGGAAACGTATTGGAAGGTGAGATCACCAACTTGCCCGTTTCTCTGGATCATGTAGCTGGAGTCAGTTATCCGCATGATCCACAACCGGAGTATGTTGCGATCAGTCCGGACAGCAAAACAGCGGCCATTACGTTACAGGAAAACAATGCCGTTGCCATCGTTGATCTGCAAACGAAGCAGATTACCTCCATCTTTGCGCTGGGGACTACTTCACATCTTGCCGATTTGAAAGATGATGGCGTAGTCCAGTTTACCGAGAAATTGACTGCTCGTTATGAGCCGGATGGCATTGCTTTCTCTGCTGACGGTAAATATCTGCTGACCGCCAATGAAGGCGATTTGGGTAAAAATGAATTTGATGATGGTGTAAAAGCAGGCGGACGCAACATTGCTGTCTGGGATTTGCAGGGCAAACGGCTGTATGACAGTGAGAACCTTATCGATGAAGCAACAGCCCAGGTTGGCTTATACCCGGATGATCGCAGTCCGAACAAAGGTAGTGAAGTCGAGAATCTGACGGTTGCTACGATTAAAGGCAAAACTTATGCAGCGGTCGCTTCCGAACGAGCAGATGCCATTTTGTTCTTCGATCTTGCTGATCCGGTAAATCCTGCATATCTGGGGCTTATCCCCACTGCTGGAGAGTCACCGGAAGGAATTCATCGTGTCAATGGACGCGACCTGTTTGTGAGTGCAGATGAGAGTACGGGAACACTTAGTTTTTTTGCAAAAAAATAGATCAGATGTCTTCTGAACAACTAAATTAGGTATTCTCCTATAACTAGAAAAGGACGCGAGAGATCATTCTCTCGCGTCCTTTCACGTGACTCAACTACTGTAGGACACCAATCCTTTTAACGATAGACATATCTAGCTATGCAGCCTTTATTCCCAGAAGAAACGTCCCGCAAATACACTCTCTGTTAGCAGCTTGTAAGTCTCATCAGACAATTCATTCTTCATTTTTGCCATCACGACTTCTTTGCCTCCATTGTACTGTGTGGACATTCCAATCTCTGTAGTAGTATTGCTTGCGTCCAGACGCATGATTGGTGTTTTGGCATCTTTGGTCCAAGGTGTCCATGTCGCTAGTTCCGAAGATCCGCCATTGCCTGGGTTACCAGTGTACAGAAACTGTTTCAGATATGCTGTCATCGCGGCAGACAACGCCTCACGGCCTGGTTTATTGGTTTCGCTAAAATAGCCTTCAGGGAAAGAGGCGGCTACCCCGTCTGCGTGTCCTGTGTAGAAATCCATGTCCGCTCCATGTGATGCCCCCAGCAGAGTTTGTAGTCTTTCCGAGATAACTCTTGGCTGTGTACCCCAAGCAAAACGATAGGCATATACTGGCGGCAGCCCTGCTTTACTTGTCAAGCGTTCAGCCACCCGCTCTGCATTAAAACCAGCATAAACCTCACTACCGTATTTCAGGGCTGCAGCATACTGCTCTGCCTTGGTCTCAGCGGTGAACAGCGTTTCATCGTTAATCGAGGGTGTAAAGTTCTCATCACCTAAAGCAAAGCTGGAGAACTCCGTTTCCAGACTGCCGAGCAATACAGGCACTTGTACATAGTTACCGCTGTCAATAGCCTCGAAACCTTCTTTTGGAATGACCGACCCATCACGAAACAGATGCGGGAATGACTCCATCCGGATTGCCGTTGAACCAAATGCAGTGACAAGTTTGTCCGCAGGCAATTCACGCAGATAACTCTCCAGCAGTGACTTAGACTGAATGCCGATCCATGTTTTCGCTTCTTGCACAGAAGTCGCTATCCCTTCTCCCACGAGTAATTTAACGAGGGCATCCTCGGATTTCTGCTTTCCTTCTTCCGGTGCAGCAGTGGTCAGGCCGCCGCTGAAAGCAGCTGCCTTCTGAAACAGCCCTTTACTAAGCGGTGAGATCATCGCTGCCAGGACGTCACGTGCTCCCGCAGACTGTCCGGCCAACGTAACATTGGCAGTATCTCCACCGAAACCTTCTATATTATCCTGAACCCACTGTAAGGCACGTAATGCATCCAGCAAACCATAATTGCCCGAATCATCTAGGGCATTTCCAGTTTTCAATGCAGCATGTTGAAAGAATCCAAGGGCTCCCAATCGATAGTTTACCGAAACAATAATGCTGTTCGTATTACGCGCAAGCTGTTCCCCCTGAAAATCTTTGCCTGATCCCGTCATATTTCCGCCGCCATGCAGAAATACCATAACCGGAAGCTTCGAGCTGATTGTATCCGGACGCCAGATGTTCAGATATAGCGAGTCCTCACTGCCTGTAGTATCTATACCGGATAATTGCAAACTGCTTGCAGCGAATTCCTTGGCTGATCTTGTTTCCATCCATGCCTCCGGTTCACGCGGAGCTTTCCAGCGCAATTCACCTACCGGAGGAACGGCATAAGGAACACCAAGCCAACCCAGCGTATCGAATTGCTCGTAGGTTCTGCCGTCAATTGGCCCATATGTTGTCTGTTGCAGCGTTTGAGGTTGAAATGTTCGAACCTGTCTATGTTTCATCCGATCCTGCTTCAAGTATCTTCACCCCCTTAACAATAGGATAAGCTCTGACCACCTCTAGAACCTATTCTGACCAATGGAATAATGAACTACCTGTGCCGCCTGATTTCCCCTAACATACAAGAGGATGCTGCAATCTGTCCAGTTCTTCTCTAATCGTAAAATTTACATTTAGTTAATGCAATACATACGCTCGTTTAGCATTCATTGTATACACTGGTCTTGGATACCAAACTATACATATTATTTAGGAGGATGTGTTCATGTTAAACCGATTCAATACCCGTGCAGCCAAAATGATGCTCGCGGTAACGACGATTGTTACGGCTACGCTGGGAGGCAGTAGTGCAGCTTGGGCTGTGGAAGACACCACCTCATCTGCTTCACCGATCAAAAATGTTATCATCCTGATCCCGGACGGTATGGCGAACGACGCAACAGCTTTGGCTCGCTGGTATAAGGGATCCTCTCTGACATTGGACTCCATGGCCAGTGGCATGGTTCGTACACACTCTGCGGATGCGCCGATTGCGGACTCGGCCCCTGCGGGAACAGCCTTTGCTACAGGTCACAAATCACATACAGGATATGTCGGTGTACTGCCGGATAAAGCGACAATGCCTGGACAAAAGGCCATCGCTCCGGGAGATGCCAAGAAACCGGTCGCTTCTATCCTGGAAGCATCGAGACTGGCAGGCAAAGCAACGGGCATTATTGCGACATCCGAAATTATGCACGCCACACCAGCTGACTTCTCGGCTCACTATCCGGATCGCAAAAACTATGATGCACTGAGCAAACAACAGGTTTATAACGGTATGGATGTTGTGCTTGGCGGAGGAAGCAGTTATTTGGAGCCTGCGGGACGCAAGGATAGCGAGAATCTCGTCTCATCTATCAAAGCACTGGGCTATGATTACGTAACGACTCCGGCAGCGATGAAAGCTTCCACATCAGGCAAGCTGTGGGGTATGTTTGCACCGGCAGGCATGGCCTATAACATGGATCGTGATCCAGCGAAGCAACCAAGCCTCGCCGAGATGACTTCTAAAGCCATTGAAGTTCTCTCCAAAGACGAAGACGGCTTCTTCCTGATGGTCGAAGGCAGCAAAGTGGACTGGGCAGCGCATGCCAACGATCCAGTCGGCATTATCAGTGATGTGCTGGCATTTGACGATGCTGTTAAAGTAGCCATGGATTTTGCCAAAAAAGATAAAGAAACCGTCGTTGTCGCTGTTACGGACCACCAAAACGGTGGATTGACTATTGGTAACGCCTCAACTACAGGCACTTATGATAAAGAGCAGCTGTCTACCTTTATCGGACCTCTGAAAAAGGCCAAGCTAACAGGCGAAGGTTTGGAATCCAAGCTGAATGCCAAACGTACCAACATCAAAGCGGTGATGAAGCAATACTATGGCATTACCGACCTGACTTCCGAGGAAATCGCTGCCATTAAAGCGGCCAGCCCGGGCAGCCTCAATTATACGGTTGGACCGATGATCAGCAAACGTTCCGGAATTGGTTGGACCACTGGCGGTCACACAGGCGGAGATGTTGTCCTGTATACGTACGCTCCAAATAATGATCGACCTTTCGGTGTCATCGACAATACGGACGTAGCCAAATACATGGCACGTGTGATGAACCTTGATCTCGATAGCGTGAGCAAACAATTGTTTGTACCCGCGAAAAAGGCTTTCACTGCCAAAGGGGCAACGTACAAGCTGGATTTGACGGATGCCAAAAATCCGAAAATCCTCGTAACCAAGGGAAGCACCAAGCTTGAACTGCAAATCTACAAAAATGTTGCGCTCGTTAATGGCAAAAAGACTACCCTGGATGGCGTAATTGTCTACAATGGCGTAGAAGCCTTTGTTCCACAGGATGCGATTGACCTGATTAAATAAAAAAAGAGCCCGTTCATTGAACGGTACGCTCCGTAAAACTGCCCGAGAATATTCTCGGGCAGTTTTTTTCGAATTCACTTTTACATGCAACTTCTCTCGGGAAGTTCTGATTCTGGCCGCTCGTAATCCTCATTGCGTGGAAGAACTCAACTGCTTAAACCTTTCGTTGCCATTATAGGCCCATACACAAGCTTATCGTATAATAAACATAACGTTAATGAATATGACGCCAAAAGGAGAGATTCACCTATGTTGATCAGATTAAACTGGATTACACTTCGGGTACGCGATCTGGAAGTATCGCTCCGTTTCTACCACGGCATGCTCGGACTTCCGATCCAGCGCAGATTCGAAAGCCGGGGACGGCAGATTGCCATGCTAGGTCCGGAAAATGAAACGAAGCTGGAACTAATCGAAGGCAGTGATACCCTCCTCAAGCAAGATGCTGGTGTGTCGATCGGCTATGAGGTAAGGTCACTGGACGAAGCCATGGAGCAGCTCGCCGCATTAGGCATCCCGATTGCACGTGGCCCCGTCCAGCCCAATCCGCATCTGCGGTTTATTTACATTACCGACCCGGATGGCTTCGAAGTGCAACTGGCCGAACATATCTGATCAGGCACCTTTATGTATGGAGGCGAGTCTAAATAAGTGTACGCTTCACGATGACTGACCTGTTGTGTGGGGAGCCAACTCTGCACGCACACCCCGTATAAGACAGCGTCAGTGCGCTGATTTTGCATGTTTATAGCTTCATCCGACGCATCAGCGGCACACCCACACGGTTCAAAAGCCGATCAAGCAGCAGCCAGCACAAGCGTCTGCCCAATGGCAGATGGCGCTCATACACGGCGGAATATTCGAAATCCGACACAGCGCCACGGTTGCGCTTGAACTGCGCAGCACCAGCACTCTCATGCAGCAGATGGCCGTTCTCACGAGCCTGTCCAATCAGGCAAGCTGACAACATGCGGTATACACCGATGGACTGGGGCAACGCCGTATCGTAACCGAACAGCGGCGTTGTCATCACCCCATTTCGGCAGAAGTATCCCATAACCGCATCGATACGCCCTTCCTTCCGCAGACCATACAGGGTCAGCGCTCCAGAAGCTTTTGCTGCAGCAATGAAATGCTCACTGAATTGCGGATTATCATAAGAATATTTTTCAAGGTATAGCAGCTTGTACAGTTCCGCGATTCGCGGAATATCTTCCTCCGTCAGATTCGCTTCGGAAACGAATTCATATCCGTGCTTGGCGAGCAATTCGTAATCCCGTTTCAGCAGCCAGCGCGACTTCGCATTGCCGAAATTCGGATCATTTGCCCGGTACAAATAAATTTGCCGGCTTGGAATCAGTTGACAGCCTGCTTGCTTCAGTTTGTCCGTCAGATCCGGGTGAAGCCCTGGGCACAAGGAGCGAAATACGACGGCATGCTCAGGATATCGCTCCCTTACCGCTGTGAGCAGACAAACTGCCTGTTCACCGGACATGGCCGGATACAGGTTCGTTGATAACAGCCAATTGTTTATATGTACAACCTTATTTATCTGTGATCGCTGCATTCCCCACCCCACCACAGTGAGCAGCGCTGATAAACCTTTTTCCAGCAACGGTTTCCGAAGCAGCGTCAACTCCTGCTTGGCATACCGCACATAATGCGTATAAGGAGAACAAACGTAAGCATTATCGTACTCTGTCTCATTTACTGTTATCGGAAGAACAAGATCGTCGATCCGGGCAATGAGCAGGGTTGTGCTTACATTGATAATGAAGTCCCGCGGCCCTTGCAATATCATGGGTTCCAAATATGCTTTTGCATATCTGCCGTCCTCCGTGTTGGGCCAGTCCATATCATCAAGCGAGTTCCGATCATAGAAACGAATGCGTCTATCGCGATTTTCATTCTTCGCTGAATCTGTATGGTCGCCGCTATCCGTCCTTTTTTCCATTACTGCATTCTTCACGTTCTGCTCCCCCAATAACCCAAACTTCCTGTCAGTAATCGTTTTTACATATTCTTCTTTCTCCCATATTTTATAAGGTATCGGTTGTAGAACGTACTTCGTTTCCGCTCGACACCAACTCATTCAGATCCACAATCAATTGCTCCAGTTCTCCGAAGCTGTCCACCATCTTCTGAGTCAGATTGCGCTGTTCTTCCATACTGGCGAGAATCTCTTCTGTAGCGGCACTCGATTGCTGGGTCACACTTGAAATCTCCGAAACCTCATTAACCAATTTTGTAGAGGATTCCCTCATGGTAACTGAACTGCTCTCGATATCTGCTGCCTGATTCAATACTTGCTGCGAATTACTGTTGATCGTATGGAAGACCTCTTCTGCCGTTTGCACACTATCTTTCCCTGCTTGCAAAGCGAGGCGAATACGTTCGAATCGATCCGTCAGCGCCTGTGTCTGTCCTTTCAAACGGAACAAAATAGTTGCGATATCATTAGCCGATTGACCCGAGTGTTCTGCCAGCTTACGAACTTCCTCAGACACCACCGCGAATCCACGTCCATGTTCACCTGCACGCGCTGCTTCAATTGCTGCATTAAGCGCAAGCAGATTTGTCTGGTTTGCAATATCCGAGATGCTGTTCAGCATCAGCGACATGGACTCACTTTCCTCGTTAAACTTTTTCATGTCATCAGCCGTGGTATCAATCGTTTCATACAGTTCCTGCATCTGAACATTCAGATGATCCATCTGTGTGCTGCCGGTTTCCGTGCTCGCTGCCATGCTGGCCGACAGTTCTTTCATCTGCTGCGAATAGCTAGCAACATCACGGATATGTTGATCCGACATGGACAAGGACTCTGAGATTTCTGCCACACTGGTAGCCTGGAATTCAACACCTTTGGCCACTTCGCTGAATCCAAGCGTCACTTCATGGGTAATGGAGCCGGTTTCCGTTACTTTTCGTTTCAATTGATCCGTGAACCGAGATAGTGCTTCTACGGATTCTTTGACTTTTTCAAGCATCGTTTCCACTCTCATTTTGGAATGCTCCACCTCTTGCCAGCGCGTTTCGCTATCCCGGAAGAGTCTTTGATTCAACTGGGAAACCAGCATCAGAATGACTCCGGTAAGCGCAAACAATCCAACGTCAACGATATGGCCAATAAACTCTTCGGAGCTCTGTGTCTCGACCAGAACGACCTGTATAATATTAATGATGAGAAGTACGATAAATCCGGTAGTGAACAGTTTTTTGTCAGGGTAGAGCAACAACACCGAAGTGATGACCAGACTTAAAGTGATATTAACACTCCCCCAGCCTGCATAGACTCCACATGTGGTAATCAGGATCGTGCACAGCCATGGGATTAAATGAATATGCTTCTTTTTGGCATTGGCGTATGTCACCCAAGCGGTAAACAATACAGCTACACCATTGGAGACAAGCAACTTTGGTGCCAAAAAGGACATACCAAAACCTATAGCTACAATAACCCACAGGATGATACAGATCAGCTTGTTCCTTTTCCAGATAATTTCGTCGTAACGATTCATGAAATTCCCGCCCTTTTTATGAAAAATATGTAGTTGCGAGGCAGCTCTGCACTATACTCTATCGGTCTATGGTCCCTGCTTTATAGTTAAACTGCAAATTCCTAGGGCCTTAATCTAGTACATTAGGTCTTCATAAAGATGAAAGAAACCTCGCTTAAAGTATATCGGAATTTCATTATCATTTTTTTATATATGAAGAGATATAATATGTGCTGATATTTTAGATATCAGGGTTGAGTTATTTGCATCATAAAAAGCCCCTATCAGTGATATGGGCTTTTTATGATAATCCAGCTTATTTGCCGAATACAAGCGTGGTGTTAGACGAACCTGCATACTTGGTGACAAACTCGCGTGCATAACTGGCTGTCTTAACTTCATAGCTGTAGTTGGTGCTTGGTCTCCAGCTCGTTTGAGGAGAGGATGGACTGCTTAACGCAGGTGTACTTCCTGTATCCGTAAATTCACCGTTCCCTTTATCATCCAGAATGCCGCCTTTTTCAGCGCCTGCACCAAAGTAATTGTTTTCAGAATAAATGCGTGCTTTTTCACCTATCGTAATGGCCTGGTTAAAGTTGTTGGCGTAATTGTTTTTGATATGGAAATAACCGTATCTCATGAGACCAGGACCACGTACATACAGGTTTTCAAAATAGTTATTTGCCATGGTTACATGAGGTACACCATTATAGCTGCTGTTGCCATCATTCGGATACCCGAGAATAATTCCGTATTTGTGGTTTGCAAATTTGGAATTACTAATCGTAATATAATCTGCGCGATCCCCAATATACAGAAGCTTGTCCAGATCACTGCCGCTGGAGCTGTAACTGTGGCCGGAGAACGTCACATGATCGATCCAGTAGTTGGAGCCTGATGTAATATACATCTGGATATCATCGTTGGCGTTAATATTGGAAGCGTGTTCAAAAGTCAGATTTTGAAAAATGACATTGCTTGAGCTGGATGTGGATCTGAAATGAATGTTCGTTAACGTGTGTTTATCAAAGGAGCCTACCAACGTTTTGTTCGATCCAAATTCGACTTTTTGCAATATAGAGGAAGAAATATTTTGTTCAATGACCAGTATTTTTGCCGCAGTGCCAGCCAAATGTGTTCTCAGATCGTTCAAGTTGCTGATGTAAATGACCTGACCATTTTTGCCACCGGTCGTGGCTGATTTGGACACCACTTTCATTTTTGGCGTTACTGGCAAAACCCGTTAAACCATTCGTACCTGTGTTGGGATAACTGGCCGCACCATATGTAGCGGGCACCGTAGAGACTGTGGAGACTGTCAACAATAACAGCGTTACAGCGAGTAAAAGAATCGAGAATTTCTTCAAATTTTCACCATCCTTTATAAATTTATCCTGAAAAACAAGTAGATTATATCGTGTAACATCGGATGTGACAATACAAAAATTGCATTTTAGTCTTAATTTTTATTTTTTTGCAACATCAGGCCCCGTATGAGAAAAATGAAAAGACGACACAAAGTCATCTGCATAAACCATGACTTTATATCGCCCTTCCTTTTGAATGCTATTTAATTTTCAGCTCCAGCTTATGTTTCTCGGCTTCCTGTAAATCATCGTATACTTTGCCCGGTTCACCGCGAAGTTTTAATACCAGTGATTGTGGGTCATCCAGCAGATTACTGCTGAAGGAATAGATCAAACCGTCTTCCGTTCCGCTACCTGACACTGAGGATAGTTTTGTTTGCTTCCCATCCTTGGTTGTAGACACAATCTCGGTAGGGTTGACCACATCACTGATGGAGACTTTGGTTTTATAATCAATCTTTTGATTAGGTTCATAGATAAATTTTGCTCGTATTACCAATGGTGATATCTCTACTTCAGATAACATCACCTCATACCCCCCAATCGTAAATAACTGATTAGGTTTAATCTTCTCCGTCTTAGCCAGCGAAAATTTAGGGTCCAGATCGAAGCTCACTTCCATCGGTTTCGAAAATTGGTATTTGGTATCTTTTTTAACCTTATTCGTGTCAGCCAACAGATCAGGAACTACAGATGAAATGCGAAAATCGAACTTCACTTGTTCAGGAAGCGGTGTATTCCCATCCATTTCAACGGTGCTACTTCCGTAAAGTGTATACTTACCATTTGGGGTGTACAGGCTGCTTATACCGCCATTGCCAAGCGATTGGTTCGTCATGCCATTGAGCATATTCGTTTTGGGAACTGAATATATCTCCTGGGAAGCTTCCGTCTGGGCTGTGTACAATACGATCATCTTGTTTTCATCCGCCATCACTGCATTGACGGTTAACTGATATATTCCTGATTTCACAGAACGATTCACGAGCTGCACATAACCATTGTTAATTGCGGATGAAATCGTATTGCCGTCTACATTTTTTCCAGCCAACTCTCGAAAAGGTTCAAGAACTCCCCAATTCTGTGCAGGCGGGCTGTACATTGCCTGTTGTGGTGTAGAACTACCAAGCGGACCAAGCAGGAACCACCCTGCAGCCAAAGCCGTTACCAACACTGCCGTAATCCACTTTAATTGTACATGACTTGTCATTCGCCGGGTTCTGGCCTGTGCCAGACCTCGCTGAATCGCAAATGCCGTGTCCGCCGGATTCAGCTGTTGTCTCTCCAACTTAGTCTGGGAAGCATCTGCCAAAAGTGCCTGTTCCTCCGGGCTAGTTCTCATGCCAATCCCCCCTGTTCTTCATCTGCTTCCGTAACAGTTCCAACCCTTTATGCTGCCAGGTCTTGATGGTGCCTTCCGGTTTGCCGAGAATGGAGGCGATCTCAATCAATGTCATGTCGTTATAGTATTTCAGCAGTAATACGTGACGGTATTTCGGTTTGATTTTCTCAAGCATGGACCACATCGCAAGTTTATTATCATTGAATCGTGCAATAGCAGACTCGGCTGTCGCCTCCTCCAACCCTTCATTGGGCAGTGGTGTGGCCCGCTTGCGACGTCTTTGTTCATCAATGCACACGTAGATCAGAATACGAATAATCCACGATTTGAATGCCTTCTCATTTTTCAGAGAACGACGTTTAATCCAGGCCCGGCATGTCATCTCCTGCACCGCTTCGAGTGCATCATGACGATTGCGCAGATAACTGTAAGCAATGGAGATCAGTGTGTCCTGATGCTCCATAATGGACTGAACAAATGCCGTCTCATCTTCGCTCTGTACGAACAGCATCTTTTTCATCTCGGCTTTGGTTTCCACCCCGCAACCCCCTCCCTCTCTCTCGTTCTGTGGTATAAGACGGGCGAACAATCCAAACGGTTTTATTTATTTCTCAGCAAAAAAAGCCCCATCTATTCACGAAGAGGCTCTGTATTGACAATCCACATCTCTGTTAAAGTTCAAACCATTCCAATGCGCCGTCATCCCTTTTCGAAGCCGTTTTCATCTGTCTCAGCCAATCTGCTGCGAACTCACCCCAGGTATGAAACAGACAATATATGTACAACTCTCCAGCCGCAACTTCATTCATCCCCGATGCCACTTCAATCGAGACTTGTAGAGCTTCAGGCCAGGAAGAACCCTCCTGAAGCAATACAAAACCATCTTCATAATGCTCCAGCTTATACATTTCGGAGAAAGTTAAGGCGTCCGCCAGTCTCTTCACAACCCCAGGTAAAATTGCAGGTTTGGTTGTTCTAATGCCATATTCCCAGCCCACACGGCACCTCCCATTTCGGATCATAATACTCATGTTCAAGCGCTGCCCACTCGTCCTCTTCCTTGCTGTCATCGTACCAGTCAACATCCCAATTCCAGGATTCCACATGTGGGAACGGCTCATTTCATATTGATGATTTTCCGCCCCAAACAGATTCCGTTCAGGGTCCAGAGCTTGAAGCTTGTTCAATTTTTCCTGTATGCGTTCTAACTGGGCCTTGTACAAGTCCATCACCCTCCCTCAATCGCATATCTATAACGCTAAATTCGAATTAAATCACTTAAGCTGTTCTCGCTTTGCAAACTGGGCTTCATGACAATCCATATTTGATTATCTTCCTTCGTCACCCTGCACGCGTAGTTTCCGGGTTCCAACTGGAGCAGCATACCTCCGCATGACTCATCAGGCTCCAGCTCGCCTCCGGTGACATCATCGGCAGCTCCCAGATACACGGTACCAGAGGGAACACGTAAATAATACACCCGTGCTGTCTCCACTTCCTTCACCGAATCATCCAGACTCCAATGCACCTCATACTGTCCATCTTCACCCAAGTTCAGAAACAAACAGTTGCCTGCATTCACTTCCGCCAGTTCATCTTCGGGAATGGACCACCAGTCCGGCGTGTCTTCCATTCGATGCTTAAGTGCCGCAAGATCATACAAGCACAGTGCTGCCGTATCCGTGAACACCTGAAATTTCCCGTTCATTTTCCGTCTTCCTTTCTTATTTATAATAAACCCCCGCACCCTTTCCCCTCTCATCCAGTAGAGAAGATCAGAACCATATCCAACCATTATAACAAGCCACACACCTGGGTTAAAGAAACCTCGGAGCTATCTGTGATCCTGCTGCACTTGTAGATAATTAAGGCGTTAACAACAGGGTTAATCTCTTCATTTTTTTAGCAAAAATGACGATATAATCATAACTGACTTTTTGTGATTTTGTGGAGGAAACCATGGCAATTAACCTTAGAAGAGAACCCTTTCGCTATACTTTAAAGGAACCGATAACGTTCGAAATTTTTATTCTCAGCATTAACGGCGCCTCTGCACCACCGAAACCCATTCAAGCTGAATTATGCGATATCAGCCGATCCGGCTGTCAGCTTTCATTTCCGTTAAATCTGCATGTGGAGTCCAATACCATCCGAATCGGCATGAATTTGCTGCTTTTTGAAGATCCCTTGTATTTGGAAGGGACACTGCGTTGGGGCAATGAAGAGAATAATCGTTGGCACTACGGCGTACAGCTGGAGATCCAGCAAGGCAATCATGAGCGTTTATTCAGAGAAATGAGGATGCTGGCGGGGCAAGGCAAAATTATGGTGAAGTAACCGGAGGAGTACCAACCTAAAAAAAAACAGCCCGACGAACCGGACTGTTTCCATATTTCAAGTATTCAGGCTGCCTTCGTAGCAAGAGTTGTATTGTCCATCTTGGACCAATCTACCGTAATTTCGAGCAAAAGTGACACCACGACCCCGATAACGAGTCCGTTGCTAATGATCGGAATGAGATACATAGGCAAAGCATGAAAGGCTTCAGCAGGAATGTTCATTACAGCAACACCAGTTAGAACCGGAAGCGCCACACGATAGATTGTTTTCGAATTAAAGGTGGTGCCTTCAAGTGTTCTCAGGGCCGTCCCGAACATTTGCAAATAAGCTACAAATAGCACGGCACTCCCTACACTGGGCGGAATTTGTGCAAAAAAAGCCGTCACTGAAGGTGTGAGTCCCAAAATACATAACATGCCTGCTCCAACCACAAACGCAGCCCGTTTCAGAATACGGGTGCTCTCCAGAAAACCAACCGATGAAGCAAATAAACCGAAAGGCAGCACACCTACACACGAAGATAACATGGTGAACAATCCCGTGAGTGTGTATGATCGTTTATATTGTTGGTTGGTCGTCTGCACTCCATATATCTTTTCGACGGAGCTTAACGTGGTAATGGAGTTCGTCATATTCACCAGCCCGACAAAAAAAGCCGTGATGACAATGCCCGGCTCCCACTTTGGCAGCCCCCAAGGAAACCAGGAAAACAGGCTTACCTCATGATGTCCGGATACGCTCGTATGCTGCCCAGGGAACACAAGACTGTAGGCAATCCACCCTGTCACGATACCAATCAGGATAGAGTAATTCCCGAGCTTGCCTCTTCCCTTAAGCTGAATCAAGGCTACAAGAAACGCAATCGCAACGGACAACGCCGCTACAGGCAGATTGAATGTGCCAAACTCAGTATATCCAATCATGCCTTTGAAGAAATTCATGGTCAATTGAATCGTCATCAGGAATAACATCGCACTCTTGACCATAGGTGTGAACAGCTTCTGAAGCACATGCGCCGCTCCAAGCCAGCCAAGGATCATCATCGTCAGACCAGCTAACAGGAAACCTGCAGCCAATCCTCCTCCAATACGCTCCAAACTCATGCCTGCCGATGAAGCTGAGGCCGTTAAGCTTAGCGTCAGTCCCCACCATAATCCCGAGGGACCATCCATTACGGCATAACGATGTCCGAAGAACGCCTGTAATATACACACCGCCCCGGTAAGCAAAAAGGCATGCTGCATCGATGCAGCAATGGCCTCCGGTGAAAGCTGGAAATTATGTCCGATAGATAACGGCACCACCACCGTGTTGGTAAACAGGAAGAAGAACCACTGAATGCCTGCCAATGCAAGCGATGACGCGCCCTTTATATGATTTTGCAAAGATTGCTCTTGATGTCTGTTCATGATTGGGTT
Source organism: Paenibacillus sp. MAEPY2 (assembly GCF_000499205.1). Lineage (GTDB taxonomy): Bacteria > Bacillota > Bacilli > Paenibacillales > Paenibacillaceae > Paenibacillus > Paenibacillus vandeheii. Next base: position 268,958 of record NZ_AWUK01000004.1, read on the forward strand.
AACATTCGCTCCATTTCTATATAATGATTCCTGCGGGCATGCGCAAGTGCTGTAACTCCATCCCGGTCAGCAATGAGCGGATCTGCACCATATTGCAAAAGCAATGCTACAATCTGCTGGTGACGAGTACCGCCATCCCCCAGAATGACCGCTTCCAGCAAGGCTGTCCAGCCAAGATTGTTGACATGATTTACATCCACATCCGTGCTTGTCAGGAGTATTTCCACAATATCGACATGGCCTCGATCTGCAGCAGGAATCAGTGCTGTACCTCCAAAGCGATTCGTAAGCCGGGTATCGGCACCAGCTTTTATAGCCAGTTCCACCATTTCCCGCAAGCCTTCCGCACTGGCATACAGTAACATGTTGTCCAGTCGTTGATCCTGGATGTTGACATCCGCCCCGGCTTCAACAAGCAACCTTGCGGTTTCTGGCTTGTTGCCATGTACCGCCGCCATCAGAGCCGTCCGTCCGCGTGTATCCCGGTCATTCAATCCGGCTCCTTGTGCGATAAATCGCAGCACAGCATCTGTATGTCCAGCTTCAGCAGCTGCGTGTATTGTGTTCAGCATTGCACCTTGCCCCCCAATTCGTCGTCATCCTCACGGCATTTATTCATTAGATCATAATCCATATGTGTGATTTGAAGTGTTTAAATCTTATGTATGGTAACATAGGATGGAAGTATAATAAAAATACATGTTTTATTGGTTTCCCATACGAAAAACATATCGCTGCATATAAGGAGAACACACGTGGATATCAAACAATGTCGCTATTTCATCGCGATTGCCGAGGAGAGACAGATCACGGCGGCAGCGCGCAGATTACACATGGCCCAGCCTCCTCTAAGCCAGCAGCTCAAGCTGATGGAAGATGAGCTTGGCGTGGCTTTGTTTGAACGCAAAGGACGCAGTATGGAGCTGACACAGGCGGGTCGAAGCTTCTATGATTATGCGGTGACGATGACCAAATACATGGAGGAAGCTGTCATGGAAATGCAGAGCTTCCGCTATGGCATTCGCGGTAAGCTGTCGCTTGGCATTAATACCATTTCAGATCGTTTGATTCCGCAAGCGCTCCAGCAATTTCGGACAACACACCCCCAGGTGACCTATAAAATTCAGCAAAATGAATCTGCGCAGCTCTGCCAACTCTTGGGCGAAGGCAAAATTGAGCTCGCTTGTGTACGAATGCCTGTCCATACAGAGCAATATGAAGTGATGCATCTACCGCAGGAAGCTCTCTTTTATATTTCTTCTACACCGCTAAAATCAGCGGATGAGAGCGGGATTTATTTTCAAAAGCTGGCTGACATCCCTCTCCTGCTTCCCAGTACCGAAGGACTCGGGATGTTCGAACTGATACTGCAGAAATTCCGTGAGCATCACGTAAATCCTTCCATCGCGGGCGAATGCTCGGATATTAACATGTTGCTGGAACTGGTAAGACTCGGTTTTGCAAGCTCTATCGTGCCCCATACGGTATTGCAGTTATATCATGAGCATCCGTTCCATGTTTATCGTATCCAGGATGCGCAATCCACTGTAGATTCTGCGCTTGTGTGGCATCGCAATCGTCATCTGTCCAAACCTGCGCAGCACTTTGTGCAGTTGGTTCGGGAGCTTCTGCCTTCCCGCTCGGTTTAGGATACAGCAGATATCAGCGATGGAAATATCGCCTATACCCATAACAAAGCAGCAGCCTTACCGGAATTCCTACCGGAGAGACTGCTGCTTTGTTTTGATGCTCGTTAAGCTTTTGCCGTGAACAACAATTCTTGTTCTTTAATCGCTCTACGTCCGGCAGATTCAATTGAGTTGTATTGATGCATGTTCGTAACGATTACCGGAGTGATCGTTGTGTAGCCAGCTTTTTCAATTTCTTCCCGATCGAATTCCATGAGTATATCACCAACGGCAACCTTCGCTCCAGCTTGAACTTTAGGGGAGAAGAATTGACCTTTTAGTTTCACGGTATCAATCCCGATATGAATCAGCATCTCAGCACCATTGTCGCTGACCAAACCGATAGCATGTCCACTCTTCGACAGCGAGAATACCGTTCCGTTGATTGGAGAAACCACACGACCTTCGGACGGCTGAATTGCAAAACCTCTACCCATAATCTCTTCCGAGAATGCAGGGTCCGGAACTTCGCTCAGCGATTTAACTTCACCAGTAATTGGGCTAAATACGTCTTGATCCTGTAATTTAGTTTCTTCAATAGCCGTTACTGCGGAAGCAGAGCTGTTCACATCCGCTGCTACCGGTGTTACTGGCCCAGCCGATGAAGTGGCTGCATCTGCTTGTACTGCTTCAGGGACATCTTCAAATCCAAGAATGTACGTCAGAATTGCTGAAACTACAACAGCAATGATAATTCCGATTAAAGCATATACAAATGTAGGGCCGATGATCATTGGAATACCGGACAGACCCGCTAACCCACCCATTACATAAGCTTTGGTTTGGAAGAAACTGATAAATGCTCCACTAACCGCGGCACCGATCAGGGCTGCAACAAATGGTTTTTTGAAACGCATGTTGACCCCATACATTGCAGGTTCTGTAATTCCCATTAGAGCAGTAACACCCGTTGATGCCGACATAGATTTAATTTGTTTGTTTTTGGATTTCAGAGAGACACCCAATGCACTACCTGCTTGTGCAAAGTTAGCAACCATCATGAGTGGGATCAAGTAATCGAATCCCAATGTCGCAATTGAACCGATCATGATTGGGACCAGTGCATAGTGCATACCTGTAATAATTAAGAGCGAAAATGTTCCACCAACAAGCAATCCTGCAAACAAGCCCGCGTTGTTAAATAACCAGTTAATTCCGTCTGTCAAACCATTACCGATAATAACGCCAAGCGGTCCTACAGCGATCATCATCACTGGAACAATAATAAGCAAAGTAACGGTTGGTACAACAATCAACTTAAGAGATGCATGTGTAACTTTATCGATGGCTTTCTCTACATAAGAAGCCAGCCAAATCGCAATCAGAATTGGAATAACCGATGACGCATAAGTCGCAGCTACAACTGGCAAACCGATGAACGATACATTCTCTCCAGGTGCAAGCAATGCCGTAATCGTTGGGTGCATAACAGATGCACCAATTGCCGCGCCAATGTACATGTTGCTCCCAAGCTTACGTGCTGTACTGATCCCCAGTATGATGGGAAGGAAGTAGAATGCACCATCGCCAATCGCGGACAAAATGATATACGTTGAACTTGCAGCATCAATCCATCCAAAGGTAAGGAGCAATGCCACAATACCTTTGAGCATCCCCGCACCGGTGATCGCTGGCAGAATTGGTGTAAATACGCCTGAGATGAAGTCAAATACCGCACTCAGCGGATTTTTCTTTTTACCTGTTTCACTTGAAGCAGCTTGTTTGGTATCAGGTGATTTGGACATGTTGCCTACAAGTGCATTATATACAACAGGCACATCGTTCCCGATAATAACCTGGAACTGACCGCCATTCTCCATAACGCCCATAACGCCAGGTGTATTTTTCAGCGTCGCTTTGTCCGCTTTTTTGTTGTCATTCAGGTTGAACCGGAGTCTTGTCATACAGTGCGTGACTTGATCAATGTTCTCTTCGCCACCAACAAGCTTCAGAATATCCTTGGACAATTGTTGTTTATCCATTGTGTTTTGCTCCTTTTATGTGTAATGAAGGTTAAAAAAAAACCTAAACACTGAATAATGACAAAGCAGTTTCAGCTTATCATTATTCAACGTTTAGGTTTTGCCTTTTTTGCAGTAACAATCCCATACTATTCGATTGTTTGTTCCGTTCTGACAACACGTTCAATGTGAATCGTCAGATATAGAATTTCTTCCTTGGATAAGATCCGGTTATAGATCTTGCGGGTGTAGTCGTTAATCTTAACAGCACAAGCATGTGCCTCAGGATATTGTTTGCTCACCAGATCATGAAGCGGATTATCTGCTTCCTTATCTTCAATCGCTGTACCATGCAATACGCGCTGAGCAAAGAACTTCAAATGCGTCAGGAATCGATAATAACTCAGTGAATCCTCATCCAGTTCAATGACAAAGCTGCGTCGTACGATGTTGAGTATATCTTTAACGATATTCGTAATACTGATGGTTTCCCTCATCTCACCATTCATCTGTGCATTTACCAGATGCATGGCGATGAATGCGCATTCGTCTTCGGGAAGCAGGACGCCCAATGTTTCTTCAATAATCTGCAGCGCCTTGAGTCCAATAGCATATTCCTTGCGGTACATGCGCTTAATCTCCCAGAACAATGCGTTACGAATCTGCAAGCCCTGACGATGCCGGTCAATGGCAAAATGAATATGATCCGTTAGTGAAATGTAGATGCTCTCATGAAGCTTCTCACCCAACACGGTCTCGGCATAACGGATAATCTCATCCGAGCATTCAACATATTCAACTGGAATATCAGACAGAAGCGTTTTCAGTTTCTGCGATACTTCCTTGCTTTCCAATGAGAATATTTTTTCGACCAGACTGTCGTCTATCGTTTCACCAGTATGCTTTTTGAAGGCTATGCCTCGTCCCATGACGACCAGTTCGTTTCCTCCCGGATCAATCACAGTAACTACGTTGTTGTTCAGCACCTTCTCAATTTTCATTTCTTCACATCACCTTGCACCGTCAAAGTAGTAAAAGGCAAAACCAAAACAGGTCATAAAACACATGCCCGCTTCTGGTTTTGCCTGATTGAACAGTAACAATCCAGTATTCATTAGCCTTAGGCCCATCTTACCATATAATTATCTATCTGACAATGTTTTCGTGAAAGCGGTTAATGTGCTTAAATACGACACAAGAAGATGCTACCCACATATGTCTTTGGAACTAGAAATTAATAGTTATCGGATTTTAGACTTGCGCCGTTTGTACCAATAACTTCTTTGTACCAATGGAATGATTTTTTCTTGTAACGATTCAGTGTTCCCGTTCCATCGTTATTGCGATCCACATAGATAAAGCCATAACGTTTCTTCATCTCTGCTGTGGATGCACTCACCAGATCGATGCAGCCCCATGAGGTATAACCCATAACTTCAACGCCGTCTTCAATCGCTTCTCCCACTTGTACCAAGTGATCATTCAGATATTGAATCCGGTAATCATCATTCACCGTTTTATTGCCATTTTCGTCTGTGATCAGCTCATCTGCTGCACCCAAACCATTTTCGACAATAAACAACGGTTTTTGATAACGGTCCCAGTATTTATTCAGCGTCACGCGCAGGCCTTGCGGATCAATCTGCCAACCCCATTCACTTGCTTTGAGATAAGGGTTCTGTACACCTGCAAACAGATTTCCTTTACCTTCAACACGCTTCTGTGGGTCACCTGTCTCACAAATACTTACATAGTAACTGAACGAGATGAAGTCCACCGTATGTTTCAGGATTTCAGCATCGCCATCTTCAAACTTGATGTTGATATTATTCGCTTTGAAGTAACGATTGATGTATTTCGGATAATAGCCACGTGCATGAATATCGGCAAAGATGTCATTGCGCTGTTCCGCATGCATTGCAGCTACCACATCATCCGGATTTGGTGTCAACGGATAGGTTGGCATGCTGAGTACCATACAGCCAATTTTCGCTCCAGGCATGATCTCATGTCCCAGTTTGACGGCCAGCGCACTTGCCACCAGCTCATGGTGAATTGCCTGATACAGATCCTGTTTGGAGAGTTCGGATTTGGGCGTGTAAATCCCGCCGCTCATGAATGGTTCTTCCAGAATGGAGTTAATTTCATTGAACGTCAGCCAGTACTTCACTTTGCCTTTGAAACGGTTAAACAGGACAGTTACATAACGCTCGTAGAACTCGATCATTTTACGGTTAACCCAGCCGTCATATGTTTTTGACAAGTGCAGTGGTGTCTCATAATGAGAGATTGTTACGAGCGGTTCAATCCCGTATTTGTGGCATTCGTCAAACAGATCATCGTAGAACTGCAAACCTTTTTCGTTTGGCTCCAACTCATCACCTTTAGGGAAAATACGGGACCAGGCGATGGAGGTGCGGAACACTTTGAATCCCATCTCAGCAAACAGCTTAACGTCCTCTTTGTAACGATTGTAGAAATCGATACCGATCAATTTCAGGTTATCCTCTGTCGGTCCTTCCGTTCTTGGCGTCGTAATCCCATGCGGCATTACATCCTGAACAGACAGGCCTTTGCCATCCGTATTATATGCTCCTTCGAGCTGATTGGCTGCGACTGCGCCGCCCCATAGAAAATCCTTCGGAAATGGTGTTGTCATCTCTGTCATCCTCTCTGTTTACGTTATGTTCATTCTTTGTTAAAACAGTTGCCCCTATGCCCCTGATCACATCAAAAAGCGGACAATGCACCAACTTAAAGGGCTTCATATCAGATGAGCTACCGATAGCCTGCTTTAATGTTGGGTTTTGCCCGCTTATGCGGTAACAATCCCGAATAGCCTAATGATATGAAGCAATCCGGGTTCAAGATAAGATACAGGAATCAGGCCAAATTACAGCTGCTCACCATTGCTGGCGATTACATTTTTGTACCAGTCAAACGAATCTTTCTTCGAACGTTTAAGTGTTCCGTTACCTTCGTCATCCAGATCCACATAGATGAATCCATAACGTTTGGACATTTCTGACGTGGACATGCTCACGAGGTCAATCGGGCCCCATGCTGTAAATCCAATGAGATCTACACCGTCCTTGATCGCTTCTTTCATTTGTTCAATGTGTTTTTTCAGATAATCCACGCGGTAGGAGTCATGAATGGAACCATCCTCTTCCACGCGATCATATGCACCCAGACCATTCTCGACAATAAACAGTGGTTTTTGGTAACGATCCCAGAAGTTATTCAACGTTACGCGCAGGCCAATTGGATCGATCTCCCAACCCCAATCGGAAGCTTCGAGATAAGGGTTTTTGACGCCACCAGTCAGGTTGCCTGTTGTTTCTTCTTTGTCGGCGGATGCAGATTTGGTTACGGACATGTAGTAACTGAAAGAAATGAAATCAACGGTATTGTTCAGCAAAATTTCATCATCGCCTGCTTCTTTCTGAACCACGATATTGTTTTCTTCAAAATAACGAGCCATGTAGTTCGGGTATTGACCACGAGCGTGCATGTCCGTGAAGAAGAGGTTAATCTGATTTTCATGTTGCGCCAGTCGAACATCTATCGGGTTACAGGTCGCCGGGTACGTTTCCATACGGGCGAGCATACAGCCCACTTGGGAACCAGGAATAATCTCATGGGCAAGCTTGGTTACCAGTGCACTTGCTACAAATTGGTGATGCAGCGCTTGATACGTCGTTTGCAATTGGTTGTCCACTTTATCGATCAGGATACCGCCGCCAGTGTATGGGCTAAACAACATAACGTTAATTTCATTGAACGTCAGCCAGTATTTCACTTTATTTTTATAACGATTGAACACGGTTTCTGCATATCTCACATAATGCCCGATCACTTCACGGCCTGCCCAGCCATTGTATTTCTGTGTCAGACCCAGCGGAGTTTCATAGTGAGACAACGTCACAAGCGGTTCAATTCCATATTTCAACAGTTCGTCGAAGACGTTGTCATAGAATTTCAGGCCAGCTTCGTTCGGCTCTTGATCATAACCGTTCGGGAAAATACGTGCCCAGTGAATGGACAAACGGAATACCTTGAAGCCCATTTCGGCAAACAATGCAATATCTTCTTTATAGTGATGATAGAAATCAATACCAAAACGTTTAGGGAAACGTTCTTCAATTTTGCCGGAGAGGATCTCTTCAATTCGTGTAGAGGAGATTTCCATGGCATGTCCACCTGTACGTTTCTCTTTGGGAACATGCGCAATCATATCCGCAGTAGAGAGACCTTTGCCGTCCTGATCGAATGCACCTTCCAATTGGTTGGCAGCTGTAGCGCCTCCCCACAGGAAGTTTTCGGGGAATCCTTTTTTTGCCGTGGTCATATCGAACAACCTCTTTTCGAATTTTATTTGGGTTTTTCCGGGATAAAGTGGCTGTATTTCAAGCCAAAAAACAAGAAAAACCTAAACTCAAGGTAAAATAGCTCGCAAAAAAAGAGCCTTCATTTCACCATCAGTTTAGGTTTTGCCTGTCTTCACAGTTACAATCCATCAAAAGATGTTATTGCGTATTCTGTTGTTTTTCTCTTGTAATGTAAGCGTAACATATCTATTTTGCAAAATCAACTTTCCGCTCCATCCACTCACTGACCCGTTTGAACTTATCGAGGCATTCGTATAATCGCTGCTCTTAGGGCGTTTGATATAACTCTTTCATACTCATGTAAAATCCCGCCCTGAAATAGACATCGTAACCCCCAAGTCCTACGTTAAGCAATTCATCCTTAAGCCGCTTGAAACCGATTCTGGAAAAGGTAGACTTAATTTTAAATGTTTATTGGGAAAATGGATAGCCAAGGAGGACATCTTATGTCTGCACGAACATCTGCCTTACGAAAGAGCTGGTCCGAGAGCGAACGAGTCGCTCCCAGTACAGCACATATCCAATATGTAACGAAAGCTAATCTGGACAGGGTTCGCAAAATCAATCATTTTCTGATTAGTGCCTTCCAACAGAGTCTCTCAGTGATTAAAGAAAATCTGTCCAGCACGTATCTCTTTCTGCTCACCGACTCGCATGGGGTCCTGCTTGCCATGGATTACAGCCATGATTTGGAACAAGTGGTGAAACAGTCACCCATCCGTCCGGGTATGATCTTTACGGCAAGAAGCTGTGGTGTCAATGCCATATCCGAATCAATGGACACACATGGAGCTGTCCAGCTGCAACCTGAGCAGCATGAGAACCCTCTTTTTCGTAGCTGGCACTGTTATGCTGCACCTTTATCTGTTGGTCATCAGCATGTCGGCTATCTGGACGTCTCCACTATTAATGCGGACATCCAGAGCGAACTGATTGCAATCGCCAAGTTGATCCCGGCTCATATGCAAAATCGTTATCAGTGTAACCTTGCCGCGTCGGTCGAAGAACATCAATCGGTAGAGTTCACCAAACGCCAGTTAACCATCCTGAAAATGATCTCTAACGGACTAACGGTTAAAGCGATTGCTTTGAAATTGAAAATCAAGGAATGTACCGTAAATCATCATAAAAAAGTGATTTTTAACAAATTAGGTGTACAATCCAGCACCGAAGCTGTTTCAATTGCCAGCCGTCTGTCTTATCTATAAAGGTACCCCTATAGATTCCTATAGGTGGTAAACACGAACATCTGTGCTAAGCTTTTTAGGTACGCAGGATTAGAGAGAGACAAAGAGAACACACACATTTTCAGGAGGGTAATATGTCTATTCCAAAAAAAGCTTCATTGTTTGCCATGTTGATTATGATTTTGTTGGTTGCTGCAGCTTGCGGCGAAAAAGCGGATAACAACGCCAAAACGAATGATTCTACTCCAACAGAAACCACTGCCGGCACAGATACAGACACAGCCAAGACGGAAGATACGGAAAGTACAGAAAGCTCTGAAGCATCCACTTCCGAGTCCAAGGAAACAGATAACTCCAAAGAGGTTGAATTGGGAACTACGGAAAAAGGCTCTTATAACAATGACTATTTCGGTGTATCACTGAAATTCCCGGAAGCTTGGGAGTTCCAGGATGCAGACGGCATGAACGAGCTGACGAGCGCTTCCTCCGAGGCTATTGCTGGAGACGATGAAACGAAGAAAAAACAAATTGAACTATCTCAGGCCAAAACACTGAACCTGTTGATGGCTTCACAATATCCATTGGATGGAGGACAGGTTGGTCCTTCCGCTATGGCGATTGCTGAAAAAGTAAGCCTGCTGCAAGGCATTCGCACAGGTAAAGATTATCTGGAAGCTACGAAGAAATTCATGGTGGACAGCCAGTTCCCTTATGAATACAAAGAATTTACAACCGAAACCATCGGTGGCAAAGAGATGGACCTGATGCAAATCACGATGGATGCGGGTAATGGTTCAACCATTACGCAAGATTACTACAGTACGATTATTGAAGGCTATGCGTTTAACTTCATCTTCACATATCTGGATGACACATCGAAGGCCGAGATCGATACCATTAAGAAATCTGTTCAGTTCAAGTAATATATCCACCGTGCCTGCCGGGCATGGAATAGAACCCCGCGCAATGATCTTCCACAGATCACTGCCGGGGTTCATTTTATGATGAAGTTGAATGTTTCACCTTATCCGGAAATCGCCACCCAATGTCCCTCTTTTACTTCCACCCACCTGGACTGCTCCAGATTATAGCGATCTTCTACTTCTACCGTTTCTCTAGGTGTTTCACTCACAGGATGACGTTTTTTCATCGCCTCCACAGCCGGGTCCGGAACCGGGATGGCCGACAACAATGCCTTTGTGTATGCATGCTGAGGGTTCGAATAGAGTTCTTCACTTTCTGCTAACTCCACAATCTTCCCGTTATACATGACAGCAACACGATCACTGATATGTTTCACCATGGACAGGTCATGTGCGATAAACAGGTATGTAAGACCGAGTCGCTGCTGCAACTCTTCAAGCAGCTGTACAATCTGGGCCTGAATGGACACATCCAGCGCAGACAACGGCTCGTCACATACAATAAATTCAGGTTCCACGGCCAGCGCACGAGCGATTCCGATCCGTTGCCGTTGTCCACCTGAAAATTCATGAGGATAACGCTGGGCATGAGCCGGATCGAGGCCGACCATCTCCAGCAATTCCTCCACACGCTTTTCCCGTTCAGCGGGACTGCCGGCAAGACCGTGAATATCCAAGGCTTCCCCAATAATGTCCATGATTCTAAATTTCGGATTAAGCGACGCATACGGGTCCTGGAAAATAATCTGCATATGCCGCCTCATCGTTTTCATCTCTGAGGCAGAAAGGCGATTGAGGGGTACTCCCTTAAACAGGACATCCCCACCTGTAGGCTCATGCAGTCGCAGAATGGCTCGACCTGTAGTCGATTTCCCGCTGCCCGATTCGCCCACGACCCCAAGTGTCTCCCCCTGGCGAATCTCGAAACTGATATCGTTCACAGCTTTTAAGGTGTTGCCTTTGCCCAGATTAAAATGCTGTCTGAGCGACTTCACCTCCAACAGAGGCTGATCATCCTCCAGATCGCGTGGCACCAACGAAACGAGTTTCGGCTTTTTCTTCTCATCTAATCGAGGCAATGCATTTAGCAGTCTGGATGTATATGGATGCTTTGGATTTGCAAAAATCTCTGTAGTTGTCCCGGATTCCACAATCTGCCCGTCTTTCATGACCACGACCCGATCACACATGCCTGCCACTACGCCGAGATCATGGGTAATCAGAATAATGGAAGTGCCCAGCCGTGCTTGCATATCTTTCATCAAATTAAGAATTTGGGCCTGAATGGTTACATCAAGCGCAGTTGTGGGTTCATCTGCGATCAGCAATTCAGGCCGGCAAGCAAGAGCAATGGCAATCATCACCCGCTGACGCATACCTCCGGAAAATTCATGTGGATACTGATTGAAACGTATTTCACTCCGGGTGATACCAACCAGCTCCAGCATGGCGATCGCCTGCTTCTTCGCTTCTCCTCTGGATAGCTTCTGATGTTTAATCAAACTTTCGGTAATCTGTTTCCCTATTTTAATGGTCGGATTAAGAGAGCTCATAGGGTCCTGAAAGATCATGCCGATGTCACGGCCACGGATGCTCTCCATCTCTTTTTGCGTTTTATGGACCAGATCTACCCCTTTAAACAGAATCTCACCCTTTTTCATCTGCGAAGGAGGAGATGCAAGCAGTCTCATAATGGAACGTGCCGTCACACTCTTCCCACTGCCGGATTCCCCTACAATGCCAAGGGTTTCCCCTTTCCGCACTTCAAAACTGACTTCCTTCACCGCCTGAAATTCACTCTCTCCGGAATGAAAAGAAACAGACAACTCATTTACTTTCAGCAAAGGTTGCAAGTGATCACCAGCCCTCATCCATATTTTCACATGTGCTCATATGTATACTCTTCTATACCTTGACAATTGAATAGACTCTAAATAATATATACTATATCAATCGGAATAATGCAATTTAAAATCAAATGAAAGGAGGCTCGCATGGTTTGAATCTTGCAAAAGGCAGCAAAATGTCACAGCTTGTATACACCCTGGGTTTTATTTATGGCAAAATGCTGCTTCATCCCTCCTATCGATATGTTCTATTTATTCTCGGACTGCCCGTTAATCTGATTGTGCTTCTGGTCTGGCAATCTAGAAAAAAAAAGGATGGCTGGGCCCTGGTTCAACAGGCTGTTGAGCGTGATATGCTATCCAGTTCTTATCGGGATAAACTTCGCACGGACGTGGAAGAACAGTTGAGGCGTAAACACCGTTTCTTTCAGCAGCAAGTTAGTAAGGCTGAGTTTGAGCGTCAGACGGAGGAGTGGCTGGAGGAATCCGTTCAGAAGGAGTTAAAGGAACGAACGTTCAGCAAGCTTCAGGAACAGGGGAAACAGCGCCTGACGATGGCGGATACGTTCCAATCCCTGATTGATAAACCGTGGTTTCTTGCGGCATCGGTTATTCCGGGCTGTCTGATGTACGCCATGATGCTGTTGTATGGCAATCCTTATCTAAAGTACATATTTGAAAGAATTCTGATGACGGTATTCGTCATCCTGGGTGTAGCTACACTTGTCTTCACCATCTTATACCTGTCTCCATTCAATCCGGCAGCCAACATTCTCGGAGAGACGGCGACACAGGAACAGATCGCGGCTTTCAACCATGTGTATGGCCTGGATCAGCCCTACCTTGTCCAACTCTGGAACAATATCAAGGGCATAGCACTGTTTGATCTCGGCAAATCTTTTTCAGGGAATGAAGATGTCACGGCTACGATCGCCAGAAAGTTCCCAATCACTTTAACACTGGCCGTTATCTCCTTGCTGCTTGCCCTTGTCATTGCATTGCCAATTGGGATTATCTCGGCGATCAAGCCCAATTCACTGTTTGATTACACATTCATGTTTATTGCATTGATTGGATTATCGATTCCGAATTTCTGGCAAGGACTTATTTTCATCCTGAATTTCTCGATCAAGCTGCAGTGGCTTCCCGCTACCTTCAATCCGCAGAACTGGCTCTCTATTATTATGCCAACGATAGTTCTCGGAACCGGATTAACCGCTGCAGTAGCCCGTATGACCCGTTCTTCCACGCTGGAAGTTATTCATGAGGACTACGTGATGACTGCCCGTGCAAAAGGGTTAAGCGAACGACATGTCATGCTGAAACATGCGGTACGTAATGCATTAATTCCAATTGTAACCGTGGTTGGCCTGCAATTCGGAGGCATGCTTGGAGGGGCGGCAGTAACGGAGAAAGTGTTTAATATTAGCGGGCTCGGCAGCTACATTGTGGATAAACAATTTATACCCGATATTCCGAGTATTATGGGCGGAGTAGTGTACACAGCGATTACAATCTCCATTATTAATGTGGTGGTAGATCTTCTCTACGCTTTTATTGACCCGCGGGTACGTTCCAAGATGAAACAATATTAAAGCAGGTGCATGATGACAAAATCGGGTTCACTTACACAAGAAATGCGTTTTCGACTTAAGTCTTCACAGGAGTACAGTCAGGCGAGCTTCGCCTGGGTCACTTCCCTTCTCTTGTCGATGTTACTGTTATTCAACATCTATGACTGGAGCCTCCAGGTGTTCAGGCCATTTCTGCTGACAGCACTCGGAATCTATCTATTTTTCACGCTGGTCCAGAGTGTGCTGACGCTCCGAATTCGGAGAGACCTGATTCGGCAGGGCACAATCTCTGTGCTGACTCGCAGACTCGCCTGGGTTCAGCTGCTGGGTATCGTTTCCGGCAATATCTTTATCGTAACGGCCGCTTTTCACCTGATCAAAAAGACAAAGAGCATTGAGTATACATTTGCGGTGTATATGCTGCTGACCCAGCTGTTCGTTATTGGGGTCTCGGCACTCAATATATTCAAACCGTATGTTGCGGATACGTTTTTGCCAGCCATGGCGGCGCTGCTGTTTATCCTGGTGATTGATTTGGTTGTGCTGTTTATCGTATCCCGATATACCTCAGCCTCGATCATCCCGCGCTGGATGCTGGGCGTAAGTACGATACTCATCCTGACTTCGGTCACAGGCAATGTGTTCGCACTGCTGCTGGGTATTTCCATCATTGGACGAATTCGCAGACAGGGTAAACAAAAATCCAACTTCTGGAATGATCTGTGGGAGCGTCTCGCTCCGAATGTCACAGCAATGTCCGGTTTGTTTTTTATCATTTTCCTGTTCTCGATATCGATTTGCAGCTTCTTTACTTTTGATTACAGCATGGCTGTAGAAAATAACTACTCGGCCTTGCTTCAGTCCCCATCGCTCGCCTATCCCTTGGGAACAGATGACTTTGGACGGTGTTTATTTTCCCGGATTGTATTCGGTGCCCGTATATCGTTAATCGTGGGTTTCATGTCAACTCTGATTCCGGTATTCATTGGCGGTATTCTCGGAGCATTCTCGGGATTCTATGGAAGACATACAGACAATATTATCATGCGATTGCTGGATATTCTCTATGCCATTCCGGGTATTTTGCTCGCTATCGCCATCATTGCGGCGTTCGGGGCCAATACGGTCAATCTTATTCTGGCGCTCAGTCTGGGCTCGATCCCAACCTATGCACGAACCATGAGAGCCAGTGTACTCTATGTATCTACTTTTGAATTTGTTGAAGCCGCACGTGCGCTGGGTTACAACAATCGGTCTATTATTTTCAAACATATTATTCCGAACTCACTCGCACCCATGATTATCAAGTCCACGCTCACCATCGGCGGGGCAGTCATCGCCACCAGCAGTTTAAGTTATCTGGGCCTCGGCGTGGAGCCGCATATTCCTGAGTGGGGCAACATTCTCAAGCTGGGCAGTACGTATCTGGAAACCCATTCGTATCTGGCCATTTATCCAGGTCTGGCAATCATTCTGCTCGTACTCTCGTTCAACTTTCTTGGAGACGGACTGCGCGATGCGCTTGATCCAAAGCTGGAAAAGGCGTAACTTACTGCTTTCAATTCAATTTGAACAATAATTATGAACTTATCTGGAGGTATTTTCATGAAAAAACGTACGTTGATCGCACTACTATTGATTCTCGTCCTTGTAATCTCAGGTTGCAATGTGAAGACCAAGACGGAATCGCAGTCCGAGACTGCGCCATCCGATACATCGGAGAACACGCAAAACCAAAAACCGGTAGACATCGAATTACTGGCTCAGAGCTCTTCCGAAAATGACGTGAATATTATCCGCGACCAGCTCACCAAGAACGGCTTCAATGTAAAGCTGAATCTGCAGCCGGATTACGGCAGCTACAAATCCCAGCAGGATGCAGGGAATTATGATATTGCGTTGTCCAGCTGGACAACCGTAACTGGAAACCCGGATTATGCGGTCCGTTCTCTTTTCAAAACGGGTGGGGATTACAGCATTCTCGCAGATGAGGAAATCGATAAACTTATTGACCAAGCCGCTACTCAGACTCCGGACGAATACAAGGATACGTATAAACAATTGGAGGACCGCTTGGTAACGGATCAAGCCTATATCGCTCCGCTGTACATTTCCCTGAAAAGTCAGGCTGTGAACAAAGACATTTTGAATGCAGACACCGTTCGCTTGTCCAAATCCCGCGCCATGGCATGGGAACCTATTGAATTCAAAGATAGCTCCAAAAATACAAAAGAACCCTTAATTCTGACACAAACCGCTTCCGTCCTGACTTCCCTTGACCCGATCAAAGGAAACGACGGGTCCATCAACCAATTGAATACCAACATGTATGTACGTCTCGTTAACCTGACAGATGACGATCAGCTCACAGCAGAGGGATCACTCTCTCACAATTTCAGTATTGCTGAAGGAAACTCGGAGTATTATTTCATTCTCAGAGACGATATCAACTTTGCCAAGATTGATAATAAAAAGGCTGTAGATACGGGTGAACGAGTCGGCGCAGATGACGTCATCTTCTCTCTCGATCGCGCCAAAAACAAAGATTCCGTACCGGATCACCGGACATACAGCCTTCACGAACATATCAAGGAGGCCGAGTTGGTAACCGATCTGGGCGCCTTGGAATCCATTCAGCAATCCAGTGGCAGCGGTACGGTTAAAGAAGCATTGGAACAAGGGCTTGGCACCAAAATTACGGAACTGGTCACGGACAAAAACAAAGCCAATAACGCTGCCGGGAAGTATCAAGTTGTGAAACTCACAACCACCGAACCTTTCCCGCAAGTATTGAACTATCTGGCTCACCAATCTGCTGGCATTGTATCCAAAAAGCAGGTCGAGAGCATCAATACGTATGATGTAGCTTCGTTTGACGTGAATAAAGACATTCCTTACGGCGATCAGAATACCGTGACTGAAGGTGCTTCGTACAACAACACCCTGTATGCCAGCGGCCCATATATCTTGGCATATAAAAATGATTATGAAGGTGTATTCTATCAGAATCCCGGCTACCGTAAAGGCTCTGAATATGCACCCAAGATTTCTCAGGTGAATGTACGATTCATCTCGGATGCCGACAGTGCGCTATCTGCTCTTCGTAGTAGCGAAATTCACTTATACTACGGGGTGCCTGAAACGAAATATGACATCATCAAAGGTGACAGCAAATTGCAATTGCAGAGCATTCCGAGCAATGCGGTTTCCTATCTGCTGTTCAACACTGCCAATCGGGAAGTTGCCAAGAGCAGTGACCTGAGAAAATCCGTACTGTACTCCATTAATCAGGATGACATACTGCAGTTCTACAAAAACAATAAACTTAAAGCGTACTCCACAGTAAGCCCACTAGTTCAGACCGGAAATGAATTGAAGTCCGATCCGGCAAAAGTGAAAGAATTCTTGAACGCCTATCAGGCTTCCAAGTAACAATACAGATAAACGGCTGTCCTCCGGATCAATCCAAGATCCAGATGACAGCCGTTTTATTTTATAAGGAGAATGTTTTTGTTGAGCAATCTGCTTGATATTTTCGCTGTACGCCAGGCAGCAGAGTGACGATCTGGATACCTACTCCCCAAGCAAAATAGACTAGATGGATGATAGATACATGCTGTATCCAGTATACCTGAGCCATAATCCAGATGATTAGAGCAAATCCCGTATATAACGAGTACGTCCATGCCCAGTATTGATTCGAGTAAAGATTCAGTTTCTCACCTATTTTCCAGTGAGTGTAGCGAATGAGTGAAACGGCAATGATCAGTGGCACAACGCCAAGAACCAACATTAGTATAATTCCCGGGATCAAAAAACTGCCAAACGGAGAATGCTCTAACAATGAATCCGGCATATTGACAAGACTTCCCGATGGATCGATAATGAGTGCTCCCCCTCCAATGATCGCACCAATGCCCAGTAACCCCTGCATAATAATGAGCACCCACGACCTTCCAGGTCCACATTCATGCTTCCTTTCACCTTCATCACCCTTCCTCATCCCTCACCCTCCAGACATGTTATACAAATTTTACTGAAAATTCTATTCCATTTTCACATATGGAGAAGGCTAAATCCTGTGCTCTATCTCACTAGAATCGCCCCAAAAATTCGATTATGGTAAAACTTGATAAAAGAACGTACGTTCGGTATAATGAAGATATACTTAATGAGCGAGAGGCAGATATGGACGACAAATTTATTAAGGAATTGCGCGAGATTGGTCGGGATGACAGACGAAGATCCGAATTTATGATCCAAGGCATGAAAGAAACACTGCAGGGAAGAAAAGAAGAAGGTATTTTCAAGCGCTGGATACGGCGTAAGAAGACAGAGAAGAAAATTTCACAACGATTCACTCAGGATCCCTCTTCGGATCAAAAGTAACCACATAAAAAGGAGGCGGAATACGCCTCCTTTATTATTTATCTGAGCGTTCTGTTTGTTAAAATCTCATATGTGAGTCATTCGGAAGGAACTGCATCTGAGTCAATTGCGATATGTCTATGTACAACCTTATTTTACGGCAGTATGGCAAACGAGCGCACTGGAAAGCCAGACGCCTTTTCCGCCTTGGGTACGATATTGAAGATCACCGCACCTTTGGCCGGCACCTGATCTAGATTCGTTAACAGCTCTACCTGATATGTATCCTGGGCAAGTACATAATATTCCGCCAGAAGCGACCCGTTCTTTTGATAATCCACGGCTGAATCGGTATCGAAGGTTTCATGACCAATCGCCTGTATTTTTCTTTCCTCGAATAAAAACATTAGCGCACTGACTGACCATCCGGGTGCATGACTATTTCCCTCAGCGTCCTTGTTGTCGAATGCTTCATGACTGGGCCAGCGTTTGCTCCAATCGGTACGCAGTGCTACAAAGCTGCCAGCTTCAATAACACCATGCTCTTTTTCAAACTCAAGAATATGCTCGACATCCAGCGTGAAATCCGGATTGCGCTCTACAACTACAGATTGATCAATGACTACCAGCGGTAGCACAAGCTCCTTCAACCCCAATTCATCCAGATAACGGGTATCACGCACAAAGTGAATCGGTGCATCCAGATGCGTACCATATTGACCGGGAAACCTGAAACTCTGAGCAAAGAAACCTTGATCGTGATTAAACAACGTATCGAATTGTGCCGCAGCAAAAGCTGAGAAATGTGGAGATTCCGGTCCAAACGTATGGGTCAGATCCACCCACTTCTTTTCTTTTAATAATTGAATCGCTTGAATGAGTTCATTGGACATCCGAATCACCTCATACATAGAATGGAATAAATTCCTCCTATTATATCTTATTCCACCCCATGCGAGAATATCGAAATGCCAACTATTTGATAGAATTCATTAACTCGAAAAAGTATTTTGGATCATGAGTCTGATATAGCTTGAACCATGAATCTAAAGTCTCCGGTGTAAATACATCCAGTACCTGCAATACATGCATCGCAAATTCCAACGGTGCTATGCCTGATGCAGTAACCAAATTGTCATCCGTTACGGCCGGTACCCTCTCATAGTATTTTTCTCCCATGTAATGAGGACAAATCATTTTCATATATTCCAGATCGTTGCTTGTATGACTTCTGGAGTCTAACAATCCCATCCTTGCAAGTCCAAAGGTTGCCCCACAAATTGCCGCAACAATATGACCCTGTTCTAATGATGTCGCAGCTTTCTTCAATATCGGTTCGTGAATGATTTCCATCCAAGTATCTCCACCCGGAAGAACCAACACATCCGTGCTTTCCAACATACACTCATCAACTGAAATGCGAGGCAGTATGTCCATCCCTCCCATGGTAGTCACTTGACTTTTATCAACTCCCACGGTAACCACTTCTATCGGCGGCAGCCCTTTTCTAAAATACCTTCCCGAGTTTAGTTCAGCAATTAAATAACCTACCTCCCAGTCTGACATCGTATTAAATACATAAAGATACACTTTTTTGGTATGCATAATGCACTCCCCTTCTATTTGATACCCCTATTATAAAAAAACTTTACTGACACCTTCCGTCAGTAAAGTTTTTAAATTTGATAATAATTAAACACAGACTTGCCTTCTTATTATCTATTTTGGAATTCATTCCGCCTCATTATTCCCTGTCCTCAAACTCTGTTTATGTAAAATAATTCGAACTCAGCAACAGAGTCGAACTGGTTGATAGATACACCTTCTCTTTTGAGCTGATTCTCCAACTGATCTATAAGCTGCAGGACGGCTAATCGCAACGGTTCAAAATCGTTTGGATTCAACAGTGCAACCAGATCTGGATACCCATAATTAACGTAAAATTCGCGATGCTCACCCATGTCAATAATACCAGGCCAGCGTCCCTTTTCTGCCGCGTACAATATTCGGGATAATCCGTCTTGCACCCCAATAGCAACGAAGAAAGCTGTTTCGTAATGGCCTTTTTCACAAGCGGTTAACAGTTTATTCATCATACCTTTTTCCTCTTCGTAGTACCCCCGCAGTTGCTCTTTATAAGAGCGAAGATCTTCTTGGCTGTTTTGTCGCTCCGATATGAGACAAAGTGTATCCGCTGTCAGCTTCTCGCACGCTGATATTATTTCATCTGGAGAAAGGCTGAACATAATGGTATCAAGGTATGGGTCCAGTTGATCCGGTTTAATGGGGAGATTTCTAACTTGCTCACGATAGTGACCCCAACTGCGCTTATAGTAAATTTGGTTCAAAAAGCCAAGCGACATGAAAATGTTTCCCGTAATCTCTTGAGCCTGGGTTCGACAATAGGAAAGATCCTTGGCATTTTTGGAAAGACGCATTTTAGCTATGCTGATCAAACATTCCTTTAATACGGATTCAGCTTTGCTGATCATATCCGATGTTCTGGATTTACTTCCCATGTTCGATATTGTTTCGCGAAGTTCCATGAATCTGACCAGATCATCATCTGATCGGACATATAACAATTCACAGTCTGCTATAATCGTCGTATTCCATTCTTCAGATGTTGCCATTCTTTCAGCACGATCCCATCCGATGGGCCAGAAATCAAAACTGATACCGTCGATCATAAACTGGCACTCCACTTCTCTACCCCTGGCCGTTGCTGGAATAAAGAAGAAATCCAAATCCGAACGTTCAGTTGCTCGCCCCTGCAAATATGATCCGTAATAGCCGACAATTGCAACATCTTGAGGGTAATGAGTCTTAATATGTTTAACAATAATGTCTGATACAGCAAAAACATCAACCATCAGATAACCTCCTTATTGTATTTCAATATCAGATTGTCTACCTGTAAACCTTTTTTAAAGTAACGGTTAGCTTAAACCGATCCAGGAAAATTTCGGGATATTTATCTTATTCAAGACCCAGTTCCAAGACACCTAATAGAAGGTCATGTTCTGAGATTCAGCCTACATCCGCCTCAGATTTAATTTATCGTTTCCCGTTATTTGAAAAAAGGCTACCACTAGGGTAGCCTACTCTCATATCTTCATTTTCGAGTATTCACTTTTAGTCAAACCATAGAGATATTCATCGTAATGCTGTCCATTAGTGAATACCATATTTCTGAGTTTCCCTTCTTGGACAAATCCAAGACGCTCATGAAGTTCTAGTGAACCTTCATTAAAAGCATAAACATGTGCGGTAACTTTCTGATAGCGTAACTCCTCAAAGTAATATCGCAACAATATTTTTACAGCTTCTGAAGCATAACCATTGCGCCAGAATTCTCTGAAGATAGCAACACCGTACGTAAAAGTTCCATTTCGGGTATCACAGTTATTCGAACTTATACTTCCCACTAATACTCCATCTAAAGTCTCGACTGCGAGCATAATTTTATCCCCATCAGGACCATGGGATGCCTGGTGTTCAGCCCAAGCCTTTGTACCCTCTTCCGATCTCGGGAAATTTATTACATCGCAAAGTCTAGCACAGTCAGAATCAGAATCATTATTGTGGAACTTATCCCAATCAGTTGGGAGAATTGCACGTAATCTAACTTTATGACCTGTCCAAATATTATTTTTCATTATAGATCCTCCTAAGGTTTATTTACTCCTACCTCACGGAGATCTGGCCTTGGGATCTAAGTCTTCAAAGACTACATCGTTCTCATTCCTTTTTCAATACTTACATCAAGTATATACCGTAATATTCCATTCTTTCAAATTATATTATTCGTGTGCTCTCTTTCCGCATAAAAAATACACCTCCTAAAATCTCACCGGTTCCCCATATGGGTATGTCCAATGTCAATTTTAGGAGGTGTACGTCAGAACAAAAATCTAACTTAAACATTCAACGTTAATCCTCATCTATTCTACTCGAATGACCAGTTTCCCGCGTGTATGATGGGTTTCGCTTTTTTCGTGCGCATCACGCAGTCCTTGTTCACTTAAGGGGTATGTCTCATCAATGATGGGTCTCAGCTTGCCCTCAGCAGCGAGCTCAGCCAACTGATCAAGTTGGTCCCCTTTGGGTTCCATCATGAACACGTTGGCCGTTACATCTGCTTTCTTAGCCAGCGTTTCATCCGGTTGTTCCACAAGCGATACCAGATGTCCACCCGGCTTTAATACCTTGAAGCTGTCACGCTGAATATCGCCACCCATCGTGTCCAGCACGACATCATACCCGGAGAGAATCTCCGAGAAGTCTTCTTTTTTATAATTGATAAAATGATCCACACCCAGCGAACGGAGCAATTTCTCATTCGATTCACTTGCGGTGGAAGCCACTTCAGCGCCAAGATGTTTGGCAATCTGAATGGCAAAGGTTCCTACACCACCTGCTCCCGCGTGAATGAGAACCTTCTGTCCTTTGGCAAGCCGTCCATGGTCAACAAGTGCCTGCCAGGCCGTCATGGCTGCTAATGGTATGGCAGCTGCTTCCTCGAAGCTCAGATTTTCCGGAATACGGGCAATAATGTCTGCATCCACAGCCACATATTCTGCATAGGTCCCGAAATGGCGAGGACGGGCAAATACGCGATCTCCCGCTCTGAACCTGGCCACATTCGAACCCGCTTCTTCTACCGTACCGGCGACATCCCCGCCCAATATGAGTGGGAAAGAATCCGCCGCCTCTTTCATATGGCCTTGTCTGATTTTGAAATCTACCGGGTTCACAGAAGTAGCACGAATGCGGATCAGCACCTGATTCACTCCACCTGTCGGCTTGGTCATTTCCTTTTCCTTCAATTGTTCTGCTCCACCGAACTCTTCAATCACAATGGCTTTCATTAGAGATACCAGCCTTTCCATAGGATTATCGTTATGCTCTCCTTCTTCATTACCCTTCCCGAACGTGCACTTGACCTATATTCACGAATTCGCAGCAGGTTTGGGGTCACAATCCTGATCAGGAACCATGATATAATGTAGAACTGTTGAACCTAAATAACCGAACAAGCGAGGTAGCATTGTGGACATTGAAGTAAGTACGTTACATGCATTTTCCGATAAGCCTCTAGGCGGAAACCCTGCAGGAGTTGTTTTACAAGCAGGACACTTATCCGAATCCCAGATGCAGGAGATTGCCAGACAAGTTGGATTTTCAGAGACGGCATTTGTTATGCCATCGGATCAGGCAGATTTCAAAGTACGTTACTTCACCCCTAATGATGAAGTTGATCTATGCGGGCATGCAACGATTGCTTTGTTTTATTTAATGAAAGCACAGCATATCGTTGAGGTAGGTATGTACACACTGGAGACACTCGCCGGAATACTTGAAGTGGTTGTCCAGAATAATGGTGAAGTCTATCTGTCTCAGGCGCTACCAGAGTTTGGAGAGATTGTTGACCGACAAAAAATTGCGGATTCTCTGGGTATTCCTACAGAGGATTTGCACGCCGAATTACCTGTGCAGATCGTGTCTACCGGATTACGTGATATCTTGATTGCGGTTAAACATGTTGATGTTCTGCCAAAAATCATTCCTGACTTTCAGCTTATCGCTGAAATTAGCAAAGCTAACCATGTCGTAGGTTATCACGTGTTTGCACTCGAACCAGATGCAGAGGTCGCTCTGGCAGAATGCCGGAATTTTGCTCCCCTTTACGATATTCCGGAAGAGAGCGCAACAGGTACATCTAACGGTGCTTTACTCTGTTATTTACATAAATACAACCAACTTTCAGATCCCAATGATACAATCTATACGATTAGACAAGGATACACCATGAACCGTCCCTCGGAGATCCGAGCCAGATTAACGCTGGGCATTTCCAAGGAAATTACAGAAATTCAAGTGGGCGGAGTCGCGGTTCATATCAAGAACATTCGAATCCATGTTCCCCTAACCTGAATTCTTCCAAAAGAAGGCTTGATATATAACCAAAAAAAGCCGTGCATTGCACGGCTTTTCATTAAGCATACTTTTGAGCATATTTCTTTATATAACAATCTTCAATGATTATAGTCCAGTTTCTCCAGGTTGAGCCCTGTGCATCCCTTTGCTCACTTCGAGCTTCAACTTCATAAGTGCAGCAACAGATTACAAGGTGTCATCCCGTCTCCTTTCGTTTCATTCTTTTCCTCAAGCGAGCATATTGAGCGTAAATCCAGGGCGATTCTTTAGTCAGAATCGGGCCAAGCACTGCCAGAATCAACACATATAACACGGCAAAAGACTGAATGGATGCCATCAGACCTCCGGCCTTGCCGATGTTCGCCATAATGATGGAGAACTCTCCCCGGGACACCAGCGTGAAACCCACATTAAGAGAAGCCTTGGGAGTCATCCCTGCCAGTCTTCCAGCGATCATTCCTGCTCCGTAGTTGCTGGCAATCGTCAGAACCACCGCAATGATCGTCATTCCGACGGCACCGCCGAGGGATGATGGTTCAATGGTCAGGCCAAAGCTGAAAAAGAAGATGGCACCAAAGAAATCTTTAAACGGCATGATCTGATGCTCAATTCGGCTGGCATGTCTCGATTCCCCAAGAACCAGCCCCATCATCAAAGCCCCAATCGCCTCGGCCACATGTAAGGTTTCCGAGAAACCCGCCACCAGAAAGAGCAGTGTCATAACCGTGAGCAGAAATAACTCCGATGATTTGATGTTGAGTGCTTTATCGATATACTTGATGCATTTCCTGCCTATAATCAGAAATAGTACAATGAACAGCAGCGCAGACAGGGATACAAGAAAGACGCTGAGGAATGAGGTAGCCCCACTCAGTACAAGCCCCGTCAGGATCGAGATATGAATGGCGATGAACAGATCATCAAACATGATCATGCCCATAATAATCTCCGTCTCGGGGTTCGCCGTGCGCTTCAAATCGACGAGTACTTTAGCCACAATAGCTGTGGAAGAACTCGTCATAATGCCACAGACAACCAACGTTTCCTTGAGTGGCAGCTCCATAAACCAGCCCAGCAGCAGACCGGAAGCAAAATTTAGTCCAACGTAGAACATGCCTCCGGTCAGAATGGCTTTGCCCGATTTCAGCAGACGGGAAACCGAGAATTCAAGCCCCAGATAAAAAAGTAAAAACAGAATGCCCAGCCTGCCCATAAATTCAATAAATGACGAGCTTTCGATAAAACGCAGATCCACAATGCCAATCTGTGGTGCATGCGGTCCAACAGCCATGCCAATCAGGATATAGAAAGGTATGACTGAAAATCGTAATCGTGCAGATATTAGCCCCGTAAGTGTAATCAGCGCAACGGCAATTCCCACTTCGAATATGAGCATATCCATAGGCTAGAGCCGTCCATTGGATAACAACCGTTTTAACAGTTTGATCTGATCCCGTTCCCCAGCGACAACAACCGTAGCCCCCGCAGTAAAGGTATAGTCCGGACCCGGATTAAACTGCTTCGTCCTGTTCTTCTCGACCACAGCCAGAATAACCGCACCTGTTGCCTGGCGAATATTCAGTTCTCCGATCGTTCTTCCTATGCTCTCTGAATGCGGTTCAATACGGAGCCATTCAATTAACAGCCCCTCCAGCATCACTTCACGCTCATCCTGAAACGTTGGTTTGTACGTCATGCCGCCAACAATAGCCGCTACCGCACGTGCCTCATCATCATCCAGTGTGACCAGTGACACCATGTCTCCCAGTTCTTCAGGCGAATCACCTGACTCCATGTGAAACAGGTCACGTCGCTCATCATTATGGATGACGATGACCAAATGCTCACCGCTGCGTGTGTGCAGCCAGTATTTGCGTCCAATTCCCGGCAAATCCGTCTCTTTAAAGTGCATGATCTGCACCCCCAGTAGACATCCGGTTCAAGGATTCATTGTTCAACGTAATATCCGTAATACGTACCCGCATGGAGCCAGCTGGTATATTAATGGACCTCACTTCTCCCTTAAGTCCAAGCAGTAATTGCCGGCCCACAGGGGAGAGGAAGGAAATACGCCCCGCATCCGGGTCCGCGTCATCCGGCATACCAATGGTGAATGAATCCGATGTGTGAAAATCAGCGTATTCAAACCGGATCAAGCTACCGATAAGTACCACCGAGTCCAGAGCTTCATCCGAACCCAGGAGGAGCTTCTCCACACACGTCGTATAGTTCGCAAGCAGCCGTTCCATCTGCAAGCGTTCCGGATCACGTACGTCAAAATAGGCGTCGAGAAATGTTCTTTTCTCTTCACCGAATATAATGAGCTGGTTCACCAGCATTTCTCTACAGTTTTGAAAGGAGGACCTATGGTTCATAATAGATCTCACCTCCTATACAAGCCCTGTTCTCCATGTTGATTCGCATGTTTTTCTTCATCATGTTGTTCTCCTCCTTCATATAGATAAAAAAACCACGGATACCGCGGTCTTACTACCATCTTACCAAAACTAATTTTTTAATCCAGCTATTCCGTTAACTTTGCGTTGTATAACGTTAAAAAGGCGTCCATACAGCTTCCAAACTTAACCTTTACATCATATGACAGATCCATAGAAGATTTTAATAACGTCATAAAAAACATTTTATGGGTTTTCATCTCGTATTTTTATTTTGTTTCCTGTATATTTAACTACAAACTTTTATGCAATTTATACAAATAGCCATCCCAAGACTTTAGCACAATAAAGGAGTGCATTGAAAAAGTGTCGACTATAACTAAAGATTCAACTCAAGTATCTGCCGCAGAGTATGTTCATTCCGTTTACGAATCAGTTATCGCCAGAAATCCACAGGAAAGTGAATTCCATCAGGCTGTCAAAGAGATCCTGGACTCGCTTATTCCTGTCATTGCAGCTCACCCGAAATATCGGGAGAATGGCTTGCTTGAACAGCTTGTTGAGCCAGAACGTGTTATTACATTCCGCGTGCCTTGGGTAGATGATCAAGGTAAGGTACAAGTAAACCGGGGATTCCGTGTTCAATTCAACAGCGCAATTGGTCCGTACAAAGGCGGACTTCGCTTCCATCCTTCCGTTTACTCGGGAATTGTTAAGTTCCTTGGGTTCGAACAAATTTTCAAAAATGCCCTGACTGGCCTGCCAATCGGCGGTGGTAAAGGTGGTTCCGACTTCGATCCAAAAGGAAAATCAGATCTGGAAGTCATGCGTTTCACTCAAAGCTTCATGACTGAACTGTACAAATATATCGGTTCCGATGCGGACGTACCTGCAGGCGACATCGGTGTAGGTGCACGGGAAATCGGTTATATGTTCGGACAGTACAAACGTATCAGCGGTGGACATGAAGCCGGCGTACTTACAGGTAAAGGGCTCCTATACGGAGGAAGTCTTGCACGTAAGGAAGCTACCGGATTCGGATGCGTGTACTTTGTGAAGGAAATGCTGGCATCCAAAGGACTGAGCTTCAAGGACAGCACGGTTGTTGTCTCGGGTTCAGGTAATGTATCCATCTATGCTATTCAGAAGGCTCAGGAGCTTGGAGCTAATGTTGTGGCGTGTAGTGACTCCGGTGGTTACATCTATGATGCTCAAGGAATCAATCTGGATACCGTAAAAAGATTAAAAGAGGTTGATCGTCTGCGGATCAGCGAATATGTCAAAGAGCATCCACATGCCGTGTATACCGAAGGCTGTGAAGGCATCTGGTCTATCCCTTGTGATATCGCGCTGCCTTGTGCAACGCAAAACGAAATCGACGAACAGGCTGCTGCATTGCTCGTGCAAGGCGGAGTTAAAGCGATCGGTGAAGGAGCGAATATGCCTTCCACGCTGGCTGCGATTGATGTGTTCCATAAAGAAGGCGTTCTGTTTGGACCAGCCAAAGCAGCTAACGCTGGCGGTGTTGCCGTGTCCGCACTTGAAATGTCGCAGAACAGCATGCGGTTGTCCTGGTCATTTGAAGAAGTGGACGCCAAGCTGCATGACATTATGTCTAACATTTATACCAGCTGTGTTCAGGCAGCGGATGAGTATGGCTGTGCAGGAAACCTGCTTGCCGGAGCGAACATCGCTGGCTTCCTGAAGGTGGCAGATGCTATGCTTGCGCAAGGTATCGTCTAATTGTGTTACAGTTGCTAACTAACTAAATTTAACCGCCTTCCATCACGGGAGGCGGTTTATTTATATTCCTATTATCTATGGATTCAATTTAGCATTATGATCATTTCGACCCGATGAGTTGTTCCCGGCACATTAGTATAGGAATTGATCGAATTCCAGTGTGATGGTAAAGTTGTAATGACCTTAAAATAGCAAGTTTTTTAATTAAAGGAAGTGTGCAAAAATGTCTAACCAAACATTCAGCAGCAACCAGGCTGCCCTTCATTTAAGTGCAGACTGCGAGCAATGTTTTGGTCTATGCTGTGTCGCCTTGCCGTATGGCAAGTCATCTGACTTTGCTTTTGATAAATCCAGTGGCACCCCCTGCCCCAATCTCCGTACTGATAACCGCTGTGGCATCCATACACAGCTGCGACAGAAGGGCTTTAAGGGATGCACGGTATACGACTGTTTTGGGGCAGGTCAGAAACTATCACAAGTTACATATGGAGGCAAGGATTGGCGTGATCATCCCGAATCTGCTGCTGAGATGTTCGATTGTTTACCTATCATGAAGCAGCTTCATGAGATGATGAGCTATGTTAATGAAATGCTACAGCTGCCGGAAACATCATCCATCCATTTGGCTTTGCAGAACGTATACCGGGAAACGGAACGACTAACCGACCTGGAGCCATCCGCCATATTACATCTGGATATTCCCGCACATCGGGCGGTGGTGAACGAACTGCTTGTACAGGCAAGCGAAATAGTGCGAGCGAAAGCCACGGCTTCAGATAAGAGTCCATCCACATCGAAGACCAAAAAGCGTACCGGAAGAGATTTTCTGGGTGCCAATCTAAAAGGGGCCGACCTTCGGGGAGCGAGCTTCAGAGGTGCCTTAATGATTGCGGCAAACCTACGAAACGCAGATATGAGAAGCACCGATTTGATCGGCGCCGATTTGCGGGATGCGGATCTGAGTGGGGCGGATCTCAGAGGCAGCATCTTTCTGACACAATCCCAGCTCAACTCGGCAAAAGGTAGCGCTGCTACCAAGTTGTCCGGTCATTTAAACATTCCTGGACACTGGCTGTAGGGAAGACTATCCCCGTATGAATTGAGTACCCATGTATATGCATTAAATATGCACTAATTCCGTCTATACAACAAACAGCTCGTCCCTCTATTTAGAAGGACGAGCTGTTTGTGTTGCATTACATTTTAGATATCAATAATCAAGCCTTATAACTTCGGTAATGAATTAACGGACTACAGCAAGTCGCGACGCAGGTCCTCAGCCGATTTAGGAGACAGGTGTCCGAGTGGAATATCAAATACCGTCTTGGCCCCTTTATGTCCTTCCAGACTCAAACGTTGCGCGGCTCTTGCATAAGCCACCAGTACACTTGCAGTAAATTCAGGATTGCTGTCGAGCTTCAGACCAAACTCAATAATTTGTTTCTGGCCTGCGCCTGTAACTCCACTGCGAATGACAAACCCACCGTGTGGCATGCCTTCATGCTCAGCCTTCAATTGCTCTTCCGTAATGAACGTTACCGTTGTATCGTAATCGGAGAAATAGTTCGGCATGGATACAATCGTTTCACGAATCTCGTCTTGGTTCGCACCAGCTTCTGCCACCACATAACATTGACGAAGATGCTTCTCACGTGTGGACAACTCTGGTGTCTCCCCTGCACGAATGCTGTTGATTACTTCTTCAACAGGTACAGTGTACTGCACACCAGCCTTAACGCCTGGAACACGACGGATGGCATCCGAGTGACCTTGGCTGACCCCTTTACCCCAGAATGTGTACTCTTTACCTTCTGGCAGGATCGATTGGGCAAGCAGTCGGTTCATGGAGAACAAGCCCGGGTCCCAACCTGTGGAAATGACGCTTACGTGGCCACCTTGCTCTGCCGCAGCGTTAACTTCTTTATAGAATTCAGGGATTTTGGCATGTGTATCGAAGCTATCCACCGTATTAAACCATTTTGCAATTGCTGGTGTTTGCTCCGGAAGATCAGTCGCCGAACCCCCACACAGAATCATTACATCAATTTTGCCTATGTATTGCTCAGCAGCAGAGATATGCTCGAAACGAACCTCTGTACCTTCTGCAACCATTTGCTCCGGGTTACGACGTGTAAATACAGCAACAAGCTCCATATCCGGGTTTTGAGTAATCGCTTTCTCTACACCTTTGCCCAGATTTCCGTAACCTACGATACCAACTTTGACCATGTTCAATCCTCTCCTGTCTTCATCTATAGTTGCCTACTTTATCTAGTATAATGATATAACATAACATGTAAATTGTCAGGTTTCCAGTTTGAAATAAAAATACCTTGCATGCAGAGCAGCAAGGCCTGATATATTCCTTTTATTCTAATCATGTCCAACGGAATGGAGAAAAGGTATAGCATCCACGGAAGAGGTAGCAAACAAGACGGAAACAGACAATACCGTCAGAGACAACAGACAACTCGCCAGGAGTATGGAAAGAAATCTTGATGCGGTTCTGAGCTTTTTCATCCATTCTGCCCTCCTCATCCTGTTTGCTGTATTTTGCTGGATTATGTTCTTCACAATTCACCGGACCGCTTCACCAACTTCAAAATTTCATTGGCTACAATATCCGGCTGACTGTTATGAATATCATGTTTGGCATGTGCCACAGTGACCTGTGTCCCTTGACTGGACCATGAAGCATAATCGGCTTGATCTGCCTGCCATGCCCGGCTGCCTTCGCTCGGTTTCTCTGAACCCGCCGTCAGAATGGTCAGCGGAAAGGAGAATTCCTTTTTTTGCTCCAGGATATGGGCTGCATTCATCTTGCAATTGCGCATCTCTCCAATCACGTTGTCATTGTAAGCATGCTTGAGGGTGGAAATGGTGGCAGCCTTTCTCATCGATTCCGTGACGAGATCCGGGTTAACGACCAAAGATTTCGTTATCCGATCCGAGTGCAGCAATGTACGCACAATTCCTGTTTTCACCAGAAAACGGGCTGAATCGAAATACCAATCCGGTTGCTCCATATCCACAGTGCTGTAATATTCGGGACTTCCTCCATCGATCATGACCATGCCCGCTACCTCATCGGGATACATTTGTGCGAATCGCACGCTCTCCAGCGATCCTAGAGAATGACCTACCATGATATATGGCGGACGTTGGCCGGATACTCGCAGCAATTGATGGATTTCCTCCGTCATGGTATCGATATCACGCGGCCGATCCGTATAATCGCTATACCCGTAACCGAACCGATCATACACCGCAATTTTCACCTGGGACTTCAACTTGTTATACAGTGGGCTGAAATCAACATAAGGATTCGGCGTCCCCCAGCCTGAAGCGAGAACGACTGTCGCATTTCCTCTTCCCGTAGTATAGAGATGCATGTTGCGTCCGCTCACCTCATACATCTTGCCCGGTGCAGCATAGGATTTCATGTCCTGTGTTGACTGATACGCCTCGTATGCAGTACCTGCCAGCAGCAGAAGTCCCGTTGCAAGCATCAGGCCTCCCAGCCCCTTTAATCCTCTCCGTAACCCCTTATTCATCACTCTCTACCCCTTACCCGCATCATCTTCTATATGTATTCTTCAATCCTACCCAAGTAAGAGCAGAAACGGAACAATCCCGGGTCCAGTTCTTTCCCCAACCTAAGTCTAGTTCTGTTCCTCTACCTCTAGCATGAAAAATACCATTGAGACCTGTACCAAAGGGAAGACAACCGTCCAGACAACGTAAAGTAACCGCAGATCTCCGATAACGGAAACCTGCGGTATGATGATATTCAATTTTTAAAAAAACTAATATACCCTCTGCAATCTACAGCTGCAACGTAAGTCCCACCGGACAATGGTCACTGCCCATGACATGACAGTCAATATGCGCATCGGATACCTTCGGAGCCAGTTGATTGGACACAAGGAAGTAGTCAATGCGCCAGCCCACATTCCGTTCCCTGACCTTGGGCATGTACGACCACCAACTGTACACATCCGTACGATCCGGGTACAGATGGCGGAAGCTATCCACATATCCGGCAGCCAGCAGGTCGGTCATCTTGCCTCGCTCTTCCAGCGTGAATCCCGAGTTGCCCAGATTCGGCTTCGGATTCTTCAGGTCGATCTCCTGATGGGCTACATTCAGGTCACCACATACGATAACCGGCTTGGTCTGCTCCAATTGCAGGATATAACCCCTGAACCGATCCTCCCATTCCAGACGGTAAGGAAGCCGGGTCAGATCCCGCTTCGCGTTGGGCGTATATACGTTGATTAGATAAAAATGATCAAACTCCAGCGTAATCATCCGGCCTTCCGGTTCACTGTCTTCCTCGATTCCGTACCAGACAGATAGAGGTTTGATCCGGGTAAATACGGCTGTGCCGGAGTATCCTTTTTTGACAGCATAATTCCAGTATTGATATACGTCTTCTCCCAGATCCATCTCGATCTGTCCTGCCTGCAGCTTGGTTTCCTGCACACAGAAAATATCGGCCTGACTCTCGTTATAATAATCCATGAATCCTTTGGTAACACATGCCCGCAATCCATTCACATTCCAGGACACCAGCTTCATATCCTCATCTCCTCACATCTCCCCAATATAGCATGTGCCAATTCGGAAGGACAAGCTGAGTTGTGACGATATCGAAACAGAGTGAGAACTGCCTTAAGCCATATGCTCACTGATACAACCAGGATAATGCTTCGGGCAGATGTTTGGCAAAAAACAAAAGGTCATGCGTCCCACCCTCTTCCTCCACGTAATTCAGCCGCTCGGCAGGATAACCTTGGGCCAAAATCATGCGACACGCAGAACGTGTATTTCCCAGCATTTGTGCTTGAGCATTAGCCTTGTACACGCCCTCCAGACTCCCAACGTACATATACAGCTTCAACCCGCGGCGTTCAGCCCAGGCATAGTCACTCATATAATCGAGGAATCCTTCATACCACATAGAGGCCGATAACGCCCCAACCTTCCCAAACACATGAGGGAACTCCATCGCCGCAAACAGAGAGATCAGCCCGCCGAGCGAACAGCCGAGTATACCTGTATTCTCTGCATTTGCAAGAGTACGGTAAGACGAGTCCACATACGGTTTCAGCTGCTCGGTGATCGCCTTCAGATATATGCCTCCCTGGCCGCCAAACGCCGAAAAAAATGCATTCAGCGCCGGTACAGTCCATGGTGTATAATCATCGTTGCGATTGTGAGGTTCAATACCGACCAAAATCAATTCAGGCAGTTTGCCGGAGCGAAAGGAATGATCCAGCAGATTGCTGCAGGCTTTGGCTACCGCACCTCCATCCTGAATATAAACGACCGGGTAATGACGATCTCCCTCCGTGTAAGATGGCGGAAGCAGCAGATGGAGCGTCCAGCCATTAACGGACTCCTGTACCCATTTACTCATGTATGGAACCCTTCCCTCCTGTTTCAAATCTAGCTTGTTACATCCGGTTTTTGAGCAGCAAAAAGATGAAATAAGGAACGCCAATGATGGAGATGACGATGCCCACAGGCAGTTCTGCCGGGGCAAATACCGTTTTGCCGATCAAATCCCCTACAACAACCATCGCCATGCCGACCAACCCGGATACCGGAATGACCCGTTTATGATGAAGCCCTACCAGCCGCCGGGCAATATGAG
The DNA here is from genome assembly GCF_000499205.1 of Paenibacillus sp. MAEPY2. Lineage (GTDB taxonomy): Bacteria > Bacillota > Bacilli > Paenibacillales > Paenibacillaceae > Paenibacillus > Paenibacillus vandeheii. The sequence continues at coordinate 302,635 of NZ_AWUK01000004.1, forward strand.
GCGCAATTAACCCAACAAATCCGATACTTCCGGACACAGCAACACAGGCACTGACGATCCCAACACTGCCCAGCAACAATATTTTTCTCTCCCGATGAACATCCACACCGAGTCCCATGCTGCTGGCCTCTTGCAATTGCATTACATCCAGTACACGGGATTTAGCCCACAGCAACGGAATCAGCAGGACCAGCCATGGAATCATTGCCGATATGTATCGCCAGTTGGCATTATAGATGCTGCCTGTCAGCCATACCGTTGCCATCTCAAAATCGGAGGGGTTCATCTTCAGGGAAAGATAGAGCGTAATTGCACTAAATCCCGAGCCAATGGCAATCCCCACCAGAATGAGCCTTTGGGAATCCAATTGCCCGCGCTCCTGTGCAAACCACAAGATGAGAACGACAGCGGTTAATCCACCCACCAGGCCAAACAGCGGCATCGCCATAATGGATAACCATCCTGTACCTGTTATGGACCCCTGAAACAGAAGCATAAACAGCACCATGCCGTTCCCGCACCTGCATTAATGCCAAGCATGCCGGGATCCGCCAGCGGATTGCGCGCGATGCCCTGAATCACAGCTCCGGCAATCCCAAGTCCCAGGCCAAGAAGTAGTGCAATGACTATACGCGGCAGTCTGAAATCAAAAATGACCAGATCATGCTCATGGACAGGGTCCAGCCGCAATAACGTTTTGACGACATCCATCACGGATATATCAAAGGCACCGTTGGTCAGACTGATATAAACGGCTGTTGCGATGATTACTGCACTTATGAAAAAAACCGCCCATAATCTTCCCCGCTTAGGTTCAGGCATGTTTTCCCCCTCCTTTGGTTTTGATCAGATAAAGGAAGAAGGGAACGCCGAACAAGGCGGTGACCACTCCGATTGGCGTTTCAAACGGAGAGTTAATGAAACGGCTTAGAATGTCACACCAGGCCAAAAAGAAACCGCCCAGCAGAGCAGAACACGGAATAATCCAGCGGTAATCCACCCCGAAGAGGAATCGAGCAATATGCGGAACCAACAAACCGACAAAAGCGATTTTGCCCGCTAAAGCCACGGATATTCCCGTCAGGATGACCACACTCAAAATGGATAAAGCCTTAACCCATCCCGTACGCTGCCCCAGACTTGTTGCAACATCATCACCCATTGATAGAATAGTGATGGATTTCGAAAGGATAAGGGCTAACGCCAAGCCCACGATGGCAAATGGAATAATCAGCTTGATCATGCCCGGGTCCATCTGATGCAATCTGGCGTTATACCAGAAACTGATCGTTTGGGACACCTGATAATAGGTAGCCACCGCCTGAGATACACCGCCGAGGAATGTACCGATAATTGTACCCAGAATGGCAAGCCGAACAGGCGACATGCCACCCGGCAATAACCAGGCGATGAAAAATACCAGTCCTGCTCCAAGTGCAGATCCCGCCAAAGAGTAAAATATAAGACCAAGCGATGACGTATTCGGCATAAATACCATACATAAGGTGATGACCACTACCGATCCATCGGATACCCCCATAATGGAAGGGGATGCAAGATAATTTCTTGTCATGCCCTGCATGAGCGCACCTGACACCGCCAGAAAAGCCCCGATCAACAGAGCGCCAATAACACGCGGGAGCCGGGATGATACGATAATCTGATGATCGATGCTGTCTGTATCAAAATGAAAAATGGCTGCCGTAATGGTCGAAACGTCAATACTCTTGGCTCCGTACATGACGGAAGCCAGAATAGTTACAGCAATGAACAGAGGTGCTGCTGCGAACAGCACCACCGGATTCAATCTTCTCTTTTGCATAGGAGTATACACGCCTTGCTCTAATTATTTGGATAATTGCTCAACGGCTGCCTTCAGAAATTCAATACGGCTCCATGCCGGCCCACCCTCAGCCAATGGATCAATGACATTTACAAAAGCGTGATTTTCCTTCAGCGCAGTTGTCTTCTGGATAATCGGGTTGTTCTGCAGATCCGTCAGAGCATTCGGGGTGTCGGAGTTCTCAGATGTCTCAAATTGTACAAACACATAATCCGGGTTCATCTCTGCAAACTTCTCCACCGAAAGTGCTTCCTGTGCTTTTGCTGCCTGGATCTCGGCCGGAGCCTGGAATCCAAGGTCTCCATACAGAATCGGATTCACAAAGACAGACTCAGGATACACATACATTTGTCCGTTACGGATACGTACGGCCAGAACTTTTTTGTTTTCCAGTTTGTCTCCCAGTTCAGCTTGAGCAATAGTCAGAGCAGCCTTATACTGTTCAATCTCCTGTTTGGCCTGTTCCTGCTTGCCTGTCAGCTCAGCCAGCAGATTCAGGTTAGACTCCCAATCCGTTGCAATATGGGACACCTGAATAAATGGCGCAATTTTGCTTAACTGCTCGGCCACTTCAGGCTTAAACTTGGTGGAACCCAGGATAATATCCGGTTTCAGGGACAGAATGGTCTCAAAGTTAGGCTCAATCTTCTGCCCAATGGACTCAGCCTGATCCGTGATAGAAGCATACATCTCCGGGAATTCGCCGCCAAAAGTAATAGCCCCTACCGGATGTACATCAAGAACCAGTGCATCCTCCATCGCTTCCATGGAACCTGTAATAACAATACGGTTAACCTCTGTTGGGACTGTGTACTCTTTATCTAAGTATTTAATGGTTCGTGTGCCTTCAGCTGCCTCAGCTGTATCCGTTTCATTGGTCGTCGCCGTGGTTCCGGTCGAAGCCGAATTCTCCACATTTCCTGACGCGTCCTCTTTATTGCCGCACGCTCCCAATACAGCGAGCATACATATCATTACCAGCCATAACCCCAATTTCTTTCTCATCTCTGGTGATCCCCCTTCAATTTCGATTATTCTAATTGAGAATAATAATCATTATTGAATGATAAACAAGAATGAAGAACAGAACCATGGACTCTGTCCTGAATCTCTATGGATTTTTCACCGATAGCGATCCATCAGATCATCCAGGATGCGTTCGTTGGCGAGAGGCGAGTTCTCAAGCCATGGATCAGCCGTAATAATGAACAACCGGTTATTCTGAACGGACTTTATATTTTGCCACAAGGATGTTTTCTGCACATCTTCCCAGAAGGACAAAGTCTCACTCTCCTGACATACCATCAGAAATATCCAATCGGTCTGCATTTCATTTAACTGTTCCAGCGTAATCGGCTCGTTATATATTTCCCCTTCTTCACTGGTGTGTGCTCGCTTAACTGCCAAATCACCATATAACACTTCCAGCATGGAAGGTGAGCAATAACGTGTGAACTGATGTTTTAACAAACGGACAACGACAGCTTTCTCATGGCCAAGCTTCTGCTGCATCATCATTTTGACCTGCTCCGCCTTATGATCATAAGTTGCCAGCCAACTCTTGGCATCCTGCTGTGCCCCCAGATGTTCAGCCAGAGTTTGAAGCTGTGAACGCCAGTTGTGATCCGAGACCGTGAGGTAATGAACGGGCGCAATATCTTCAAGCATTTCTTTCTCCTCAGGTCGCAAATAGTCGTAACTGATAATCATGTCCGGCTGATGCTCTTGCAGAGCCTGAATTTTGGATTGCCACTCCATGTCAATCCGATAGGCACTCAGATGTACAGGGATGTCCTTGCCATACATTCGATAATAATACGATGTCCATTTTGGGTGTAGTGGTGCCGCATAAGGAATCATGTTTAGAGCCAGTAAATGTCCTGTAATTGCAATGTGATAGGCGGCAATTTTACGGCGGCGGCTGTTCATATATACCGAAGGCGATATTCCCATGGCTTTTTTGAATTTGCGGCTGAAATAAAATTCGTCCTGGTATCCAACCTGATGGGCAATGTCTCGCAGACGCATTTCAGTACCGGCCATCAGCTGCTTTGCCCGGTTCATGCGCAGTGAAGAGATATAATCGGTTGTACTCATTCCATATCTTCGCTTGAACAGATCCACATAGTATTTCGGACTCAGTCCGGCCATGCCTGCCAGATATTCCACGGTTAGATTCTCATTGGAATGCTCATCAATATAATCTTTGGTACGCTGAATCAACATCTGGGAATCTTCCTTGAGCGGAGGTGATGCTTCCGTAAGACTTGCAAGCAATTGGAGAAACTGTACATGTGCCTGAAAATGCCCCATGGCTCTGCCGCTATGCCACATATTGTGTATTTCTTCGCACATAAATGAAAGCTGAACGGTTGGTGATACGGCCAGCTCCTTGCTAGATCTGAACATCGGGGTATCTTTAACCACATGCAGGGTGTCAGGATCATCATGAAGCTCTTGATAAAGGTCAAACCGCACAATTGTTACTTCGGCTCCTTCATCTCCGAAAGAGGTCAGTCCAAAAGTGGATTCGGGTACACAGGAATATACGCCTTGTGCATGGATATGGATAGAACCCCGATCCAGTGTCAATAAGGCTTCACCACCGGTGACCATGACAAGCACATAAGATGAGGTATGTTGCTGGGGAATGTTCCAGTCGGACGTGGATTTCATTTTCTCCACATCACGTAATTTTATGGTCAATCTGTCGAGTGGATACGAGGTATTCACTTCTTGATTAGAGTATAAGTAAGGGGAAATCATCTATTTATAGGCCTCCATTTGATAATCATTCTCAATACCTATTTTCAGTATATCAAATTTTCGGAGGCCCTCATATCCACCAGTTCTTTCATGATGCCACTAACCCATTCAATCACTGGATACAAATCGCAGTGCCCTGCCTATAAACACAGGTAATACAGAAACGTGACCTTCATCTTCAAAACAGATAAAATCAGCTCGGACTACCCTTGAATCAGTACGGTTCAACCATTGGGTAAAAGCTCGGGAACGTTCAATAACCCCGCTGGGATGACTCCCCTCCAGCTCTCCTGCTGCAAGAAAAACGTGAATTTCCGAATGTTTATCCGTCATACGGGAAACAAACGTCTCTTGCTGTCGGGCGATCCATGCCAAGTTCCAATGAAGAGATGGACTACCTGCAACATAATTTCGGAATGTTCCCGGATGATCCAGTAATAATTGTAAAACAAATAACCCGCCCAGCGAGTGTCCCACAACAGACTGTCTGCTCAGGTCAATGGCATAGCGTCGTTCAATATCCGGCTTCAATTGTTCCTCGATAAATTGGGTGAATGCTTCAGCGCCGCCATGCTCCGGCCAAGCTGCTCCATCCGGCCTCCGGGGTAATTCCCCTTTGGGAACCGACATCATAAAATCATAGTGCCTGTCCGGTGGAAAGGGTTCCCGGGCTGTATACCCCACGCCAACTATAACTGCCGGAACAACACCGGTCTTCTCCGGACGCAAGGACTGTGCGCGCATGGCTTCAACCATTGTACCAAACACCGCATTCGCATCCAGCAGGTAGATCACGGGGTATCCGGAAGCTGGCGGGGCGCCCTCCGGCACCCAAACTCTGATTTCGTACTCTCTATCGGTCTGTTCTGCACGCATACGGTAAAAGGCAGTTCCCGGCAAAGTTACCTCCGATTCTGTTCCGTCATGTCTCGTCACTTTTCTCAATGAAGTATTCCTCCTCGTTGCTGCGGCTTTAGTCTCCGATTATATCCAAGGTCGGTTCTGCCTTCCATGGACGAATCACCTATTTCCATATGGAAAATGCACCGTTTGGAAGAACGCATCACCAAAAAGCCAGATCATCGTCCGGCTTTCTTGTGACCATGGTAACCAAGGCTTATGGTATCCCATGATTATGCTGAAGCATAACAAAAAGGACTCGCTATTGTGCTAGTCCTTTTGCTGCGATACGACATTAGTTCTCTGCCTATGAGAGCTTTATGTCTGAGAATGTTTTTTGAAAAAGTGAAGTAACGTTTGCCCAAGTGCAGTTAGTATAACTCCCTTACCATCACATTTCGTGCAAGGTTCTTTTTTATCATTAGTAATCACATATTTTTCTCTATTGCAGTTAGGACAAGGGAGCTCCAAATCGTCTGTTGCTATAACTACTGACATAAATAACCCCTTCCTTTTGTAGGATTTGTTGCACTTTTGAATAACATATCAAAAGTAAATTACTTATACAACATAAGGTCCCTTTTATTAGCACCCATCCCTACAGTAGAAACTATTGAGAGCGTCACAAAGCCGGCACTCCTGATGGAATCCGGCTTTGTTATATATTAAAAGAAAGGTTTGACACTTTTATTTATTTATTTATTTAAGACCTGTTGTGGCGATGCCACGAATAATCTGCTTCTGGAAGCACAGAAAGAGAATGATCAACGGCAGAACCGAAAGTGTTGCTCCAGTCATAATCTGCACCCAGTTACTGCTGTCCTTGGCCTCGCTTGAAAAGAACGCCATCCCGACCGGAATGGTAAACATCTCCTCACTTTGTGTAATAATGAGCGGCCAGATGAATGAATTCCAGCTGCCCAGGAATGTCAGAATGCAGAGGGTGGCAAACGCTGGCCTGACCAGCGGAACAGCAATACGAAGAAAAATGCCCCATTCTCCCATGCCGTCCATTCGTGCCGCGTCCAGTAGTTCCGAGGGAAGTGATTCCATGAACTGCTTCATCAAAAAAATGCCAAACCCGGATATTAAGCCTGGAAACAGAATACCCCAGTACGTATCCATACCGTTGAAACTGCTGGATACAAGATACCATGGAATAATCAGCATTTCAGTCGGCACCATTAATGTACTCAGGATGAGTACAAAGATTGCCTGCTTTCCCCAGAACGTAAACTTGGCCAGAATGTATCCCGTAATCGAATCAAATACGCAGACGCTCACGGTGGCAATGACGGCCACATATAAGCTGTTCAACATCCAGCGGGGAAATGGGGTTCCCTGAAAAATAGCCGCATAGTTATCCCATGTAACTTTGGAGGGAATCAGGCTTAAAGAGTAGATTTCATCCAGCGTCTTGAACGACGTCGATATCATCCATAGAAACGGAAACACCATTAACCCAAGTCCGAGCGTTAGCAATAGATAACTGATCATTGACCCGGAACGTTTCCAGCGGTGCGTTGTGCGGGTATTGGGCCATGCGGCAGATCTGCTCATGCTTGAGAAGCACCGTCCTTTCCTTTTAATCCTGTTGAAAACGGCCTCCCAGCACTTTAAGCTGAACCAGTGTCAGCATGAATATGATGGCAAAAAGAATGACGGTTGCCGCCGAGGCCAGACCCATATCAAAACTTTTGAAAGCCAAATTGTATATATGAAGCACGACAGATATAGTGGAATCTAACGGTCCGCCGCCTGTCATATTGAGCACCTGGGTAAAGGATTGCAGAAATCCGATGCTTGCCATAACGACGGAGAGCAGCATGACCGGGTTGAGCAGGGGGATTGTAATATAAACAAAGCGCTGCCAGCTCGTGGCTCCATCTATGGCAGCCGCATCATAATACAATTTGGGGATGTTTTGCAAACCCGCCAGGAAAATGAGCATTTGAAACCCGATATTTTGCCAAACCATCACCGCAATAATCCAGAAGATAGCCTGTGAGGGCGAATACAGGAACGATTGCGGTCCAAGACCCATTTCAATAAATAAGGCATTTACAATCCCGTTCTTCATTAGCAGCCACCGGAATATCCAGCTTACCGCCACTACACTGGTTACATACGGGATAAAGTACGCCGTCCTGAACAATCCGCGCAGCTTTACCACTTGCTGGAGAAGCAGAGCGACGATTAACCCGGCGATTAACTGTGCAGGCACACCAACAACGACGTAAATCCCTGTGTTCACCAGCGACTTTAGAAATAGAGGGTCTCTTAGCAATGTCGTATAATTATCGATGCCTACAAAGGGTTTATCCGGTGACAGCATGCCCCATTCGCGAAAGCTCACGTTAAAGGAATACAGAATGGGCAAGATGCGGATGACTACAAAATAGATCAGCGGAATCGACAAACCACCATAAATGAATAACCGCTGTTTATGTCTGTAATTGAGCCTTCCTATTCCCGATCCGAGCCATAATCGCCGTTTCGGCCGCGAGGGGATCACTCCGGTATTCCTCATAGCTGCGCAGCCTCCTTGATCAGGCTTTATTTTTTCTTATCCTGTTTCGCCCAGTAGTCATCATAGAGCTTCTGGGTTTTGGACACCAGATCATTAAAGGCCTTTTCTTCCGGCACATGATTAAGCAGCACCTCATCCACAGCGTTCACAAACAAGGTACGCTCCTGCGTCTCATCTATGAAAAAGTGGGCGTTGGCATCATTCAGTTGGGAGATAAACGGTCCAAGCAGCGGGTCATTCACATATTTGTCCTGAAGCGCCACTTCTTTCTGTGCGGGAAGTTCACCCACCTTTTCGACCCATTGTTCCTGAACACCCTTGCTGATCAAAAATTGTAGGAATGTTGTCGCTGCTTCCAGCTTCTCGCCGGTAACATTAGCTGGAATTGCATTGGCCCAGAATGAGGCCTGTGTGGATTTCCCTTTATAACCCGGCAGCGGTGCGACAGCAAAATTCAAATCGGGGGCGTCTTTTTTAATCGATCCCAATCGATATGAACCATCCACATTAATGGCAGCATGGCCCGTTTTGAAAGCATTGGCATCATCGGTGTAAAAGCCGTTAATGCCCACCTTATGCACGGTCGCAAAATCAACCAGATACTTGAATGCTTCAAGCCCTGCGGGTGTATCATTCCATAGGATTTTCCGACGATCCTCGCTTGTATCTTTGCCTCCCGCCTGATATAACAATCCGTCCCGGAACCAGTGATGAAGCTGGGAACCCGGTTCCCAGGCGAAACCCTCGGTCACCAACTGCCCGTTTTTGTCTGTTTCCGTTAATGCCTTGGCATCCGAGACAAGCTCTTCCCAGGTTGTAGGCGGTTTGTCGGGATCAAGTCCAGCCTTGGTGAACAGATCTTTATTGTAAAACAACCCTAAGGTCCTCACGCCTGTAGGCAGAGCATAATAGCTTCCGTTTAATTTGGCGGTATCGACAAAAGGGAAAAATGCCTCGGCGATGCCCGGAAAGCTGCTTTCAGGCAGCGGCTGTAAATAACCGGATTGCACATATTTGGGCAGCCAGCCATAATACAGATTGATGACATCCGGTCCTTTTCCGGCGGGTACAAGTGTGGCAACCTTTTGATTGTATTGGTCGTACGGGAAATTGGTTTGTTTGACTTTGATGTTAGGATGTTCAGTCTCGAATTCCTGGATTAAACTATTGATCAGTTCAACCTTGGCTGGAAACTCGTACTGCCAATATTCAATGGTGACGGGCTGCGTCTGATCACCCGAAGCTGTAGCTGCCGCCGAACCGGACTCTTCAGACGGCTTGGCAGAACAAGCCGTAATGCTTAATAAGAGTAAGCCTGCAACTAAAAATCGCAGGGTCTTGCTTGGCCTGAAAGAACGATAACCGGATCCCGTCATGTGAAGCCACTCTCCCCTCTTTTTGAACAAAAGTGTTATTACGTTCTTGATTTCCTTGGCTTACGCATTGGTGGAACCGACGGCTTTGCCAACAGGCAGCTTCAACAAACGTCTTGCGTTATTTCCGAAGATGAGTTCGATGTCGGCTTCTGGGAAGCGTAGTTCCCGGCATACCCGTACCTGATCCTGCAAATAACGATAGGGGTAACCACGTGGAAATCCGCTCGCATCCGTCCCAAAGATGATTCGCTCCGGACCCAGCAGCTCGTATGTTTTACGGAACAACGTCTCCAAGTTCAGCTCATAGGGCATCCAGCGTACCCACTGATTAGAACCCGAAGTGTCGATGTAAACATTGGGGCAGCTCCAGCTTAGATGCAGAAGCTCCTGAAAATAACCTGCGCCAAAATGAGGGATGATGAACGGAATATCCGGATAGGCTCGGGCCGTGTTAAAGATGGCGAGCGGACTGATGTTGGGATGATGAACGATGCCTCCGGCATGACCAAGTATGCCAAAATGAATCAGGACAGGCAGGCGCCGCTCTGCAAGGAACTCCCACACCGAATCAAGTGAAGGAGAGTCATAGGGAATTGGAGTGAGGGGACCAAACAACTTATATCCCCGCAACCCCAGCTCATCAACCGCCCGTCGAAGTTCAGTCGCTGCATCTTCATTTTCAATGGGATGATGGGCGAAACCGGTAAACCGATCTGGATATATCGATATTTGCTCAGCCAAATTGTCATTATCCAGAGCCGTCAAAAAGTTAAGTCCGGCAATATTGTATTTGTTCAATTCATCTACCCACCGTTCGATTAACGGCTTGGCTGCTTCCTCGCCCGCCTCCTCAGCCGCTGGAAAATCCCAGGTTAGTCGCATTCGCTCACTGCGTTCCTTACCATAGCGCGTCACCAATTCATGGGTTTTATGTGAGGAAAGCAGAAGTTTATAGGGCAGATGGGCATGGATGTCAAAAACTTGAAAGTCGGGATTGGAGAACATTGTTTTGCTCCTTCCGTTTAGGGGAATGGCTACTGTCACGATCTAATGGGCAAGTGTACTTGGTTTACTTGGTTATACACGTTGAATTAAGTTATAATACCTACTAATCAGGTCGGAATGTTTAGTTCCAAAACTTTACCACTATTTTGGTATGCATACAACTTTATCCTTAATCAAAATTTTCTATTGTCTTATCGGCTTTCTCTATAACCCGTTCTATTGACTGCCGTAGATTTGAAGACTAGATTATCCTGTATACGATTGGGCTCTGGAAAATAAGTAAAAGGAGGGATGGTCATATCACAATCCTATGATGTCATTATCGTTGGAGCCGGATCGATGGGCATGAGCGCGGGGTATTATCTGTCACGAAGCGGATTGAAGGTGTTGCTGATTGATGCCTTTGATCCTCCACATGCCGAAGGCAGCCATCACGGAGAACCCCGGCTTATCCGTCACGTATACAGTGGGGGACCAGACTATGTAGCTTTGGCCCTTCTGGCGCAGGAGCTGTGGGAGGAACTGGAGGATACGACCGGGGCCAAATTGCTTGTACCATCGGGTGTCTTGAATATAGTGGACCCGGACATCCATTCTTTTCACAATCGTTTAACCCATGCTGACGATGCAGGGATTCGGTATGAAACCTTGCGTGCCGCCGAGATCATGAAACGCTGGCCAGGCATTGAAGTACCTGAACATTACGAGGGAATGTATGAGCCTGATGCAGGGTATTTATTCAGTGAGCGCTGCGTGCTCGCCTTCCGTCAGGTAGCCGAAGCATTAGGTGCGACTCTGTTGACGCATACACGTGTTGAACATATCGAGTGCAGCGCAGAATCCGTTGGAGTCGTCACATCTGCTGGCGATACGTATTATGCGAATCAAGTCATTCTCAGTGCCGGGGCATGGTTTCAGGCGCTGAAACCATTCGTGAACCTTCCCATTCAGGCTGTACGCAAAACCGTGGGATGGTTCGATGCTCCAGAGGCATTGTTCGCCGAGAATCACTTTCCCGGTTTCACGCTGGCTGGAAGAGAAGGCGGATATTATGGATTTCCGAGCATTGGCGGGTCAGGTCTGAAGATTGGACGTCACGATACGGGGCAGGAGTGGGCACCTGGCAGTTCACTGGCGCCATTTGGCTCTGATGAAACGGATGAGGGTGATCTGCGGAGGTTGCTTGAACTTCGGATGCCTCTGGCAGCCGGAAAGCTGAAGCGTGGTGCGGTATGCAAATACGAGTTCACACCGGATGAAGATTTTATTATCGACCGTCACCCCGCCCATGACCATGTATGGCTGGCAGGCGGCTTTTCCGGTCATGGCTTCAAATTTGCAAGTGCAGTAGGCAAAATATTGTCTGACTTGGTGCAAACAGGTCATACGGATCAGGATATTGGGCGATTTGCCCTTTCCCGTTTTCGGTAAGAGCATTACCCCAGGAAGTAATGGCGGATATAGCTGCCGGGCACATTGTACGATTCCAGCCTTCGAATATCGCCTGGCTGTCCTGTCTCCTTCAACACGGTCATGTGCCGAACCAATCCGGTCAGACCGGCAAGTTCCTGCTTTGCGCTCCAGGTCTGGAAGCCGTCGGCAGAGTCGCTGTAATAATATTTTTGCGTGGAATAAGCATCAAAATAGATTCGCCAGGAACCGTTATCCAGCTGGACGAGCGCAGGTCCCTCTACCCAGGAGCCCCAGCCAGCCCAATCGCCTGTTCCTTTGAACGTGTAAGGTCCGGTGAGAGAAGTAGCTGTAGCATATTCGATATATTTGGTGATCTCATTCTTCGTAAATGCGTGATAGGTTGATCCGGTCTTAACGATGAAGGTATCGATGTAGTTGGGTGCAATGCCTGCAAGCTCAGTGGCAGCAGACCATGTTGTGGAAGACAGCGTTGCATTGGTCGCCGTGATGACATAAGGTTTGAAGTTCTCATAGTTGCCAGGGGAGATGGACACGATGATGTTCAGACTGCCATTGCTGTCTTTGAACCATTCCGGTGCCCAGGTATGTGCAATCGTGGTGGGTGCAGATAGCGTAATATTGCGGACAAACGTCCAGTTCACCTTATCCGGGCTGGATGCGATGCCGATCGTATTGCCTGACCAGTTCGTAGTATAAACGACATAATAAAGCCCATCCGTATGCTTCATGATGCTGGGATCACGGATCAGATTGGCCGGGGGTGTATAGGTTGGCCCTTTAAGCAAACCGTAATTCGTCGCATTGTAGGATTCGTAGATATACAGATTGGATTCGCTCGTATTGGTAAAATCGAGATCGTGTAGACACTTGTTGCTGCTCTGGCTGTATTGGGAAATAACGTGATGAATAGAAGCAGTGCTACGAGCAGCATGATCATGCCGGACTTACAAGTAGTGAATAACCTTGTACTCCATCTTTTCGTTGTGAACATGGGTCATCTCCTTATCCAAAATGTGGGACAGGAATATCTTTCTTTTGCCAAACATCCCCCCCCCCCTCACAGATCATGTGACAACACGCCATTCTGTTATGTAAACGGTTTCAATAAATGCAATACCGATCCGCGTCGTCCATCATTTTAGCCGAGCTGCCCGGAGATTCAGAATCTATAGATTCAATCATCCGAGCAGTCTCCGCTAAGAGAGGCTAAGAGAATAAAGGCGACGAGCTAGAACAGGACACGACTGATTAGAACAGACCCAATTCCCTTGCAGGGTACAATAAAAAGAAGATTTACTCGACCACAACCCATGGATACTGGGACAAGTTATCATACAAGAAGCGCACCCGTTCTGGCGTCCGGCCTTCCTCATCAAACAACAGCAATTCATTCTCATCCTGGAGCCAGGATACCGGAATTTTGTAATCCTCTTGCGGACCGATCTGCCAGTAACGTCCCAGATGGTGCCCGTTCAGATGAAGTGTTCCCTTGCTCATCCCAGTAAGGCGAAGCATCAGGTTCACTCGGTACTGTTCTGGCACAGCCGATCTGGAGAAGCGCCAGCGGTACCAAACAGGCTGACTATGCGAATCGCTACCCACAGAAAGGGCACTACGATTGCCACTATAGTTAGCAGCCAGCCCACTTTTAGTGAGATCACCTGATTCATTTGATACCTCATACGTCTCCCATTGTTGCGGCAGCAAGGCATCCGTACCCACCATGCGCCAATCCTTCAATTCCTCTTCGCTCCGGTAAAGGATCAGTTCCAACCGGTTCAAGGGTGTTCTGCGATAAGGCATCTCCAGCGTGTTGATCTCTCCCGGTCGTAAGTAAATGGAAAGATCCAATGTGTTGAACGAAAACCAGTCCTGATACCCTTCCATCGGCACATCCTTACCATTGATGCGCACCCCTTGGCTCACCGCTCCAACGAGAATCGCACGGTCCATGCCATCCAGCGTAAAGCTTCTGCTCAGAAGCGGAGCCTCCTGAAGATGATTCACTTCATCAAGGTGAACCACCCCATGCTCGGTCTGCCAATTCCGGCGGATATCCTGAACGGAACCACCGATATACACAGGTCCTGCCAGACCTTTGCTTTCACCCAAATATGGAGAAAAATTCAGCCTGCCCATATGCTGTACCAGCACCTGAAGTGTATTCTTTCCTTTCGTCGTCTGCACCTGGACACCGGCTGCACCAACTTGACGCACCAGCGCTTGCTCCACACGATTAACATATATTCTGGCCGTGTCCTGAAGATCCGGCAGAATGAGCGTGGTGATTCCATCCTCCGGACGGTCGAAGTCGCACTCGTACAACAAATACCCAAAATCCTGTCCGTATTGGGAAAAATGCTCGGGTTGACCACTCGAAGCACGCTGTTCCGCTGTCAATGTCACACGAGACAGCTCAGGGGAACCCGACAGTTTCGGTAGCATTGGTGGCGTCGTGAACTGCGCATGCTGAATGGCTGCGGATGACTCCTGAACATGTCCATCCTGTATGCCGCTCTGTGAATCGTTTCCTTCTCCGTGTAAGAACTCATGTCCAGTCAACGCCCGTTCACCATCCGTCCAGCTGCCAAGAAGCATAATCGTACGATTCGGATCAGAGATCATCCCCGTGACCTGGCCGGAAAGAGAGACATCAATATCGTCAAATCCGATAGCATATCGCAGCTGATCTGGCTCTCCACCTCCATCGATTCTCCACGTGCGATTCATCGTTTCCTTGTCCAGAACCACGAAACGGATGGGGACACCACTCGCCTCCAGATGAATGATGCCTGGCTCTCGGAAATGTACCAGATCGAAGCGATAGGCTTCCCTCACCGGATCACGTTCAACCTGCACTTGCATGCTGCTGCCCTGTACATTCAAGGTGTTCGTTTCCAGTTCCACGACTGAACGCTGCCCCGCTTCCGCAATGATGAACAGAGTCAATTCTCCGTGCACTACTTCATTGCCCGTAATCATCGTGCCGCCTGTCAGGTATACATTCTGGGCAATCTCCACCCTGTCCAGTATCGGAATAATCTGCCCCGGATTCAGAGATACGGGGAGTGTCCGGCCTTCCTCCAGCGTGACGTGAACCGTCTCCCGCTCATTTTTGTGACTCTCAAGAAACCATATCTTCTCGCTGCCTTTAGACCTGCCTCGTACCGAAACGCCTTGTGGATGACGTACCTTGATCTGCTCTGCTGGCACTTCCTCCGTCTCCATCAGCAATGTTCCAAACGCATGGACAACATAGGATAACGTTTTGGCTACAGCATACTTGGCCGTCACCCGCCCGTACTCGTTCAGCGGCGCATCATAATCGTAAGAGGTAATCATGAAAATATCGCTGCTGCCCACGGTTCTGCCACCGTATCCGCCAAAGTTGGTCCCGCCGTAGAACATGTAATGACTGATTCCGGTATAGCCGGTGCGAAGAATTTCCATCATGCGTTTCTCAAACAATGGCGCCGTCTTCTGAATGGCAGAAGGTCCACCCCAATTTTCAAACCATCCCGTCCAAAATTCTGTAACGATCTTCGGTGTATCCGGCTGCTTCTCCCGAAGCTTCGCATAATGCCCGTCAGCACCCGACCAGAAGTTGGCCCCTTCAATCGTGCCTTCCGCGCCACCCACACAGGTGATAAGCGGAACGTCGATCCCTCGCTGAAGCAAGTTGTCCCGAAGGAGGTTCATATGAGCACTTGCTGCTGTATCATCCATCAGATACCCGTATTCGTTCTCGACCTGTACGAGAATAACCGTGCCTCCGGCAGATAGCTGGCGCTTGCGAATGATTGGAATAATCCGGTCAAAATACAGATCTACATAATGGAGATAAGCTTCATTATTTTGTCGGAACTTGATTCCCGGTTTCATTTCCAGCCAATACGGGAAGCCACCAAAATCCCATTCTGCGCAAATAAACGGACCTGGCCTCGCGATGACGTACATGCCAAGCTCTTCGCACAGATCCATGAAGGCTCCACAATCATTGTCTCCTTCAAACGACCATTGTCCTTCTTCTGGTTCATGCACGTTCCAGGCAAAATAGGTATCAATGCAATTCATGCCAGCCAGCTTCGCCTTCATAAGTACCTCCCGCCATTCCTCCCTCGGCATACGGAAATAATGGATGGTAGCACTGTTCAGAAATACTCGTTTTCCATTCATGATGAAGCTGCGCTGATCGTAAGTCAGTTCGGATTGAACGCTGCGCTCAGCCCTGGCCTGTGTATTCTTCTCCTGCTCCTGAAGCAAAAGGGATGGTTTCTCTGTCAAAGATAAGCCCTCCTTCTCTGTGTTTAAGTTCATATGTCCTGTATTCAAAATGATATATTGCTTAACCCTCAGTTCGCCTGCATTGTTATGCCTTCCAATACCACGGTGGTGATAGAATTGTCCGCAGTCGATACTTCCAATCCATTGGCATACACCGGAACATCTTCAAGCTCCTCCATGTTCCGATCCGGTGACGTCTGGTACACCTGTGCTGTAGACGTACTATTGAGGTCAAACGCCCCCAGTTCAAATGCTGTAGTTCCGGCAGATAACTCATTGCGAATGACCAATACCAGTCTCTTCTGCTCTGCATCGTATGCAGCCAGTGTTCGCCCATCATCCGTTGGAATAATTTTTGCACCTGGACGGATGAACTTCGTAAACTGGGCCATGCCATAATACTGTTTGGTCATCTCGTACTGCTCTTCTCCATTAAAATTGGCATGAATAAAGCCCCAGTTATTGTTGGCACCTTCATCTTCAACGGCCTGCCAATACACCCAGGCAGAAGGCTGCATGATTTTCAGATCAAACATGATGCGCTCCGCCAGCTCCTGCACGGAAGTCATGTCCTCGTGATTATGCGGCTCGCTGCCGCCTGTTCCGTACTCGGACATCCACAGCTTCTTGCCATACCGTTCGGCCAGTGTGCGCAGTTCTTCCATTTTGCTACCATTATAGGAGTGCGTATTAATCTGGTCGATCACATCGAGCGTATCCTGATCATAGAGGCTGAAATTGTGAACGGTCTCGTCAATGCTGTTATCGTCCGCAGCACTGATGACTGTCCCGTCCAGTCCTTTACTTTTGAGTGATGCTGCAACCTTCTGGATAATCTCGGCTTGTTTGTCATTGGTAAAATGACTGCCTTCCTGCATGTTGCCTTTCTTCCACCAGTCCGAGGATGGTTCATTGAGCGGGTCAAGCGTTTGGAACGTAATGCCCCACTCATCGCGATAATGCTTCACGACCTCCGTCAGATAATCCGCAAATGCATCGTACTGATCCTCTCGCAGATTGTTGCTGCCATCCACCGCACCCGTAACCGAACCGCTGATCGTCATCCAGTAGGGTGGTGAATTGGAGAACGCTTCGGCAATGTTGACTCCGCGTTCCAGAGAACCCTGTAATATGGCACGTTGTCCTGCATCTGCCTCCCAGTCCCACACGCCGGGTTCAGGCTGGAAGCCGGGAACATCTCCTCCGGGCCGAAGGGCCTTCGCGTCGGGATTCTCCTCCCCGCCAATATTGTAGCGGACAATGTTCAGACCAAGTCCTTTCTCAGCATCAAACACCAGATCCATGACTTCACTAACCTTCGCTTGATCTTTCCATCCTCCAAGATTGTTGGCCCACCACGCGAGCGACGTACCCCAGCCTTCAAAATGATCATAGGACTGTTCCAGCTTCAGACGTACCGGCTCACCTTGGAATGCAATTGTTTTGGATGATTCATTGGCAAAATGATTGATGATAATTCCTCCTCCAGCAAGCAGCGCGACCAGGGCCACACTCATCAGAATGTAGCTCCGCTTGCGCCACCGGCGATGCTTGTTATGTTCATTCCTGTCATGCTGAATCGGATTTTGGTAATCATGCTTGGTATGATCATGGTTATCATTCCTGTCGTTCTCAAAAGGGGGGTTGTTATGATCCATGATGCATACGCCCCTTTCCCCATGTGCAGCATCGTATTCGGTCGCTGGCTTTCACGCTTGACTGGTTCTGCACTGCTGCACCTCCCGTTACTTGATTCCGCTGCTGCCGCCACTGATATTCGCTTCATAGACATAACGCTGCCCGAATAGATACACCAGCACCATCGGAATGGTCAGGAACAGGGAAGCAATCATAACCAGGTTCCATGGCGGCATCTGTCCGCCACCTACCGTGGTCAGAAGCTGAACACCGAGCGCGAGCGGCATTTTCTCCGGATCATTAATGTAAATGAGCGGTCCCATGAAGTTCCCCCAGTTATAGGAGAATGAGAAAATGGCGATGGCGGCAAGTATCGGATATGTGAGCGGCATAATGATCTTCCAGTAGATGCCCGGATGTCCCATGCCGTCGATCATGGCAGCTTCATCAAGCGACTTTGGAATGCTCATGACGAATTGCCGAATGAGAAATACGTTGAATGCCCCGGCAAAAAAACTTGGTACGATCAGTGGATAGAAAGTATTGATCCAGTCCAGATGACGGAAGATGATAAACTGCGGCACCATCGTCACCTCGCCCGGAATCATCATTGTACTGAGCAGTACAATAAACAGGAACCGACTGCCTCTCGCCTTAATCCGAGCGAAGCCGTAAGATACGACCGAAGCGGACAATACCGATCCGACAATGGTAATCACCGTAATAATGACTGAATTTTTCAGATACGTACCCAGATTGTTATTCGTGAAGATTGTGTAGAAATTGGACCATTGGAATTCGAGTGGTATGAAGGTAAAGGCTGATTTTACTGTTGTAGCATCACTCGCCAAGGCGATGGAGATCATGTACAGGAAAGGCGAAGCAAGCAGCACTCCGACCAGAATCAGAAAGATGTAGGATATCGTTTTCTCCACAGTGGATGGATTACTCATTGGCTTTTCCCTCCTCGTAATGCACCCATAGCGCCGACGAACGGAACACAACCAGGGTCAACGCCATGATGATGATGAACAGCACCCAGGCAATGGCCGATGCATACCCCATCTTGTAGAACTGGAACGCATTCTGGAACAGGTAAGGAACGACCATCTGACTGGCATTGTCTGGTCCACCTGCTGTGACGATGAATACCTGTGCGAACGTCTGGAGCGCTCCGATCATTCCGGTGACGAGATTGAAGAAGATGACGGGAGTCAGCATCGGAAATGTAATGTGGAAGAAGGATTGCGAGCTCTTCGCCCCATCAATGGCGGCGGCCTCGTACAGCTCCTGAGGGATACCTTTCATACCCGCCAGCAGCAGTACCACGCCGCCCCCGACGCCCCATAGTGACATGAGGATCAAAGCAGGTTTAACCCAATTCGGATCCAGCAGCCAGGCCGGGCCCTCAATGCCGAATATGGCAAGCGCCTGGTTGATCAACCCTTCCGTCGGCGCCAGCAGGTGGATGAAGAGCAAGGAGCTCGCCACCACAGGCACGACGGAAGGCAGATAGAACAGGATGCGGAAGAAGGTGATTCCCTTAATTTTTTTGTTAAGGTAATAGGCGATCCAGAGCGAGATGGACATGCCCAGCGGAATCGATATTAATGCGTAGAAAAAGGTGTTGCCTACGGATTTCCAGAAGATCGGGTCATCGGTTAGCAGGTTTTTGTAATTGTCCACACCGATGAATTCAGGAGACTGGAACAGATCCCAATTGGTGAAGCTCATGTAGATGGAAAACAGAATCGGACCCAGGGTAAGTCCAAGGAATCCAATCAGCCAAGGCGAGATGAAAATATAAAACCATTTCCCGTCCTTTTTTCTCACGTTAAGCCCTCCCATAACGAAGCGAGCAAACGGAACCCGGATTCATACCGAATTCCGTCTGTCCCCTGTCGATGCTATTTGTAGATTCTTTCCAGTCCGCTCTGAATTTCAGTCACCGTATCGTCCAGTGAGGCTTTATCGTTGAAGTAGACACCCAGCTTGTCATTAATGAGCTTCATCATTTCATTCCATTGCGGATTGAATGGTTCTGCGTAGATGGTGGATTCGCTGAAAGCAGCCATGTTGATTTTCTTGCCGCCGTATTCCGCATTCAGGAACTCATCACTGGACAGGCCGGCCTTCGTAGCCGGGGCATCCTGACCCGCTTTGATCATCGGCAATTGTGCTTCAGGTGTAGTCAGCGCCTCAATGATTTTGAATGCCTCTTCCTTATGCTTGGACTCGTTTGTAATCGTGAAGCCATTGAAGAACGCATTGGTCTCTCCCCATATCGGAGAAATATCCCAATTGATGCCTTCCACTTTGGCAAGTGAACCGATATTCCAGAATCCCGTCGTTTCCATCGCAATCTTGCCTTGGGCGAACAATGGGTCAGCACCGATATTTCCCATGTCGGCAATTTCCGTTGGTGTCGGTCCCACGCCATGTGTGAAGGTCAGGTCATTCATGAATTGCAACGCTTTGCGTACAGGTTCGGTATTAAAGGTAGGTTTGCCGCTCTCATCGAACAGGGAACCACCGTTTTGGTAGATCAATTGCATCCATTGCGGCCACCAGCTGCCCGGGTAGTAACCCCATTGAACCGTTTTACCATTCTCCTTCACCGTCAGCTTCTGAGCAGCGGCGAGCAGATCCTCCTGTGTCCATTCTTTGGTCGGATATTCCACCCCAGCCTTGTCGAACAGATCCTTGTTATAAAAGAGCACCATCGCACCTGCACGGTCCGGCATACCGAACTGTTTACCATCGAATTTCATCAGGTTTGCAATGTCGTCCGAATAACGCTCTGATATGTTCACATTGTTGGCCTGGATCATCTCATCCAGCGGAACAATTTGGTTTTTGGAGGCGTACGCCTGATAGTTCTCGGCAATCATCATGATGTCCGGTGCAGTTCCTCCGGCAATCATTGTCTGAACCTTTTGGTCATAGTCCCCGGCAACGACGTTCAGTTTCACATTAATATCGGGATAGGTCTGCTTCACAATGTCGAGTCTCTCCTGATAAATCTTCTTCTCGTCCTCTGAGCCCCAGATCGTCATGCTAAGATCGACCTTGCCGCCAGCTGCACCGCTATCGCCCTTGCTACAGGCTGTCAAACCCATGACCATGACCAGCATCAATAACGAAATGACCTTTAAACTTTTTCTCATACCGTACGCCCCCTCGAAATATGAATGGAAGATCAGACAACTGAAACCCGTTTCATGAAATGGGTTTCATAAAGTTTAAAATTAAAACCCGTTCCAGTTTATGAAAGGGGTTTCATTTACGACCTCATTATATTTCACCCTCCGAAGGAATGTCAACGCTTTCTTTTCCAAACATTCCCCATTTATCGTGGTGCAGGTCCACTACTCTGGCGTACAACAAGCTCTGGTTGCAGAACAGTCTGTTTCTTCGGATTGCCCTGATTAATCAGCTCATGCAGCTTATCCACGGCCAGCTTGCCGAGCTGATACGTATTCTGGGATACCGTCGTCAGCTCCGGTATAACCGCACTGGCGAGGGGCGTATCATCAAAACCGACAATGGAAATATCCTTCGGAATCGATAAGCCATGTTCAATGGTCGCCTTAATCGCACCAATTGCCGTGTAGTCGTTCACACAGATCACCGCAGTTGGAGGATTCCCGCGATCCAGCAGCTTGGACATCTCTCGTTTGCCGTCTTCAATGGAGAAGCTTCCGAGCAGTTGGCGTTCTTTGGGAATTTCGAGTCCATGCTCACGCAGTTTTTTCTGAATGGCTTTGACCTTAACCATCGTGGTAGACAACTCCTTCAAACCGCCCACAAAAGCAAAATCCCGATGTCCCAGTTCGAGCAAATGTTCAGCAGCCAAAACCGCCCCTGCCCCTTCATCCGTGTACACCCGATGGAATCCACCTTTGGCAATATTGCCATTAACCAGCACGATCGGCATGCGTTTGCCCATATCAATCAATTCCTGAGCCATGTCATCCGGACAGACCTGCATGTTAATTCGTCCACCGAGAAAAATAATGCCATCTACCCGCTTCTCGCGCAAAATGGACAAATACTCGGACTCCCGGCTGTAATCACCGGCCGTATTGCACAGGAAGAATGTATACCCCAATCCACGTGCCTCGTTCTCCGCTCCCCAGAACACTTCCGGAAAGAACGGATTCGTAATGTCCGGCAGGATGATCGCAATCGTTCCCGTTTCTTTCTTGATCAGACTGCGCGCCTGCGCGTTGGGTTGGAACTGGTGTTTTTCAATGATGGACATGATCTTCTCCCTCGTGCTTGCACGCACAGGTGCCGTATCATTCAGCACACGGGAGACTGTGGATACGGATACGTTCGCTTCTTTGGCGATATCATATATGGTAATCGGTGTCATATGTGGAACCATCCTTTTTCTCTAATATTCCTGCTTATCATACCAGATAAGGTATCGGGATGAAATGGGTTTCATTCCGAGCCACATTTACGAGTCAAATAAACAGCTTGTCGTAGGTATTCACGATCTGTGTACTGTTGCTTGACTGAACCAGCGACGTCTCTCGATGGGTATGTCCGCAATATACTCCTTACTCATTGAGATATGTAATATCGGTTTTCCTTGTAGATAAGCCTTATATGAATGCGATTTCGCTTCTTTTCATTTATTTTACCTTCTATTCTGCATTCATGTTCCATATATTAGATTGTAAGCGAATTCATAAGGTGATTAGAGGAGTGTGAACGACGTTATGATCATTCAGGTCAGTCCGCTGGCAGAATCAAGACTTAACGCGATGCTGGGAGATCGGCCAGGCTATTTCAAGCTGTTTTATGACACCGATGGATGCGGATGTGATGGTACTGCAGTGCTTCTGATCGTTAGCGAGCCGGACAGTGATGACATTCGGATTGAATCGGATTCGCTTCCTTTTCTCATTAACAAACAGCAACAGATCTATTTCGAGCCTTGCCTTCGCCTGCAATCAGAGAACAGCTTCCCTTCCTATCGACTGAGCAGTGATTCCATGATCTACGGCAGCAATGTCAAGGCCCATGATCTTCGGGATACCGCAGACACTTCACCGCAGCCGCTCAGTTGGTTCGTACGATAAAAGTTACGATTAAATACGGACAAAGAAACCTCCCAGCTGGTTTTTCACCAGGCTGGGAGGTTTTAATAATAGGACGGAAAGATCAGTATGGTCAGAAATATGAAAGTAAAATTGTAGCTTTACTTATAACTCTAGCTATGGGACTATGCCCCTTGTTTCTTGTTTCTTGTTTCTATTTTATTTTGAACCGGGATGATTCTTCGGCAAGTTGTTTGGTCAATCCATTAATGGTCTGCACCATATCTGCCAAATGCTCGGTCATGCCGGACTGTTCCTGCATTGTAGCCGACACTTCCTCTACAGATGCAGATACTTCTTCCCCTGATGCTGACAAATTCTGTGCTGCTCCAATAACGTCATCCTTATCACGTTCAATGGATTCAATCTCGGAAGCGATAGCCTGAACCTGATCCATCATGTCATTCATGTTTTGGGTGACAAAAGTAAAGGTCTCTTTGGTCTGGTTAACACTGCTCTTCTGCTGTTGTGTAATCGCCTCGATCGCTTGTACACTGCTATTGTTCTGATCAACATGTTCAATCGTTCTGCCTACAATTCGCTTGATGTCCTCGGACTGTGACGTTGTCTGTTCAGCAAGTTTGCGAATCTCGGAAGCAACCACAGCGAAACCACGCCCATGCTCCCCTGCTCTTGCAGCCTCAATGGAAGCATTTAGGGCAAGCAGCTTGGTCTGATTCGCAATCTCGGCGATGGTGCCTGTGATCTGATGAATGTCGGAAGAGCTCTCAGCGAGTTGTAGAGTAGTCTGCGAGATATTGCGAACTTCGCTCTCGTTCTGATCATTCACCGCGATAAGTGCATCAATAACGGCTTGATTGTTTTTGAATGCTTCGGTAATTCCATCCGCCCTTTGCTTGACCGCCTGGGACATCTCGTTCACATTCTCAATCTTGTTACCCACGTTCATGAATTTATCCACAATGGCTTCCGTATCATTCGCCTGGGATTCCATCGCCCGTGATATTTCCATTGCGGTCGTCGTTGTATCCGCAATAGATGCCGACGTCTGCTGTGTGGACCTGTCCAGCTCGGTTGTACTTACATTCAGAACACCGATAGAGTGGTTCATGCTGGAGATCAATTGTTTATTGTCTTCTGCCATTGTATTGAAACTCTCCACCAGTTGCTTGAATTCCCCGCTATATGTTCCCTCAGCTTGTACTGTGAGATCTCCGCTAGCAAGTTGTCTGAACAATACAGTCAGTTTCGAGATTGGTTTGGTGACAAGCAGCGAGATTAGTATTCCTGCAATGACAGATACTGCAATGGCACTGAACAATACAATATACATTTTATTGGCCATAGCAACCAAGGGTTTCCGTACATCACTTAACTTATCTTCAACAATAATCGTCCAGTCTGCTCTCGGGATTTTGGAATAGAATACAACTTTATCCTCCGTGCTAATTTCACCTTGTTGCAGCTCTCCATTTGAAGGCAGATCAACCAGTGATTGATATTCACCGGATTCCAGCTTCTGTCCCTCCGTCTTTTCATCTGCGGAATTAAACATCACGGTGCCTACACGATCCAAAATAATGACCTTGCCTTCTTCATTAATTTTGATGTCCTGCAGCTGGTTCACGAAAAATGAGGTCGAGGCCGTAGATGCAAGGACGCCTTCCACTTCCTTGTTATCATTATAGATCGGCATGGCAGAGACGGTCCCCAGTGTCCCCAACGATTCAGAGATCACACCTTCGCTGATGAAGTTCTGCCCTTGCATGGCCTGTTGGAAATACGAACGGCTGGCGCGTTCCCCACCGAGTATTTCAGGATTGTTTGCTGCGACAACGGTGCCTTTTTGGTCCAACAAAATAAGAACGCTGTTGCCCTTCATCCCGGCCAGGCTGTCTCCTAAAATTCCGTTGGCCTTATCCACCAGTTCACTATTTTCCGAGAAAAATGTTTCGTCACTCTGTCCTTCCGTATTTCGAATCTCCAGTAAATCCCGGAAAGTGCGATGCGCTGTAATCAGAAACGTCGATTGTTCTTCCAGCGTTAGTGAGGTAAGCAAACCTGCACCAATCCGGTCAGAAGTTGCTTTAATTTCATCCTTACTTTTGTCCAGCGTAATGATAGCCGCTACGCTGTAAGATAGTACCGCTGTTACCACCAATACGATTGTTACCAGCAAACTGATCATCAGCGGTAATTTGACTCTGAACGACATGTTGATCATGCGTTCTCTCGCCTTCGCGATTAACAATAAATCCACCTTCCGTTTCTGCGATGTTAGTGTCCAATTTTGTATGGGATAACTTTATATCGGTAGATAGTATCTAATCTTTCAGTAAGAAAAACGTTTGCAGAAAATATTTTTTTTAGAGAAGGCAACGAGCATTCCTTATGGCCATTTATTCTTGATTTTTTCATTTAAATGGTCTTTTTCTCTTTTATTTTAATACTGATACTCCTACACGGTTTAAAAAAATATATTATAAAGAAGACGATTTTACGTCGCCTTCTAGTATCTTCTCTGATGAAAAGGATGATGAGATCATGAAAAACAAGTTTTTCCTAGCAAGATTCATTTTGGTTATAATTGTTCTACTTCTTCTTGAGGGATGTAGTTCAGGAAAAAATCAAGTGAAAGAAGTGAACCCACTTGAAATGACAACTATTGAGCCACAAGTCAATGAATATATTTCGATTACGAACACGGAATATGTGAATGGAACAGATACCAGTGACGGCATGATCATGAATGTGTACACCTATGACTTTCATACTAAATCTATAACTAAAACGGCGGAACTACCTTATAACTCCCAATACCCCTTAACCGCAGCTTCTTTAGCCGATGATACCATTTACTATTCAGGAAGTGGAGAAGGTAAGGGTGATGAGTTATTTTCTTATGATCAAAGGACAAAAACGGCTCAGCAGTTGAGCTCGGGCTTATTTGCAATCAATACGATTATTCCGAATACCGTTGACAATACATTGGTACTAGCTGCAGTAAAGAAGGGAGAACGCCCTGTCAAAGTCATGTTCTTTGATAAAGAAAGTCATGAAATAACTATATTAAATGACAATGACTCGGATACAACCACATGGGAAATTGCATATGATCCGGAAACGAGCAAAACCTATGCCATTCAGTTCTCAGAAGAAGAGCAATTTCATCAGATGGAAGAGTCTAATAAAAACCAAACGCCTATGGTTCCTCCAAAACATACCATTATCGAGATTGATGGAATTTCGAAACAGACACGTAAGGTTGTTGAACTGGACAAGGAACAAATTCTAACTCTATCCGCAAGGGGGAATCAGATTCTGATTGCCACGGCAAAACATATTAACAAATATCCAATTGAATACAGTATCGTTGATATTAAAACAGGACTAAGAAAGAAGATTGACCTCCCGATTAAGGCTAGCCGTGGATTGTTCTTGTCTAAAGACGGACAAGGTTTCTATTTCCTAGGGGAAAATGTTCAAGCAGATGCAGGTGCAGATCAGAAACGAGGAATCTATTATTATGATATGAACACTCAAAAAATGGAAGCCATATTCCTTCAGAAAGATGGATTTACTAATAACTTTATGCTTCTGACAGAGCCAGTCCTCAATGATAATATTAAAGATGCTACTAACTGACCGACAGAAAGGAGATAACAGATGAGTATGGAACCTATCACAGTACAACCATTAATAGAACAAACGATTAATAAGTATGTATTCTCGAATGCTCACATCCTAAACATGGAAAGTAACTCTATCCAAGCAGGATTTCAGGCCGTAGAATTGCTTCGACATCATATTGAGCTCATAGTAAATGGAGTAAAGACGGACCTTTCTCTCGTTACGAAGAAGGCTACGTTCATTGAACGCTCCGCCTTGTCCAGATTATTTTCACAAGGGGCTAATGTGCCCTTTAGCCTATCAAACGAACCTCCTACTGAAGATCGCAGCTTGATCTGCATTCAGGATGTGGACTACCAAACCGATTATAGCCATCTGGATCTGGAACTGCTTCAGAATAAAGAATTACGAGCGCTGGCTTACATACATGGAACGAATATGGGGTTAAAAGAAGAACTTCCCTGGATACCCACTGTGGATCGAAATCATATCATCGACATGTTGGAAAATCGTTGGCGACCTTCGTGGAACACAGCCATAGAAAGTCCTGCATTCATTGAGGAATTTGGATTAACGATCATATCGGAAATTGAAGCTGTAGCCAGTAGCATCGTAGATGATCTTGAAATTCTAATCCGGGATGAACATATGAATACGATCATACATAATGATTTGAACCCCGGCAATGTATTGGTTCACAACAATGAGGATGTCTATTATATCGATTGGGAGGAAGCAAGGTATGGCTCCCTGTTCTTCGATATTCCTCTACGCTGTAGTCACTTAAAGCAAGTAGAGATTTATCGTGAGGCTCTAAGTTCCCACGGATACAATATTCCACAAGAGCAATTCGAAAAATACTTCTCCCTGGCGTCTCGTTATCTTGGTATCCGTTATATGAGTTGGAACCTTGGGGTATGGGAACAACACTCACATGCAAAAGACGACTTAAAAAAATATATGAAGATGGTAACTCAACCTTTGTTCTCCTGATCCCTTACTCATTCCAAGTTAGCCGTAGGAAGAATTCACGTTTTCCCGGATAAAAAAAGGCTCCTGCCACCGGAAGTGTCAGGAGCTTAGCTTACATGATAGGAATCCTGCATCAACATCGTATGCCTTCCATGACATACACTGCATACATTCCCCTCAGTTACTAATGAGCTGGTGCTTAACCCAGATCTGCAATTCGCTGTTTAATGCGCGGAAATAGTCCAAATGCATTCTCGTAGAATACCTTCTCATGATGTTGCTCCGGTACAAGTCGGCGGACGAATTCGGCATACAGATCGATCGGCGCAAGCGGCCAGTCAGTTCCGAACAGCATTTTCTCGTAATGATCTGAATACACCAGCGCCCGGCGGAAATGATCCATGAACAAGGGTTCGTTCATAAACCGTTCGAATTGGGGCCGATCACCGACCACAAGACCAGACAAATCTGCGTAAACGTTCGGGTTCTTCGCCACTACTTCAGCAGCATCCATCACCCAAGGATCTCCCAAATGACAGATCATAAAATTCACACCGCGCTGTTGAAAGGCTAATTCGTCTACGGTCAGTGGATGTGCATACTTGAGCAATCCATTCATGGAGTACGTATCCCCCGTATGAATAACGACCGGCACGTTATACTTGGCTGCCAGTTCATAGACTGGAGTGTAGATCTTGTCATAAACGTAGTGATGATAATACCCCGCATATAGTTTGATTCCAGCTACCTCAGGCGCCTGCAATCGTGCTTCAATCCGGTCCAGCTCGTCCTGAGCGTGTTCACCACCAAGCTGGTTTGGATTAATGCCGACGCATTCCATGAGGAATGAGGGAACCGTTTCTTCCAAATCAAGTCCCATCGGGTTGGGGGAACTGGAATCCGGGAACGCTCCCTTCGTCTGCTCCGTAACCCCCATGCCGATGCCAAGAATAACGTCGTTCTTATCAAACTCCGCCTTGAGGCCAGCGGCAGAATAATCCACTTTCGATAAATCTATCGCCGTTCGATGAAAGCTGTCGATGTCCGACAGATGAATGTGAATATCAATAATCGGCATGTTAAGCCTCCTTTTCACCTTTTGAAGTTGCAAAGTCTAGCTGCAGAAGGCCACGTACATCCTCTGGATTCAGAGGAATTTGCCCCAAGATCAGATAGGTCGGCTCTGTCCAGACCGTTTCCCCGTTCAGCAGTGGCAGATTGTGATACACACTGTGACCAAGCACCACATTGTTTACAAACCCCGCAGCGTTCTGATTAGGATAACGATTCACTGCATGCAGCATGTCTTTACGCGAAACCGCACCCATTCGCAAGAATCCCTTGGACTGAAGATAAGCGTCTACCTTGCCGAGAGGGTACCGCCCTTGCTCGGGGTGTTCCAGCCAACCATCAGCAAAGACAGGCGAAGGTTTGAAGAAATGTTCCTCCGCTAGGGAGTAATCCAGCGCCAAGCCACTATCGTTTGTAACTGAATGCATCTCACAGAGAACAGGAATGCCGGGCAGCATGAGGTAATGCTGCTGTACCGTGATTCCCCGATTCGCTTCATGCTTCTCGATGCGAGTCGTGATCTGAATTCCTTTCCAGACGTTACCGAATTCATCCTTCCGCTCCGTCCAAGCCGCGCTTCTTTGTTCCAACTGACGGCTGAAACCGTTCATACCAGGGATACCCACACCAAGTCCGCCGTACCATGGATTCCACCAGGAACGTGGAGCTGCTTCCGGATACGTACTGTCCAGCCATTCTTCACCCTGGTACTTCAAGGAATGCACGACACTTCCGAAGCCAGGGGCAGCTGCCATCGAAATAACTCCGTTGCTCACCGTGTACACAGGACCTGCTGGACCTTCTTCAATTACGCAATCAACGGCTGTTCCTGTCTGCGGATACCAGAGGGCGGTCCGTTCATGAATCCGATCCTCACCTCGATATACGGCCCGAACCTTCCAGCCAAGATCGCGTTCTTCGGTCGCATCCTTTCCCTCAGGGGAGAACTCTAATTTAGCAGAGCGCAGGTCCTGCTCTCGGGTTAATTCCATATCAGCAGCTACATGCTCCGGTGTGCTACCATTCTGCACGTACAGTTCCAGCTGTCCGGCGAGCGGAACCATTTTCCGTTCAATTAGTTCTGCTGTCAGCACATCCTGGGCGAACGGATTACCACCACCCAATTCCAGCTCAAGATGGTTGTCCAGCGTTGGTACAACCGTGATCGGCTGTTTACGAGCGAAAGCTCGGAAATCATGCCATTTGGCAAAGGTGTTCAGAGCAAATACGGTCGCCTTTGTTCGCACAACGGCTCCTGCTGGAATTCGGCCAAGCTCATGCTGCAACCCCAGTGTGTGTTCCGGACGAAGCAGCTTCAGGGAAGGGTCCCAATAGATACCACAAGCACCGTACTCTTCCTTACAGAACAGCCAGTTCTCTGTAATTTGCGAGCTGTCCCAATGGCTCGGATCGCCAGAGTACGCGTCACCCATATCCACATAACGGCCTTGATACGGGAGAATAAGCCGGTTACCGAAGAAACCGAAGTTCGTCATCAAGAACATATCTTCTTCCAGCTCTGTGCTGCGAGTATTCCCAATCTCGTGGTGAAATTCAGCGATTCCATTGGCAGACAGCTTGGCGACGGACTTGATCTCCAAACCAGGGAAGTCTTCCGATACATAAAGTGCTTCAAGAACCTGATTTTCTCCTTCGGAGTAAATCTTCACTTCTCTAGGCTTCTTCTTGGAAAATTCTTCTGCAAATGGCTTACCCAGCTTCGGATAGGTCCACCAGAACGTGTGAACCGAGCCAGGGTATTCAATCCACATGTTGTTCTCTTGCTTACTCATATGGAGAGAGAATGCACCGTTCACGGCCACCCACTGATCTCCGTTTTCCCCGCCATAACGTCCTTGTGTACCTTTCATCAGAACAGACAGCTTGGTTGTGAAAGAGACCGCCTGTCTATCCGTCGGAACAGCCGTTACCTCAACTTCTCTCGAATAGAAACCATACGAACGCAAGGTGAAGGTTACCGGTACAGAGGCTTTGCCTTTTGAAGGGACCGTGAAGCGCACCGAAGGTTCTGTCCACTCTAGAAATGCATCCTCCGGCAGGTCAAAAGTGAATTCCGCTTCGGAATCAAAATTATTCTCCACGTTCAGGTACAGCTCGGCCGGGATGCCTGTATAGAGCTCTTTTACGGGCAACGCTGTGTTGATCTTGGCCGGGAATTTCGGGGCAACGCCTATACGGAACTCGGCCTTTCTGCCACCGATCAGCCATGTGCTCGTGACGACGGGATGCGTCTTATTCTGGCTTTGCTCCTCTTGAACCGGATCAAGGTGGAACTCGCCCTCCACAATTACCGTTTCTCCCGAAGCAACCGTTCTTGCAACGTCCAACGCAAAACGAATATTTTTGTTGTCCTGGCCCTTGATCTCGAATTTCAACTCGGAAGTTGAGCGGTTCGTGATCCGATAGCGAACCTTGTATGCGGAACCAAATACGAGATCATGATCATCGATCTCTGTTGAGATTTCGTAATCTGGTGTTTCAAGTGCCGTCAGCCCGCGACCCGATTTCTCAAATTTGGCTCGCAGGGAGACATCTCCCTTTTTCCAGGAATAATCAAAGAAATCGAAACCACGCACCCGTCGGCCATCCGGCTCAATGACGAGTTCACGCGTGCTGTCTGCGTACCAATCCAGCTCTTCAAAATAAGGAGCAAGTGCTTCCGTCTGCAAGATGGTCGGGATAAAGTTCATGAGATGCACGTTATCATCTTTTTTCTCCCAGAAGAATCCGCATTTCTTGTACATCGGTACAGCCTTGGTGTTGCCTGCCCATGTGAACAGATCCAGGCGAGGCCATCCCGCTTCCACGGTCTTGCGAACGGCGTTCAGGATCAGATTACGTCCGACCTTGTAGCCATGATAATCGGGACGCACATTCAATAGCGGTACATACAGGGCATTCTCGTCATAACGGTAGTGGGCAAAGCTGCAGAAGCCAACAACTTCTGTCTCATGAACGGCAAGAAATACATGAAGATTGGACGAAGTCTCCATCTCCCGGCGAACAGTATCTTCTGTTCTCTGGTTGGTGCCGCCTCCCCAACTTTCGTTACTGCGGTTCCACATATCAGCGACAGCGGCAGCAAAGGAGGGATCGTATTCAATAATTCGGATTTGTTCAATGATCGAAGTTACTGTCATATTTGGATCTCCTTATCTTTATCTATAGGATGGTCTTCGTGGTCATTCGATATGGCCTTTACCCGTTAGCCGCAGAGATAACACTGGCCATGTTTGAAGAAGCTAACGATAGTCTTATCATACTATAATTGGAAAGAATTTCAGAGGATTAAAAATCTTTCTTTTCAACTTATATGTGTCTTTCGGATGCTCTGGTTAGAAGCGCCAGATAACATCACAAACGAAAAACGGCTCTTTCCGCCTTATCGGACGGAAAGAGCCATTATGATGATACCGTGATCCTTTGCCATCAGCTCGCCTTCGCGAGTTTCGTGCCGCGAATCGATGCTGTAGCGTATACGACAAGCGCCGTCCAGATGAGCGCAAAGCCAACGAGCAGAACCGGCGAGACCGATTCCTTGAATACAAATATGCTCAGTAACAGCATGATCGTCGGCCCGATGTACTGAACGAAGCCGAGGGTTGACAGCGACATCCGGGCGGCTGCACGCGCAAAAAAGAGCAGCGGTAGCGCCGTGACTACGCCGGAAAGAAGCAATTCGATGAACGTCGGTGCAGGCAGCGTCCATGCCGTCGTTTTCCCCACGACGGCCAAATAGATCCAGTAGCCGAGCGCGACAGGCAGGACTACAGCCGTCTCCGAAAATAAGCCTATAGAAGCGTCCTGCTTGATCTTCTTCTTCGCCAGGCCATACAAACCAAATGACGCAGCCAGCGAGATCGCGACCCACGGAAACCGCCCATAGTCAATCGCGATGATGAGTACCGCGACGCCAGCAATGGCAATCGCAAGCCATTGGCCGCGGTTTGGTTTCTCACGAAGGAAGAAGACTGCTAACAACACGTTCAGTAACGGATTCAAATAATAGCCAAGGCTTGTCTCGACGACATGGCCGTTGTTGACTGCCCAGATGAAGATGAGCCAATTGGCAGCAATCAGCAGCCCGCTCGCGGTGAGAGACAGCAGGAGCGAGCGGTTAGTCGCAATCTTCTTTATATCACCCCAGCGGCGCTGGGCGGCGACCAGAATACCCATAAAAACGAACGACCAAACAACCCGATGCGTCAGAATCTCGCCTGCCGGAACTTCGCTAAACAACTTCCAATAAAGCGGGAGAACCCCCCACATGATATACGCGATAATAGCGTTGACCAACCCGTTATTCATAATCATTTATCCCCTCTTCTTGCTCTGATATCTGAACGGATTATACGTCTCAAACCCCTCTTAAGTAAAGGAAATAATTGATTAATTTGATTTAATTATTACTTACTAATCAAGGTTAACAGCCTTATCAAAGCAGTATGAATCTTTGTCATAGCCATTATGCTCATAGAACGCATGGGCGTCGGTTCGCTTGAATCCGCTGCATAAAATAATACTAGATATTCCGAGTTCTTTAGCATAATTTTCAGTGCGTCTTAACAGTTTTGTACCTACCCCACGATGCTGAAATTCCTTTTTTACGGCCAGAGCTTGTATATGTAAATAACCAATCGAAACCCCTATGGATAATGCCTGAACTATAGTTACAAAACCAACCACATCGTTTTCGAATAATGCAACAAATGTTTTGTAATTCCCGGCATCATTCATTTTTTCTGTTGTAACTCGAAAGTTTTCATCATTAACATTTCGAATCTCAAGAACATCGTTCCATAAAAAAACAACTTCATTATAATCATTCGCTACAATTTCTCGTATCTTAATTTCCATGCCTAACCTCCTTAATAGAAATGTTCGTTAAAGCATTCGATATTTGATTAAGCAATCCTGCCTGTTAGATTAATGGATAATTTTCGTTTTGGAAAAAAAGATTTATCACCGTTCATAAAATTGGATTTTAAAGGAAACCTTTTCCTGGCTTGTAGCGTTTATGTTACGTGAACAACAATGCTTAAGGAGGAATCAAGATGAAACGATTAGTTTCTCTATTGTTGATGTTAAGTTTAGTTGTAGGTGTAGGATCCGTTGCATCTGCTTTGGATCAATCCTTATTGGATCTACCTTTTAAGGAACGTGCGGCGAATGTGTATAATCCTTCATTAAAAAAGATAGAACTAAATATCACAAAGAACCACAAGTTGACTACAACGACGTATAACTCCATTTATGTTCCAGTGAAGGATGTCTTTAAAGCATCCGGAGCAACAATTAAATGGGATGGAAAGAACAAACTGACTACGATTAAAAATCAAGAACAGGAATTGATTCTTAATTTCTCTGGTAAGAGCATCGCAGTTGGTAAGAACCAAGTAGCTCTTCCGCAAGATTGGGTACAATTGATAAACGGAGTCTCGAGTATCGATGCCTTTGTTCTAGCATATATTTTTGAAGTAGCTGCTGATGAGTCCGACCAAGAAAGAGTGGACTGGGAAGAAAAACTTAAATTTTTGGATATCAAAGAAACGACCGGTCTTCCAGGATTAGATAAGTATATGCATGTGTTTGTTGAGTTTAATGATTAATTAAAACCTATATTTTCTAATCCTCTTTCAGTTATCCCAGGATAGGTTTCTTTTCCTCTTATTAAGAAACCTATCTATGAATATCCAGTCCTCTATAGGCCACGCTATCCTGCCCGTTAGAGCCTCGCGAACGTGATGTAATCGACTTGGACAGGCTCTGCCGATTCGATCCGGAGTGCCCGGTTGATCTGTCCCCGGTGATATTGCCCATGCAAGAGGACCTGCAGCAGGATATCCCGGACGGATGTTCGGAACGGAACCCCGCTCTGATTCGCATAGTCGATCATCTCGTCCAACTTGAATTCCTCGAGCCCTTCGATATAGACGCGATATTGTTCGGCGTTTTCTTCGAACATCGTCCGGATCGCCGTCAGGTCTTCCGCTTCCTCCCACAACGAATATTGCGCACTGCCCTTGCCCTGCAATCGGGACAACCAGACTCGTTCCGCTACGGCAACATGCCGAATCAGCTTCAGAAGGTCCTTGTTCTTCGTCCCACTCTCTTCGAGCGCGTCCAAGATACGTCCGTCCGCCCAGTACAGGTGGTCCATCATGCACTTGATCGTCTTCATTTCGGGTTCCCCCTCTTCATCTCATCGCTTATTTGAACTTACTGTCGCCCGTTAGTTTCATCAATGAAGCTTCACATTTGATTTAACCGATTTCTGACTGGATGCCCTAGTGTCTTTGTTGAACGCCATCTTTTAGCTTAAATCTATAAGGACTTGTTTCGCATAAGCATCCCAGTCTGCTTTATCTGAGTCAATCTCTATAGTTGGAATCAATGATTGTTTCGTAGCAGTTCGAAGTTTTTCTTGATTATCTAAAAACGTTTCACATACTTGGGTAGCAGTAGACTTTCCCATCACATATGACTTCCAAGCTTCACCGCGACTTTCAATAAACCTAGGCTTAACAGCATCCTTGGTCAAGGTTAAGAGTACACAATGTGCATTCATCCTGAATAGACGTTTCTCAAGCAACTCAATCTCAGGAGAGGCTTTAAATGCAGCTCTATGATTTATATGAAACCTCTCTAAAAGAAAGAATATACCTTTTGATGGTTTTGAATGACCAAGAGAGTTAATCCAATCGTATTGTTGTTCAAGATAATCAACATGTCGACTTAGAAGTGAAATATGTTCTTCCTTATCCATGGATCTTAAAACACCTTGGTATGAATGCAATACTTGTGAATAGTGTTCACTTACTGCAACTATAGTTTTTTCACTATTCGGTGTTTGACTATGTAATCTCTTTATAGCAGAAAATAATGATGTTTTTCCTACAGTAGACATCCCTTCAATAATTACTCCCCGAATCATCTTCCTACTCCTCCTAAGCTTCGTGGTATTCTGTCCGTTAGTTGAACAAAAAGCAGCCGATCACGTTGGTCAGCTGCTTTCTTGGTTTTATTAAAGCTATCTACCCGTTAGCATATGGATTACAATGAGTCTTGCCCATATTCGTTCCAATATTGTTTTAAATGCTTTTGTAGCGCAAAATCAAGATCAACATTATCATATTTCACTTCAACTTCGGCAGACATAATTGCCGTTCCCAAAGGTCCGCTGAGTCCTCTTGAACCTCCACTCATGCCAAGCTCAGGTAGCAATTCAGCTTGGGAGTACCAGCGTTCTGCGTAATCCTTGGTACCGCCTGCATTTCTAACGATATATAGTCGATGCAGAATGTTAACATCATCCCGATAGCTATAGTAAAAATAACCTTTTTCCTTAAGAGCATCCGTAATATTGATTTCTTCGCTGTTGACACTTACAATGAGCTGTTCCGAGGACTCTTTGACTACCCAATCGCCATCGTTTTCGCTAACCATGGAGTCTGTATGGTTTTCTGCAACTTCATAGTGCAGGGAGGTTCCATTAGCAAAGACAACAGTCTGTCCTCTACCTTTGAAAAGCCTAGCATAATCAGTAGCGGTTGCATTTTCATATGCTTGACCTTGTTCGCTTGATAATTGTTCACCATCTTTTGTAACAGAACAAGCAACAAGGGTTAACACTAAAGTTGATAGTATAGTTATTTGTAACACTTTTTTTATCATGACTCGGTTCTCTATCTCCCTTTTTCTTCTGATTGCTTAAATTACAATCTAGCATTAAACATCGGTAATGTATATCCTATAACTAACCTAACCTGCCTAATAACTTAACAAAACAGCCGTTCACAATGATCGACTATAAAGGTATTAATCAAACCGTTACGAATAAGATTAGGTTAATAATTCATTACGGATTTTCAGGAGGAGCACATGCTTAAAAAATATTTATCGAAGTATCCTCTATGGTTTACAGTTATATGGTGTTTGACTGCCTTAACTGTACTTTTAAATTTGCTGTTTTGGAGAAACGTTTTAATAATTCTCTTTTCAGTGATTGTTTTATATGTGGCTAACGGATTTCGAGCGTGGAATAGTGATCGAAAGTTATCTCTTGTATCGTTTGTATTGACATTCGTTTTCTCTTATATATTTTATCGATTTTTGACTTTGTAGACGCTGCGGAGAAGCAATATGGCTTCCCCAAAAAATTGCCGAAAAGTTTGATGTTCGGTACAAAGGCTTCTTTTTTCTGGATATTTGACTATCCTGCCTATTATTTGAACAAAAGCAGCCGATCACATTGATCTGCTGCTTTCTTCATATTATTGAACTATCGTTTCCCGTTAGTTTAACAGGACCGAGAGCCGAATGACCCGAAGCGTGAATATGATGTTAGCTGATGGATACGCCTTCTTTGGACTATTTACTTACACTTTTCCCCTTAATCAACTTCTTAAAAGCAGTGTATTCTTTATTAGATCTTATAAAATTTAATATCTCATTAGCACACTCACTCGATCTCATTATTTCAGTATTAAATTCAAGATCATACTCATTAAAGCAATACACGTTATCGTATTGTGAACTTGCTAAACCAATCTCCCTGTCTCCTCTAAGTTGTTCTCTTCTAGCAAGTTCTTCCTTTGAACATTTAACTACTACGAATAAGACAGGGTGATCTGATAATAATTCAATACAAGTATTGAACCATTTGTCATTACCTATAACAGAATCTACAACTACGTTGTTTCCCATCGCAGAAAATAGTTTTATTGTCGAGTAGTATAATGAAATCAACGGATCTGCAAGAATTTGATTTACTAATTGTCCATCCTCTGCACCATTTGTTTCAATACTCGGATATGTGCTATTAACGAAATCTTTATAACTATGAAATACCCCATTAATAAAATTATCAAATGATAAATGTTGAAATGGGATATCAATTTGAGTTAATAATTCATTAGATATGCTTGTCTTTCCAGAACTTGAAGTACCATTAAGAAGAACTATAATCCCTGGCTTCAATAGAATCCGCCTTTCATAATTTTATTTTTGCGTATCTTTCCGCTAACACTGAACTTCACGAAAATTATCCATTTTAAAGTATTCGCGAAGTTATTGAACAATCCTGCCCGTTAGTTCAATACGATAGAGGAGCAGTATCGTCCGGGTCTGAACCAGCTGATCCCCATACTTCCCCATCAACGCTATAACCGCCACCACTCCATTGAAGCAAGTAGCCCCCAGTACTCATGCCTTGTGTGAAACCTTCATTAATATTTATCCAATCCCGAGATTCCCCGGCAGCAATTGTTAAAGCGAAATACACTTTACTAGTATCTAAGTGCGTTAAACTAACATTGACTTCATGTCTACTATTGTTCTTCATTAGAAGTTTTATATGTACAAATTCCGAATTTACGGAAAAGGGCTGCTGTACCGTTGCCCCTCCAGAAGCAATATAATGCGAGGGTTTATTCTCTTCTTCGCTTAAAAGGGTTGTACTTGTGGACTTGCTTGATACACTAGACTTAGGAGTAGACCTATTCTCTTCAGTTGGACTTGTTGAATCACAGGCAGTTACGGTCGCTGTTGTTAAAGATAATGATAAAACAGCTAAAAAAAGCCCCTTTTTTTTCACAACTATATCCCTCGTATTCTTTATTAGTTATTCTAGAACCTATAAGACGTTCTTCAATATTAATAACGCTATCAAATCAATCAAAGTTACATCTGTAATTCACAAAGTGGCGCTGAGTTAACCTGCTAGTATATTTTTTGTTCACTTTAGCTTTTGCTGAATCTTTCATTTCATAAGGATAAGTGATCATCCTCTACTTCTCCAGATAAATTAAATATCATTTGATACATTGCAGTATATGCTTCTTTATAGTGTACTCTAAGTGTAATTACTACATGATTATAGCCATCATCTGGCCAATTAGTAATTCGAAGTGATACACTATCCACGAACAACTCTATTTTATTTGGATTATATTCGGGGAATTCTTTATTAAATTCATCATTACATTCTTTCTTATAATTGTTAAAATAGTTCCAAAATCCTAAGTAACTCCGATCTTCTAAATTATACTCTTCAACAAAATCTTTTATTTCTTGAACATTCATATTAATAGCCCCCGCTCTTATTCGACATAAGAATTCTAATAAGATTATTTAACAAGAATTTCAATTGGATTCATTGTTAATGAGATATCCCCTGCAATATTTACAAGGAGATTTTGTTTCCCTTTTTTCGTTACTATAAATTCATCTTCAACCTCAACTATTTGACCTGACTTAAACTCAGTTAAATATGCCATATCCGTATAATTACGCTCCTCATTACTACCCGAAAAGAAAAAACGAATGATTGGTTTTCCATGGGAAACTTCAACGGGTTGAATACCCGTATATTTAAGAGTCCCTTTTACTTTTAGTGCTTCACCAGTAACTATACTAGTTGGCGTTGTTACTTCGAGAACAAAATCAGATGCTACTACACTTTGAGTCACAATTTCTTCATTTTTTTCTGTTGATGAACACCCAGCAAATATCATGGGTACCACGAATACCAACATTAAGATCCAACTACTCATTTTTGTCACATCATATCACCTCTCTCATACTACAACGGATTTATATAGAATTTGTTGCTTAATTTCAAGAATACAAGTCATTCCGCTTTCGTAGTCTACTTAAAGTCAAATAAAATAGGCTCCCATGTAAGCTGGCAGCCTTAATTACTTTCGTTTTCCGTTAGTTTGAATTACTAAATCATCTCATTGATTTTGCTAACGCGATCATTTCTTCTTTAGTTAATTCTCCGCTGTCCATTTCAATGAAAGTATCATTTTGTACCCATCGTAGGTATCCTCCTGGTATATGGTTAGCCCATGGTTCAAATCGCCCTTCGATTCCATTTATGTTCATTTTCTCTCCATGTTCATTAAACTTAAAATCCTCGACTATAGTTCGTGTTGTACTTGTTCGGTTACGGACATCGACGTTAGTGACAACTCGGTTTACTTTATATCCAACCGCCTTGTGTTCTTCAATTCCAAACAAATAGGTCTGTCCTGATTTATCAAAGAAATGAAGTCTAACTTTTGAAACTGATTGATTAAGAACAAACGGATATGGTTCCTTAAACTCTAATTTGTAGCTTTGAACCGAGTAAGACGGTGCAAGTAATTCGAAATCTGCAACAGTTTTCAGCTTGTCCAATTCAACATTTGAAAAAGCTGGCGTAGTTTAGCTGATGCGATGAGTAGGTCATTACTGAATCCGAGAGAAAGCATAAAGACAAAAATCAATGAAACCATCCGTTTAGACAAGGGCATTCCCTCCGAAGCTTTTGGTAATTTTATGCCATTGTTTAATTCAACTATTCTTCCCTTTACCTTAATAAAGTAAATCAGTGAAAGTAATTCCTTCTTAACTAACTAATCCATAAACAAAAAAATCCCAGAGTCGGTTACTCTGAGATCTCCGCCACCACGCTTATATTTAATGGAGTGCAATTGATTTTCATTTGATAATCTTAAATGTTATTCTCTAACTCTCACCAGCGTCATCATCTACTCTGAGGTATACTGATCCAAACATAGGAATCATTAATTGTTTAGTCTTATCGTTGATTTGATTTAATTGGCGGGCTATTTCAGATTCGTTAAAAACCGTCTGTTTCTCTGCCCATGCAAAAGTACCATGTTCTGTAGATATCTGACCTATAAATCTGAATTTATCTGGATCTAAGTATGGACTTATATCCGGATCTTTTACTGGTTTGCTAGAACCAGTTGATTTTAGTTCCAAGTCATTTTTATCCTCTGTAGGTTTTAATATCGGAGTTAATGGATGAGTTGGTAGGCTGCGTTATTCCTGAGATCAGCATTATTAAAGAAACATTTAAAAGTATTTTTCGTAACATACTTATTCACCTCCAGGTTAGACTACTAAGACAAATTATTTCCATCTAGCTCTGAGATATTCAGGATTTTAGAAACCCCATCATTGGTAAATTGTACAGATAGATCTATTCCCTTTTTTTGTGGTAGTATCGCTAATATTGTGTACATAACAAAAAAATATTAAGGGGTATACGTAATTGCAGAACATACCACACGTTGATTTAATGATGAAGAAAAAATATTCTAAAATCATGATAGTTGTTGTCGTTCTCTTGATTATTGCTTCAACTTTTATTTTAATTGAAAGCTTAAACACTAAGAAAGAAGTTGAGGTTAATTCGAATTATTATACTGGTTTGTTGCGAGAGTACAGAAATTGGATGATACACTTTCTCAAACCAGTAAGATAGAGTCTAATCGAGAAATTGAGCAAATGTTTGATGTGTATACTTCCATTATTTTAGTGAATGACCAATTAACTCTCTTAAAAGAAAATACTAAAACTTTTCCTGAACTAAATATTCTCATCAATGACTTTTTAATATTTAGGGGTGAATATGGTTATCTTGTAAAAGATCAATTAAAAGGTAATCGCGCTGATTCTCAAGTACGCATGAAAGTGGTCACACAGGTCAAATTATTCCTGAATAACTTGCCAAAAGAATACGAAAATTCGAAGGGATTTTCAGATCAGTTTAGTGCGGCAGCTGAGCATATTAAACCACTACTACATCTTAATTTCTAATTTATTTGAGCCGCGGTTGCGGCTCTTTTTTTGATTTCAAGAATGAATAACCACCTGCCCTTTAATTTAATAAAAAGAGCAGGATACCGAAGTACCTGCTCTTTAATGAGTATATTATTCCACTATCGTTTCCCTTTAGTTTAGACTGACATGAATCTTGTTCATTGCAAGCCAATGAAGAGTTTTAAACCGAGGATTCTTTCCAAACCGGTTGATGTGCTTGAATATCGCTCACATCTTACGAACAGAGGGCGAGTAAAATACGTCCGCATGCATATGTTGAATTTTGTCCCAGTTACCAGGATTGGTTGTGTCTGGAGTGCGTTGGTCCAAAATGGCCTGATATAGCACGGTCTTTTGTTCCAAATGTGCAATATGCCGTTTGGCTTCTTCGAGCTGAACGAGGGCCGCTTCTTTATGCTCCATCATGAGTGCGAAGCGTTGCGGGATGGTCGAATCCCCTTCGAGACATAGATCTATATACTTTTTGATAAATTCAATTGGCATCCCGGATTGCTTGAGACATTTGACGCCATGCAACCAGTTGATCGATTCATCGTCGAACATCCGAATGTTGTTTTGATTGCGCTGTACGCTTGGCACCAGGCCTTTATCCGTGTAAAAACGCACGGCGTGCTCGGTGAGTCCCGTTATCTTGGCGGCTTCTTTAACCGTATGCATGTGAAACCCTCCTTGAAAAAAATTTATAAGACGCTTGCCTTCGTGTAGCACGAAGGTTCTAAGCTTATTGTAATGCAAATTCAGCCGTATGTGGAATTAGCGTTGCAGTGCCCAATTCCCGGGATACGCGCCGTTTGCTGTTTTACAATTAAACCCTAGGAGGAATTACAATGCAAACCGTAACATTAAACAATGGTGTGAAAATGCCGATCATCGGCTTTGGTGTCTACCAAGTTCCAGATGCTGAAGAATGCGAGAACTCCGTATATGAAGCGCTGATGGCTGGTTACCGTCTGATCGACACCGCCTCCGGTTATCTGAATGAGGAAGCGGTCGGACGTGCGATCAAGCGCAGCGGCATACCGCGTGAGGAGCTGTTCATTACGACCAAGCTCTGGGTTCAGGATGCCGACTACGAGCGCGCCAAGCTGGCTTTTTCCAAATCCTTAAAAAAGCTACAGCTCGACTATCTCGATCTATATCTTATTCACCAGCCGTTCGGCGATTACTACGGTGCTTGGCGTGCGATGGAAGACCTGTACCGCGAAGGTAAAATCAAGGCGATCGGTGTCAGCAACTTCCTACCCGACCGTCTTATGGACCTTATCGTGCATAATCAAATCGTGCCTGCCGTTAACCAGGTCGAAACGCACCCGTTTTATCAACAGATTGAGAATGGTGCTTTTATGAAGGAGCAGGGAGTGCAGCACCAGTCGTGGGCACCATTCGCAGAAGGAAGGGGCAACCTGTTCGGCAACGAAGTGCTGACATCGATCGCGTCAAAACAC
The DNA here is from genome assembly GCF_000499205.1 of Paenibacillus sp. MAEPY2. Lineage (GTDB taxonomy): Bacteria > Bacillota > Bacilli > Paenibacillales > Paenibacillaceae > Paenibacillus > Paenibacillus vandeheii. Next base: position 345,258 of record NZ_AWUK01000004.1, read on the forward strand.
AATAAGTCTGTCGCCCAGGTCGTGTTGCGTTGGCTTGTTCAGCATGAAGTCGTTGTAATTCCAAAATCGGTAAAAAAAGAGCGGATCGTCGAAAACTTCAACATTTTTGATTTTGAGTTGAGCGCGGACGATATCGAACAAATTTCCACCCTTGATACGCGGGAAAGTCTTTTCTTATCGTACCGCGATCCCGAAGTCGCCAAGATGATGGGCAACTGGAAAATCGATTTGTAAACCTTGATCGACCGAAACTCATCACGTTTTAAACTCTTTTATTAAGAAAGGACAACTTTCTGCCCCTTAGTTTAACAAAAAGCAGCCGATTACATAAATCGGCTGCTTTCGCATTTTTATTTAACTACCCTTTCCCGTAAGCGTAATGATGTATTAATTCATCAATGGGAATTGAACCATCATTATAACGATAAGAGTAGAAATAAAGCTTAGTATTGCAAGGAGAATATGAAGACAACTGAATGAGATTTTTTCTAGAAAAATTCTTTCTTTTCTTTGAATGAAGTATGAGTAAATGAACACAGTGATCACAATGGGCAAATATTGATGAAGATTCGGTCCATCGTTACTCGGCAATATATTTCGAAGATATTCATTGATAGTTTCATTAATGATCATAAATGCATATATAACTCCGATTATCGCTGATATAAAAAACTGAAATGCTATCTGAATTATTCTATTCTTCAAAAAGAATGGACCACGTTTTCGGTATACATTGAGCATTATCTATTGTTGCCTCCTCCATTCTTTTTGAATGGTTCTCCTATATTTTACCACACAGCTCGTTCTAGTGATCTAGCGCAGTGATATCACCAATCCGAACTAACCTGCCGGTTAGCTTAAAAAAGGCAACTGATCGCTCTGACCAGCTGCCTTCTCTTCTTTATTCAACTCTCGTCACCCGTTAGTTCAATACACGATTCCTCGTACAACTAAACACTCCTTTGAAGCTTGACATTAAATTCTGTCGTTGACGCAGTGACATACTCTATATAATTCACAGAGCCGTTAAAGTTCAAATAAGCTTCATAACGCATGCGGATTCCAGGTAAAGTAATCAAATCCAGAACATTTCCCTTTGGAACCCACCTGCATTCGCTCGTTTCATTAGAAGTAGCTAACTCTCCACCCACAGCTTTACACACGAAATCAAACATAACCTTCGTAGGGACATCAGTCACACCGTCATACCACTTATGAATTGCTGTATTCGAAACAACACTAATTAAATGGCTAACCGTGGCGTCTATTCCACTTTCCTCTTTGATTTCACGAATCACACCATCAATCAGGTTTTCTCCCACTTCAGTTATCCCACCAGGATACACCCAACCATCGTCATGGGCTTTTACTAAAAGGATATTTCCAGTTCCATCTTCTACAAGTCCGCCTGCAGATACAATATGTGTCGGAAACGCCATTTTACAACCTCCAAAAAAGATAAAGTTGTATATTTATTCCACATGCTTTGCGTCCTTTCCTGCCTTTGTGAGTTACTTTGAGGTACTCGCGACATGATTGAACTAACCTGCCCGTTAACATAATGAAGCTGCCGGTCCAACACAGGCAGCTTCATTTTCGTCGTTTAATCAATTATAGTTTCCCGTTAGCTGAAAAAAATTTTGTTTTAATTATAATAAAAAAAGAAGACGTTCTTATACAATCACACCTTATTTATTTTCCTTACTGCAAACCATAGCTCAACAAAATTAAGCCCGTCTTTACCTCCTGTAATCTCAAATTCCATTCCATCGACCTGTTCGTATCCAGCAGTAGGAAGCCATTCGGAGAAGAAGCGTTTATATAATGTCTCAATTGTTTCATCAAATTTATTCCATGTGAACAGATCAGATGGGAAAATCGCCCATGTTTGAGCTGGTATTGTTATACTTGTGTACCCATCAGTTTTACTTGAATCCCCTTTAAATGCGGACAGCATATACGAAAAACTATTCTCATCTGTTTTTTTGTAACTACAAACAGCATGCACTTTATGATAGTCCTGATTTAAAAAGGCTGGTAAATCGCCTGCATTTTCCGCAAGTCTTTCAACCTCGCCGTTAGCATGGCTTTGCTTCCATAATTCTGCTGGAGTATCTACTCCGCTTAGTTGAAACACTTTTTCAATTCCGAATACTTGAAAGGATTCTTTTGTCTCGATACGGTAGTTCATAGCCTTTTCCCCTTTAATTGAAATAAGGAAGGAAAGCCGAGGATAGGCTTTGAGAGCTGTCCCTTCTTCTCGAGCCATTGCTGGGTTAACACCATGCAACGATTGAAAAGCCCTTGCGAATGAAACTGGAGATTCATAACCATACTTTATAGCAATGTCAACAACTCTTATATCACTATTCTGCAATTCAATTGCAGCGAGTGTAAGCCGTCTTCTCCTTATATATTCCGCAAGAGACACATCAGTAATGAATGAGAACATTCTTTGGAACTGATGTGAAGAACAACAAGCACATTGAGCAACTTCCCTCAATTCGATCTTTTCGGTTAGATTCAATTCGATGTAATCCAACGCCCGATTCATCCTCATAAGCCAATCCATCCTATCCCTCCTCTTAACAGAAGTATAGTTATGCTACGTTTTCATTTCGCAACTATTTGTGCACAATTAAGTTTCCTTGGAGAATTCACGTCGATTCCAATAATTAATTATAATATAACGCAAAGATGTACTTATTGAAGGTAATTCTGAACGTTAAGATAATCTTTTATGCTAACCTGCCCGTTAGCTTAATGAATCACATATGTAGCCTTAATGCTTGCAACCTACCACTTATTCCATTAATCTCACATTGCTTCATTATCATTCGGAATTAATTCATACAAGGCACGAACATCACAACCAATGGAATCGGCGATCGATATGGCAATTTTGAGCGGCATTACTCTTTTGTTTTCAATAAAGTCGTAAACTCGTTCCGGTTTAAAAAGTAATTCTTTTGCCAGCCATTCCACTGACTTTCCGGATTCCATCAATCGTTCATTCAGTAAGCAACGCCCTAGTTCAAATTTCAAGAAGTGATGTCCTCCTTCATAAGATCACATTTAACCTTAAGCGTAGTCCATTAACAGCATGAATATACTTCATAATGATAAAGCGAGCCATAACGATGATGAATTTCCCCGTCCATCTTCTAAATTTGTAGAGCGAGTTTCGCCGCGCTAGCGGTTCTCATTTAATTCTTTTTTAATAATGGGAAGTGATTCTCAATCTGGTCAATATCATCTTTTTCTAATTCCCATCCTAAGGCATTTAGATTATCAACGATGTGTTCCTTGTTCGCAGCTTTCGGGATCGTAACTAACCCTTGCTGTCTTAAAACCCAGTTTAATGCAACTTGATATGCTGTTTTACCGTACTTGTCCCCTATTGTGTTCAATATATTTCTTTCTATTGAGCCCACTTCAGGGAAACCTTTCATACCAAATGTATGTATATGAGGAGCAAATCCAAATGGCGAATATCCCATAATTGTGATCCCATTCTCTTCTGCAAAGGGTAAAATCTGATTCTCTATGCTTCTATCGTTTAAATGATACGGTACTTGATTACATATCAAAGGCACAGTTCCTAAATGGTACTGAGCTTCATTCATTAATTGAATGCTAAAGTTACTCACCCCAACATATTTGACTAATCCCTTATTGACTAATTCAGCCATAGCCCCCATCGTCTCTGAAACATCATGTTGTTGACTAGGCCAATGCTGTAAATACAAATCAATATGGCTTGTTTTTAAGCGTTCTAAACTTGCCTCTGCCGCTCTAAGGACACCTTTGTAAGAACAATTTTTTGCAGAGACTTTAGTCACAAGAAAAACATCATCTCTAATACCATGGATGGCTTGACCAACAATTTTCTCTGCTCCTCCATTCCCATATTCTTCGGCAGTGTCAATCAGAGTAAGTCCATTCCTAATACCAAAACGCAACGCCTCTATTTCCTCTTTTTCTTTCTGCTTATCTTCACCATATTTCCAAGTCCCTTGACCTATAACAGGAATGCTTACTTCCGTGTTACCTAGCTTACGATATAGCATCTACGAAACCTCCTAACAATAATGATAACTTATTCATATCCTAACATTTTTTGCTATTACTTATTGCTATACAAAAAACAAAAACTAACACGAACTCCAAGTAGTAATGCTTTTAGTAGGTCAAGTGGATTTAGATAAGAGGAAGGCATAGCTTGAGGACTTCATTTTACAGTATATTTTTTCGATATATTATGTACAGACTTTTACTTTAAATTTTAACTATTGAAGTTATGGAAGCTGTAAATTGTTGTGTTGAGGGGGAAATACAGTGAAAACAAAGATTGTATCAATACTAAAAATGAGATCTTTGAGAACAAAGTTAGTCACTCTATGCTTGGCTATACTAATTGTGCCCACGATCGTGATAGGGTTCACTTCGTATACGGTTTCGAAAAATGAAATGAATGAATCAGGCAAGGCAGCACTTGAAAATAGTGTGAGTATGGTTATTGGCATGATTAACCTCCTCAATGAGCAAGTAGAGAGCGGAGATTTAACATTGGAGCAAGCACAGGAAAAACTCCGCGTCGAACTGCTCGGTGAAAAAAATGCAGATAATAAGCGGCCTGTAAAAAGTGAATATACTGTAGGGGAAACAGGATATCCATGGGCAGTTGATAAGGGTGCTCATTCCGTGATGAATCCTTCAAATGAAGGTCAGGATTTGACAGATGTCGTAACGGAAGATGGCGTGTATTTGGGAAAAGAGCTTGTTAACGTTGGATCAGCCGGAGGGGGATTTGTCACCTACAAGTGGGCTCTACCCGATACAGGTGAAGTAGAAACGAAAGTTTCATATGTTGAAATGGATCCACATTGGGGCTGGATCATCGGTTCAGGTGCATATTTAAGTGAGTTCAACAGCGGTGCAACGCAAGTTCTTTATCTTGTAATAATGGTTACGGCAGTTGCAGTAGTTCTCGGATCAGTTATCGTCAGCATCGTCTCAGGGCGTCTAACGAAGCCTATCCTTAAGATCGCAAAGCGACTGAAGTCAGTTGCGGACGGTGATCTGACCGTTGAAGAAGTCAAAATGAAGTCCAAAGATGAAATAGGTGAGTTGTCTAAAGACTTCAATGAAATGATTAAAAACATGAGATATCTTATTAAACAAGTTGATCTCTCGACAAAGCAAGTTGCTTCATCCTCCAAAGAATTGAACCTTGGAGCAGAGCACACCAGTCAAGCAACTGAGAACATCACCATTTCGATCCAAGAATCCGCAGTCGTTGCACAAGAGCAACAAATGATGCTTCAAAGAACAACCAACTCACTCGAGGAAATATCAATTGGAATCCAGCGAATAGCGGAAAGTTCATCAACTATTGCTGATTCTTCTGTCGATGCGATGGAATTGGCGAATATAGGTAGTACTGCCATAGAGCACACAGCGAAGCAAATGAACCTGATTAACCACTCCGTTAATGAAACCGATGTAGTAATGAGGATGCTTGATGAACGCAGCCAGCAGATCGGTACGATGCTACATGCCATTACGGATATCGCAAACCAGACTAACCTTCTGGCTTTAAATGCTTCGATTGAGGCTGCCCGTGCAGGAGAAGAAGGCCGCGGTTTCTCCGTAGTTGCTTCTGAAGTAAGAAAACTTGCTGAACAATCGAATCAGTCATCCGGGCAGATTTCCACGTTGATTCATGATATGCGTACAGATATAGAGCAATCTCTTAAAACGTTGGAACGAGTTAAACAGGACGTCGACTCAGGTATACAGATTGCTAGTGAGACAGAACAACAGTTCAACAAAATTGTGGGGTCCACAAACTTTATCGCGCAACAAACGGAAGAACTCGCCAGTGTTACACAGCAGATAACTGCAAGTGTCCAGGAAATAACAGCAGGTCAAGAGCAAGTCTCCAATCTTGCGCTTCAAGCTGCAGACAACTCACAAAATATAGCTGCATCTTCAGAAGAACAACTGGCTTCAATGGAGCAAATTACGAGCCTAGCCACAACCTTGTCGGATATGTCACAGCAGTTAGAGCGTTTGACAATCCAATTTAAGTATTAATCTCTAAAGATTTACGACTGCACTTGCAGTTATAAACTAACCTGAGTTAATTGAACAAAGGCAGCCGATCACGTTGGTCGGCTGCCTCCTTGTTTTTATTGAGTTATTGTTTCCTGTTAGCTTAAAGAAACGTCATCAATCAACACTTTATTTCCTTTCTGCATAAAGCATCAATTTCTGTTTAGAACTATAAAATGATATCTACATATCTAAATCAGTTCTTGCTTCCGCTTCAAATACCCGTACAAAACTACTCCTGATGCCGCACAGATCACAGCACATAAGCCGATAAATCCATACCCCGCCTGAAGTCCGCGCAATAGCCCCAGCTGAGTGGTTGGACCATACGCATTCTTCACGCCCTCAATCACCCAGCCAATCACATAGTTACCGATGACACTACCAATCCCCATCAGAGTAACCGTGAACGTAATGGCGGTGTCACTGCCGTTCGGATATCTGCGTGCGATAAATGCCATAACTGTTGGATAGATCATCGCAATACCTGCCCCCGATACGGCAAAGAAGAATGCCAGCCCCTCTCCGCCCGCGATCGCCACGAACGTGCATACCGCTGAAAAAGCAGAGAACAGAATCAACGACAATACGAATCCGATCCGGTCAGTAAGCGGCCCTAGTAACAGTCTGCCCAACGAAAAACTCAGGAAGAACGCAGACAGCAGCCCAGATGCTTTGACCGTATCCCACGTGTAGGCTTTCTCCAGAAAGTTAACAAGCCAACCCCCAACCGCCAGTTCGGATACCACGCCAAAAGAAAGAATGAGCACCATCAGCCAGATGGCTGGATCACGTGTTAACGTCTTCAGTGAAGTCCGATCTTCATGAGGAAGATCATCCCCTGGAAACTTGCTGCGCAGCGCTGCAATGATCGGCAGCAGACAGAGCGACAGCATCACCAGATACATACCGCGCCAGTCCAGTTCGTGTCCGAACACGTGCAAAGACATCACACCTGTCGCCAGCAAAGGTGCTACCGTGGAACTCAGCCCATAGAAGAAATGGGACAGGTTCATCATGGTACCTGTGTTTTTCACAAAGATCCGCGCTCCCAGAATTGCCAAGGCAATCTCCAGCATGCCGTTTCCGATATACATGAAGAAGTATGATGAAGCAAAAAGTGGATATGTATGAGACACATAAATGAACACACCTGAGAGAATCATCGATGCAAATGAAATGATGCTAACCGCCTTAATGCCCCATTTGCGAACCAGGATAGCGGTGAATGAGCAGGCGATCAGATACCCCAGTGCATTCAGGGACAACAACGTCCCGAGCTGTTTCTCGTCCAGATTGAAGTCAAATTGGATACGAGGAATGGCCGGCCCCTTAATATTTTCCGATATGCCGAATACGATAAATCCCAGGAAGATCGTGGCCAGTTGCATGGCATACAGTTTGTTGAACTTTCGTTTGTTCCCTTGCGTACCTGCTTGCTGATTCAAATTAAGTTCCTCCATTGTGTTCAGAAAAATGATTACACTTCATAACTACGATTGCAGTACCATCTTCCGACCGCTGTTATCCCTGTATTTTTTTGATTCCCTTCCTGAAGGGGAAAATACAGTGATAAAGGCGTTCTTCAGATTGGTTCCGCACTCTCCGTTATCGTGTAAAATATTTTGCTTAACTTCATAAAAGTAATTGTTTACCATTGCTTCTCAATCACCTGAATGCGGTAGGTCAGGCTCTCCAGCGTCACCGCGACTAGCCCAGTCACATACTCGCGTCGAGTATCTCTTTGGATGATCAACTCCGGCATATGCTCCAATGGAATCATTCGATCCAGACAACCTTGCGTCAGGCCATCCCGCATCGCCGGGTCCATCGTATCGCCTGTGACTACAATCGTAGCCGGGTTAATGATCGCGATGATGGATACTAGCGTCTGTACCACAAGTTCCTGCAACCCTTCAGCCGTTTTCAACATTCGCAACTGCTCTTTCCGTGACACTCCAAAAGGTAAAAAAGACACTTCGCCCCCAAATTGCGTGTTCCCTGTGAGCGGACGACCATCAATGATAAAGCCTGCACCCGGAAAATGGTTTTCTGGGAAGGTAACCACTGCAAAGTTCTTCTCTTCCTCAAATTGCTGCTGGTTGTACAGTCCATACACCGTCAGATTCATGTCGTTGCCAATGACTACTTCTATGTCTTCATACTGCTCCTTGAGCCTAAGACCAAGTGGTTGACCGGCCAGATCCGGTACGTCGCAAATCCCAATCACGCCGTTGTGTGCAACACCAGGTATGCCGATACCAATCGCCTGCACATTGTGGTGTTGTCCGATCAGGTTCGCAATTAATTCCTCTACCACCGAGACGTTAATCTCATCCAAAAAGAGTGTCTGTTCGTCCGCCATCTCTCCGTTCAGATTGGCATATGTATGTGTGATCGAGTGAATGCCGCCCTCTGTTCGAATAATCAGGCACAGTACGCTTGCGTAGTCCGCATTAAACTGATACCGACTTGCCGGTCTTCCACCACTCGATTCGTCTGGACCCAGATCGATAATCTCACCCGTTTGGAGTAATTCGTTCAGGATCGTGCCGCATGTCGCCACGCTGAGTTTGGTCAAGTTCGCAATCGAAGCCTTCGTGCCTACGCCCATGGATCGGAGTGTATTCTTCACAAGTTCAACGTTAATGCGCTTCACCTGCTGGGTGTTGTGTGATGTAGGTAACATCGTTAGTTGTATGCCTCCTTCCGTTCATCTCGAACCATTCGATGAATGTTTTTAAAAGTATTTTAACAATTGAAGTTTAGGGGGATTTGGGAGGAAAGTCAATGCTTAATTGGGAGCAAAAATCGTTTGGATGGAATGGCAAAAAGACAGTTCAAGATCATCTTATATGATCCTGCGCTGTCTTTTAGTTAAGGTGGTTTTATGTAGACTGGCTCATTTGATTTGCCAAGATGCTCTTCTCCAGCCTGACTTTAAATAACTTGCGGTTCAAATCCTGTTCCATCGCATGAAGGTGATATGCAGCCTGTTTCACGGTATCCATGTCTAACAGACCTGCCTGCTTTGCGATGATGTCCATGGCGTCTAAGATGAGTTTGTTACATGTAACCAGTTGGTCGACGTAATCGTCTTCTTGTTCGATGAGTTGTGCGTACTGCGAAGGTAGGTCTTCGCTGTTGGTACTTGTCATGTCACCACTCCTAAAATTGGTACGCATAAGAGTACCAGATATACAAAAAGTATATGGTACGCTCATGCGTAACGTCAAGACCATATGGAAATTTTAGGAGTGATACTCATGGCTAAGAAAGTCGTCGTCAATATCCATAAACTCACTGAGAAACATAATATCTCACTGCGCGAACTGGCAAGGTTGTCTGACATTCGCCACGCTGCGTTAAGTGAGTTACAGTCTGGGAAACGTGAGAATATCAACTTTGCTCATATTGAACGGATTGCTGAAGCGCTAGGCATTGATGATATAAGGGAGATTATTGAGATAAGGGAAAAATAGCATCCACTTAAGTAAAGTGAACAACATTAAACTCTACCCCTGATTCATTTGATCTATCTTATCAATTGATGGTGAACAAGAATTATTACTTTCTCTTCCCATACTGATTTTGTAATTATAAGGATAATGATCTTCATTTAAAACTAGAATCTAGCCCTATAATATTTTAACTTATCACTTATGCTGATTGAAATACATATTTTCGGCTGATTTCTTATCCGTCTTCATGACGACGAACATCATAAAAGAAATTACTCTGATTGGTTGCATCCTGGCGCTTTGTACGGGGTTAAACATATTGAAAATCACAAATATCAAGGTATTGAATCTGCTGCCTGCCTTATTTATCCCGATCTTTTTGCTGTAGCTTCAGCATACTGAATTCTTTCCGTAAACTAAAGTAACAAATAGGCTGCCCCATCCTTTTGAGGACTTGCGGTACAGCTTGCTTAATAACTTGCGTATGACAGAAAACTTCTATCGATTTTAAAGCAGCGACACCAGGAACAACCTAGGTTGATGCAGATTCCGACCCACTTTTTTTGGTAAAGGAAAGAAATAATACTGCGGAGACCACAATCCATATCCCAAAAAAGATATAAATTGAACCGAATACTTGAGTGCTTGCCCCTTTTGCATCCAATGTGGTTCCAAGAATCGTTGTTCCGATCGCACCAGCGATGAAGCTGCACATCATATAGACACCCATACCAACACCCGCCTCATGCCTCGGTAAGGTTCTGGATACGGTATTCGCCAGAGCAATCTGGGCAAACGTCAGCCCTGTATTGGCTGCGATAAGAACAAACAAAACTACACCATACGAACCACCTGTAAAAATATACAGTAGCGTATACGCAATGAATTGCAACCCAAAAGCCCACGAAAACAGATAACGATTCCCTTTTTTATCCGTAATGCGCCCGCCCAAGAGTCCAAATAATGCGGCAAACAAGGCTCCAGGCGACATTACTAACCCGATCTGTAACGCAGACAACTGATTGAGACTGGTTAACATCTGGGGGATCAGATAAGGCACACACAAATTCAAAGTCAACACCATGGACCCAACGACAGTTACGTGTGGGTCAATAACTAGACATACCCAATAGAAAAGAAGACTGGCTTATTGTCTCGCTTGGCGACTTCAAAAGCCTCTTCGGACCAAGGGAACCAGTCCACCGGATTATGTGCGTGTTGCAGTAAATACGGCGACTTTTCCTTGGCCGATCTATTTGGTACTTTGTGAGTTTTTGGACAGATATTAAAAAGTATTCGCAAGAAGCAGAAACTGAGCCAAGAAGAATTGGCATTCCGTATTAATCTTGATAGAACATACATATCCATGCTGGAAAGAGGAATCCACCAGCCTACTTTAAATTCATTACTTGCTATTGCTGCGGCGCTGGGTACGAAGGCTACTGAGTTAGTAGGAATAGTTGAAGAAGAATTAAATAAACAAAACGAAGAGACCTAATATTAGGTCTCTTCGTTTTGTTTAACAGTATTTTCATATAACGGTTGGGTTTTCATAATATACTACCACCTAAGGCTTGAAGGGATTCACTATTAGGGTTAGCTTGTAGGATCGATCGGCTGTACTACATCCCTGCCCATAACCTCTGACGGATCGAGGACCTTCAGCACGATGTGTGAATATAATGTTATATTGAAGTACGATGACTACCTTGAAATTACACTCCAAACTTATTTGATCTTGTCAAAGAATTGCATTCGTTTTTCAAAGTTACTTACAGACGGATAATCTTCATTATTATCAGGAAATCTAATATTCATATAATCAATCTTTAAATCGTCATTTATATTTATAAAATCGAACCATCAGGATTTATTGAGAACAGTTGAGCATCGTATGCTACTTCATGTGAAACGCATAACGCTATTCCATTTTGCACTTCATCCAGTCCACCATCAGAAACTGGCCAAATATGAGCTGCACGTAGTATTCTAGGATGGTTTATATCGCAAATTGCACATTGATTACTATATGCCCTTAAAACATTCTCTCTAAACGACCCTTGTTTTCTAACAGGTTTTTTAATTAGAACTTCTTCCCAAGCTCTATTATTAGGATAAGGTCTTCTTTTATTTATCGAGTCTTCATCCTCTAATGTAACACTTCCATCATCATTAAACTGTGCAATTGGTAATGTCTCGTATCTTAAAAATGACATGTCCAAAAAACCAATTGTACCCTCTTTATCAAATATGATCGTAACTCTTATTTCATCTTTGGTATGATAAAAGATATCAATTATTGGAAATAACACCCCTTCTTCTAGTCGGTCAATAAACGATTCATTAAATGCTCTGTTCCTTTTTTCTCGAATTGCTGCGGTATTAGCTTCTTTCAAAATCTCTTTTGTAAAGTACTTGTTTGACTTCATGTGATAACACTCTCTCTTTTGGAATTGTTATTCATTGTATATCATATAACATATAACAATATTATATCTACGAACCCAAGAGCCTTAAGGCACGCAGAGCCGGGTCGAAGACTTAGCCTCGCAGAGTTGTTCGCTGAATCTATTTCTCCGCTAATTGCATCTTGCGACATAAGGGCGTATTCCTCGGCGAATATACGTTGTTATCTGCTTTTTACTTCTTCTTAGAATTCACTGGCAATGTATATTGGATATCCTAACAAATCATTTACTCTATATTTTTTCTTGTTTTTCGTAAAGCATTGCTCATCGGTTATATAACGTTTTTGGTACAAGGAAGTAATCTTTCGTTTTTCTAATGCTATGGCCCCTAGTTTCGACAATTTAGTAACTGGGTGAGTAAAGTTCCTTCTTCCTAATGGTTCAACTGAATTTGTAATAGTATCTAGCAAGCTTCTACCTTCAATTTTGTTTACAATAGCTTGTAGTGCAGAGCAACCCGACCACACAGTATGATACCGGCCGTCATCCAACCATAATTCAGTTAAATACAAAAATGTTCCATTATAAGTCCAAGGTTCATCACTTAAATCAGAATCTTCCGGATCTGAAATCCATAAAATTAGATGTTGTAGTTGTGGAATATTTGTCAAAAGTTCTTTATTAAATATTACTTTTCTTGCTGTAAACGATTCTAAAACAAAGGGAACTTCTTCATCATTACCATAAGTGACTTTGGGTCTTTGAAAATCAAGTAATTTGTTCTTTTCTAAGTAAGCAGTTAAAATATCAATTTTTTCATAAGAGTTAAAAGATTTATTTGAAGATTCTTCGGTAAGATCGACCTTCGGACCAGCTAAAGATAGCCCAATTGAAGTTTTTCGCTTTCTTTCTTTCGGTAACTTAATTGGAATCTGGTCAAAATACATATTTAATCTTTTTTCATCAATGTATTGATAATTTATTAGCATTATTTTCAAATCTCCTTTTGGTTTCGATGACGATTGAGATAACGTTACTGTATCCACGACGTCTCCACGACTTAAGTGACCAACAGAAACGGCGGCGATGTGGTTATTTGGTGGCAGATGTGTCCGCTAAATCCACTTCCCTGTCGATCACTTTTCACGGACCGAGAGCTGTCAGGCTCGAAGCGTGAATATAATATTATACGACGTACTAACCTTCTATGAGTTGCGAAAATGAAATTTAGACCTGATTTTCCCCAGAATTTTTTTCATTGAATTACTTCTTTTGTTTTCCTTCTTAACTGAAACATATAACATCTTTGTGAATGAGAATAAAATAATTGACATAAGAACAGTAAATATTGAAAATGGTACATTTAACCATTGAGATAACTCTTCACTGGGAAATTTTTGAATATATTCGTTCCACACTGAGGCATAAAGATATAAACCTGCAAGTGAAAATAGGAATGTTGATAAGTTATGCATTAAAATAAACAGTTCGATTATTAACTTGAAGAAAATATTCTTCTTGTTCAAACTTCTAAATTGTAAATGATCTTCGTAAATAATATCATGTGCTTCCCAGAATTCATTTTCTATACTGACATAGAATCCATTTAAGCTATCAAATAATGCTTTTTCACTAACTCTTCCTGGATTATTCAAATTTTCAAAGTAACTTAATTCTAACTTAAAGTATGCCTCCAAGTTAAAGCTTGAACCAATAAACCGTATCTTAGATTCATTTTGTTGATAATAATCAAAGAAATCAACTAAAAGATTGTTTTTCTTACTTTGCTCTTTTTCATCAACAATTTTCTTCAATCTAATAAACATAGGGAAATAAACTTCATGATAACTCTGTGATAATTCCTTTAGATAAGTCTCTTTCTTTTTCGCCCGATAATTAAATTGATATCCTACAAACGCCGTTATTATTGCCAAAATCACAACAGGTAATTGTATCCCAAAGTAACTCATTTTCTGCATTCCTTTACTTGTTAGTATGTCTTATAACGTAATGTTCACGAAGTTCGTGAAATTACCGGTTTCACCTTAACATTCAAATATAATTCGACCAAACATCCAATTAACTACAGTCTTATCATACAATAAAATGGTAGAATATTACTAATGTTAATTCCATGATTTTACACAAAAAACTCCCACCAAAATATCAACAGAAACTTCTTTGAAAAATTGATTTACGCGAACATCATGATATTGATGAGCTCACTCAACCATTTCGTACTCTGGGGAACGGCTTCAAAGTAACGGAGAACAAGAAAGAATTCGGGAAGATCATGTACTCTTTACACCTTGAACTTCAATGTAAGGAATCCGGCTATCGTTACCGACTGTATCTTCATCTGATGGACTTGTTAACTCGCATACGGCATGCCGAGCCAAGTGATCTTCAGTCTGCACAAGGAGATCTGACCGACCACATTCAACTTGCAGTGAACTATATATCCAGTCATTATAATGAATCCGCCATTCTTACTCATTTGTGTGAACGATTTGCCATAAGCCCTCGCCATTTCCAAAGAACATTCAAGCAGGTTACCGGGCTCACCCTGACACAGATGATACAAAATAAACGTATACAACGAAGTTATGAACTGTTATCCGAAACCGATTGGAGTGTACAAACCATTGCCAGAGTGGTTGGAATACAGGATATGAAGTACTTTTATCGGATATTTAAAGAAAAATGTGGAATGACCCCTAAAGAGTTCAGGCAGCCTCAAGGGTCGTGATTCACATGCGATGTGCGATAGTGTGCATATATTTTCTATTAAAATAAGAAGGCCACAAAAACCGTTACAGAAATGATGTACGGGTTTTGTGGTTATTTTTATTTTATCAAGCGATGAAGAAACGACTTTATATAAAGCTGTACATGCCCAACCTGAGACTGAGAACAAATTCAATCTGGCGTACGATTTGAATCAATGACTAGTCAAGTAAGATAGAGTTATGAGTTCATGAACAATAATCACTTCAAGACATTGAACCAGAGGGGACATATCCTATGAACAAAATCAAAAAAACAGGTTTGTGGCTCGGCATTACGACTCTAACGCTATCACTCGTAGTTCTTTATTTTCCAACATGGACACCAAAAATAAAAGGTTCAAACCCTATTCATGTATTGGAACAAGTTAAAATCAATGGTACGAGACATGAAATCATGATCAGAGGAGAGGATCTGGAAAACCCAGTTATCCTTTATTTACACGGTGGACCGGGTTCATCTGAACTTCCGTACGCCAAAAAGTACCAGGATTTATTAGAATCTCAGTTTACGATTGTGAACTATGATCAGAGAGCAAGCGGAAAATCCTATCATTTTTTCGAGGACTATTCCAATCTCTCAGCTGACTTGTTGGTAGAGGATGCATTGGCCGTCACGGATTATATTACTCAACGCCTGGGGAAGAAAGTGATATTAATTGGCCATTCATACGGAACATACATAGGAACACTTGCTGCACAGCGAGCACCCGAAAAATATGAAGCTTACATTGGGATCGGGCAGATGGCAGATACACAACAGAGCGAGATGGACGGATGGAATTACGTTATGGAGCAAGCCCAGTTGGCTGATAATCATGAAGACGTAGACCAGTTGGAGCAGGTCTATGAACCGATCAAACAAGGACAGGCGTTTACACCGCGAGATATTGTTGAACGGTACGGAGGCGCTTCAAGGTTGATGGACAGCCCTGACACCAGCTTCCTGGGAATGACGTTCAGCAATGAATACAATATGCTTGATACCATTCGCTATAATAAAGGAATCATGTATTCGCAAGAAATATTAATAAGTGAGGCTATGAGCCGTCCTTTGCCATCCTTGATTACAAAGCTTGATCTACCCTTTTATTTTGTCATGGGAGATTACGACTTTATGACTTCATCCCATGCCGCCAAGGTGTTTTTTGACCAGATTGAAGGAAATCAAAAGGAATTCATTGCCTATAAGAACTCGGCTCACTACCCACATTATGAAGAGAAGCAAAGATTCTTTGATTGGATGGTAGATACCTTTATCAAGCAGATGCAAAATTACTAAAATGCGAATCGAGGCTGACTTCAACGAAGTTAATATAGGTGATAAAATTGAAAGTTGGACGAGACAAGTAAATAATCATTTATTTGAAATATTTGAGTTAACTATAAAATAAACAAAGGCCATCCCTTTCAGGATGACCTTTGCTTTATTTCATTAAATATTGTGTTTTTACACGTGAAGCGCCAACAGCAGCTTATAGATCATTGCCGCGGCTTCCGCACGGGTCGTCATATTTCCCGCACGAACCGTATTGTCGGTATATCCGTTCACAATCTTGGCCTGAACGGCTGTATTCAGTGCTTCCTGCGCCCAAGACGGCGTTTGCGTCGCATCAGTGAAGCTTGGTTTTACAGTATCTCCACTCGCTCCCGACTGTGCATCAGTACTTAACTTCAGCGCATTCGCCATCATCACAGCCATCTCGGCACGAGTAATCGTCTGATTAGGCTTGAACGTGTTGTCTCCATAGCCCTTCACGATTCCGGCTTGTACGGCTGCGGCGATGTCGCTCTTCGCCCAGTCTGGCAGATTGCTTTGGTCTGCAAATGTCGTATCCGACAGCACAGACTTCAAGGCCAGTGCCTTACTGATCAACGTAACAAACTCTGCCCGTGTAATCTTTTTGGATGGTTGGAATGTACCATCTGTGTACCCTTGGATTGCGTCCATACCAATCAAACGATCTGCATATTCAGATGCCCAGTGTCCGTTCAGATCGGACAGATTGGCTGGTACGTAACTGGATACTACGAAGGTTCCCAGATGATTCACATTCGTCGTTACCGATCCTGCTGCGTCTGTCTTCCCGCCGACAAATACCCAGCTCTGACGAGCTTCATTATAATAATAGATCGCTGGCTGTGTTCCTTGAGGCAGTTTGGAAGCGTCATATTGCAAGCTAAGTGCTGCCTGCTCATTCAATGTCCGTCCGCCTGTGCGGCTGATTTGTACCGCTTGACTCAGTACGTTCAGCGAAGCTGCATTCTGCAATTGGTCCTTGGCTACGACAGATAGCTGCAACGTATCTTTTTCTCCAATGGCTCCAGCCGGAGCGTTGAATTGCACGACGTCTTTGAGACCCGTTTGTACAGGTTGATTCGCTCCTACCTCTACTTTCACTTCAGTAGATGAATCTGACCCCGTATCCGGGTTGGTTGGTGTGGTTGGAACGGTAGGCGTTGTTGGCACACTTGGTGTGCTTCCTCCAGAATTCCCGCCTGAGTTGCCCCCATTGCCACCGCCATTGCCCGAACGGGCTTGCACGGTAACCGTACGTGTGACTTCCTGTGCAGCATTTCCCGCAATATCTTTTACGTTATAACGAAGGGTGTAGATCCCCGCTGCTTGTGTGTTCACTGTTCCGGCAATCTGCACGGAACCACTGATTCCCACATTATCGGCAGCCTGTGCTCCAGGCTCGTTATACGTATCTCCCACCGTTAATGTCATCTGGCTGCTGCCTTGCAGGGTGATGACAGGGATTTCGCGGTCTATTTTGACCACCAAAGGTAAAGTATACGTTTCGTTCAAATCGTCTGTCGCTCTGAATAACAACTTATGCTCTCCAGCCTCGGTTATCTCCAAAGGTGTATTCTCCGTATACGGCTCATACGTCTGACCTCCATCAAGAGACAGCTCGATCGTCGCCGAAGTGGCTGGCGCGTATACTGCACTGGTTACACTAACCGTTACGGACTGGTTTGTCCATGTATCCGCGTGATACGGCTGTCCGTCAGCGGTGGTCATGTTGCTTTTCAATACAAGCACCTGATTGTTGGTACCTTCCACAATGACGTTAAACGTCTTCGTGTCGCTCATGCTTCCACGTTGTACCGTTGCTGTCAATTCCAGTCGCTCATTATTCTCAGGCTGTGTAAGAAGTTTCCCCTGTGCATCCATCAATTCCGGGTTGGAGCTGGACCAGCTAATCGTGGCTCCATGTTTCCCTTCAACAGGAAGGGTAAGGTCGGAAGTGACCGCGTTCAGATCGCCCAGGTCAATCGCTTGAAGCGTATCCGTTACCGCTTGTGCATCACTGTAAGGTGCAGCACTCACGAAGATCGGATTGGAGTAGAACCACAGATCGCGATAGTTCTGATCATTGATCTCGTTGAAGCGAGTCTCTGCATCAGCTGTTGTGATTTTGGGATCAAGCTGCGGTTCACCGTTTACGGTCTCACCAATAACGTCCATTCCCAGATTCGTACCGCGCAGGCGGTAATATTTATCCTGGTCTGTGGCTTTGATCTTGTACGTGATGACATTGTAACCTTCGGCATCTGTTGTCCAATCGTTGGACGTGAAGGTTGCCAGCACTTTAGTAGAGTCGTTGGTGTCTTTGGAATAGGCAGCAGTGCCCTTCTCCGCCTTGCCCGTCACATCTCCCGCGATGAGATCTACGTGATCGACCACCGGAATTTGTCCAGCGGACGTGCCGCTGTTGATTGGTTTTTCATAGTTGTTGCTCGTGGTTGGACTCTTGAAACGGATTTTTAGTTCCACTTCGTCGCCTTGGGTCACACCCAGATCTCCGCCCATTTCAGCCTGAGTGCCCGCGCCGGAAGCCGTGAAGTCCAGTGCGTTAATCAGATCACCGAATACGGAAAATGATTTCCCCGAACGCAGTCCTTCCAGCACGGCTTGCATTCCTGTACCCTCAACCCACGAATAGGTCTTGGCATATTCGCCCGGAAAATAACCGCTGGAATTCGTGTCAATCGTCTTGAAATGGTAATCCGAATTGCCATAGTTCCAGAAGTGACGCCCTTCTCCCAACAATGCATCCCACAGACCGCCCACCTTGGCGACCATATAGTCCACACCACCGTATGTACGGTATTTGTATCCATCATCTGCGGTCGGATTGGCTACGTTGTAGCTCGTGTTATACCCGCCGCGATCTGGTTCCATCTGGTTGCCCAGCATACCTTCGATACCAAAAACGACTTGTGGAGCCAGATCGTTGAACTCCCGGAAGTCAGCGATAGTATATTTGTTTTTGCCCCGTGAAGGGTGATTGATCATTGCATAACTCGTCGTTGGATACTTGGTTGCCAGCCAATGGATAGCAGCCAGTGCATCCTGATGGGTCGTATAGGCACGTCCCCCTGTCATATCCCAATTGGCTACGTCAGTTGGATCGAACAGATTCGCTGCGCGATTCGTAAAACGATATTCAAATTCATTCGCAGCTTCCAGCGCTTCGGTTGAATTCGGCTCATCCGTGAGAATCCCCACCCCAACGTGTTCATGCGTCGGCATGTCCCATTCGAAACCGGAGAAGATCGTTTTGCCAGCGTATTTCCCTGCTTCCTGAAGCGCTTTGATCTGTGGCACCTGATATTCGTTCATCCCCTGGGACATCGGAATCGATCCGCCTGGAATGTCTACTCCGTTGTGATCCCGCTTGGATAACCGCAAATGATCCGTAAGCGCGATCCAGTCCAGACCATACTTCGTCAGTCCCGCGTCGAGTACATTTTCCAGCGAATTCTGCGCATCATCGGACTCAAACGTATGTACGTGCAAATCTCCCGTTTGCCATGACCCTGCTGCCGAGCTGTTGGTCGGCGTGTTATCTCCCGCATCCGCATAAGTTACTGGAGCAGGGAAAGCTCCCATTACAAGGCCCGTAGCCAGTGGTATAAGCGTAAGCATAGCGAGCATTTTCTTTCCCTTATTGTTGAACAAGATCTTCCCACCACCGTTCTGAGTTATTGTGTCGGAGTAAATATAAGAGACTTTGGGGGCAAGGTCAACGCAATGAAAGCGCCTATTAAAAATTTGACATATATCTGCGTGGCTTTACATTTCGTTAACGATGTCTTTTGTTTTGTATATGAAGATTATGCTCAGTCTTACTCCATATTAAGGTCTTGAAATGTGCTAGAGAGAAGTTGCAAGGGGGTGAAGAAAAATTCAGAATTTGTTCACCATTCAGGGAATTTACACCACTGCTAGGGGACGATTAGGAAGATAACTGACTGGCGTATACATACTGTCCGAGGACAAGAACTTGTACCGATTAACGCGTCCTTTATACAATCATTCATCCCAATAGAGAAAGACCGAAATCATCAAATTGAAAAACCTTTAGCACGGCGGAATATGAATGTAGCCCTATCGGGTCTTGATTATAAAAGGGAATAGACCAAAGTCCAGTACTCCCCTCCTGCGGTAGCCAAGTCCCCCACCCGACCGCAGTCAGGTGTGTAGTTGATTCTGAATTGGTATATTTTTTGAGGTAATGATTTTAAATTTGGGAAGGGGAACTGGTAAGTGAAAGTTGTACTACGAATCTTGATGTATGTCCTCGTTTTTATCATCATTGTGGGAGGGGCAGGCGCCGTCGGTTTCACCCATACAACGAATGCTGGAATGTCGCTCTATAACAAGAATACTCCTGCATTGGATCATGTAAAGATACCTACATATGATGCTGACAAACCAACCGTAGCTGTTTTGCTGGCAAACGAGGTAACAGAAGTTTTTGATTTTCTTGTCCCGTACGAAATGTTTGCCCTAACGGGAGCTTACAATGTGTTCAGCGTGGCACCTGATCACAAGATTAAATCTTAACCGGAGGACTGGATGTTGTCCCGCATTATTCGTTTGCTGATATGGACCTGATGCTTGGCAAAAGTCCAGATATTATCGTCATACCGTTTATGCCTATTTTAGATGAGAAGAAATATGCACCAGTCCGTGAATGGATCCGCAAGCATTCGAGTGATAAAACCATTCTTCTTTCTATATGTAACGGCGCGGAAAATTTGGCGGATACCGGCTTGCTGAACGGAAAAATGGCTGCGACTCACTGGGGAGATATCAATCGTCTAATCAAAAATTATCCTGAGATTCAGTGGGTGAATGAAAGATCAGCGTTATGTTTCCCAAGGTAATATCATCTCCTCTGCCGGCCTTACATCGGGAATTGACGCGACCCTTCACGTGATTTCCCAGCAGTTGGGCGAGGCAGCTGCGAAGAAAGTGGCAAGTGAAATTAATTATCCCTCTTATCATTATGTAACACAGCCTAAAATGGAACCATTCACGGCAGGGTTGAGTGATATCACGTATATTTTAAATCAAGCTTATCAATGGAAGAAGGACAAAGCAGGGGTACTGCTATATCCAGGTGCAGATGAATTAGATTTGTCCGCTGCCTTACCTATGCCGCTTCTGGAACGACGACTACATTAACTGTGTCTCGTGAAAATAAACCGATTGTAACCAAGCACGGCCTGAATTTGGTTGCACGTTATCAGATGGAAGAGGTCCCCGCATTATCAAAGATGATTATCGTCGGTACTCAAGCCGAGTCTGTAGCTGCTGAAGATATCCATCAATGGAAAAAAACGAGTAATAGTGCAAATATGCTTTTCTTACACAGGGATGCGCAAGGGAGGTTTGCAATGGACCCTGCATTTGAGGATTTGTCCAAGCAAGAAGATGTATTAACAGCAAAATTTGCTGCCAAGCGACTCGAATATGGCGCTACCGACATATCGAATGAACTCTATAGCGGAACCATCTGTTCAATCCGGAATGAAACAGGCTATTACATTGAATGTCTTATATTGATGTCCACCTATTTGCGGCACCTCGGATTCCACCTACTGGTTATGACCATTCTAACGTATACATAAATTCCTAGTAAAATGAGGAAAATTCTTCGCCTTAGTGAACTCCCAGCGCCTGTATATATTGCTGCGAAGTTGGTCAATCTACTTATCCACATTTTCGAGAGATTCTATGGTTTTCGGCTAAGCTCTCTAATCTCTACGTTAGTCATATTTCTCTACATGACTTCTACTCTCATTTACACATCTTATTTCAGATAGAGTGGGGAAACCGGGCACACAAGCGCCTCATTAATCTGCTCCGAGAGACTTAATCTAGATACAAAATCTCAATCTCGCCCGGAGCGTAGGATTGCCCTGCGTAGTTCCCCCCCCAATCACAAAGCGATCTCAAAATGGGTTCAAGTGATTGACCCAGTTCCGTTGTTGAATATTCCACCTTAGGCGGTACTTGATTGTACATTTTTCTGCGAATTAATCCGTCTGTTTCCAGTTCCCGAAGTGTTTGAATCAGCATCTTTTGCGATATATTATTAACGAGTCTCTTAAGCTCCCCGGTCCGTTTAGGTCCTTTTATTAAATAGTACAGAACAAGCCCCTTCCACTTTCCTCCGATAACCTCTAGTGTAACTTCCAGTTCACAGTAAAAAGTTTTCATATCAATGCACCATCTCCCAACCTGAGAATATCCCCTTCATGTATCGCTTAATCCTTCAAGAATCACTGAAGGGAAAATTGTACGTTACATGGAGGGGATAATGCAAGCGCGTTAAGTTTATTTATAAATCTTTGTCGTTTAATAATTATTATGTCCTGGTTAAACTTGAGCCACTCCGCCATCTACGAATAATTCAACGCCGTTCATATAACTGCTTTCATCAGAGGCTAGGAACATGACCGCATTTGAGATCTCTTCAACCTGTCCGACTCTGCCGAGCGGAATATCATTTTTTGCCTGTTCCAGGAAATAATCTAGTTTGGAGCCAAATAACTCATCATACGCCGGCGTTACGATTGTTCCCGGACTAATGATGTTCATACGAAGTTCGGTCCCTTTCATATCAAGAATCCAGCTGCGGACGAGCTGTCTGATCGCTGCCTTTGAGGCACCATAGATACTAAACGCTGGCATCCCCGTCGAGCCGGCAGTGGATCCCGTTAGTATAATCGAACCTTTTTTATTTGGAAACAAAGGTAATGCCTTTTGTACTGTAAAGATGGTTCCTTTCACGTTGACATCGAAAGTCTTGTAGTATTGTGCTTCTGTAATTTCTCCTAATGGAAGCAATGACCCTAGTCCGGCATTTGCAAAGAGAATGTCCAAGTGTCCCTTCTCTCGCTCTACTGTTTCGAACAATTTATCTAGATCTTCTGACTTTGATATGTCACCTGGAACGCCTGTAACATTCTTACCGATCTGCTTTACTGCTTCATCCAGTTCACGTTGTCTGCGTCCCGTGATAAAAACATAAGCCCCTTCTTGTACGAACTGCTGTGCCGACGCGAGACCGATACCGCTTGTACCTCCGGTTATAACTGCTACTTTTCCGTCAAATTTCCCCATTCTATAACACTCCTATTATAAATTTTTATATTGTATAGGATGCTCTGTCCACCTCATGAACTTCCTATGAACGATAGTATGGAGGAAAAGTTACAAGAAAAACAGTACCCACTTTTTAGTGATATAGTCACCAAAAAGTAATAATTGAGGCGGCACAAGCGTTTGTTTTATCCGCCTAGTAGATGGAAGTAAACTCCGTTAAGTTTGATATGGTATATATTCTTTTAATTTCTGTCGGAATTTTCTACCTCTACAAGTCACCTATTAGTTGTTATTTCTTTCCAATATGGCTAATGTAGTTCATAAAGCAGGTACTCTGGGTTTGACTGGGTTTTGATTTAGCTTTTACATGTTTACTTCTGTGAAGCGAGAGTTAACGGGTTGTGAAATGTGGGCATTCTCCAAAGGGACAATAACCAACGGCAAATTCACGGGGGCTACGCATCTAATCGACTACGATAAGTCAGTGAATTATTCCAAATAGATCCTGAAGGATGATATCGTTCTGAAGGAGGGCTCCATAACCTCTGCCACTTTTGATAAAGATCGCAAGAAAATTCTTAATGAATTCCTTCAAGCGATCAAACCTTATTCAGCCAAACTCAATAACGTATCCGACGAGATCATGTCATTAAAAGACATGAACTAAGTAAGGATTGATTCCTAATTAGTGGAGGTTACACCAATGAGAAAAAGACGATGGATTGTGAGCATTGTTATCTTAGGTAGTATTTTATTACTAAGCGAATTAGTCATGTGGTGCACAGGGAAAGTTGGGATTCTCAACACAACGAAAAGAGTCATTGCAGGTGCACCCCATGTCGTTGTTCAAGGACAAACGTTATCTTTCCAAGGAAAGATTAATTTTGAGAACATCCAAAGTGTCGAGGGATATTCGACAAGTGATGAAGGGACGGCCTTATATAAAGCGATAGGGACCCCCGTCCCACCACCCTGGATTTATGTAAGAAAAGAAAACACTACTTTTTTCCGATATAAGCTTCCAAAGCTTCCTTGGAAACTATGATGATACCCCTCACTAACCATCCAACCCGTTAAACTGCCGAAGCATGGTGGTGAAACGCTCCAGTTCCTCTTCATTCCATCTCGATATGCGTTCATAAAAGGCGGACTCCTTCTCCTTGAGCGCACTCACCGTCGATTGTTGACCATGCTCCGTCAAAGACAACAAAACACCGCGCCGATCTTCGGGGTCCGGCTCCTTGCTTACATACCCTGCCTTCTCAAGTTGTTTAATCAAACGGCTTACCGAACTGCGGTCCATTGCAGTTGCTTCTGCCAAAGTTGCTGCGCTTGTAGGACCGTAAGAATACAACCACCGCACCAAATGAAAAGCGGCAGGCTGCATAGTCGCATCAAAACGCTCGGCAGAGCGAACATTTAGCGCATGCGAAGCACTAATTAGCGCATGGATCTGCTCACCAAGTGCCAGTTCCAGGGTTTCTCTGGCTTTTGTTTTGACTGGATTTTCACTCATTATTGTGGTTCCCCTCTCCTTTATACAGCAAAACAGGATTTGAATATATAGTTGACAAATATCAATTAATATTTATAGTTGATTTATGTCCATTATATATTTCAACCCTATTCGTGTCAAAAGGAGACCTCATTATGAAAACAACTCAACCCATTATTGTCATCACCGGAGCAACAAGCGGCTTAGGTCAGCTTGCTGCTATGGAACTCGCGAAACGCGGTGCACACCTTGTACTCACAGCCCGAAGCGAAGAACGCGCCGAGACCACCAGAAACAAAATCAGGGAAATTGCGCCATCCGCCAAGACCCACTTTTTCTTTGGAGATTTGTCCTTACTGAGCGATGTAAAACGTATGGGGCATGAAATTGCAGCCGCTTATCCGCGTATCGATGTACTTTTGAATAATGCGGGTCTTCATGCTTTTGAACAAAGAGTCACTTCCGAAGGGTTTGCCGAGATGATCGCCGTGAACTATTTAGCTCCTTGGCTGCTAACGCACACATTGCATACGACTCTGGTTCAGGCAGGTCACGCCCGAGTCGTCAATGTAGCATCTGAAGCCTCACGGAATCATGGTAAGTTGTTGCTCCCCGATGACTTGACGGATACCAATCCCTTTACTGCACGCGGCTCCTCCGCCATCTATGGCAAAACCAAACTGCTCAATATTATGTTTACTGGCGAGCTTGCCCGTCAATGGGATGGAACTGGAATTCGAGTGAATGCTTTGAATCCAGGTTTTAATGTTACGGGTCTTGGACGAGAGTTGTGGTTTGCGAGTGTGCTTGAGCACATTCTAATGTTTTTGCATATCGGCGACCCACGGCGGGGTGCGGATATCATGACTCGTTTGGCAGTGGAATCGGAATATAGTGAAGTTTCGGGAGGATATTTCAATGTTGGAAGCGGGGCATCCATTACTCCTGTGTATCCTGGCGGAGATGCTGGAATGCAAATCAAGCTGTGGAAGGTTACGACACAATTACTGAAGCAACGTGGTCTGTTGGAATAATCGAAAAGAAAAAAAGCCTTTCAGATCATGCCTGAAAGACCTCCACCTCTTGCCGATTCACAATCAACCAAATCGGCCACTAATATAGTCCTGCGTACGCGAATCAACGGGCTCGGCGAACATGTCTTGGGTAGCGGAGTATTCCACGACCTCCCCATTCAGGAAAAACACCGTCTGCTGGGAAACCCGGGCTGCTTGCTGCATATTGTGCGTAACCATCACGATGGTATAGCGTTCCTTCAATTCATGCGTCAGTTCCTCAATTTTGAACGTCGAGACGGGATCAAGCGATGCGGTAGCTTCATCCATCAGCAGAATGTCCGGCTCGACCGCGAGTGCACGTGCGATGCAGAGGCGCTGCTGCTGCCCTCCGGACAGGCTTAGCGCTGAACGCTTCAGGTTATCCTTCACTTCGTCCCACAGGACAGCGGATCGAAGGCTCTGCTCCACAATTTCATCCAGCTTCTTTTTGCCATGAATACCGTGCTGTTTTGGGCCAAAGGCTACATTTTCATAGATGGATTTCGGAAAAGGATTCGGTTGTTGAAACACCATTCCGATTTTCTTGCGTAAGGATTCCACGTGCACTTCACCATTGTAGATATCCGTTCCGCCCACAGCCACCTTACCTTCGATCCGTGTTCCAGGGATCCGGTCATTCATGCGGTTGAGTGTACGCAGCAGCGTGGATTTCCCACACCCGGACGGCCCGATAAAAGCGGTAATAGCCCGCTCCGGGATTTCAATGGAAACATTCTTAAGCGCTTGAAACTCGCCGTAATATAAATTCAGTTTGTTGATTTCAATGATTGGCTGCACAACGTGCCCTCCCAGTGTTGAATTAGAATATATTGCTGGATGAATACGGTGAGCTCCATAAGATTCTTATATTCTGTTGGTGTGATGCGTCTATTGAATGCGATGCACCCACCCGATAGTCTGATCCGTACGCCTCTCGTCTTAAACCTGTGTTTTGCGTGCATTCAGCCAAAGTGGCACACGGAACAAAATATTAATGAGCAAGGCCACAAAAATCAGCACTGCCGTAGCCTTCTGGGCAATTTCTTCCGCATCCGGTACAATCGCTTCCGATTGGATATACCATAGATGCACAGCCAGGGTTCCTCCCGGCGACAACAGATTAAAGTCCCACATCTCCCCGGAAGTCGATACCCCCGCAGTCAAAATGATGACGGCACTCTCTCCGAATGCTCGACCAGCGGTCAGGCAGATGCCTGTCATGATTCCGTTCAGGGCTACAGGCAGCAATACATGGCGGATGGTCTGAAGATGCGTTGAGCCTAACGCAAACGATCCATTACGAAGTTCAACCGGAACCGCCTTGATCGATTCCTCCGTCACTCTTGTGAGCACAGGCAGATTCAGGAAGGCAAGACTGACCGCTGCGCCCAGAATCGTAAGGCCAATCTCAAAATACTCGACAAACAGCGCAATCCCAAACAATCCGAAGATGATGGAGGGCACCGAAGACAGACCCTCCACGCAAATTCTCACGATCTCCATGAGCTTGTTGTTTGGCGCAAATTCTGCCAGATAGATTCCGGCTGCCATACCAATCGGAATGGAGATGAGCAGGGAGAGAATCAACACATAGAACGAGTTGAACAGCGCCGGGCCAATTCCGCCCCCTTCTTCAATCTCGCTCGGCACCCCGTACAGGAAATCCCAGCTCAGCAAAGGCAGCCCCTTTTCCAGAAGCAAGAACAACAATCCGACGATGAATAAAATGACGATAATGCCTATACCCCATACCAAACCTGTAAAAAGCTTGTCCATGAACATGGAACTGCTCCGCCGTTTGGCAAATGAATAGGTGGGGACCGGAGTTGCCTGCTTTTTTATACTCATGAGAAGTGTCCCCCTTTCTTCTGAAGCATTCTCACTGCTACGATCATCAGGATGGAAATCGCGAGCAGGATAAAGCCCATCATGTACAGGCCATGATTCCAGGTCGAATCGAATTCCACACTAGAGATCTGCATGACAATATTACTGGTCAGCACTGCAGTGGGCGTGAACAGACTGTTTGCAAGCTGTGCCGTATTCCCGATAACCATTACTACAGCCATCGTCTCCCCAATGGCGCGGGTCATTCCGAGAATGACAGCATACATGATCCCGCTTCTCGCCGCAGGCAGAACCACACGGATTACAGTTTGAAACCGGTTGGCACCGAGTGCATATGCAGCGTCCCGGTACTTGTTCGGTACAGCGGATATGGCATCATCACTGATCCGGCTGATTGTGGGAAGCACCATGATCGTAAGAACGATGGACGCCGCAAGTAAACCGTCCGCCAGATCATGTCCACTGAGATTCCGGAGCCAGGGAATGAGGATTGTCAGTCCCAAGAAACCGTACACCACGGAAGGGATACCAACCAGCAAATCCAGGACAGGACGCAGCGTTTGGCGAAGCCATTTCGGCGTCATTTCGGCCAAAAACACGGCAATAATGACAGAGATCGGAACGGCAAACAGCATGGTAAGACCGGTCAAGGCCAGCGTTCCCAAGATAAAGATCAGTGCCCCGTAATGTTCATTTTCCGGGTCCCAGTTGGTGGAGAAGAAGAACTCGGTCAGTGAAACGTCCGCAAAGGTGAGCACGCCTGTGCGAAGCATAAGAACCAGAATGCATAACAGGACCAGGCAAACAAACAGTGTACTGCCGATGCAAACCATACGAAACAGTTTGTTGGACCACCTTAGACGGGCCTTGCGGTCGAACCTTGTGCCCGAACCGGGAGCCTTGCCAAGGCTTGAGTCGAGCTCACTTGGAGCAGCGCTGTTCGTGGATGGATTCAAATCGATCATGAAGGACTCTTCCTTTCACATAGAGAAGCCAGCTTGGCGACCGTGCGCAGAAGCTGGCTATCCCTTTCCTTATGAAATACACAAATGGCGAACGTTCGCAGCCTTGTTATTTAACGGCAGCAAGCGGAATGAATTTCAGCTTTTTCAGAGAACCGTTCTGGAACTTGCTGCTTTGGATATACTCGATGAACGCTTTAGTTGCTCCTGTAGGTTGACCTTTGGTCATGTAATATCCAATGCCCCATACTTTATATGTTTTGTTCAGGACGTTTTTCTCAGTTGGTGCTACACCATTGATCGATACAGCCTTCATTTTGCTAGTTACATAAGGAAGGTCAATATAACCAATCGCATTAGGTGTCGTTTCAATCGTGGTTTTCATATCACCGCTGGAGCCAACCTCTTTGTAGTTGTCGCCTTTGCTCATAAAGTCCTTACCATCCAGTGCTTTTTGTTGGAAGTTAACTCGTGTGCCGGAACCAAACTTACGGTTAACCACAACGATGTTGGCATCCGATCCGCCAACTTCCTTCCAGTTTGTCACTTTGCCGGAGAAGATGTCCTGCAGTTGTTTGGTTGTCAAATTGCTTACACCCACATTGCTGTTCACAACAGCCGTGAACACTGTTACAGCTACCGGGTTGGCTACCAAGCCATCAAATTTCTTGAAGCCAGGTACATCTTTGGATGCATCCCAGTCCACAGCACCAATGTCCGCGATCCCTTTACGAACGGATTGAGGACCTGTGATGGAACCTGCTGCGGAAGCGGAGATTTTGACTTTTGGATTATCTTTCTTGAATTCACTGGCAGCCTGAAGCGTGAGCGGAAGCAGCGCTGAGGAACCGTTAATGACAATTTTGCCTTTCTCTGTGCTCTTGGCAGCAGATGCCGTCGTTGCGCCACCAAGTCCACCAATTAGAGATACAGCCATAAGCATTGCTGTGAAGGGCTTGATCCATTTTTTCATGTTAATTAAACTCCTCTCGAATTAAAAAGCTTTAATGTTACTTCATGTCAAACATTACTTCGTAACAGCTCTCCAGCTGCCACCAGCTTGTACCAGAACTCGGCCGTTCTCCACCACAGAGATTTGCGATCCGGCAAGGGAAATGGAAGATACATCGGAAGATACGGTGTACAGCTTGGTTTGTTTGCCAGTTACCGGGTCAATCGAAAGGATCACACTATTGCTGTCATCCTGGGCCGCCAGTACATACAAGATGCCACCCGACAGAATCGCTTGCTCTACATCGTACTCGGCATACACTGGAGTGGACTTTTGAGATGAATCCACAGACAGCAATGATGCTTTACCGTCTTCCGAAGGTACACTCACGTAGTAGGCTTTTTGGCCGTCAGCAGACCATACAAATACCTTGTCGTCTGTTGATGTTGTGAGCTTCACAGCCTCTGGTTTTGCATCTCCTGTGTTATACGAAAATATTTGCTGTTGATTTGCTGAAAAATCGATGGACACATTGTCCTCATCCACATTGGTTGCATCGGACGTTACCTTACCCAGTGTTGTAACGGTGTAGATGAATTTTTGGCCGTCCGCAGAAACATTCAGGTTTTCCTTGTAGTCCACCTTGTCTTCGACCAATTTCGTTATCGCGCCATCTGCCAGATTCAGCTTAGCAATGACGGACCCTTTATCCCCTTGCATGAAGTAGATTGCATTCCCGTCAGCAGACCATACCAACTCAGGCTTGATGCTGTCGTCGCTTGTGATCAGTTTCGAAGCCTTCGTCTTCAGATCGATAACGTATACGGCTCCTTCCGCATTCGTATATGCCGCTTGTTCCCCGCTCGGGGACACCACGAGATCCGATCCGCCATCAGTCGTTAACAACAGATCGTATTGACCACTTGTCGTATTTACAAGATAATCGGTTCTTCCGTTATCATCGCTCCTGGAGACGATCAGCTTGTCAGCTCCAGCAAAACGTGGATTCTCCACACCGTCGATGAGTGCCACCGTGCTGACTTCAAGCTGCCCGCCTCTCATTACGATGGTTCCGCCTACGCTGGTTACCAAGGGACGAAGGGCAATATAACTTGTACCACCAATGATGGTAACCGGTTGATTCAGATTCACCTTGACGTCATCTACCACGATTTGTTTGCTATTGTTTTGGAGCGTTACGTTGTGATCATTCAACTTGATCATTGTCGTTCCACTATTCACTTCTGCTTGCGCGCCAATGGCTTTGATCACATCACGAAGTGACACAAGTGTCTCGCCATGTTGAACGATGGAACGAACCACGACGCTGTTACCGTTTATTGTAAGCGTGGAATTTTGCACCTGAGCTGCATTAGCCGCAGGTTTCACTGCAGGAGCAGCCGATACTGCACTGACTACAGAAGTACCTAACACTGTGGCTACCATGGACACTACTAACGCCTTTTTCATTGACATTGGCTCTTGTCACCCTTCTCTTATCCATTTAATTTGTCTTGTTTTGTCGTGCCCTGCTGTCTGGTATTCTGCATGTATCGTCTTTATGAGAGCTTGTCCGGCTCATCCCCCCAAACTTCCACGTTCATAGTAAAAATGACCTATCACGATTGTAATTATAGGAGTGATATGTAATCGGGAAATCCTGGAATTGTTAACGAATTGTCAATGTTTTCATCACAAAAAAAAAGAGTCACTGGAAGTTGATCCACGACTCTCTTTTTGGGCTTATTTTCCTAGATAAAAAGTTTCATCAATTTATTATAGATCGGATTTACAATATAACCCGTCGGATGGATCGAGTATCTCTTCCCCGTATTCAGACGGCTGATCTTCTCCATTTCTTCCGTGGACAGCTCAAAATCAAAGATCTCACTATTCTCTCTGATCCGCTTTGGTTTGGATGATTTGGGAATCAGGATGACGCCCCGTTCCAGATGCCAACGCAAAATGACTTGAGCCACTGTCTTGCGATGATGATCAGCGATTTCCTTCAATACAGGATGCTGCAACAATACCTTGTTCCCCTGCCCCAACGGACCCCACGCCTCATGCAAAATCTGATATTTGTCCATATAGGCTCGTAATTCGTTCTGCGGAAACTCCGGGTGGGTCTCAATCTGGTTAATCATCGGAAAGATTTTCGCGTGCTTCCTTAATTCCTCCAGATGCTGAATCTCAAAGTTCGCGACCCCGATGACTCTGATCTTGCCTTCCTCATATAATTCCTCCATGGCTTTCCACGTTTCGATATACTTGGGCGAGGCAAAATGGATTAAGTACATATCGAGGTAATCGACACCCAGCTTGTTTATCGTTTCCTGGAAAGCTTTCTTGGTCGCTTCATAGCCATGATCCGTATTCCAGACTTTCGACGTGATAAAAAATTGCTCGCGCGGGATCTGACTATGCCGAATCTCTGCCCCCAGCGCTTTCTCATTCCCATAGATGCGGGCGGTATCAAAATGTCGGTACCCGACCTGAATGGCCTCGCGAATCGCTGTTGTAAATTCTGCTTCTTTCGTTATTTTGTAAACCCCGAAACCCAATTGGGGGATGGGAACCCCGTTTTTGGCTTCAACCACTGTTGTATGCAAATTCATTTTGACTGCTCCTCTCATAATAAAAAGAAATATACTAGATATATATTATATCTAGTTAAACCCAAAAAAAGAGGTTAACCCTTTTTCTCTTCATCGAACAGATCGGTTAACCGTATGTCTTTTAAATAATTCTGCATGGCGATCTCCGCGCCTTCCAGATGATGAAGGACCTTTTGCTTCACGTCGTCCACGTCTTGTCCTTGGAGTGTTACATCGGTATGAACTTTAAACAAGGCTTTGCCGGGTTCAACAGCGAGAAAGACATCCAACAACGTCACTTCAGATAAAGGCTTTGCCAGCAATATGCCACCCTTGGCCCCTTCTTTTGCCATTGTCAGATTGGCATTGTTCAGGTTTCGAATGACTTTCACCGTCGTTGGTACGGGAATATTTAATTGCTCCGAAATCAACTTGGTGGACAAATAGTTATAACAGTTCTCCTCCGATAGAGCGTGAATATAGAGCAAAATCGAAATTCCTTGAGATAAGGCTGTAGAGTATGCCATTTCATTCATCCTAACTATTTGTTTTCTGAATATACTATATATCTCTTATATTTAGTTGTCAACCACAAACCATCTCCACAGCAAGATCAAGAAACATTCGGTTGACTGTCCCCCTCCAGTGTAATACAATGCCAATTTCAACTGTATGTCACGTTCACGTCCATATGCACATCATCCTGAACTAAAGAAAGGAGCTGACGGGATGGTTCGAATCGATGCATCCGGCTCTGGGCAGAGCATTCTTTCCATATTTGCCTGGAGCCTTTTCGAACAGCATTGAAGGTAAGAGCTTTGCCCTTCTATATATCCATTACGTTATATAGATAGGAGCAAAATCAGATGAAATACAAAAATGCCGCGTATGTACTGCCACCAGAACTGGTGCAGCACATTCAACAATATATTCAGGGAACCTATTTGTATATCCCGGTACAGGAAGAATCTAAGAAACCATGGGGAGCATGTTCCGGTTCGAGAGTCATGTTGCGAAAACGCAATAAGGCGATTGCTGAGGCTCATCAATCTGGAATTTCTGTTCGTCTTCTGGCACAGCAGTATTACCTGACAGAGCGCAGTATCCGCCGTATCCTGCTTCAGCATAAACGCGGGCAATATTAATACTGCATCATGTATGTCCTTGCTCGTTGTTAATAGCATACGGTAATCTGTTTCTGAAGGATCCAAATCAGGAGGTGCCTTTACTTCATGAGTTTATACGTTAAACCACTAACTATCGAATTTGAATACAACGGGATGCCGCAGGTGATTACACCTGCCCTGATTGGTGATCAACAGCATACCTTTCTGGTAGATTGCGGGTACGCCGGCTTCATTCCACATATTGAAAAAGCATTGAATAGACTTGAGTTGTCGTTGTCCAATCTGACTGGCTTAATCATTACCCATCATGACCTGGATCATGTAGGCTCTCTCGCAGAGATCAAGCGAACCCATCCCCATATCCGGATTATCGCGCATGAACAGGAAGCTCCATATATTAATGGCACGAAAACCTCATTGCGGCTGGAGCAAGCGCTAGCAACACTTTGCCTTTTGCCCGAAAAAGAGCAGCTCGCAGCGAAGGAATTCATCTGTACGTTGGAAAGAATTGAGCCAAGTCCGGTTGATCAGACGGTTCATGATTGTGAGCTACTGCCATGGTGTGAAGGCATGGAAATTATACACACACCCGGTCATACACCAGGGCATATATCCATTTATCTTCCCTCCAGTCGCACTCTGATCGCTGGTGATGCAGTGGTCATTGAGAACAATGGGGAGCTCGGAATCGCCAATCCCCAGCATACACTGGACCTGAAAGAAGCGGTTCGTTCTGTTCAACGTTTACTTGGATATGAGATCGATACGCTCATTTGCTACCATGGGGGTTATTTTCAAGGGGATGTTCGAAGTGCGCTTCAACGTCTACATCAATCCTATGCCCCGTGAAACACCAATGGCCCATACTTGATGTATGGGCCATTTTTTATGATCATCATTGCTGTCATACGGGTGTATGAACTTTACTGAGTTTACTCTACCCTCGATTTCATCGCTGCATATTTACTTGGCGTTATGCCTACAGCAGCCTTGAAAGACCGACTGAACAGATGAATACTCGAAAAGCCAACCTCCTCGGCTATCCGGGTTAAATTATGTGTTCCTTCTATAATTCTTTTCTGGGATTGCTCTATTCTGATATGTGTCACATATTTGTGAAGGGTAATCCCCAGCTTGCTTTTGAACAAATACGATAAATGGTTCGTCGATACACCGACATGTCTACTGATGGCAGTATTATTTAATTGAGGGTCGGCGTAGCATTCATGAATATAACGAATCGACTTTTCAATGAATGCCCACCCCTTGGTCATGTTCCCCTCTTGGTCCTGATCTTCGGATTGATTTTTGAAAAACAGATGCAGCAATTCCAAACATATGGATTTCGTGATTAACGAAGATCCTCCCCGCTGCTCCTGAAACTCCTTATGCATAAGCGCAAATCTCTTTTTCCATTCGATTCGATCGGCTAACTGCAAATGAGAGATGTGGCGTATGGAAGCCAGCTTCATTTCCCTATCGGCCATATCGGGTCTTTCAATATGAGTAGCACTCGTGTTCTTCAATAAACTTCGCTCTTCCTCATAATACAGATCAAAATGAAAAATATACTGAATCAATGGCTGCGTGGAGGTGGACCGAATGATATGAGACATGAATGGATGCATCAGTACCATATCGCCTTCTTGGACCAGGTATTTCACACCACTCAAGAAGAACTCCGCTTCCCCTTGTTCAATATATGTATACACATGATCGTGGTCTATCCATTCCCCTGCCAAAGAAAATGATTCCGTCATTCTCGCCGCCCTTACGAATGGCGAAATGCTATTCATCCATGGCTCATACACATGTGATCCCCCCAACTGCCTTCTCAATGATCCGGTTTATATTTCGGCAAACACGCTATCGAAGCTTGCTTTGGACTTGGCAAATAATTCACTTGAATCGAGGGTTGGCGTTGGTGCCAGCACCTCTTGAGATACGACGCCTGTGTAACCAATCGCCTTCAGGTTTTTTAAGAACCCCGGCAGATCGATTACTCCCTCTCCAGGGTATAAACGCTCATAATCCAGCAATTCTTCAATGGGTAGATCATAGGCATCATTAATATGGACATGAACAACTTGTTCCTTCTTAAGATTCAACACTTCTTCAATCGCTAAACCGTTCGTATGCCAATGGTAGGAATCCACTAACAAACCTACATTGGGAGCATGGATCGTTTCGATCCAGTCCAGCGTATCCCCCACACTCCAAATAAATGGATTCTTCCATTGAGTTCGCAGATGATGGCAACCAACAAACTCCAATCCCAGTCGAATTCCATATGCGTCCAGAATATCTGCACACAGTCTCAATCGTTTGGTAGCTGCCGCCATAAACGATGCTGCTGGCTGATCCGTGGAAGGTAAAATATAGGTACAGCAGCTGTAACAGTTCAACGAAGCAGCGGCTTCTGCCATTTGAACCAGAGATTGAAGTCCTTCGCGGAATTGTTCATCTGTGGTTCTCCAGTCTACGGTCAGATCGGATGAACCGATGATTACCTGATTGCTTTCCAACAGATGTTTGGCCTGTTCCTTGCCAACCTCTTCAATGAATGAGAGCGGATTCAAATCTACAGACTGAAATCCGTATTTTGCAGCATTCGTAATATATTGTTCATTGGACTCGATGTTCCCCAAGC
Organism: Paenibacillus sp. MAEPY2; assembly: GCF_000499205.1. GTDB lineage: Bacteria > Bacillota > Bacilli > Paenibacillales > Paenibacillaceae > Paenibacillus > Paenibacillus vandeheii. The sequence continues at coordinate 381,126 of NZ_AWUK01000004.1, forward strand.
CTGCTCTTGTTAACCCTCTAATCATTCCAATCTCCTCCTAGGACCAGTCAAACAATACACCGTTATATTGGTCTTTATTTATTCTTAGGCCTTCGTATGCTTCTTGCGCTTGATCCGGCTTCATCACATGACTGATCAATGGCTCGATATGCAGCTTGTTCTTTAACATCAGTTCAAATACAATGTTCGAATTTCTCACCAGGGAATGCTTAACGAATTCGTTCGGTTCCACCGGGAAGCGCCATTCATGTGCCCCCTTAAACGTAATGCAGCCTCGTCCATACAGGTGGCAATAATTCAATATATCGGTGACATCCGTGTTATATTCGCCTCGTGGACTGCCCAGGAAAATAATCTCCCCCAGCTTTGCGATCCACTCCAGACTTTGGACACCTACACTGGGCACACCCGTCGCCTCAATGTGAGTGGAGACCCCTATTCCATTCGTTATAGCATGTATCTTTTCTTTTACTTTATCTTCTCCGTCATGAAGCGTATAGTCAACCCCACATGCCTGAGCTGTTCGGATTCGTTCCGGTGACAGGTCCACACCAATCACCGTTGCACCTTGCAGGCGCGCCAATTGAGCAGCCAAATTCCCTACCAATCCGAGCCCCGTCACGCCGACAATATCCCCAAGTTCAATATTGGATACACGAACCGAGGTGAACGCCACTGTTGCCATGCGCGTGAAGGGAACCCACTTCAAATCCAGCTTTTCAGGTACCTTGATGAAAACGTGCTCTGTGGATACCACTTGATATTCAGCATGTTGACCATAATGGAACACAGCGTCCCCGGGCTGAACATGGACTACACCCTGCCCCACCTTGATCACTTCACTTACACTCGCATACCCCGGACATACGGGAAGCTTGGCCCACTCTTCTTTTCCCGATAACATCGCCAGCTCCGTTCCTGGACTGATAAGGGAATAGATCAATTTTACCAATACTTCCTTCTCCCCTAAATCTGGCAAAATAAAGTCCTCTTCTACCGTCTCCACTTGCAGCGGACGAGTAAACATGATCTTTCTATTCTTCATCACCCTCACTCCCTTCTTATCATTTTAACTACAATATAAGACTTTTCATTAGCCATGTCTTTGATTGCAAAACCGATTTTTTATCTAAAACAACGATTTTAGAACCTTTGCAAGTGAATCCAGCATAAACGTAAAAAGACTCACAAGATCCAATGATCTGTGAGCCTCAAATTCAGTCATATTCAGCCGTGGTCTGATGCAGTGCGGCACACTCGTTAGACGACCGTCTACTTCAGTAATAGCCAGCCGTCATTGAAACGGTGTTGGTGGCATGGTTCCTTTTTTGCTAATATCACCGCTTCATTCATTACTTCTTAACTGCAACTACGGCTGCAACCCTCGAATCTCAAACTCATAGATTCGGGCTGCTGTATCGCCGCCCTGTGTTGGTTTCAGCACATTAAGCTTCACATAACGAGCCTTAACCAGCGCAATCGCGTCCGATGTTTCGGCTGCCGTGTTCCCCTGTACTTGAACTACATCGGACCAGTTCACGCCATCAGCACTGACCTGGATGGAATAGTCGCTCGTATTAAAACCGGACCACTCCCCACCACTCTCCGCATGCTTGATGACAAAACCACTGATCTGATGTTCTTTACCAAGATCAACCTGCAACCAATGTTGCTGATTCCCCAGTGCGCACCACTTGCTGTTGTCTGTCACCTTGCCGTCGATCGCCTTTCCTGCGCCTTCAGCAGGTCCGCAGGCATGGTCCGCAGTCGCCGTTTTGCCAAGTGCGACATTCTTGACCCCGGAAGCGCCCTTGCTGACGGTGATCAAAGCTTGCTTCGTTACCGTATCCTGCCCCGAGCTGTTGGTAGCTGTAAGTGTCACACGGTACGTGCCTTCCTTGTCATACGTTACCACTGGATTTTGCTCCGTGCTGACAGCCGGACTGCCATTCTCAAAAGTCCACGACCAGCCTTCCGTCACCTCGGAAGAGAGATCACTGAAATGCACTTGCTGGCCAGGTGTGATAAGTGTTGCATCGGCCTTGAATCCTGCTTCCGGCTTCGGATACGCTGGCCACTGGATGGTAACGCTGGCAGCCTGGCCGGGCTCATATTTTGCATTCACTGCCACGACTTTCAGTACAGTCGCCTGTTCCGCATTGATTCTCTTCATCTCAGGCACATAGAACACGTTATTCGCGGTTGCACCAACCCAAGTCTCTTTGCCGTCGGGCAGCACGCGGTAAATCTCATATTGTTGAACTTCCTCGTCCAACGCTTTCCATTGCAACCTGGCATCGCCGTAAATGCCCCCGCGGAAGTCGGATTGGATGACATTTAATTCTTGAACCGCTTCAAGTGGCTTCACTGGATTAGAATTGTTATGAATGGAGATCTGACCAATATGGATGTCATAATCCGATATGATTTCCTTGCTGTCAAAATACAAAGACAGTGCCACAATCCGTTTTCCTTTGTAAGGCGTCAGATTCAAGATGTCCGTCGTCCAACCCGATGCCTTTTTGTCTTTTACATCCAGAAAGACGAACTGGTCCGGATGGTCTGCAAAAGCTAGCCCAACCTTCATGCTCGGCTTGTTCTGCGTTTTGTACGTGATCGACAGCTTGGTAGCTGGCTCAATCTTCAGATCGGTTTGATACAACTTCAGATGGGTGGCATTTGCCGAACTTAGCGTACCCGCTACCTTCAGGGAACTGCCGCCATAGTAGGCATCCGACCAATCGAGAGAAGGCTTCAACGCCGTGCCCTTACTCTCTGCAAACCAGCGCCATGTCGGAAGTACATCCTGCAAACTGCGGTTATTCCATCCGGTCTCCCGCACCTGCGTGCCATCCACATAAAATTTCTCGCCACTGCCCGTATTGAAGCTAGTGGTGAATGGCAGCTGATCTATCGGCGATGATTCAACCACATTGTTCGCAATCCCTTTCCAAGCCTGGCTTGTCGCCGTATTGGCCGGGTTGCCGTTCTGTCCCACCCAGAACTTATTCTCACGGGCAAAGAAATCAGTCATGCTGTCCGCGCTGTTGAACGACCAGTCCGGCCGATAAATGCCGAGCGAAGTTACAGCCGATTTCCCCTCAGGAAACAGCGAATTCCATTTCAGACTGGTATCGTACCCTTTAGCTTCGACATCGATGCCTGCGAACAGTTCGAATGGTGATCTGCCCAGGCTTTTGGCTTTGGCAGCAGAACTGCCAAGGTCATTCCACCAGAAGTTCAGGAACATGCTTTCTGATACCTTTTTCCCGTTATCCTGCAGGAACATCGCGTTCCGGTCCGTCAGCGCATTCTGCCAGGAAATATTGCCTTCCCTCGTCATGGAATCATACCAGATGATCTCCATACCCGCGGGCTTATGATCCTGAAGATAACGGAGGAATGACTTCATCAACTGTGCGTCTGCTGCTGTTCCGCCCTCGGTCTCCTGGTTGATAAACCAGCCGTCAAAAGCGTAGTACTCAGCGACCTCGATCAGTTTATCCGCCGCCGGGAAGGAACCATCGCTGTTCTGCTGAAGCATTTGCTTCACCCACTCATATTTGCCACCGTACACGGATGGCGGGAAGAACACCGTACCCATGATAGGCACTCCGTTCCGGTGTGCCGCATCAATCGTATCAGCGCTTGGCGGCACAATAATGCCTTCTCCCGCCGAGCCGCCCCAATATACGAGCTTGTCGACATACTGCCAATAAGAGAACGTATTCGCAGAGAATGTATCCGAGCCCTGCGATGGAACGCCGCTGGTTCCCTGATTCAGCGCAGACAAGGCCATTACTTTCGGATCTTTCGTTGCATTCGGGTTAACACCGTCCCCCGTGAAACGGCTCTGGAGCGGAACAGTGCTCCGGTTGAAGGCCGCATCCGGGTCGGAAACCGGATTCCATTGGAGCAATTGCTCCGGCAACCAATACGATGAATACGGTTGCTTCGCCAAGGCCGCTGAGGAAAGAGCAGCGCATACCATTATAACCAATATGAGACTAGCACCAAGCTTTTTCATGCCGTACCCTCCAATCCAATTTGGCAATCCAATCAGGGTAAAAAGAAACGTCCGTCAAACCGGACAGACGTTTCCATGTCTACGTTATAATTCAGGCTTATTTTGGATTTGCAGCTTGCCATTCATCGTATTGCTTTTGCGCTTCTGCAATCACTTTATCCAGACCTGCCGCTTTCAACTTCTCGATCGCTTTCGGCAGATGCTCATCCGGGTCAACCGCACCCGTCATGATGGATGGGTAGAATTCCTTCACGATGGCGGAGATGGAAGCCACTTCCGTCTTCACCGGGTCCGGATTGAAGTTGAAGCCAAAGCTTGGAGCAACCTTCGCGGAATTGTTGAACTCCTTGAACGCTTCCCACTTATCAGCTGGATCTTCCTTGTGCATGTAGGTCAGGAACAGGTTACCCAAAGCAAAACCAGGCATCTGGAATCCGTCCTTCATCGCTGGCAGGTCCTCAATGACGTTATCCGAAATCTTTTTGTAATGTGTACCTTCAATGCCGTAGTTGATCAGGTTCCGCAGATACGGATCAGTATTCAGCAAGTTCAGGAACATCATGGCCCGTTCCGGGTTTTTGGAGTTCGCCGAAATCGCATGCATAGCGCCTGTTGCCGAGCCGGTGAAAATAACCGGATCCTGCATCGGTGTAGTCACGATATCATAGCCCGCGCTTCTGGACCATCCCAGTTCGGCGTAAGGCTGAGTCTGTTCACGGTCAACAAACCATTTACCCGTCTTGATGTTGTCGATGCCTTCCAATGTCGCTACATCCTTGCGCAGATAACCAGCCTGATAGTATTTGCGGATGGTTTTCAGTGAGCTCTTCAGCTCTTCGGATTCCAGCACATTAACGTATTTACTAGTGTCACCGTTCATGTTGATGCCGACTGGGAATTCGTCACCCAACAGGAAGTCGAATGCCAGATAAGGCTTAAAGCCCTTCGGAACAGCCAGCGGAGTGATGTCGGCCGGCTCATTGTCTTTGATTTGCTTCAGGTAAGGCTCCAGATCCTCTAATGTACGAATCTTGGTGATGTCCATGTTGTATTTATCCACGTACTGCTTGTTGAAGCGCCATACCCATTGTGAAGCCAGCTCTTTGTTAACTGGCACGGCATAGTTTTGACCACCGATCTGTGAGCCTGTAAGGAAGCGTGGATCAAGCTGCTCTTTAATGCCCTGACCGTATTTATCCAACAGATCATTGATTGGCAGGAACGCCCCTCTAGTAGCATTTGGCAGATAGTCATAAGCCCAGGAAGAGGTGAAAGCGATATCATAATTTTCGCCCGAAGCGGTAATAACCGGCATCCGTTTGGAATAATCACCCCAGTCAATCATCGTGATGTCGACGGTTGTATTTATTTTCTCCATTAAGTATTTGTTCATTTCTTCCTGTACCATTGGCAGATCGCGCTGTGGACCACCAATCAGATATACCTTGAGCTTCACTGTGTCCTTATCGCCGGATTCTCCCCCGGATGCCGCATTCCCGCTTGTATCATTGGTATTACTGCCACCGCAGCCTGCAAGCATCGTAGCAAAAGCAAGCATCAAAGCAGCCATGAACAGAGCGATTTTTCTTGTCTTCATGTGTATCCCCCTTATTAATGTTATTGTTACTGCCCTTTGGGGCAGGCACAACCAGACTTATTCTTTGACCGAACCAATGGTCAGACCCTGTATAAAATACTTTTGGAAAAACGGATACGCCAGCGCAACCGGCAGTGTAGCCAAGACAACCATCGCCATGCGGACGGTCTCCGTTGGCAGTGTAGAGGCAATGTCGTAGGACACGACCCGGCTGCTGTTTTGCACAACAAAATCCATATTGTTCTGTATTCGAATCAACAATGTCTGGAGCGGAATCAATTTCGCATTGTCGATATAGAGCAGCGCATTGAACCAGTCATTCCAGAATCCTAACGTACTGAACAATCCAATAGTCGCAATGCCCGGCAACGAAATCGGCAGTACGATGCGCGTATAGATACCGAATTCAGTAGCTCCGTCGATTTTGGCCGACTCAATAACCGCATCCGGCACGGTGGTCGTGAAAAATGTACGCATAACGATAATGTAAAAAGCGTTCATGATCGACGGCAGGATAAGCGCCCATATCGAATCCCGCAAGTGCAGCACCTGCGTAACCACAATGTAACTGGGAACGAGACCGCCGGAAAATAGCATGGTGAAGAAGGCCAAAAAGCTGAAAAACCGACGCTGTGCAAAATTTTTGCGCGAGATGGCATACGCATACGTGGTGACCAAATACAGTGTCAGTGCGGTTCCGACAACCGTCACCGTTAAGGTAACCCCAAACGATTGGGCCATCTGCTGCCCGGATTCCATAAGGAATCGGTAGGCATCCAGCGTCCAGACTTCAGGAATTAATTTAAATCCATTGATCGCCAGCGTCTTCTCATCGGTAAATGAGATGATGATGATGAACAGAAATGGAAAGATACAAGATAAGGCAAACAGACCGATCGCTATATTAAAAATCACGTTGGATAACGGTGAAATGGCATTCAGATCTTTTGGTGTCTTTCTGCTCCTCTTCGCAGGGGCAGATGCCCGCTTTATCGGTTCGCTTAAGTTACTCATGGATAGCACCTCCCTTGCCGCAGCCTAGAATACGGCATAATCCTTTTCAATTTTACGCACAGCATAGTTTGCCAGCAGGACAAGAATCAAACCGACAACCGATTGATACAATCCTGTAGCCGTACTCATTCCCGTATCGCCCATAATGGTTAAGCCGCGGTATACAAACGTGTCGATGACATTGGTGACTGGATACAGTGCACCGGAATCCCGTGGAACCTGATAGAACAATCCAAAGTCGGAACGGAAGATACCGCCAATCGCCAGAATGGTTAGAATGATCATCAGCGGCCTGAGCAGTGGCAGCGTAATGTACCGGATCTGTTTCCACTTGGTAGCGCCGTCGATCATCGCTGCCTCATAATAAGAGCGGTCGATACCCGCGATTGCTGCCAGATAGACTACGCTGCCATAACCTGCACCTTTCCACAGGCCGAGCAGAATGAGAAAATACGGCCAATACCCTGTCTCACTGTACCAACTGACCGGATCTCCTCCGAAATAGGTAATGATCTGGTTGAACACACCCTTTTCCACACTCAGAAACGAAAAGACGAAATAGCTGATAATAACCCAGGACAAGAAATAAGGCATAAACATCGCGGTTTGGTAGATCTTCGCGAGCCGTTTATTCAGCAGTTCGTTCATAATGATCGCAAGCGTCACTGCGAGCACCAATCCGAGAAAGATCAGACCCAGGTTATACAAAATAGTATTACGTGTGATGATATAGGCGTCACTGGTTGAGAACAGAAACTCAAAGTTCTTGAACCCGACCCAATCGCTTTTTAGAACGCTTTCAAGAAATCCGCCCGGATGAATCCGGAAGTCCTTAAAAGCAATAATCGTTCCGAACATTGGCAAATAGGCAAAAATGATAAACCACGCTGCTCCCGGCAGTACCAGCAGAAGAAACGCCTTGTTCTTCATCAGACTTTTGAAGATGCCCAGCACGGCTGTCCCTCCTTATAATCGCGTTCACTATCGCTTAGCTGCATCCAGCATTAATCCCCTATAATCAACACTGGCAGACCTAAGCCCTTTTGGTGCTTTGGATTCCTCGTTCACTCCTTCCTCCATTATGCAAGCGCTACCAATTTTGGGATAGTTGAAAAACCCAATAAATTGATGGATTAATTAAAGATCGTGCATTCATCCCATAGCAAAAAACACACCCGCCCGGGGTGTGTCTTCATTCAGCCGGCAAAACCCGGCTTATTTTTTCATGTAGATGGAGCGCAGCTCTGTTGGAGAAACACCCGCATATTTCTTGAATTGTCTGTAAAAATAAGTGGAGTCCCAGTAGCCTACCTCGCCCGCGATTTCGGCTGTCTTTTTGTCCGAATATAACAGCAAATGAGTGGCGCGCTCAATTCGGTACTGGTTCACATAATCGGAAAAGGTGGTGCCGACCTCTTGCTGAAATAATTGGCCGAGGTAGTTCGGATGGAGCTCCAGCCGCTGACTGAGCGTCTTTAGTGAAAGCTCATCCTGATAGTGATTCTTCACTACCTCCAAGACAGCCATGATATGCGGGCTGTACGTTTTCTCGGCGGTATGATATGTATTCAGCGTACGATGAACGGTTTTTCTCACCAATTGTTTCAGTTTGCTGAGCGTATGAATTCTGGACAATGGTCCGAAGATTTCCCCATAGTCAGGTGTTTTCTCCAATTCCTTGGCAGCCAGCATCAGCTGGATGGCAGAATTAAAGAACGGTGTTCTCGGGAAGCAGCGTTCCTTACCCTCAACCATGAAGAATTCGTCGATGAACCGATCCACCTCTGTACTTTCCCCATCCCGCAGCAGCTTGTGGAACTGCTCCATCGCTGGCCCAGGCTTCTCCTGATGCGGATTGGCATCTTCTTCGCTCTCCACTCGCATGATGAAGGTATCACCATCCATAAACAAATGATTCTGAAGCCACAGCTTTACGGATTTGCAGCTCTTCGGAAAACCCAGATAGGTCGACTCCGATTGGCCGATGATCCCCCATGCACGTGCACCTGTGTCCTCGGCGACCGCTTGCTTCATCCTGCTGAGTGCCTGAAGCCGCCATTCATCACAAACTTCCGTACGGGCTGAAACGAACAGCACCATGATATCTCCTTCCTGATCGGGAAAGCAGATTACCCCACAGCCATCCGGAAGGCCTTGATTTCCGAGCAGCTCGCACTTCTCAGCGATTCCCGCAAGGTGTATCTGCGGATCATTCCCTTTGTCATCCCCTACAATCCGCAGAGCGGCTGCACAATAACTGGACTTGTTCATGGGAATCTCCAGCAGCTGTGCACGCTCCCGAAATTCTTTGGCGTCAATGGTCTCGTTCGCCCACCGCTGCAAAATATTGTTGCGCAGAATCCTCCAGCTCTGATCCATCTGAATCTGGCGGATTTCCTCCTGCTCCCAGTCGCGCTGCATGTGCTTGATGGTTGCTTCCAATTCGTCCATATTGACTGGCTTGAGCAGGTAGTTCTCTACCCCCAGCGAGATGCCTTCCCGCACATATTTGAATTCTTCGTAGCCGCTCAAAATAATGAATTTGGTATACGGATTGCGCTCTTTGATCTCCCGGATCAGCTCAAGTCCGGTCATTTGCGGCATCATGATATCCGTAATAATCAGATCGACATGGCCCTCGTCCATCATTGCTAGCGCTTCCAACCCATTGCAAGCCGTACCCGCAATCTGCATATTATTCTGATCCCAATCAATGATGGCTTGCATTCCTTTTACAATGAGCGGCTCATCATCGACCAACATTACACTTCTCATCCCGCTTCCTCCCTTGTGACTGGAATACTGATCGTCACCTCACATCCTTCGCCCTCCACACTGTTCAGGTGAAGACCATAATCACTGCCATAATTCAGACGTATGCGGTCGTGGACATTCTTAAGACCCAAAGATTGATCGGATGTCCCAGAAGTTTCATCGCCCGTGTGCAGCGCGTCTTGCAGTTCAAGCAACCTTTCCGCAGAGATCCCCTTTCCGTTATCCTTTACACGAATACGGATCACACCATCTGCTTCTGCGGCGGTGATGGTAATCCGGTTATCATCATCATTCGTACGAAAACCATGCACAATGTAATTTTCAATGACTGGCTGGATTAACAACTTGACGATCATGCTCCCCGCCGCTGCATTTTCAATATGAGTCTCCACCTCCAACTTGTCCTCATACCTGTACTGAACCAAAGCCAGGTACATGCCGCATAGCTCGATTTCCTCCGCCAAGGTTACATGTGTCTGCTTTTTGATCAAATGACGGAACATCGTAGCAAGAATATAAATCATCTGTCCAACATCCCTGGCTCCCATGCTGATGGCTTTCATGCGGATGCTTTCCAACGTGTTGTACAGAAAATGGGGATTGATCTGGGCTTGCAAAGCCACGAGCTGCGCATTCTTTTGCTTGATCTCCGACACATATACCGTCTCTATGTAAGACTCCAGCCGATCACACATATGGTTAAATCTCTGCGAAATCTGCTGTAATTCATCTTCACCCTCCATCTCGATCCGCTTACTCAGATCCCCCTCCTGCCAGCGCCGCATGTAAAGGACGAGCCTGTGAATTTTTTTGGAATATCGGCGGATGATGGTGAACGTTACCGCAAAACTAACAATGATGCACAGGATAACAATCCCGATAAGACTGAGACGAATCGCTTGAAGGCTCTGTTTAATGTGCGACTCCGGAATAATAGCAGCCACGACCATTCCTGTATTCCCGATATTCAGCAGCTGCACCTTTGAGCGTTCCTCCAGATTCACCCAATCCTCCGGTAAATTCATCTGCCCCCAATAAGGGTAGACGGTGTTATCATACTTGCCCTGCGAATCGAAAATCACCTGACCTTCCCCGGTCATCAGCATGATCCTGTTGTCTTTGCCGTCGAGCCTGTCTCGCAGCAGCCCTTTGATCCGATCTGTATTCAGTTCAAACATAATTGCACCATACTGCTTCAATGTCACGGAGTCCTTGAGCACATTGGCGTAGCTGTATGGGGTAGGGACATCATCCATTTTCCCTTCGAAAAGCGGTTCACTGCCCATGTACTGCCACGGTGCACTTCGCAGCCGCTGGAACCAGTCCTTATGCCCTGCTGACAGCTTGGGTTGATAATAAAAGTGCTGGGTCTCCCGATTGAGAACATAGAAGAAATCCTGATCCGTGCTGTATAACACGACATTTGCAATCGAGGCTTCATCCTTTAGCAGCAGGCGCAATTGATAATCAAAGTTCCCGCGCTCCGTACGGTAGCTGTAAGCATATTGATTCAAGCGCCAATTGAGAAAATCCTCATATTCATGAGTCAGAAAATACTTCAAATCGTCACCGATCATGGCGTCGGTATAAATCTGCTGCACGGCGTTATACAGTCGTTCGTACTGCTGATTCAGATTGATACTGACAATATCCAGTTCCTGCAGACTGGCATCCATCTGTTCCTGTACGACCCGCTGCTCATAGTAGCGGTAGGCCAGCACGGAGACACTGATGAATAACAGAACCATGACCATGGAATAAAACAACAGAATTTTGTTGAACATTTTTTTCTTCAGGTAATTTCTATACATGGTTCGTATCCTGGACATTCGTGCCTGAACGCCTCCTCCAGACCCATTTCCAACTCAGTGTATCACCGTTTGGTTAAATTCGACAATGACCTGCTCCAGTTATGTAATCCATATTTTGGTTTGTCAAAAGCGAATGGAAGCGCTATAATGGGCGCATTCCCCTATGAATATATGTAATACATACTCGCTTTGGATGCTCTCTAACTATGAATCACTCCCCGATAAAATGTACTGGGGGTTCTTAACGATGTTTCTTACTGAAAACAAACTTCAAGCACGTATCAATGAATTATCCGAGCTCCGTTACCGGGATCGTTTACCTTTACATGCTTTTCTTGCCTGCGAAGACCGCAGAGAAGAGATTAACCCTGCCCTGCCGGGGGACGATAGTGATTGGAAGCCTATGCATACAGGAGAGAACTGGACTGGTCGAGATCTCTATTTGTGGCTGAGAACAAAAGCCGCGTTCCCTTCCTCTTGGGAGGATAAACGAATTGTCGGCCTGTTTGATTTTGGCGATACCGGCGGTGGTAACAATTCCGGCTTTGAGTCGCTGTTCTACTGGGATGGCAAGCCTTATCAAGGCGTGGATTCCAACCACAAGGAAGTGTTCTTTCCAGCCTCTGCGGCAGGCAGCACCAGTGAGTTGGTCTTCCGCTTATGGTCTGGTCTGGAAGGTGGCGGTCAGCCCCGCAATCAGACACATACGTTCAGGCAGGCAGAACTGTGCTGGCTGGATGAAGCTGTGGATGATCTTGTATTTACAGGGTCAGCGATTCTGGAAACGGTCCGAATTCTGGATGCCCATACACCGGAACGTACGAAGCTGCTTCATGCGCTCCAGCAATCCTTCCGCCTCATTGACTGGTCGCAGCCTAAGTCCGATGTCTTCTATGCATCTGTCCATGACGCAAGGGATGACCTGAGTGCACGACTGAGTACGATGGACAAAGCTTCTGATGTGACTGTCACCTGTATCGGCCATACTCATATTGACGTTGCCTGGTTGTGGCGGTTGAAGCATACGCGTGAGAAATGCGCTCGTTCCTTCTCCACCGTTATGCGCCTGATGGAGATGTTCCCGGAGTACGTGTTCCTCCAAACCCAGCCTCAGTTGTACGAATATGTGAAAGAGGACTATCCGGAGCTGTACGAATCCATCAAGGAACGTGTCGCTGAAGGGCGCTGGGAAGCAGGCGGAGGCATGTGGCTGGAGGCAGACTGCAACCTGACCTCTGGCGAGTCTTTGGTTCGGCAGTTACTGATCGGCACTCGTTTTCTAAAAGAAGAGTTCGGGACAGAATGCCGATATCTATGGTTGCCGGATGTGTTCGGCTACAGCTGGTCCTTGCCGCAAATTCTGAAAAAATCCGGCATTCATACGTTCATGACGACCAAAATCAGCTGGAACCAATACAACCGCATGCCATTCGATACATTCCACTGGCGAGGAATTGACGGCTCAGAGGTGCTGACCCACTTCATTACTACACCCGAGCCTTGGTCCGAGCCGGGGTCATGGTTCTATACCTATAACGGAAAAATCATTCCGAAGACGGTCAAGGGCATCTGGGATGCCTACCGCGATAAGGAGATGAACCAGGATCTGCTGCTGTCATACGGATACGGAGACGGCGGAGGCGGAGTTAACCGCGAAATGCTGGAGATGAGACGGCGACTGGATCAACTGCCCGGATTGCCCAAGGTCAAGACCGGACGCGCAGATGATTATTTTGAAAAGCTGCAGGAGACGGTGGAGAAAACCGATTCGTACATCCATACATGGGATGGCGAGCTGTATCTGGAATATCACCGCGGAACGTATACCAGCCAGGCGTACAACAAACGGATGAACCGCAAGCTTGAGCTGGCTTACCGTGAAGCGGAATGGCTGAATGCATTGCAAAGTATTGTGCACAATGACTGGAATCTGTATCAAGCGAAGTCCTTGACCGAGGGATGGAAAATCATTTTGCGCAACCAGTTCCATGACATCATTCCCGGTTCCTCCATCACGGAGGTGTATGAGGACAGCAGAATTGAATATGCAGAAGCCGAACAGATTGGCCGTCACGTGGACACGCAGGCTCGGACCGCTATCGCTGGCAGCGGAGAATCTCCACATACGTATACCATTTGGAACTCCTCCCCATGGGTCGTTACAGAAATCGTGAGCATTCCTGCGGCATCAGGCGAATTGGCAACGGGGACCTGGCTGAGCGATTCCGGCGTAATCCTGAACGCTCAATACCAGGATGGAGATTGGTCCGTTGAGGTGAAGGATATCCCTTCGCTGGGGTATACCACAATTCACTTCCAGAGCAGTACGGTAAACGAGAGACTTGTGCATTCTTCATTCACCCATACAACGAATGGAATCGAGACACCGTTCTATCAGCTCGAGTGGAACGAGGATGGACAGTTGACCCGCCTTTACGATAAAGAGTCACAACGTGAGGTGCTTGCCAAAGGGGCAAGAGGCAATGTGCTTCAGGTATTCGAGGATAAACCGCTGGCCCATGAGGCCTGGGATATTGATATCTTCTATCAGGAAGATATGCGAGAGATTACGAAATGCACCAGCATTGAAGTCATAGAGACCGGGTCGCTTCAGGCCGTGATCCGTTTCGCTTGGGAATACCTTGGCTCTACCATTACGCAGAACATGACTTTATATGCCGGGCATCGCCGGATTGATTATGACACTGAGGTGGATTGGCATGAACAGCAGCAACTGCTGAAGGTTGCCTTCCCTGTCGGTGTCCGCTCTACCGAAGCTACCTATGACATTCAGTTCGGCAACGTTAAACGGCCAACGCACTGGAACACAAGCTGGGACTGGGCACGTTTCGAATCCGTTGGCCATCAATGGGCCGATCTGTCCGACAGAGGTTATGGCGTCAGCTTGCTGAATGATTCCAAATACGGTTATGACATTAAAGATAACGTGATGCGGTTAACCCTGATCAAGAGCGCGACGCATCCTGATCCACATGCCGATCAAGGGTTCCACCACTTCACCTATGCTCTTCTTCCGCACCAAGGGGATTGGCTGGTGGGTGGAACCGTGCAGCAGGCCTGGCTTCTGAATGCTCCACTTCGATATACACAGGGCCAATCAGAGCAGCCAAGTCGCTCAATGTTCACCTTGTCCGGCAGCACAGCCATGATCTCGGCGGTCAAGAAGGCCGAGGATTCCAATTGTGTCATCGTACGCGTTCATGATTATTCCGGCAGCATGAATACGCATGAACTGACAAGCGATCTACGGATTCAAGCGTGGAGAGAATGCAATCTTATGGAAGTACCGGAGGGCGAACTCCTGTATGATACACCGATAACTTTTGCTCTTGAACCTTATGAAATCAAGACGTTTGAGATTGATCTGAGAGTATAGTCGTATAACTGCAACAGCTTAACGAATGAAACCAGCAAGTCCCCGATGATGGGCGACTTGCTGGTTTCTTCGTGCTGTCGTTATTATGGAGGCTTTATGGATCGCCTTTAAAGCATTCTGAACTGGAAGCAAGTTCGATGTGCCATAATTGATTTATTTTGCCGTCTCCAATGAATAACGATTGCGTGGAATCTCAAGACACAGATTACCCCGTAGTGTCTCATGCTCATACTCGGTACGGAAAAGCCCGCGCTCTTGTAAAACAGGCACGACCAGATCCACGAAGTCCGCTAGTCCGTTCGGTACGACTGTGCGGATATTGAAACCATCTGCGGCTTCGCCTTCGAACCACTCCTGAATCTGATCTGCGATCTGATCCGGTGTACCGATAAAGGATGTGCGAGGCGTCGATGCAAGCAATGCGACTTGGCGGAGGGTCAATCCCTGTTCTCGTGCCTGCTGCTTGATCTTGTCCGTTGTACTGCGGAAGCTGTTACTGCCCAAATCACCAATCTCCGGGAAGGGCTCATCCAATGGGAATTGGGAGAAGTCATAATGATCAAAGTAACGTCCCAAATAATTCAGTGCATGGTCAATATCGACCAGCTCCGCGATCTCCTGATACTTACGCTCGGCCTCTTCCTCCGTTCTGCCCACGATGGGACCGATGCCAGGGAAAATCAAGATATCTTCTGCCTTACGCCCATAAGCCACCGCTCTTGCCTTCACATCACGATAGAACTCCTTGGCTTCCTCCAGCGTCTCATGCCCAGTGTACACAGCATCCGCTGATCGGGCTGCCAGATCCTTGCCGGATTCAGAAGAACCTGCCTGGAAAACGACCGGGTGTCCCTGCTCCGAGCGCGCCACATTAAGTGGCCCCTGAACGGAGAAATGCTCTCCTTTGTGGTTCAGCGTATGTAACTTGGATGGATCGAAGAAAACGCCTTTCTCTTTATCTCCAATAAACGCGTCATCCTCCCAGGAGTCCCACAGCCCTTTGACCACATTCAGATGTTCTTCTGCAATTTCGTAACGCAGCGCGTGGTTCGGATGTTCGCCTTTGCCAAAATTCAGTGCCGAGCCTTCCAGTGGTGAGGTTACTACATTCCATCCGGCTCGTCCTCCACTAATCTGATCCAGAGAGGCAAATTGTCTTGCCACCGTGAACGGTTCACTATATGAGGTGGACAACGTCGCAACCAGCCCGATGCGTGAGGTTGCCCCCGCGAGAACGGAGAGCAGGGTTAAAGGCTCAAAACGATTCAGGAAATGCGGATTGGATTTCTCATTAATAAAGAGGCCGTCCGCAATAAAGAGCAGATCGAATTTCCCCTCCTCAGCCTTAAGCGCCTGCTTCTTGTAGAAATCCAGATTAACACTGGCATTGATCGGAATATCCGGGTGTCGCCAAAAAGAGATGCTATTGCCGACTCCATTCAAGTTTGCTCCCAATCTCAATCTTCGTTGTGTCATATGAATTCCTCCCTATATTGTGGTGATGACCCATTCAGTCCGAGTATCCTTTTTTCGCTGAGAGTCGTTTCATCATTTCTTTATGCTGTTTCCGCCTGCTTCTGCTGGTGCCATGCCTAATCCCGTTTTATTCGCCTGGTTCCTACCGCTTACTCGGACTATCCAAGCTGCTCCTAGAAGGACAATGCCTGTTAACAGAAAAACAAAAGGAATCCCCGTCCATCCGCCCAGAAAACCGCCGAATAACGGGCCGAGTACAATACCGAATTGATTCGCGGTCTGACTCAGACTGACAGCCCTTCCCCGGAAATCACGATCCGCATATTGGATAATTAACGCATTCAAGGCTGGATACACTGCAGCGAAGAACAGGCCATAGATAAATCGCAGACTTCCAAAATAAATGAGGTTATACGCCGTCAATTGCAGCAAACTGCCAATGCCGCCGCCCAGCAGACCGATAAACAGCGTTTTCTCGTAGCCAATCTTCCCGCCAATCCGTCCCCAGCGCGGACCCATGATGACCGTTGCTACGCCGATGGCCGAAAAAACGATTCCTGCACTAAGTGTTGCACTATTGACGTCGCCGCCAATCTGGACCACATAAAGCGTCAGCACAGGTTCAATAATGAGCACGGAAGTCGAAATGAGTAAAATCAAACCATAGATTCGCATTAATCCGGGAGTGGAGGCTGCTTTTTTCAGATCACCCAGAATACTTGTGCGAACCATAGTACGGGGACCGCGGGCTTCTTTTACCCATATCACCATCACAGCCGAGAGCAGCGTAATGATTCCCGATGCGATAAAGCATCCGCGCAGCCCGATCCAATGGCTTAGTACACCACCCACAAGCGGTCCCAGAATTCCCCCGGCAGCCGTGGATGTGGAGATGACGCCAAGCGCATAACCTACATGCTTCTCTGGTGTGTTGGTGCCGACCAACGTAATGGAGGCGGGATTGAAGCCGGCCATGAGTCCCTGAAATATCCGAACAGCAATAAACGTGTAAGGATCATAAACGAAATAATTAGCCAGATGAGCAATGGCGAGACCCACACCCGAACGAATCAGCATCAGTTTGCTGCCGTATCTGTCAGCCAGCGATCCCCAGAAGGGAGCACATAGTCCACTGATCAGGAAGCTGATTGAGATCGAAATGCCTGACCAGACTTCCAACCCGCTCTGAATACCGAGATCATTTTGCAGAAACAGCGGAAAGAACGGAACAGACAAAGTGTAAGACATATGATTAAAAAACAGGCCAAACCACAAAATGTACAGATTTCGCTTCCAATGCGGCATCTTGGCATTCTCCATACTATATAATTCCTATATAAAAAGTAGGTTATTATCCATATTAGGATACCGTCCCTGGAAAGTATAATAGAAAAGTTCAATAGACCCATTCAACAATTAAATGAATGGATCTGTTATATAATTTGAACTAAAGATTTTACACTGAACACTCCGTTGACAGAATAACCTTCCAATCGCTGTTATCCCAGATTTTTTGATTCCCTTTTCTCAAAGGAAAAATCCGGTGATAAAGGCAAAGCATATGCTTCCGATGCAGCTTTCTTTCAGAAAGCTTTTAGCTTCGCTTCTCCAGATTTTTTCTGTCCTCTCCGTTTATGATGTAAATGTGTAATTCAACTTAAATATTTTGTCTTATTAATGTTTCTTGCGATTGGAGCGGATATCTGAATTACATATTTGGAAGGAGAATGAATGATGACTAATTTTAAGTTTCCCAAAGACTTTTTGTGGGGTGGAGCCATTGCTGCCAATCAGGTAGAGGGCGCTTATTTGGAAGATGGCAAAGGGCTGAGTATTGTTGACTTGCTGCCGACAGGAGAGAATCGCAGAAGCATCATGAAGGGCAATGTTCCTGCATTGACCCCGCTGGAAACCGAGTTCTATCCTTCACATGAAGCGATTGATTTTTACCATCGTTATCCCGAGGATATCGTGCTGTTTGCCGAGATGGGATTCAAAGCGCTGCGTGTGTCAATTGCATGGGCACGGATATTCCCGACCGGAGAAGATGCTCAGCCAAATGAAGCGGGATTGCAATTTTATGATCAATTGTTCGATGAACTGTTGAAACATGGTATCGAGCCAGTAGTAACACTTGCTCACTTCGATGTACCGGTTAATCTAATTGAGAAATATGGCAGTTGGAGAAATCGTGAACTGGTGAGTCTGTTTGAAACCTATGCCAAAACCGTATTCAGCCGTTACAAGGACAAGGTGAAATACTGGATGACCTTCAATGAAATTAACATGCTGCTGCATCTGCCATTCCTGGGTGCGGGACTTGTCTTCAAGGATGGTGAAAATGTGAAGGAGATCCAGTATCAAGCCGCACACCATCAATTGGTGGCAAGTGCTCTGGCTGTTAAAGCCTGTCATGAGATAATTCCCGGCGCAATGATCGGCTGTATGCTTGCGGCAGGCAGCTTCTATCCGTATACATGTAATCCGGAAGATGTATTCCAGGGCATGGAGAAAGACAGGGAGTCCTATTTCTTCATTGATGTTCAGTCGCGAGGAGAGTATCCGGGCTATGCCAAACGTTTCTTCAAGGACCATGGATTGAATATTGCCATGCAGCCAGGAGATGCTGAAATTCTGAAAAACCATACGGTTGATTATATCGGATTTAGTTATTATTCAAGTCGTACAACCTCCACGGACCCTGAAGTGGTCAAAAACATGACGACTGGCAATGTATTTGGTTCAGTAGCGAATCCGTATTTGGCGAAATCGGAGTGGGGCTGGACAATTGATCCCAAAGGTATCCGTATTACAGCCAATCAACTGCATGACCGATATCAAAAACCGCTGTTTGTTGTGGAAAATGGATTTGGAGCCAATGATGTGGTTACACCTGAAGGTGAGGTTGATGATGCGTACCGCATTGATTATCTGAAACGCCATGTTGCCGAGATGGGTGAAGCTCTGCAGGACGGTGTAGAGATTATCGGTTATACCAGCTGGGGGCCCATTGATATTGTCAGTGCTTCTTCGGGAGAGATGAGAAAACGCTATGGTTACATCTATGTGGATCGTGACAATGAAGGTAAGGGTGACCTGAAGCGAATCAAGAAGAAGAGCTTCCACTGGTACAAAAACGTTATTGAATCGGATGGCAGCAATTTAGGTGAAGAGTAAAAAGTGCATTATCGGGATAATTCTCCCTCATATGATCGGAAGGACCATTCTTCATGGAACTTCCGATTGTTCCCTCATTGAAAGCGTTGACATATATGTCTCTTCGCGCTATACTTGACGCAATTATATCGTTTTGGGATTGTTACTACTTGAAGTAGGCAAAACCTAAGCACCAAAAAAACAGACGTACATGTCTTGTTTATTTTGTGATGCTTCAGGTTTTTTTTGTACGCCCAAAAGGGATATATGACTGCCAAGAGAGTGGATCGTGACGGGGGGATTGAAGTGAAAATAGCAAAGGTTATCAATAATAACGTCATTAGCATCTATCAAGCGGATGGAGCAGAGCTTGTCGTGATGGGGCGTGGGATTGCCTTTAAGAAAAAACCGGGGGATAAAGTAGACGAGACCCGCATCCAGAAAGTCTTTGCGCTTAAAAACAAGCAGACATCCGACAATTTCAAAATGCTGCTGCGCGAAGTGCCGATGGAACTAATCGAGATAGTGGAGGAAATTATTAGCTATGCCAGAGAGAATCTGGGCCGTAACCTGAATGAAAATATCTATGTTTCCCTAACAGATCACATTAACTTTGCGATTGAACGATATCGTGAAGGGGTTGAAATCAAGAATGCACTGATGTGGGAAATCAAACAGCTGTACAAGGCTGAGTTCGGATTGGGTCTGAAAACGCTGGAACAGATTAAGGCCAGACTGGATATTGAGCTTCCACCGGATGAAGCAGCGTATATTGCCCTGCATATTGTCAATGCAGAGATGAATGAAGAAGTCATTACAACGATGAACATCACGAAGTTTATTCAACAGATTATTAATATAGCAAAATATCACTTCAAGATGGAATTCGATGAAGAGTCTCTCAGTTATTTTCGCTTCATTACGCATCTGAAGTTCTTCTCCCAGAGGGTATTAAGCGGAACGCATTATGACAACAACTATGACCACTTCTATGACATGATCAAAGAGAAGCACCCGGAAGCAGCGGCATGTGCGGAGAAAATCGAAATGTTCGTTAACAAGGAATATAACCATCAGCTTACCAACGAAGAGAAATTGTATCTGACCGTCCACATTGAGCGTGTTGTTAATCGTTAATAATTAAATGTTGACAAATTTGGTTAAATCATAATAATATGAGATTAACAGGAATTGAATACGATTTAACTGGGATTGTTACTGGTTATGCAGGCAAAACCTAAGTCATGAGAAGACAGGACCCGATGTGTGTCCAAAACTTACTCAAGGCTTAGGTTTTTTGCGTGCAAAAAAATCGGTAAGATGCCTGTTTTAGTAAATATGGGGGTGCACAGCATGAGTCAGGAAAAACTCGCAAAAGAGATCGTCGAGCTGGTCGGAGGCGAAAAGAATGTGGTATCACTGGTACATTGCGCAACACGTTTGCGGTTTGTATTGAAGGATGATGCCAAGGCAGACAAAGCCAAGCTGGAAAAGACAGAGGGAATTATCGCAGTCAAGGAAAACGGGGGTCAGTTCCAGGTAGTCGTTGGCAATAAGGTGCCTGAGGTTTACAGCGCCATTGGTCAGATCAGCAACATTTTGGATGACTCTTCCGATAAGGAAAAGCCGAAGAAGGCCGCAAAAGGCCTAGGTGGCATTATTGATGTGATTTCCAGTATTTTTGCTCCGCTGCTAGGGGTTATGGCGGGGGCCGGTATCCTGAAAGGATTGCTGCTCATTGCAAGTAATGTCGGCTGGCTGGAAACGACGGAAACCACGTATAAGATCTTGTTTGCGGCGGCAGACAGTCTGTTTTATTTCCTGCCGTTGCTGTTAGCGGTTACAACCGCCCGCAAATTCCAGGGTAACATGTTTGTGGCGATGACGATCGCAGGCGCATTAATCTATCCTTCCATCGTTACACTCAAGGCGGAGGGTACGCCAATTGATTTCTTCGGGATACCTGTCATTTTGATGAACTATTCATCTACCGTTATTCCTATTATTCTGGCAGTGATTGTCATGAGCAAATTGGAGAAATTCTTCAATAAAGTTCTTCACGAAAGTGTGAAAAATTTTGTCACTCCATTATTTTTGCTAGTCATTATGGTACCACTTACTTTGCTCGTATTCGGTCCATTTGGAGTATATGTAGGTAATGCTATTGCATCAGGACTCGTGGCCGCCTTCGGATTCAGTCCGTTATTGGCAGGAGCCGTTATGGGTGCAAGCTGGCAGCTGCTCGTTATTTTCGGAATTCATTGGGGTCTCATTCCCGTATTCATTAACAACGTTGCTGTGTATGGACGTGATGGCGTCAAGCCGGCTGCGACAGCTTCCATCTTCGCACAGACCGGAGCTGCCTTCGGTGTTATGCTGAAAACCAAAAATAAAAAGCTGAAAACGCTGGCGGGTTCATCCACACTGACAGCCCTGTTCGGGATTACCGAGCCTGCCATCTATGGTGTGACTCTTCCACTCAAACGTCCATTCATCGCAGGAGTTATCGGTGGTGCTGTTGGTGGGGCCATCATTGGTCAAGCAGGTACTCAGGCATTCGCTTCGGGCGCTCCAGGCCTGCTGACTTTACCGATCTTCTATGGACCGGGTGGGGAGGGCTTCCCTGGACTGATCCTTGGGATCTGCGTATCCTTTGTTGTTGCGGCTGCACTGACCTACATTATGGGGTTCAAAGATCCGGTTGAAGAAGAAGAAAAAGAAAAAAGCACGGAAACCACCAAGCCATCCGAAAGAACAGCGGCTTCATCGGATCAAGAAGTACTCAGCCCGATCGAGGGAACCATTGTGGATCTTAGCGATGTACCTGACCCGGCATTTTCATCGGGCGCGATGGGCAAAGGCATTGCGATTGAGCCGGCAGTCGGCCGAGTCGTTGCTCCTTTTGACGGTACAATTACCGTGGCTTTCAAGAAGAAACATGCACTGGCTGTTGTATCTGATACGGGGGCTGAGATTTTGGTCCATGTCGGGGTCGATACCGTGAAGCTCGATGGTCAGCACTTTACATCACATATTCAGGAAGGTGATCGGGTGAAAGCGGGAGACTTGCTGCTGGAATTCGATATCGCTCAGATCAAGGCTGCAGGTTATCATACGGTAACACCTATCATTGTAACGAATTCTACGGATTATGAGGAAGTGGTTCCTTTGATTACGGGACAAGTTCGGGTTCAAGAACCGTTACTTACCCTGTATGGTGGTAAGGGACCGGAACAAGAGTAGGAATAGGAACAAAAGCCGAGTCCAACGTGGAACAGAATGTTTTCTGTTTACGTGGACACGGCTTTTTGGTTTGTTAACCAATCCGATTCAAACTCACCAGATCCTGAACCTGTCCCATCATGGAGATTGGATCTTCCCGAAGCCAGTCTTCGGTCATGCGGTAGACCTGGCTGTTCTGTACTGCCGGAAGCTGCTGCCAATACATGCTGCGTTCAACTCAATGAAGTCTTAAGAATCTGCTCGTACAACCGTTGAGTTCATGTTGCCAGTCAGTCGCTGTGGAGGGAAGACCATGCGAACAGGTGCGATGATAATTGCAGCGAACAAGGCTTTGATCAGATCACCGATGATGTAGGGATAGAATCCTTGAATCATTGCCTCGGGTAACGACATTTTGTAAGCATAGGCCAACCAGGGCACGCCCGAAACATAGATCAGCATTGAACCAAACACCTCAAATACAATAAAGGCGAGGAAATAACCTACAAAACCGTTCAATTTGATTCTACTGAGCAGCAATCCGATGATCAATGCAGAGAAGGGCCACATCATGACATATCCCCCGGTAGGCCCGAGGAGTACTGCGAGTCCACCTGCACCATGCAGAAGCGGGAAGCCAATTGCAGTCAGGATGACGACCAGAGCGATACTTAGAAAACCATATAATGGGCCAAGCAGTCCGCCTGCCAGCATAACCGCAAGAGTTTGCAATGTAATCGGCACAGGAGAGAAACCAATGGGAATACTTATGTATCCAAAAATAACAAGTATGGCTGCCATGAGTGCGCTAAATACAATACCTCGCAAAGACAATTTCATGTTTGAACATTCCTTTCAATTTTGGTAATCTTATTGTTAACCGATCAAACGAATGTGGTTAACGATTTGGATCGTACCACAAAAGATTCAAAAGGGAAAGGACCAATTTAAGATGCAAGACGTTACACCTTTGATAACACTAGAAAATGTCCGGGTTCATTATGCGTCCGAGTCAGGTCATGTTCGTAAGGCAGTGGATGGGGTTTCGCTGAAATTAGCTCGAGGAGAATGGATAAGTATCGTGGGAGCCAATGGTAGCGGCAAAAGTACGCTGACTGGGCTGCTGATTGGATTCACTCCACTATCCGGCGGAGAAAGGAAAGCTTCTTCGGAACTGGTTGTTCGGGGAGTTCTCCAGCAGCCTGATGCCCAGGTACTTGGGGATACCATTGAGGAGGAATTTCATTTTGCCTTAGCCTCGTTGCTTGAATCTCCTGAGGAGCACTTACGACGAAGAGAGCACGCTTTACATACGGTAGGACTTGAGCACCCGCCAGAGGCGGCTATATCTATGCTGTCTGGAGGACAGAAGCAGCTGCTTAATATCGCGGTTGCGCTGGCGGCCAAGCCGGATGTACTCATTCTGGACGAACCTACGGCCATGCTTGACCCTGGAGCCAGAGATCGAATGGAAGCTGTAGTTCAAACGATTGTCCAGCAAGGGACAGCAGTAATCTGGATTACGCATCATTTGGAGGAAGCGACGCTGTGCGATCGAATTATTGCCATGGAACAGGGAAGCTGCGTTTACGATGGAACCCCTGAGGTTTTCTTCTATGGAAGGGAGAGGCAGGAGACGACGGCTGAGGCTGGAAAAGAAGCACAACAACCATCGCCCTGCGAAAAGCTTGGGCTTGCTCCACCTTTTACGGTTCAGACAGCTCTACTCCTGAAACGAAAAGGTCTGCTCCAACATGCGACACCTCTGCGACCTGAGCAGTTGGTTAAGGAGGTAGCCCTTTGGCAATCGAGCTAGAACATGTAGGCATTGCTTCGTCACAATCGGACAGAAGACCGCTGCTTCAAGATATCACTGTTCAACTGAACCGTGGAGAAATCACTTTGTTGCTGGGCTGCACTGGATCAGGAAAAACCACACTGCTTCAAGCAATCGCTGGCCTAAAACCTCCAGATGAGGGTAGCCTCAAGCTGGACGGAGAGCCTTACTGGCAGAAGGGGAAAGTACCACAGTCCATTTTGCTGCAAATGGGGTTGGTCTTTCAATTTCCCGAGCAACAGCTATTCGCCCGAAGCATTGGGCGTGAATTTACGTATTCCCTGCGTCCATATCGTCTACCCGAAGAACAAAAGAAAAGGCAGATAAATGAGGCGCTTGAGCGGTGGGACTCCCCGACGGGGGGGCATGAAGGGGAAGAACGATTTCATCTGGACAGATCACCCTTTGCACTAAGTGGAGGCGAACGGAGAAGACTGGGGCTCGCCCTGGGAACGGCTGCGCAGCCTTCGTGGCTATTGCTCGATGAACCGAGCGCCGGATTGGAAGCACAAAGTGTAGTCACGCTGCTGGACGTATTGAATCAGCATCGAAATGCAGGTGAGGGAGCCATTGTGGCTACGCATGATCTGGACACGTTTTTACCTCTTGCGGATCGTGTTCTTTTGTTGCAGAAGGGACGTCTGGTTGGTGATGTTTCACCAAAAGAACTTCAGGCCAGGCCAGAATTGCTGGAGCTTGCCGGAATTGGGCTTCCGCCTTCCATGCAATTGGCACAGCAATTCGCGGCGGCGGGCATGCATTTGCCTTCTACTGCCTTGACCCCGGAGGAAATGGCTGAAAGTATTGTTCGGTTCGTTAATGAGCCGTTAGAGCCAAAGGCTGATGCCGTTGATAATGAGGAACAATTCAGAGATGAAGATAGGCTAGGCTTGTCACGCTTCGACACTTCGGGAGGAGAAGGCAGACAGGAGGCTATCTACGCCCACGCTGAATCAGGTTCAAACAGAGGAATATATGGAGCCATGGACCCACGTCTGAAATGGGTTCTATACATTTTGCTAGTGACTGCGACGATGCTACAACACCACTGGCTAGGTTTGTCACTCACGTTGGTTCCGGTATTGCTGGCCCTTGTTGTGCTGCCTCGTCACACTTTGGCTGGATGTATAAAGTTAATGAAGCCGCTGGTACTGTTTTTTCTCGTATCAACAGCGTTATCGGGGACGACTCTTTCTACAGAAGGAGGCGGTCTACAGTTCGGATTCTCCCTGATGCAGGCGGAAGCGACTTTACTGAATGTGTACCGTTTGTTTATCGTCACGTTGGCAAGTCTTTGGTTTTCACTGACTACGCCTTATGGGCGCATGGTGGAAGGACTGAATTGGGTGCTTGGCGTCGGCAAAAAAATTAAGCTGCCCGTGTCATCGTTTGCACTCGCCGTGTCTTTAATCTTCCGTTTTATCCCGATGATCTGGAGTGAATGGCAGCGCTTCTCGCTGATCGTCAGGGCACGCGGCAAAGCTGCATTACGACCAAATACGGTACGCGTACGTGATCTTGGTCCGATGGTCATTCCTTTGCTCATGGCGCTGTTTCAGCGTGCAGAGGACATGACGATAGCGATGGAAATGCGGAAAGTCAGAGAGAATTCCATGCTTGGAGCACGCTCCTCCTTATTGGTATGGTCAAAACGGGATACGTGGATTTGTATGATTGGACTTATTTTCTTTGTATTTTATATCTGGATCAGAGATTGAAGGATGTACTTTTGCCAATGAACATGCATAAATGCTTTCATTCCCGTTCAAACTAAACATGCTTTGATCACCACGAAGCAGATATGGAGGGACGAACGATGAAGGATAAATTTTTGCAAGAAGATAGGAAAGAATATACCGATGTGTCCACGGTGGAGTCGCAGCGAAATGATATCACACTCGAAGAGTTCCCTGAAGGTCCTTACGGCTCATCTCTGATGTCTGAATCTCTTGGCAAAAGCTCGCCGTGGCGAGTGGATCAAAGGACTGCACACCGTTTCGATTATGAAAATCATGAGCTGCACGAAGGGGAAGTACGGGATTATCCCGGTCAGGACGTCTTCGATGAAACGGTCCCCGATAGTGTAACCAAACCACAATACCCGGAAGAAGAAGAATCGGAATGACGTTATATATAAAATAGATGATAGCCTTCGGCAGGATCGTTCTGTCCGGGGGCTATTTTTAGTTGTAGCGTAAGAAAAGAAATCTCCTCAAATTCCACAATATGGGTTATCATAGGCGTAGATTATATTAAATTGAAAAACAATTCATTGCCAAACGGGGGATAACAGAATGAGAGAGATTAACTATAACGATTATTTTTGGCAGGATGACAAGGTCAGATTGCGGGCTCTGCGTGAGGAAGATTGGGAAGATCATTATTATAACCGCTTTGATTCACCTGCTCGCCGTTTACTGGAATGTGCAGTGGAGCTGCCCCCTACGAATGCTGAGGCGAAGAAATTTACGGAAGCCTTTTCGGATTTCTCTCTAGACAGAGGACGGATCATGTTTACGATTGAAAATATGGATGGTGAGAATGTCGGGGGCGTGAACCTGAATAGCATCGATGAAAGGAATGGTACCTTTAGCATTGGAATTCAAATTGACAGGGATCATCGCGGAAAAGGATACGGGACGAGAGCCATTCGAATCTTGCTGAAATATGCCTTTTTCGAGCGCAGGCTTAATAAATTCAATGATTATGTTCTCGAAGGCAATGAACCTTCCGCAGCGATGATGAGAAAGCTTGGCTGTGTGCAGGAAGGCGTGCGTCGTCAGGTGATTTATACCGATGGAAAATACCAGGATCTAATCCTGTTCGGATTAACCAAAGACGAGTTTATTGATAAGGAAGGACTTGCGTGAGTCCCATGTTAAATCAAAGGGACCCGGTGTGTATGATCTGCCAATGTTAGTTGGGTAACTGACAATGTGCAAGGGGTGAGATATGAGGAAGCTTTTATGGATAAGTTCGTGCTTTGTTGTATGTGTACTGGTTGGTGTTAGTGTATTCTTCTGGAATGATATTTTTGGATATAAAACGTTAGAGAAGGCTGTTCAATCTTCTTGGAAATACCCCCTTCAAATGGTGAATGTAGATCAGCAAAATGAACTGGTTTTGTCATTAGATCAAACGCAATATGTCTTTGCTGCCTATGAACAGAAGAATGGGAGATATCACTATGATACGGATAGTGAATCAGGTTGGACAGCGAGTTCAGATGTGGGGCCTGCTTTTTTGGTACGAGCGGAGCCGAAGAACAACAAAGGGAATTTTATATGGGGCGCTTTATATTCCGATATGCCTGTACACAAGTTTAAGATTGAATATACAAACGGTGAGACTCAGGAGGTTGAGTCCAGCAATAATACGTTTATCATGAAAATGCCGGAAGCTTACCACAGTGAAGACGAAATGATGTTAATGACAACGTTTACGAATGTGTACGCACTTGATGAAGAGAAGAATTTAATACAAGCTTATAATTTGAATTGATTATGTTATCGAGTTTTAAAAAGTAACGAAAAAAAGATAGATAAGATGTAATCAGGAGGCATTATGAAACAAACCATAAAAAGTGATGAATTAATCATTGATTGCAAAGATATTTATTTGCGCGAGTATCGAGCTGAGGATTTGGAGAAATTGCAGGAAATTACCTGGCAACCCGAGGTTTACGAATTTTTGCCGGGATGGAATGCTGCGGTTGAAGAGAGAGCCCTCTGGCTCACTCAATACGAAATTCCCGAGAATCAGAATTTTAAACAAGCTGTTTTGGCGGGTGGGGACATTGGGGACCTCTATTTACGTTTGGCTATCGTGCTCAAAGAAAATGATGAGTTCATAGGATGGTGCTGCTCGGGGATCAAGGATGAACTGCCAGCGCCCAATCGGGAGATTATGTACGGCATTTCGAAACACTTCCGGAACCGTGGCTTTACAACGCAGGCAGTACAAGGAATAACACAGTATTTATTTCAAAATACAAACGTTGAAGTGTTGAATGCCATCGCTTTATTAACGAATCAGGCATCCAATAAGGTAATACAGAAATGCAATTTTGAATGGATGAATTTGATCGAAATCGAGAATGAACCGTACAACCATTACCAATTGCGGAAACAGTAACGAAAATTGTATTGCAATTAGCTCAAGATGACTGTACAGGAGTGATCCCATGGATTCCAAACCGCAGCTTATTTTAGATCTGGCAGGTGTTCTGATCACGAATCTTTCCTCTTCATTCTGGCAGGAGCTTGCTAACTATGCAGGTACTCCTTTTCCTGTTTTGATTGAGCAATTGAGGGATATACGCAAGGATTTGTGGACAGGAAGGTTGACGGAGGAACAGTTCTGGATCTGGATGCAAACACAATATCCCAATATTGAAAAGATGTATGCTTATGAATTGCTTGAACAAACAACAGAGTTACTGCCTGCAATGCATTGTCTTGAACGATGGAGTGAACAGGCTGAACTTCATCTTTTGAGCAATCATTGTCAAGAATGGATTCAACCCATTTTGCCGCTGATCCAACAGTACTGCAAGAGCGTAACGATTTCCAATCAGGTCGGATATTGCAAGCCGAATATAGAGATATATGAACTTGTACAAGCACATCTAAACAGGGAAGTACCTATTATATATGTGGATGATCAGGCTAAAAATTTGGAGCCTGCTGCTGAGCTGGGATGGGAAACATTACTTGCTGATGAACAGCATCAATGGATTGCTGAAATGGACGGATGGCTCGCAAACCAACGATAACTCTCGATACAAATCCACAATGTACAAATACACCAAAACCGGTACAAAAATAACCCTTCCCATTTCTCGGCAGAAATGAAAGGGTTATTCGTCATGCGATAAGAGCCGCAATAAAACGAAAACGAAAAACTGCATCTTGTGACCCTCGTTCAGCTTAGAATTCATCCTCTACCAATGGCAGTAAAATCGTAAATTCGGTTCCTGCGCCGATCTGGCTGCGTACTGTGATTTTCCCGCCATACGATTCCACAATCGAACGGGTGATGGCAAGGCCAAGACCCGCGCCACCTTGTTTTCTCGAACGGGAAGAGCTTGTGCGGTAGAAGCGTTCAAAGATGTGAGGGAGATGATCAGATTCAATTCCTGAGCCATTATCTTTTATGGTTAACTCGGCTTTATGCTGAACGGCATATAACGTGATGCTGATGATTCCCTGATCTGAATCGGTGTGCTGTACTGCATTGTGGAACAGATTGAGCACAACCTGCTTCAATTTGTGAGCATCAGCCATGACATGGACTTCAGCCGTCAGGTCAAGATGAACCTGTCTTTGCTGAGCCATCATGACAAGCTGTGACTGCATTTCGAGCAGCAAACTATCCAGTTGAATGACCTCCTGCTCCTGCTGGGGCGCCTGGTCCAGCTTGGTCAGCATCAGCAGATCCTCTACGAGTTTGTTGATGCGGACGGATTCACCATACATGCTGTCCAAAGCGCTATATAATTGCTCGCTATTGGAGGCTGCGCCTCGCTTGAGCACCTCAATAAATCCGTGAATGGAGGTAAGAGGGGTACGCAGCTCATGGGAAGCATCGGACAGAAAACGCTGCATCTGCTCTTTCGACTCCCGCTCTGCTTCAAATGAGTCTTCCAGCCTTTCGAGCATGCCGTTAAATGAAAGCGCCAGTTGATCCACTTCCTGTTGTCCCTGGACCGCAGGAAGGCGTTCGGCCAGACTGCCTGCATCGATTCGTTGCACCGTGTCTACCATACTGGATAAGGGAATCAGTGTCCGGCGAAGTGCCTTGGTGTATAGAATGAGTCCAGCGACCATAGCCAGCAGGGACAACATTAAGAAGATCAGAAGCTGTTTCACGATCAGATCTTTTAGCGGTTTCGTAGGCGTGCCCATCTGCACCATGGGTAAGCCGCGATTACGTGGTCCCGGTGAGGAGAAAACGATTAACTGCTCATTGCCCTGGTTATCCGTTACAATCCGGTATGGAACATGCTGCTTATCGTTGATCTGATCTGTAATGTTCTCATATTCAACGGATGTCAAGCGAGGAGCAGTTAGACCGTCTTCACCAAAAATGTCCTCGAAGCCACTTTGATTATCAAATAAGGCCAGTGAACGATCCGGAATGTACAAGAAACGATTGCCTGATCCTCTGGGATCTGATCCGGATTGCCCGCCAAAAGGATTATTTGTCGTACCACTTCGTGAAGACGTTCCGAGCCACACAGGGGGCATGGACATGAGCTGCTCTTCCATCGTTTTCGCCTGGTTGCGATACAGAAAGCTTTCCATAATCCAGAATTGAAGAATACCAATTAACAATAACAGAGCAGCGAGAATGAACAGGGAGCGCGCGAGTAATTGAGAGCGAAGCGAACGTGGTGATACCCAGCGATGCAGCCATGCCCAAGGAAGTTTATCCTTCAATGGTAAAGACCCCATTAGAGATCCACCCTGTATCCGACACCTCGAAGGGTACGAATGAGTTTATGCTCTTTATCCCCCAATTTGTCACGCAAGGAGCGAACGTACACCTCCACAATGTTTTCTTCTCCACCAAAATCATACCCCCACACACGGTTCAGAATGGTCGCTTTACTCAGGACAATGCCATGATTAAGCACAATGAATTTTAAAAGTTCATATTCGGTAGGAGACAACTCCAGAATCTGATCGTGATAGGTAATTTCTTTGCGCTGATCATCGATACGGAATGGCCCATGAGTCACCACCCCGATTAATAAAGGAAACTGATTACGAAGCCTTGCCTGAATCCGTGCAAGCAGTTCATCGAACGCAAATGGTTTAATCATATAATCGTCGGCACCAAGCCATAGGCCTTTGACGCGATTCTCGACTTCATCTTTGGCTGTCAGCATGATCACCCCGATCTGAGCGCCGCTCTTGCGCAGACGCTCAACAACCTCAAACCCATCCATCTCTGGCATCATGACATCCAGAATGGCCATATGTGGACGGAAATCAAGTGCCAATTCAAGCGCAGCGGCTCCGTCGGGGGCTGTACGTACATCAAAGCCTTCATTGCTTAGTCCAAGCTCCAGAAATTGCAAAATATGTGGTTCATCATCTGCCAAAAGTATTTTAATACCAGTACTCAGCTTCATAAGCAGGCGTTCCTCCCCGTTAAATCCATCTATTACATACCCTCAATTTTACAGGTCTATATGCTATATTATCGCTCGCCAAACTGAAAATTAGCTGAAAAGTTTGCAAGTTATCCTCAGGCAACATTCAGCGGGCACTCATCCCAGTTTTACTTTGGCATGCCACAATAGTAGACATGAAGAACTTGAAGGAGTGATTGAGATTGAATAACGCCAAACGAAGGATTGATCTTGTCCTTCTGCCGATTGTTTTACTGGCGGCATTTCTGAACGGGTACGGCATCTGGAACGACCAATATGCCAATTCCTATTATACGACCGCCGTTGGGAGCATGCTGAGAAATTTCCATAACTTTTTCTATGCATCGCTCGACTCGGCTGGTTCAGTAACCGTAGACAAACCACCAGTTGTCTTCTGGATTCAAACCGCTTTTGCTTACGTTTTTGGATTGCATGGATGGAGTGTTATTTTACCGCAAGCATTAGCGGGGATCGGTTCGGTGCTGCTGATATATTTCATGGTCAAGCCTACATTTGGACTTGGCGCGGCGCGAATCTCGGCACTTGCGATGGCAACCGTACCAGTAGTGGCTGCGGTGAGCCGTACCAACAATATTGACAGCATGCTGGTGTTTACGCTGCTGCTGGGTTCATGGTTCTTATTCAAGGGAAGCAAGCAAGGCAGTACTTGGCGCATTCTGGTTGCCTTTGCGCTCATTGGACTTGCTTTTAATATGAAAATGCTGCAAGCCTATATGATTCTTCCGGCTTTCTACTTGTTCTATCTGCTTGCATTCAACGCCAAGTTGAGAAGAAAAATCATCTTGCTAATTGGAAGTACAGCAGTGCTGGCCGTTGTTTCCTTATCCTGGGCAGTCACCGTGGATTCTATACCGACAGATGAGCGGCCTTATATCGGCAGCAGTGAAACGAATTCGGTGCTGGAGCTGGCTTTTGGATATAACGGTTTATCCCGTCTCACGGGACAACAAAACAGATCAGCGAATGCAGGTATGCCAAATGCCTCTGATGAAGGTAATGTTCGTGGCAGCTCCAATTCCCAGGGTTCTGGAACAGATCAGTCGGGCAGCGGCTCGGCTCCAACAGGAAATCTACCTGGAAACGGTGAAATGGGTGGCATGAACGGAATGAC
Organism: Paenibacillus sp. MAEPY2; assembly: GCF_000499205.1. GTDB lineage: Bacteria > Bacillota > Bacilli > Paenibacillales > Paenibacillaceae > Paenibacillus > Paenibacillus vandeheii. The sequence goes on from NZ_AWUK01000004.1 coordinate 413,729, forward strand.
TTTCCCGGGCGGTCAGATGCCAAACGGTGGCGAAATGCCTAATGGAAGAAGTTTCGCAGGCGGTAATGGCGGTGGAGGCATGGGCGGCATGTTTGGCACGGGGGAAAAAGGTCCTCTGCGGTTATTCCAGACTGAACTGTCCGGTCAGGCCAGTTGGCTGTTGCCGGTAGTATTGCTTGGCTGCATCGCCATTTTCGCAGGGCTGAGACGAAGAAATATAACCGATAAGCATAAGGAAGCTTTGTTCTGGCTGGCTTGGCTGCTTCCGGTAGCTGCTTTCTTCAGTGTGGCAGGTTTCTTCCATCAATATTATCTGATCATGCTCGCACCTCCGGTAGCGGCATTAACCGGAGCAGGATTTGCCGCCATGTGGACGGCATATCGTGAACGCAATGGCTGGCAAGCCTGGCTGCTTCCGTTGTCCGTGCTGCTGACGACCATCTTCGGCTGGTATATCATGCAGGTGTATAACGAGACTATCGGGGCAGGTTGGTCCATAGGTGAATTAATTGCAGGCATTCTGATCACGATTATCCTGATTGTGATGCTTAATCGTTCACACCCATGGAAACAGGGTTTAATTATCGCAGGCTTCATGGTCATGCTGATCGGTCCGATCTATTGGGCATTCACACCTATCACGTATGGAGGCAACAGCATGATTCCGGCTGCTGGACCTACAGGTTCCAATGGGATGTTCGGCGGCATGGGCATGGCTATGGGAGATAGACAGGGTGATCGCAATGGTGGCGATATGGGTATGACTCCGCCGAATCCATCAGATGACACCGCTCAGGATCTCCCATCGTCCGATGAAGCTGACCCAAACAATGATGGCATGGGAACACCTCCGAATTCAGGAGGAAGCATGAATGGTGGCGGAGGAATGCCTACGACAGGTGGGCGAGGTGGAGCAGGGAACCGCAACGAAGAAGTGGACACCACAACCCTGAATTATCTGAGAGAGCATAACACAGGTGAAACCTATCTCTTCGCAACGACGGACTACAACCAGGCCGCCCCTTACATCATTGATGAAAATGAAGCAGTCATTACGCTTGGCGGGTTCTCGGGTTCAGATCCGGTGTATACCACGGAAAAACTGGAACAACTCGTGAAGAGTGGACAAGTGAAATACTTCATGGTAGGTGGCATGGGCGGCCGAGGTGGAAGTTCTGATATCGGCGACTGGATCAAGGAGCATGGTACGGAGATTCCAACGTCAGAGTGGAAGACGGGAACAGATAGCGATTCCGGTTTCGGCGGTCAAACGACTTTATATGAAGTGAAATTATAAGTGTGATCCAAGTGATACACGTGTATGAACTTGAACAATTCGAACGAAAACAACGGAAAAGGGAGGGAACGAACATGGCTCAAAAGTACCGTTACAGCATTATCATTCCAATGTATAACGAAGAAGCGGTGATTGAGGAGACCTATCGGCGTCTGAAAAAAGTCATGGGCAGTACGGGAGAGAGTTACGAGCTGTTGTTTGTCAATGACGGCAGTGTGGACCAAAGTGCACAGATGATCCGTGACTACGCCAGATGGGATGAAAGTGTAAAGCTGATTGATTTTGCACGCAACTTTGGTCACCAGATTGCGATTACGGCAGGTATGGATTATGCAGCAGGCGATGCAGTCGTCATAATTGATGCGGATCTTCAGGACCCTCCCGAGCTGATATTGGACATGATCGACAAGTGGAAAGAGGGCTACGAGGTTGTCTATGCCCGTCGGACCAGCAGAAGCGGGGAGACTCGCTTCAAGAAATGGTCGGCAAGACTGTTCTACCGCGTACTGCGAGCGTCGACGGATACGGATATTCCAGTGGATACCGGGGATTTTCGCTTGATGGATCGCAAGGTATGTGATGAGATGAAGCGTCTTCCAGAGAAAAATCGATTTGTCCGCGGATTGGTTAGTTGGGTGGGATTTCGTCAGACAGCCATTGAGTATGAACGGGATGAACGTTTGGCAGGGGAAACCAAATACCCGTTGAAACGCATGTTAAAGCTGAGTCTGGACGGCATTACATCATTTTCACACAAGCCGCTCAAGCTTGCGGGATACGTGGGTGCTGTCCTGTCCATCGGCGGCTTCATCTATATGCTAAGTGTCATCGCTTCGGCTATATTTACAGATTCAACGATCAAAGGATGGCCTTCGATGGTCAGCATCATGCTGATCTTTAACGGTTTCATTCTGATCATGCTGGGCATTCTTGGCGAGTATATCGGCCGAATCTACGATGAAACCAAGGCGCGCCCGCTATACATTGTGAGAGATGTGTATCAGATGGAGAGTCAGTCGGGTCAGACACGGTTAACGGGCAGAGTTGCTCACCATGACTAATCGTCTGGTCACGTTGTTTAAGTTCGGAATTGTGGGCGTCCTGAATACAGCAGTGGATGCAATGGTGTTTACGTTGCTTGCTGCTGCAGGCACACCCATTCTGATTGCTCAGGTGATCTCCTACTGCTGCGGGGTCGTAAACAGTTACTGGTGGAACGGCAGATGGACTTTCCAGGATGCAGGAAGACAGGGCAAAAAAAACGAAATCATGCGTTTTGTAATTACCAATCTCTTGGTTCTGGCGTTATCCTCCCTGATTCTGTACATCTGCAATAGCACATTAGGTTGGAGTGTTGTAATGAGTAAAATACTGGCGACCCTCTCGGGCATGGTTATAAACTATATTGCCAGTCGGTATTGGGTGTTCCGGGCAGATCCTGCACAAAGGTCTGATTCGTCATCTGATGCTAATGAAAGGAGTGTTTCATGATATGAGAATTAAAAAAGCAGTCATTCCGGCAGCGGGGCTTGGTACCCGATTCTTGCCGGCAACCAAGGCACAACCCAAAGAAATGCTGCCCATTGTGGACAAACCGGCCATTCAATATATTGTGGAAGAAGCGGTACAATCGGGCATTGAAAATATTATCATCGTAACCGGACGTAATAAGAAATCGATCGAGGATCATTTTGACAAATCAGTTGAGTTGGAGCACTCCCTGTATGCCAAAGGCAAGCAAGCACTGCTGGAAGAAGTTCAAGCGATCAGCGAAATGGCCAGCATTCATTTTATCCGTCAAAAAGAGCCGCTTGGATTGGGTCATGCGATTGGATGTGCACGTCAGTTTGTAGGAGACGATCCGTTCGCCGTATTGCTTGGAGATGATATTATGGTATCTGATCCACCGGCGCTCGCACAGATGATTCATTTATATGAAAAAACAGGCAGTCAGATTGTTGGCGTGCGGCAAGTGCAGGCTGCTGATGTGAGTAAATATGGGATTATTGATTCACAGGGGGCAGAGGATCGGGTTCACCGGATCACCAATCTGGTAGAAAAACCTTCCATCGCAGAAGCGCCTTCCCGAACAGCCGTAATGGGGCGTTACATTCTGAAACCTTCCATCTTTCCCATTCTGGATCGAATCGAGAGAGGGGCTGGAGGGGAATATCAGCTAACGGATGCCTTGAAAGAAGTGAGCCAGGTGGAAGAGCTGCTGGCCCTTGAGCTGGAGGGGCGCCGCTACGATATTGGTGATCAGTTCGGATATATTCAGGCCATTTTGGAGATCGGACTGATGCGTAAGGAATTGCAGCCCATGCTGACGCCATATCTTCAGCAGCTTGCAACACAGTGGGGATGATAAGACGTGACCGTTGTTAAAGATTAAGGCAAGATCAACAATTTCCAGTATTGTATAATGGTTCCTGTAACGCTACAATGAGCAGGAAGTTCAAGCTGCTCTTTAAGGAGTGTGGAATCATGAGTGAGACGATCATCAGGGATCTGATTAAGTATATGGACGTGGAGGACAACGCTGCTATTCAATACATTCAGACCGAGCACCGGATGCAACTGGGACTCTTTTGGGGAATCCAGAAAGGCAGCCGCGTTCTGGAAATCGGTTGTGGTCAGGGCGATACAACGGCCGTGCTAGCGCATCTGGTGGGGGAGCACGGATACGTTCATGGGGTAGACATTGCACCAGAGAGTTATGGTGCACCGCTAACAGTGGGTGAAGCGGCAGCCAATCTGCGGAAATCTCCGCTAGGTAACCGAATTCGAATGGATTATGATTTCGATATTCTAAGTGATCAGGCCCAATTTGCCGAGAATGAGTTTGATGTGATTGTACTTTCTCATTGTTCGTGGTACTTGAAATCTTTTGACGAACTCGCCCAGATACTCAGCAAGGTAAGGTCGTGGGGACATCAGTTATGTTTCGCAGAATGGGATGCACGCGTTACAGATGTGAGCCAGCTCTCGCATTGGTTATCCGTTCTGATTCAGTCCCAGGTGGAATGCTACAAGGAGAACAGCTTCTCCAATGTGCGCACGCTGTTTACACCGGAGGATATCCGAGAGCTTGTCTCTTCGGCAGGCTGGACGATTAAGGAAGAGGTTTCGATCCATTCTCCCGAACTGCAGGACGGTCAATGGGAAACCGAAATGACATTGGCAGAAGCGCCTATAGAGCTGAAAATGCTTCCGATCCCGGATAAGGTAAGAACACTCCTGCATTCCGAATTGAAATTACTTAGGACACATCATGCCGCGGGGCCTGGAAGTCCATTGGGAACGTATGCGATTGTTGCCAAAAAGCAGTAAAGAAATAGCCAATTGCAGCAATTTATAAAAAAAAACGTCTATCGACGTACTTTCACAGAAGACAGACCGTGTTTAGCTGAAGTTTTTCTTGCGATAATTGAATTGTTCAGCTCCGCTGAAAACGTATAAATTCCAGTATCTAAAAAAAATGTGTTTACTTCACGATGGTAACTTTGATATTATAATCGCAATATCAAATGCGATGAAGAGATGAGTAGATAAAAAGTATTCTTTCACAGAGAGCTCCGGCAGCTGAAAAGGAGCAAAGAATTTTTTGTTGAATAAAGACTCAGAGCAGCACATCGGAACTTTAAGAATTGAGGGATGGTGTGACAGGAGCTCCTGTTACAGAGCAAGAGTATAAGCGGATGCGCATGAGTGAATGCAGTAATCCTTAACTCGAAGAGGCTGGTATGGCGACATATTGGCGAATCTGGGTGGTACCACGAGTGTAACAATCTCGTCCCTGAGACTTTTGTCTTGGGGATGGGATTTTTTGGTTTTCCGGGATGTTGGCTACACGCTTTGGAAATGCCTGAATAGTGTTTAATAAGGAGAAACTCACACCGAAAGGAAATGATGATTTTATGTCAGCAAAATTGAAAGTCGGTATCGTCGGAGGAACGGGGATGGTAGGTCAGCGCTTTGTAGATCTGCTTAATGGACACCCGTGGTTTGAAGTAACTGCAATCTCAGCTAGTGCCAACTCGGCAGGCAAAACCTATGAAGAATCCGTACAAGGCAGATGGAAACTCGCTGTTCCGATTCCGGAAGCAGTGAAAAACATCGTTGTGCAGGATGCTTCCCAAGTGGAAGCTTTTGCGAGTCAGGTTGATTTTATATTCTGTGCTGTAGATATGAAAAAAAATGAAATTCAAGCGCTAGAAGAGGCTTATGCCAAAACGGGAACTCCGGTTGTTTCCAACAACTCGGCTCACCGCTGGACGGCTGATGTGCCAATGGTCATTCCGGAAATTAACCCAGGACATCTGGACGTAATTGAAGCTCAACGTAAACGTCTCGGAACCAAAACCGGATTCATCGCGGTTAAACCAAACTGCTCGATTCAAAGCTATGTGCCTGCACTTCACGCCTTGCGCGAGTTCAATCCAACTCAAGTGGTGGCTTCCACATACCAAGCGATCTCTGGTGCAGGTAAAAACTTTACGGACTGGCCGGAAATGCTGGATAACGTAATTCCATACATCGGTGGCGAGGAAGAGAAGAGTGAACAGGAGCCGCTGCGTATCTGGGGAAGCATTCAAAATAATGAGATTGTAAAAGCGTCCTCACCATTAATTACAACACAATGTATTCGTGTTCCGGTAACTGATGGTCATCTGGCGACCGTATTTGTATCCTTTGAGAAAAAACCATCCAAAGAAGAAATTCTGGATCGTTGGCTGCAATTCAAAGGTCGTCCGCAAGAGCTGGGTCTGCCAAGCGCTCCGAAACAGTTCATTACGTATTTTGAAGAAGAGAACAGACCACAAACGAAACTGGACCGTGACATCGAGCGCGGTATGGGCGTATCAACAGGCAGACTGCGCGAAGACTCCCTGTATGATTACAAGTTTGTAGGACTGTCTCATAACACGTTGCGCGGAGCAGCAGGCGGTGCAGTTCTGATCGCTGAATTGCTCAAAGCTGAAGGATATATTCAGCCGAAATAAACTGGCATTGTGGAAATAGGAATAGAAGTAATAAAATATGACTGACAGGCTACCCCTTTTAGTAGACGAGAGTAAAGAGACATCTGTGAAGATGAATTTTATTTTTGTTGAACAGAGGGGTGTTTTTATGCCTATATAAGCCGCTTTGCTTCGGAATTTGGATAAAAGCTTTGAGATTCGAAATAAGTTATAAAAAATATATGTCAAAAAACTAATATGGTAAATATTACATTGTAGATTCATGAGATTTCCGGTATTTTTATTAACGGCAAACTTTTCTTCTTAAATTAGAAGTAGATTGTCTTAGCAGGTAGCGATTTAAATTGAGAAGAAAGGAGGAAGAAATACGATGTCAGAAGTTGCTAGTCAAAGAGTACATAAACCAGGACCACAACCAGTAAGTTTCGGTAGTTGGATGCTCACGTTGTTCCTAATGATGATTCCGCTTGTAAACATTATTATGTTGTTTGTTTGGGCATTTGGAGATTCAAATCCTTCGAAAGCTAATTATGCCAAAGCATCGTTGCTGTGGGCAGCGATCGGGATTGTTGTGTATATTCTTGTGTTCGTAGTCATCATTGGAACTGGAATTTCACTCTCGGATTACTAGGTTTATGAATGTGTAGATTGATTTCAGTTTGAACCAAAAAAGCGCCGACAATAATGTCGGCGTTTTTTGATTTGTTTATTTTTACTAGGCTGCAGAGGTCTTATCAGCATTGTGAAGAGTCTGCGAGCGGCGGCCAAGCAGGTATCCTGCAAGCGAGGCCAACATCTGCTGAAATACCATGCCAAGTACAACCGGGACGGCAACCGGTGGAGGGAAATAGGACACGGCAAGCACCGCTCCTGCACTAATATTGCGCATGCCTCCGTTGAACACAAGCGCGACCTGATCAGCTTCATTCCAACCGAGCAATCGGGCAATGAAGTAACTCAGTGCATAGCCAAACGACGCGAGGAAAATGATGATGGCTGCGAGACCCGCCAATCGCCAATTAAAGTCAGCTAAATAGGGAGCAACAACAGAGCCATTGATCGCGACAACCGCTGCCATGAACAATTTGGAGAACGGATTCAGCCTTGGTCCCCAAACCGGGACAATTCCACCCTTGGTCCACTCATTCAGCAGCATACCTAGCAAGGAGGGGACAACGATCATCCAGAACAGACTGCTCATCATCGCTGCCATATCGAGTGTGACACTGGTTCCGATCAGGAGAGACAATATCCCAGGTACAACGAAAGGAGCAAGCATCGTGTCAATCAGGATAATCGAAAGTGTCAGAGCGATATTGCCCCGATAGATACTGACCCAGATAAAGCTGCTCACACCAGTCGGAATAACTGCGGCGAGAACAAGGCCCGTTATCGTGTAGGCATCCGTTGGGAATACTAGGTGACCCATGCCCAGAGCAATCAAAGGCATAGCCAGATGCAAAATAAACAGGCAAACAAACAGTGGAAAAGGCTTCTTCAGCACGTTCACAAAATCCCTTATCCCGAGGCTGATGCTTCCGGCAAACGTCATGAAAGCAAAAAGCCATGGTGACAAAAAGGTATAAGAAGAAAGAAGACTCCCGCAAAGAACGCCAATAATAATGCTGATTGGGGTAATCAGTGGCATGATGCGGTTCAAGCGTACATTTAAGGCCTGAAGCATATTCATGACATCCCTTTACCGTGTGATTCCTTTATTATACATGTTAATAAAGCTGAATGCAGACCCATTTGCAATGAAGTACACCGAACAGTTATGATGGATTTTGGAGGAGTACTCTAATTTTGAGTAGGTGGGGATGATTGTGATTAAATGGAAAAGAAAGCAAGCTTGGATGATGACAGGTCTCATTGCGTCAAGTATTCTAGTGATCTCGGCCTGTTCCGTTGTGGAGCAAGCGAACCAGAGTTTGAATTATGTTAGTGGGGCTACTGATTATATAGAGCAAGTATCAAGCGCTGGTACAGAATTGCAGCAACTCGCTTCAGGAGCAGTGAACAATCCGGAAGTGACCACTCAGGTTCAGGAGAAAATCGATCAGATTCAAGCGGAAGCCAGCGAATTCTCTCAGCTAACAGCACCAGCCATAGGGGAAAGCATTCATGAGAATCTGGTTAGTTATAATAATCAATTAACCGAAGTTGTGGGTCAATTCGAGAATACAATTGCACAGCACGGCTTTACAGCCGAAAACTGGGAGAAGACAGGAATTCCAGAACTGATCTCCAATATCAATGGTTTAAAAGATCCGTTAAGCGGGCTTGGAAATAATTGAAGAATTGAACCAGCAGTTACAGGTGTAGTTATATTCATTTGTAAGCGATAACTGGATTATCCTAATAAATTGCAACATCTTAATAAATATGGACGTTATACCGAAGTGTTTTTACCTCTCGGGAATATCGTCCTTTTTCGTGTTGTTTTATATCTAAGTTGAAAATTAGCAAGACTAGGTAATGCATTTACAGAATGGATATGAATTTTTTTGCACATATTGATGTGAAGTCCCTTGTTTGACAACGGTGTGACATCGGCGTATGATGAGTTTATATGAATAAAATATAGTTACTTACTTTAATTTTGGTGACTGCGCCAAAATATGTTCTTATCAAAGGAGACCTGCGTTATGTCTGAACAAGATGGAAAAGTAATCATTATTACGGGCGGAGCGAGTGGGATTGGTAAAGAAACAGCTCTTCAACTTTCGGCACAGGGCGCGACGATTGTTGTGGCGGATTATAATGAAGAGGGTGCGAAGAAGCTTGCTGCCGAGATTGAAGCAGCTGGTGGCACTGCCGGGGCATACAAAGTGGACGTGTCCAAAGGGGACGAGATCAAGGCCCTGATTGACTGGACGGTAGAGAAATACGGAACGTTGAACGGTATTTTCAACAATGCAGGCATTGGCCTCGTAAAGCCATTTCTGGAGATGGACCCGGAATCCTATCACAGAGTAATTGATGTTGACCAACATAGTGTATATTATGGCATGTATTATGGTGCGAAGAAAATGGTTGAACTGAATGTACAAGGGACCATTGTAAATACAGCATCGATCTATGGCAGTATTGCCGCTGTGGGAAGCTTTAACTACAATGCAGCCAAGGCAGCTGTCGTGATGATGTCCAAATCCGGTGCTCTGGAACTTGCCGAGCATGGCATTCGTGTAGTCGGTGTAGCACCAGGCTTCATTGAGACACCGATTCTGGGTGATGACAGAGCGATGAAGGATGCACTTGCCACCCAACATATGCGCGGAGAGCTCATTCAGCCGGAGAAAGTTGCGAGTGTTGTAGCCTTCCTGTTCAGTGACGCTGCAAGTGCAGTGAATGGTACAACGGTTGCGGTAGATGATGGATTCCTCAGCTTCAAAACAAAATAAGATGTGCGGTATAAAGGCAGTCCGTATCCGAAAAATATAAGAAAAAACGGTGCAGAAACGAATAAATCGTTCTGCACCGTTTTTTATATCCCATATAAGACGAATGTATATTATGAAAATAATTCTATATAGTCATCCCGGTAGTTCAGAGATCATGATACAATAAGCAGGCATGTGCTTTTATCATTTTGTGGTGTCATAGACAATACGCACACCGAGAGAGCCATAGCTCTCTTCTTTGTAGTGACATTGGGAGCATGTTTTTGTAGCGCATAACGCATCACTGTGAACTTGTAATTTTTCGTTGCATAGCGGGCATTTATTTTCAAAAAGAGTCTTGAACACGTTAAACATGCTTAATCACTCATTTCGGATTAATTTACTTGGTTTTTATTATAGCCGAATATTTTATCCGCGTATACTGTTTTTTTGCATCATTTTTACACCGCAAGAAAGGAAGAAAAACCGATGGATACGCTGCTTTTTATCATCATGTTTATACTGGGTCTGGTCGGTTCCTTCTTCTCCGGTTTGTTGGGTATTGGTGGAGCCATAATTAATTTCCCGTTGTTATTGTACGTACCTTCTCTTATGGGGCTGGAGCCGTTCTCGGCACACGAGGTATCGTCAATCAGCATGTTTCAGGTGTTTTTTGCCTCACTTGCTGGTGTGATCGCCTACATCAGGAGAACAGGGAGTGGAAAAAAGAGCGACGCTCTCATTCATAAAGGTCTGGTGGCTTATATGGGCTCCAGTATTCTTGTCGGGAGTCTGATCGGCGGATTCATATCCGGTCATCTGAATGGAGAAGTTATTAATCTGATCTACGGCATTCTGGCCATTATTGCCATTGTGCTCATGCTGATTCCTGGTAAGGGAACAGAGGACTCGGGTGGATCATTAGTGTTTAACACGTATGTTGCGGCAGGATCGGCTCTTGCTGTTGGGATCGTCTCGGGAATTGTCGGTGCAGGCGGAGCTTTTATATTAATTCCCATCATGCTTACTGTACTTAAGATCCCTACCCGGACGACCATAGCTTCTTCGTTGGCCATCGTGTTCATCTCTGCGATCGGTGGAGTGCTGGGAAAGGTTCTGGGTGGAGACATCCCGCTGGAGCCCATCATTTATACGGTAATCGGGAGTCTGCTTGGCGCTTCACTCGGTTCCAAAGTCAGTTCGATGATTAATGTGAGACTGCTTCGGTATGGACTGATGATTCTTATCGCCATTACAGCAGTGAAGGTGTGGTCTTCCATTTTGTAAAACGACATAGGATTAAAGCGTCCATGACGATTTCGTAACCAAACGGATGGAATGCCGTATAAAGGTTATGAACATGAGCTGGCGAATTTGTTGCAGCATGAATTCACATCAGTTTTCGTCCATGGAGCACCCTCAAACTCCTTTCATGGATACATGTTTAACATTATTAGAAGTTGAGGTATCCATCCTATGAATAACGTACTTACAGAACAGGCTGATGCAGGATATCGGCTGGCCGAACAGAAGGCAGCTCAGTATTTTAATTCTCTTCATGAACAACTTTTGGATAACACCTATACTACTGCGCTTACGCAAGATATTTATTTGTGGCAAAAAAAGCATGTTCAACCATTTTCTTGGTTATCTTTTTTATTACCGAGTCAAAAGAAGCCGGATTCCCGGGATGCTCATAGATATATCCATTGGCTGAATGTTACAGGCAAACTGGATGATTACCTGGATCGCAGTATTTCTTACATTTATATGCGAGATCTGGGCAAAGCACTGGATTCCCCCGATACCCAAGAGCGTATTCAGCGCGTGGCTCAGGATACCAAAGCATACTTTATGCGTTCAAATACAATTCATCGCAAGGAAAGCCCGGATTATATCAGTCTGGCTGCCTTGTATCGCTGGGCTCAGAAGGAGAACGTGGAAACAGCCGTCATCTGGGTAATCAGCAAATTAAAGCATGTCGCTTCCAATATTCCCAAAGAACTGGACGCTGAACAGGCACAGCGCAAGCTGCTTAAGATTATCCTGGGCGTGGTTCTGCATGTGAACGATGATATGCATGACGAGACTCCCCGGGCAGAACGTTCCCAGAGGCTGGACGCTGCAATTCGGCTTGGTTATTCTTACGGACTGACCTATCCGTTTATTGATGACCTGCTAGATTCGCAGGCGTTAACTGAACAAGAGAAGGAGCAGTATTCTCTCTTGATTCGAAATGCGCTTCTCACCGGGATCGTGCCGGATATCGGCGAATGGAAGGGAGCCAACCTCAAAGTCATTCAATATGTTCATGCCGAGCTGAGGGAGGCGTTTGAGTATATTAAAAACTACCAGCGCGCTGAAACACAGCATACGTTCTTCGAGCAATCCTATGTATTCTTTCAGTCCCAGGAAGTAGACCGGGCCAAGAAACTGTCGAACGCAAATTATTCCAATGAAGAACTTTATATCCCGATTATTATTAAATCCTCATCCTCCAGACTTATTGTTCGCTCCGTGCTCAGTGCATCGGCTGATGAAGGTTTTGATTTGCGGACGTTCTACTATGGCATATATAATCAGCTTGCAGACGATTTTGCTGATATGTTTGCTGATATGGAGGAGGGGGCAGTAACCCCATATACCTACTATCTGAAGTACCGTGATCTGCGACCCGATCTGATTAATCCATACGAACTTTACTGGGCGGTTATCTCTTATCTGATTCATGAGGTGTACCATTCGGATGCGAAGACACGTGAGGTCATACTGGATCGTGCGATTAATGGACTTAAGCGTTGTAAAGAACGGTTGGGTCAAGATCAATATAACGAAGTGATGAAGATCTTTGCCTCAGGACAACCGGAATTTAATCACCTAATTCAGCAAATGGTGCGAAAAGCCGATGATGTGGATTTCCTGGATAAATTGCTGCGGGATCAGGTCATCATGCAATTGCAGAATGACAAGCAGGAAAAACAGAATTTTCTGGATACGATTCGCACAGTTCGTGAACAGATCAATATTGAATTGCAGATTTCCAAGCCGAGCGGACTTCCAGAGATGAAAGAGACACTGATTGATGCAGCAAATTACAGTCTGCAGGGAGATGGGAAGCGGCTAAGGCCGATCCTGACCTGGGTGATGGGAGTGCGTGAATATGGACTGCATGAAGCGTCTATCCTCCCTCTTCTTAGATCACTGGAATACATGCATACCGCTTCACTGATCTTTGATGATCTGCCGACACAGGATAATGCTTCAACGCGGCGAGGCCGATCTACTTTACATCAGGTGCACAACAGCGCAACAGCCGAATTGACAGGGTTGTTTCTCATCCAAAAAGCCATTGGCGAGCAATCCTCCCTCAAACAGTTTGACGCCGCTACGGTGCTTACCCTGATTCAATATTCGGCTCAAAAAGCAGAAGATATGTGTATGGGACAGGCGATGGATCTGAACGCCAAAGGAAAAGCGCTGACACTGGAACAATTGAACATGATCTGTTTCTACAAAACAGGCATTGCTTTCGAGGCTGCACTTGTGATGCCAGCCATTCTGGCTCAGGTGAAGGAAGTGGAGATTGCATCTCTGAAGAAGTTTGCCTATCATGCGGGTATCGCCTTTCAAATTAAGGATGACCTGTTGGATTTGGAAGGAGATCACCGGGTACTCGGTAAGCCGGCAGGTCAGGATGTGCGCAACAACAGCTCCACCTTTGTATCTATTTTGGGTGAAGATGGCGCGAAGAAAGAGATGTGGGAGCACTACTGTCTGGCAACCGATGCACTGAACGAAATGCCAAAACCGATTTCTTTTCTGAGGCATCTGTTGGATTACATTATTGGCCGGGAGCGGTGAGATCTTTCCTGATCCATCCTGCACTCAGCATGGATTATATAAGTTAAAACAAAGATGCCTGGATTCCTTACGGATTGAATCCAGGTCTTGTTTTGCGTTCCCGACACAAACAATTAGAAAATGAGATGTTTCAATAATGAAAAAACCGGGTACTAAGCAAATATTGCGTTTATACAACAAAAGGAGAGCTTAAGATGCAGGTTCAAAAGGTCGATCATCACGAATTGTTTGAGCAGATTTATAATCAAGCACCTATTGGGATTGCACTTGTTGCTCCAACAGGACAGTGGATGAAAGTGAATCCTGCTTTATGCAGAATGCTGGGTTATACTGCTCAAGAGTTAATCATACTTGATTACCAGGAGATCACCCATCCCGATGATGTTGCACAGGATCTGATATACGTGCGTGAACTCTGTAAAGGTGAATTGAAAGAGTACAGATACGAAAAGCGTTATATTCAGAAAAATGGAGAAATTATATGGATATCTTTGCATATATCTTTGGCTCGGAATGAGGTTAGCGGTGAACCGCTGTATTTTATTTGCCACGTTGTAGATATTACGGATCATAAAACAACCGAACAAAAGCTGCTTCAAACGGAAGAAATGTTCAAACTTATTTCCGATAATGCACAGGAAATCATCTATATCGCCACCTTTGATGGTGTTTGTCGCTATTGTTCTCCTTCCATTTATAATTTGCTTGGGTATTCGCCAGAAGAAGTGAATGGCAATAACAATACAGCAGTTTTCCATCCTCAGGATCTAGGAGGTACCTCGCAGATCGATTTGAGCACAGGTCATATGTTGAATATGCAGGCTCGCCATAAAGATGGGCATTGTGTTTGGTTTGAAACCACATATAAGATAATTGGGGACCCTGGGCAAGAGCAACAAATTCTTGCCATTGGTCGGGATATATCGGAGAGAAAGAAACATGAGGAAATTAGCGCAGAAGCAGAACGGATAGCCATGATCGGCAGTTGGGAGTGGAACATGATTAATGACCATGTTTCCATGTCCAACCAGATATTTGAGATTTTTGATATAGATCATAAGAAACGGTATAAAGCCAGCGATATCTTTGCACTCATGGAGCCGACAGAGGAGCAGCGGTTGAAGGCATGTATCGAATCGGTGAAAACGGGCAAACCGCTTGATTTTGAATATCGGCATCTGGGTTCAGATGGTAAAGAAAAGTATCTTCATCTGCGAGGGTTAATTACCTTTGATGAGAATCAACAACCAGTACAGTTGAACGGTACGTTGCAGGATATTACGGAGCGTAAGCTTGTCGAATTCAAACTACAGGAATCGGTGGAACGTTATACATCACTCAAAAAATATAATCATGATGCCATCATTTCTTTTGACATGAACGGCAATATCATAAATGCCAACCCGGTAGCTATGAAGATGACTGGATGCCCGGTTGCGGAAATGATCGGAACAAGCATATGCAGGTTTATCGGAATGTATCATCTCGGACTTATTCTCAATAGCCAGTATGAGATGGCTGAGAAAGAAATCAATGCAATTCAGCACTTAGATGGTTCTGAGACAGAAGTATTAGCAACGCTTGCGCCCATCATTATTAATGAAAAAAACGTGGGCTTCTATCTGATTGCGAAGGATATTACGGAACAGAAGAAGCTTCTTGTAGCCAAAGAGACTGCCGAACGAATGAATAAGGCAAAAAGTGAATTTTTGGCAATGATGAGCCATGAGATCCGTACCCCCATGAATGGAGTGATTGGGATGACGGATTTGCTTCTGGATACGCCTGGACTTAGCGGAGAGCAAAAGGAATACATCGAAATCATCCAAAAGAGTGGGGATTCACTGCTTGCGATTATCAATGATATTCTCGACTTCTCCAAAATAGAGTCGGGTAAAACCGATCTGGTGGATGAACCCTTCGATCTTAAGGAAATTGTGACGGAGACGGTTAATATCGTAACGCCAATGATTCGGGAGAAGCAGTTGCATCTTCATCTAAGCCTCGATGACGCCATTCCTCTTCCCGTGTATGGGGATGCTTACCGTCTAAAACAAGTCCTAACCAACATCATCGGCAATGCCGTGAAGTTCACCCCGGAAGGCAGTGTTGAAATCGAGGTGAAGGTTATCGGACAAGAATATAATGACGTTCAATTTCAGTTTAAAGTGAAGGATACAGGGATTGGAATTCCAGTCGAGAAAAGAGAGCATTTATTCGAGGCCTTCTACCAATTGGAGAATTTCATGACGCGCAAGCCTCAAGGTACTGGACTTGGACTGGCGATCAGCAAGAAGCTTGTAGAGCTTATGCAGGGAGATATCTGGATTGAAGAGTCCGATGATCCGGGAACTACATTTATTTTTACAGCTTCGTTTAAAGTCAGCAACATGGAGGAGTTCAACAGATATGATCTAGAACAGCAAAAGATTAAAACAGATCAATTGCGAATTCTGATTGCGGAGGACAATGAGGTGAACCAGCTTGTTCTGCGCCGGATGATTGAGAAGAAAGGGCATTTTGTGGATTATGTGGTGAACGGGATAGAGGCAGTGGAGGCGGTCAAACGAAGTGTGTACGATATTATTTTTATGGATGTGCACATGCCTCTACTGAACGGATTTGAAGCGACTAAAGCGATTAAGGAAGCTCTGACACCAGACACATGCCCATATATTGTAGCAGTTACTGCGAACGCGGTTAGAGGAGATATGGACAAGTGTCTGAAGGCTGGAATGGATGCGTATGTAAGCAAACCAATTAAAAGTGAATCCATTATGCAAGTGATGGAGGAGTTTTACAAAACAAAGAAACAAAAGAATCGTTTATGATTTGCAAACGAACATGACAATGGAAAATATATAGTATGTACCATTACAGACATGGCCATGGTTTAAGATTTCTTTAGGTGTATGAACGGATTACCTATTGTTTGGCAAAAGAGCCGCCGTTGATTTATCCTTGTGATAAGTCAACGGCTTTTTAACGTTAGACTGAAATCGGAGTGGATAGAAAGTACTGAATAAAAGTTGACAAATATATAGTTAGGCGCCATACTATATCTATGACCAACCATAATAAAGAAACAAATGACATGTATCTCATCCCCTCGTTAGTACAAACGAAGCGACAGGTTGATCGCTATCAATTAGATGTTGATGCACAAGCCGTGCTTGTCGCATCCAGGCTGATGGTAGCGGGAGCCAAGCTTGGGCATGCTGCGGAAATTCACTTCTCCAGATTTGGTTTATCGACAGGTCGTTATCGTCTGTTAGCAGATCTAGAGGATAACGATGGCGAAGAGCTGCCCTCGCAACTCGCGGAAAATCTGGGCGTTACTCGTGCAACCGTAACTGGTCTAATTGAGATTCTTGAACGCGATGGACTGGTCGCTCGTCGGACGAGTTCCGTCGATGGCCGTCAGAAGTCAGTCATCTTGACAGCCAAGGGCGCCAAAAAGCTGACGGATATGGCTTCGGAGCATTTTGCCAGATTGGAAGCGATGGTCGGCTTGCTTACCATTGAGGAACGGAGTGTGTTTCTCGATCTGCTGGGGCGTGTAACCCAAGGCATCTCGGCACTTACAGAGGAGTCAATCGACTTCTCTGAACCCAAATCCTAGGAGCATAGCAAGAAAGGTGAAACGGGCTAGATCAGCTAGCCCATTTTCATCACCATATAGTTAGGCTCCTAATTACATAGTGAAACAATAGGGTTTAATTTCAAATAAAAGGAGTAGTGATATGTTTAACCAAAAAGATCCCATTCGATCAGAGGAAAGTTATGCTGTTCGATCCGCACAGCCTCGCCAAAAACCGTTTGTGTTATGGCGAGAATTAATCCCAGCTTACTTATCGCCTGCCATTATGGCAAGCATCGGGGGAATCGTTACCGCTGATAAAGTGCTTCAGTTACGAGCCCTAACAACGATAGGAGGGGCGTCCCTGCTGATGGCTCTATGGATTGGACTCTGGCTGCGTAAGCGCGGGAGCCGTACACGCTGGGTGGTGAAAACGCCTCGTGTGATCGTCGTGGGTTGCTTTGCACTTGCAGGCGCTCTGCTTGGCCTTATGGCCTCGTGGGGGATTTCCAACGTGCTGTATATCGTAAACCCGAGTCTTTCATGGACTTGGCTGGATCATATCGGGTTCGATTTTCCCCTGTCCGGTGCATTAGCCTGCACGATCATGACCTGGCGTTGGAGAGCTTCCTTTACAAAATAAATGAATTCACTTGAGAAGGAGATATGAAAACATGATTACAATTATTGGAGCAACAGGTATGATTGGAAATGCACTTTTGAGACGTTTGATGGAGGGCGGCGTTCCCGTTCGGGCAATAAGCAGAGAGCCGGATCAGCTTCGTCAACAAATCGTGGACTTGGCATTGTCCGGTGTTGAACTTTGTATTGCTGATGCGAATGATCCTGAATCGATGCGCAGAGCTTTGGCCGGTGCCAGCCAACTATTCCTTGCGTTATCCAACAACCCCAGACAAGTGGAATTAGAGACATCCATTATTCAGATAGCTGCGCAAGAGGGAGTGAAGCATATCGTCAAAATATCCAGTCCAGCTTATGAGGAACGTTCACCTGTATCAGTAGCAAAATGGCATGCCGATATCGAGCAAGCTCTCGTGACATCAGGAATTACGTATACAATATTGCGACCTTATGCGTTCATGCAAAATTTGCTGCGTCTCGCACCAACCATAACAACCCAGGATATGTTCTTCGGCTGTATTGGAGATTCACCGTGCAACTTCATCGATTGCCGGGATATCGCAGATGTTGCCGCGGAAGTAATGACACGGTTCAAGTCGGTTAACAGCATTTATACGTTGACGGGTTCCGAAACGTTCACCTATCCACAGATTGCAGATAAATTGTCCATCCTGCTCAATCGACCGATCAAATTCTTTAACCTCAAACCTGAGGCGTTGCGAACTGATCTGATGGAACATGGACAGATGCCTTCTTGGCTCGCAGACCATGTTGTGGAAATCCAGACGATGTCTACCGTTGTGTCAGAGAAGCCGACGGATACCGTTCGACGCTTGCTCGGGAGAGAGCCTCGCTCGCTCGATGCATTTCTGGAAGAGTATCGGGATACATTTAAACCGAAGCTATAACCATGCATTGAAATAAGGAGAATCCCCCTAATCATTCTTTAGGGGGATTCTTTTGATGTAAAACAAACCTCACTGCTGATTTTGATCCATAATTGAGAGATATCCATATAACCAAATTCGGCGGTTTGCATGCCGAAGATGCTCTGATCGAGTTGAGCGCGCTTGTTCATGTGACAACCGTGCAAAATCCAGTTGTTTTCTCGCAGCATTTCCTCAGCTTCATCTAGTAGCTCTGCACGTTCTATGCTGGGCAGCTGGGCGAACTGATCCAGTTTTTGATCCAGTATAGATTGCAGATCAGGAGTCATGCACATATGAAAATGATTGGACAAGTTTTTGAAAAAGTGAATCATGCCATATTGCCAATCTCCCTCCAGAATCTCTTCAGCCATGATCAATTCGGCATTCATCGTTTCTCCAAAATGAATATTATCTTCGCAGGGACACATGGCAAGGCGCAGGCCAATGACTTGTGCACGCCGCTGAAGCCACTCCGCAGCTTTTGAATCTTTGTTCAAAGTATACGATAATGCAATGGTCTCACCTTGGTATCCACTGCTGTGTAGCAACTCGCGGGCGTGTTCAAGCGAGGATTCTGTCCAGTCTAGTATTTCACTTTTCCATGGCAAGAAGCTGCCTGCGGGTGTAATTCGATTACCGCCGAGATCCTTCACAAGTGCCACAGAGTCATATACCATCCTCAGCGCTTGGCGAAATTTCGGATGATGGTGGATGCCTTCCTTACGAAAATTGAAGAGCATATACTGGCACCCGAGCGCAGGATAATTGATGCTGTTTGTATTGAAATCGGTTGATGGGAGCTTCAGCCGAGATGTTCCAGGAAGTTCATAGTACCGATCATTCGGGCCTAAATCGGGAACAAACCAAATATGGACTTGGTCGAGATGGGGACGAATACCGTAATAAGCTTCGAATGCGCCAAGCTCCAGCACATCCTCATTCATCTTCGTAATCTGAAAAGGTCCGGTGCCAATCAGCCGTTCGGAGACTTCCATATCGTAGGGCAGAATGGTCATTCGTATACAGCTAAACAGATGCAAAAAGAAGCGGTTCGGCCGACTTAGTTCAAATCGGATACAGTAATCGCCAGTGATTTCGGCACGTTCAATATCCCGATATAACCAGATGGACGGGCTGTGCACATCATGCAATCGCTGTAATGTGGCTTGTACGTCCCTGGATGTCATGACACGTCCATGGTGGAAACGCACCCCTTTACGGAGATAGAAGATCCATACGGTATGATCTTCGCTGCATTCCCACATATGCGCCAAATCGGGCTGGAACGAATTGGATTTGGCATCGTAAGTGACTAATGTATTGCCGACCTGACCGAGCAGGTAGGTTTCAAAAGCTGTATAAACAAAAGCAGGGTCCAGATTGCCTTGTCTGCGTGATCTCATCATGCGCAGTACATCCTGACCGGATGCCGTTTCGGCATGACTGTGGAATCCCATATGCTTGTTAAGTGATCGCAGCAATTGTTCCTGAAGTGTTTTATGGATGTCAATAGTGCCGATCAGCTCGATTGCTTCTTTAATTTTACCTCTCCCAATCAGTTCCCGCAGGTGATTCTCCAGCGTTTCATTCACACTGCACAGCAGCGTCATCTCCGAATAATGTCCCCGCCCACGCCCAGGCTGCCAATGAATAAAACCTTGTTCCTCCAGCTTGCGAAGAATAAACTTCACGTTGCGTGGAGTACAGCATAAGGCATCGGAAAGGCTGTCGATGGTTACTGGAACTGGTTCATCAAGTGTAAGAGAAAGTTCTTTTGCTGTTGCTAGACGAACATAATGGGTTGTTGTGGTATCCATGTTGGGATGCTCCTTTATAAAAGGTGAAAAGTGTTATCGCAATCTTACACTTTTATTTCCCCCTTTGATCGATACAATTATACATTAAGAGACAGGGAAAGACAGCCCACTAAGACAAAGCAACAAGAACAGGAGAACCATACGCATGAAGCAACATTTACGTCAAATTCACCCTTTAGCTTGGACCATTATTGTGGGAACGATGTTTGGACGTCTCGTTACGTCCATGAGCATTCCGTTTCTATCCATTTATCTGACTCAGGTTTTGGGAGCTACACCAACACAGACTGGCGTAACCGTCGCGGTCAGTTCTCTGGCGGGGGTTATGGTCAGCTTTTATGGAGGTTATATTTCAGATCGAATCGGTCGCAAAAAAGTCATGATGGTCTCCGTATTTGGCTGGGCCTGTGTTTTCTTCATCTTTTCAGCAGCGGAGCATCTATGGGTATTTTTTGTGGCCAATACATTAAACGGATTATGCCGCGCCGTGTTTGAGCCCACGTCCCGTGCACTCCTATCGGATATTACTCCACCGCAGAATAAACTGCTTGTGTTCAATCTCCGATATGCCGCTATTAATCTGGGAGTTGTATTTGGACCTATTATCGGCCTTCAGCTTGGATCGGCGCAATCCACGTTTCCGTTTATGATCTCCGGGATGGTATATATTGTTTACGGCCTGGTTTTGCTCCTGCAATTTCAATTGCAGCGCGCAACTCTGCCGGAACACGTCCAGGTTAATGCGCCCCGTTTGCGAGATGCACTCGCTACCACCGGACGTGACCGTGTATTTTTGCCGGTGCTGATCGGGACTACGTTTTGTGTGCTCGGGTATGGGCATTTTAGCTCGACGCTGGCCCAGTATGTGGCGCAAAATCCTCTTTTTGAACATGGAAGTCAAGTGTTTTCCTATATGCTTTCACTTAATGCGTTGACGGTGCTTGCAGTCCAATTCCCGATTGTGCGGGTGGCCAGCAAATTCCCGCCGGTGGTGCCCCTTATTCTAGGAAACCTGCTGGTCGCTACAAGTTTGTTCCTGTTTGGCATCGCAACAAGCGTTGCGGTACTGATGATCAGTGTCATTCTGTTCACGGTTGGGGAAGTGCTCATGTTCACCATGATGGATGTGCTGATTGACCGTATTGCCAAACCCGAATGGAAAGGGACCTACTTTGGCACGATTGGATTCAATAACTTAGGCAGCGTCATGGCACCGATTCTGGGAGGGCTGTTATTAACCCAATTTGGGACGGGAAATGGCCTGTTCGTTTTTGTACCGCTCGCACTGACCACTGCACTCGGACTGCCATTTCTGATCGTAGCGCATCGGCGCCTTGTCGTCAGGGAGAGGGAATCTACACCAATAGAAGTGAGTGCATAGCTTAAGCGGTGCGAGTTGTAATGCAAATAAGTGTTAGCTGTTTTAACTTTTATTGGAGAGTGTAACTTTCATTGAGTAATAGGTGTTTAATTAGTTAAACATTTCCTCATGGGGGTTCAAAATGATAGTTAAAAAGTTCACTTCAACATTGCTTGCGTGTATTATGTTTGCCGTGTTTTCAACGCCGTGTTTAGCTGAGGGTACCACGCTAGAGATTGGGACTGGAGTATTATCCAATAACCGAATTCTAATTCCTTTGAGGGTAGTGTCCAGCAATTTGGGGGCAGACGTAACGTGGTATAAGGACGGGAAGAGCATTCGAATTAAAACGGATGAAAAAGAAATTTGGCTTGTAGCTAACTTCAAAAATGCGAGAGTGAATGAACAGATCATTGGAATGGATTCTCCTGTTGAATTAATTGAGAATACAGCATATGTTCCCTTGCGATTTGTCAGCCAAACGTTAGGAGCCAAGCTAGAGTGGAACCCACAAACTAAACAAGTAACCATCCACCTGAATAATCAAGACATGATAGTAAGTATGAAAGAGGAGACGATCCAAATACCTGATACTGGGAAAATAACCCAGGTGCGGTTAAATGTTTTGTCAGAGAAATTGAATGAAATTTCAAGCTTGTCTCAGATTAAGCAGGTCAGTGCGTACTTCAAGCCTTATTTTACAGAAGATTTAATCCAATTTATTCTCAAGAGGCAGGATCTAGTCAGTGATTGGATGGTATATGATGCTCCAGAGACCTCCGTTCATTATACAAGCAGTACAACAGCGACTTTATCCCAATCGTTCGTAATCGGAAATACATTAACGGGTGATTCTCATTATGTAAATGATCGAAATATTGAACTTGTTTACAGTAATGGTGTATGGAAAGTGAATCAGTTAATGTTAAATCTCAGAGAAATTCCCTATCTGGGGTTATGATCGTTGAAATTGCAGCATATGATGTTCAGTGGCATGAAGGAAATAACAATTGAGTTAATATTATCTTGACGGATTACGGTGCAGCGAATACAATAAACAACAAATATGTGTGACGGGTGGTTAAGATGAACATGTTCCAGACAGGGCGCATTCTGAATCGATAACTGAATACGCATGAGCATAGTGACTTAACCAATGGATTGTATATTGGCGTCTAGACAGTCATGTTTGTGCACCCCTGTCGTGGACGCTCATCATAATTGCGTGCAGAGGAGAAATCCGGAAACGCTTCTTATTTCATATGGTTCTCTTATTGTTACAAGCTGTAGATGAACATTAGTTCATCTATGGCTTTTTTGCATGCATTCCACCCAATTTGTTGCACATGGAAGGGAGATTTGCAGTGCTTTTTAGCATGAAACTATCCCTAAGAGGAGAAAGAGAGGCAGCGATATGAAACAACCTACTCAAAGTTATACCATTTGGTTTTCTCAACGAACGGGCAGTACTTTGCTGGGTGAAGCCTTAAGTTCTACGGGTGTCGCAGGATATCCGAGGGAGTGGCTGCATTATCAGCATAAAAGCCCGGACACATTAAAGCGTGAAGATCTGGAGCAGATCTGGGATCAGGGAACAACGTCGAACGGAATCTTCGGAATCAAGATTAATTTTGAACAACGATGGATTGACGCATTCCGCAGTCTCTATAGTCTGCCAACAGCGTTATCGCGGGCTGACGTATGGAGTACGGGCTTCCCTAATTGCACCAAGCACATTTATATGACACGTCGCAACAAAGTCAGATTGGCTGTGTCCTGGTGGAGAGCCATTGTCTCGGGTGAATGGCATCGCAAGCACGGAGACAGCCCTCAGCTTCAGGATATTGAAGATCAATATAACTTCGATGCAATTAAGCATCTGCTTGTAGAGAGCAGCATGTGCGAAGCAGCAATTGAAGATTTTCTGTCTGAGTCAGGCATTGTGCCGCTGACGATTGTATATGAAGATTTTATAGAAGATTACGAGGGAACCGTCATGAATATGTTAAAGTTTTTGGATGTTCAATCTGACGGTGTAACCGTATCACCTCCGTTCTTTGACCCGATTGCAGACGAGATTTCTGAACAATGGGTACAAAGATTTCGGGAAGAATGCCAGAGGGATTGGGAGAATGTAAAATGGTAAACACACTTGATAAGATTCATCCACGGGTTGGAAATCTTGCATTTATTGTTATTATGCATGATTCATCTTAGTGAGGGACCACAATGCTTTAAATCACAAAATAAAATAGAAATGTTACGAAGGGGTGAGGGGCTATGCCCAAAACAGAGAAACGCTCCATGTCCTGGCTGCTGCAATATCTAAAACCCGTTAAAGGCCGATTGGCCTTGCTTATGGTGATGTTGCTAACGTCAACGGGGCTGCAGCTCCTGAATCCACAGATTATTAAACGATTTATTGATACGGCAGCAAGTGGGGGAGTCCTTACTAACCTGATCCAGCTTGCTGGGGTATTTCTGGTGGTTGCCGTTGTGAATCAATTGATTACAGTAGCCGTTAGTTATCTGGGTAACGATGTGGCCTGGCGGGCAACAAACCGATTGCGGGGAGATCTCCTGAAGCATTGTCTGCGTCTGGATATGCGATTTCATAATGTAAAGACACCTGGAGAAATGATTGAACGGGTGGATGGTGATGTAACGAGTATCTCCAACTTCTTCGCGATGTTCATTGTACAGGTGGTTGGAAGCTTTGTATTACTCGCTGGAATTCTCGGGTTTATGTTCAGTGTAAACGTACCGATTGCGATCGTCATGACGGTGTTTACATTGTTATCGATTCTGTTTATGGTGTTCATTCGCAATCTCGGAGTAAACTCTTCCAAAAATGAGCGTGAAGCGAGCGCGTCCTTGTTCGGATTAATTGAAGAGCGTATCGCGGGAATCGAAGATGTTCAAGCCAATGGGCATGTTCCCTATGTGATGAATCGCTTTTATCGTACGATGCGAGTTGTATTTCAAAAAGGCAGGAAAGCCTGGTTGCTTCGGGTTATTCCATGGAATACGACGGTCATACTGTTCGCCCTTGCTGTCACGGC
Source organism: Paenibacillus sp. MAEPY2 (assembly GCF_000499205.1). Taxonomy (GTDB): domain Bacteria; phylum Bacillota; class Bacilli; order Paenibacillales; family Paenibacillaceae; genus Paenibacillus; species Paenibacillus vandeheii. Next base: position 438,642 of record NZ_AWUK01000004.1, read on the forward strand.
GGTACTTCTGCTTGGTGTTCATTATTACATGCAAGGCATGATCAGCATCGGAACCCTGTTTCTGATTTATCAATATACACAGATGCTCAATGATCCTATTGAGATGTTGGGCGATCAGGTTCAAGAGTTTCAGAAGGCAAAATCCGGTATGCTCCGTTCGAGAGAACTGTTGTCTTTGCGTAGTGAGATCAAGGACGGAGAAGAGGATCAGCTGCCAGAAGGGCCGCTTGGTCTGGAATTCAAACAGGTGAACTTCAGTTATAACGAGGATAAACCTGTATTGCAGAATATTAACTTTGCCATTAAACCCGGCGAACGGCTTGGCATTATTGGTCGTACAGGGAGCGGCAAGTCAAGTCTCAGTCGTGTGCTTCTGCGCCTGTATAATCTGGATAGCGGAACGATTCGTGTCGGTGGTAAAGATATTTCAGAGCTTACCTTGCCTGCACTCTACCGCAGGGTTGGTATGGTTACGCAGGATGTACAGTTGTTCGACGGTACGCTGCGAGACAATTTAACACTGTTCAACCAGGACGTCTCGGATCAGATCATTAAGGAGACCACGGATCGACTGGGATTAAGTCACTGGATCGAATCACAGCCCGCAGGGTTGGATACACATCTGAAGGCGGGTGGTTCTTCCTTGTCCGCAGGGGAAGCTCAACTATTTGCCTTGACGCGTGTATTTCTGACCGAACCAAGCCTGGTCATTCTCGATGAGCCTTCTTCACGGCTGGATGCCGCTACAGAGAGCATGCTTCAGTCGGCCATCGATCAGCTGATGAAGCAATGTACCGGAATTATTATTGCACACCGCCTGGCTACGTTGGAGAAGGTCGATCGGATTATGGTACTGGGTGATGGCAAGGTACTGGAATTCGGAGCCAGAGAAGAACTCGCCAGCGATCCGGCGTCACATTATGCGAGATTGCTGATTACGGGGCGAGAGGAGGAATTGGCGTGAATGTAACCGGATTTATAGGCCGTTTGTTTCGATTCAGGCCATTTCTATTTTTGATCAACGGATTGTCATGGTGCATATTTCATTCTTTACCTCTGGCAATCGGAGTTGGTATGCAGTGGTTCTTTGACCGGGCAACGGCGGGTTCCAGTGATTATATGTGGCTGGCAGCTCCGCTGATCTTCATTGCTTTGATTAGAGCGGTAAGAGTAGGGACGTTTTTTGCCGCGTTCTATGCATGGATTACGTATATCTACCATATTCAGGCCATTCTGCGTACCAATATGCTCGCCGGTATTATGCGCTGGCCAGGACGCAATCTGCCAGCTTCACCGGGAGAGGCGATGAGTCGCTTTCGGGATGATGTGGATGAAGTGGTTGAGTACGTGGAATCCTGGGTCGATTTTTGGGGAAGGCTCGTGTTCGCCATCGTATCCATCATCATTATGGCAAACATCAACTGGAAAATCACTCTCGTTGCGGTATTGCCACTGGTCGTCGTGACTTTGCTGAATAACTTGTCTGGTAATCGGGCTCGCCGATATGCTCAAGCCAATCGTGAGTCGACAGGGCGAATTACCAGTTTCATTGCCGAGACCTTTGGTGCTGTTCAGGCATTGAAACTCGGGCAGGCAGAAGAGCATGTCTCTGCTCGTTTTAACAAACTGAATGAAGAACGTCGTCAAGCTGCACTGCGGGATAATCTGTTCAAACAGTGGATGAGATCCCTTAATCAGCATGTGCTCAGTATCTGTACAGGTCTCATTCTCCTGATGTGTGCAGCCGAGATGAAATCCGGCAGTTTCACCGTAGGTAATTTTGCCTTGTTCACCAGTTATCTTGCCAATATTGGCTTTAGCATTTCTTTGTTTGGATATATGGTGTTTCAGCATAAACGGCTCAAAGTATCTTTTGACCGGATGCGAACTCTATTTCGTCCGGGTGAGGAAGACCGGATCATGGATTTCAGAGAGACTTATCTGAATGAAGATCCGCCTGAGCTTCCTGAAGAACAGAGAGATCCCAAGGAGAAGTTAAGAGAGCTGGAGATCCGCCATCTGGCGTACCAATATCCTCATTCTGCAAATGGAATACAGGATATCAGCTTCCGTGTGAAGCGGGGACAATTTCTGGTCATCACTGGACGGGTTGGGTCTGGAAAATCGACTCTGGTTCGTACACTTCTGGGATTGCTGCCCAAACAAGAGGGCACAATTCGCTGGAATGGGAAAGATGTTGATCCCGCTACATTCCTGATGCCTCCAAGAGCAGCGTATACGCCGCAAGTCCCCCGACTGTTCAGTGATACGCTGAAAGAGAATATGGTTCAGGGCAAACAGGGACGTACGGAGATTGCTCTTGCAAAAGCTATTCGCCTGGCTGTAATGGATAAGGATATCCAAAACCTGGACCAAGGACTCGAAACGTCCGTAGGCCCAAGAGGTGTCATGCTGTCGGGTGGTCAGATTCAGCGGGCGGCAACCGGACGCATGTTGATGACGGAAGCTGACCTGTTCATCTTCGATGATCTGTCCAGTGCGCTGGATGTGGAAACCGAGCAACAGGTCTGGGAAGGCTTGTTCCAGGAGCCAGATGTCACATGTATTGCGGTGTCTCACCGCAGAGCAGCACTTGCCAAGGCAGATCATATTATCGTCATGAAGGATGGACGAATTGAGGCCGAGGGAAGCCTTTCCGAATTGCTTGCTACAAATGAAGAGATGCAGCTGCTGTGGCAAGGTGAGCAATCACCGGTTAAAGTGGGGTAGTGTAAGATATAGTATATGTAACAAATGAAAAAAGCCGTACAGACAACTCTTGTCGAAAGAGTTAAGATCTGTACGGCTTTTATTATGGCACAATAGGTCAATCTTTATTTGATCAGCTGTGCAATCAATGAATACGCAATGATGACCAGGAAGATGATCGTGATGTGGTTAATGGAGAAAATAAACATTTTATGTGACCATTTCTTGGTTTCTTTCTTATCGAAAGTTGCCACACTAAGAATAAGCCAGGCCAAACTTACCAGAAACGCAACAATGGCAATGAACGGACTCATCGGCCAGAACAAGAAGCTGGAGAATAACAACAATACCAGATAAACATTCGTCTGGATGTATGTCCGTCTGATTCCTTTGACGACAGGAAGCATAGGAACACCAGCGGCTTTGTATTCATCAAATCTCCGGATGGCAATGCCATAGAAGTGAGGCATCTGCCACAACAGCATGGTAACGACCAAAGCCCAAATTTCATAATGACCCAGCTCTGGTGAAATGGCTGCCCAACCGATAAGAGGAGGAACAGCACCCGAAAGGCTTCCTACTTCCGTATTGTAAACCGTTGTCCGCTTGGTCCACATCGTATAAGGGAACACATACAGCAGCAGTCCCAATATACCGAATACGGCAGCCGAAGGGGAAGCGATATACAACATGATGCCCCCGATAATCGTAATGGCAATACCGAGGATCAAACCTGTTTTGGTATCTACACGACCTGTTACGGTAGGACGTGTTTTGGTGCGTTCCATGATCGCATCAATATCCCGATCATACAAATTGTTAAACACCCCGGCCGCTCCGATAATCAGGGAAGAGCCGATGACAGAGAGGATAATGGGTACAATATTAGCTAAAATGGATGCATCAAATACATACAAAGCCAAACTTAAACCGGCAAACATGGCGATCAGATTGGACTTGATGATTCCGATTTTGATGGTATCAAAGAAAACTTTCGGAATCGAGCTAGTATACTCCAGACTGATTTCGGGCCGTGACCCTTTATTCAATGTTTTCAAGAACTCACTTCCTATATCTATACTTATATATCTCGTGGTTTCATTATAGCATTCAATACACTATGTGAATTAATTAACGATTTAGTATTTAAAATAATGTCATTTGATTGTGAACAATTTAAAAACAAGGTTTATT
>NZ_AWUK01000005.1 GCF_000499205.1 Paenibacillus sp. MAEPY2
TTAAAAATCTCATTTGTGCTCCAGTCGATTCAAGCCAAGGCTCGCTTCATACTTTCGCGTTCATTCTGCAAGCAGAATGTTTACTCACTCGTTGTTCAGTTTTCAAAGATCAAACTCGATAATTTTCTTGCTTTTTCGTCACCATTTTCTCTCAGCGGCGACTTTTATAATATACCATACTTCGTTTGTTTCAGTCAAGCTTTTTTTGAAATTATTTTTTAAAGTTCTTAGCGAACTCAGTCATTTCGTCAAAAGCAATTAACCAATCAAGCAAAGCAACGAGATATAATGTACCATATAATTATCTTGGGAGTCAACTACCCAAACAAAGAAATTTTTAAACCCAACAACAATCCAACTCCCGGCAATCCTAGAATGCTTACAGTACCTATTGTGGCAGGGTTCAGTGGAATGTAAGTCCCGGTGATCCAGCCTGAATAATTAACGATATATATCCCCACCGCAGCCAATACCAGATGTATCCCGAATGATGTAAAGAAGGATAGCCCAATCCGTTTTCTAAACAAGATGATGACCAACCCCAGTAACGATACAACAAGCACACTACCTAATATAACGCTTTTCATGCTCAGCACCCCCAAGTTTGGATATTACACCATCACTTACATTCCCATCCCTCGATCACCTATAGACGCCCTATTAACCCCTAAAAAACGCTTAGCCCGCTTCAAATGAATCTGATATTTACGCTCGGCAGCTTCCAATACATAGATCGCATAATCTATCTCATCCTCCCCTTGTGCCTCTTCAAACTGTCTGACCGCCCGTTCCCACTCCGCCTTGGCTTTCTGAATATCTGAATAGATCTGGTCTTCTTCCATTTCCTTTAGCAATCTTTCACGTTTCTCCACCGATCTCCCTACATTTCGCCATATCAACATAAGCCCTCCCCCTCCTGATCAGCACAGCATATTCTCATACATATCAGGGAAAGGACAAACTTAGAACTGAGCTAAATAATTTAATCAATCGTTAATTTGATGTCAACGCAATTCTTCGGCTCAATATTTATACATCATAGAATTGAGAGTCTTCACATTTTACCAACGTTAAAACAATTATTAGAACAAAAAAAGAGAGCCTGAAGGGCTCTCCAAAGTAATCCAAACTCATCTATTCTTTTGTTTAGGAAATTAAATCATTATATGTGCACTCTCATCAAGCAACACGCACAACTATCTCATTTCCCTACGCCCTTCCAGCGCTTTGGAAAGAGTCACTTCATCCGCATACTCCAGGTCGCCCCCAACAGGCAATCCATGGGCAATCCGAGTCACCGATATCTCAAACGGACGGACCAGACGGGAAATATACATTGCCGTGGCCTCACCTTCGATATTCGCATTTGTAGCCAGAATCAGTTCTTTAACCCGTTCATCACTTAACCGAGTCAAAAGCTCCTTCAGACGGATATCATCTGGACCTATCCCCTCCATAGGAGAGATCGCACCCTGCAGCACATGATAGTATCCGTCAAATTCCTTGGTACGCTCCATAGCCACCAAATCTTTGGAATCCTGGACTACACAGATTACCGAGACATCCCTAGATTTATCCTGACAGATCCGACAAGGATCAGTATCCGTAATATTACAGCACACCGAACAGTAATGAAGATTCCGCTTCACACTGACGAGTGCTTTGGCAAAATCAATAACGTCATCTTCCTTCATGTTAAGCACATGAAAAGCTAGTCGCGCGGCCGTCTTGGGGCCAACACCCGGCAGGCGGGTGAAGGCATCAATCAGCTTCGCTATCGGTTCGGGATAATACAATCGATTGCGTCTCCTTTGATAGGATCAATTTAAATTAAAATAATCCCGGAATTTTCATGCCACCTGTGAATTTACCCATATCCTGGTTCGCAATTTCATCAGCTTTGGTCATTGCGTCATTAACTGCTGTCATAACCAGATCCTGCAGCATCTCAACATCTTCTGGATCAACCGCTTCTGGCTTGATTGTGATTGCCAGCAATTTTTTATGTCCGTTAACTTCAGCAGTTACAACACCGCCACCAGAAGTACCTTGGACTGTTTTGTCCGCCAGCTCCTCCTGTGCCTTCAGCATTTGCTCCTGCATTTTCTTCACTTGTTTCATCATTTGGTTCATGTTGTTCATGATTATTCATCTCCTTTGGTATAGTTATCGCGCCAGGCGCATGTATATCTATTCTTTGATCACTACAAGGTCCTCACCAAAGAGCTGGATGGCTTCGTCAATCCAAGGCTGCTTGTTGCCTGAACCGCCGTCTTCATGCTCAGGTTCAAGCTTAAAGTCCTCCTTTGGCGTTTCAGCAGCTCCTTCCATCGCACCGGTCCAATCTTTGAGCATCATCGTCACAAGACGCGCTGAACGTCCAAGCTGTTCAGACAGCACCCGTTCGATCACTTCGCGATTAGCCTGCTTCTCCGTAGTTTCACGGTGGATGTTGTTCTTAAATGCGACCAGAACATTGTCTTCCAGCAGGGATACCGGCTCACCATCCATAAACCAGGCGTGAACGGTTACTTTCTCTTCTTTTACGCGCTGCAGGATCTGCCCCCACTTCTTGCTGACCTCCACAAACTCAGGAGATCCCTTACGCGCAACATACTGATCGAGCTGTGCAGGCAGCTTCGCCGGCGAATTGCCTCTCGAGACCGGAGCTCTTGTTGCCGGACGTGAAGGAGCATTTGATGCAGCCTCTCCCCCAGACAAACCACCCTTAAGCGCACGATCCAGCTTTTTCTCCAGTTCAGCAAGCTGTTGCTTCAATCGGTTGATCTCCCCACCATCCGCTGGCGAGGATACGGCAGGAGCCGCACCAACCGAACCCGATACCTGACCCGATGTCGCCCCTTGTGCAGGAATGCTGCACAGTTTAAGGAGAGCTACTTCAAACAGTGTCTGCGGCTGTACTGCATATTTCATTTCGCTCTGGTACCGGTTAAGGGTATCAATCATCTGAAACAGCTGTTCCTTGGTGAATGATTCCGCCATATCACGGAAAGACTCGGGATCAAGCACCCGATCCGTCAGCTTATCTGCATCCGGCACCATCTTAATCATAAGCAAATCACGGAAATAATAAAGTAAATTCTCCATGCACTTGTCCGCACTCTTGCCTTCATGCATGAACCCTTCGATCATTTGCAAGATATGACCTACATCACCCTTAAGGAGAGAAGCAGCCAGCTTCGCAAACTGTTCAGAAGGAATGCCCCCGGTCATATCCATAACCTGCTGATAGGTCACTCTTCCATCTGTAAAGGAAGAGATCTGATCCAAGACACTGAGCGCATCCCTCATCCCTCCGTCAGACAGGCGGGCGATATACTGGAGTGCGTCCTGATCTGCTTCCATGCCTTCCTGTTCGCAAATCAGCGTAAGTCGTGCTGTCTGTTCTTCCAGGGATACCCGGCGAAAATCAAATCGCTGACAGCGAGAAATAATTGTCGCCGGAAGACGATGGGGTTCTGTTGTTGCCAAAATAAACATCACATGCGGCGGAGGCTCTTCCAATGTTTTGAGCAGCGCATTGAATGCCTCTGTCGTCAGCATGTGCACTTCGTCAATAATATACACTTTCTGCCGGACTTCAGTCGGGGCGTATTTCACCTTTTCCCGAAGATCGCGGATTTCTTCAACGCCACGGTTGGATGCGGCATCAATTTCCTGCACATCCATTACAGCACCAGTCGTAATCCTGCGGCAAGCTTCACACTCGTTACAAGGCTCAGGCGCAGGCCCGCGTTCGCAGTTTACAGCTTTGGCCAAAATCTTGGCCGCACTTGTCTTCCCTGTTCCTCTGGGCCCGCTAAACAAGTAGGCATGGGAAGTCCGCTGTTCACGAATCGCGTTCTGCAAGGTCTGAATAATATGCTGTTGTCCCACCATATCTTGAAACGACTGGGGACGCCAAGCCCGGTATAACGCGATATGCTCCATGATGCGTTACCTTCCTTCCACTTCGCATTCGAGTCCTTTGTCGTTCCCCCATTATACTATATTCCGGGGTGAATCCAAACTTTATCTGACTCATCATGCTTGGTTTTTTTAGACATATCAAAAAGACCTCTGCATACATACAACTGCAAAGGTCTCTACATTTAAATGGTAAGCCGTGCACCTGCTATCGATATTTGCGATCCAAGCGGCACCCCTTAACAACAGCTCGGGCTAGGCAACCCTCCGGCACAAGAGTGATCTCACTTATGGCTGCTTCCTTCCGGACCTGACCAGGTTCATGAGTACTCATTGCGGAGGACCCAACCGTCAACACCACGTTAAGGGACCAAACCTCACATCGACAAAACCTCTAGCAGGAATTCAACCTCGCTGTAGCGGATTGCGAGTTACAGGGCACCGCTACCTCCCCATCTAGCACGGTAAGAAATAGTATAACTTAAGGTTGTCTAAATTGCAACCGGAGGGAATAGGAAGCACTACAATTACATAAAAAAATATAAAAACCCCTGCCGGAGCGGCAGAGGTGATTTGGATGTAATAGTCAGACAATCCCCGAGGAATTGCTGAATTAGATTCCGTATTTTTTCTTGAAACGATCAACACGGCCGCCAGCATCGATAAACTTCTGTTTACCGGTGAAGAACGGGTGGCACGCGGAGCAAATCTCTACACGAAGTCCGTCTTTAACCGAACCTGTTTCAAAAGTATTCCCGCAAGCGCAAGATACTTGACCAATCGTGTATTTAGGATGAATTGCTGCTTTCATTACCTTTCACCTCTTTCCGCCCTGAGCCTCAAGCGGACCCAGAGTAAATGGCACAACATCGAAGATTATAACACGGCCTAATGCCGGTTGCAATCCATTATTGTCAAGAAGTGATCAGGCGTTTTGGACGTGCCATTCCAGCTGGCGGAACGTGCGTATAGGAGCCGATAACGACTTCAGGCAGCTCTTCCTCAAAGATCTCAATCATTTGCTTCATACCCAAAATATCACCTTGAGCTGGAGGAATTAATTCCAGATAGCTCTCCGGGTCAATATTGAGGTTACGCATTTGAATAAGACGCAAATCGGTTCTGCGAGCAAACTCAATCATCGCTTCAATCTCTTCCTCACGATCCGTTACTCCCGGGAAGATCAAATAGTTGATCGACGTATATACACCCTGGGAAGCAGCGTATTTCATCGATTTTTCCACATTGGCCAGTGTATATCCGCGAGGTTTGTAATAAGCATTATAGTGGTCATCCAATGCACTGATCGTACTTACACGCATTAGATCAAGCCCGGCATCAACAATACCTCTCATGTGATCATTCAAACCGGCATTGGTGTTAATGTTGATATATCCCATGTCGGTTATGGAGCGCACTTCACGAATGGCTTCAATAATCAATTTGGCCTGTGTGGAAGGCTCCCCTTCACAACCCTGACCAAAGCTGATAATCGATTCCGGTGTCTTTAAGTGCTCAAGCATGACTTCAACGATTTCGTCCACACGCGGACGGAAATTCATCCGGGTCTGCGGGGAAACGAAACCACTATCATCCGGTTGTTCAGAAATACATCCGAAACAACCTGCGTTACAGGAATAAGATACCGGAACGCCGCCTTCCCAACGATTCAGGAAGGTATTGGACGAAGTCAGACATTCATACCCGAGCGCACAATTGGACAGATGGGTATAGAGGCGGTTTTCAGGATATTGCTTCGTTAAACGTTTAACACCCGCACGTACGTCATCCCGATCACAGTTCAGCGGATTCCATTGATCTGGGTGATCTGACATCCGGGCAGTGACGTAAAACTCACCATCTTTCCATACAACAGCCGAGTAACCGAACAACGGCAGTTTGTACTCCTTATCCGTCTTTACATACCCCGGCAGACACAATCGAGTGAATCCTTGCGGTAGCAAAGCCCCAACCGCCTGTGTGTCGCTAGGCATTGGCAGCATCTCGCCAGTATCCGGGTCCATACCAATCGGACGTGTACTCGGCAGTCCAACCAGCGTCGCACCTTCCGGCAAAGGAATCAGCTCATCCTCCATAATTTCGACGATCATATCTCCACTGCGGGCAAGCCCGTACAGGGAAGGATGATCAAATACATTACCTTTTTCATCTGCGTATACTAAATACATGATGTTCTCCTCACATCTAATAGGTTAAAGCCAAACGACGATTATATTGTTGTTCCAGCAGCAGCGCTGCAAATTGGAGTTAAATCAACGACGTAATTCTAGGTAGTTGTACCGGAAGCCGCAGTCTGTCTTGGCGAGCGCCGAGTCGTAGTCTGTCCGGAGTTACTTGTCGGACTGTTGCCAGCTGTATCAAATGCCGCCAAGAACTCAGCATTCGTTTTGCTATTACGCAGTTTTTTCAGGAAGCCTTCGACAAAGTCGTGGGAATCGTTCATGTTTTTACGGATCGCCCAGATTGTATCAAGCTCTTCCTTGCTCAGCAACACTTCTTCGCGACGTGTACCGGAACGACGAATATCGATTGCCGGGAAAATACGGCGCTCTGCCAGCTTGCGATCCAGATGAAGCTCCATATTACCCGTACCTTTAAATTCTTCATAAATAATATCGTCCATACGCGATCCCGTATCAATCAACGCTGTAGCCAGAATCGTCAGGCTTCCACCCTCTTCCACATTCCGTGCAGAACCGAAGAAACGTTTCGGGCGATGGAATGCTGCGGGGTCAATACCTCCACTAAGTGTCCGTCCGGACGGTGGGATAACCAGGTTGTATGCACGAGCAAGACGCGTAATGCTATCCAGCAAGATAACGACATCTTTTTTCGCTTCAACCAGACGCAGCGCACGTTCAAGCACCAATTCCGCAACCTTGATATGGTTCTCAGGCAGCTCATCAAACGTAGAAGCCACTACTTCCCCTTTAACCGAACGCGACATATCCGTAACTTCTTCCGGACGTTCATCAATCAACAGGACAAATAGTTCAATTTCTGGGTTGTTGGTTGAGATGCTGTTGGCGATTTCTTTGAGGAGAAGTGTTTTACCCGCTTTGGGAGGTGCTACGATCAATCCGCGCTGTCCCAGTCCTACCGGGGCGAGCACATCCATAATGCGTGTGGACAAATGGTTGGGGGATGTTTCGAGAACCAGTTTCTTCTGCGGGTACAATGGGGTTAATGCCGGGAAGTGAAGTCGTTCCGCAGCAGCCGATGGATTCTCACCATTTACAGCGTTAACTTGCAGCAAACCGAAGTATCGCTCGTTTTCTTTAGGTGTTCTACACTTACCTGAGACGAGGTCACCTGTTCTTAGGTCAAACTTGCGAATCTGTGAGGCTGAGATGTAGATGTCTTCCGTACTTGGCAGGTAATTGATTGGACGAAGGAATCCGTAGCCTTCAGGTAAAATTTCGAGCACACCTTGCATAAACATTAATCCGCTCTGTTCAGCCTGTGCACGTAATATAGCGAAGATCAATTCTTTCTTTTTCAATGTGCCATAGTAGGGAATTTGATATTTTTTGGCCAGTTTGTAGAGGTCCGTTAGTTTCATTTCTTCCAAATCGGAAATTTGTAGATCCATATAATAACCACCTATTCAATTAATAAGTCCGTGAAATGGATAGTTTCGCTTGATGTTCCGGCTATAAGAGCAGCATCGTTCTGCAATTCTCTTCTGTCCATTGTACGGAATGTAACCGTTATAATGCAAATACTTGTCTTTGAGTGTAAGTTTCCGGGCGGGATGGCCAGCTTTCGGCAAGATCCGCTAGTGAGTGAACACGAATACATGAGGCGTTCGATCCGGGCAGACCGGCTATGGAGCGCAGTTCAAACAAAACCGGGGTTTGGGGAAAAGGAAATGATGTTCTTACAGCCATATGAAGTCTGACTCAAAAAAAGACCCTCCGGTAAAGGAAACAGGAACATTTCGTCTTATCCCGGAGAGACTGAGAACTCTATTAAAACAGGTTTGCCCAATTACTGTAAGGATATGCAGTTCTGTAAAAATAATCACTTTAATGCCGTAAAACTCGCCATTCCTTACAGAATTAATCTGTTTCTCGCCACACATCTGCACCTAGCAGACGCAGGTTGGTTACTAGATGATCGTACCCACGATCGATAAATTCAACGCCAGTCACTTCGGTCACACCTTCACTGACGGTGAGACCTGCGATCACCAGCGCTGCACCAGCGCGAAGATCAGATGCTTTTACCTTGGCCGCATTCAAAGCACTGCCTTCAATAATAGCTGAGCGCCCTTCGACACGGATCTTTGCGCCCATGCGTACCAACTCAGGAACGTGCTTAAATCGGTTGCTATATACAAAGTCGCTCAGGACACTCACACCCGTTGCCTGTGTCAAAACACTGGTCATCGGGGACTGCAAATCCGTCGGAAAACCGGGATAAACAAGTGCCTTAACGTCTACATGATTGTATCTCGGCTTGCCAATGACACGAATACTTTCATCAAGTTCTTCAATGCCAACGCCCATTTCCAACAACTTTGCCGTTAAAGCCTCCAGATGTTTGGGAATCACATTGTCAATCAGAACGTCGCCACGCGTCGCAGCCGCAGCGATCATATACGTGCCCGCTTGTATCCGGTCCGGTATGATGGAATGACGGCAACCCTTAAGCTCCGACACACCTTCAATACGGATCGTTTCGGTACCGGCACCCTTGATGCTGGCACCCATTGAATTCAAAAGTGTTGCTACATCTATAATCTCAGGCTCTTTAGCCGCGTTTTCGATAATTGTAGAGCCTTTGGCACGAGTAGCCGCCAGCATGATGTTAATGGTTGCACCTACACTGCTTACATCCAGATAAATCTTTGCTCCGCGCAGCTCTTTGGCATGCAAATGAATGGAGCCATGTTCATTCGTTACGGTTGCGCCAAGCGCTTCAAACCCTTTGATATGCTGATCAATCGGACGAGGCTCGAAGTTGCAGCCTCCTGGTAAACCAATGGTTGCTTCTTTAAAACGCCCAAGCAGTGCTCCCATCATATAATACGAAGCACGAAGCTTCTTTACGGGACCATTCGGCATGGGAATGGATTTGATATCGGAAGGATCGATCTTCATCTGACTGCCTTCCCAGTGTACACGAGCTCCGAGTTCCTCCAAAATTTCTGCATAAACCGCCACGTCACTCAAAAGCGGCAGGTTGTCCAGCACGACTTCTGACTCGGCAAGCAATGCTGCAGGAATAAGCGCGATGGCGCTGTTCTTGGCGCCGCTTATAGTTACAGTTCCCTGTAACGGACGTCCGCCACTAATCATTAATTTTTCCATAAAGCTTAATGTCCCCCTACGTGTTTTGCAGCCGGTTAACGGCAATACGTGCTGTTGGCTTTCGATGTAGAAATAAGGCGTGAAAATGGAAAGACACCGGCTAGGCGGTGTTCTTTCCACTTACACAGTATGGAACTGGTAAAGACAAATTACGCTTTGTTGTTAGAACCAAACTCGCGAATTTTACCTTTAACGGTTTCTTTGATTGCATCACGGCCTGGTACGATGAACGTACGTGGATCGTAAGCATCTGGTTTAGCTGCAAGCACTTCGCGAACCACTTTGGAGAACGAAATTTGGTTCTCAGTGTTCACATTGATTTTGGAAGTACCCAGGGAAATCGCTTTGTCGATATCATGTTTAGGGATACCTGTACCACCATGCAGTACCAGTGGAACGTTAACTGCATCGCGAACTTCTTCCATTTCTTTGAAGCCCAAGTTAGGCTCGCCATGGTAAGGACCGTGTACGGAACCAAGAGCTGGAGCCAATGTGTCGATACCTGTTTCTTTAACGATACGTACACACTCGTTCAGGTCAGCGTACATGATACCACCGATAACGTCGTCTTCTTGTCCACCAACAGTACCTACTTCGGCTTCTACAGAAACGCCTTTAGCGTGTGCATATTCAACAACTTTTTTAGTCATTTCGATGTTTTCATCGATGGAGTGGTGGGAACCGTCGATCATTACGGATGTAAATCCAGCATCGATCGCTTCTTTACACTTATCAAAGCTGGAACCGTGGTCCAAGTGAATAGCAACTGGAACGGTGATTTTCATGTCGTGAATGAGTCCTTCTACCATTTTAACTACTGTGTAGAAACCGCTCATGTGACGAGCTGCGCCTTCGGATACGCCCAGGATTACTGGGGATTTCTCTTCTTCAGCAGCAGCAAGAATCGCTTGAGTCCACTCAAGGTTATTGATGTTGTATTGACCAACTGCATATTTTCCTTCGAGTGCTTTGTTCAACATGTCTGTCATAGATACTAATGGCATGGTTTCAATCCTCCTAGGGGTGTTGGGTTGTGTCTATGGTTTTTAGCCGAAATCACATACGGGCTTATTATACCACATCCCATGTCAAATACTAAACAAGCATTTGCAAAAATGCTGTGCTTTGCAGCACAGTTTTCATAGACACAGCATGATGGCGTATCCATTTCCAATATTCCCCGGATGCCAGACTGAAATACCCTTCATGCCTACCCACAGACTCTCAAAGCTTCACACGCAAAAAAATCCTGTATCCACAGGATTCAGCTGCACTTATTCGCAGTATCATTTCGAAGCTGCATATTGACTGCCACTCGCATTTCATCGATATCAAACGGTTTCGTAAAGTGCATGAGCGCTCCGAGATCCGTAGCTTCCTTGATCATGTCCAGTTCACCATAAGCCGTCATCATGATGACTTTGATATCCGGATCAATTTCCTTAATATGTTTCAGAATTTCCAGGCCATCCATGCCAGGAATCTTCATATCAAGCAGTACAAGATCAGGTTTGTCATTATTTACTATCTCCAGGGCGATCTTCCCATTAGGCGCTTGGAACGTATTATATCCTTCGCTGCTGAACACTTCCATTAACAGGATTCGAATACCATTCTGGTCGTCGACAATTAACACTTTTTTATTTTCCACTGATTAACCTCCTAGAATTAGGAAAGCATGTACGTCTGAATCTGGATAACAATCCCATAGTCGTCATGATAAGTATTCTACCTCCCCCATTGAAATCCTGCTTACATCCCAAAATGCCAAAAACCATTTTCTCTTATCTCGACATATTAAAAAAGGATGTTCCGGCATCCTTATCGGTTGCCAAGAACATCCCTTTATTTATAGCTTAATAATCAGTGCTTATTTTCCAACGCTCTCCAGAGAAGCTTTTACAAACTCACGGAACAACGGCTGTGGACGGTTCGGACGGGAAGTGAATTCCGGGTGGAATTGTACTGACAGGAACCATGGGTGACCCGGAAGCTCCACGATCTCAACCAGACGTCCATCCGGGGATGTACCCGAAATAACCAAACCGGCTTTTTCAATCGCTTCACGGTATTCATTGTTGAACTCGTACCGGTGACGGTGTCTCTCATAGACCAACTCATCATCATAACAAGCCATTGCCAGGGAACCTTCCTGAAGCTTACAAGGATACAGACCCAGACGCATTGTTCCACCCAGGTTTTCGATATCTTTTTGTTCAGGCAGCAGGTCGATTACCGGGAACTCCGTAGCTGGATTAATCTCAGAGCTGTTCGCTCCAGTCAAACCAACGATGGAACGTGCATATTCAATAACAGACACCTGCATACCCAGGCAAATACCGAAGAACGGAATTTGTTTCTCACGGGCATAGCGAATTGCAGATACCTTACCTTCGATACCCCGATCACCAAATCCACCAGGTACCAGGATTCCGCCTACACCATGCAGCAGATCGCCTACATTCTCATCCGTGATATCTTCGGAGTGAATCCAGCGGATCTTCACATCAGCATTGGATGCAAATCCTGCATGAGACAAGGATTCAACAACACTTAAATAAGCATCATGCAAAGCTACATATTTACCTACAATGGCAATCTCCACTGTATGCTCCAGCTTGTTGATCCGGTCAACCAGCCCTTCCCACTCGCTCATATCCGGCGCAGGAGTAGTCAGCTTCAGGTGGTTTACCACAATCTCGTCCAAACCTTCTTCACGCAGATTCAAAGGCACTTGGTACAATGTGTCTGCATCACGGCATTCCACCACGGCGTTTTCATCAATGTCACAGAAGAGAGCGATCTTGGCTTTCATGTCTTTGGAAAGCTCATACTCTGTACGGCAAACAATAACGTTTGGCTGAATTCCGATGCTGCGCAATTCCTTCACACTGTGCTGAGTTGGTTTGGTTTTCACTTCACCAGCAGCCTTGATGTAAGGGATAAGTGTTACATGGATGTACATGACGTTGTCACGACCTACATCACTCTTGATTTGACGAATAGCTTCCAGGAAAGGCAAGCTCTCGATGTCACCCACCGTACCGCCAATCTCCGTAATAACGACATCCGAACCCGCTTCACGTCCTGCGCGGAATACACGCTCTTTGATCTCGTTCGTGATGTGTGGAATGACTTGTACCGTTCCGCCCAGATATTCCCCGCGCCGCTCTTTGCTGATGACGGAGGAGTATACTTTACCAGTCGTGACGTTGCTGTTTTTGGAGAGGTTGATGTCAATAAAACGTTCGTAGTGGCCAAGGTCAAGATCCGTTTCCGCGCCATCATCCGTTACAAACACCTCACCATGCTGATAAGGACTCATTGTTCCCGGGTCGATATTGATGTATGGATCAAATTTTTGAATGGTTACCTTCAACCCTCGGTTTTTCAGCAATCTGCCCAGCGAGGCAGCCGTTATCCCTTTGCCCAGGGAGGACACAACTCCGCCCGTCACGAAAATATACTTTGTCACTGTTATTACCCTCCTAATATAAGTACGGAATTCAGGCGATATATGGTATTATCGTAACCCGTTTCCCAGGTAATCATCGTTAAAAAGAGCAATGGCAGAAATTCCCTGCATCTGCGAACTGCTCTTTCATGCGAAGACCGTTTGTAAACAACGTTGTTCTACAGCGTAGAATGGTGCAAACCTTCCGGAAGCCATTACCCAGATCTGTCCCAAAAAAGAGATCATTGGATCAGTGAATTTGGTGTTTTGGATATACAAAAACAGACCACGGATTGTTGGCCGGGAGCATGCGGAATTCAAATCATTTTGCAAAATTCTGCCTCTAAAAATACAAAAAAAGTACTCCCGCAGGACGGGGCACTTTTTATAAAAAACATAAATATTTTGTCGCTCATTCATAAGCCCATGCAATAGTTTACCCGTTACCCCGTCTGCTGTCAAGGTTGACTATGCGGGGAAAATGGGTAAACTATCGATGTCTAAAATGACGGTTACTTATCGGAATCGTCGTCAAATTCAGCCTCGTTTTCAGACTCTTCTTCTTCGTCTTCCTCGAGGTCTTCCTCTTCCAAATCGTCATCTTCAACCAGAACTTCTTCATCGCTATCTTCTTCGTCAAAGATGTCGTCTTCGTCATCATCATCGTCATCATCATCTTCGTCCTGATCATCATCAGAATTATCGAAGTCTTCGTCGCTGTTGTAGCTGTCTTCCTCTTCGCCGAAGTCCTCATCTTCCAGATCATCGTCTTCATCGTTGATAATGCGCGGACGCTTCGCACCCGTCATGGTATCTTCCGATCCAGCTACCGGATACCAGCGCTTCAAGCCCCACAGACTCGTACCGACGCAAGCAAAACGGCCATCGATATTAATCTCGGTATATAGCTGGGCGATAAACTCGTTGATTTCTTCATCAGTCATTCCGCGCTGTTTAGCTACCTCATTCATCAAATCACGGTAGTAATACGGCGTATTGGCCGCTTTCAGCACCATAAAGGCGAGGTCCACCAAAGGAATCTCTCTGACCTTTTCTTTATCAATTTTCAAATTGAGCGAGGTACTCACTGACAGACACTTCCTCTCACACATAATTCACTTTATATCCCTACGAACTGGAACGTTACGTATAACATATCCATTAACAAACCTAAGTAAAACCTATTTAGCGTTAAAAAGCAAGTTTTTATGTATGGATGTCTCATAATTCCAAGAAGCGACTTTTAAACGAGCAATATACAGACTGTAAGAGACGACTAACTGGCGGGCACATCATCTTTAGGTCAAAAATGGCATCATCATATAAAAAAGACGGAGTCCCCCTCCGCCTTCTGACTGTATACCCTTGAAGGATCGCTCCTCACCAGGGTCCCCGCAAGAGCCCTCTAGCCCTCCATTCATCATATGTCCCTGCGCCCGTTTTGACACGAAGAGAATGCGTTTTTGTAAAAAAAGGGCAGGTTCCCCATGCGGCGGGATCAACGCATTCATAGAATACCTCAGCATGTTCATCCCGAAGGGGGCTGCCCATTATGGACTATACTGGTTTTCTACATCAATTGGTTGAAGGAATGCAACGTCCCGAACCAGAACAGGGGCGGCGATACCTAATTCGGTTCGCCAAACCGAAGCAATATGAAGCCTGCCTCGTGGAACTATCGCGGATGAGGAATGAATTTACTGATCTTAGTGTGGTCCGCTCCTCCCGGCTGGCCCGCTCCATTATCGCCCCGGTGCATGACCCGGAAGAACTATATCGCTACAGTGATGACATTACGGTAGAAGAAGACGCGTCCATTTCATTGCATGCCGCCACCGCGCTACACAGTAAACCGAGCAGCGTTCAGGGCGTACCTTGGGGCGTAAAGCAGATTCGCGCTCCCAAAGTATGGTCCGTTTCCACAGGGCACCGGATAAAAATCGGTGTAATTGACACAGGTGCCGATTATCAGCACCCTGATCTTCGCTATTCGCTGGCACGCGGAATCAATCTGTTAAACCGCAGCCTGCTTCCTCATGATGATAACGGTCATGGCACCCATATTGCCGGAACCATTGCCGCAGCTAATAGTACGGCAGGCATGATCGGTGTAGCTCCCCGCTCGCTGATCTATCCGGTGAAGGCGTTCGACCATAATGGCTCAGCCTTTGTGTCAGACATCGTACTTGGGATCGACTGGTGTGTGCGCAATCGGGTCGATATCATCAATATGAGCTTTGGCATGAAAACGCGCAGCAAAGCATTGCTTGATGTCGTGAACCGTGCGTATCAGGCCGGGATTGTCATTGTCGCTTCGTCAGGAAATGACGGCAAACGCCGCAGCATTGATTATCCGGCACGTTATCAGCAAACGATATCGGTCGGTGCAACCGACAAAAACCGGCGGATTGCCTCGTTCAGTAACCGAGGCGCATTCGTCGATGTATATGCGCCAGGGGACAAAATTGTCTCCTCCTGGGTGCAAGGCAAGCACCATGAGATGAGCGGCACCTCCATGGCGACGTCGCACGTCAGTGGCGCCATAGCGCTCCTGCTTGCAAAGCATCCCGGCCTGTCGCCAGCCGAGATCAAAACGCTTGTGAAGCGCTCGACCGTTCCGCTGCGCGCACGCAAGACCTCCACCGCGAAGAGCAAAATACGCGGTGGCGAGATTGATGCCCTCAAGCTAATGCAGGAGGGCGGAGGGTAATGAGTGCCTCGGGCCGTGTAACCATGGCCGCGGGCACAGCAAAAAGTCTCCATGTCCACGCTGCATTGCAGGCGTGGTGCATGGAGACTTTTTGCCAAAGCCATAGGGCGGCTGAGCACCGCCAAGGCTAGGATTACATTTTGTCCGGTGCGGATACGCCCACCAGACGAAGCGCTGTTGCGATGACGGTGCGTACAGCACCGATCAACGCCAGACGCGCCTGCGTTTGTCCCGCGTCTTCAGTAATGACGCGCTCTGCACGGTAGTAACTGTGGAACAGGGATGCCAGTTCATATACATAACGAACAATACGATGAGGCGCATATCCCGTAGCAGCAGTCGCAATTTCTTCAGGCAACTCACCCATTTTGCGAAGAAGGTCATATTCATGCTCCGTTGTCAGCTTCGAAAGGTCGATCTGTGCCAGTGGCAACAGCTCAATGCCTTGTTCTTCTGCCTGACGGTACACGCTGCATACCCGAGCATGAGCGTATTGTACATAGAATACCGGATTTTCATTAGACGTCGAAATGGCGAGGTCCATGTCGAAGTCCAGATGAGAATCCATGCTGCGCATGGTGAAGAAGTAACGAATGGCATCGATGCCTACTTCGTCCATTAGATCTTCCATCGTTACTGCCTTGCCTGTACGCTTGGACATCTTCACTTTCTCGCCGTTCTGGAACAAGCTCACCATCTGTGCAATCAACACGACCAATTTCTCCGGGTCGTTGCCGAGTGCTTGCATGGCCGCTTTCATCCGTGGAATATAGCCGTGGTGGTCCGCTCCCCAGATGTTAATCATGGTGTCATATCCACGCGCATATTTATCACGGTGATAAGCAATGTCTGGCGTAAGGTACGTGTACGTACCGTCATTTTTAATCAAAACACGCTCTTTGTCGTCACCATACTGCATGGTTTTCAACCAAGTTGCTCCGTCTTGCTCATAGATTTCATTACGATCACGCAATTCGTCAAGCACACGCAGCACTTCTCCGTTATCATACAGTGAAGTTTCGCTGAACCAGATGTCGAAATTGACACGGAAGCGATTCAAGTCACGTTTGATCTTGTCCAGCTCTTTCTCCAAACCGAAGTCACGGAAATAGGCAGCACGGTCACCCGGATGCATGGACAGCAAAGAATCGCCCTTCTCGGCTACCAGCTCCTTGGCAAATCCTTTGATATCCTCACCGTGATAACCGTCTTCCGGCATCTCTGCATCTTGGCCCAGTTCTTGCAAATATCTAGCTTCAATGGAGCGCGACAGGTTAAACACCTGGTTACCGGCATCATTAATGTAGTATTCACGTGTTACATCATACCCGGCATAGTCGAGGATGTTACAAAGCGCATCACCCACAGCCGCTCCACGCGCATGGCCCAGATGCAGGCTACCTGTCGGGTTCGCACTGACAAACTCCATCTCGACCTTGCGCCCTTCACCCACATTGATTCTTCCATAATTCTCACCCTGCTCATGTACAAGCCCCAGCACAGGATAGAGATAGCTCTTGTCCAATTTGAAGTTAATGAATCCTGGTCCGGCAATTTCCGCCTTCTCGATTCCAGCTTCAGTCAGATTGAGATTGGCAATAATCTCTTCTGCAATCTGGCGTGGATTACGCTTGGCAATCTTGGTCAGTTGCATAGCGGCATTGGTCGCCAAATCGCCGTGTGTTTTCTCGCGTGGTACTTCAAGGGTAATGGTCGGCAGGTCCTCCTGCGCAACAATGCCGGCAGTCACAATGGCATTGCCGATGGCTGTACTTACCCGTTCGTTAATTGTATCTAATGGATTACGTGTCATGAAATTGGTTCCTCCTGTATATGCAAACTAATCGCGAAATGTCCGGATTCTTCGTCAAAGCGGTAAAAGTCGTAGCTCCACGCTGCGCGTGCGCTCAATCCCTGAATGGAAAGTTCCAGCTCCTGTGTATGCGTGGACAAGGCAAACGACATATACGGCGAGCGGTAAAAACCAGGGAGCTTGCGGTCTAGTTCAAACGTTTGCTCCGATTCCACCTCGCCATGACGTATAATCTTGATGGATTGTCCGCCAAGCTTCAATGTTGTTCGGGTAATACCGCCCTCGGGTCCGGTCTGTGGTTCTTCATACCGTACATAGAGCACAGATCCTTTCAACACGGCTTCACCCTGCATTTCCTGCAGTACATCTTCACCTTCATAACGGCTGTGCAGCCGGATCTGAACCGGTCGCATGTTCGACATGAATGTTAACCTCCATTATATTCGAGGCGACGCAAAATCAGGCACGGCCGGTGAGAACAGCCCTTCCTGTATTGTTGTGCCGCTATACGCGCTCATATTCCCGGATAGCTCGCTATCCTACACTCTACTGTATAACTATATCCAGTTCACCCGCTCAATTCAAATCCAAATTCAGAGTTTTTGCCCATCAGCGCCAAAAAAAGCAGAGCCACACCTGTAAAGTGCAGCTCTGCCTTGCTTCATTAATAAGGAAATACGTTCCGGATCAGGTCCATCGCGGCTCATATGGAAATGGACAGGTCGACTCTACCAGCTTGGCGCGCACCTGTACGAGACAGCCACAATAGCGACAGGTCGTGCCGTACTGTAAAGCTGGACAATGGGAGCAAATGCTCATACGCCGCTCATATTCACTATCCTCGACTGCCGGACGTGAGCGTGAAGCCAACGCCACGAGACGCGCCATCTTGGCTTCACTGATCTTTACATCATATTGATCATTACATCCCTTGCAAGGTTGCTGCTTTCCGATATGTCCACCTGTCACAGATGCATCCATTTGATCAGCCCTTTACAGCGACTACTCCAACAGAGGCCGGAGGCAGCACAAAACGCAGTTTGTTATTTTCGAGTGTAATACCCTTCCATTCCACAGGCTGAACCCGATCGGGCTGTTCAAATGTGTTGAACGCACCATAATCTGCATGATGTAGAATCTGTCCCGATACAGAAGCAGCATCCGCTGATTCGATGTGACAGACCGCTTCAAGCTCATCCGTATGACTAAGGTTACACGCTGTCACATGAATAATTCCATCATAGCTGCGAGAAGCCGACAAACTTAGTTGAGGGATGGTCTGGTCCCCGAATGTATATCCAGGACTCTCATAGTTCAGCTCCAATCGCTGTGCGTCCATATGCACCTGATACATATCGAACACATGATATGTAGGCGTAAGCAGCATCTTATCTCCTTCAGTCAGAACCAGTGATTGGAGAACATTAACGATCTGTGCCAGATTGGCCATGTGCACTCTTTTATTGTGTGCGTTAAAAATATTCAGGTTAATTCCGGCAAGTACGGCATCGCGCATCGTATTTTGCTGGTACAGAAATCCCGGATTCGTACCTGGTTCAACGTTATACCACGTTCCCCACTCATCCACGATAATACCGACTCTGCCCTCAGGGTCGTATTTATCCATAATCTCGGAGTGCTTCACAAGTAACTCTTCCATATATAGCGTCTTTTTCAACGTTGTGAACCATTCGGCTTCTCCAAATCCTGTAGCCTCGCCTTTATCCGCCCACTCACCTGTTGGAATCGTGTAATAATGCAGGCTGATTCCATCCATAAAACGACCGGCCTCCCGCATTAATACTTCCATCCAGTCGTAGTTGTGGTCGTTGGGGCCACAAGCGATTTTATAAATTTCATTTCCGGAATAATTACGTACATATGTCGCGTAACGACGGTACTCATCTGCGTAGTATTCAGGACGCATATTACCGCCACAACCCCAGTTCTCGTTCCCGACACCAAAATATTTCAGCTTCCATGGCTCTTCACGACCGTTGCTCTTCCGCCAGTTCGCCATTGGAGATTCCCCATCAAACGTGATGTACTCTACCCATTCCTGCATCTCCTGCACCGTACCACTTCCCAGATTGCCACTGATATACGGCTCTGTACCGAGCAGTTCACACAATCTCAGAAACTCATGCGTACCAAAATGATTGTTCTCTTCTACCCCGCCCCAGTGTGTGTTGATCATGCGGGCGCGCTCACTTTTTGGACCTACGCCATCTTTCCAATGATATTCATCGGCAAAACAACCACCAGGCCAACGAAGTACGGGAATATGAAGTTTTTGCAGTGCCTTCAGCACGTCATTCCGTATACCTTCTGTATTCGAAATAGGTGAATCTTCCCCTACCCACAGCCCTTCATAAATACATCTTCCCAGGTGCTCTGAGAAGTGACCATATATATTGCGATTTATTAATCCTTGTTCCGAATCCGTCTTTAAAATAACATCAACCATAATTTCAACCTCCCCAAAAGTGTTGTTATCGCTTACAATAACGTGTTTGTGAACAGGATTCAACCGTTTTTATTTAAGAACAAACAAGCCCTTTCCGGCAGTTTAAATCCGGAAAAGGCTTGTTTGTTCATGTCGGCCTCATCAGGCCAAATAAGTTAAGATTTATACACTTTTAGATTGAAATTGCCTTGAAATTATTCCATGGCCTGACGCCAATTACTCGTTTTCAGCGGGCAACAATATTTTTTGCTTCCATGTTGTTCCGCCATCTGTCGTCTCATAAATCGCAGGAGAATTGTCGCTTGTTACGACGAGCCAACCTGTTTTGGCAGAAGGAAACGAAATGCGGGAGCTATAACCTGGATCCTTCAGGTCAATATTTTTCCACGTGGAACCTGCATCATAAGAACGTCCAATCCCTACTTTGCCTGCTGCAGGTGATCCTCCTGAGAGATAGGCCGTCTGATTACCGATCAACGCCATGTTCCCTGGGTGACCCCCTGGTTCTGCGGGACCTTTTCCGTTCCCTGTGCTGCTTGCACCTGGAGCGGGACCACCACCTGCTGTAGATTGGGCGAAGACCTGTCTCCAGTTCTTGCCTTCATTCCCGCTCGCGTAGAGAGAATACGACTGCTGGGACATGCCTGCATCGCCATATAGAAGGGCCCATACCTGGTTACCGCTCGCGTATATATCTCCACCGCTCCACGTTGTTGAGGTTACCTTCAGCGATTGCGTCCAGTTCTTGCCTCCATTACTGGTCTGCATGATTCGGTACCCCGAGCCAGGAGCGACTACAATCGCATAACCTTGCTTCTCTGTCGTGAACACAGCTCCGCGTGTATTGGCTAGTGTAGAGATGGGGCTCCATGTTGCACCGCCGTCCTTCGTCATATAAGCCCCATTATAGGTGTACCCAAAGCCTTCATTTTTAGTGCGAAAATCAATTCGCTTAAATTGTAAGCCACCAATATCCATCCGTGTCCAGTGTGATCCACCATCTGTTGAGCGGATGAGATACGTCGTAGGAGAATTCTTCACCTGAGCCAATGCAAATCCATTCACATTATTCGGAAAATCAAGTTGTGTGAACTGCCATTGACCGGTATAAATGGACTGCCACGTACAGCCTGCATTCGAGGTACCGATCAGGAATCCCTCGCCAGCAGCCCGTCCGGTTGTATTGTTTAAAAAATCGATATCCGTAAATTGCAGTCGTTGGTCTTCCACACCACTGCCCTTTTTCAACGTAGCTGTTAATCCATGATCTCCACTTCCACACGTTGGGGAGGATGCAGCGTTAGCGCCTGGTAGTGTATGTACCGGACCAAGTCCCCAAGCCAGCGTTACCGATAATGCGAGTGCGCCGATCCGTTTCCATGTCATTCTGCTCATTGTTGTCATTGTGACACCTCCTTCTATGGTTTTACCCCATTTTGCAGGATTTAACGTAACAATTTGTTTATCCCGCGTGACATTATTGCAATAAAAAAAACACTCATGCCCACATTTTTTATCTCATGGGCATGAGTGGTTCATCATTAATCTCTACTACGAGCCAATTTAAATGGGATATGTCCTAAAAGCAATAATCACAAAAGTGATACTTAAAATAAGGCACAGGACAAAATGCAATTTATTGTATTTAAGTGTCTTGATGCTAAAGGCAACATATAACATGGCCAGATTAGCCAGCATTAACGTTAAATTGAGAAACAAAGTCATTGTTAATATCAGATTGATGGTAAATATCATAAGTACCGCTATAAACCATTTGGGATACATACTCAATTGAGCCCGGATTGCATGCATAACATAACCCCTTTCCTCTATTTCCATATTATACATAAATATTAAGATAGAGTCATCCCGAATAAGCCTTTTCCACATGACACACGGGTGTATTTATATATACAACAAATGGTAGAGGCATAGGAACATACGGCATAATTGATGTTATGGACTTGAATTGCAAGCGAAAACCCACCTCATAAGGTTGACAGCCTGACGGTGGGTTTCGCTTGAATAGCAATATTTAATTCATGCACGCCGTGGCAGTCCACAGCCTTTCGGGGTCCTAAGAGTCTTTACCGTTGGCGCGGTGAAGGCTCTTTTTTATATATGGTCAAACCCAATCACCATATACTTCACGAATGTAATATATCAATGAATATATTACTGATTACTTTTGTAGTCCGTATAACACAATCCAGAAATGAGGTTCAATCAATCAAGTTTAAGAAACGATCATAAAAAAACGCCCTCTCCTACGCAGGCTTAACCCGACGCAGACAGAGGACGCTGTTATTTTACTATTACTTCACAAATCCAAGCAGCATTTCACGGATCATCTTCGCAGCCACAATTTGTGTCTGTTCCGTAGGATCGTAAATTGGTGCCACTTCCACCAGATCACAACCCACTACATTTACATCTGATCCTGCAATCATGTGGATGGCTTCAAGCAGTTCCTTGGACGTAATACCGCCCGCTTCTGCTGTTCCTGTACCCGGAGCCGCAGACGGATCAAGCACGTCGATATCAATTGTAACGTATACCGGACGGTTACCCATTTTCGGAAGAGCTTCCTTCATCGGAGCTGCCACTTCAAACGGATAGAAGTTGATGTTCTCCCGTCCGAATTGGAACTCCTCACGGGAACCGGAACGAATTCCGAACTGATAAATATTTTTGCCGCCCATCAGTTCAGCTGCTTTACGCACTGGTGTCGAGTGGGACAATGGCTCGCCTTCATAGTTTTCACGAAGGTCCGCATGTGCATCAATATGAATCAAGATAAGGTCGGGATATTTCTTGTACATTTGCTGAATGACAGGCCAAGTGACGAGGTGTTCCCCGCCGAGACCAATCGGGAATTTGTCGTCAGCCAGCAGGCCACCGATATATTCTCCGATGACTTCGAGACTGCGTCCTGCATTACCGAAAGGCAAAAGCAGATCCCCAGCGTCAAAGTATGTCATATCCACAATGCTTTTATCCAGGTAAGGACTGTACTCTTCAAGTCCAACCGACGCCTGACGGATATGGGAAGGACCAAAACGGGACCCTGGACGGAAGCTGACGGTGTAATCCATCGGCATACCATAAATAACCGCTTTGGAGTTCTCATAGTCCTCCGAACTGCAAATAAACACGTTGCCTGAATAAGCTTGATCCAACTTCATCTGATTTTTTCCTCCTTATTTCGTAAGGTCTTCCACGAATTTAGGAAGAACAAACGCCGCTTTGTGCAGACGTGGAGAGTAATATTTCGTATCCATCTCTGGAATCTGCGTCTCGTCCACCTCAAGCGGATTATGTTTTTTGCTACCCATTGTAAAGGTCCACAGACCACTTGGGTACGTAGGGATATTACAACCGTACACAAGTACGATAGGGAAGATTTCTTTAACGTCCTTGTTTACCTTTTGAATTAGATCCGCTTTGAACCATGGGTTGTCCGTTTGAGCAACGAAGATCCCATCTTCTTTTAGCGCTTCATAGATGCCCTGGTAGAAACCGCGCTCAAACAGCGGAGCAGCCGGACCTACAGGCTCTGTGGAGTCAACGATGATTACATCGTATTCATTTTTATGCTCTATAATATGCATGTAGCCGTCGTTCACCAGCACTTCAACGTTGGGCTCGTCCAACTTACCGGCGATTTCAGGCAAATACTTTTTGGAATATTCAATCACTTTCCCGTCGATTTCGACGAGAACTGCTTTTTCTACAGCAGCGTGCTTAATAACTTCACGGATAACTCCGCCGTCACCGCCACCGACAACCAGCACCTTTTTCGGATTCGGGTGTGTGTTTAGCGCAGGGTGAGCCGCCATTTCATGATAAACGAATTCGTCTTTCACCGTCGTCATCACCATGCCGTCAAGCAGCAACATATTGCCGAATTCCTCGGTCTCTACCATAGCCAGATCTTGAAAATCCGTCTTTTCGCTTACATAGGTCTGCTTAATCTTCGCGGTGATTCCGAATGCGGGGGTCTGTTTCTCCGTAAACCACAATTCCATAATCTCTACCTTCTTTCCGTAAAGTTAATGATCAGCCATACCTGACAAAGCGCGGGTGCGCTGCCAGTTTGCCCAAGCACGTCCAGCGTTCGGCGCCATACAGCGTTATGGTTGCTGGCTGCGGGAAAGGTCCGCGTTTCACTACATTATATAGATTAAATTGACCAGAGCGTACATAGCGTCTGAGTGATCAAAGAATCACTGACAATGGTACTGTTCGATCTTCCTTGCCTGTTGTATGTTGTGCCGAACTGTTATCTTTCATTACCCTTTTGCATTATACGCGATTGACGTTTATACTGCAAAACGGTTTTTTTCTGCAAAAAAGCTATATTTTAAACCGTTAAACGGGATGATTGAATATCCGTGTCACCGAATTCCCATACTGGAAAGAAAAGAAAGGAGCCCGTTCCATGACCCAACCAAGCCAAAAGACCCGCAAACGCGGGTTCCGCATATGGAAAGTCATCAAAAGTCTGACTCTGCTCGCTATTCTCGGCCTAATCGCCCTGACAGCAGGATTAGTCTACCTATACGCCACTAGTCTGCCGCTGGCTGACTCAGATCGCAATTCCAGGCTGCTGGACAGCCAGGGCGAAGTCATTGCCACTTTCTCGGCGGGAGGCAAAGACTCGGTGCCTGTACAGTTAGGAGATATTTCACCTGACTTGGTCAACGCCACACTAGCAGTTGAGGACCGCAAATTCTATGATCATGTCGGCTTCGACATCCGAGGAATGGGACGGGCTGTACTTGTAAACCTGGAACATATGCAGATGTCTCAGGGCGCAAGTACACTGACCCAGCAGCTCGCGCGCAACTTGTATTTGTCCCATGAAAAAACGTGGACCCGCAAAGCCAAGGAAGCCATGTACACGGCACAATTGGAGATGAAATACACCAAAGATGAAATTCTGCAGATGTACCTGAATGAAATCTATTACGGTCATGGTGCCTACGGAATCGAAGCGGCTTCCCGGATGTATTTTGGCAAATCGGCTAAACAGTTGACACTCGCCGAAAGTGCCATGCTTGCAGGAATTCCAAAGGGTCCGACGTACTATTCTCCATATAATCATATGAAGAACGCCAAGGATCGGCAGAAGGTTGTACTAAATGCCATGGCTGACATCGGCAAAATTACGCAAGTGGAAGCTGATAAGGCTTATGAGGAAATGCTCTCGTTCAAGCCGGAAAGTGAACGTAAAACCGTGGAAAGCGCCCCCTATTTCCGCGATTATATCCGGAATCTGGCCGTCAAGGAGCTGGGAATCAGCGAAGCGATGCTGGATCATGGAGGATTGAATATATACACCACGCTTGATCTGCGTGTACAAAAAGCGGCGGAAGACGCCGTAGCCAAAGGTATGGATGCCAAAAGCGAGCTGGAAACCGCTCTGGTATCGATCGATCCCCGCACCGGATACATCAAAGCGATGGTGGGCGGCAAAAATTACCGCACCAATCAGATTAACCATGTGCTGGCGACTACACGCCAGCCAGGATCTGCTTTTAAACCGATTATGTATCTGGCTGCCCTGGAATCCAAACAGCTCACCAGTGCTTCCATGTTTAAAAGCGAGCCAACCCTGTTTCATTATGACAATGATCGCAAGACCTATAAACCCGGCAATTTCGGGGATAAGTATTTAGGCGAGATTGATCTGAGACAGGCCATCGCCGCTTCGGACAACATCTACGCGGTAAATACGATTATGCAGATCGGACCTGAACAAGTGGTGAAGATGGCCAAGAATCTAGGGATTACGAGTAATATGAGCCCGGTACCCTCCCTTGCACTCGGAACCTCACCGGTTAGTCCTCTGGAGATGGCTTCCGCATTCTCCGCTATTGCCGCAGGTGGACAGCGAACACCTCCTGTAGCCATTCTGCAAGTGACGGACGCCGCAGGACGAGTAATCTATGAAACACCTCAGACCAAGGCTGAGAGGGTCGTTGAACCCGCTGCTGCTTATGTATTAACACGGTTGATGGAGAGTGTGTTCGAAAATGGCGGAACAGGTAATCGGGTATCTGCAACCATTAAACGGCCTGTCGCTGGCAAAACGGGGACAACGAATACGGATGCCTGGTTAGTTGGCTTTACCCCAGAGCTCTCCACGGCTGTCTGGGTCGGTTACGATCAAGGCAAAGCCATCTCCACATCCGACGGGCGTCGTGCGGCACCTATGTTTGCCCAGTTCACGGAACAGGCTCTTGCCAGTGTTCCACCGAAGATCTTCACCGTACCGGATAACGTCGTCAGTGTATATATCGATCCCGAATCCGGCAAACTGGCTGGCAATGGCTGCGCCGAGAAACGGCTGGAAGTTTTTATTGATGGCACAGAACCGACTGAGGTCTGTCGCAGCGCTTCAGACGATTCGGGTTCAGAGGATGATAAAAATAGTCGCGAAGTGCAGAATCAGCAGGGAATACAGGAAGAGAAGCATTCATGGTGGAAGGATTTCAAACGCTGGTGGGTGGAATGACCAAAGTGACGTAAATACGTAATGACGTAATTACGTCACTCCGAAAAAATCCAGTTTCAGCACAAAAGCAAAAGCCCCGAACCGATCATCTCGGTCACGGGGCTTTTGCTTCTTTTTTTGAACGGCTTTGTACATGAATTAGGCAAGCGCTTCTTTCAATTCATCTGGAGAAGCATTCCACCATTCTTCGTTATGCGTAATCAGCAGTTTCTTGAGTGCTGCGCGATCCTCCGGTCCAAGACCATCCAGCATGAACCGACGCTTCATGGCATAATCCATACGATTCACATGATCGGCCAGCAGTTTCCATCCACGACGTGCTTCTGTATCAATCCACATCTCACACGCGGTTGCTCCGCCATAGAGCTGCCCCTGTTCGTTACGGTCCACAGCTACCCATACCAGCCATACCTGGCGTCCATTGGGTACGTCCTCACGGTTGGTCGAGAACTTGATATTGCGCTCTACCTTACTCTTTGCATGCATTGCACCAATATCGATCTTGGCTTCTCCGTTATCAATAATAACTGGAGACAGGTTGTTCAGATCGATGGAGCCTGCACCGAAGCCTTTGTGTTTGCTCTTTGCACTAACGATATTCAAGGCAATCTGTTTTTTGCCGTTTTGCTCGTTTTGGTCCATTTTATAGCCTCCAAGGGTTGATACAAATATTTTAACTAATAATCGCCCCAATGCAAACATATACATGCTGTAGATGCTTGTCAACGGGAGGTATTTAACGATGATTCCACGACGCGCCAAGAGCTGGCTCACCGCAATTATAGCCCTGTGTGTAATTGCCGGGGGGATATGGCTTGGTCTGGGTACCACACGCTCCATTCATTCTGACTTGCCTGCGCTCGCCCCGGAATCGGGCAAGCCTACGGCACCCGTCAAAACCCAAACATCTCCGGAAAGTATACAGACACCTACCGCTGAAGTGTTCAGCAACCGCGTAGTGGAATATCACATGGATGTGAAGCTGGTAGACGGAAATGTCTTACAAGGGACTCAGACGATAACCTGGACACATCCAGGCAAGAAAACCGTCAGTGAGCTTTATTTTCACATGTATCCCAACGCCTTCTCTTCTGCCGACACCACCTTTATGAAAGAATCCGGGGGAAAGCTTCGCGGCGATGTTATGCCCACGGACGGTTATGGTTCCATGCATATTACAGAAATGAAAACAGAGGACGGGCTTTCCCTCTTGCATCGAATGCAATATGTGCAGCCGGATGACGGAAATATGAAAGATACTACCCTCATTAAGGTACGGCTGCCCAAACCTGTTAAAGCCGGTGAAAGCATCACGCTTCACACCCGATTTGAGGTCAAGCTGCCGAAAATTTTTGCCCGCATGGGAACTGCAGATAACTTTGTTATGGCAGGTCAATGGTTCCCTAAACTTAGCGTATATGAGCCAGTAGGCACACGTGGTCGAACGTCCGAAGGCTGGAATTTGCATCAGTATCATGGCAATTCAGAGTTTTATGCTGATTTCGGCATCTATAGTGTACGTATTCGGGTACCGGAGACATACAAGGTGGCTGCCACAGGATTCCCAACCCAGCAAGCTGTGGTGAAGAACGGCGAAAAAATCTATCAGTTCTATGCCGATGATGTACATGATTTTGCCTGGTCAGCCTCTCCTGATTTTGTTTATGCGGAAGAGCCCTTCTCTGCTCCTAATGTGCCTGGCGTTCGAATCAAGCTGTACCTCGACCCTGCTCATGAGGATCTGAAGGAACGTTATTTCTATGCAGCCAAAGCAGCACTATCCAATTATAGCAAGTGGTTTGGCCCTTATCCGTATTCTACACTGTCCATCGTTGTCCCGCCCAAATCGGGGAATGGTGCAGGGGGAATGGAATACCCTACTTTGGTCACTGCCTTCGGTGCGGATGATTCCGCTCCTGGTTACGATCTGGAACGCACGGTTGTGCACGAGATTGGACATCAGTATTTTTACGGTATGGTCGCCAGTAATGAATTTGAAGAGGCTTGGCTGGACGAAGGATTCACCTCCTATGCGGAAGACAAACTGATGGAACAGGAATACGGACTTATCCCGAATCTGCCCGTACAATCAGGTCTCATTACTTCCCCAGCTCCACTGACACAAGACTCCTGGAAGTTTGATTCCCAGAATCATTATGCAGCCAACGTATACACAAGAGGCAAGCTTGTATTACTCGGGATCGAGCAGCAGGTTGGTGCTAAAACGATGGAGCGCATTCTCTCGACCTATGTGAAGAAATACCGCTTCAAACACCCTACTTCTTCTGATTTTCAAAAGGTCGTGGAACAAGTGACCCGCACGTCCTGGTCGGATTATTTTGAACAATACGTGTACGGAGACGGCATGGCTGACTTTGCAGTGGAGAAGATCAAGGTCACTCCCGTCCTGAAAGACGGTCAAACATTGTACGAGTCGTCGGTTACAGTGCAGAAAAAAGGCAGTGAATATACGAAGGTGCCTGTTCGAATTATGTTCGAGGATGGGAAAACCATGACGAAAGAATGGGATGGTAGCAAGGAGCGCATTACCTACAAATTGACCTACACTTCCCCGGTTTCCTGGGCGATGACCGATCCGCTATACACGATCGTGCTGGAGAACCATCATATGAACAATTTTCTGAAAGCCGGACTGGATGAGCCAACCAAATCCCGCTGGAGTATGAGCGCAACCAAACTTATAGAAGCTATATTCGGAAGTCTGTCATGGTGAGGTGGATACAGTGAAAGCGAAAATACGTGAAGGCTGGTTTCTCGTCCGTCAGCATATGTTCATTGCGGCACTCTTATTTCTCTATCAATTAATATGGGGATACTTTCTTTATCGGATGGTACAGTCAGCTGTAGTCCCGCTTCTCCTGCGTTATCCTGAACCTGATGCCGGGGAGCTAAGTACGATTCTATTCAAAATGGAGAGCCAGCTTGGTCTGTCAACGAACCCGGAGGTCCATCGCTATTTATGGATTCTAGGGGCTATGTTGCTGCTGCGGATGCTAATTAGCCCACTCATTCAGGCAGGGCTGCTCTACTCACTCCAGCATTTTAATCATTCGGAAGAGCGCGTTCCATTCATTCGCGGCATCAAAAATTTGTGGAAACCGATTCTGTTGCTTCACACGATTCGAACCGTATTGCTGCTGCTGCCGGCTTATTGGCTCGCACCGAAGCTCTATTCCATCTTTATGGATGGCTTTCATTCCCTCCAGCTGCTCTTGCCGGGTATTCCCTATGTTGCTGGTTGGATTGTATACGGGTGGGTAATACATCACGCCCTTCTCTACATGCAGTTTGGGGTCTCGGCTCCTGACGGGGAAGGCGGAGCGCGTGGTACGGTCCAGGCCTTATGGATTGCTCTGCGCCAAATCATCACCCTGATCGGTATTGCGACCCTTCTGGGCGGTCTTCATCTGCTGGTCTTTGGTGCCTTTACCTCAGCTTCATGGTTAGTAACAGGCTTAACCGGCCTTATACTACAACAAACGTACCCACTTGCCCGGTGCTTGCTGAGTCTGTGGAAAATATGCGCCCATTTCCGGTTATGGCAGTCCAACTCGGTCAAGGAATAAATTGAACGGTCAAAATTGTTACCATCTCTATGTAAAGTTAAGCTCATCAAATGCCGTTAAACAAGCAAACCTCGACCTTTCCCCGTCAAAGGTCGAGGTTTTTTTTGCTAATTTTGTTGCTAAACGTTGCCAAAGTGATATACCTCTGTTACAATAATCGCAGTGAGTTTTTAGTAACAACTTTGTAATCTTTACCTTCATATTTGTAACTACTTAAAATTTAATCGTCATTTCTTGATTTCGCAGGTGCACAACTAGCATAGCCAAATTCCTAGCACCTGGGAAGCGGGGGAACCAGTTATGGGTGAATTGATCTTGCAACAGAGGGATCATAGGGGACCTTCAACCGAATCCTTAAGCTAACCTCGCAGGCATTGGAAGGGGTATATCTTTTGTTTAAGAAGAAATTAACCGCAGCTGTACTTAGCCTCACATTCGCATTATCGCTTGGAGCAGGCAGCGCATTCGCAGATTCAAAAATGGACCAAGTCATTGATTCAGCAATGGGAACTACATACAAAAGCGGAGGAACAACGCTTAACGGCTTTGACTGCTCTGGGTTTACAAGTTATGTATTCGACAAGCTGGGCATTGATCTGGCACGCCAATCAAGTTCACAATTCGACATGGGCGATTCAGTATCCCGTATGGAAATGAGACCAGGTGATCTGGTATTCTTCAATACAACGGGCAAAGGGGTCTCGCACGTAGGGATCTTTGTAGGAGATGGAAAGTTTGCACACTCCTCTTCTTCCAAAGGAGTTACAATCAGCGCATTAAGTGAAAGCTATTGGGCTAACCGCTATGTTGGCGCTAAACGCATTATGAGCACGGACGCATATGAGACATTGGCCATCGACTAGGGACAAGCGGAGCAACGTCATGCTGTAACAATAACACTACTGTAACGAAGCATAATAGAACCGTCTGGTACATTCTCCGCAGGAATGTATCCGGCGGTTTTTTTGTGCTTCGTTTCCATCAAAAGTATTTTGGGATAAGCTATCTAACCTAACTTTACTTTTTTAGGGCTATTTTGCATTGCTTCGTCCGTGCTCTTATAATGTTTTTACCCATCCCACTATAATATAAACGAAATTACCGGAACTTTTGTTTCACTTTTTTTCAATAACGAGGACTTGCCAAATGAACGCCTCTTTTGTAGAGTGAAAACAAGATAGATAGGGAATGACATATCTAGGCTATTGGACAAATTAAAGTCAGTATAGCTTGTTCACAATGAGAGGAGCGTGCAGTTGTATGGATAAAGCCCCTGTGACGTTTCACGTTGTGCCCATGCAAGAAGAACATGCGGAGCTCATCTGTGATTGGCAGTATGATCCGCCTTATAATATTTATAGCTGGCTGCCCTGGGAGCAGATGAAAGCACTCGAAGTGGAATTCGGAGATCCCCAGCTACGGAAGGAACAATATGCAGTGGTGTTGGGAGAGGATCATCAAATTTGGGGTTTCGCTCAATACTTCCCACTTGAAGGTGTCACTCGCATTGGGCTTGGCATGCACCCCGAACGCTGTGGTCATGGTCAGGGGACGGCTTTTGTCTCGGCCATTGTGAAGGAAGCCCTTCGCCGGAACCCGGCAAACGAAATTGATCTGGAAGTCCTGACCTGGAATGAACGGGCCATTCGTGTCTATCTCAAGGCCGGATTTGTGACGCAGGATACATACGAACGACAGACACCGAGCGGTTTGAAACCTTTTTACTGCATGGTCTATGAAGGTCCACGCGATTAAATAGGCTTCAAAACATCGAAAAAGTCCCCGGTTATGTGATTAGTTCAAAAAATTACCACAAAATGCTATGATGTAACTACAGGTTCCGTTATAATGATATGGATAGTTTCAGGTTAGATGATCTTTCATTCTGGAGGGGACATAAGGGATGCACAAATGGATCATGAGCGGGGTATTTTTTGCAGCGTGCGCTTTAGCTATTGTACTAATGTTTACGCTTCCAGGGAAAGAGGAAGTTGCAGAAGAAGCGAAACCGACAATGCCGCAAGTTACCATGGATGCAGGACAGGCTGAGGCACTGGTTAAAGCCAACTGTATTTCCTGCCACGGTGATCAGCTTCAAGGGGGCATGGGCCCTAGTCTGCAGAAAATTGGCAGCCAGGACGATGTGGAGAAGATTTATACGACCATTGTCAATGGCAAAAGCGGCGGTATGCCTTCGTTCAAAGACAAGCTGAAGGAAGAAGAAATCGCGAATATTGCGATGTGGCTGGCGGAGAAGAAGTAATCCCAACGTTTAAGGCGAACAGTTAGACAGGTTGCAAGCAAGCATGTGTAGCGTGGTGGCTTCAATCACCTCCTGATCTATAACGCATGCTCTAAACTGCGGTGATGCTGGACGCATAACGTAGCCAACCGTATCACAGGGTTACTGGGTTTATCGATGTTCTACAGATAAGAGGCTCTCACTCTCCCTTGCCGGGAAAGTAAGAGCCTCTTAGTCATATTTACATGCTCAGCGTGTAGAGAAGGCTCCGGTGAAAATATGCGGCGCTATGGCTACTCCGGTTGCATGAATTTATTCTGCCGCCTATTATTCATCCTAAAGAAGAATGGCTTACTGCGTCTTTGTCTTCTGCTCGGCAAGGAAAGCCTGCACTTCACGTGCAGACGGCATCCCGGACTGGGCGCCGAGCTTCGTCACGGACAACGCGGCTGCGCCCATGGCGAAGCTTACCGCCGCGTCCAGCGTCCCTCCGCGCGCGAGGGCTACCGCCAGCGCGCCGTTGAAGCAATCGCCAGCGCCGGTCGTGTCGACGGCGCTTACGGCGTAGCCGGGCGCACGGCACGCGCCGGCACGCCCTGCCTGTACGCGGCCGCCAGGCGCCGCCGCGTATACAGCCCCCTCGGGGCCGAGCGTCGTGACGACAGCGGCCCCGAGGGATGCGGCGAGCTCTGCGACCGCCGCATCCACGTCTTCCGGCCGGAGATCATCCCGGCCGGTAAGCACGGCGAGCTCGCTGCGGTTCGGCGTGACGACGTCGACGCACCGCAGGAGCTCCTGGGGCAGACCCGGGACTGCAGGCGCCGGGTTGAGCACCACCAATGCGCTGCCTTCAGCCGCCAGTTGGGCGGCGCGGGTGACCGCAGGCAGCGGGATCTCCAGCTGCAGCAGCACCGCTGCGGCTGCAGTCAGGCTTTTTACCGTATCCGCCTCTTCCAGCATCGCAGGCACAACCCGCCCATTCGCTCCAGGAATGACAATAATCCGGTTATCTCCTTTGGAGAGCCAGATGGAGGCCGTACCTGTAACCGTATCATTCAGAATACGGACCTGTGAGGCATCCGCCCCGCTTTCCGTTAGACTGTGCAGCAAGCGTTCACCAAAACCATCCGATCCTACCGCACCAACCATCGCTGTCTGTCCGCCCAGTCGTGCTGCTGCCACCGCTTGGTTGGCACCTTTACCTCCGGCCAGATAGTGCAGTTCCTCCCCGCTCACCGTCTCCCCTTCCTCGGGAATGATGTCCGTCTTCACCACCAGATCCATATTAAGGCTGCCTACGACAGTAATAAGCGGTTTGTTCTGATTATCGTCTGACATGTATGCTTCACTCACTTCCGGTAGTGCGATGATAACCGCGCCAGTTTATTCCGACCTCTTTTTCTCAAACGCCTCGTTATATTGCTCTGCTTCTTTAATATCTACAGATGTGATGCCACCTTCATCCCAAGATGTGAGACGTAGTGTGACCGTTGTATAGTCAATCGTAATAAAAGGGTGATGATTGAATGCTTCTGAAATCGCTGCGACCTCGTCCACAAATGCAATCCCTTTCATGTAGTTGGAAAATACGAACTTGCGGACAATCCATCGTCCCTCTTCCAGTTCCCAGCCTTCCAGCCTTCCCAGATGAGCTTCGACTTCCTCTTGCGTAAAAACCATACGTTATCTTCCTCCCCATATGATGGCTCATCACAGACAGCTGTCCGCGGTGCCATCAAAACCTTTGGTGCTACCACAGCAACCCAAACGCATAGGTCCACCGCCCTGCGGTTCGCCCGTTTCATGACTATCATCTTACCACGGACAAGCCTCAAATTCCAATAGTACAAATGGCGCTAGATCCACTAACCATAAGGCTTTAGGGAGATTCTCCAACTCCGTTTCCCATGCCAAATATCTTATAGGAGCATACTAAATGAGTGGTACAAAAGTCAGCTCTTCTTCCCCAATTAAGATATGAATTCGGTGCTGATCCTTGTCATGAATGACCACTCCACTTCCTACCGGAATGACAGACTCCTCACCCAGCGCATAGAACAGATCTTCCGCCAATGCCTCATCCACTTCGAGTTGCTCTGTTACACCAAGGCGTGACCATTCTTCCTCATCCATCTCAAAGAAAACATAGCGGTCCGGTATTCGGCCTATAGCCTGTGTCAAATCTGTCAATATTCCTTCATAATCCCGTCCATGCTTTACGCCCATTGACTTTTCACTCCTATTTAGCCCCTAAGGAGCAGATTTGTTCTTATTATACCTGAAAATAACCCTTAAAAAAAAAGGCCATCTGGTCGATAAATACTATACATGACCGTTTTAACTGTTTCTGCAACCCTAAAGGTTGCCTAACATTAAACGGATTGCGGTGTAACGTTCGTCCGGAAGCCCGAATAAAGCCGCTTGAAAGGATTCAATTTTATCTCATGGATGAGGTGTATGATGGAAATTTCAACGATTATCGGACTAGTTTTAGGGCTGGTTTCACTTGTAGTGGGTATGTTCCTGAAGGGTGCACCCCTAATCAACCTGGTTAACAACCCGGCAGCCTACGTTATTATTTTTGTTGGTACGGCAGCAACTATTTTCATGGCATTTCCCATGTCTGAAGTTAAAAAAATCCCCAAGCTATTCGGGGTACTGTTCAAAAAGCAGCAACTGATTGACCGTGTTTCTCTAATCGGCACATTTATGGACTGGGCTTCCACCACCCGCCGTGAAGGTTTACTTGCACTTGAATCGAAAGTCGAAGATATTGATGATCAGTTCCTGCGCGGCGGTATGCGTATGATTATTGACGGCAATGATCAGGAATTTGTAAGTGATGTACTCATGGAAGATATTCATGCTACAGAAGAGCGCCATCGTGGCGGTGCCTTGATCTTCGCCCAAGCGGGGATGTATGCACCAACGCTCGGGGTACTCGGGGCCGTTGTAGGTCTCATCGCAGCGCTTGCCGATCTCAGCGATATGGAAAAGCTCTCTCATGCGATTGCAGCGGCGTTTATCGCTACGCTTCTCGGTATCTTTAGCGGTTACGTGTTGTGGCATCCGATGTCCAATAAACTCAAGCGGATGTCCAAGAAAGAGATGGAAATCAAGCTGATGATGGTCGAAGGCTTGTTATCGATACAATCCGGTGTATCCACCATTGCCATTAATCAAAAATTATCTGTATTCCTGACACCTTCCGAACGTAGACAGTTGGAAGAGAAGGAGGGCTCATCAGGTGAAAAAGGCTAAAAAACACGAACCGCATGAAGAACATATAGACGAGAGCTGGCTGCTTCCCTACTCCGACTTGATGACGTTGTTGCTCGCTCTGTTTATCACACTATTCTCTATGAGCTCTATAGATGCAACGAAGTTTGAACAGATGGCTTCAGCTCTGAGCAGCGCATTGAACGGTGGTTCGGGTGTACTGGATCATACCTCCATGAACCCTACAGATTCCACTACAGATTTGGGCAAGAACAAACAGCAGCCTGAAGATATCCAGAAGACACCGGCTCAGATTACAGATGCCCAGATGGCTCAGAAGGAACAGGAAGATCTGGAGAAACTCAAGAAAAAGCTTGATCAATATATTCAGAAAAATGGCCTTTCCGACCAGCTGAATACCAAGCTGAATCAGTCTGAGCTTAAGATCACGATCAGTGATAACGCCCTGTTCTCCTCAGGCCGGGCTGATGTTAAGCCCGAGTCTCGTTCACTGGCCAAAGCCATCTCTAGCATATTGCAGGAATTCCCGGAATATGAAGTCGTTGTGTCTGGCCATACTGATAATGTTCCCATTTCGAACAGCCAATATAAGGATAACTGGGATTTAAGTGCCGATCGAGCACTGAATTTCCTCAAAATTCTGTTATTAAATGAGACGCTGGACCCAGCGAAATTCACACCTAGTGGTTATGGAGAGTATCACCCGATCGCTAGCAACCAATCTGAAGCTGGACGAGCTCAGAATCGTCGGGTAGAAGTTTCAATTATCCGGAAGTACCAGAGTAACAACACGTCCGTGAAAGCAGTTGAACAAGGTAACTAACGGGGCGTTCGTTGTGCAAACTCATGCTTAAGTCACTCTCCTTCATTACAGGAGAGTGACTTTTTTTCTATCCACTGATATTAAAAAGCGCTGCTTTCCTTGTGGAAAGCAGCGCTTTGACAATCATTATTTATTCCATCGTATAGTCCAGGAGACTGCTTAATTCCGATTTTTCTGCGGGCGTTAGTTCTCTCCATGTGCCTGTGGCCTGTTCGCCAAGATGAATGTTCATAATTCGAATCCGCTTCAACTTCCGAACCTCATAGCCAAATGCACTACACATCCGGCGAATTTGACGGTTTTTCCCCTCCGTCAGAATAATGCGGAACACCCGATCTGATATGCGAGTCACCGTACAAGGCAACGTCGTTTCGCCAAGGATCTTGACACCTGTGCTCATGCCTCTCAAGAAACTTGGCGTTACTGCACGATCCACGGTCACAATATATTCTTTCTCATGGCGCCCTTCGGCTCTTAGAATTCGATTGACGATATCTCCGTCATTGGTCATCAGGATCAGACCTTCCGAATCCTTATCCAGACGGCCAATTGGGAAGATGCGCTCTTTGTGCCCTACAAAATCAACGATATTCCCTTGAATGTGACGCTCGGTTGTACTCGTTATTCCGACAGGTTTATTGAGCGCAATATATACGTGTTTGCGTTTTTCCTTAATGGGTTGACCATTAATTCGAACATCATCACCATCTTCTGCTTGACTGCCCAGTTCTGCCGTCACTCCATTAATCGTTACTTTTCCGCTTTCCACCAATCGGTCGGCCTCCCGACGGGAACAAAAACCTGTTTCACTGATAAATTTATTAATACGCAAAAGGTAATCTCACCTCGTCTAGTTCTCTTCGTCTGTAAGTTCATTGTCCGTCTTATGCTCTTCCTCTATACTCTCCGGTTGCTGCTGGGAAGCAGGCAGGTCGATAATGACGGTTGTCCCCTTGTTCATGACGCTTTTGATATCCATCATGCCCTTATGTGATTGAATAATGCGCTGGCTGACCATCAGGCCAAGCCCTGTACCCGATTCCTTGCTTGTAAAGAATGGTTCTCCCAGCTTAGGCATCAGTTCTTCTGGAATTCCAGTGCCTTCATCCTTGATTTCAATCCGAACCCGATTATTTTCTTCGTCATGATTGAGTTTAATTCGGATATTGCCTCCGTCTGGCATAGCCTCCATGCCGTTCTTCAACAAGTTAATGAAGACCTGCTTCAACTGGTTCTCTTCACAGTGTACCATAGCTGAGTCGGATGAAGCATTCAGTACAAATTCCACACCATGCAGATGCGCCTGGCTGTCCAGTAATGATATAACATCTCCCAGAATGAAGCGAATATCCCGTTCCTGAAAATGAACCGCCTGTGGTTTCGCCAGTATCAGAAACTCACCCACAATGAGATTAATTCGATCCAGCTCGGACAGCATCAAATCCAGGTGACGATGATTAAGCTTATTCGTCTCTTGTTGGAGCTGGAGGAAACCACGCAGAGTTGTAAGCGGATTACGTATCTCATGTGCAACCCCGGCTGCCAGCTGGCCTACCGTCGTCAGTTTCTCGGAACGTCTGAGCAGCTCCTCCATACGATTACGGCTGGTAATGTCTCTGGATACACTAATTAGTGCTGTAATCTCGCCTGCTTCATCCCGGACTGGAGCTGTACTCACGCTAACTTCGACACGGCTGCCGTCCTTCTTCATCCATGTCGTTTCATTAGAGGTAATGGACATGCCCTCAATCAACTGGGCATGCTGCTCTCGCATCTGCTCTTCAGTGCCAGGAGGGATAATCTTCAATTGGCGGCCTTCAACTTCACGACTGCGCCAGCCATATAACTGCTCAAAGGCACGATTCACCCGCAGTACATTTCCATCCAGATCCGTAATATGAATCGCGTCTGCCGTTTGGTTAATGATCGATTCCAAATGCTCTTTTACCGCCCGATTTTCTTCATACATCTGTTTCAGGCGATTCGTATAATGCCCCAAATTACGAATCATGGCATTAATACGATTGGCTAATTGGCCCAGTTCATCTTTCCTTCTCACTTTCAGACGGAAGTCAAAATGACCGTCAGCCACATCATTCACTTTGCCCAAAATAGATTGAATAGGACGCGTAATATAGCCCGCAAGCAAATAGCTGCCAAAGATCACAATCTCCAGCAACACAAGTGAAATCGAGGCATGGCTAACCAGCTGTTCAGATACCATGGAGGATATTTGCTTATAGTCCATGACAATACTGATCACATAAGATGATTCATTTGGAGTAAATATAGGAATGAAGCTTTTGAGTACCTTTTGTTCATGAGTTTCACTGACAAAGGATACATTCTGCCCAGTACGAATTGCCCGTACAACCGCCTTGTGATCCTCTTCTGCGGTACCATATTGATATGTACCGAAACGAATAGGTCTGTTGTTTAGCTTGCTGTGGTTCGTATCCCTTCCGTCATTGCTCATGCTTGAGCTGCCGAAGGTCAACGGGTTGATGCCTGTAATCTCCAGAATCGATGGATTAACTTCACGAATCTTATTCAAAATCTCGTCTGGACCAGAGATCTTCACATAGCTGTCAACAGCGGCATTATTATAGAAGGGATTGATTATGTAATTTCTCTTCCCATCATGATAGTAACCCCAGATATCAACATCTGACGGATTTGATGTAGAGTATTCGAATCCATCCGACCAAAAATGGTCCAATTTCTGTCCCTGTGAAATCGTAACCTGATGATTTTCGAAAAGCTGTTTAAATGCCTGATACCAATACGTCATGGATTTGGTAGACAATCCAATCTCCTTTGGATCGGAAGACCGGGTAACCACAATATCATCAGCCGTTTGCTCCATCAACGA
Organism: Paenibacillus sp. MAEPY2; assembly: GCF_000499205.1. Lineage (GTDB taxonomy): Bacteria > Bacillota > Bacilli > Paenibacillales > Paenibacillaceae > Paenibacillus > Paenibacillus vandeheii. Next base: position 38,992 of record NZ_AWUK01000005.1, read on the forward strand.
AATATGGGAGACCCCGACTTTTTCTCTCATGCGAACCAGATCTTCATTTGTGATATTATGAATATCCGGGTCCAATTCTTCTGCTGCCATTACAGAGGCCAACCACAGATTGTTCCCAATCTGTCGTTTTACATATTCTGAACTGGACTGACTCTGTTCGACAGCAATTGCAATCTGTTTGGCCGTAAGCACCATCTTGTTTTCGCTGTCCTGCCTTAAATTCTCTTCTGTAGTATAATAACTCAGTGCTATATTCAAAACTAATATGACGAGCACCGAGCACGACATAATCATGGATAATTTCGTTTTAATAGACAACTTTTTCGTTCACCTCTCGGCTTGTACCCTCTGGCGATATATGGCAAAACCTATATCCATCATAACTGTTGTCTGTCTATTTGAAAAGGATAATTGACCCTCGTCCAAAAGTTACCGTTTGGCTGAAAAACGCGAATTCCATTGTATTTTGTCTTTTCCATGCCTACAATGGGAATAACCACTAAAAGATATACACAAATCCACAGGCATGTGGATAGTATGTTCATAACTATGTGAGCAACTCGTCAGTTATCCACAGACTTATACACAACATGTTAACAAACGAATGTTTGTTCGCCGCACAAATGCTCTTTGGAAGGAGTTTTATATTTTAATGAAGGATGACGTTCTCCAACCTGATCTTTCGCATCTCTCGGAGGAGGCTCAACATGAGCACTGGATGCGTGAAGCTATTGCTGAAGCTTACAAAGCGGAAGCACTTGGTGAAGTACCCATCGGGGCTGTAATTGTTCAACATAACCGCATTATTGGACGTGGTTATAACCTGCGCGAAACAACACTTGATTCCACAGCACATGCGGAGATGGTCGCCATAAGGCAGGCCAGTGAAGCCATCGGTGCATGGCGCCTGCTGGATTGCAGTCTGTACGTCACACTGGAGCCCTGTCCCATGTGTGCAGGTGCCATTGTACAATCCAGAGTACCTCAAGTCATATATGGTACCGCTGACCCCAAGGCCGGCTGTGCAGGAACGCTGATGAATTTATTGCAGGAACCTCGTTTTAATCACCGAACCGAAGTGGTTGCTGACATTCTGCAACCGGAGTGCTCCACGATGCTGACTCAGTTTTTCCGGCGTTTACGCAAAAGATAGAATCTGACACCCATCAGGAAAGGAAGTGCAATCCATGCCGCTTACACTGTACGACACACCAAAAGGAATAAGTCTCCGGTTACTTACTTCACAAGATACAGAAGCGTATCTTGCTCTTATTCAAATCACACGTCTTCCCTACCAAGCTGTTGAGCCTATCCGGGATGATGAATTCTATACGCTGCATGCGCAAACCAGACGTATTCAGGATAGAATGCAGGCGGCAGAGGAAGGAACAGGGTATCAATTCGGAATTTTCACAATCGATGATGGTGTTCTTATTGGCCAGGTTAGCTTGAACAATGTCGTTCAGGGTGTTGCCAATTATGCTGATATGGGATACTTTATCCATCCAGACTATCAGGGCGGCGGACGAATGACCGCAGCCGTGAAGCTCGCTGTATCCTACGCCTTCCGTGCCTTGAAATTAAATCGTGTTCAGGCGGCCATCCTGTTATCCAATACTGGTTCTAAACGTGTCCTTGAGAAAAACGGATTTCAGGCTGAGGGCATTGCTCGTAAATATCTCAAAATTAACGGAGCGTATCAGGATCATCAGATCTACGCTGTGCTGGCCGAGGACTTAGGCGAATCGTTACAGTAATTGAACAAACCGTGGAAACAACATACAAAGAGCCGCTCAACCCTAAGGTCGAGCGGCTCTTTGCTTTAACGTATGAATCGGTGACTTAGTATCCGTAAGATGCGTTCATTAGTTCTTCAAACTCATCCATTGTTATAACGTCCTCACCAGTAGGAATATTGATTTTGAAAGCTGGCTTCTCGTTAATTTTGGTGTATGTGTTTGATCCAGTGAATGCAAGCTTAACTTCATCCTTGGTATCAGGCTGTTTAATCAACAGATCAGCAACCATTTTTTGATATACCGGGAAATCTTTTTTGTCTAAAGCAAAATCAATTTGGAATTGGTTAATAGTCAGTGTGTCTTTCAATTGGTCCAGATCTTTAGCCATTTCAGCTTGATCTGCTTCAGTGATCTTCAAATCCTCTTTGGCTTTGTCGATATCTGCCTGACTCATTTGCAACATGTCACGGTATTCTTCTTTAGAGATGATATCCAGTACTTTTGGCAAAGCTTTGGTTACCAGAACAGTAACCGCTTCTTTCACATTGTCATTGTTGACCGAAAATTGAACCACTTGCTTGGCATCCAAACCTTCAGGAAGCTGTGCATCCTTCACATCCAGGTTTTTAAAGAATTTATCCTGATCATACTCGCTCAGAACCGCATCCATAACTTCATTGCTCAGCTTTTGTGTTTTCGCGGCATCCATAGCATCCGGGTTCCATTCCGTTCCTTCTTGCTCAGCCAGTTCTTTCAGATCCAGCTCCAGGAATTTACCAACAACTGTTTCCGGAATCGGGAAGAACGGAATACTTGGCACCTTAACATATAACTTCTCAGCGGTCATAACCATTGGAATGGTAAATGTCATACCCATATCGCCTTTAAGCTCAATACCTACCGTCATTTCGGTCTGCATTGGTTCGCTTTGGTATACGCCAGTTACATTCAACTGAGCATCCTTCAGCATGCTCATAAATTGAGACATCGTTGGATCCTGCTGTGACTCGTCTGCAGCTTTATAGCTCAATTCATTAATAGTGAAATTAGAACTCATCTCATACGAAGTCAGTTTGGAAGCATTGGCTGCCGCCGCCTTCATTGCCTCTTTCGGTTCTTGCTTGCTGCTACATGCTGTCAGTGCCATAGATACGGTTAACAGCAACGTAAGAAGAAGCGCCCCCATACGTTTAGTCATTTGTTTCTCTCCTCTCGTGATAACCCCAAAAAAATAGTTCAATATCAATGATATACCATTTATTCTGAAACGGAAACACGATTTGGGAAATTTGTGATCTTTACTCTGTAAATTAGCTACAAAGACCTATGTAAGCTTTATATATCAAGGGTGCCCTCCTTTGAATCATGTATGAACGCGCAAAAACCCCGGTTTGTTAACCGGAGTTATAGGAATTGTTATGCATTTTAATATGTGCTAAAGAAAGGAATGATCTTTCCTTTATTTAACCTAGCCCTGAGGATTGTTATGATCCACATGGTTCTGGTTTTTCACTTTTTTGGAGCCTGACAACGGTTCCTGCATGGAAGAATGCTTTTCAGGTTTTCGGTGTTGCTCAGCAGCCTGTGCTTCAGGCACAGGTGTTGTTTTGGGTTTGCTCATGTTGTTCCCCCCTCTTCGTTTGGATTAGGAATGGGACGGGTCCATATCTTCCGTTTTGTCATGATTCATGGAATCCTGATGCCGACGGTCATTCGAGTCCTGTTGAATCTGTTGGGCATGGTGACTATTCACAGGTATCTGATCCAGATCGGCGACTACATTTTGCAAGTTTTTATCTGTTCCAGCTTTGGCTTTGCTCACGTATTACCACTCCTTTGACATCTACCTACTGTCTGGTTTTGGGTTGCAACGACTGCGCACATTCATGAATATGACGCGTGTAATCCTGAGCCAATTCCTGAATGGGCTCTGTCCGCTCATCCGTCGTTCTGCCATCACGTTCCACATCAATCAGCTGCACGCTGACTTCACGAGAATCCACATAGGCACACTTGAAATCAAAAGAGTACATCTGGTGTCCCGCTGTAGCGATGTGAATTCGAATGGCCTGCTGATCGGCCTCGTCAGCCATAACCTGAGCCCGATCTCCGACATTTAGGACTTCAGGCAATCTTTCCTGCCAAGCACCTACAAGCTCCGTCTGATCTATGTTTAATTCGCGGTTCATCTTACCACCTCCACTCTTATATAAAATGCGGCGATTCGGATATTTTTATGCATCACATGGATATTGAAACAAACTGATTTTCTGTCGTAAACACGCTCTGGAAATAAAGCGTATATGCAACTGCGCAGGATGTAAAAATAAATGCAAAAAAGGACCCGAGCGTATCGCTCAGATCCTTATCATAATTGTAGTATGGCGGAGAGGGTGGGATTCGAACCCACGTGGAGTTGCCCCCTAACGGTTTTCAAGACCGCCCCGTTATGACCGCTTCGGTACCTCTCCAGGACATTAACTTTTATAAACTTGCCAACGAAATTGATCATAACATAATTGTATGCCAGAAAGCAACCTTTTTATAAGAATTTATATATCCAATTTTATCAAGAAGGGATTTCCCCTATCAAGTATAGATAAACCGCGCTGGCCGGACGATTGGAATTGTTGTTCAGAATCTGTTCAGCCGTGCCCTGTATAATGGATTCTAGACTTTTTCATGATGGGGTGATGAATTGTTTATAGGTGTGTATCGGAACAATGACCCTTTGAACTCCTTACCTGAGGAACGAATCAGCGAACTGATCTCGGAGGGAATGAAAAAAGGTGCGCATGTTTTCCTTTTTGATGCCAGTCACATTGATGTGGAACAGGAAGTGATTCATGCTACCTTCCGGGAAGGAAATTCATGGGTGCAAAGGAACGTCCCCCTCCCAGACGTGGTGCTTAATGAAGCACCTGAGCCTGGTCAGAACAGACCTGAATGTGAGGACTGGCTGCGCCGGAGGGTTCCCTTTACAACATTTCTGATTCATGGAAAATACGACATTCAGAAGAAATTGGAGCCCCTCTTCAAAGATTACCTCATTCCGACGGAATGGTTGCAGGATCCGGATCAATTTCTTGCATATTTGAATGTTCACGGAGAAGTTGTTGATTTCCGAATACATATTCAGCGTGATGAAACGGGACGATGGGCCCTGACCCAAATGTATGCCCACACTGGAAATACGGACTCCATCATCAGCAATATAAGTAAAGGTGGCCGCATTGAGGATGCCGCTGATATGCTCTATCGTTTATTCCCAAGTCAAGCAGACCGGATCAGTCGTGAGATGGAGCGGCTTGCTATTCGTATTGCAGAGACAATCAATCGTTCGTATTCCTTTCTTATTGATGAGCTTTGCATGGATTTTATCGTGACTCCGGGAGGCCGAATATTTTTCGTGGATGCCAATATTAGCCCCCCAGCACCATCTCATGAACAGGTTCGAGCAGCAAGAACGATTGAATATGCGCACTATGTAGCCAAAGCAGGGCAATTAGCACCCCATCCCGTTATTGCCATGCTTACCAATGATCCCAATGATAAGCAACTCGCGGATGCCTGTGCCTATTCAGCAAAATGGAATAATGCAGCGTTTTATTATTTTGCTCCACACGATGTTCATGCGGAATTACGTTATATCAAAGGGTATGTCCTGGAGGACGGGGAGTGGGAAGCTCGGTACTGTCCCTTCCCCGATGTGGTCTATGACCGATTGAAGGCACGTGGAAATACGAATTACAGTGATGTATACGAGGCTTTAAGGCATATATCTTTCACCGATGAACGAAACGAAGCTTCCTTTAGCAAGAACGAAATTTTTGAAATACTTCAAAATCATGCAGAGCTTAGTTCGCATCTGATCCCGTATACTGCCGTTGAAAACGTTGGTGAGATTTTGGCTTTCATCGATACTTACGGGACTTCCATCATTAAACCCTCGATAGGCCCGTTCGGCAGCGAAATCATTGTTGTTCAGCGTGAACAGGAAGGCTTCGCCGTAAAGACTCATGAGCATGTTCACCAAATGAATGGTGAGGAGTTCGGGCAACTGATTTCCATGCATGCAGCCCAGAAGGGATTTATTATTCAAAAGTTTATTCGCAGCGAAACCCGGAACGGACTTCCTTATCATATAAGACTGCATCTGGTCCGGAACGGAAGCGGGGAATGGTCTTTCATTTCCGCTTTCCCTTTTCTCTCTACCCCTAGCGAGTATAAGGTGGTAAACGACGCCGGCTCACTTCGTGCATTTACGACATGGGACTGCCTTTCTCGTCATGAGTTTCCTAATAAGGAAGAAGTCATGCTGATGAGACTGGAACGAATGGCGACCATGACGGCTGATCATATTGCAGGCCATGTGAAGGAGCGAATCTGCGAGCTGGGCATTGATGTAGGGAATGATTCGCTGGGTGAGATTTGGATTTTTGAAGTCAACATGAACAAAATCGATTCAACGCACAGGGAATTTGAAGTCGCACAACATATGATTCCATTTGCACTTTCTTTGCGTTAGTTCTACATTTACAACATGGACATACGTACTAGGCTGCATTGTACAAAATCATCATAACCCTACCCAACAAAAAAACCGTCTCCTTAGCCAATGGGAAGTTCGAACTTCCATTGGTCAGGAGACGGTTTCTTTCATTCATTTATTGAATAGCTTAGGAACGACGTGCAATCACGCTGACTCCGCCCATGTAAGGACGCAGTGCTTCAGGAATAACCACTGTTCCATCTTCTTGTTGGTAGTTCTCCAGTATAGCAGCTACTGTACGCCCTACCGCCAGTCCTGAACCATTTAAGGTATGAACAAATTCCGGTTTCGCTTTTGGTTCTCTACGGAAGCGGATATTGGCCCGACGTGCCTGGAAGTCTTCGCAGTTGGAGCAAGACGAAATTTCACGATACGTATTGCTTTCCGGCAACCAGACCTCAATGTCATACGTTTTCGCAGAGGTGAAGCCCATATCTGCCGTGCACAACGTCAGAACACGGTAAGGCAGTCCCAATAATTGAAGCACACGTTCCGCATTTTGTGTCATGTTCTCCAATTCCTCATAAGAGGTTTCAGGAGAAGACAGTTTCAACAACTCCACTTTATTGAACTGGTGCTGACGAATCAAGCCGCGTGTATCCCGTCCAGCAGAACCGGCTTCCGATCGGAAACAAGAGCTGTATGCTACAAAGTGCTTCGGCAGTTGATCTGCATTTAGAATCTCCTCGCGATGATAGTTCGTTACCGGAACTTCAGCGGTAGGTATCAAGTAATACTCTGTATCTTTCAGCTTGAATAGGTCTTCCTCGAACTTCGGCAGTTGACCCGTTCCAAACAAGCTGTCCCGGTTTACGATGTATGGTGGCAAAATCTCTTCGTATCCATGCTGATCACTGTGGAGATCCATCATGAAGTTAATCAAGGCACGTTCCAGACGTGCACCAAGCCCCTTATAAAAGGTGAAACGTGATCCTGTTACTTTGGCAGCCGCTTCAAAATCAAGAATATCGAGATCCTGTGCGATTTCCCAGTGTGCTTTTGGTGTAAAGGAAAACGACTTAGGCTCTTCCCAACGGCGAATCTCCACATTATCATCTTCAGACGCACCAATAGGTACACTCTCATTAGGGATGTTCGGAATCGCCATCGTTAGATCATTGATTTTCACTTCCAGCTCACGCACTTCTTCGTCCATAGCTTTGATTCGGTCGGAAACCTCACGCATCTCAACAATCAGATCGTCCGCATTCTCACCATTCTTTTTAAGTTTGGCTACTTCACCAGAAACGGTGTTCCGGCGATTTTTCAGGTTTTCATTCTCTTGCAGCAACTCGCGACGCTTGGCATCCATCTCCGAGAACCCGGCGATTAGATCCAGCGATTTGCCGCGGTTCTTCAACGCTTCTTCAACACGTGCGTACTCATTCCGCAATATTTTCACATCAAGCACTAGATACCCCTCCTAAATAACACCACAAAGTAGAAACCTTCCTTATTGCCCATTCCATAGCTTTGCGGCTCCGCATAACTTTTATGATTCCTTATTGGTAAAAAACAACCTATGGCCTCCGGCGCTACCCTACGCTGCGATTCCCGCTTAAATACGGGCAACATCAGGCATCCGACCAGACAGCACCGCACCAGCAAGCCTTGTGAGCCTCTGAAGGACTGATCTGGTATACCGGCAGATCATAGGTTGTATATCATTCACTATTGGTTCTGTACAGACTGTTTATACGATCTGGCCATGTCTACGAAGTAAGCATGCAGTCGATAATCATCTGTCAGTTCAGGATGATAGGAGCAAGCCAGCAGATGCCCCTGTCGAGCAGTAACAATCTCATCCTTGTAAGTGGAAAGAACCTCTACCTGGTTCCCCACACTCTCAATCAAAGGTGCCCGAATGAACACAGCCCTTACCGTTTCCTCAATACCTTTAACCGGAAGATCTGTTTCAAAGCTTTCCCTCTGCCGTCCAAATGCATTTCTGGATACGGTCATGTCCATCAGCTCCAGATGAGCTTCCTCTTGTCCTGCAATATGTTTAGCCATAACGATCAAACCAGCACAGGTTCCGAACACTGGTTTACCCTCAGCAGCGAATGCCCGAATGGCCTCCATGAAACCATATTTGCGCATTAGTTTGCCAATCGTGGTACTCTCACCGCCAGGAAGAATCAGCCCATCCAGCTCCTCAAGTTGCTGAACCTGTTTGATAGCCAATCCTTCTGCTCCGGCCCGTTCAATACTACGAATATGCTCTGTGACTGCCCCTTGAAGTGCTAAAACGCCAATTTTCATTTGCAATTCCCCTTCTCTTACCAACCGCGGTCCTGCATGCGTTCGGAAGGTGCAAGTTTGGAAATCTCAATACCTTTCATCGGTGCCCCAAGGTTTTTGGACACTTCAGCAATCAGTTTGTAGTCTGTGTAATGCGTCGTCGCTTCTACGATGGCACGTGCAAATTTCTCAGGGCTGTCCGATTTGAAAATCCCTGAGCCTACAAATACACCATCTGCGCCCAGGTGCATCATAAGTGCAGCATCTGCAGGAGTCGCTACGCCACCAGCTGCAAAGTTAACTACAGGCAGCTTTCCATTCTCATGTACATCTAGCAAAAGCTCATATGCAACGCCCAGGTTCTTCGCTTCAGCATATAGCTCGTCCTTGGACATATTGGTTACTTTACGAATCTGACCATTAATAAAGCGCATGTGACGAACGGCTTCGACAATGTTTCCTGTTCCCGGTTCACCTTTGGTACGAATCATGGAAGCTCCTTCGCCGATCCGGCGCAACGCTTCGCCCAAGTCTTTGGCGCCACATACAAACGGTACAGTGAACTCATGTTTGTCGATATGGAATACTTCATCGGCTGGAGTCAGAACTTCACTCTCATCGAGGTAATCCACTCCCAGGGATTCCAGTACCTTGGCTTCAACATAATGTCCAATCCGCGCTTTGGCCATAACAGGAATGGTTACGACTTTCATCACTTCTTCAACAATGGTTGGATCCGCCATACGGGCTACTCCTCCTGCTGCACGAATATCAGAAGGAACACGCTCTAATGCCATAACTGCTGTTGCACCTGCTGCTTCAGCTATTTTAGCTTGTTCGGCATTCATAACGTCCATAATGACGCCACCTTTTTGCATTTCAGCCATACCTCTTTTAACGCGTGATGTTCCCGTTTCCATATTCCAAGCCCCCCGTAATGTATGTGTCAATCTTGTCCAAGAACAGGATGTGAAACCTCTAATGTCAGGTAGAAGAACAATAGACTTTTTAGCTGATTCATACGTAGAATTCTAACTTGATATTTTACCGGAAAAATTGTAAATATACAATCCATCCGGTCGGAATTACTTGTATTTTGTCAATGGACCATCGACACAATATTAAAAATGCCATTTTATCCTGTTCTCTTGGAGCCTTTGCCTATTAGAACAGGTTTTTGATGCCATCAAACAGATCAACGAAGAAATCTTTTACGGCACGGAAGAAGAGACGGAACCAACCGCCTTTTTCAGCTTCTTCTGCGGTAATTAGGTTCACTGTCTTCTCCTGAGGCTCGATTCCATCCGCTTTATACGTATAAGTAACCGTCCCAACTTTGGTTCCGGCCTTGATTGGAGCAACCAGCTTATCAGCCTCAGTTACATTGGCTTTAAAAGTGACATCCAGGTTTTGAGTACCTTTGGGTACAACGAAACTAACAGCATTATCGGTCACTACAGGTACAGTCGTTTCCGTCCCTTTTTTCACAGGTACAGCTTCCCAGCCTGTGACTTTAGTTTTGGCAGCAACCGCCTGTTTAACTTCAAAATTATTGAATCCATAATCCAATACTTTCTTCGTTTCTCTGAAACGCGCCGGCTCTGAATCCGTACCCATAACCACACTAATCAGACGCATGCCATCACGTTCAGCCGTTCCTGTAAAGTTATTCCCTGCGTTCGTGGTATGGCCTGTTTTCATCCCGTCCAGACCCTCGTAGGCATAGCTTTTGAAATTGGTTATATTTTTATTCGCTTCCAGCATCCAGTTATAGTTGATGATAGGAGCTTTATCATTTGGACGGAACTTATAGGATTGAATTGTTGTAAAATCTTTGTAGTCCGGGTGATCCATGATGATGTATCTGCACAAAATGGCCGCATCCCGTGCCGACATAACGATTTCTTTATCTTCAGCTGGACGGAAATCCGCAGGCATATCCGCACGGTCCAGACCTGTTGAGTTGATGAAATAGCTATCTTTCATTCCCATACGCTTCGCTTCATCATTCATCATTTTCACAAAAGCTTGCTCGGAGCCAGCGATGTGTTCAGCCAAAGCTACTGTAGCATCATTGGCTGATCCTACAGCCATGGCAATGTATAGTTCCTTAATAGTATGCTGATCACCTTCTGCGAGGAAAATTCGAGATCCAACACTTTGTGCCGCGTTCTTTTTAACTGTAACGATATCATCCCAGCTAAATTTCCCTTGTTTGACTTGTTCAGCCACAATATACTCTGTCATCATTTTGGTCATGCTGGCAGGCGGCATAGCTTTATCTGCATTAACATCGAGTAGAATCTGGCCCGTTGAAGCCTCCATCAACACTGCTGATTTAACATCGAGTCCCAGTGTGTCTACCGAAGGAATGTTCACGATCTTTTCTGTCTTCGTTGTTGTAGCCGCCGCGGTCAATACCTGGCCGGAATCGTTGGCAGCAGCCATAACAGGCATTACCGCAGACATGCAGAGCATATTAATCAGCATAACCGAGGCTACACTTTTTTTGAGCATTTGACGTTTTTTCTTATTCATTTGTTTGGCTTTCAATGATGAATACTCCCTTCGGTCCGAAGCTACTTTTGTGTGCTTCAGTGCAGCTTGAGCTGCGATTTTTTCTTAGTCCCTATCAGGTGAAGATGACGTGTGAGATGTGTAGTATATGCGCTGTATCGAAAGAGCAATGTCATTGCTCCTGAAGTCGTATCGATTGTCACTTAGTTAGCATTAAATGAAATGCATATGTAAAAGGACGTCCGCGCTTCTTTTCTAGCTGGGCAACCTTTTTCTATCAATCCAGATTCATTGTCAGAAGCAGTTTCATAGACTCATGTCAAAAAACCGCCGCAACGCCCTAATCCATAAAGGATCATCACCGCTTGTTCTATTCTATCACAGGGGTATCCGCAAAAAAAGACAGGCCCGGCGAAAATCGCCAAGCCTGTCCTGGAAATAATTAGCACAATTCGGATTACAACGAGTAGTTAGGTGCTTCTTTTGTAATCTGTACGTCATGCGGATGACTCTCGCGAAGTCCCGCACCTGTAATACGAATGAATTGAGTGTTATTACGAAGCTGTTCCAAACTGCTTGTACCACAGTATCCCATACCTGAACGAAGACCACCAATCAACTGATGAATGGTATCAGATAAAGGTCCTTTGTAAGCAACGCGTCCCTCAATTCCTTCCGGAACCAGTTTCTTGTCATCATCCTGGAAGTAACGATCTTTACTTCCTTGTTTCATCGCAGCCATTGAACCCATGCCGCGGTAAACTTTGTAACTACGTCCTTGGAAGATTTCCGTTTCTCCCGGGCTTTCCGCCGTACCTGCAAACAAGCTTCCCAACATAACTGCATGAGCACCTGCAGCAAGAGCCTTGGTAATCTCACCAGAGTACTTGATACCACCGTCAGCAATGATTGGTACGCCATATTCACGTGCTACATTTGCACAATCGTATACTGCTGTAACTTGAGGAACACCGATACCAGCAATTACACGAGTTGTACAGATGGAGCCTGGACCAATTCCTACTTTGACAACTGACGCCCCTGCTTCGATCAATTCACGGGTTGCATCGCCTGTAGCAACGTTACCAGCAACAATCGTCAGGTTAGGGAAACGCTCGCGCAGCTGACGAACGGCATCAATAATGTTAATGTGATGTCCGTGTGCCGAGTCTACTGTAATCAGGTCAACACCAGCTTGAACCAATGCATCAGCACGTTCAAAGGTATCTTTGGAAATCCCGATCGCTGCACCAACCAGCAAACGTCCTTGTGCATCTTTAGCTGCGTTAGGGAATTGAATTGCTTTTTCAATATCTTTAATGGTAATGAGACCTTTCAGTGTGTTGGACTCATCTACTAATGGAAGTTTCTCAATTTTGTGTTTCTGGAGAATGCCTTCTGCTTCTTGCAGTGTAGTACCTACAGGCGCAGTAACCAAATTCTCACGAGTCATGACTTCGCTGATTTTAATGGAGAAGTCGTGGATAAAACGCAAGTCACGATTTGTCAGGATACCCACAAGCTTTTGATCTCCTTCGACAATCGGTACACCGGAAATGCGATATTTCGCCATAACCGATTCTGCATCCGAAACCAGATGTTCCGCTGTCAATGAGAACGGGTTGGTGATAACGCCACTCTCCGAGCGTTTAACCCGATCCACTTCCTCCGCTTGCTGCTCAACAGACATATTTTTATGGATGATACCAATACCGCCTTCACGGGCAATCGCAATTGCCAATGTCGCTTCAGTAACAGTATCCATACCAGCACTAATCAAAGGAATATTCAGTTTTACGCTGTCACTCAAACGAACAGATACGTCCACTTCTTTAGGCAGTGTCTCGGACTTCCGGGGCACCAGCAGTACATCGTCGAAGGTGAAACCTTCCTTACCAAATTTATCTTCCCACACGCGGGCGTTCCTCCTTATGTTTGCTCAGCTTTACGGTCCAAAACCCGAAGATCCCAGGCTGTATTTTATGCCGAAAATACGTTTTCTGAAAAATTTATTATTGCCATCTTAGCAAAGCGTTATTTAGACTGTCAAGGGAAACTCCCTGGTTATATTAGGTGTATTGCCTCATGCATACAACTGTATTTCTTGCACGGACAGCTTCATTTTATATATAAAAAAAGCCACTCCATATGAGTAGCGTTTACCTAGGTTTAAACCAGATCGTTAACTGTATCCAAACTAATATAACTAATGTTTAATTCTAGTTTTCTTCCTTATAAACAAATAA
>NZ_AWUK01000006.1 GCF_000499205.1 Paenibacillus sp. MAEPY2
GTGCTGGCTTCTTTATTTTACCTTTCTACATAAGCTGAATTTTAGTTTATACCATAACGGAGAGTGCAGAACCAATCTGAAGAAGCAGTAGCGTTCTCCTTTATCACCGGATTTTTTCCTACTTCATAGGGAATCAAGAAAATCTGGGGATAAGAGAGATCGAAAGATGGTACTGCAATCGGAGTGACAGGTGTAACCTTTCAAAATCAACTTATATACCTTCTATTTTTTTGCCATATACTTACGGATATCAAATGCCACCGCGGCCACAATAATCAACCCTTTAATAATGAGCTGCCAGTAAGGACTTACGCCAATAAAGGTCAGACCATAGTTGATAACCCCAAAGATCAGCACCCCTGCCATAACTCCAGGCACCGTACCAATACCACCCGCAGTGGAGACGCCCCCCACAACACAAGCGGCAATGGCATCCAGCTCATACATGTTACCGTAATTGTTCGTTGCCCCGCCCGTACGCGCGGCTTCCAACACACCGCCCAGTCCATACAATGCACCTGCAATGGCATACAACGCAATCAGGTTGCGTGCCACGTGAATGCCGGACACATGTGCAGCCTGAATGTTGCCACCAATGGCATACATGTTCTTCCCGAGTCGAGTCTTGTTAAAGACGACCCAACAGATCAGCGCAACTGCTATGGCAATCAATACGATATACGGAATGGAATAACCACCACCAAGATCAATGTAACCAGATCCGATAACGGTAAAATCCTGTCTCAGTCCACCAATTGGTTGTGACTGGTTGGGCTCCGTATCAAAATAAATCGAGTTCAAACCATAAACCGCAACCATCGTACCCAGGGTGGCAATGAAAGGTGGAACATGCAGTTTGGCGACTATGATGCCATTAACGAGTCCGACCGCCAGACCAGCGATGATCCCGATGATGATCGGAAATCCCACCCATAAATGTGGCAGATCGGGAAAGAACCGATTGGCATATTCGTCGATTTGCAGCATGGATGCCGATACAACAGCGGTTAGACCAACGACCCGTCCTGCCGACAAATCGACCCCACCCGTTACAAGGATAAACGCAGCACCCAGCGCAATGATGGCCCGTGTGGAGGACTGTTGTAATATATCCCGAAGTGTAGAGAAAGCAAGAAAGTGTGGATCGGCAATGGCAATACCAATGACGAGCAAGATCAGCACAATAAAAATCGCGCGCTGCGCCACATACTGCTTCACCTGATTGATAACCTGTGTGTTCATGTATTCCCTCCTGACTAAGCCATCCGCTGCTGCGCGGCCAGCCTCATGATATCCTGCTCTGTTGCCTCGGCTCCATCCACGATTCCGGTGAGCCGTCCTTCACTCATGACCATAATTCGATCCGACATGCCTAACAGTTCGGGCATCTCCGAACTGATCATAACAATGCTTTTGCCCTGGCGGGCCAGTTCCGTAATAATCGTGTAGATTTCAAATTTCGCGCCCACATCAATCCCGCGTGTCGGTTCATCGAGCAGTAGAATTTCCGGGTCAGTCAACAACCATCTAGCCAGTAGCACCTTCTGCTGATTTCCACCAGAAAGGTTGCGAATTAGCGTGTTAACCGAAGGAGTTTTGGTTCTGAACTTCTGAGTCTGCTCACGTGCCTCATCTCGGCCTTTCTTCTCATCTAACAGACCAATCCGATTCCGGTAACGTCCGAGACTCGCAATAATGGTATTTTCATATACAGACAATACCGGAAAAATCCCCGTGACTCTTCGCTCCTCGGTCAGCAGCGCTATGTTATGGCGCTTCGCTGCGGCGGGCGACTTGATCTTCACCTTGCGTCCATGAATTGATATCGTACCTGAAGCAAGTCCGCGTAAGCCAAACAGCGACTCAATCAATTCTGTTCGCTGTGCCCCAACAAGACCGCCGATTCCAAGCACTTCGCCTTTCCTCAGTTCAAACGTCACGTCCCGGAATGAATTCGGCTGGCTGGAGGTTAAGCCTTCTGCCTTCAAAATCACTTCTCCAGGTACATTCGTCCGTTCCGGGAACCGTTCATCCAGATCACGTCCAACCATGCGGGTAATGATCAGATCGGTCGTTAAATCGGCAGCATCCCAAGTACCCACCACAAAGCCATCCCGCATAATCGTGACCTCATCCGAGATCGTCAGAATTTCCTCCATCTTGTGCGAAATGTAGATAATGGACACGCCGCGACTGCGCAGCTGATTAATAATGGCGAAGAGCTGGTCCACTTCCTTGCCCGTGAGCGAGGACGTTGGCTCATCCATCACGATGACTTTGGATTGAAAAGAGACTGCTTTGGCGATTTCCATCGACTGTATTTTGGAAACGGATAGAGTTCCGGCCAGAGCCTTGGGATCAATGTCCAGATTGAGATCCTGGAACAGGGTCAATGTATCAGCATACATTTGTTTCTCATCCACCAGCAGTCCCCACTTGGGAAACCGTCCGAGCCAAATGTTCTCCATCACCGGACGATGAGGTACCGGATTCAGCTCCTGATGAATCATCGATATGCCATGCTGAAGCGCCGCTTTCGAACTCGGAATCTCCACCTCATTGCCGTCCATCCGAATCGTTCCTTCATCCGGGCGATACATACCGAACAGACATTTCATTAGCGTGGATTTGCCCGCTCCGTTCTCTCCCATCAGCGCATGTACCGTGCCCGGCTTTACCTTCAATGTGACCTGACTCAGTGCCTGCACACCCGGAAATGCTTTGGATATTCCGTCCATCTCCAGCAGGTAAGGTGATTCCATCTTTCATCCTCTCCTTCCGTAAACCCGGCAAAAAAAGGACGCCATCTCATGACGGACGTCCCTGTTTGCTGCTGTTATTGGGCGTCGGCAATGTTGTCTTTCGTAATTTTTTTGTATGCAATCCAGACGTATTTGCCATCCGTAATGTCATAACCCGTATTTTCCTTCGTTGGCGTCTCACCCTTGGCGAGTACGGAAGCGAGTGCAACCGTTGCTGCGCCCTGGTTCTTGGCATCATTCAACACCGTACCCAGCATCGTTCCGTCCTGAAGAGCCTGAATGGCTGGAGCGGTCGCATCTACACCGACAACCGGCATCGTTTTGCCGTCCTTGAAGTATCCGGCTGCTTTCAACGCCTCAATGGCGCCAAGTGCCATGTCATCGTTGTTAGCCAGTACCGCTTCGATCTTGTCTCCATGGGAGGCGAGGAACGCCTGCATTTTTTCCTGGCCTTTGACCCGATCCCACATCGCCGTATCTTCTGCCAGCGCCTCTACCTCGATACCTGCATCCTGAATGGCCTGAACGGAATATTTGGTCCGCAGTTCAGCATCCTGGTGGCCCGGTTCGCCTTTCAGCATGACGTATTGCAGCTTGCCGTCCCCGTTTTTATCTGCCTCAGGGTGAGCCTTCCAGTAATCCACAATGAGCTGACCCGAGATCGTGCCGGACTCTTCCGCCTTGGCTCCAACGTAATACACTTTATCCCACTTGTTCATGTCTTCGGCAACTGGCTCACGGTTCAGGAAGACCACCGGAATGCTTGCCGCTTTGGCTTTGTCAATAATGACGCCTGCTGCGGTCCGGTCCACCGGATTCACGGCCATTGCATTGTACTTCTTGGATACAAACAGATCGACTTTTTCATTCTGGGTTGGCTGTGCGTTCTGGCTATCCACGATATCGAGTGTGGCTTTGCCTTCCGCTGCTGCGGTCATTGCATTCCTTACCCCCGTCATGAACGTATCATCGAACTTATAGATCGCCACACCTATCTTCGGTGTTTCTGTTCCTCCTGCTGCCTGACCTCCTGCATCTGTTCCCGTACTTCCGCCTGCACTGTCTCCGCCACTGCTGCACCCCGCCGCCGCAACCATACATGCTGTAAGCAACAATGTCATCCACGTTTTCTTCATATCCTAATGACCTCCCCCAAGTTCATTCGGCTTTACCGATGTCTTTATTATGAAAGGGTTTACAATAAATTCGAATACAATATCTTCCTCTGTTTTATCGAAATCTTCCTCAATTATCTTCCTGTCTTCATTGTACAAAAGGAAACAGCAGCTTCTGGTTATCCATCCAGAACATATTGTCCGTACTGACCAACTTCGTTTCCAGCGTTACTCTGGCTTGCACCTGTTGTTTGTTCAGCCGTGCAGCGGCCTGATTCACGCCAAGATATCCTGCACTGAATCCATTTTGTACAATCAAGTGCTGAATTCTGCCTTCCTGTAACTGTTCTAACTGCTGCTGTTCACTGCCAAATCCCACAATCTTTACCTTGTTCCCATTTCTCTCGGAAATTCGCCGGTTCAATTCATCCGCTGCACCCAGAGAAGCAGGTTCCTGAAGGGCAATTATTCCGTCCACCTGCCGCTGATCAAGCAGTTGCTTCGTCGCCTGCCAGCAACCATCCCGGGTGCTGCACACGGATTGTGTCTCCACATGAATGTCCGGATAACGGGCTAGTGATTCCTCTACCCCTTGCTCTCGGTTAATCAGACCCGGATTTACAGGATCAGGACCGAGCAAGGCAACGCGCCCTCGTCCTCCCAGCAGTACAGCCATGGCCTCGCCCGCCTGCCGTCCAGCCTCAACGTTATCCATCGAGATGACACTTGTTATGCCTTTTACAGGAAACTCGTCATTCAGCAAAATTACGGGGAGGGCCACTCCGTTGACATCCTTTGTCTGTGCCTTCTGGATGATGCCGGTTAGTGCCTTCTCACTCAAGGGATCGATCAACAGGGCCGAAGCTCCCTGTTCCAGTGCCAGCATGACTGCATCGACCTGAGCTTGTTCACGCTCGCTAAGTGGATAAGTTCCATTTTGCAAATGCTCTTGCTCGACCTTTCCCTGTCCTGCTGTGAAGTCAGGGTTAGAGGGCGCGTAAGTTAACCCCTCCGAGGGAAAAGCCTCCACCGTAATCAGCTCTGCCCCCACTTCTTTGGCAGCCGCTTCAGCCCCAAGACGAATCGCTTCTGCAAGTTCCCCTGTTCCCGCTGGCGTAATTAGTGCAATACGCGGCGGCGACCCCGTCGGATCAGCGTTCGACAACCCACACGCCATACATAACAACAGGCAGCAGATAGCTGCTGTCATGGCCATATAACGAAGTATAGCGACTCTCACGCGAATATTTTCCACGCGTATGCAGAGTTTCATTTTCATAACCAAATGCCCGATCCAGTCAGTTCTATTGATCTTATTCGCCTTGTTGGTTCGCTTGGCGCACGTGCTGTTCCCTTTATTGTTCATCATGAACATCGTCCTCCTCCCGTTCCCATTGGAGCGGAATCCGAATCCAGACCGTTGTACCTTCTTCCAGCTCACTATCGAATTCAAGACCATAAGCCTCGCCATAATAGAGCTGAATTCGATCATGTACATTGCGTACAGCTACACCTGATCCTGCACCACTTTTCACGATAGGACTGCCTACCAGGAGTTTGGACATCTGTTCTTCCGTCATGCCGACCCCATTATCCGTAATGCGGAACACCAGCTTGTCGTTCTCCCGGTATACACGAATCTCAATACATCCCTCGTCCATATGATATTCAATGCCATGTACAATCGCATTTTCAATGAGTGGTTGAAGCACCAGCTTAAGTGTCAGGCAGTCCAGCGTGTCCTCATCCGCATTCATGCTGAAATTGAATTTGCGCTTGAATCGCATTTGCTGAATTGTCAGGTAATGATGGGCATGCTCCAGTTCTTCCCTGACCGTAATAATCGTTTTGCCCTGACTGAGACTGATGCGAAACAATCGGGACAACGAAGTGATCATCGTAATGACTTCCTCATTCCGGCTCATGCCCACCATACGCACGACCGAATTTAACGTGTTGTACAGGAAATGCGGATTAATCTGAGCCTGCAAAGCTTCCAGTTCAAGACGCCGTTTCTGTTCCTGTTCATGTATAATTTCACTCATTAAGGTACGGATTTTATTAACCATCAAGTTAAAGCGACGGGATAAACGTTCCACTTCCAGCGGCCCTTCAATAGGTAGCTCCACGTTGAAATCGCCCCGTTCCACGGCCTTCATCTTTCGTTCCATGCGCCGAATTGGACGTGTCAGACTGGAAGAGAGGAACAACGAAACCAGGATGACCAAGACCAGCACAACGAGCAGCACCCGAATCAGATATCCATTAACCTCCTGTCGGGTCGTCATGATCTCATCCAGATAGGCCACACCAACGATCTTCCACCCAATATTGGCGACAGACTTGACGGTATTCAACCTTTTCTGCCCATCCGCCTCATCTTCATAACTGCCCGTTGCAACCAATGCCTGTTCAATATTTTCACTTTTGAGCCCCATGTACATCAATTGCTGCTGTGGATGGTATACGATATTACCTGCACTCTCGTCGATGATATAGACGTATCCCCGTTGCCCCAGACTGACCCGGCGGCTCAGTTCATCCATCTGTTTGAAGTTGATATCCACCAGCAAAATGACCTGCTGATCCTGACCTTTTTGCCGTATGGTGATGCCTTTGCTCATGGAAACGACCCATTTGTATGGGCCTGTGTACATGTTCTGGATATGAGGCAGCGAGAAACTAAGGTGATCCGGCACCCTAAGCGCAGATTGAAACCACCCTTGCTGTGTCACATGGGCACTCGGTTTTAATTCGGCTGAAGGTCTGTTCTTGAGCAAATGCCCTGTCGAATCCAGCAAAGTAATGGAGATGATATCTTCGCGGCTGCTAAGCAGCGTGTCCAGCTGTTTGTCTACTTGATCCCCTTCCCACGTTCCATCCCGCAGCATATGCTCTTCGATAGCTCGATACAGATGCGACATGCTGCGGACATAATCCTCCAGATTGTAACTGACCTGGTCCACGATCTGTCTCGTCGTCAGCTCCGCACTTCGCTCCGCAGCCTGTGTGAATTTGTCATGCAGCAGCAGCGCCATGATGGTGAGCACCAATACGATGAAGACGGAGAAGGACCACGTAATAATAAAGCGGATACTGCTGACTCTCGATGACCTCAACCTGGACCGCAGCCTAAGCCAAAGGGATCTCATCCATCCGGCAAACGGTCTCATCGGATTGAGCCTTCATTAGCTGTTAGTGCTGCCTGCTTGCGATATTCTTTAGGCGAGATGCCGATATGCTTTTTAAAACAAAAACTGAAATAATTCGGTTCGGCGAAGCCTACCTGACCTGCAATCTCAAACGACTTCAGCTCCGTGGAGCGAAGCAGTTCCTTGGCCGCTTCCATACGGATCTGCATCAGATATTGCAGAAAGGTGAGCTGCACTTCTTTTTTGAAAATGCCACAAAAATAACCCGAGCTAATATGCAGATGTCCGCATACTTTCTGAATAGACAGATCCGGATCGGCATAGTGTTCTTTGGTAAACGATAACGCCTGCTCCACAATATCCTTATATACATGCTGCCGTCCGCTGGCGATGCGATGTTGTACAAGCAGACAAACCTCCCGCACTTTGTTCTGTGCCTCGGACAAGCCTGGTAAACGGAACAAATCAGCGTACAACTGGAACCCCGCTCCAAAGATGTCCTCCATCGCCTCACCTGATGCCTGAGCTGCCTTCCAGACGGTCGTTAGAACTTCAATTAAATAGAGCTGAATGTCACTTCGCCCATGCTCTACCGTAATTTCCCGGAAAATGATCTGCAGCGCTTCGTCCAGTTCCGCCTGCGTGCCCGCCTTCAGACAGCGTGTCAGCGTCTGCTGCTTCAGCTCGTCAAAACGAAGCTTGCCCGCCGTCTGCCGCTCGACATCGGCAATATAGATAAGCGGATCGGTCCCCGGCACAAGTCGGTAATCCAGCGCCAACAGTGCATCCTCATAAGCATGCTTTACACCCGCCAGTGTATTGACAATCTGTCCTGATCCTACGGTAGCGGGAATACGCAAATAATGGTTTATGCTGCGCATGACATTTTCGAGTGCCTGCTGCTGGCGTTTCTCCCCCTCTGCTCCACCCCAGCGATCCATGTAAAGCAATACAATCGTCTCCTGATGCATAAAAGCATGTCCGGCCCCGTGTTCCATCCACACTTCTGCTGCAATGTTCAGCGCAGCGAATTGCTTCAACTCCGCATCCTCCGATTGAAGCAAGGACTGTCCTGTACCTTGTCTATGTTCAAGTGTATTTTGACGTTCAGCACCAGACGGCTCGCGATCCACTCCTTGCTGCACTATCTCAGCATTCCGTGCCTGTGAAGTTTCCGCTTGCATACGCCGCGGCATTTTCTTCCCTTCTCCATCCATATGGAGGGTCAATACAGAGACACCATACCGTTCACCGTGCAGATCCAGTCCGCATTGCTTCGCTTTGTCATGAATATATTCCGGCGATTTCTGCCGATGCAGCAAAGTTGCCATCAGATCGGCCTGCAACAAGGGTAAGCTTGTATAATAGTGATCGCGTAGCTGTTGTACATTTTCCCGTTCAGCTACTTCGGACTCCATCTGCGCACGCAATCTGGTAAGCAGTTCTGTCAGATGCTCCGCCGAGAAAGGCTTCAGTAAATATTCATCCACACTCAGCGAGACCGCTTGCCGGGCGTAGTCGAATTCATCATATCCGGTCAAAATCACCACTTTCACAAGCGGATTACGCTCCCGTAACCTTTTGGCAAGTTCAAGTCCATCCATAAAAGGCATGCTGATGTCTGTCACCACAATATCCGGGTCCACCCGCTCGGCCATCTCCAGTGCTTCCCGGCCATTCTCCGCCAGACCAACAATGCGCAGATCGAGCGCTTCCCAATCTACCTCTACGACCAACCCTTCGCGTACATCCTCTTCATCATCCACCAGCAATACCCGGTACACGTTCGGATTCCTCCTTTATTTAAGGGGCCTTAAGCCCAAGCAATAATGTATATGTCGATATGATCCAAGGTTGCCATCATAATATACAATATAATTTCGATTGTGTAACCGCTTACTTTCAAGGTGATAAGATTATTAAAATGGCGCTCACAAACGATATATATGGTAAATTATTGAAAGGAGTCCATCTACTGATTCCTCACGCTGGGAGAACCAACCTCAAGAACTTCAAGAGAAGTTAACAAAATCGTGGAGCGGGGGTATAGAAGCGATTCGTGACACGCTGGATGAACATGATGAGAAAGAGAATATAACCGAATGGAAACTGTTTAACAGCTTGGAGGATTCATTAACCACACTTCCCCATAAAGAGCAATCTTCCTTCATCGCTGCCTATTATAGTAACGAACGAAGAACTATGTTGGAAAAAGGGGACATCATGCCAGCCTTGCTTTTACATCCAGATCATACAAAGGCGATGCTCTTTTGGGAAAAGCATGATGGAACCTATGCCACGATAATGATGGATACCCGAATTAATGAAAATGGCAAAGACGAGTGGTATGTAAGTCGTTCACAGGAAATAAATAGGCCCTAACCCATTTAAGCGGGCTAGGGCGTTAATCATCCTCAAGAGGGAACTGCTTAGGTCCAGTTCTATCCACTGCTGTGTACACCTCATGCTCAATTGCTGCATGTGCTTTAATCAAATTCCGTTTCTCCATCCTCTTCTACTGACGAAGATAGATTGGCATTTAACCCCTTCACATAAATCATGGTGGTATCGGGATTGGTATGCCCCATCATTTCGGCCAAGCGATGCAGTGGTGTATGCTCGGCCATAGCGTATCCGAACCGATGACGCAGATCATGGGAACTTAGCCCTTCCAGTCCGGCTGTGGTCATCACCTTTTTGATCAAATGGCGCAGCGCCCTCTCCGTTAAGCGATCACTGGTTTTCTCGGAAGGAAACAGGTAAGGACTATCCAGATCAAGTCCAGCCATATACGCCTTCAATATCGCAATACACGTCATGTTCAGCGGGATTTTCCGTTGACCGTTTCGTTTATCGGCCCTCACGGTAAGTTGCCCGCTTCGTTTTCCCAATTCAATATCTGTGGGAGCAAGATTGCATACCTCCATCGTTCGCAACCCCGTATGAAACATGAGGGTAAGGATGGTCTGATCCCGAAGCGAGTTGCCGTTCTCGACCGCAGATATGAACGATTTTTCTTCCTCGGTAGTCATTCGGCGCGGGCTAACCTTGTCTTCCGGAATGAATTTCAGTGGTTTGGCAGGATCACTGATCATCCTGGATTCCGAGGCGGCCCACTTGAAAAAACGCTTCAATGTAATCAATCTGCGATTAATGGTAGATGGTTTCAAATGCATTATCTTTTGTGAATCTTCCCGGTAACGGACTAAAGTCGATGTGTGCACGTCCTCGATTTGGAATGAGATCCCTTCCCCCCGAGAATTATTTCCTTTATACCATTCGGTAAAATGCTTCAAATCACTCGCATATTCCTTCAAGGTTTTGGGAGTCAATTCTCCCTGAATCATAAGTATATGTATGAATTCCTGAACAACCATTTCTCCTTGTACCGAAGTACCAGATCCCTTATCCAATAGAAAAAACCTCCAAATCTTGACTTATATTAGCGGACATGGTATTATCATATTAATCGATACATTAGCGGACATCAAGTCTGTGGGTTTGAATATACCTGATTAGCGTTAATTTTCTAAATTAGCCTTTTCAAAATGGTCGTTTAAAAACTTATTTTTTTGGAGGAATCACATGCAAACAGGTACAGTGAAATGGTTTAACGCGGATAAAGGATTTGGCTTTATCGAAACTGAAGAAGGAACAGACGTATTCGTTCATTTCAGTGCAATTCAAGGCGACGGCTACAAATCTTTGGATGAAGGACAACGCGTCCAATTTGAAGTAACTCAAGGTAACCGTGGACCACAAGCTGAGAACGTTACTAAAGTTTAATTATATTAAGGCTGCCTGTACAAGGCAGCTTTTTGTTTTATTTCAACCAAATACGAAAAGTGAGGTATGACAAATGGACAAAGAACAATTGATCACAGAAGTAGCCAAAAACGGCGGATTCTCCAAAAAGAACGCTGAAAAGGCCGTAACGGTTGTACTGGATTCGATTTTGGAAGCATTGAAAGAGGGCAAAGAGGTTCAACTGGTCGGATTCGGCAAATTCGAAGTACGTAATCGTGAAGCACGTACGGGCAAGAGTCGTAGAACGGGCAAGGAAATTCAACTTCCAGCAGGTAAGGTTCCTGTATTTACAGCCGGATTAACGATGAAAGAAGCTTTAAACTAAATAGCAACAACAGGATTGGAAAAGAGGTTTTTATTCAAACACACAATGAACATTTTGATGTAAATGTCGTGTTTTCTACGGTTGATGATATCATTAACTTTTATTCCGGCAAGCAGACAGACCAGAATAACGCGGAAGATCACACCCATTCAACACCCCCATTAGAAGAGTCTGCACAGACGCCACAACCACCCACTCGCTAAAACGAACCTTTCATCTTGGACAATAAGAAGCCCTGTTCCGCTCAACACGGTCCAGGGCTTGATTTGTGTCAATCGAGCACCCAGGGAGAATGAATTTTGGGTACGTCATTGATTAATTGCTTGGTGTAGGGATGCTCTGCATGGTGAATGACCTCCTCTGCTCTCCCTGCCTCCACCATTCGTCCATGCTCCATAATGCAGATCGTGTCGCTCACATAATAAGCCAGACCCACGTCGTGCGTAATAAACACAATGGTCATGCGGTTCTCGTCACGCAGCTTGAGCAGCATATCCAGAATGGTTGAACGCGAGCAGGCATCCACCATGGAAGTCGGTTCATCCGCAATCAGCACCTTGGGATGCAGCATGAAAATGCGAGCAATCATAAGCCGTTGCATCTGTCCACCGGACAGCTCAAACGGATATTTGTTGTATAATTCCTCGAACTTCAGGTTAACGAAGGAACAAGCTTCCTTCATTTTGGCATATTCCTCGTCTTTGTTCAGCTTCAGTCCCTGAAGTTTGATACAGTCCACCAGCAGCTTTTCCACCCGGTGAAATACGTTGAACGAGGAGAACGGGTCTTGGAAAATAGCCTGAATATCCTTCCAATAGGCTTTACGCTCACGGTAACGCTTCAGCTGTCTGGGCTTGCCATCGTATTCGATCGCTCCACCCGATTCCTTGAGCAATCCCATAATCATTTTCGCAAGCGTGGTCTTGCCACTGCCGCTCTCTCCCACAATGGAGATAATCTCCCCTTCATGAAAATCAAAGCTCACATCGTCCACTGCTGCCTTTTTGCGATTGCCTGTACCGTACACCTTGGTCAGATGGCGGCCGCTGATCAGCACCTTGCCCATCGTCATACTACATCACTCCTTTCGGGGAGCCTTGATCCGAGCCGATTACGCCCAGAAGGAATCATTTCATTGGTCTGCACTATCGTCTGTGTCGACTTGAACATCCTGGACTTCTTCTCCGTTAGAAGCGTTCTTTTCTTGGTTCTGTTCCCTCTCCTGGGACTCTTCGTTCACACGCTCCTGCACCCTGATCTGCTCCAGCATCTCCGGTGTCAGGAGACAGCGATATATGCGCCCATCAACATGTATGTTCTCAATTTTTCCCTGGCGGCACTCGTCGGTCACCAATGTACAGCGCTCTGCGAAGCGGCAGCCTTCCGGCACATTTTTCAGATTCGGTGGTGCACCGGGAATCGCAGCCAGCTTATGCTCCTTCATACCCTCTTCCGGCACAATAATGGAGCCCATCAGCTTGCGAGTGTATGGATGCAGCGGATTAAAAATCATTTGCTCTGCCGTTCCTCGCTCCACGATCTCCCCGGCATACATCACCATAATTTCATCCGTCACATGGTACAGCAATGGCAGCTCATGCGTGATGAACACCAGTGATTTAATGACCTTGCGTTTCAGCAAATCCTTCAACAGACGGATGACTGCCTTCTGAGAAGTGACGTCCAGTGCCGAAGTAGGTTCATCCGCAATCAGCACATTCGGATTCAGAATCGTGGAGATCGCGATGACCGTACGCTGCTTCATACCGCCGGACAATTCATTTGGATACATATCCAGCACATCCGGCGACAGATTCAATGATTGGAAGCGCTCCGAAGCCATCTTCCGCACATCCGGACGTTTCATCTCCGGACGATGCTCCTTCATGATGTCTTCAATAAACCTGATAATCCGCAGCGTTGGATTCAGTGCATTCATGGCGGCCTGTGGAATATAGGCAATTTCCTTGCCTAGAATTCGAGCACGAAGCTGCTCTTTGTTCAACTGCATAATATCGGTACCATTGATCCGGATCGAACCACTGCCATAATGCAGGGGCGGGAAATAAAAGCCCATCAGGCTGAGTGCCAGCGTCGATTTGCCACAGCCCGATTCACCTGCAATCCCAAGAGTCTGCCCCTCTTTCAGCCCGAACTCCACCCCGTCAACGGCAAAGACATTTTCCTTGAGCCGGGTACGGTAGTAGGTTTTGAGACCGCTGACCTGAAGTATAGGTTGGTTCATGGTCTTAGCTCCTTATTTTCGGATTGAAAATTTCGTCCATGCCCGTATTCATCAGATAAAGCGAGAAGGTAATG
Source organism: Paenibacillus sp. MAEPY2 (assembly GCF_000499205.1). Taxonomy (GTDB): domain Bacteria; phylum Bacillota; class Bacilli; order Paenibacillales; family Paenibacillaceae; genus Paenibacillus; species Paenibacillus vandeheii. The sequence continues at coordinate 13,481 of NZ_AWUK01000006.1, forward strand.
ACGGCAATCGCCAGCGCCGCAGGAATGAATGCCCACCATGCCCCTGCTACTGGGGCTTCGAACACCAATGCCCAGTTCATCAGAATGCCGAGTGAGATCGTATTATACGGTCCCAGCCCCAGCATGGAGATGGAAGCTTCGGACAGGATGCCCGAGGCCGTCTGGAGTACAAAAGCCATCACCACATAAGATGCGATATACGGCAAAATCTCATGAATAATGATCCGCGGCGTACTATGTCCCGAAATTTTCGCAATATGCACATGATCCCGGCTGCGAAGAGATGTCGTCTGGGCTCGCACAGCCCGGGCTGTCCAGGGCCAGCTGGTTATCCCGATAATAATGGCCGTCACTAGGGAACTGCGTGAATCAATGCTGACCGAGATCAAGATCAGGATGATGAACGAAGGTATAACGATGAATATGTTTGTAATTGCCGTCAGAAAGTTATCCAGCATGCCTCCGATATATCCCGACACCAGGCCCATAACCAGACCGATAACGGTCGCAAAAATACCTGCAATCAGTCCCACGCGTATAGACGTCTGGATGCCATACATCAATTCAAGGAAAATATCCCGTCCAAAATTGTCCGAGCCAAGCAGCAGGCCATCACCCGGCGGCTGGAACGCCATCGCAATCATCTCCAAGGGATCACTGCGATTGATGAGCGGATAGATTGTAACCAAGAGCAGCATGCCGACAAAAGTCACCGCGCCGATCATGAATTTGGGTGACTTCAGCAAAATAGAGATCGAATGCTTCATATCACTGTTCCTCCATTTGAGCGGCCTTGATGCGCGGGTCAATGAAGCCGTAGATGACATCGATGGTAAAATTCGCAAGTAATACAGCAATAGCAATCAGAAGCGTGCACCCCGAAATTAGAGGATAATCCAGCTGCCGTATAGCCGTGAACAGCCATGTGCCGATGCCCGGATAACTGAACACAATCTCACAGATGAGTGATCCGCCAACCATCGTACCGATGGAGAGCGCAAGTCCCGTAATTTGCGGCAGCATAGCGTTGCGGAAGACGTAACGGGAGATCTTTCCGTCGCGTATGCCCAGCAATTTACTGTACAGCACATAGTCGGAATTCAGCTCATAGATGGACATCTCCCGCATGCCAATAGCCTGACCGCCAATGGTCACAAGCACAATGGAGAGAAATGGCAAGGTATGGTGGCGAACGACGGACATGATGAAGTCGAAGCTCAGCTGCGGTACCATCTGGAAGTCATATCCCCCCGACAGCGGGAACCACTTCAGTGATAACGCAAAGACATACAGCATAATAATAGCCAGAGTAAAAAAGGGAATGGAATTGATAAACAACGCTACCGGAAAAAGCACTTTATCAAAAACACCCTTCCGGTACGCCGCGATGGCGCCGAGCAAATTGCCAATCAACCAGCCGACCAGGATGGCCGGAAGTTGAAGCCCCACCGTCCAAGGGACGGCGGAGGCCAGAATGTCCGTCACAGGTTTCGGATACAGTCCAAAGGACGTACCCAAATTACCTGTGAACAGATTTTTCAAATAAATGCCGAATTGGGTCCATAGTGGCTGATCAATGCCGAATTCAACCGTAAACGTCTCATACACCCGCTTGATGGAATCCGAGTCGGTCATCCCTGAAGTCATTTTGGAAGCAATCATGCTCACCGGGTTACCTTCAATCAATCTTGGCAAAATAAAATTCAGTCCGATGGCTATGACCAGGGTCAGGCCGTACCAGAATACTTTTTTGGCGACATATCTGGAATAGGCATTCATAGAATTTAGCACCCCCGAGTTTAGCGGATAAGGGCCTTATGTCTGAAGTGGCGTGTTACTTCATCGTGTCCTGATTCAATATGAGTTCCTTAATTGTGAATCTGATATAACGCCTTGATGCCGGCTCCGTCCATCGAGATTTGCGGTGGAATGTTGGTGCCATCTCCTTCGGTCGGGAAGCCCTTCCAGACCGATTCATTCACGGTGTCAAACACCCATGGTCTGTACATCAACGGAATGGAAGGAATGTCTTTCAACCAGATCGTATTCAACTCGGTATAGAGTGCCTTCAACTTCGCCTCATCAGACACGGATGGAATCTCTTCAATAATGGCGTCTGCGCGGTCATTCTGGTAACGTCCCCAGTTCCAGAACGCCATCTCGCCCATTGGGGCAACCCCTTTGGAGTACATAATCGTCATCGCACGGTTCCACGGCTGGCTTGGGCTGACCCCGCCTGCAGGTGTGTTCATGATGATATCGAATTTGCCGGTTTGCAGATCATTGGTCCACACCGGGGATTCCGGGAATTTGGTGCGAATCTCGATACCTATAGCCTTGGCGCTCTGTGCTACGATCTCCAGGGCAGCGTTCCAGTCGGACCAACCGTAAGGGCATTCAACTTCGAAAGGCCCAAGGCGTGTGCCGTTAAGGACGCGGATGCCATCCTTGCCTTTCTTCGCTCCAATCTTGTCGAGCAGGGCATTGGCTCCTTCAATATCCATCGTCCATTGCAACGACTTGATGGCATCCTGGTCAATGTATTTGGACTCGGCGTCCGAGTTCAAGGTCAGGGAAGGCTGCATCGGTGCAGAATATCCGCTCATGGCGAGCTCCGAGATTTTGTCATAGTTGATGCTCATGGCTATCGCGCGGCGAACGTCAGCATTATCGAGTCCAGCTTTGGACAGATTGAAGAAAATGCTTGGCATGGAACCGGGCAGGTAATACGGCGCATCCTTCAAATACGTTTTGACGGCAGCCCCGCCTTCCCACATCTTCCACACCTGAGGGATAAACTGCTGGGAGACGTCCACTTGCCCGCTCTTGAACGCCAGATCTCCTGCGGCATTGTCCTTGTAGATCACATGGGTGATGTACTTTGGTGCAGGCAACTTGCCGAACAATTTCTGCCCCCAGTAGTTGTCGTCACGGACAATCGTAATTTTCTGGTCGTTGTAAAAATGAAGCTTATATGCTCCGGTTCCCACCGGATTGTCATTGATCTCTTTGCGAATCGCGGTCAGATCATTATTGTTTTTCTTCTCGATCTCTTCCCAGATGTGCTTCGGCAGCATCGGAATCAGCTCAATGCTGTCCAGCACGGTCAGCTTGTTCGGGTTATCGGGGTTCAGCTTGATTTCCACGGCCTGTGCTCCATCCGCTTTCACCTCACTGATGTAAGTCCAGAAGCTGCTCCAGTTGATATCGTATTTTTTGCCCAGCTCATAGGTATATACAACATCATCTGCCGTAAAAGCCGTACCATCGCTCCACTTCGCATCCGCATTCAATTCAATGCGCAGTGTGGTTTCATCCGTCCACTCATACGACTTGCCCAGCAATGGCTCAAGCCCGCCATCCAACTGGTTCACCATAAACAGCGTCTCATATACCAGTTCCCTGGAGTTGCCGTAATTCACAGGAAATGCGGGATTTCCGCTCAGCAGATTAAAGTTGGTAGGCGGCCCCCATTGCAGCCCATTGATATACAAGGTCTCGTTACGCGGGGTCTCCTTGTTGGTTTGTGGCGCAGGTTCGTTCTGAGTTGTCGTGGTCGGTGTATCTACCGTCCCTTGTGGTTCACTTACTGATGGCGGCTGAACACTTTGGCATGCGGCTAACAGCGTGACAGACATGAACAGAGCAACGAGCGGTTTTGCAGCACTCTTGAATCGCATCCTGAACCCCTCCGTGAATTCATTTTGACATTATTGGAAGCGCTTACTTAAAGTTATTCTATGACTTATCTCACACCAAACATTCCATCTCTTTTCTCAATGTTGAGACATTGTTTTTGCAGTCACACGAAATAACCAGCTCCGCATGGGACAGCTGGTTATTTACTGATTTGTACTATTACTCCACTGAGGATGAGGCAGGTTTACTTGACGAATCCATTACGAATCGCAAAGACGACCGCCTGTGTGCGGTCTTCCACCTGAATCTTTTGCAGAATACGATGTACATGAGTCTTGACTGTGCTCTCTCCAATAAAGAGCTTGCGGGCAATCTCCTCATTCCGTAATCCGTAGGCCATCTGTTGCAAAACCTCCAATTCCCGTCCGGTAAACGGTTCCGGCAGTTGTTCGTTAGCCAGCGTTTCCTTCACCGGATCCGAATGACTCGGGGTTGAACGAATGGCGAGGCCGATCACCTTCGATGCCACCGCAGTGCGATAAATAGCCTCCCCCCGGTACGCAGCTCGTACCGCATCTACAAGTTCATCCGGTGCCGCATCCTTGAGCAAATATCCGACAGCCCCGGCACGTATTCCTTTATAAACATAGTCCTCATGATCGAAGGTGGTCAGAATGACCACTTTGCAGTCAGGCAGCACCTTCAGCAACTCCGCTGTCGCTTCCAGTCCGTCTCCTGCTTCCATCTGCACATCCATTAACACCACATGTGGACGAACCTCAGCTGCCAGCCGGACTGCTTCATGTCCCCCGCCCGCTTCGCCTACCACTTCCATATCCTGTTGTGCATTAATAATAAAACGGAGCCCATGCCGGACCAGATGCTGGTCATCCACGAGTAGTACATGTATGTTCTGCTCCATTATTGTTCATCACCTCCCATCATCTCCTTCGCATCTTGTGGAATCGTGAGGGTTAGTCTCATTCCATGTGGGTCGACCGCATCAATGGACAAGGAGCCGCCTGCCCTTTCACACCTTGCTCTCATACTCGACAGTCCGAAACCGGGGGAGATTGGATTTTCTTTTTGATACATTCCGTTATCCTCCACAATCATATAAAGCTGATGCTCCTTCTCCAATATGTCCACCTTCACTTGGGAAGCCTGGGCATGACGAATGATATTCGTTAACGCTTCCTGAAGTACACGGTACAAGAGCTCGGACGTTTCTGGCGTCCAATGACTCGTCTGCTCCTGGGGAGTGAGTTTGATCGTGAAGCCTGCCATCTCTCGTATCTCATTCACCAGACTTGTCAAGGCGACCAGCCCGAGGCCGGCTTCATTGCTGCCCATCTGATGAGCAACGGTCCGAACCTCCTGGAGACATTGTCTGACCACTTCAAGTACTGTTCCCATCGCATTGTCCGCTTCTGTTGTGTCCATCTTCATCATATAAGGTAATGCCTGAAGCTGAACAATAATGGAGGTCAATCGGTTGCCAACACTGTCGTGCAAATCCATGGAGATCCGGCTTCGTTCTTCAAGCACGGCATACTGCATCAAACGCACGGTAGCCTGTTCCAGCTCCTGATGTGTATCCTGAAGCTCTTGATGGGCATGTGTCAGTTCAGCATGCACTTTCTGCAATTCCTCATAATGGCGTTTGCTGTCCTGTCTGCTTTCCCGTCTAATTCTTGCAGCCCAGCACAGAATATAGGTTACAGCGTGAGCCATCGAATACACCAGAATCTGATTGGGTTCGTATTCATCCATATAGAGCAGCGCCGCATTTCCGATGAGAATAATGATACCGAGCAACGAAGAACGATGAATGGGCAGCTTCAGCGCAGTATATCCAATGAGATAAAAGGTTAATTCAAATATGCGATTCTCGGCTTGGAAGAACTGGGCATAGAGCAGCGTCACGATCCAAATCACCAATACCGCTAACGTCCGTATTCGCTCATTTCGAAGTGACTGTGGGACCCAAACCAACATCAGGTATGGCAGCCTAACGATCAGTCCTGCAGCCAAATCAATCCATGCCAATTCTTTGAAGGGCTCAATTAGACTGTAGAGCAGTAACAACGTTAAAATAATATCTGCTGTATGATCCAGTACAACCTTTCGAATCTGCATCCATATCGAATCGTTCTGCATAGCTATCCTTTCCTATCCTAAAGTTTAAAACAATTACACACCTCTGCCTTGAAAACGCCGGACTTTGGCATACAGAAAATAACGCCGGGCAGCAATGCTTCCCAAAGGCAGAAACAACAGAGCACTGCTCAGTGAGACCACAGCATGATGCACATCCCATTGGCTGGCGAGCTGTCTCAGCATCATAACTACGATCAAGAGCAAGCTGCTCGCCAGCGATCCCTTGGACATCATTTTGCCTGTGGTCGGATGGATTCGAAGCTGTTCCAGATGTACACGCCACGCGCCAAGCCCGCAACCTAAAATGAGAAAAACAATATATAACAGGATGTTGCCCACCGTTAGTGGCGTCTGTGCTATGCTCGAAAGCACCCAAAACGCAAGAATCGCTGGTAACAACCATAAACGTGAGGTCTTCACTTCCTTCTCCCTTAAAGATAACAATAGAACAATGACGGCTACAATCACAATATTCATCATGTTTTTTTCCTCACCTTCTCCACATGTTCTTCGATCTACATTCAGTGTAGCCGAATTCCGCGGGAGTTAAGTCCACCTATAGATGGATTGGCTCTCTTCCGCTCTTCCATCCAGGGGCTTAGCGCGCAGATCCGAATTTCCATGAAGTGTGATCAAGGATATATGGAGGCCAAAATAAAAAAGCCGGCTCCATAAGGAACCAGCGATAGCCTCGCATTTTTGCAAATGAATTCACGCACAAACCTACTTGCTCTTTAGAAGCTCACGCAATGTCTGCGGATCATATGTAGAGACCAGTCGATCCAAATGTGTGTCCAACCACGCCTCATCCTGATCCCACCATTTCAGCTCCATCAGTAAAGCAATGATTTCATCGTCGAAGCGCTTTTTAATTGGCTTGGAAGGATTTCCACCCACAATGGTGTAAGGCTCGATGTCTTTGGTGACCGTAGCATTGGAAGCGACGATGGCACCGTCTCCAATAGTGACACCCGGCATAATGGTTACATTTTGCCCAAGCCAGACGTCGTTTCCCAATACAGTGTCTCCCTTAAAAGGAAGCTGATCCAGCGTAGGGGTTACTCTCTCCCAACCACCACCAAAAATATTGAAGGGATAGGTCGTCATGCCCTCCATTCGATGATTGGCACCATTCATAATGAATGTCACGCCTTCGGCAATTGCACAAAACTTGCCGATCACCAGACGATCACCCAGGAAATCATAATGATGCTGAATGCGGTCATAAAATTGCTCAGGTGGACGACTGTTGTCACTATAATACGTATAATCACCGATCAGCACATTGGAGCGCGGCGGCAAATTTTGAATGTAACAAACGGTACGAATGTTATCGTTAGGGAAAAGTTTTGTTTTATCGGGAGCCATATGTGTTCCCTCCTTTTCCCTCATTGTACCAAAAAGGGATTCGATCTGACCATCGAATCCCTTTTCTCGTTCTCCATAGAACAACGTTACTCTACCGGAGATATTTCTTATTTGGATGTAAGTGTTACTTGTGCAGCTGTTTGATCCCAATCCACAGTCAGTCCCAGTCCTTCAGAGATGAAGCGTACCGGCACAAGCGTGCGACTGTTTTTGATTATGGCTGGTGCATCAATTTCGAGCGTTTCACCATTCACTGTAGCTGTGCTGCTTCCGATCTGGAGCACAAGCGTCTGGTCATTTAGAACGGCGGTTACGGTTTTCGCTGTTTTGTCCCACGTTACTTCTGCACCCAAAGCTTCAAGGATAGCGTTCACAGGAACCATCACTCGTCCGCTTTGTTGCAATGGGTCTTGATCCGGGAACGTAACTGATTTGCCATCCAGGGTTACAGTGATCGCTTTGTCTGTTGTTCCTGTTCCGTTATCCGTACCTGTATCTTCCGAAGTCTCAGGCAAAGGCGTTACTTCACGTCCAAGCTGCTCTTGCAGGTTGGCAAGTCGGTTCAGGGCAAACGTGGTCAGCGATCCTGCTGCCATGGAACCCATACCCCCACCTCCGCCAAAGTTGACGCCAGGACGTGTCTGGGTATTGCCTGCGCTGTCTGTTGTCCCTGTTCCCGCTGTACCATCTGGCTGTGTTGGTGGTGTTGTTCCATCCGGTGGTGTCATACCTTCAAACCCTTCCGGAGGCGTCATGCCTTCCATGCCCTCTGGCGGTGTCATACCTTCGAATCCTTCTGGTGGTGTACCACCCATGCCGCCCATACCGCCCGTTGCATCAGCGTTGGCAGAGTATGCAATGTTCGATTCAAACTGTTCTGTTGTGTAGAACTTCGTTGGATCTGCTTCTACATAAGGACGAATGATGTCAGCCAGACCTGTGATGCGGTCCTGGATGCCTTCCAAATAATCCGTCAATTCGTTGACGTAGCTCAAGTATTTTCCCTTATACTCAGGCACTTCAAGCAAGTTGTTGATCATCGGTACATTTTCCATGCTAATGCCCAGTACTGGCTCGTCCACAGATACGTTCGTTGCATTGGTGTTAGTCGTGGTCGATCCAGTTGTTCCACGTCCGCCTCCACCCGAGTATCCATTGAAGGACATGTTAAAGTCCCAAGGTACAACGGTGAACTTGCCATCCGCATCGCCATAAAGCATGTAGTTATGCCCTTTGTCGCCGCTATAGCTGTCATAGTTGCCAAAAACCATGTTGCCCGCGATATATTTCAGCGCCGAATCGACATCCAGTACGCTCTCAATATTGCCTTTTTCACCTTCAGGCATGTCATTCAGCGTTTTAATAAAGTTTTTGAGCTTGGTTTTGTTCTCGTCCGTACCCAAATCTTCCGTGATTGTGCTGTAGTCACTGCCTTCTGAATATTGCAGGTAACTCTTCTCATCCGTATCGTAGAGGACGCCGTCCTCGTAATCTTCTCCGTAGTTGCGTTCCAGATAGCTGTCATCTACCGCTTCAACCCCGGTATAGAAACCAACCAGTTCGCCGTTTACATACAAGTTAACGTAGTTCGTCATCGGTACATCCATACCAATGCTGCGCAGCGCTTCATAATGAAGAACTTCACGCATGTATGATGGATCGGCGTAGTTGTTGTTCAGGACCATTTTGTCCAGACCGAGCAGGGTTTGTGTTTTGTCGTATTTATCGAATTTCAGTCTGAAACTGTAACGGTCCGAATCTTCCATCGAAGCTACGGATTTCAAAGTCAGATTGCCCTTGGTGGAGAAACCAACGTTATCCAGCTTGTTGCCGTCCACTTCCACACTGACCTTCTTATAATCCTTATCCAGCGGACTTTCGAGCATGCTCTTCCAGTCTGCATCATCAATCGTAACATTCACATCAATCACGTTGTCCGTCTGGAACAACGATTCATAGGCTTGCGTGACACCTGTGCTGGTGCTCGTATCTTCTGCGGCAAATGCAGCGTTCGGGCTTCCTACCAAGGCAAAAGATGATGATGTTACCATCGTCACGGACAAGGCCGTTACTGCAACTTTACGTAGTAAACTATTCAATGATTGAATCCTCCTTCTTGGTCTCTGTTAAGCAACTCAGGCTTATGAAATCATGGTAGAGGACAAACCTTTAATGAATCTTAAATCAATGATTCACAACAAAAAGTAGCCCATCAGGCCTGACGCCGCCTGCTGGGCTACTTGTTCTGATCCTTTATAACTCGGTAACTGTCACACCTGCTGCTTTGTAGTAGTTCTCATTTACGTTGTTTAGAATGTTGGCCTTCAGCAGAATGCCGACTCCGGCAAAGAGTCCGATTCCGTTTGTGTTACCTTCAATTCGGTTATTTTCAATCAACACATTCTCGGGGTTCCCTTCGCCGATGTTGCCTGCTCCGGCATCTCCTTTGTCACGCTCAAGCCGCACACCCCAGTATCCATTGGCGGTATTGTTACGGATTACATTGCCTCGAATCACCGTACCCGGTCCGTTCAACACTTTAATTCCTGCGGCATCTGCAATCGTGGTTGTATTCTCGATAAGATTATCCTCGATTAACGTATCTGGTGTGCCCATGGTTACCGAGATGCCGATTTGGCTATTCGTGATCGTGTTGTCATGAATGTAGTTTCCTTTGCCTGATTTGCTGTGGTTGCTGGGTGCTGAACCCCCTGTATTGCCAAGTCCAACCCCTGCACCTGTCAGCACATCGGTAATCACATTGCCGGAGATTTCATTGAAATACTCCAATTCGCCATGAAGATCGATGGCATCCAGTTTCGTTCCGTTAAACGTATTGCCACGCAGCACGTTGTTGTGAGCCACAAACTGGATCAGTGCTCCATGTCTGAGATAGGGACCCTCAAACGTGCTGTCCTCCACCACATTCCATATCGTATCATTGGCAAAGCCGAGCCGATCGGTCTTGGCCGTCCCCTGAATGGAAATTCCATAGCCTGAACCTCCTGGGCCCAAATCTGTTGCATTGCGGAATATTGCATGCTTCACAACAACATCGCGGCTGTGCTCGATGCGGATAGCCATTCGTTTGAATTTCTCCACAATCACGCCATCGATCGTAATGTTATACGACGGAGCCTCGCCATAGTTGGCGATGTGAATCATGCTATCTGGCCCCCCTGCGGAGGGATTATTGGATTTGTGGTCGGTCGTGTAGCTACCGGACCAGGAAGAAGTTATGGTCATATTGGATATGAGAATGCTATGCTGAGCCGATGCTTTCAGGACGGCGCTGCCCGTCACCTGATCCAGCGATGTCTTGAGCACGGTTCCTTCACTGCTCTCTCCTCTCAGGTTCACCCCGGATTTGAGCATCAGATTAGTGGTCCCATCTGGTCCGGATAACAAATTGTACACTCCATTAGGTAAAAACACTTCATCGCCAACGTTCGCCTCATCAATCGCAGCCTGTATAGCAAGTCGGTCATCGCTTGTATTGTCAGCCAAATCTGCTCCATAATCTCGTACATCAATCGTACGTCCGGTTACGGCATGTGGAGAATGGACAGCATGTGGTGTACCATCTGTCTCCGTCAGACCTGGAGCGATAAAGGGCACCGTTCCCTCCGGTGGTTGGGGCTCAAGGTATGGAATCAGTGCAACAGGCGTCCCTCCACCAGCAAAAGGGGCATACAGATGTACATCGGTCAGGCTCGTATAAATACTTGAATCTGAATTCCCATGCCCGGTGATCCGTACATAACGCGCAGAAGTGTCCGGGATATCAAATGCTTGCATCTCTGTCGTATCCCCGCTGCTTTCTCCGTCGAACACCTGCGTCCACAGTTCACCGTCAACAGATGTTTCGATTTCAAAGAAGGTCTTCCTTACATCCCCTTTGTAAAAGCCAATACCAACATAGCCAACTTGCTGGGTCTGCCCCAGATCATATGTGATCCACTGCCCCACTCCGGCAACAGACCAGCGTGTATAACTGTTATTGTCGATGGTATTGGTCGCCAGGTTGCCATCGCTGCCGCTTGCCAAGACGGAAGCAACGGGCAGGGAAGATACGGGAACGACAAGGGTGGTCAGGTCGGTTGATAAAGCACTGCTGACGTTGCCCGCCTCGTCAATGGCTCTCACTTGAAACGTGTACGATGTTCCGGCTGCAAGTCCGCTGTCACGAAATGACTTCTTATCTTGTTCAGCCAGCAAAACTCCATCCCGATAAATCCGGTAGGCAGATACAGCTATATCATCGCTTGCAGCGGGCCATCTCAGTTCGGCAAACTCCGTTCCCCAGTTGCGAACTGCCAGTGCGGCGTTCGGCTCCCATTCCGGGGGTTGTGTGTCAGTTCCATCTTCGATTAAAGCGATGACGGATAACTGCGGACGCGGATTGCTCGTTCCGTTGGCTTCCTTGGTATACACGTTCACGGAAACGCCTGTTGACCCGGCGTCCCCGAGCAGAAATGCCACCTGTCCCGCCGCTGAACGGCTCTTCACATAATCGGTCACATCGACTTCGTAGACTGCCGGGCTTCCATTACGATCTGCCGTGACCTGGAATGAACCAAGTAACGAACTTTCACTGAGACTTTTGACTGGCGCATTCGACCAAGTTAACGATGATTCGCTCCAGTCTGTTGCATCCAAACCGTACACAGACAATTCCGTATCCGTATTCGACGTGCCTTTCTTTGCGGCAATCCGCAATCGATACCGATCTCCCTCGGGCTCATTTCCGGTCAAATTAAACTTGAAATACACATATTTCTTGGTGGACGAAGTCGAGGAAATGCTGAGCAATCCGGTGCTGGAACCCGTAGCCTGATTAAAATTAACGTCAGGCTTGCCGCTATCAATCGCCGCATCGTCGCTTGGCAGCTTGCTGGCGATGACCTTCTCTATCAACGGTTTGTCTTCTTCCTCTTCTTCATTTCCAGGCGAAGTTTCTTCGGGATTGCTTTTGAATATGATTGGTTCCGTAACGACCCGGTTCTTCACATGTTCATCCAGGAAGGCCCACGCCTCTGCATTAGCAGTCTCGGATGCCGTTCCCGTAAACCCATGGCCCTGACCGGGTACGACCTTCAGATCCACAATTGGGACACCCGCGGATTGAAGCTGTCCGGCAAAAGTAACGCTGTCGGTATAGGGAATGGTGGCGTCAGCATCGCCGTGCCGAATCCAGAACGGTGGGTCATCCGATGAAGCATATGTGCCCGGCATGGCAAGTCTGGCCTGTTCCGGTACATCGAATGCACGATGCCCGCCAAGCAGAGCCGTGACCGAGCTATAGTTATTGGCAAATGTCGTCGTAAAATCAGCGGGTCCATACCAGTCGGCGACCGCCTGCACTTTGTCGGAATACTCAGGCCATCCGCCTGAACCTTCCAGATCAGGGACATCTACCGTCACTCCTGTATCGAGCACTACAGTGTCACCAGCGACCATGTCCCCTGTTGTGCCGAGTAATGCAGCCAGATGGCCGCCAGCAGACGAACCCCAGACACCGATGCGACTCGGGTCCAAATTGTACTGGGCTGCATGGGCCCGCAAGTATCGGATAGCGAGCTTCACATCCTGAATCTGGGCAGGGAAAGGCGCCTCAGGCGTCAGCCGGTAGTCCAGAGAAACACCGATATAACCGCGTTTGAGTACATAATTGCATATGGAGTTCAATGCCTGCTTCCGGTCCCCGTGGTTCCATCCACCTCCATGGATATAGACCATGACCGGCATCGGTTCAGCTGTCGCTGTCTCGGGAACAGCAATGGATGAATAGATTGCTCGCCCGCCAGCTGTGCCTATCTCCACATCCTCGTATAAAGTCACTCCTTGTGGTGGTGTGAATTCAGTCTCCTCTTCTCCAGGCGGCACTGGGGAAGGGGCAGGCGTTATACCGGGAATCGCCTGACCGTAAATGGCAACATTGTCAATATACATGTTGGCCTGCATGGCATCTCCTGTCCGAAAACGAATTTTCACCGCGCTGTTATTGTTCGCCTCTGAACCCAGCGTCCAGCTTTTTAGCGTATTGCCTTCCTTGTTCTTCACGTCAGAAGTGCCTAGAGGAAGTTCAAATGTCTCCAGCGTTATCCAGGAAATGCCCCCGTCCTTCGACCATTCGATAATAATGCTTCCGCTGATATAGGAAGAAGCACGCGTGTAGTAGCTCAACCGGATGTTTCCGTATCCGGTCAAGTTTAGCGGCAGCGCAAGCGCATCATTTCCGTCAATCTTGATCATGTTGGGCAGCGACGGTGAGGTTGTGGAAGATGACGTTTTGGCCTTGCTTCCGCCTGCACCTTCCTGCAACCAGGGAGCTCTCAGTGCAATTCCACCCGTAGAGCCAAAATTGTCCGGGTCATCAAAATTTTCCGCGTAAATTTCCAGCTCCGGGCCCTCCGGATCTGGGATATTCTCCTCCTGCGTCGCATTTAAAATAGAATGAGGAGCAGCGTCATCCATTGCCCGGACTTCGTGTACTGGAACGATGGTGCCGCTAATGAGAATCACAGACATGGCAACAAGTACAACGCACTTTTTCCACGTTTTGAACAAGTCATTCACTTGTATCCCCTCCGCACGGTAGTCAAATCTCCTGACATTATGCCCTTGCGATCTGCCCGTTCTCCGGAGCTGCTGCTTCTCGTTGACGTGTTTCATCTGCACGGTGAGCAGGACATCCTATTGCTAATTGAAGTCGTTGCTTATCCCGCACAATTCTAGCGACGCGGCAAAGATACGCCTTCACCGTCCTTGAATTTCTGCGTGGCTTCCTCAATCGCACGATCGCCGCCTTTGGATTTCCATTCCTCAACCACTTTCGGCCAATCGGAGATCGGCTCCTTCCCGTATACCATCTTGATCATGTGCGTGAGCAATACCTGAGGAGGTGTATCCGAATTGGGAGCGATATCAGGATTCTGTACAAAAGCTTCTAAACGTGGATCAAAGTTGATGCCATCCCGGCCTTCTTTTGCTAAAACAGTATCGTAAATATTCATCAGCTTTCTGCCTTCTTCTGTCAGTGATAACGAGCCTTTATTGTACGTTGTGTCCTGTACGAACCATAAGAACGACTGACGGTAACGCTCCTCGTCCACGCCAGCAGAGTCTGTCGGAGCTGTATATGAAATCACGCCATTATCCTCTGTGTACGTCTCTCCTTCCGTGCCGTACGTGAAAAATTTCTCCGCTTCATCTGACACCATCCAGTTAAAAAAACGGATAATGGACGCCGGATCAGCCGCATCTTTGTTAATAAAGTAAGCTCGTGTCACCGGACCGTACAGATAATAACCACCTTTTCCGTCCGGGCCGACAGGTGAAGGGATAATCTCGATTTTGGCATCGGGAACCGACGCTTTAATCTGCTTCTCCCACTGGATCAGTTCGTTGGCGTTCATGGACCACATACCTGCTTTGCCCGAAAGAATCGTATTTTTGAAAACCGTTGAATTAATGGTCGCGAACTCTTTGTTAATGAGCCCTTCCTCGTACATCGTCTTGTAGACAGTGAGGGCTTGCTGCATATTCTCATTATCCATAAACTTCGGTACAATCTGATCACCCTGCTGCTCCATCATGGACAGGAACTGCTGTACGTCATAGGCACCGAAAAAGGTATCTGCATACTTGAAATCTTCACGCCCCATATACGGATTCTCCACGCCAAGCTTCTTAAAGGCACGTAAAACGTCCATAGTCTCCTCGACCGTAGTGGGCACCGGTAGTCCCGTTTGATCCAGTAAATCCTTGCGGATCCAGGTTGCCCGGCGAGATGGATTGGATAAATATTCGGGGATGGCATAAATATGGCCGTCATGGGTTACCTGGTCCCAGGCTTCCTTCGGCACGGCTTTGAGCAAATCTTGCCCGTACTGCTGCAGCAGTTCATCCAGCGGCTGAAATACTCCTGCTTCGACCGATCCGGCCATCTCTTTACCGTTGACCCCGCCGTCACCCTGCACCACATCAGGAATATCATTGGTGGCAAACATCTGGACCATTTTCTGCTCATATTCCTTATGAGGCACCAGGACGATTTTCAGATCGGTATTGGTCAGATCCTCCAGCTTCTTGACCCATTTATCCTTGTTAATGTCCGGCGACTTCTCCACATACGTATACGCCAACGTGCGCAACGACATGGAGAACTTCGTTTTGCCGTCTCCCCCGCTCTCACCGGATGCCGCGCCGCTCCCCTTGTTGCACCCTGTCATGACAGCTGCTACCAACAATAGCGCCATGCCTGAGACCATCCACTTCTTCATGCTACCCCTCTTTTCATCCTGATTTAGATTTAGGTACCACTCGTTGGTGAAGCGCTTTCAAATTAGATGTTAAAACATCCCTACCGCCTGCAACAATGGGGATGTTTTAGATGAGGTTGCGTTTTCTTTAGGTCAGCATCCCTAGTACGTCTTGGATACCTCGATCTTCTTCGTTACACCGTTGTCGGTGAAGTAGAGATGAATACCGTGATCCTGGTCATCGATGAAATAGGGGACATATTTCGGCTCCTCGACCTTATACGGTACAAGCAGTGTTACAATTCTATGGCTTGAGGCAGACCGCGTTTCCGCGCTTAGATGATAATGTCTTTCCAGCCCTTCGTACTCTGCCGGGTCCACCTCTGCAAATTGATCCGTCTGGCTGAGCGCCAGCTCACCGGAGGAAGCATATACAAAAGTTCCCTCAAGCCCTGCCTTATTCCCGTTTAGACAGAAGCTTTGCCCTTTTAGCTGTAGCGGGTGCAGTGCATGGAACAGCCATTGAACGCTGTCCGGCTTCTCCAGATCAATGTGGTCCACAATGACGAAGTAGGATGATTGTAGAAAATGGATTTCCCGTACAACACGCTTCACATGTGGTACGGTGCTGGCGTAGGCATCGGTCGCTACCGCGCGTACATAACCATCACCGTCTCGCCAATAGGCTTCTTCAATCTGTCCCGTTGCGGCCATATTCAGCACCTTGTTGTTCTCGGCGTACTGTCCTGCTCCACCAATCAGCAGGTTGTTTTTGGAGCGCGTCTGCCTGCGCCATTCCCGGTGAAAGGAGCTGCCGTGCGCGATATAGTAGCCAGTATCCGCGGCGAGCGGCTCACCGAATGCATGCAGAGTGAAGCTGTTCTGGTCCGCATGACTGTGGCTGATGGAGCCATACCGGCTCGACTTGAGCAGCAGCATCATATGCTCATCCGGATCATCCATCCGGTGATGCATGGCTACCCACCCCACATCCCGGAACCACTTGAGCGGTTCGATGTCTACAGGAGACTCTTCCTCCACCTGGGGGTAATCGTGGCGGTATACCAAGTCGTCAAAGTTAAAGTCCCACCAACCGTAGTTATAAAAAGCTCCCTCTGTCCCCGGATCGGATTGGCGTACACGTTCAAAGTACCACTGGTACCATCGATTGCCTGTAACACCTGCCAATTGGCGGACAAGATAGCCTGTTTTCAAGTTTACCGGGTCACCAAGCGTAGACTGATCTCCGAAGCTGGCGCGCCGAGCATCAGGAGGGTACACGTAGAGTGGAAAATCCCCGGTACGCTGGAAGAACGGCCGACGGAAGAAGTCGATGCCCGCGTAGTTTCGCAACAAATTCATTGCTTCGGTCACATAGGCCATGCCTGTTGTCCAGTACATCGGACCCTCGGCCCAACCTCCATCACTTCCTCCCCAAGGGGAGTACAGACAGGCATAATAATCGATCGCATAATCCAGCCACGCTGCGGCCTTTGGTTCCTCATGCAGCAAGGCCATACAGCAAGGTACAAGCACGGAGGACAATGAACGCACCGCATGGCTGTCGTAAGGCACATGATGGATCTTCGAGCGAACCATCACATGCTGGGCCACCTGCTCTGTCCGCCGCAGCAAACTGCGCCTTACCACATCTTGCTCTTCGCTGTTCAGCTCATCATGCAGCCAGTCATAACCCCAAGCCAGCGCGGCGGCAACCCGAAAGGCTGCCTCGTCATTATAATCGCGGGATGTCGTTCCCTCCGTATCCCAGGCTACCACATGCAACAGCCATGTTTTTGCCGCTTCAAGCAACCGTTCGTCACGAAGCACCCGGCCAGCGATGCTCAGATGACGAATGGCATATAACACTTCCTGACAGTCAATATACATTTGGCGCCATAACGGAGCGACGCGTTTGTTATCCGGGTAAGGCAGCGGTTCACTAATCGGCTCGCGGTTTGCCCACGGCTCAACGGAATTTGCCATAAATACATCCCAGCCGCAATATGAGGGATCGGACGCAATGTCATCTGCAAGTGCCTGCAGCCCACTTACTCCGAGCCATAACCGGGGATGAGCCGTGTCCGTGGAAACATACCGCTGTGCCCGAGAAGGTATCGGTGTCTCGGGTAATCCCGCTGGTACCGTAAACCGCCGCACCTCACTCCATGCCGACATTTCCTGCTGCTTCCCCAGAACGGCGTCCACTTCGGCTTCGCTTCCTTGCTGAACTCGATGATCTACAAGCAGCGCATATCGCCAATAATATTCACCAGGTTCAAACACCCGGTCTGGCGTGAAAAAGTTATACGGGAGCGGTGCAAAGGTCCTCGTCTCTTTTTCCTGAAAAGATGGCCCCACTGACACCTGTAGAATATAGGCATTCTCATCCTCCTGCTGTGCCGCCATCCAGGTAAACCTCGGTGGATTCTCTGCCAGAACGGTATGTTCATCAGGCTCATAGTCCACATGGAACGGCCCGCTGATTGGTTGGTATAACGGTCTTTCTGCAAGTTTCCGCTTCACTTCCATCGTATCGTCCCCTCCTTATCGCAATGGTGTAGCATCAACGCATATACATTCCGCCATTGATTTCAAGCGTTTCTCCCGTTATAAAAGAACCCAACTCCGAACACAGGTACAGCGCCGCACCTGCAACATCCTCGGGACTGCCTTCCCGTCCAAGGGGAATGCTGCTTACCGCAGAAGATCGGCCTTCCTCCGAGGTGAACGTTGCATGGAACGCCGTTTGCCCGATGAAGCCCGGTGAGAGGGCATTAACCGTAATCCCGCCAGGAGCCAGCTCTTTGGCAAGCCCTTTAGTTAACGCGATGACTGCTGCCTTGGAGGCTGCGTAAATAGCTGCACCCGGACCGCCACCATTATGAGCCGCTACCGAAGTCAAATTGATTATTCGACCGCCTCCAGCTGCCTTCATGCCTGGAATGACCGCTTTGGAGACAAATACGGCACTTTTCAGATTCACATCCATAATTCGGCTGTAAAGCTCCTCGCTCATCGTTTCAATGGGGCTCCGCTCCACCAGATGTCCCGCATTATTGATCAACAGGTCAATCGGACCACCAAAGCGGAGCGTAATATCCCCAACCATCGATTCAATCGCATCCGTATTCGTCACATCTGCCTGAAATGCTGCTGCTTCACCGCCAGCATCTCGAATTGCAGCCACAACCTCCTCAGCCCGATCCATATTATGCAGGCCATTCACAGCCACCTTTGCCCCGCAACGAGCCAATGCCCCAGCAATGGCAGCCCCAATCCCTCCGCTAGAGCCTGTGACCAGCGCAATTTTGTTCTGCAAGTTAATATTCATTTTCTATCGTCCTCCCTGTTATAGGTTCAATTAAATCCGCTTACTATGCTGATCCGCCGGAAGCGCCATCGTAATGGTCGTTCCCAATCCTTGCTCACTCTCAATCATCAAGCCATACGTTTCTCCAAATACCAGCTGAATTCGGCGATGGACATTCATGAGCCCGATGCCCCCGCGATGGTACACATCATCGGAATCTTCGCCTGCCAGGCGGTTCAATTCCAGACGTCGACGCAGCTTCTCCAAGCGTTCCTCACTCATGCCCATGCCGTTATCCTGAACGATGACAAGAAAGCGATCTTCAAGACGCCGAGCGTCGATTCGGATAAAGTGACCGGGCTCCATGCCTCGCGGAAAAGCGTGTTGTAACACATTTTCCACCAGCGGCTGAAGGGTGAGTCGAACCATTTTCTCCAACAACAGATCCGGTCTAATGATGACCTCCACTTCGAGTTCCCGATCCATGCGATGCTTCATGATGGAAAGGTAGGCCAGCACATGTTTCAGTTCATTCGCAACCGTGATTTCCTCCAAGTTCGTCTGAATGGAATAACGGAGCATATGGGCCATTGATTCCACCATTTGCGTAATTTCTTCTGAATCCTGTACAACGGCATAACATTTGATCGTCTCCAGGGTGTTGTAGAGAAAATGCGGATTGATCTGCAACTGAAGTGCCTGAAATTCCGCACGGTGCCGTTCCAGCGCCTCCTGCTGAAGCTCGATCTCCGATTTCTGACGGCGCAGTTCCGATTCATACACACGCTCAATCATGTCCGACAAGCGGCTGACCATCAGATTATAACTGCGAATCAACACGCCGATTTCATCGCGCCTTTCCTTCATCTCCACCTTGTTCCAGATTCCCTTCTCGGTCTGTCTCATTCCGTTCATCAGCACACGAATGGGCTCCACCTGTGAAGCGCCGATTCGATAGGCCACGACTAGTGCAGCCAGGAGTGTTCCTGCACCAACCCACAATGTGGTTGAGCGAATGGTTGCAATGGGTCGTTGAAGCTCCTCCAGGGGCACGGAAGCAACAAAGCGCCAGCCAGAATACTCGGACAGCTCCGAAATGAACAGCCGTTTGGTGCCATCCGTGTTCAGTTCAAGCGAGCCTGCCTCCATTTGCATAAGTCTGTTTACGCTGCTGGATGGCATCGCTGTCTGCGCCTCTGCCTCACCGGGTGTGTATATAACCGTTCCGTTCTGATCTAACACATACTGATAGCCGCCCTGGCCGAGGTCGAGTTCTCCCCATATTTTGTCAAGCTCCAGCACATTCACTTCCATCGCCAGTACGCCGTTGGGGGTATAGGAGGACACTCCTCTGATCCGGCGCGCAATCGTAATGACATTGGCACTCTGCTCGCTGCGAATACTGCGTGTAAGCAATGTGGATTCACCGTTTGTAGGCGTTGCGGCCAGCAACTCCTTATACTGCTGAGCCGCGTCCATATCCGGTATACCCGCTGAATTCTGGTTGTCGTCAATCACAACACGTCCGTTTTCCCCAATAACATACAGAAACTTGATCTGCGGATATAACATAAAAACAGGCGGGAACACGTTCGTTTTGATCTGACGACTGTATTCGTAATAGGCATAACTATCCTCCGGATTCATGTCCAGAAATTGCTTAACACTTCCACTCGCCAGAATGGAGTACGTGGCCCGATCATAATTTTGCAAATACAGGTCGGTCTGGTACGCCGTATTACGCATCGTTTGGGCGATATTGTCCGCAAGCTGATCGTTCATTTCGGTTGAAGCATAGGTATAGGTAAACAAGCCGATGGCGGACAGGGACAACGTAATTACAATGGCAAAATGAAAGAACAGGCGGATCGACAGGCTGCGCTTCATCACTCAATGCCCAACTTACTGCGGTACTCGGACGGTGTCAGTCCGGTAATCTTCTTGAACGTCTTCGTAAAATGGGGATGATCCGCATACCCCACTTCGTAGGAAATATCCGTAATCCGGTTACCCGGCTGTTCCAGCATGCGCTTGGCCAGTTCCATTTTGCTGCGTATCCGGTATTGGATAAAGGTCTGACCTGTCGTCTGTTTGAACAGCTGGCTGAAGTAGGATGGGTTAAGCCCCAGCTTGGCTGCAATCTCATCCAGCGATACTTCACGGCGCAAATGCTTCTCCAGATAGGCTTTTGCTTCTTCTACCGGATGCTTGCGCTTGCCGCTGCGCTTTTCCTTGATCGTCTTCATTAATCTGTGAATCTCGTTGCCCAGAGTCTCAAAGCATTCTTTAGAGGAAGCGCTTACATTAATCTCGCAGGACGTACTCATCGTTCCGTTGCCACGTGCATTCATTCGGGCCACAATCAATTCGAGCAATTCCTGAAAAAGCTCCGCTGTCTGTTCAGGCATCAAGGAATATGCCGGATAACGACCAGACCATGCTGCGAGCAGCTCTGTCACATCGGACTGCCGTAACTCCCATATGGCCTCTTCCAGGCGCATCGCCCAATCATTCAGCTCCCTCACGGGTACAAGGGAAACCGTAGGTTTTTCCTCTTCAGACGCAAGCAATTTGAGTAACAGCTCATGAAGCTCCTGTCGTCCCACAGGCTTCAGCAGATATCGCTTTACCCCATAATCCATACAGGCTCTTGCATATTCAAAGTCCGAATAACCGGAGACCACAATAATGCGTATCGTACTTCCTTGCTCGGATAAACGTCGACACAGCTCGATACCATCCATCGTTGGCATGCGGATATCCGTAAACAGGATGTGTGGCCGAAAGGCTTCAACCACCTGCAGTGCCTCTTCCCCATGTGCTGCCTGCCGAATCTCACAGTCGAACAGCCCCGCTTGCTTGATCATCTTCGCCAGACCCATCCGAATCATCGGCTCATCGTCCGTAATCAAGATTCTGAACATCGCCATTCCCCCGTTTCCGTCAGATCTGTATGCTTCTTGTACTTAAGATTTGACGGAGCCGACCATGATTCCTTTTACAAAATGCTTTTGCAGAAAAGGGTAAATGATAATAATCGGTAAGGTGGCGATGATGATCGTTGCCATTTTGATGCCTTCCGGCGATGTATGTGCAAGAGTGCTATAGACGGCAGAGCCCGGATCGACGGAAATATCGTCACTTTCAAACAGTTTCTTAAGTGTTACCTGGATCGGCCACCAGGCCGGATCATTCAGATAATATAGCGCGGTGGAGTAGGCATTCCAGTGGCCAACCGCATAGAAGATGCCGAGTGATGCCATGGCCGGTTTGGACAATGGAATGACGATACGCCAGATGATACCGAATTCCCCACAGCCATCGATGCGGGCAGCGTCGATCAGTTCACCCGGCAGCTGTGCGAAGAACGAGCGCATGACGAAAAAGTTAAAGGCATTAATCGCTCCTGGCACAATCAGTACCAGCGGATTGTTGACCAGATGCAGTTCCTTCATCAGGATAAAGTTCGGAATGAGCGGCGCCGAGAATACAACGGTCACTAGAACAAACATGACAACCAGCGAGCGCCCTTTGTACTCTGGACGGGAAACGGGATAGGCCAGCGATGCCGTTGCGGCGAGATTGATCAGCGTCCCGAACAGTGTCACCCCAACCGATACCGCAAATGCCCGCCAGAACGAAGCATCGCCGAATACATATTCATAATTGATCCAGGTAAAAGCAACAGGCCAGAAGCTGACCTTTCCGCCCATGATCGCTTCCGAGCTGCTGAGTGATTGGGCCAGCACATTAATGAAAGGCAGAATCATCGTCAACGAGAGCAGCGTAAGAAAAACGAGATTTCCAATGCGGAATATACGGTAACGGACACTGGGGGTACGCATCTATCTCGCCTCCTAATACAGGCTTTCGCCGGTTGTTTTTTTGCTGAAAAAATTACCCAGTAGAATAAGCATCAGGCCAACAACGGACTTGAACAACCCGATGGCCGTTGTATAGCTGTATTGCTGTGAGAGAAGCCCGGCTTTGTAGATGTACGTATCGAGAATTTCACCGGATTCCAGATTGAGCGGATTCAGGAATACGAACACCCGCTCAAAGCCCAGATCGAGGAACTTCCCGATGTGCAGCAGCAGCAGAATCATAATCGTCGGTAGCAAGGATGGCAGGGTAATCGACCATATTTGCTTCAAACGTCCGGCTCCATCCACCTCTGCCGCCTCATACAGATCGGGATTGATGCCCGCAATGGCAGCCAGGAAAATAATTGTGCCGTACCCGGAGTCGCGCCAGATTCCGGAACCGATTAGAATGGAACGAATGTATGAGTCTTCCCCAAGAAAGTAGATTGGCTGCATCCCCAGAAATCCAAGTGCCTTGTTCACCACCCCGGCATCCATCGAGAAAATCCCCATGAAAATACCACTTATGACGACCCAGGACAGAAAGTGAGGCATGTATACAATCGTTTGCAGCAAACGCTTGAACACAATCATCCGCACCTCATTCAGCAAAATCGCCAGCAGGATGGGAACCGGAAATGCAATTACGAGATCATATAGTCCAAGCAGAATGGTGTTATTGAGAATCCGCAAAAAGTCATAATGGCTGAACATCTTCTGAAAATGCTCCAGACCTACCCAATCACTTCCGGTGATGCCTTTGAAAATGTTGTAATTCTGAAAAGCAATGACCGAGCCGAACAGAGGTACATATTTGAAGAGGAAAAAATACAGGATGCCCGGTACCGAGAGCAGATATAGTATCCGGTATCGCCACAGATAACGTCCCGTATCTCCGAGCCGGGTGCCCAGACCAGACGAATTAAGTCTGGCTGTTCCCCGGCTTGGCGGCGCGATATCCGCCGGCTTCACGTCTTCTCCCCTCCCTGCTTCTGTGATTGCATGTTTCTCAAATTATCAGGAACATTCTCGTCCCATGGGATTTCATTGAATTCAACGGAAATGTACTCCGGCTCACGATCGATAATACGTGAAAGCTCACGAGTGAACACCTCCACGATCTCCTGCTTTTGCTCATCCGTCCTGCCTTCATACAGCCTGATTGAAATTTCTGGCATCCGAGTTCAGCTCCCTTTCACCACGTAATGTAAACGCTTTAACAACTTCATCTTAGCGTTCCTGTGAGAGAGCAACAATGGACTGTCTTTTCGTTCACTTGTGTTTTCTTTAGGTGAGAGCAGCCCTGGTGTTCAACGCTTCCGGGCTAAAAAAATGTAGTTTATGTAAATTCAGCCTATAGCGGTTTTTCCCACTATAGGCTGAACATGCTTGATATTATGGTTTTTCACCTCGTTAGAAAGCCCTTCTACTAGTCAGCTCTCTAGGACTACATTTATTTTCCTACATACTCATACAAAAAACGATCTACTCTTTGGAAATATTCAGTGGGGTAGTGGTTGATCGCATCGATGTGCTCTGTATTTTCCGGATACCATACTTCTGCGCTTGGATTATCTTTTAAGGACTCATAAATCACTTCTGTATTTTTATAACTAATTTGCTGATCTCCAGTACCATGGATGAGCATTACTGGCTTGTCTTGCATCTTTTTTACCGCATCCATAGGAGATACGGAATCAAGATCAACCTTATAGACCCAATTGGCCATCCAGGTCGATGTATAACTGAATGGGAACGCAGGTAAACCTGAAAAGAAAGGCAGACCCTCTCTCAGAAATAGACCGGCATTGCGAAACGGACTATCCGCGATTACAGCTTGGATGTCATCACTTTCACTCGCGGCCAGCAATGAAGTAGCAGCGCCCATTGAAAAGCCGATCACTCCAATGTTATCACCCGCATGATCCTTGGATTTTATATAGTCTACGGCTCCCAGCAAATCGTATTTTTCATTGAGACCAAGTGTAATCAAATCACCCTCGGATTTACCTTGCGAGCTGAGATCAAATGCTAATATATTGTAGCCTTTTGGAACGAAATGTTCTACTAACTTCGGTGTCCGCCCTTTGACTAAACGATTGCTCGTATATCCATGGACGATAATAATCGTCTTATCGCTTGATTTAACACCAGCATGTGCAGGAAAGAAAGTACCTCTAATCGTGTTATCATTTTTCAAACTCTTGAACTCGACCTCTTCGTAGGGAGTTTTATCGATATTCAATTCGTAGCTAACATTCGTGTCTCTAGGATGGTGCAACAAGGTGTCTACTACTTTAAACGATATAAAAAATATAAGAGCCACCACAAGCAAAAACACGATTCCTAGGCTCCATAGAATTTTCTTACGTTTTTTCACACGAACGTTATGATTGGTTTCTAATGATGGTTGATTCAATCTGACTCCTCCAGTTTTTCTATAGGTGTGTGGGTGCGAACAAATAAAAGGCATGCGCCTTCAGATTTTCCCACTCGGGATGATGAATAATACTTTCTCCAAGAGTTAAGGCCACTCCATTTAAGAAAGAGATATAGGCACGAGAAATCATTGCTGGAGAAAAGCTTTTGTTGAATTCTCCCATTAATTGTCCCTTGGCATAGACACCTTCGATCTCATCTGTCATTACCTTAATACTCTCAAGGACCTCCTGTGTAAGTTCAGGGAATCTTTCTCGTTGTCCTAAGATAGATTGGGCAAGCCGCAATTCATTGGTATAGAAGTAGATATGGTTGAATTGTTCTTTCACCATGTTCTTAATCAATGCGCCCGGCGTTCCCTCTTGTTGTAGACAAGCAATTGATTTCATCTGAATATCAGCAAGCGGCTCAAGAACAGCGGCATAGAATAAAGCTTCTTTGCTAGGGAAATATTGAAAAATGGTTCCAGAAGTAACTCCTGCACTTTTCGCAATGATAGCCGTTGTGGTATTGGAGTATCCACTTTCTGCGAACAGGACAACAGCTTCTTTTAGAATCTCTTTACGACGCTCCAGCCTTTTTTCTTCATTGATGGGTCTTGCCAAATGTATTCCCCTCTCTAATACACCTTAATTAATTAAATGATCAGTTAATTAATTAATAATATATCTTTAATTATGGATGATTGCAAGAGCTAATTTAGCTTAACTCCAAGCAGGATGAATCTCTACAAATACAAATAAGCCGGAGTGCAGCCCAACATGCCCCTCCGGCTTATTTGTATTTGGGTACTTTTGAAAGAACACGTTTCGCTTTCCATAAGTATTTTGCTGATCGTTCATAAACGCAAACAAATTTCAATACACACACTTCATGCAGAGTGCGACAACTATCAAGTCACTCCTAAAGCAATGGAGAAGTTATTTCAATCCACGCAGTCCATACGGAGTGCGACTTGAACCAGTACCAACCATAGTTTTGACTATTCGTTATTTCAATCCACGCACTCATACGGACGTCAACATGTCAACATATTGTGCAATTATTTTATTGGAGGAATCTTCTTGAACGAATTAGTTATTCGCTGCCGTCTAGGTGACATTATGAAAGAGCGTGGATTGCAAAACAAAGACGTTGTAGAATTATCAGGTGTAAGTCGTAATACAATCACGTCATTGGCCGGTAACGCGACAAAACGTATTGACTATGATACTCTCGGTGCCCTCTGTTATGGGCTTGGGATTACACCAGGAGATCTCCTTGAATACATACCCAAAAACGAAAAGGGTCGTTAACTATACGGCTCTTTTTTGCATGGATTACCGTGAAATCAATAATACGATCAAATTACCGTAGGGTCTACGACCTAGAATTTGTCGCTTACTAACAACAGTTTTTAGAATTGATATTGTGAAGTAAAACTAAGCATATTTTAAAAAAAGGTGAAAATTGATTTCATACGAAGTAGTCATATTATCCTCAAGTATGGAATTGTCATAATTGGCCTACATATTGGGACACAAAAAAGCGATAGCACCCCTAAAATCTGCTACCGCTAATCACTATTCAAGCTTTATCGTCACCACGGGCAAGGTGAATGTGAGATTGCTACGTCAATGCGCATTTGTTTCTTCATTTAGAAAAGCTCTTGTTTCTTATTCAACGTATACCAAAATGGAATTGTATTTACATATGACTTGAAGCACAATTTAATAATACTCGTACCGCCTGGTCGTTTCTCCCATTTCTTCCGTAGTACATTGAAAGCTCATAACTGAATTTCAGATAATATGAAGCATCCACATCAGGAATTCCATTCCAGTTTATGGCCTGTATATTCTCTTCAAATAAACTCTCAAAATTATTTATTGGCAATCCACTTAATCGATTTGCCTCAAGTAATGTTAAGAGTCCAGAAATCAATTCGTCCTTACTTTGCAGTATAAATGATAGGTATTCATCTAAAGCCTCTGCTTTACCTTCCAATAAATCTAGCACCATCAAATTAACTTTAGAAATCTCTGTATAATATTTAATTTCATTTAGCGTTTCTGCATCTGTGCTTCTTAACCATTTGAGATTACCATAACTATTAATACATTCTCTGGCTTTTTCAAATTCCAATAATTTTTGATGAGCTATTCCCCGCATCAATAGAGCATAGCCTATATAGTAAACAATTACACGATCTGTGTGTATCTCTTCGGTGTACCTTTCTCCAACTAGCATATTCAAATTGTAAATTCTTATGGATTCATCATATAACGGTTCGCTTAGTTTAATTATTTCGCTCCAATGATTTAAATCATAAGCTATTCTGAGTAGTGTCACAGTCGAGTCTAATCCGTATCCATCATAATACCTCGACATACCCTCCCTCCTTATTTTACAATTAATAACATTATATTGATTTTTCTACCATAGTCAAACCTATTTGTCTAACAAAATAGTTTAAAATATGCTGCATTTAATACAATATTTCAGTTTCGGAATTTCCCCTAGATCTTATTATGTCTCTTAAACAAAAAAAATCTTACCCACTTATCCATGCTTAGCATAGGAAAGGTAAGACTCTATTATGGAACTCCACTATCTTTGCACTTCCATTCGAAAATACCCATGATAATCGTGAGATCTTCGTTATATCCTTAATGCAGCAGTAAGACCCAATGTGATACAAAGATAATTTAAAAAGAAACGTTATTCTCAATCTACGCACTCCATACGGGGTGCGACGATGAAGTTAGAATATTCATATATTATTACATATTTACGATCATTCGAAAGAGTTACACTATCAATTTTGCTGAAAAATCAGCATAAATCCTACTTACCTGTTGCCAAAAGGTCATACAAAGGACGCTTTCGACAAAAATTGAGGTGCGAATTTCCTAGGGAAATCATGTGAGTTTGGGGTTCGCACCTGCTCAGATGGAACTCATGGCAATCAACAATCTGAACGATCCATTGATAGATACGAAGGCACATCAATTCACACTATAAGATTAAACTCACAAAAATCACATTTTCAATCAATACAGATAATGCAAACTCTTTATATCAACCCATTTGAGATTAGCTAAAGTACGGGTTGAAATGCTCTATTATAAATTGTTTGAACAAGCTTGAAATTTCGTTCATTTTATTAGATTTTAATTCAATGATATTATGACTAATGATGATCGGATCACCTAGTTTTATAATTTTCAGTGTGTTTGAGGATAACTCATTTTCAACTGAGCATTTGGGAACTAATGCAATACCGGTTCCATTAAGCACCGTCTGCTTGATCATTTCCAGACTAGCATATTCAATATTTTTGTAATCAAATTTGCCTTGATCGAGTAAAACCTTGTTAGCCACCGATTGATAAATGCAATTATTTCCAAAGGTAATCACTTTAATTTCATGACTGAACAGCCTCTCATCGGTTACGCGGTTAGATCCAATAAAAACAAATTCTTCTTCAAAAATAGGCGTACACTTAATTTGATTAAGTTTAGGATCAACAGGAGCAATACCAAAATCGATTTTTTGATTGATTACATCGTCTATAATGCTTTGATGAAAACCCGTCGTTAATTTGATCTCAGTAGTATTATACCGTTCTAAAAAATCGACGATAGGTTTGGAAAAATGGGTCACACAGAACGATTCCAAAGCTTTAATTTTAACGATACCGCTAATCTCATTGATTTCATCATATAGCTCTTGTGTTAGTTGCCAAAATGTTCGAGCATATTTTGCAAATATTTCTCCTTTATCGGTTGGAACTACACCGTTAATCGTTCTGTGAAACAATTGTACATTCAATAACTCTTCAAGAATATGAATATGGTTGGTAACAGTAGATTGGGAGTAGCCTAATTGAATAGAAGCCTTGCTTATATTTCGTTGCTCATATGTTTTTAAAAAAGTATACATATATTTGCCATCTAATTGGTTTAGCATTATATACACTCCATCTATTTATTAGATAATGATCATCGACATTATTCATTATATAGATGCCCGGTCTTCATGTATACTCTGAAATGTAGATGAAAACATTTGTAGAGGAGTAGTCATGTTGTATAAAAATCTAAAATCTTATATGAACAAATTTTCAACCGATACTCGTTCCCCACTAACGATAAGCCTGTGGCATGCTGTTGTTGCTTTTACAGGTGGTTTTATTACGATATTTATGTTAATGAGTCTTTCTGAAGGATTGCAAATATCTTTATTGATGGCTCCTTTTGGAGCTAGCTGTGTTTTGGCTTTTGGACTTCCCGAGGCTCCTGTGTCGCAACCACGGAATATTATCGGTGGGCACTTCATTACAACTCTATGTGGACTGACTGTTTATCATTGGATAGGTCAAGGGATTTGGGCTATATCTTTAGCTGTTGGATTAGGGATTGCTTTGATGATCATAAGCAAAACCACACACCCTCCTGCAGGTGCGAATCCAATCGTTGTGATCACAGCCGCAAGCTCCTGGTCTTTTCTTTTCACTCCTGTGTTAATCGGTTCTATTATTATTGTGTGCGTTGCCTTGCTATACAACAACCTGATTAAACATAGGAAATATCCGACATTTTGGCGATAAATTAATGTTATGATCGCAGGAATTAGACGTAAAATGATGCCCCGTCGATCTGTAACAAGCAGAATATTGCCTGCTAATGTACCGGAACAGTACACAAGCATTGGAAAAACCTTCATTACGAAAAGCTTCATCAGGAATTGGAAAACGCTTCTGAAGTGCCTGCTAGAAAGATTTCAATTCACGCACTCCTTACGGAGTGCGACTTGTAAGTCACTTTTGCACCCAACGATTCAGAAACATTTCAATCCACGCACTCCATACGGAGTGCGACAGCGAAAAAACACGTATCTTAACGATCTGATCCATCTAAAACACGTTTTTTCACTATTATTCTATGACTTTCCATATCATAATTAAATCTATTCCTGTCTGTCTTTTGCCAAAAGGCAAAAAATACCCCTTTTCGACAAAATCTGAGGTGCGAATCCCCCAGGGTTTTCATGTGAGCATCACATTCGTCACCTGCCTAAGTCACATACTGATTCTCCTGAAAAACATTTTCACTCTCCCATGTACATTATGACAAAGATCACATCCACTCTGCCTGTTCGAGTGCTACAGTTATAAACGACCAATTGACCGGATAAGTAATTTAGTCAATTTCGAGTTTACCCTTTAACATTCCATACGACTAGGAGGTGGATTTGCTATGAGAACAATCGATCGAAGGCAGCAAGTCATTGACTCGGCTGAAAAATCATTCGCTCTGTTTGGCTACAAAGCAACAACCATGGAGCAGGTTGCCAGACTTGCGAATGTGGGCAAGGGAACGATCTATAATTTTTTTGAAAATAAAGAAGAACTGTTCGGGGAGATTCTCCACTCCATCATTGCTGATATGAAGCAGATTACAGAACAAACGGTTAAGGAAGAGAATTCATTTCTGGACAACGTACACCTTAGCATGGACTCTTTGCTGGAGTATAGAGAGGAACATGAGCTGTTGATCAAGCTGTTTCAAGAGGTGAACGAGTTCGGTACGCCACAGGCGAAAGAAGGTCTGCAAAAAGTAGAGACTGCGATTCTTGAATATTTAGAGCGCCAAGTAAGACGTGCCATGGAACTACAGCAGATTCGCGAGGACGATTCCAGACTGGTGTCTTTTGTCCTGCTGAAGCTGTATGTCACTTTAACATCCGATTGGAACAAAGCGCATCC
Source organism: Paenibacillus sp. MAEPY2 (assembly GCF_000499205.1). Taxonomy (GTDB): domain Bacteria; phylum Bacillota; class Bacilli; order Paenibacillales; family Paenibacillaceae; genus Paenibacillus; species Paenibacillus vandeheii. The sequence goes on from NZ_AWUK01000006.1 coordinate 44,276, forward strand.
TTCACTGCACAAGGATCAGATCAAGGATTTCGTGGGCCTCTTTCTCAAAAGTGGATTATCCCCTACATAAAGAAAGATGAGCGGCTGAATCCTTTTAGAAATTAGAGAAAGAGATAGATATAGCAACAGAGTAGCGTAATGATAGGGAGAGAACATGATGAAATCATTCACTGTATTTGGGCAGGATTTGAAATCCGCCTTCAAGAAACCAAAAGTATTTATTCCTATTCTCGTGGTGCTGTTCATTCCGGTGCTGTATAGCGGTCTGTTCCTCAATGCATTCTGGGACCCTTACGGCAAAATGAATGAACTGCCTGTCGCCGTGGTCAACACGGATCAGGGGGCAACCTACAATGACAAATCGCTGGAAGTTGGACAGAATCTGGTCGATGAATTGAAAAAAAGTGACGACTTCAACTGGCAATTTGTGACACGTGAAGAAGCCGAACAAGGCATGGAAGACAACACATATTATATGACAATTGTTATTCCGGAGGACTTTTCCGCGAAAGCAACCACGCTAATGGATGACCATCCCGAGCCGGCAGAGCTGATCTATGAACCCAATGAAGGATACAACTTCCTCGCGGGTCAGATTGGCGGGACGGCGGTCAAACAGATCAAATCCAAAGTCTCTGCCAAAGTGACGGAATCCTATACCGAAACGTTGCTGGATCAGGTGGAGAAAATCTCTAGTGGTTTGGCAGATGCCGGAGATGGCGCAGGTCAGATCAACGAGGGTGCGGTCAAGCTGGATGAAGGTGCCTCCAAGCTGAAAGAGAACCTGTCCAAACTGGCCGATGGAACCGACAAACTTGAAACAGGTATTGCCCCTTTAAAAGAAGGCACTAGCATCTTGGCTCAGGGAATTGATGAGCTTCATACGGGAGCCAGCTCCCTTTCCAACGGTTTGTCCCAATTGGCGGCAGCAGGTACGAAGCTTGGTGACGGAGCAGCACAGGCTGAAGCTGGCGGCAAAAAGTTACAGGCTGGGATTCAATCTGCTCAGGAAGGAGCCGCAAAATTGGACGCTGGACTGGCAGCAACCGAGGAAGGCAGTGCCAAGCTGACTGCAGGATTGCAGAATTCAGTCGGAGGCAGCGGCAAAGTAAGTGAAGGAGCCAAGGCCGTTGCGCAAGGTCTTGCTCAATTAGCTGAGGCCAATCCAGAGTTAGCTGCTAACCCGGGTGTACAGCAGTTGCTGGCAGCAAGCCAGGCTGTTGCCGCTGGTAGCGAACAGGTATATCAAGGGGGACAGCAATTGCTCGAAGGCAGCCAAAGCCTGCAAGCTGCACAACAGCAGCTGTATCAAGGCAGCAGCCAGTTAGTGCAGGGTGAGCAGCAGCTTTTAGAAGGAGCAACGCAGTTGTCCGCTGGACAGGGTCAGCTTGCGACTGGCCTCCAGCAGTTCAACGCCAAATTGTCTGAGGCTGCCGCTGGTGGAGCTAAACTTTCAGAGGGTTCGAGTCAATTAAACGCAGGTGCAGGGAAACTGGTTGATGGATTGAACCAACTTTCAGATGGAATCACCACCATCGCAGACGGTTCCCGCAAGCTGGATAATGGCGCAGGAGATTTAAAAGAAGGTACCGCCAAGTTGACCGACGGCTCTGGTGAGCTTGCCACCAAACTGAATGATGCCGCCGATCAAACGGGCAGTGTGAAAAAGACGGATGAACTCGTAACGATGTACGCAGAGCCCGTTCAGGTGGATGAACATAAACATAACGAAGTGCCCAACTATGGAACAGGATTCTCGCCATACTTCCTGTCATTAGGGCTGTTTGTTGGGGCATTGATTGCAACGTTAGTTGTGCCCACACGCAGCAGCTCGGTTGCCGATGCGAGTGGCTGGAATCGTTTTGTGAGCAGAACACTCGCGTTCACGATCATGAGTGCTGTGCAGTCCCTGCTCGCTTCATGGCTTGTCATGTCCGGTTTGGGACTGGAAGTTCAAAGCGTGCCTTTGTTCCTTTTGTTCAGCTTCATTACAAGCCTGACCTTCATGTACATCATTCAGGCTCTGGTTACTTGGTTAGAGAATCCCGGACGCTTCCTGGCGATCCTCATGTTAATCTTCCAACTGACCACCAGTGCAGGTACGTTCCCGTTGGAGCTCATTCCAAATTGGCTGAAAGGTTTCAACCCATGGCTGCCAATGACCTATTCGGTAACCGGGTATAAAGCTGTTATTTCGAGTGGACAGTTCAGTGTGGCATGGGACCAGATCGGAATACTGTGTATCTTTGCTGTGATTGGGCTGGCGGCTACCTTCACCTATTTCATGGTGCATCGTACGAGTGAGGTCGAAGAAGTAAGCGGTGAGGCAGCACTTCACGTATAAAATGGGAAAATAAAAAGCAAGGCATGTGTATAAGCAAGGCCCACGTCTGAACACAGCGGGTGTTTGCTTATACACGGCCTTGCTTTTTTAGTGAGGAGACAAATGCAGATCGCCCTTCCTCATTCCTCATATCCTAATATGAAGAAATCTCGCCGCTGGAGAATGCGAGAAATGCAACCAGCAGGAACAAAAAGATAATCGCATAAATTGCCGTGCCAATGATGCCACAGACGAGACCGGCAATGGCGAGTCCTCTTCCTTGTTCCATGCGAAGCTTGATTTCTTTAAGAGAAATAGATGCAAATATGATAGCAACAATTCCAATCAGAAACCCCAAGTATGGAATCATGATTGACAAAATCCCCATGACAAGCGCTGCGATAGACTTGCCATTGGTTTTGGGTACTACATAAGGTGGTGGCGGAAGCGGATCGCTATAATAACGATCTGCATCATGCTGACGTTGGTCCAAAGGTAAATCCTCCCTGTTTATTAAGTAGTCTCATTATACTTGATTAGCTGGGAAAATATGCTCCATTATTTGTAAATTTTCTGATTTTATTAAATATATTTACTTATTTGACCGGAAACACGGAGCACCTATGAACACAAAAATTATGATATTCTAATTTAAGGATAAGGAGGTTTATTATGTATAAGTTTGCACCTTTACTATTGTCGGTTACTTTTTTGATGACAGGCTGCAGTGGATCGGATAAGTCTGTCGAAGCTTTGAAGTCGATGGAACTTAATCAGGAAAATATGCAAACCATCAAGGAACTACGTGAAGAAAACGTTCATCTTCAGGAACAGATCGTTCAACTTCAAGAGAACGTACATAGCGAGGAGCTCAGAAACAATTTAAGAGAAACTCTAAACATGACGTTTAAGCTGATCGCTGCTATGGAGTCTGGAGATATTGCGTATATTGAGTCCGTATCTTCACCCAATGTAGATATATCCAAAAATAGCAATACCATGATTATTCATAATGCAGACCACTCCTATGAAGTCAATTTCCATAAAGGTATACAGTGGGATGAATTCGAATTTAGAGGTTATGACCAAAAGGATTCGGACCACTTCATGCTGTTCATAGCCAAATACATCACGACAAAAGGTTCGGAAGGAAATATCGCATATGAGTTCTCTTTCGTCCGTTCGCCCGAAGGCGTTTGGCTGTTTGACGGATACGTCTCTTAATTGATCTTGAGATAGCCATAGCTGTAGTTTTCATAAATTCACTGACTCGGCCTTCATTAAACTCACCAATAATAGAAATCAATATCGCTGTCTTCGTCTCCTGCACCTAGATGATCTTGAACCAAATCAACGTTTTTAAACGATCTACTTATTTTACAGGAAATAAAAGGCAATTTTAAACCCCCTGCAAAAAACAGGGGGTTTCTCCACAACCTGAAGCCATAAAAGTATAGCTATTTCTTATAAAGGAGTGCAGTGTTATTGAAACGAGCGAACTCTGATTTCAAACTTGTAAAAAATAAGTTGCTACAGCAAAAATAATAATATTAAAAGGCATGATGTAAACGGCCATTCTTTTTGCTTTTATTTTTCTTTCATAATTTGCTTTGTTAAATAGAAATTCAACAAAAAAAGTAGATGCACTGGTTACAGTTGCAAGGAAAAAATACAGTAAAACATTACTACTGTAAAATTGTGTGTATGCCAGCGAAAGTATTATTAGTAATAACAAGAAATTAGTTGAAATTATATAACGATCCAAGAATGTTTTCATCAATTATCCCCCTATGGGCATAATAAGGAGCCTCCAACCCATATAGCCCCTGTTATCGCCGTAATTGCGAACAGTGCTGGCGTGGTTGCAACACCCAAAATCAGCATTGCTGCATTCATTTGAACGCCGTGAAATAATCCAATTAGACTCAATGCAGTTGAACAGGCGCCATAGGGTTGAATAATTGGACCGTCTTTTTGGTTTTCTTCAATGAGGCCGTTAACCTGGTCAATATCTTTTCTTATCTGTTCATAACTGGTATTAGGCGCTTGATTGAGTATAGTTTCCTTTAACTGAGCTTCATCAACGAAATAAAATAACCCTGTTTTTTCATCGACTTTTAAATGCTCAATAAGCAGATTAGCAACTAATACTTCTTCTTTTGTCATACCATTCGCATCTACAGAGTTTTGAGCTTGAGCGTAGGTACTACCAACTAAACTAAAAAACATTGCTGACACCAACATAATGATAGAAAATTTGTTTTTCAACATCCTCATAATTCAAACAACTCCTTTATTTGGTATGAAATAATCATACACATACTTATAAATAATGTCAAATATATCCATATGTAATAAATTTTATATATTTATTATTGTGTTTATAATAACAAAGACCTGAACGGGCATATTTGTGTAGACAGAGGGGACATGCAACGTCTGCTTGTATCTTCAGAAATATCATCGACTACTGCTCTGAAGTAATTTCAATCCACGCATTCCATACGGAGTGCGACCTACAACCAACTGACAGACTACGGTGTCAACCAATGATTTCAATCCACGCATTCCATACGGAGTGCGACCGCGCTTGATGTACTCAGTGAGATTTGCACTGGAATTTCAATCCACGCATTCCATACGGAGTGCGACAGCGAAAAAAACACGTAACAACAGCATATGTATATATACTAATTACGTGTTTTCGGTCATATTGTCATTTACTATATTTAGTTTAATATACGAAACCCATTATATTCAAGTAATCTATTGCCAAAAGGTCACAAATAGGACCCTTTCGACAAATTTTGAGGTGCGAATCTCCCGGGGATTTCATGTGAGCTTGGCATTCGCACCTGCATACTTTCCCAACCACTTTCTACCCTTCCACTTCCACCCGCTGCAAAAACGTACGCGTACGCGAAAGTTTCGGATTGCCAAAGATCTGTTCCGGAGGTCCCGCCTCGGCAATTTCACCGTTATCCATGAAGAAGACGCGATCCGCGACATCGCGGGCAAAGCTCATCTCATGAGTGACGATCATCATCGTCATATTCTCTTGCGCCAGCTGCTTGATGACGCGCAGTACTTCCCCCGTCAGCTCGGGATCAAGTGCCGAGGTCGGCTCGTCGAACAGCAGAATGTCGGGCTGCATCATCAGTGCGCGCGCAATCGCTACGCGCTGTTTCTGTCCACCGGACAGATTGGCGGGATAAGCATCCGCCTTGTCGGACAGCCCTACTTTACCGAGCAATTCAAGACTTCGCTGCCGGATGATCGCCGAGCTTTCTTTTTTCAACGTCTTCGGTGCCAGTTCCAGATTCGCCTGTACCGTCAGATGTGGAAACAGGTTGAAATGCTGAAAGACCATGCCCATGCGATCGGTAATCTTCCGTATATCCGCGCCGCCCGCATATGTTCCGTTCTCAGCCAGCGTCTGGCCTTGAATGCGAATGGTGCCACCCGAAATATCCTCGAGATGAATCAGGCTGCGCAGCATCGTACTTTTACCAGAACCAGAAGGTCCGATCACGGCAATGACTTCACCCGGCTCCACGTGGAACGATACCTGCTTCAATACATCAAGTGTACCGAATGATTTTCTTAATTGATTCACTTCTATAATATGTGTCATATGCAGACAGTCCTTTAATTGATCAGATTGGATAACTTCGTAAACTTCTGTTTCGTGCGCGTTTTACTCAAATGTATAGCGTTTCTCCAGTGCCTTGAAGAACAAGGTGAGTACCATGGTCAGCAACAAATAAATAATACCGGCAATCAGGAACGGTGTCAGACGGAAATCACGGTTTACCGCGGCCTGTGCGTAATGCAGCAGCTCAGGTACAGCCACAGCATACAGCAGCGCCGTATCTTTGATTAACGTAATCGATTCATTCGCCGTCGCAGGCAGCACAACCCGGATCATCTGTGGGATGATGACTTTCGTCATCGTCTGCCATTTGCTTAGACCGAGTACCTGTGCAGCTTCATGTTGTCCTTTATCAATCGAGAGCAATCCACCTCTGAAAATCTCGGCAAAGTACGCACCATAATTTAAAATAAAAGCCAACGCTGCCGCCGTAAAGCGGTCAAATACAAGATACTCCCCTACGCCTGGAAGCAGCGGCAGACCGAAGCAGAAGAACAACAGCTGAAGCATCAGAGGCGTTCCCCGCATCACATATACATACGTATGAGCGATCCACGCCAGTGGCTTGAATCGGCTTTTCATCAATAAGGTTACTCCAAATCCAAGTGGTACAGACACTACAATCGCCAGCAAAAATAAAAAGATCGTGGTCTGTGCCCCTTCAAGCATGGGCTTCATAACGCCCAATAAATACTCCCAGCTCATCGCAATCGGCTCCTCTAATCTGTTAACCCCGAATTCCGCAGGAGACTTGCTCCTTTTTGGAATCCGGGGTCATGTTGTTTACTACATATGTCAGGCAAATGGCCTGATCCTATTTCAAAACTTCATCTTCACCAAACCATTTGGTGGAAATCTCGGCTGCTGTTCCATCGGCATTCAGCTCATCCAATGCCTTTTGCAGCTGGTTCAGCAGTTCTTCATTGCCTTTTTTCACACCAATACCGTATTGTTCCGGAGCAAGGGATTCATCCAGCAATTTGAATGTGCCCTCTTCCTTCGACATGTAATATCTCGCGACCACTTCGTCAATGATGACTGCATCCAGACGTTTGGTTTTGAGATCGGTCAGCGCAAGTACATTGTCCGGGAACTCGGACGCATTCACTTTATCCTTCAGCGGACTTGCCGCGAGTGCATCTGCAGCAGAGGACAGCGCCTGCAATCCTACATTTTTGCCATCCAGTTCATCCAGCTTCGTAATCGGTGAGTCCGCCAATGTAACTGCAACCTGGCTGTTCTCCAGATAAGGCTTCGTGAACAGCACTTTATCTTTCCGCTCATCCGTAATCGTGTACCCGTTCCAGATCAGGTCGATGCGGCCGCTGTTCAGCTCCGATTCTTTGGAAGACCAGTCAATCGGCTGGAACGTAATTTCTTTCCCCATTTTCTCCGCTGCCGCTCTGGCATAGTCGATATCAAAACCAACAATTTCATTCTTGTCATCCCGGAAGCCCATTGGAGCAAATTTATCATCTATCCCCACGATAATGGCATTATCATCCTTGCTTCCCGAGCTGGAACAACCCGCCACAACAATCATGCATATGCTGATCAATAATAGAAATATCGCTTGTTTTCTCATCTCTCTAACCCCTCCATGTCTATAACCAAACCCAAACGCTTTAGTTCGTTACCACGTTATCAGAGTCTTATAATAACATAGCATGGGAGAAGAGTCGAGCATGTTGCCAAGTTCATTCGTATCTATTCCGGTCAATTGTCAACAATTTGTGAAAAAGCTTCTTTCACTTGCGCCGGTTCCACTAGCTTCTTACGTACCGATGCATCCCACTTATCCGGTTCCTGAAGCGTCTTCAGTTCCGTTCCGGCCCATTGCTGGGCGGCTTCACGGCTCAAAGTATATTGAACATCCTCAAATGAATAAAGTACATGCTCCAAATTATCAATCCATACAAAATTGGCAGCAGCATTATATACAAGGATTTGTTCCAACTCTTCGGGCTTCATATCACTGGCGTTCATCCTGTATTTAATCTGAGCCGTAAATGTCTCTGGATACAACTGATACCCATTCAACTGGTCGCTTAGAGGCAAGGCCTGATTTAAATGGCTGAGATTGGAGAAGTCTCCCATATAAGCACTGCGATATTTCGCTAATGCCGCAAAACCATGGGTTAACGGATCTTGCTGCTCCGCTTCATACTGTGCCTGCTTGGCCTCTATTCTCGGATTAACGACACCCTCAACCACAATGACACCACAAATACCGAGAATAACCAGTGCAATAATCCATTTATTCTTTCCCGTCATATGACATCACCGACCTCATACTTGCCCACAACCCGATACGCCCTCTGCACGATTAAAGGAATAATAATACTTAATAAAGGTATGGCAAAAGCAATCGTAATTACCGTAAATTGATAGGGTCCTTCTACCTGAATCGGACGACTATACCAGATGTTGCTTCCAAATCGCAGCGCAGCCTGTGTTCCCCACAGCACAACGATGAGCCCTGCCCATAACCACCACACTCTGCGCGTCCACTGCAATAACACAGGTGTTCGAATTACGGTGATGTCCACTGGATCAGCCGAAGTATTTTTATTTTTCAACATATAAAACACATACATTCCACCCACGATCACACTCATTAGCATGAGCAAGTTGTTAATGGTTGCACCTTGGATCATGACTCTCATTGGAATAGTAATGATCCAGGCGATAAGACAATAGATCAAGGCAGACTGCAACACCGCAGTCCAATAAGGAACACGCTGTACCCTGCGATGGTCACTCATGATCTGATCTATACCAGCTGCATGCAGAATAGCGGTCTGAAAAGCCTGCTCTTCGTCCATTCCCTGCTCCAAATAATCTTCAATTCGTGCAGCAAGATTGCTGTGAATCTCTTCTTTTAACTCCCGATTGGCTAACGTATCCTGCGCGCGATTGAAAAGACGATTCACATGGCGGGTAATGCGAGCTTCTAATGTCATATCCCTTCATCTCCCTTTTCCCCGGAAATAATCATGCAATCAATCAATGTTTTGGCTGCATGCCAAGCTTGAACTTGCTGTGTATAAGCTTCCTGGCCCTGCATTGTAATCCGGTAATATTTGCGTCGTCCTCCCTGGGTCTCTTCCCCCCAGTAGGATTCCACATATCCACTCTTCTCCAGCCTTTTCAGACTGGAATATAGCGTCGGTTCCTTTAATTCAAACCGTTCTCCACTCTTGCGATAAATTTCCTTAATAATGCTATAGCCGTAGTTATCCTTCAGTATAAGTACACTCAGAATAATGGGGTCAATGTTGCCTCGAATTAGATCACTGTTAATCGCTTGCTCATCCATCTGCCAGATTCACCGACTTTCTTCAATCCTGGGTATACTATAATACATATTACTATGTCTGTAAATGTAATATGTATCGTGTAGTAAATACTCATTTATATAAGCAACATTCTTCTCTTACTTCTCGTCTGGAAGATATTAGGGAGGTGGATACAATAAAAATCTACAATACTATGGGAACGTTGATCTCACTGTTGTTCCTTACAATTTTGCTGACATTATCTGGCTGTAATCCTACTTCAATTAATGGTACAAACGGAACTGCCTCGCCCCCAACAACTAATCCAAAGGAAGGCGAAATGGGATCACAACAGGAGAAAGCTCATGAACCGGAGCCCAACTTACCTCAGGAACTGCCTACACCAATTATTAAGAGCAAAAGCGGCATCTCCATTCCTTCTGTACAGGGCAGTTATTGTTGGAGTGGAACGTGCGCTGATTACGCTAGCCTAAATTTTGAAGACAAAAGTCCGATCTCAGTTCTTGCCGGTGAGGAAGTATCCATAGATATGGGCATAGATATCCCCCCGGATGAGATAAGTATTTCTGAATATGTGGACAACCGCAGTCAACCCATTACTTCAACGGGTGGGACCTTCCAACTTCCCAAGGAACCAGGGACATATTATTACGGAGCATTTGTCCGCTGGTCTTCCCCTCAAGATTCACTGATCAGCCTGGGAGATACTTCTTTTGCATTTGTGGTTCGTGTTGTGGAGAAAAAATAAAACCAAATAGGGCCCCTCCACTACCGGAGAGGGCCCTGTTTACTGTTTATATTTCGTTATTTCTTTCGATCATATTTCCATTTATATTCCGTTGTTGTATATCCTATCTTTATCTACTGCTGCACTTTCTCGCGATCTTTCCCTTTATCCGATTCACCCGCATTTTTGTTGGCGGCATCGCGATCCTGCTGCATCTCTTCAACGGTTTTCACTTTGAGACGTGCAGCACCTTCATATTCCTTCGTTGGAATCAGGTTGCCCGCAGCGAGTCTTGCTTCTGCAGCGGCAATGGCATCACCATATTGCGGCAACCACTCGGCTTGAGCGACCAGCATTTCGTCGACCATTTGCCAGATTTCTTTTGGATTACATACCGCACCCACGAGTGGGTCCATCATGAACGCCTGACGCAATAGTTTGTAGTCACCATGTACAGCAGCTTCAACCGCAAGCCGTTGTACGGAAATGCTTACGTTACACACGGCAGCCGGACCGAGCGGTAGATCGCCTACATGTGGCATCGAAATGCCGTTGCGGTCCACATATCCCGGTGCTTCGATGATGGCATCATCCGGCAGGTTGGAGATCACACCATTATTAACGGTATTGAAATGTCCACGGTATACGCGCCCCGTCTCCAACCCTTCTATAATGTAGGAACCATGTTCTCCGCCGCGTTTTTCTGCAACAAATTGCATCGGCTCATCCTTCATCCAGTTCGGGAAGTCGGTCTCAAACCAATTTCTGCCCTCTGTACATACGCGTAAATACCCGCCTGTCTCGCCATTAATCCAGCTGTCCAGGTCGATCCAGTCCATGATCTCTTCCGGACGTTTGCGGTACCAAGGCACATATTCACTAAGGTGACCATTCGATTCCGTACTGTAATAACCAAATCGGCGCAGCATATCGATCCGCACTTTCTCGGTTCGGCTGTACTCTGGATGTTTTTCGAAGGCTTCGAGCAAATCGCCCGTAAGGTCTTTACCTTCATGGGACGCCTTGATGTACCAGGTCTGATGATTAATTCCGGCACATACGATATCCACTTCATTCATTTTCAGTCCAAACGCTTCCGCAATCTGGTGATGCCCATGCTGTACGCCGTGACATAGTCCAATCGTACGCACACCGCCGTACTTGTTGCAGGCCCATGTCAGCATAGCCATCGGGTTGGAATAATTGAGGAGCAGCACATCTGGTGCGCTTTGCTCGCGAATATCTTTGCAGATGTCGAGCATTTCGGCAATTCCGCGCTGTCCATACATAATTCCACCTGCACACAATGTATCCCCTACACATTGATCCACCCCATATTTGAGCGGAATATCCACATCGGTTGCAAAAGCCTCCAACCCACCCACACGGATTGTACATAGCACATACTTCGCGTCCTTGAGCGCTTCTCTCCGGTCCGTTGTTGGCTGAATCTGAATATTCAGTCCATTCTCGCGGATATCCCGCTGACACAGCTCGGTAACCATGTCCAGATTGTGTTGATTGATATCGCAGAAAGCAACCTCAATATTGTTAAACTCCGGTACCGCGAGCAAATCCCGCAGCAACCCCCGTGTAAATCCGATACTGCCTGCCCCGATAAATGCCACTTTAAACGACATGCACAGTTCCTCCCGTAATCCGAGTATATTCGTCCCGGTTAATGATCTCACTTCTTGAAATCATTGTAGCAACGGGTTGTAAGGAAGCGTTATCAAAATCATGACCACTTCACCACGAGGTTGTCAAAAATCCTCACTTTTGTATCCGCCGCGCCTTACTATCCAGATAAACTGCACGATTTATTCTTCAGCGGGATAATGACTAACATGTCGCTCCATCAAGGAACGGAATTCAACCGGAGTTCGGCCTGTATATTTCTTGAATAACATATGAAAATATTGTCTGCTCCCCACCCCCACGTAATCGGAAATTTCGGAAATTGGAATATCTGTCTGTTGCAGCAGCATCTTCGCCTTTTCCATTCGAAGCATTGTGAGATAATCGGTAGGCGTGCGCTTCGTGTGCTGGCGAAAAATACGGTGCAAATACCCCGGATGCAGATTCACCGCTGCCGCTATATCCTTCATTTGAATATTGCGATCCATATTGTGATGCATGAATTCAATCGTACGTTTCACATACAGCTCCGTTTGATCCAGCGCACTTCGATTGATCTCCCCTCGAAGTCGTGCGACCCTAACCAGCAGTTGGATAAAAAGTGTACGTACCAGCGTCCCCTGCTCAGGGGATTTCAGATCCCGGGCTTCGCGATGATGTGAGCGTTCCTCCGGCGGAATAATCCACATGGGCGCAGAAGATCGTCCCTGCTCCATCAGACCGCGCTGATCCAGCTCCAGCACCAGGCTTTTCATAATGTGATACACCTCTTCCGGGTCAGGCAGTACCAGATAAGGCGAATCTTGTGTTAGAAAAGCATGGACTTCTTCTTCTTCCAGCGCGAGCTGGCGAATGGAAGGCTGCCCTGGCTCCGATCTGGCAACTCCAAATTCCACATTCAGCATGCGGCACGGGACGCCATCTTTCACCAGCAGACGATGCGGAACCCCCGCATCCAGCAGAATGAATTGCCCTTTTTTCAGTACAGCCTGTTCCGAGCTGCCATCCGGCATCTGTACATCGACCCGGCACATTCCCGAAATAATGTACATGATCTCCGTGGAATCATGATCGTGATAGGACATCTGGTAGTTGTCCCATTGCTTGTAATAGTACGCATAGAAACGCGGTCCATAGTCCTCCAAGCGCAGTTTCTCCTGAAACAGACTGCCTGTCCAATGTTTTGCTTCCAATGCCCTGCACCTCCGTTGTTGCAACGATCCTCACTTTTCTCCATTGTAGCAAGTCCTGGCCATGTATAGCATCATGTAAATGAAAAACATTGTGATTATAAATTAGATAATTATATAATTAGCTATAAATCTAATCATTTTTTATCCAATCTATAAAGCAGGAGGTCTTGAGGGATGAAAACTACATTTTTTCTGGTGAGACATGGGGTCAAAGAAAAGCAAATTGGAGATGTACCCCTCACATCCGAAGGAGTAGTACAAGCTAAGTCAACAGCACTTTATTTGTCTAATGTACCTGTCACCAAGATCATTGCAAGCCCACTTCGAAGAGCAATCGACACAACGACGCATATTGCTCTCCAAACAAACGTGACAGTGACTGAGGACCAGCGTCTGCGGGAACGCGCCAACTGGGGTGACCTGCCTGAACAAACCTTTGAAGAATTTATCGCGATGTGGGACAGATGCACAAATGATCCAGACTATGTCCCACCCGTAGGCGACTCATCCAAGCAGGCAGGCGAACGTTTGGCCTCTTCCCTAATGGAATTGGTGAATGTAGAGTCACCAGATAGCTATATCGTTATCGTTACTCACGGCGGGTTAATTACGGATTTTCTCGTAAACACATTTTCAGAGCATGAACTTAATGGCTGGCATCCTGATTTTATAGCCATGCAAAGTCAACTGATTCCCGAATGCTCCATTACCACATTGATCCATGAGAACGGGAATTACACCATTCATGATTTTGCATCCGTAGAACATTTGAAATGATGATGCCGTCAGTCGCGTCGTTCTAGCCATATCAAAAAAACTCCGGGTAACCTCCCGTACGCCTAAACGCACCGAGGTTACTCCAGAGTTCCGCTATATCACCATACGGGTATTACGTTCTTCAAGCCCAGCCTTCAGAGGATCATATCATCTGTGTTTTGGGCCACTTATCACTTATCACTTATCACCTATCATGTCTTACTTCTCACTTTCCACCCTTCCCCGACTTGGGCGTGTGGAACTTGGGCAGTGTAACCTTCGACCAGTCGATATCCGATGCCATGTAGAAGGATGGGTAAGACGGTTGATTGTATCCACTGTTCTGTCCAGCAATGCCGACACGATACATCGCGTCATGCATCAGCGTGTACAGTTTGCGATCTGTCTTCTCGGTGCTCAGATAGATGCGGATCGCCGAGCTGTCTTCGGTTCTGACCAGCATCTCTTCCCGCCAATCCCCAAAGATATCCGCTACGAGAGATGGCGTACCCTTGGTATAATTGTTGGTCAATGTTCCGGTTGCGGTCAGCAGCGTGCCCCGATTCCAATCCTTTATCGTAGGTGTGACATCGATGGCACCGTCCACGATCTGAGTTGTCATATCAGCAGCCCAGCGAATGTTCATATTGGTGCCAGGGGCTTTATCACTTATTTTCTCACCGCTGGCTGTCCACAATCCTACAGCCCATGTCTCCAACCCACGGCGGGTTGGGTCCACATCACCGATCATGCCACGTCCAGTGTCTTTACCAGTGTATCCGCCATAGATCACTTCACCAGTCTTCGCATCCCGCAGGGAATATCCGTATGGCGCCCAAGGACCACCCTCATGCACCATAAAGATCTCCAGTCCCGGACGGTCTGGATCAATATCCGCTACATGAAGCGCATCCCCATGGCCCAGACGCGCAATCGTTCCCGGAGCAGCGCTCTCCGCAGGCATCAGGTCCTTGGAGCTGTACAGCACACTGCCATCATGATCAATCGTGGCCGAGCCGTATACAATCTCCTGTTTGCCGTCTCCATCCACATCAGCTACACTGAAATAGTGCGCGCCTTGCGTTGTAATTGAGCCATACACCGGATCTGTACCGTCCACCCCATGCGGACCGTCATTGAACGGGTTCTTCATCGGTGTCCAACCACTGTCTACCTTCCATTCACGTTTGAGCTTTTTGCCATCCCAGTTGTAGGCGACCATGGTGGAACGTGTGTAGTACCCGCGTGCAAAGATTGCTGATGGTTTCTTCCCATCCAGATATGCCACCCCTGCCAGGAAACGGTCTACCCGGTTTGCTGGTTCAATACGCGCCATTGCGTAATCGCCCCACATCAATCCATCATCCTGCCGTCCCGGCTCGTAAGGAATGGTCTCCAGCTCTTTGCCTGACTCTCCTTCGAACACCGTTACATACTCAGGCCCATCCACGATAAAGCCTTCGAATTTGCGCAGCTCATTCTTGTCACTGCGGCTTGGTGCATATACATCGATGAAGTATTCGGCCAAGCTCTCAGCATCCTTCTGAGACAAAGGATAACTATACTTTTTCTCCATCCCAAAAGCTTCCTCCAGCGTAGCAGGCCAGTTGCCCTTCACGACCTCTTCATGTGTATGCCAGTTCTTGAACATATCCACGACATGATCATAATAGCCATCTGCACTTAAACGGTAATCATCTTCATTAGAGTAACCAGCCTTGCGATCCTGCTTCGGAAGGGTGATGTACTTCTCGGACGTCACTTTTCCTTTTTTGTTATATTTGATAATCTTTGTTCCCGGTGCAGTCTTGAACATCATCTCAGCCTTGCCATCCCCGTCAAAATCATAAACGAGCATCTGTGTATAATGAGCACCCGAACGGATGTTAACCCCGAGATCGATCCGGTACAACAATTGTCCGTCCAGCGTGTAACAATCCACGTACGTTTTACCGGTGTAGCCTTTTTGCGAAACATCCTTGGCGTTGGAAGGGTCCCATTTTACAAAAAACTCATACTGTCCGTCCCCGTCCACATCGCCCACACTCATGTCATTCGCAGAATACGAGTAGGCTTCTCCCACTGGCGTCACACCATCGGCCGGTTTTTGCAAAGGAATATCAACGTAGCCGTTCGCCCAAGGTTTGACGGATGCACTGCGTTTGCTCTCCTTTCCCTTCTGGCTTACCGCTGCCACTTCATAACGGGACGACGATTTGCCTGCGGCATCAACATAGTTGGTACTGTCGGTGACCGTAGCAATCTTCTTGCCATCACGATATACGTTAAAATCTGTACCTGTCAGACCTTTATCGCTATACCCTGTGGCCTCGTCACCAAGCAATCTCCAACTGAGAAAAACACCCTCCGAAGTAGACGCCGCAACCAGACCGCGATCAAGATACTCAAGCTGAATGTCTTTCAAAGAACTACCTCCCTTATGTGACTGCAGGCTGGCTTCAGCCGCGCTGTTCTCACTGGAAGCTGCTGCTCCGCTCGCACCCGCTGTTCCCGCAACGAGCAAAGCAACGCTTAGTGCCGAAGATAGCATTTTGGCTGCAAGTGGCAAACGTACCTTTTTACGATTGGAGTGCATACCTGAAACCGATCCTTTATGTATCGGCGCTGTTGTTTTGGATTTCATCGACCTTCACTCTCCTTGAGACAGAATGGGTGATGCTTGTGGCTGTGCTTGGATCGTTGCGGCATCCTTCAGTCGATACAAACGTTCATATCCTTCAAATTTAACTGAATGCGCTTACAAAAATAATAGAGAATAATCTGCTTGAACAGACTTCTCGGACTTCTTCGATTCCGTCCCCCTTCCATTGCCTCTCCATCAGAACAGCTCAATCCCGTCCATCGGGTATTATTATAGACATCCTACCTGCAGCGACAAAGGCAAATATCCGTCCAAAACGATCAATATTCAGTGTTGTTCAGAAGACATTTAGGAAATCAAACCGCCGAAGGAAGATTCAGGCTCACCGCCAATTCTTATCTAACGAATCTCACACACCCTATTAGGGCGTAAAACTCCAACAACGAATCCTAAAGAACCTCAGTAACCTTATTCGGACCAAAACGGGTCTAAGCGGGGCTAAATCCACCCAAATTTACTGAATAGCGTGTCTAGGATTCGTTAGAATTTCCAACTGCACCAAATCACCTATATAGCGTCTACTCTGTTCGTTAGAAAAGAAAGAGGGCTGTCGCCAGATCATTTCCATGATCAGAGGACAGCCCTGCTTCATTCGTCCGCTTACACATCCCTAATTTCGGATCTTCAAGCGGCTCTTAAACGCTCCCATCAGCGAACTTCATTTTTCACAACCGAACCAACTGTATAACATTCCTATTAAGGCTCAATTCCCCAGACCAGAGTGCCGCCTTTATAGAGAGTTACCTTGTTCCAGTCCTGATAGGATGTTTTGGTTGGATCGTAGGAATAATCATTGGATTCATCAAAGTTGCTCCAGTCCATTTTGTACATACGAAGCTGGATATCCCCGGATTGTGCACCTGCCTGGATCGAACCTGCTCCAGCAGTGAAGCTGAGTTCCACATAGGAATCGGTGAACGTGCGCTGGATGTTACTACCGCCCACCTGTGCCCAGTCGATCGCAGAGTCCATTGCTGCGGTGCCTTCTTTGGAGAAGTAATAACGGATTTTCAGATCACTCAGGTTTACAGCCGTGTTGCCTACGTTTTTGATGTTAAAGAATGGCTTGATCTGATTATCTGCTGCGTTCGTATCTCCTGCACGATACTGCAGAAACAGATCACTGGTCGGAACGACTACACTTTGGGGTGTTGCGGAAGCTGCGGCAGAATTGGAACTTTCCCCAGCAGCGTTCACGGCACTAACCACATAATGATAGGTCGTTCCATTGGTCAGACCTGTATTGGTGTAGGATGTGCCGCTCACGTTAGCAGCAACCGTCGTGAATGGACCCGATGCACTCAACGCCCGTTTCACGTTATAACTTGTCGCTCCTGCAGAAGCCGCCCAGGACAAGCTAATTTGCGCATTGCCAGCCGTAGCCGTCAGCGCTGTTGGCGCAGCAGGAGCAATCACACCTGCAACGGGTACAGCACTTTTTACAGCCGAATTGGCACTCTCACCTGCGGCATTTACTGCACTAACCACATAATAGTAGGTTGTACCATTGATCAGACTTGTGTTGGCATACGATGTTCCGGTCACGCCCGCAGCAACCGTCGTGAATGGACCTGATGCACTCAACGCCCGCTTCACGTTATAACTGGTCGCACCTGTGGAGGCGGTCCAGCTCAGGGAAACCTGTGCGTTGCCTGCTGTCGCAGACAGTGTTGCCGGAGCTACTGGAGCTGTCGTTCCACCCCCTCCACCATTGCTGGCAGGAAGAACAGGGAATGAGTTTTGCACCAGCATGACGAATTGATCATGGAACCAGTGACCCGACACTGGTGCGTTAGGCAGCGCACCCGTCAATACACCATCACGTGTCGTGAATGTTGGATCACACATCCGGTCGAAGCCTTTTCCTTCGTTATTCGGAATTTCCGAGCTGGAGCCATCAGATTCCCCTGGAGGTTTGACCCATACATAGGCATCCAGATGTGCTGGTCCTGGTGCTGCTTTAGGTGCTTCACCTATGCCTGCTCCGCTGTTGTTACACCAGTTCCCCCGGTGATCCCGCTTATCCACACGCCCGGAGTTCACGTACGTGTTAATATCACTGCCTGTGGCAGACGTTGGACGGTTAACCCCGCCCCATCCATTGCGGCTGGTATCAATCAGGAAGCCTGTGCTGGCCGGCCAGCCTGCTTGTTCAAATCCGCTATACAGTACAGCAGTGAAATCGGTTTCGTCAAAGTACGGATTCCACTCATAAAACTTGGAGGACTTGATCGGCTGTCCGCCGATGTTCAGATCCGGGTTGGTCAGATTCGGTTCGTTCAGCGGTGTGCTATTCGCTGTATTCGTGATGAACCCGTCTGCGCTACTAAGACCTGCCGTTGTTCTTTGGACAACGTTAGTATAGAGCGAGATTGCACCTGTACGGTTGTTATCCCAACCAAGCCAGCCGGAGTGACCAATATCCAGGTAATTGTACACATTCGGAACGGCATGCAGCTTTTCCAAAGCATATTTCACGCCAGCTTCATAGATGCCTGTTGAACTTGCCTGCGCACAGGCTGGTGTACTGAGGTTGGTTACCAGATTGGGCAGACTGTCCGGCTCAATGATGGCAATGATGCGAATATCCTGATACTTAGGCTCTGCAAAAATATCGGCGATTACATTGATATAATCATTTTTATACGTCTGCAGCGCCGCCTGTGTTAGTGGAAGTTCACCATTGGACGCAAGCGCATGACAATCCCGGCCCGGCAGGTTGTAGATTACGAATGAAGCGGTAATCGGAGTGCCTGCTTTCTTTTGTGCCAAAGCGGCATCCAGATGCTGCTCCACACTTTTGCGTCCAGCATTGTCTGTTCCACCATGAATGGCGGCAATACGGTCGATCCAAACTGCCGTTGGATAGGATTTGACCGTTTCCATCTTGGCTTTTAACGACGCATCACTGGTGAGAGCAATGGACGTATCCACGAGAGCGTAATAATCCTGGTTTAAATACGCCGTAGCTCCGACAAACGGATTATCCACATGTGCTTCAGCCGCCTGACCCACTCCTGGAGCCATGCCTGGGAAAATGCCCGCTGCGAGCAACGTTGCTGCCAGCACTTGTTTCATACTTTTGCGAAGGACCTTTCCGCCTCTCGATAAGGTTTTCGATTTTGTCATTAGGGTTCCACCTTTCCTGTGGTTGGATTGGGTGTTTACTCATGTCTGATCCTCTGTGTCGGCAAGATGCTATGCACGGTAGAGAACATATGGATGAGCTGTTGGAACTTCACCTCCATGAATGCAGTCAAATTGGGACAAGCGTAGGTCAACAACAATAGAGCCTGAACTGTAACTAGAAACAGAGATTGTGTCTTACACTGAGGTTAAGTGACAAATCAAGGGGGATAACATCTGTAGGTGTGTGCGGGTGATCTTCGGTGAACGACTTCCAAAGCTTTACTCAAACTCCAATTTAGTAAGCGCTTACTTTTAGAGGTTTTAAAAAAAGGCTTACCCTCGATACAAACCTCACATCGCGTGTCCACCTCCTTATGAATCTGATTATACTCTATGTAAATATTACTGTAAATTGAATTTATTAAATATTATTATAATTAATTCCATAAATCAGGCAGG
The DNA here is from genome assembly GCF_000499205.1 of Paenibacillus sp. MAEPY2. Lineage (GTDB taxonomy): Bacteria > Bacillota > Bacilli > Paenibacillales > Paenibacillaceae > Paenibacillus > Paenibacillus vandeheii. Next base: position 64,114 of record NZ_AWUK01000006.1, read on the forward strand.
AATTTTGAGATGTGCCTGCCCAAGCCATAAGAAAGGCTCATCACGGACTTATCCCCCGTAATGAGCTAATTCACATCGTATATTTTCATGCTCTCTTTTTATGGAAGCACTACAATATCCCCCGGTTTCAAACCGTTCAGTACTTCAGTCTTGTCATCCGTCTCGATGCCTGTTTGAATCGTCTGCTGTGCATACTGCCCGTTGCCTTGATCCAGCATTACATATGCCGTATCCTGATCACGCATGACCGCCAGCGTGGGAACCACCGTCGCTTGCTCCTTGCGTAGCGTTTCAATCTTGCCCTCCAGACTTAATCCACCGATCAACTTGGCGTTTGGCTTCAGATCAATGACAATATCGAATTGGGAAGGCTGCTTGAGATCTGTTTCCGTTCCCTTTTTGGCAAACTTGGAGATTTTTCTGACCTTTCCGGTTAACGCTACCTCCTTATTGCCCGTCATATGTACGCTTACAGGCATACCAGTTTGAATTTTGAAAATGTCCTGCTCGCTAATGGTCGCCACAAATTGCAATTTGCCCGTATCTACAATGGTACCCACATACTGACCTTCGCTCACCATACGTGTCTTGGCCTCCGTATCATTCATCAGAAACACGCCGGATACCGGCGCATACACGGTGGATAAACCGATGACCGCCTTCTTTGCCTGAACTTCCTGCTCTTTCACAGCAATGGATTCCTTGTTCATTTCGTTGGTCAGTCGTTTGGTCTCCCGCTCGGCGAAGGCTTTCTTCCGCTCTTCTTCGGTGACCCCTAATGGCTCGGAACCGTTTCCCTGATTAAGACCAATCTCATTCAATTGAGCTTCCAGCCTCGATTTCTCAATATCTGTCTCCAACTGCTGCACTTCTGTCTGTAATGCTTTCGAATCAAGCGAGAACATAACGGCTCCCTTGCGAATGGGCTCCCCATTCTCCACATTCCACTGCTTTATTTTCCAGGCAAAAGGAGCGTAAACATCTGTCTGCTTGGCATAAACCGATTTGCCTTTGACCTGAATTTCCTGCGTGACCGTCTCCTGAGTGACTTCAAATGTGATGGGCTGCGGTGCCTCAATGGGCGCTTCGGGTACCGGTTTATATTGTTGGTATAGGAAATATCCAACACCCGCGAGCAGTCCGATCATGATGATTCTTTTTATCCATTTGCTTATTGTTGAATTCTTCATTGCCGTATGTCCCTTCGTTGAATCTGTCTGCTGATTCTGTCTGTTCAATCCTTAAACTTTGCATTCTCTGTATCTCTGCTTCATTTATGCCGATTTGATCACCTGTAACGCATTCGTACGTGAGGCACTAATCGCCGGATAGATTCCCGAGAGCACTCCGATTAATACCGCAAACGCTATTCCAGCAGGCAGAGCTGACGTCTGAATGACCACTTGGAGAGGTGTGCTTGCCTCCATCGAGATTTGCCCTTGGAGCAGTCCGTTTACCCCCTGGATGGCTCCATAAGCGATGAAGACACCGACAATTCCGCCCAATACGCCAAGTACAGCGGCTTCTGTAATGAACATCTGCCGGATCTGCCACAGATTGGCTCCCAGCACCTTCATGACACCGATCTGTTTGCGTCGCTGATGCGTGGACATGATCATCGCAACAATAATGGACAGCGAAGCCAGCAGCATGACGAATATTCCAATGCCCATAGCTGCCTTCTGGTACATGCCGAGCTGTTCCTTCATCGCCTGCTCCTGATACAGATTGCTGTCTGTCATCAGCGTCAGCTTCTGAATCTGCTCCTGCACCTGTGCCACATACTTCTTGTCCTCCACCTTCACGAGCGCCGAGTTCAATCGTCCTGCCGCCGCGGCCTGTGCCTGACTGCTCTGGAACTGTTCGGCGAGCATTCGGGCGGTTTCGAGGGAAACATAAACCTTTTTGTCATACATGGCATTATTCTCACTCATGCCGCCAGGAACTTTCAGCACCCCTGTCACTCGCAAAGGCGAGCTTGTTTTGACTTTGGACGCATCATTCATGTCCTGATATTTAAGATTAAACTGTGCCTGAAACAGCTCGGTTTGGGTAGACATCAACGCCATGTATTGCTGTAGAAACTCGTCATTAAACGAATCCTCCATGAGCTTGGCATTCAGTTCACGTATGACCTCGGCGTCCACAAGTCCGAAAGTTGCACCGTAATTCGCAATAGCGGCTCCGTTGATCCCCGATGCCCCGCCTTTGTCAAAACGGTAGCCAAAACGGCTTAATGTCCCAAGCTCTGTACCGATGACTTCCACATTGGAGCTCTTGCCTTCCAGCGTTGCCATCTCCAGCATGTCCAGCTTCAGCATCGGAGCAACGGCGACGACATGCGGAAGACTGGCGATAATATCGATTTTTCGAGCTGTCAGTGCTCCGCGTTCAAAGGTAGACGTTTGCCCACTGCTCCCGCTCCCACCCGAGTTGATGCCTTCATTCGGAGATACCGTAATCTCATCCATTTTGTAATTCTCGTTTAACGTTTTCTCACCATAGACCTGTACCGACTGCCCCACACTTAATGCGATAATCATGGCGGCACATCCGATGGACAGACCGATCATGCACAGTAAGGTAACCACCTTCCTGCGTACAATCTGTCCCCATGACATTCGCAACACATCCAGAATTCTCACAACCGCTCTCCTTGCTCTACTGCCTTGGACTGGCCACTCTTCACCAAGCATCCGTCCTGCAATGTAATGACAACCTGCATTTGCTCCGCAACTTCCGCCTCATGCGTAACAATGACAAATGTCGTATCCATCTCCCGATTCAGCTGTTGCAAAATGGAAATGATCTCTTCCTCCGTGCGCGTATCCAAATTCCCGGTAGGCTCGTCTGCAAATATGACGGACGGCTCCGTAATAAGTGAACGTGCAATGCTGACGCGCTGCTGCTGTCCTCCCGATAGCTGGGAAGGGAATAATTCGGACTTGCCGACAAGGCCTACCTGTTCCAACAGGTGCATCGCCTTTTGTTTACGTCGTGATGGGCGAATGCCCTGAAATACGAGCGGCAGCTCCACATTTTCCCGAATCGTCAGGTTCGCCAGCAGCTCATACGCCTGAAAAATAAAGCCAATATGTGTCCGGCGGAATTCAGCCAACCGGTTCTCACTCATACGCACAATATCCTGATCCGCAATGAGGATCTTGCCAGTGTCCGGCTTCATCAGACCTGCCATTAAGTGCAGTAACGTCGATTTGCCTGAACCGGAGCTTCCCAGCAGTGCAACCATCTCGCCCTTGCCCACGGATATGTTAATGTCCTGCAATACGGGAACGATCCCTTGTGCATTGCGGAACGTGTGTGACACCTGTTCTACTCGCAGCATGAATCTGGCTTCCTCTCATCGATGTAATAGAGGTAATTATAGCCATCAGATGTATCGGTCCAATCTGGACTTGTATCCAATTTGTAAAATCATCCTTTTCACCATTGGATCGAGATGCGATTGAAATGCCCTCTTTGGATTTATGCAAAATACTCGAATCACAAAAAGGACCTATGGGTTGAGTCCTTGCGCAGCGACTTCATTCCATAAGACCCTAATGTCTGAGCGTTCCATATTTACGGTTTTACCAAGCTCTGAAGCTAAATCGGTATAACTCGCTTTTTTCCATGGAGCTCCCAACAACAAAGAGATTGCTGTCATTCCATTTCAACTTGATAAAGTAATCGATATTCCGGTAGATAATCGTATCGGACCCCAGCTTGCGATCATTCAGATAGGCAATGTGCACCTCATTCTTCTGTCCTTCAAGTGTCAGAAAATAAGCAATGCGGGACTCCTCTTCATCCAGATCGAAGCTCCAGATGGGCCCTTTGACCAGCAGTTCAAACTTCTTGGTATCCGCTCGGTACCTGTACAATCCCTGTTCGTTATTCATCATACCTTGAATCAGCATATCCCCATTCTTCAATACTTTGAACTGCTGTATATCCTGGGCAGGGGGGTATGCGGTAATATCATTTTTGTCGTTAAGAGAGAAGCTATAAACTGCGTAATTTTCTTTCAGTTTGACCAGCACATACACCTTGGTCAGATCCCGACTGATCTCATACGAATCCAGCATGATTAGGGTATCATCCTGACTTGAAATGTTGCTTTTCTGTGCAACCATGGCAACTAACTCATCATAACTGTACAATTCGCGTTTCTTTCCTGTATTCAGATCCACCATGTTGAATACCAGGTCATCATATCCGATGTAGGATTCATCGCCAACAAAGACGCGTGAATAGGAGTTATCATTCTTCAACTTGTGATGTTCTCCAGTTTTCAAATCATATTTATAGGTTGTCTTCTGCGCCTGAGTCGATCGATACTGGGAATAGATCAGCTTGTTCTGATCCGGACTCAGAGTAATGCCATACTCTGTATTCGTAGCGATGTCTTTCAACCGATTATCATCCATATGCAGCTGTGAGAGCTTAATCCCGGTATAGGAACGATCCGGCCGATTCAATATCACCGTGTTGGGATCAGCTACCTCAAAATCATAGATGGCAAAGTCATTGGGCAGCTTGGTAGCCGACTCAATCTGAATCGTGCTGCTCGGCGGTGGGGTCAAGCTACTGTTGAACTGTTTATCCGGCAGAATAACGGTTCTGGGCTTCGCATGTCCAATGCTGAAGAGACTGCCAATTCCAAAGATGCCTCCGACAAATACAATTAGCAAACCGGATAACATAAGCATATCGCGATGTCTGCTCCAAAATCCTAGTTTCTTCATACGTCCCATTCCCCAGGCAGACTGATATTCACCTGTGTTCCCTTGTTCAATATACTCTTCATTTCCACTGTTCCCCCATGCTGCTCTACCGTGTTTTTCACAATGGACAAGCCCAGTCCTGCGCTTCCCCTCTCAGTCCTGTTCATCCCGTTATCCCGGTAAAAGGGTTCAAATACATGCTTCAAAGCTTCTTCCGGGATGCCTTCTCCTTCATCGCGAATCAGTATGGCTACCGAATCCCCCAGTCGAAACGATTGGACTTGAATGATGGAATTCACATTCCCGTATTTGACGGAGTTATCCAGTACATTCAGGAAGACTTCTTTGAGCTTGTTCCAATCTCCCTGAACATACAGCGTTTCTTCCAGCTCATAACGAATACCGATATTGTACTTGCCCGCCTTAATGGACATGTCTTCACAAGCTTCCCGAATAATATTCGATACATTCACCCGCTCAAAGCGATAGGTCTGAATCGGTGTGGACGATACAGTCACTTCCAGGATATCGGCAACCATGACGTTGAGGCGCTGGCTCTCATTGATAATATATTTTAACCCTTTCTCGAAGAATGCCTGATCCGTAAAGCCATTATCCCGCAAAATCTGGGCATACCCGAGTATCGTAGTCAGCGGTGTCTTTAATTCATGGGTCACATTGTCAAAAAAAACCTTGTTGCGTGCCTGCAAGTGCTTGACCTCATCCCGTTCTCTCTCAATCACATCAATCTGCTCCCTTACCCGATCAATCATGACCGTAAAGCTGGAAGCCAGCTCTCCAATCTCATCCTTCGTTGAGATGTGGATGTCTGCATTCAGGCTGCCTTGTGCAACTTCGGCTGAACGTTTCGTCAGCACACGAATGGGCTTCGTAATCTGGCGTGATATAAAGACAGAGCCAATGAAAACAAACACAAAAATGACGGCTGCAAAGCCCTTGATAGTGTTCTGAAAACGCAGATGCCGTTTGAACAGATCCGTATAATCCCTTTCCAGCTGGATGATGCCAAGAATGCTCCCCTCCGACAGCACAGGGAAAGACAGATTCCCTGTTACTCTGCCCTTATCCACCACTGTTGTATAAGCAATCTTTGACTTCATGGCAGCCTGTAGGTCAGAGGTTTTGGCAGCACCCGGCTTCGCCTCCGCACCCACGGTACTAAACGGTGTAGCATCAGATCGATAGACTATAACCTTGCCACCTACAGCGGAACCGATCTGTTCTGCGAGGTCACGATTCCCTGTTCCCAGGGAGTCCTCACTAATCCGTTTGTTATGAATCAGGAAGTATTGATTGAGCGCGATATCCAGATTTTTTTTGGATTGTACCATGTCCTCTTGCACTTCCCTGTACATGTTCTCCTCACCCACTTTATTCGAAATAATGAGCAAGGCCGAAAAACCGATAAATACGATGACCGAGAAGAGAACGACCATCTTAAACTGGATCGTCCACTTCATGTATGCACCTGAATATTCAGTTTGTACCCCACGCCGAAGACCGTCTCAATAAGTGAAATCCCCTGCTCCCCGCTATCCAGCTTCTTGCGGATGCGCTGAATATGAATGTCTACCGTCCGGGTATCTCCGGGAAAATCAAATCCCCACACTTTATCCAACAATTCAGACCTCGTATGTACCTTCCGGTGATGGTTGACCAGATACAGCAATAAGTCATACTCCTTATTGGTCAGTCCGGCGCGTTCCCCATCCTTCCAGACTTCACGCTCATCCTTGCGAATTTCAATGTGTCTGCCAAGCCGTACCACTTCATAGGACTGGTTCTCCAGCGTCTCGCTGATTAGATCAATCCGGCGGAAAATGGCCCGAATGCGTACAACCACCTCACGAATGTCGAATGGCTTGGTAATATAATCGTCCGCCCCCAGCTCCATGCCCAGCACCTTGTCCAGCATATCGGACTTCGCCGTAATCATAATCACGGGAATCTTGGAATTCACGGAAAGCTGTCTGCATACATCGAACCCGCTCATGTCCGGCAGCATCAGGTCGAGCAGGATCAAATCTGGTCTGGACTCCCTGAGTAAATCCAGTCCCTCTCTGCCTGTTGCCGCTTCTGTCATCTCAAATCCTTCCTTGCGCAAAGAATAGGATAGGATGTCGCGAATGGACTCTTCGTCCTCAATAATCAAAATTTGTTTCGGTCTCATGATGAATCTTAATCTCCCTGCTCTATGAATTTCATCTGCCTTATATTTTGTATCTCTGCTCCAGGATTGAACAGAGGTTCACGGGAAATGTTACAACTCGGATACAAGTCTGGCGTCTTTGGAAACATCATCCCGATATACTTGGAACATTGAGAACAAACCAGATCGGAAAAGGCCAGATCGGTATCCAAAGGGGAAAACATCACGTGAACAAAACAGCCATTCATGATGCTTATGTAAACTATAAATCAGAAGTGACACGGTATCTATCTCTGATCGTCAAAAATCAACAGGATGCAGAGGATCTCACGCAGGAGTGTTTCATTCGAATGATGAATGTAACGGCAGACATTCCGGAAGAACGCCTTCTCTATTATCTCAAAAGAATTGCCCGCAACCTCGCTATGGATACATTCCGCAAGCGAACCCGTACACTGAAGCGAGACAGTAAGTTGGAGTTGCAAACCTATCACTGTGATGCATCCGAGTTGGAAATCTCCGAAGGCGTTAACGACCTTGTGTCGATCATCAACAATATAGAGCATCGCAAAATTCTTGAATTACGTGTGGTTCACGGGTACAGCATCAAGGAAACCGCACAGCTCGTCAACCGCAGTGAAGGCATGATCAAATCCTCGGTATTCCATGCTGTTAATCGCATACGGGCCAAAGTCATCTCCTAAGAGATGGCTTTTTTCATCAGCAGAAGGGCCATAAAATCAACATATGATGTTAGAAAGTATCAAAATTTCTTATATCGAGCATGACAAAGGACTCATTTTTACAAAAGTCGAGTTCGTTTTTACAAATTGTTATGACTATGTGAGATTTTGGTGTGATAAGATATGGACGAACTCATGTAGTAACTATTATTTGGGAGGGATTTGGTTGGGTAAATTGACACGTATGCGAGGAGTATGGGTAAAATCACTCCTGGCATTGTCCATGGCATTGCCGCTTCAGATCGGATTATGGAACGGAGATGCATCGGTTCAGGCAGAATGGGCAACCGACCCTGCGCCGTTCATACAGGCGAAGGTTGTTAACGGAAATGCAGGCAAGAAAGTACTGTTCGACAATACTCATGCACAGACAGCCGGAGCGGCTGACTGGGTCATTGACGGAGGTTTCTCTGACTTCGGTAATGCACTCGCGAATGATGGATATTATGTTAAGGAACTGCGCAAGACGACTCCATTTACCTATGACGATCTGAAAGAATATAACGTGTTTGTCATCGCTGAACCCAATGTTCCCTTCAAAACGACAGAACAGGCAGCCATGAAAGAGTATGTAGAAAAAGGCGGCAGCATCTTCTTCATTGGAGATCACTACAATGCTGACCGTAACAAAAACCGCTGGGACGGTTCCGAAGCGTTTAACGGCTATCGTCGTGGTGCATTCGAAGATCCAGCCAAAGGCATGAGCACAGAGGAGCGTAACTCTGAGGCTATGCAAAATGTAAGCAGCACAGACTGGTTGTCCGATAATTTCGGTGTACGCTTCCGTTACAACGCATTAGGCGATATTAATGCCACTAACATAGTGCCTGCTGCACAGGCATTTGGCATTACGGAAGGTGTATCTGCTGTAGCCATGCATGCAGGGTCCACACTTGCAATCACTGATCCTACAAAGGCTAAAGGTATTGTATACCTGCCGAAAACAAATGCGGCTTGGCCCAATGCAGTTGACCAAGGCGTGTACAACGGTGGCGGCGTTGAGGAAGGTCCTTACGTAGCCGTATCCAAGCTCGGTGCTGGTAAAGCAGCATTTATCGGGGACTCCTCTCCTGTTGAAGATGCTTCACCGAAGTATCTGCGCGAAGAGACTGGCGCTCGCAAAACAACGTATGACGGCTTCAAAGAAGTTGATGACGGCAAATTGCTGGTAAATACAGTCAACTGGCTTGCTAATCAGGAAAATTACACTAGCCTGACCCAAGTGAACGGACTTCAACTGGATAATGCAACAGCATTGCTTCCAATTGAACAACCTGCTGCTACTACAGAACCACAGGCTGAACCTTGGGCTGCACCAGCTGCAGGCTACAAATGGTATGATCGTTCCACGTTCAAAGCAGGTTCTTATGGTGGACCAGCTTCAAGCGCGAACGCTTCTTACAGCTTCGTGAAGCAAGAAACCCTGCCTAATGCGGAGGATTTCCAAATCCGCGTAGTTGTAGAGAACATGCCTGCCAACACAACGGTTTCCGGTTACAGTGCAGGGATCTACCTGACAGGCGGAACACAAGTAGCTATGATTCAGAACGAAAGTGGCACATGGCCGACTTCGTACGGCTATAGCTCCAACTTTAGCGTTACTTCCGACAGCAAAGGTCGCGCAATCAAGGACCTGAATGTCCGCATTAAATCAGGTACTACGGGCGCTGCCAGCCTGCGTCTGCGTCTGAACGGCAGCAACCTGATTACCAATGCAGTTACAGTCGGCAATGTTCCGGCTGAGCAGCTTCCGGAAGAGGAAGGTCCAATCCCGGCAACGATCAGCATTGCTGATGCACGTACCAAAGCAGCTGGTTCAACCGTTACGGTTGAGGGTGTAGTCACAACAGAGCCCGGTGCATTTGGTGGACAATCCTTCTATCTTCAAGACACAACTGGCGGCCTTTATGTTTTCCAAAGTACTGGCGGCTTCCATGCAGGAGATGTGGTTAAAGTAACCGCAGCAACGGCGCTGTACAACAGCGAATTCGAGCTTACAGATATCGTAGCAATTGAGAAAACAGGTACAGCTTCCATCCCTGCTGCCGTTGAGGTTCCAGCAGTAACGGCTGCAAACCAAGGTCAACTCGTTCAATTGAAAGAAGTAACTGTTCAAAATATCATTAGTGCAACACCTGTAGGTTCCTTTGAATTTGACGCGGTTGCAGCGGACGGAACTAGCACGCATGTCCGTGTGGATACACGCACAGGTGTAACGCAAACGTCCTTCCCTTATGCGGCAGGCGATAAAATCAGCGTGACCGGTGTTGCCGCTATTTTCAAAGACGTATTCCAACTAAAACCTAGAAGCTTGAACGATTTTGTAAAAGTTGAGGAAGGCGGCGGAGAAGAACCTTCTACGCCAGCTGTTGGCGCACCGGGTAAACCTGCGCTTACCTCCAACAATGGGTATAGCAACGGTCTGTCTGAAGGATCGTATACTATCAGCATGAATCTCTGGTGGGGTAACAATGGCACAAGCTATAAGCTGTATGAAAATGGCGTGCTGATTGACACACAAAAGCTGACAGATGCTTCCCCGATGGCACAATCAGCCCAAACAACGATTTCTGGCAAAGCTAATGGTACCTATACCTATGTAGCCGAGCTGACGAACTCCAAGGGTACAACTAGCAGTGAAGTACTCACAGTAAAAATTGCAAATGCTGTCCCTGGCAAAGCTGTTCTCTCCCAAGACAACTGGGATGGGGACGGTAACTACAAAGTGACGATGAATCTGTGGTGGGGAACGAATGCAACAGAATACCGTCTCTATGAGAATGATCAACTGATTGATACCAAAACACTAAACGCAGTAACACCTAATGCACAAAGCGCCGTGACAGATGTATCCGGTCACGCGAATGGAACGTACACGTATCGTGCCGAGCTGATCAATGCTGCAGGTGTGACAAGCACTGAAACCATTACGGTTAAGGTTACCAAATCGGTATCTCTTCCAGCAGCAAGCTAAGTCTTAGTAAGGAATGCCTAACGTTTAACAAAGCATAAGAAAAACCGAAGCGAGATCGCCGGGATTCCAGGCAAGCTTGCTTCGGTTTTTTTCTGTTACTTTTCTCTTAAGATCAGTTTCTCTTCAAAGTTGTTACCATTAATATCTGTCCACTCAATGACAACTGCTTGGTCTTCATTTCTACTAACACTTGAACCTTGTGTTCGCATTATAGGAAAACTTATAGATTTCGAAGTTAAATCACTTTCCTGTCTAATTATGCTTCCTTCATTTATGTTAATTTTATATCCTTTAATATCTTCTAAATTATCTTTTTTATAAAACACAGTATATGCTCCATTTTCTGCTCTTTCATTTGTTACTGTAGTATCTAATTCGGCACTCCAATTTTCACTCTCTCCCATGAGATTAATTCTTGTCTGCAATTTTGAACAACCAGTAAGGGATATGGTAAAAAAGACTATTAAAATAAGTATAGACACCCATAACACGTTATTATTTTTTCTCATAATCTCCCTCCATTACTACATTTATAACTATACAGTATCATAATATGAGCCTGATTCTAAACAGTAATTTCATTTACGCTCATATATTTACATATAAGATTATGAAATAAATACAAAAAGCAGCACCTGCTATTGCATGGGCTGCTCTTCCGATAGATCAACAATGGATTGAAACTTTTCCATCAAGTCTTTTATAATATTCGTTTTTATTAGCAAGCAAACTTTACTCTTTTCTTCTTTATACCAGCTTCTTGCGAATATATCCCGAGATCAGATCAATGATCGTAATCATCACGATAATACCCAGCAGGATAATCCCTACTCGCGGCCAGTTCCGTGTGCTGAGTGCGAAGATCAGTGGTGTACCAATCCCCCCTGCCCCAATTACCCCCAGAATGGTTGCAGAGCGTACATTAATCTCGAACCGATACAATGTGTAGTTAAGGAATCCAGGCAAAACCTGTGGCAGTACAGCAAACCACAGCTGCTGCATACGAGTCGCCCCGGAAGCGAGTAACGCTTCAGAAGGACCATAATCAATATTTTCCACTTCGTCAGCGAATAGCTTACCAAGCATCCCGATGGAATGCAGTCCAAGTGCAAGTACACCCGCAAAAGAACCTGGTCCTACCGCTTTGATGAACAGCAAAGCCATGATGATCTCAGGAAAGGTCCGAATGAAGCTCAGAACCATTTTGCCCGTACCCGATACAGGACGGTAGCTGCTCATATTCCGAGCAGACCAGAAAGCAAAAGGAATACACAGTACGGCGGAAATGACGGTACCCAGCACCGAGATCGCCAGTGTATCCAGCAATCCTCGCAGCAAATCCTCTCCCTCAGGCAGATAGACAAAGTCCCAATCCGGGGAGAAAATCCCGGCGACAATCGCCTTCATGATCTGACCTGCGGTTTCCTTGAAACCGGTAAACGGTATACCAGCAAGTGCCCAAGCGTACACAAGTATAAGCAAGATTACAATGACCCAGCGAAGCGGGTTCTTCCGTGGTTTGCGCCGGATTACGCTCGTTTCATTTTTCATCATAACAATTTCTCCCGCAGCTTAGTACTTACATAATCAATGATCAGAACAATGACAAGGGTAAACAGAATGATTACACTCGTTTTGTCATATTCCAGGAATCCAAGAGTTGCTTCATAATACAGTCCGATACCCCCTGCACCGACTAATCCGAGAATCGCAGCGGCACGCACATTAATCTCAAAGGCATACAGCACATAAGAAGTAAACTGGGCAGCCAGTTGTGGCACCACACCATAAATAATCAGTTGAATCCGGTTCATGCCGACAGCGGTCATCGCTTCAAGCGGTCCCTGATCAATCGTTTCCAGCGTTTCGTAAGTCAGCTTGGCAATCAGTCCCACCGAGAAGACAGCAAGTGCTAAGATACCAGGAATCGGTCCCAGTCCAAACACGGCAACAAACAGCGCAGCCAGCAAAAGGTCAGGCACAGTACGAATAAGGTTCAATACAAAACGGGCCGGATAGTAGATCCAGCGGCTGGGCATCAAATTACCTGCACAGATGATGGATACCGGAATCGCGATGATCGCACCGATTGTTGTTCCGATCAGTGCCATTCGAATGGTCTCCAGCATGCCCTGAACGATATTATCAAAGTATGTCCACCGCGGAGGAAACATCTCCTTCAGCAGGTCCAGCATGTTCGGGAAACCTTCAATCAGTTCGCTGAAGCTGGCATCGGTCTGTTTGGCACTTGCCCACAGCAACAACAAGATGATGACCAAGGTGAGCAAATGTTTGGTGCGCCCCGGTGGTTTGGGACGGTGGATAGTCGAACCTGAGCCTGCGCCAGGACGCTTGCCCTTCCCTGATTCGTTCTGTAATGATCCATCTATCGATACGTTTACGGGTTGCTTCATACCAGAACTTCTCCCCGCTGTTCCTGTACAGCCTGTTTATCCAGCAGCTCATCTGCCAGAATAGGTCTGCCATAAATTTCTGCAAAACGCTCATCCGTTGCCTCAGATACCGGACCATCAAACACCACTTCGCCTGCACGCAATCCCACAATACGGGTAGCATACTCTCTGGCCAAGTCAATAAAGTGAAGGTTAACGATGGTTGTAATGCCGAGATCCTGGTTGATGCGTTTCAGATCATCCATAACCTGTTTCGTTGTCAGCGGATCGAGTGAAGCGACAGGCTCGTCTGCCAGAATGATTTTTGCTTCCTGTGCAAGTACGCGAGCTATCGCTACACGTTGCTGTTGACCACCGGACAATTGATCCGCGCGGGAATAGGCTTTTTCCGCGATATTCACTCGCTCCAGTGCTCCAAATGCAAGTTCGGTATCCTCTTTTGGAAAACGGCCCAAAATGGTACGCATGGTGGAATGATATCCCACACGTCCAGCAAGCACGTTGCGAAGCACACTCGAACGCTTCACGAGATTGAAGCTCTGGAAGATCATACCGATATCCCGGCGAATCATGCGAAGTGACTTGCCATGGGCTTTCGTAATCGACTTGCCATTAATCAAAATCTCCCCTTCACTGATATCATGAAGTCGGTTAATGGAACGCAGAAGCGTCGATTTCCCCGCACCAGACAAACCTACTACGGCAATAAACTCTCCCTGTTTAAATTTCAGGTTAATATTATTCAGGCCCTTAGTGCCGTTAGCGTATGTTTTCGTTACATTGTGAAGCTCAATCATGGCAGTAGTCCTTCTTTCATTAATATGGTATTTCGCAGGTTCACGCTGTAATGGGACAAGCCAGCGCAGCGTATGTCACGCTGAACTGGCCTGTCCGCAAATACGATGAAGTTATCCAATGAAAAGATAAGCAATGCAATCATTAACTATCTTTCTTTTAACAGAAAACTACTCGGTTTTTACTTTCTCGTTGTATTGACGAACGATATCAAACTTGCTGTCATCTGATTCTACATAACCTTCGTGTGTGTAGATTTCTTTGATGATTTCGTGACCTTGTGGATCTTTACCGATGTCGATAAATGCTTGTTTAATTTTTGCTGTCCAATCTGCATTCATGTCTGTACGTACTGCGATTGTATCGTTAGGAATCGGCTCAGTGAACGCAAGTACACGAGTATCTTCAAATACAGTCGGGTAGTCTTTCGCTACAGTGTTACGAGCATCTTGGAAAATCGCTGCGGCATCAACATCACCATTCAATACTGCCAATACGCCTTGGTCATGGCCTTTAACCGTGATTGGCTGTACATCTTTCAAAGGATCAAGACCTCTGTCGAGCAACAATGCTGCCGGCCATACATAACCAGCAGAAGAAGTTACGTTTTGGTAGGCGATTTTTTTGCCTTTCAGGTCTTCAACGGATTGAATCGGTGAATCTTTCTTCACAATAATCATGGATTTATACGAATCTGCCAGTTGCTCGGTAGGAGCGCCAGTCTCATCATTTACACCAAAACGTTGTGCCTGAAGGATAACTTCAGCTGCGCCTTTTTCTTTGGCAAGTACATAAGCCGTCGGAGGCAGGAAACCTACGTCCACTTTATTGGAAGCCATTGCTTCAATAATTGTGTTGTAGTCTGTGGATACGCTGACCTTCACCGGGATACCCAATTTGTCACCCAGCAGTTTCTCGAGCGGTTTTGCTTTGGCTTCGAGTGTATCTGCATTTTGTGATGGAACGAATTGTACAGTCAGCTCAGTCGGCACGTAACCTTCAGCGGCTTTATCTGTCTCTGCCGTGTCGGTACTGGATGAATTCGAGCTCGTATCAGCCCCGTTAGCCGAACCTGTTGTACTACTGTTAGACCCACATGCACTTAGAAACAGAACCAAAATCAACAATGGTAAAAATAAAGCAGACTTCTTCAAGCGAACACCCTCCAAAGGATTTCTATTTTTCATTACTTGTCTATTATAGTCTTCGAATATTTGCGCGATGTGAAACGAAATTTGGAGTTTTGTAAAGTTTCCTGTCAGGCTGTCAGAGCGGCTTTGATCTGTTAGAATAGCCTCATTACAGTTGATGATACTAGTAGAATCAGTGAATTCCTTTGTACTCCGGCTGTGATTTGATATGTTTAAACTTATATATTTAGAGGAGATTGTAAAATGACATCCATAACAACTACGTCAAGCTTCGACATCATGGTAACCAGTGACCTGCATGGGGCCATTCGTCCCATA
Organism: Paenibacillus sp. MAEPY2; assembly: GCF_000499205.1. Taxonomy (GTDB): domain Bacteria; phylum Bacillota; class Bacilli; order Paenibacillales; family Paenibacillaceae; genus Paenibacillus; species Paenibacillus vandeheii. The sequence goes on from NZ_AWUK01000006.1 coordinate 79,406, forward strand.
CATTACAATACCAATGCCTATCGTCCAGCCGGACTTGCTTTGCTCGCTTCGCTGATCCGGCGTGAACGGGAGCGTTCACCCGAACTGCTGCTCGTGGATAACGGCGATCTGTTGCAGGGTTCTCCTTTGGCCTCGTATGCTGCGTCCTTTGTTTCAGATCACGAAGTGCATCCCTTCATTAATGTTCTGAATGAACTGGGTTATGAAGCTGCCGTGATGGGCAATCATGAATTCAATTACGGTCAGCAGTTGCTGCGTAAAGCAGTTGAAGACTCCCATTTCCCTTGGCTGTCCGCCAATATTGTTATGGAACATCAGGACGACACCATCATGAACCATTTAAATGAAGGGAAGCATGACGAAGAAACACGGCCCGTTGCACCCTCAGGTGCAGGCATACCCGCCTTCGGTCCTCCTTATCTGATCAAAACCTTGTCTTCAGGCGTCAAAATCGCTTTGCTGGGTGCAACGACCCACTATATCCCGAACTGGGAGCATCCCAAGAATATAGAAGGATTACATTTCCTTGATGCTTTGGAGACCATTCGCGCATGGGTTGGCTATATTCGTGAACATGAACAACCGGATTTGCTCGTGGTCAGTTATCATGGTGGTTTTGAGAGTGATCTGGAGACAGGCGAACCTACCGAGCGGTTAACCGGGGAAAATCAAGCGTACGCCATCTGCCGTGACATTGAAGGAATTGACGTTCTGCTCACCGGACATCAACACCGTCAGCTTACCGCAGACATTCATGGAGTGACTGTAATCCAGCCTGGATTTAGTGGGAACGGTGTGGGTCATGTATCCGTCCAGTTGGAGCAATTAGCGAATGGTAAGTGGTGGATTGCAGGCAAACAGGCTCGCTTGTTGCTTTTGGATGAAAAAAGTGACGTTCAGCCTGATGCGGCTGTTATGAAACTGACAGACGAGCTGGAAGCAAAAGCACAGGCATGGCTGGACCAGCCGATTGGCGAGGTAGCGGGAGACTTGTCCATCGCAGATCCTGCTGCACTGCGGCTCGCGGCACATCCCTTCATTGCTTTTGTACATCAGGTGCAGATGGAAGCGACGGGGGCCCAAATCTCCAATACCGCATTACTCAGCGAAGAAGCCCGTGGTTTCGGCTCCCTCATCACCGTTCGGGATGTGTTGTCCAATTTTATCTATCCCAACACACTAACGGTGCTGGAGCTTCGTGGTCAGGACATTCGGGATGCGTTGGAGCAAACGGCGCGTTACTTTGAAGTGGAGGCTTCGGGCGAAGTTATCGTCAATCCCGCGTACATGCAGCCGAAACCACAGCATTATAATTACGACATGTGGGCAGGCATCGAATATGAGCTGGATATCTCCAAACCTGCGGGAAGTCGTGTGGTGAAGCTGGAACGTGAGGGCATACCTGTAGCAATGGACGCGACGTATTCTGTAGTGATGAACAGTTATCGCGCAGCAGGTGGCGGTGATTATGCAATGTATCCTGGCAAAAAGGTACTTCACGAAGGCGCCACGGATATGGCGGCACTGGTGGAGGATTATATTCGCAGGCATCAACCACTGACCGTGGAGCAGGCGAATAACTGGCGGGTTGTTGGATAGTGCTGAGGTAATTTCTCTCATTGAAAGGGTAAATATGATTTCCTTAGAATAGTAAAATTAATTTTCTTCATCATTCCCCTCCCACATTATGTATGATTATAGTTAATCAATAGAAATGAAAAGAGCAGAACCCGTATCACAGGTTCTGCTCTTTCTACTACAATGAAACCAATGCCCCGCGCTCATCCGCCGAACGCATCTCGGCTTCAATTAACTCAAGTGTGCCCGTTGCGCTCTCCGGTGTACATACAGATACAGGCGTACCTGCTTGAACAGACTGGATAAAATATTTAAGCTGGTGATAATATCCCGAGTCGGGTGACAGCTCGGCAACGAAGCCGGGAGCATTATTCGGATTTACTTTCAGCTCACCATTCTCAAAGACCAGATTCCCCTGCTCCAAATTAACACGATACGTCATCGAGAAACCGTAATCTCCTTGCAGTGTCCAATCAGCTTGGGCATTCAGCACTTTTCCATCAGGATATATATAATTGGTGGACACCGTATCATAGCCACTTCCCGGAATGACGTTGCGAGCCAGCGTAGATACGTGATCCGGTTTACCAAACAGCCAGTGAATAATATCCGCATCATGGATGTGCATATCTAATATGCAGCCACCACTTTTCTCCCCATCCAGGAACCACTCTTGAGGCAAACCTGAACCCCGGAAGAAATAACCTGCGTTTACTGCTCCATACCGACCATCTTCTACAACAGATTTCAGGTAGCTATAGGCTGGCCAGAAGCGTAAACATTGACCAATCATCAGTGTTTTTCCGGTCGCTTTAGCGGTCTCTGCCATCTTCCAGCCTTCCGCCGAATGACGTGCAATCGGCTTCTCGCACAGCACATGCATGCCTTTCTCCAGCAAGGAACACGTTAGTTCAGCATGTAATGGGGTCGGCAGCGTAATATCAATGATATCCAGTTCCTCTTGCTCCAGCATTGCGTCGATGTTGTCGTACAGACGATAAGGTGTGAGATCATATACCTCTTGCTCTGTCGCCATATTGCCGGCTGCTTTACCGTTCTTCAGTTCCTCAATTCTCAGATCGCAGATGGCTACCAATTCCACGGGCTCCCCTTCGGAAGCGAGGCGCACATAGTTATCAAAATGCATACGTCCCATAAATCCAAAACCGATCAATCCCACTTTTAACATGTTTCTACCTCCCAAATAAAAGTTGTATTTGCATAAACAGTGTTAGCTGTATCTTCTATTCCTAAGAACGTCCAAGAATGGCATCCATCGCTTTGGATGTGTTGAATATGATCTGCTTCGAATGATGAGTGTACGCCGGAATCATCTCGCCCGTCACGTAGTTGTCGTATCCAATAGCCTGCAATGCCTCCATCACCGCCGGGTAATTCACATCTCCAGCCAGCAGGTCCACAAATCCGTGAAGTCCACCCGCTTGACGACGATAATCCTTGAAGTGCACCTTTTTGATCCGATGACCGAGAATGCGAACCCACTGCTCCGGGTATCCGTTCTGTACCACATTGCCCACATCAAAATACGAACCTATATAATTGGAGTTAAAAGAATCAATAAAGGTACGTAGCTCTAGCGGCGACACCAGAAATTTGTTCCATACGTTCTCAATGCCAATCGATACGCCGGCACGTTCCGCATATGGCAGCAAATGCGCTATAGCTTCTTGGGCCCGTTCGTAGGCAACTTCATAATCGGTTACTTCGCTGTCTGGAATAAAATCAACACCAACCGCACCCGGAATGACCAGAATGGTATCCACTCCAAAGGCCGAGGCAAGCTCCAGCTGTTTTTTACATACATCCAATGCTTTCGTACGGATCTCTGGACGAGCGCTCGTCATCGGGTAATCCCAGTACAATCCGGTGGCAAGTCCCGCGATCTCAAGTCCGGCTTCTTCGAGGCGCCCTTGAATATCACGAACCTCCTGATCCGTGGCAGACAGACTCAGTTCTCCTTCTCCATTAAGCGAAAGTTCAATTCCCTCAAAGCCAGCTTGCTTCGCCGTCTGAATACAATCCGCAATAGAGGCATCTCCTGGAAACGACCATATATTAATCCCTTTTTTCATCCGAATACCCTCCTTCAAAAATATACAAACCTGTTCTTCAGCAGTGCATGACTATCCCAATCGAAAATAACCAAATCGGGCAGGCAAATGAAAGTTTACAGCGCCCGTAGGCTGCCATGCCTGATATTCCCTTTCTCCTTGCACATTCTCGTCAATTCGGTAAGCGTTGACCCTCCAGCATACCCCTTTGGTTAGGGGAGACTTGAAGTTACTGGCGGGAATATGAATCAAATACACCCGATTGCCCTGGCGGTCCACTTCTACAGCCGTTTGCAAACCTTCCAGCTGCCAGGTTACATCGGCTTTCAATTCGGAACCATCGCCGTTATTGTGGATGAGTGCATCAAACACCACGTTGTGCGGACTGACCTCCAGTTCGATGTAGTTGCTGCCATCGCCCTGTTCATCAATGAACAGTTCAACTACATCCTGTTCGTACAGCGGCTGATCCCTTTCCGTAAAATCAGATACGACGTGATCATCCTGGCATACAAAGCGAATATGCAAATATTCCGGGCTCCATCCAAAACGGACTTCCGTGGATTGATGCGGTGGTCTGCCTGTTACGGTGTCGACCAGTTTCAATGGAACACATCGCTCCCAATCCTCAGCCGAGGGGAATCCACTCTGTGCAACGGACCTAAGTGGTTCGCAGCAATAACTCATGCTCCGTTCCGTAGGGAGAGAGCGCATCGTCATCCTCTCCTTTTTTAGCTTAATCCGTGATGTTGTCTCTCTCGTAAGAACATGTGATAATACACATATTATAAATAATTTACGGGATCATTTATTTAGGAGATAAAGAGATTATTTGCACAATTCCGTTCAGTTTTAACTAGATATATTTTTGTCCAATCTCATAGAGAAAGGGATGGGATTTCATGTCTCTCCAACAAGTGATATATCCTCTGCAACGAACCGCCCATTACAAGGAATGGTCTCCCAACGTGCATTACGCTCAGTTTCAGAGCCTTCCTCCCGGGAAGCTGGCCAAGCGGCGTCTATATGATTTTGAACTTCTGTACGTCTCTCAAGGTGAAGCCGCAACTTATATGAACGATAAACAACATATTTTGAAGGCAGGTCAGCTCATCATGCTACCTGCCGGGGTCTATCACCAGAATGAAGTGGTCTCCAGCCCGGAAGCACGTTTTATTGGCATTCATTTTGATTTTTTCAACGAATTGACCATTCAGACCGAGGCAGACATGGTTGTGAACGAGGAGACGGTTCAGCATCATAAATTCGGAGTGGAAGCTTGCACAGAAGGCATGACGCCGCTATCTAACAACCCGGTGTATACCCCTTCTCCAGCTGCCGTACAGCTTATGGAGCAATTGGTTCATGAATTTACGATGCGCCCACCGGGATATGAACTGGTATGCAAAGCTCTGATGCTACAACTATTGACCCACCTGCTTCGTTCATCCTGGCGAAGTTCATCCCGTCATGATTCGGTGCACGGAGAGAAGCTGCTGGAACTCATGAAACGCATAGAGGTCGCCCCATCCGACCCGTGGACCAATTCGAGCATCGCCAAACAATTAAATCTGAGTGTGGATCACATGGCCAAATTGTTCAAACAGATGGCGGGCATGCCGCCCAACGAATATATTCAATCCATCCGCCTGAGCGAGGCACGCAAACTGCTGCGGGAAACAGATCATTCCATTGAGGCTGTGGGTATACAAAGCGGTTACCCGGATATTCATTATTTCAGCCGCATGTTCCGCAAATATGAGGGCATTTCACCACGGGAATACCGGAAATTGTCCAGAATGCTATAAAAAAGAGCAGCCTGCCAACCGGCAGGCTGCTCATACTTTTTGAACTAATGTTTCCCATTAGTTGAATGATGAAATATTCAAAAACCATATCCACTCCTCGTAAGCAATCATTAGCGTAATTCCCATGTGTTTAATGGGCTTGCACTATTGCTGGCAATCATACCAGAACTACTGCTTGACGAGGTTAAACAATGAATCACTATCGACCTCTCTACCGAGAGGGAGCCGAATGAACTCAAGACTATATGGGTTTTGGACTACACCAAAAAAAAATGTCACAAAACGACTACTTGAGATTGTTATATAGACGAAAAGCAAAGGAGGTGATCGCTTGGAAGAAGCGAGACCTAGTACCGCAGCTACAGAGGAAATAGAGATTGCTGTTGCATTGGTGAAGGCAGGAAATCATGAAGCTTATACCTCTATCATTCACAGATTTGAAAAGCCCATGTACATCTATTGCTATCATCTGCTCAAAAATAGGGAAGAAGCTCAAGATGCCGTTCAAGAGATTTTTATCAAAGCTTATCAGGATATTCACCGGTACCAGCCTACTGTTTCCTTCTCAGCATGGTTGTACAAGCTTGCCTATCATCACAGCCTCAACCTACTAAAGAAACAGCATCGAAGGTTAAGAATTATGGCACGCTTCAAGCAACAGGAGGAAACCCAGGAGCACATTCCAGAGCAGAAATCGGCTATAACTGAGCTGCTGACCTATCTCACTCCTGAGGAAAGACACATTCTGCTGCTGAAAGCAGTGGAGCAATACAATTTTGAAGAGATTGCCCAAATCATGGACGGTAAACCAGCAACCGTGCGAAAAAAATATCAACGCTTGCGCCAGAAGCTCATGGAACAAGCCACCAAACAACGAAGGGTAGGTGGATTATTTGCGCAATCAAACGAATGACAAGCAAATGGAGCATATTGAAGGCATAATCCGAGAAACCGAGACGCCACAGTTTAGTCTTAGTACACAAATTATGAATCGAATAGGAGAGAATTCCATGAATAAGACTACCAAACGAGGAAATATGCTTAAGAAAACATTGATCGCCGGCACTACTGCAGCAGCACTTGGACTAGGGATCATCAGTACCGGCTTTATCTCACCGGTAATGGCAGATGCGCTGGGCCAAATCCCTATGATCGGTAGTCTATTCCATAATAACGTGGATAACGGACTGAAGTCTGCTGCAGAGAATGGCCTTATTACCAAGCTTGACATAAGCGACGTCCATGAAGGCGTAACGTTGAGAGTTTCAGAGGTTTACCACGATGGAAGCAGCCTGTCGATTGCCCTTGAACGCGAAGGAGTAACCACGACAGAGGATCGGTTAATTGGCCCCTCGGAAAATAGGGAAAAAGGCCTGCTCGTGACCGAAGAGCTTATTGTCCTGGTTAACGGCGAACAAGTCCTACCAAGTAGCATAATGCCATTGATCAAATCCGATCATACTGTACAAAAGAATGCAGCGTTGCTGGAACTATCAACCGATAACGACGCGCTGCCGCTCCCGGATCAATTTGAATTAACTCTCCAGGTTAAACTGGCAGGGATCGATGATACTTATGAATTCCAAGTGCCTGTGAGCAAGGCAGTAGCACAATAACTTAGTACACAGCCCCTTCCGCTGAACAAACAGCAGAGGGGGTTTTTACTGCACGAATTGATTTATACTTAAACCTAGCAAATGCAACATAAAAAATTCTACTGATTTCAGCATCAATCGAATTGCCAAAAGCTATTCCCGCTTGCCATTGGAAGACTGGCGGAATATGCAGCGGTACGGAACGATCATTTTGACAGCCACTTCATATGGATGATCCAAATAATCGAGCAGCAGTTTAACCGCGAACATGCCCATCTCCAGCTTAGGCACATGGATTGTGGATAACGGCGGAGAGGTGAATTCGGATATTTCAATGTTATCCACACCAAAAAAGGCGATGTCCTCCGGGATGCGGAGTCCCTGTTCGGTTGCAGCCCGCATGGCCGCAATCGCCATCATGTCACTGGCTGCAAATATGGCTGTAGGTCTGTTCGCATTGTTGGTAAATGCCTGCTTGGTGAATTCGTAGCTTAGCGAAACATCCCATTTCACATCAATTACCCAGTCATTATCAATAGTCAACCCTGCGTCAGTCATTGCACGCCGATAACCAAGAAAACGTTTTTCCTCCAAAAAATCATTCTTGAATTCTGCCCCGCCAATATAGGCAATGATCCGATGGCCTTGAGCAATCAGATGATTCGTCGCCTCTCTGGCCGCCTCTTCCCGATCATAACCGACAACCGGAATGTCCGGGTCCGTAATATCTACACCCACAACAGTCCGCACATTGGCCTTGAGCCAGCGATAGGCTTCCGGATCAATTCGTTCCACGACAATCATACCGTCAATCCGGTGTTCCTTCACCAGAGACTGCAGCTGCACGATATCCCCGTCATTCTCAATGCTATATACAAATTCCAGCCGCATGCCCGCTTCGGCAAGCTGCTTCTCAATGCCTTCCATAATGACTGAAAAATAAGGACTGTTGTATTTGTTCTGCGGAATGGCGACCACACAACCAATGGCATAAGCCGTTTTAGGTTCAATCTTCTTTTTCTTGGCCGGACGCTGTGAGCGATAACCCAACTCCTCGGCCGTATCCCAGATCTTTTTGCGGGTTTCATCGCTGACCGATCGATTGACATCGTTCTTCATCACACGTGAAACGGTAGAGATCGATACACCAACGCGGTCTGCAATATCCTTCAATTTTGCCATGTGAAGTCCCCACCTTTCCTTTACCTATATATTTTAACCCCATTCATATTGGGGCAATTTTATCTCAGCTAACACAAATTTGCGGCAAATATAATTCTATATTTCTACTGGGCAGAAGTCAATGAAATGGTGTACAGACGCAGTCTTTTATAAAAGAATAGCGACAGTCAGGGAGCTTGCTCTCCCCTATACTGCCGCCAATTTATAATCCTTTAAAGAAAACGTATGATACTCTGCCGCCTCTTTAACTACTTATTGCATCTTGGAGGCCAAATCCTTCAGCGCTGCGTTCAGGTCACCATCCCCGGCAAGTGGAAGTTTGAGTGATTGCTCACCATATGTCCAGACCAGATCGGTTTTCTTGGTTGTAAAGGGAGAGACAATACCATACTGCTGCGCATCCAGGAAGATTTTATTATCTTCGCCTACAGTAGCAATATAGGCATCCGCTGCGGCCTTGTTAGCAGGAATGGAATATCCCTGCTTTGCCAGTTCAGTCTGTCCTTCCGGACCCGCAAGCCAAGCGAGCAGCTTGTAGGCCGCCTCTTCATGCTTGGTGTTGGAGCTGATTGCAAGACCTGCTGGCTGAACGACAGTCTGGTTGGTTTTGAATTTCGGCAAATAGGAGATACCGTAATCCACGCCAGCCTCCTGGTAGTTGGTTGTATTCCAGCTGCCACCCGGATTCATCGCTACTTTGGATGTAGTGATCGCAAGATTCACCTGTCCACCTAAACCTTCAATCTGTGCAGGTGTGGTGTTAATCTTTTTGTTTTTGGTCATATCGATAAAATAGTTCAGCACTTCCATCGCTTCAGGTGTCTCAAGCGCAAGGGAACCATCGTCATTCACCAGCTTCGCTCCGTTGGACCACAGCTCTGGCTCCAGGAACCAATCCATCGTTGATCCCGGTGAAATGGACAAGCCCCACTGCACAATGTTACCGGCATCAAAACCCGCTTCGTCTGCGCTTTTCCCGTTCTTATCCAGCGTCAGCTTGGTTGCAATATCGGTAATTTCATCCCATGTCGGTTCAAGCGATGGAACCGGGGCCTTATGAGGATTGGTTGCTTCGTTCTCAAAGATCGCTTTGTTGTAATACCATACGATAACGTTGGCATCGATCGGCAAGGATACTTGTTTACCCTGATATTGGTGAAGACCCAGCAGACTTTTGTCCACATTGTTCAGATCAAACTGATTTTCCGCCAGCAAGCCGTCCAATTCCTTAAAAATGCCCAGCTCAGCGTATTTCTCTACGTATGCATAACTCGTTTTGAACACATCCGGAAGTGTGCCCCCAGCTGCATTGGCTGTCAGTCCATCCCAGTAGCTGCCCCAATCCTTGCCTTCCAGCTTGACCTTAATATCGGTATTCGCCTTCATGAACTGATCCAGCAGTTCCTGTGTACGATGAAGCTCTTCAGCAGTTCCCCATTGGGAGTACGTAATCGTTACAGGCTCGTTCTGGCTGCTGCCGGAATCCGTGGAGTCGGCGTTTTCGGAAGATCCCCCGTTTCCACATCCACTGATCACCACCATCGTTGCAAGCACAAGTGCCCATACATTGAATAGCCGTTTACTCTTCGCTCTCATATACACAGCTCCCCTTTAAGTCATATCAATAAGTCCTGTTCACCTGAAAACCGGAAAGCAGGCAGCCACTCTACCCTTTGGTGCCCGTAAGCACCACCCCCTCGACGATATAACGTTGTGCAAACAGATACAGCAGACCAATAGGCACAATACTGATGAATGCCCCAGCAGCAAGTGCCGGCAAATCCTGACTCGTCTGACCAATCAGCAGCTGCAAGCCCACACTCAGCGTGAACATCTCTGGGTTTTTGATATACAAGAACGGCCCCAGAAAATCGAGCCAGGAATTCACAAAGGCAAAAATAATGGTCGTCATAATAATCGGTTTGGACAGCGGCATAATGACGCGTGCATATACCGTCCAGCGATTGCCGCCGTCGAGATAGGTAGCCTCGTCCAGCTCCTGGGGAATGGTCATGAAAAACTGTCGGAACAGGAAGATATAATAGGCGCCTCCGAGCCAGGCTGGCACAATGAGCGGCAACCAGGTATCAATCCAATTCAGCTTGGAAAAAAGGACATACGAGGGAATCATCATAATGGATGGAGGAATCATCAAAGTAACCAGCACCACTGGGAACAGAATATTCCGATACTTGGTTGCAAAGCGGGAAAAACCGTAAGCGACAAGTGAGCTCGAAACTACCGCGCCTGCCGCGACAAAGAAGGAAATGATAAATGAGTTCTGAATCCAATGCCACATCATCGGCTGTACGGCGAACAATCGTTCAAAAGCTTCCAGACTGAATGTGTCCGGAAGAATGGTTGGAGGGACCTTGTAGGTTTCCGCTTTGGTTTTCAGCATGGTCGAGAGCATCCATACCAGAGGCCCTGCGAACAGCATTAATGCTGCGATCAGCATGGTATATTGGGACGCTTTTACCGCTATTTTTCGGCTGTTCATTAACTCTCCTCCTATCGTTCTCCCTCGTAATACACTAAGCGGTTCGATACTTTCATCAAGATCAGGGTGACTAGCGAGATCACAGCGAACAGGAAAATCGATTGCGTCATCGCCATGCTGAATTTCAGATCGGTAAAGGCCGATTTATAAATGTTGTAGACAAACGTATAGGCGGAGTAGTTCGGACCACCCTTGGATAGCAGCAGTGCTTCCGTAAACATCTGAAAGTTATACATCGTCTGAATAATGATGACAAACAGGATAGAAGGACTGATCATCGGCAGCGTAATTTGGAAAAATCGGCGAATCCCGCTTGCACCGTCAATTGCGGCAGCTTCATACAAATGTCTGGGTACATTTTTCAGTGCAGCCAGGAAAATGAGTACGCCACTGCCGGAGATCCAGACCTGAAGCATGATGATGACTGGCTTGATCGTATGTTCGCCACCAATCCAGTCCACTTTGCCTATACCGAGCGCACCAAGTCCGGCATTCAGGATGCCAAATTCGGAGTTGAATACCAGCCGCCAGATAATGACCGTTGCCACAATGGGCACCAAGGTAGGCAAGTAGAAGAAGGTACGGAACAAGGCAATACCTTTGACATTAAAATTAAGCAGCATCGCCAGACCGAGCATGCCCGCCGTAACGATCGGAACACCGAATACAACGAAAAACATCGTGTTCATCAAGCTTTTTAAAAAGATAGGATCGTCCATCATGTGTGTAAAATTATCAATGCCGACAAAGTTGAAATTGGTTGCTCCCGGAAGCCTTGCATCGGTAAAGGCGTAGAAGACCGAGGTTCCGAAAGGAAACAGGAAAAAGGTAATAAATCCGATGATCCAAGGCAAAATGAAGAGAAAAAACAGCAGTGTGTCATATTTTCTCAACCTGTTCATGATGACACCCCTCAGCCTGAAATTTCTTCTAAATAGACGTACCGTTCTTCCAAAATGGATTTCTCTGCCGCCAGGGCAATAAGCAGCGCGTTACGACCAACCTGTGCACTCGCAAAAGGCTGTCTGCCTTCCTGTATACATTTCAGAAAATCAATACGCTGGGTCTGTCCTCCGGTATGTCCACCCATGATGGAATCCGACGACACATCAATTTCCAGGTGGTCTTTCGTCCAGTCCTGCCCGCCAACGATATCAATCGTCTTGTCATTCCGTGCCACCATCTGACCGCCATTCTCTCCGATCAGGCCGATCTCAAGCCCTTCTCCCATCAGATTGCGCGGTTTCAAATACATGCACAGGCCCAGATTAGCTTTGCTGCCGTTATCGTAATCAATGGTGATAAAGGCGTGATCGACGATGGAGGTGTCCGAAATTTCTTTCGTCGGATAGTGACTGTATGAATTTTGAATCTGATTAGGCTCCCCTTGCTTCATGACATGCTGCCCTCCAGAGGCAAACACACGGACTGGCTTCGCCTGAATCATCCAGTTGAAAATATCGAAGTGATGACAATCCTTTTCTACAATCGCTCCCCCAGACTTGGTCTTGTCATAGAACCAATCCGCAGGCGGGAACGGGTCACGGAATTCCTTGCACCACATTAATTTCACATCGCCGAGACGTCCGTTCTCCAATTCCTTCTCCATCCGGCGATACAGATTTGAATACCGATAGACCAGACCAATCTGCAATATTCGCCCCGACGCTTCAGCAGCTTCTATAATGGCATCGCAATCCTCAATGGTATGGGCAACCGGCTTCTCCAGAAATACATGCTTGCCAGCCTCCAAAAAAGCTACCGCTACTTCACGATGCAAATAGTTCGGTACACTGATGACTACCGCATCCAAATCTTCCTTGGTGAGCAGTTCACGATAATCGCTTACGATGGCGGGGTTACTGTTCTTGAGTTCAGCCAGCGTACGTGCCACATTGGCCTCATTCATATCACAGATATAACGAACCTCACTATCTTCAAGCAAATCAAAACCAATGCAATGATGTGACCCCATGTCTCCTACACCGATAAAAGCCATTTTTATCTTCCCCATGCTTACACTCTCCGTTGCTCGTAAATTTGCGGCAAATGCCATGAAGCCAATTCGATGTTAAGTAATCTAACAGGATAGTGACTATGTAACGATAGTAAAATAGTTTTAGTTGCTTGTCAATTGATTTTGGCTAAATTTTTAATTATTTTGCGGCAACATATTCGCGATTTATTTTACATACTACTAAACAGTATAACTCTTTATTTATCACAAATTAAGCGTTTACAATTTTGTTCTATTATCATATACTTTAATTTGTATTCATTTTTATTTGCGGCAAATATAATTACGAAATTATAATTACTTATGTTCAAAATCTAATGAAACACTCTTATTTTCAATCAAAAAATCAATAAATTCTGGAAAAAAACCTGTTGAATCTCCTTTATTCATCCACTATAATGCAATTTAGACGCGGGACTCCAAATATAAAAACAACTTTTGCATTTGCCGCAAACCAAAATATGATCTTTTAAGTTGTTTATTCCTCAATTACTCCCATGACTCTTACATAAAACGTCATAGATCTGCGATAATGTGGATTGGAAAGGAGCTGAGTTTCCCTATCTCCCCCTCATGAAGACACATGAGGAGGAGCAGATGAAGTCAACATCCAAAATTTCATTATTCAGGAGGTATACCGTGACAAGATTATTCGATCAAAGCAAGCTGACCCTTGGACTTTTTTTGGCTTTTGTCCTTACGATTACCCTGCTATTGCCTGCGGGAGCCTTACCAAAAGCCTCTGCTGCCACCATCACCATTGATGGAAATGTCAGCGACTGGAGCGGCGTTAGTGCTCTCACGACCAATAGCGGCACTGCCCAGACGCTCAAAGTGACCAATGATGGAACCAATCTCTACCTGCTCGTTCAAGGTTCAGGTCTGAGTACGGCGATGGGCAACTTCTGGATCAATACCGATAACAATACCTCAACCGGCTACCAGGCAGCGGGCTGGGGAGCTACAGGTGTGGAATGGCTGCTTGAAAATACAGGATTATATCGCTATGGTGGCAGCGGTACAGACTGGAGCTGGAGTTCTAACAGCACATTGACTACTTCCCAATTCTATCGCAGCGCTTCCGTCATTGAGGTGGCAATTCCTCTCGCTACATTGCAAATCAGTGCAGGCAGCACGGTACGGGTCGGATACATCGACAATAGCTCGGATACGTCGAGGCTGCCCGCGGCGGGTCAAACACTGCCTGCTTACCTTTTGACCTCGGGTGGGTCAGGCGGCGGGACAGGGAACACCGTCGTGAATCCCGTTGAGCTTGACAGCCCACTTAACAATCCGTTCAAAGGCTGGGCGCCTTCGGCCAAGAGCACGACATATGTACAACCGCACAGGCTCGTGTATGCCGGAGTAACTTGGAAGGAACTTGAGTCTACCAAAGGGTCGTATGATTTTAGCGCGATTGAAGCTGCCAACAATCTCGCCTACTGGAAAAGTAAAGGCGTCAAAGTGGTGCTTCGCTTCATTCTGGACAGTCCTACAGGACAGGCTCATCGAGATATTCCAGACTGGCTCTACAATGACATGATTGCCCGCGGAGAATCACCCGGAACAGCTTATAACGATACAACCGGAGGCATGGGTACAGGCAACAACATGGGCTTCTCTCCCAACTACAATTCCACCTATCTGCAAGATCGGCACAAATTAGCTATCGAGGCCATTGCGGCAAGGTACAACACGAATGATCGCCCCGTTGCTTTTATCCAGATCGGTTCTCTCGGACACTGGGGCGAATTCCATACTTGGCCATATGTCGGACCGAATGGCGAGACCAATTACACAGGTACTTTCCCAACCAATGATATTTCGAACAAGTTTGTTCAGCATTATATCGATGCCTTTGCCGGCAAAGAGGACAAAATGCAAGTTCTGATCCGGCGCAGTATTGCCCTTGCCAAAACCAATAACAAAGGCATGGTCATGGGCATGTTCAACGATGTGTTTGGACATAAAGACAGCTTCGATGCCGATTGGGGCTGGTACACAGGCACCCAGAATGGCTATTGGGATGACATCGGCCAGCAGCAGCCAGCCCATGCGAACTTCTGGGAGACACGTATCTCCGGCGGCGAATTTTACGGGGGCGCTTCCGGCATGCTTGCGGCATTAACCACGGGTAGCGGATTTACGGAAACGTTGCGTCAAACGGAGCTCAGCAAACCAAGCTGGCTGGGACCAAATTCCCCTGCTTCGCTTCCTCTGAATCATGCGTTACAGGCCAACATTGATGCACTCAAAAAAAGAATGGGTTATCACTTTGTCGTGAAGGAAATCTCGCATCCGTCCACCATTAGCGGAAGCACGTTTACGACAACAATCAAAGTAGAAAACAAAGGCGTACAGCACTTCCCATTTGCCTGGCCGGTTGAAATTCAACTGCGCAGCGGCAATACCGTGGTCGCCAAGAAAACAACAACCGTTAATCTGACCACGTGGAAAACGGGTACCTACACCCTGACCGACTCCATTCCAGTCTCCGGTCTTGCTGCCGGAACCTATGATATCGCGATTGCGATCATTGATCCGGAAACGAATAAACCTGGCGTAGACTTTGCCAATACGAACAAGCTGACCGATGGCTCGTTCAAGCTGAGCAGTGTAACGAAGTAAACGGCATGACATGAAAAGAGCAGGAATAAGGGCCACAGCGCCCTTCATTCCTGCTCTTTCTTTTTTTGGGATGATAACTATCTATCAACCGCACACAACAATCAGTAAGCCCCGGCAACTCTCCTCTATACGTGAGGCACAGGTGTCATTTGATTGCGTTCCATCAGAATCCATAATTCATCAACCAATTCTTCTGTGGAGTACGGTTCGGCTGAGGTAATCCACCATTCAATCATGCCAGCCAGCGCGGAAGCAAGGAATTGAAGCATAATCTCCTTGTTCCTTCCCTGATTGATGCCAGTCATGTCGATTTGTTTATCCAGTCCTCTCAACAGAGCAGCCTGCAAGCGAGTTCGAAATTCCGGGACACTTTGATCATCCAGCACTGCACCATAGAATAGAGCATGTTCCTTCAGATACCGAAAACTGTGCAGTAGAGCTTCTTTGGAAGGAAATATGCCAGTGACTCCGCAGAAGAGACTGCTCTCGATCATTTCCACCAAATGGGATTTTATACACTGATCCAACAAATCAAACTTGTCCATGAAATGCAAATAAACCGTTCCGCGACTTACATTGGCTCGCTCTGCAATTTGATTAATCGTGATTTGCTCGAATTTTCTTTCGGACAGCAGTTGAATAAAAGCCTCTATAATCGATTCACGTGATTTTTGTATTCTTCTGTCCATACCTACTCCTTTTATTTATCGGATCTGAGACTAAACAAAACAGTGAATTGTGTTCATTATTATACACATTCCACTGTTTTAACAATTGTGGTCCAATCCCATTATAAGTACGATCATTATATTGAACGGCTGGAAACAAATCAACTGACAGCCAGCAATACCGAATGGAGGCCTATGATGAAAACAGTAGTGATAGAGAATTATGGAGGCTCAGAAGTTTTTGCGGAGCAGGAGCGCGATATACCACATATTAGTGATACACAGGTGCTCGTGGAGATGAGGGCAACCACCGTATCCTCAGCGGATCAACTGATCAGAACCGGAGCATTCCAGCATTTCATGCCCGTGCAATTCCCTCATGTTCTTGGAGTCGATATAACCGGAATCGTCGTGGCCACAGGGAGTAAGGTTACGCGTGCACAAATCGGGGATCGCGTTATTGCGGTGTCTCGTACAGGCGGTGGTTACGCCGAACATGTCGCTGTGGAAGAATGCGATCTTGCTGTGATAACACAGTCCCTTTCCGATGCAGAAGCTGCTTCGGTCTCTGCGTCCGGCATGACGGCCTGGCAAGCCTTATTTCACTATGGCAAACTGCAGGCGGGACAGCGTATTCTGATCCACGCCGGTGCAGGTGGCGTAGGACACATCGCCATACAATTAGCCAAACAACACGGCGCTTATGTGATCACCACGGCTCGGGCCCATAATCATTCATTTGTTCTTCAGCTCGGTGCCGACGAAGTGATTGATTATACAACAACCGATTTTGCTGAGACTTTGAGTCCTGTTGATGTCGTGCTGGATATGGTTCGTGACCCGGTTGTCGATAAAGTCACGGGAATCGGAGCAACAGAACTGAAAAATTACAGCATATTAAAGAATAATGGGACGTTCATTTCCCTTGTAAATCCGGTGATTGCGAAGCAACCTCTCATCCGTGGAATTGATGCCCAGTTTGCCTTAATTACCCCTAATGCCAACGACTGGGAAGCGTTTATCCAATGGATTCAGACGAATAAGCTCGATATACATGTAGACAACGTATTCCCCTTTACCCGCCAAGGTGTAGCCGAAGCTCATAAATATTACGACACCCGGAATAAGAGAGGCAAAATAGTCATTCAGAAGGATGTTATTAATAGATAATCTACCTTCTATGTTGCTCAAGAAACTGGGATGTCCCACTTGCAGCAGCAAAAAGAGCAAGTACTGAACACTTTCAAGGTTCAGTTACTTGCTCTTTTTTATACTATTGCGCCTTGTTTCGCAGCTGACTGTAATACAGCTCGCTGTAGAAGCCGCCCTGTTCGAGCAATGCGTCATGCGAACCTTGCTCCAGCAGCTGACCATCCTTCAGTACAAGAATGCGATCGGCTTGGCGAATCGTGTTCAGCCTGTGAGCGATGACAAAGCTGGTGCGGCCTTGCATCAGGCGCTGCAGTCCTTCCTGTATTTTGATCTCCGTGACGGTATCAATACTGCTCGTCGCCTCGTCCAATACTAGAATGGACGGGTCGGCCAGAATTGCCCGGGCAATGGCAAGCAGCTGCTTCTGCCCTTGGCTGATGCCGCTTCCGTCGGCCTGAAGCACTTTGTCGTACCCGTCCTTCATCCGCATGATAAAGGAGTGAGCATTCGCCAGCCTTGAAGCAGCTTCCACCTCTTCATCGGTCGCATCCAGGCGCCCGAAACGGATATTTTCCCGAATCGTGCCCTGGAACAGGAATGAATCTTGGAGTACAAAGGCCATATGTGAGCGCAAATTCTCACGCCGAATGGTCGTAATGTCACGTCCATCCACTGTCAGCGTACCGGCTGTAGGATCGTAGAAGCGGGATAACAGCTGAATCAGGGTTGTTTTCCCGGCCCCCGTCGGGCCTACCAAAGCGATCATCTCACCCGGCTTCGCTTCAAAGTTAATCTCATGCAAAATATTGCGTCCTTCATCGTATCCAAAGGAGACGTTGTCGAAGCGAACGGCTCCCTCCACCTTTTCGAGAGATACTGCTGCGCCTTCATCCTTCGCTTCCTCATCCTCATCCAGAACTTCGAACACCCGCTCTGCCCCGGCAATTGCAGACAGCAACGTATTCCACTGGTTCGCCAGATCATTAAGTGGACGGGTAAACTGACGGGCATATTCCACGAAGATGATAATTACCCCCACTGTAACGGAACCTTGAATCGCCAGAATCCCGCCAATGCCTGCAACAATTGCAAAACTAAGGTTATTTAGACCATTCATCAGCTTGGGAATAAAACCGGAGATCGTCTGCGCCCAGAAACCGGACAACCGGATTTTCGTATTTCGTTCCTCAAACCCGCGAATGACCCGCTCCTCCTGAGAAAAAGCTTTGATAATCTTCTGTCCGGACAACGTCTCCTCAATGTACCCATTGAGTTCGCCGAGATTACGCTGACGTTGCTTGAACAACGGCCCGGTTCTGCGTGTAATCCAGCGCATGCCAATCGCCATCAGCGGTACAACGATAAATGTAAGCAAGGTCAGCAATGGACTTAACCAGAGCATCACGCCAAACGTTCCGATCAGTGTTAACACACTGGAGAAAATCTGGATGGCCGAGCTGTTTAGCGTACCGCTGACATTCTCGATGTCGTTGGTAACCCGGCTCATAATCTCACCCTGTTGTCGCTTGCCGAAGAAAGGAATTGGCAGCTTGTGCAGATGAGAGAACAGATCATACCGCATGCGGAACACGGTCTCCTGGGCAATTTCGATCATCCATATATTTTGCAGCCATGATGTCAGGGAGAAGAGAACATAGACTGCTACCAAACCAAACAAAAAAGTCGTCCAGCTGGAACTCGTTGCTTCTCCATCAATGAATTTATCCACGGCCACACCGACCATATAAGGCCCCAGCAACGCAAGTGAGGAACTGGCAAATACCATCAGCAGCACCATCGTCAGCTTGACCTTGCGGCGAGCCAGATACGTCCAGATCCGACCTAACGTACCGGACCAGTTCTTCGCCCGTGCCTTCGGCTTGCGACCTCCACCTGCCTTCAGCGTCTCGGGATCTAACGGCGGTGGAGGCTGACGGAAAGGTTCAATGAATGCTTTGAACATGTGGTGTACCCTCCCCGTATTGTGATTCATAAATTCGGCGATACAGTTGGGAAGAATCCATCAGATCCTCGTGTTTCCCCTGTCCAATCAGACGCCCATCGTCCAACAACAGAATCAGATCCGCAGAGGTGGTTGAACTGATCTTCTGCGTAATAATAAAAGTTGTACATGACAGCTCTTCCAGTGCATTCAACAGCCTTGCTTCTGTGGCTACATCGAGAGCACTTGTACTATCATCCAGAATCAAAATGCTTGGACGACGAATCAATGCACGGGCAATTGAAAGCCGTTGTTTCTGCCCACCCGACAGATTGACTCCCCGCTGACCCAGCTGTGTATCGTAGCCATTCGGCAATTTCTCAATAGTCTCGTGAATCTGGGCACGCCGTGCCGCTTCCTTAATCTCTTCCAGCGTGGCGTCCTCCCGGCCCCAAGCAATGTTATCCCTTACCGATCCGGTAAAAAGAACGACCTCCTGTGGCACATAACCGATAGCTCCGCGCAGTGTGGAAATATCCAATCGTTCTGCATCATTGCCATCGATACGCACTTCGCCTTGATCTTCGGTATAGAGCCTTGGAATGAGCTGCACCAGGGAGGATTTACCTGAACCTGTAGCCCCCATGATAGCAATACGCTCGCCTCGTTTGGCTGAGAACGTAATATCCTCCAGCACGGTAATTTCACTGCCCGGATAGCTGAACCCTACATCTTGAAAATCAACTGCACCCTGGATAACAGGACTCCCTTTTCCTGCTTTCGCCAATTGACCTGCACTCAAGGATTCCCCTGATTGTCCTGATTGCGGTCCTACTTGTTCAGCTCTTCTTGATCCTTGATTATGTGCTGATTCTGATACATCCTCTGTATCAAAAACTTCATTAAGCCGCTGCGCCGAAGCGCTTGCTCTGGAGAAGGTCACCAGAATCCAGGACAGTGCAGACATGGCTCCGATGGTGCGAAGCAAATAGTTAATGACAGCGACCACTTCACCCACGGTTGCACTTCCGGTGACGATATCACGCCGTCCGAACCATAGAACGGCGATGATACAGCCATTCATCATAAGCAGCATGAATGGCATCGTTGTCTCCGTCAGGCGCAGCGCGGAGATCGTGCCTTTCATCAGCTTGCCACTATATCCGGCAAAGCGTTCAATCTCGTGGCCCATCCGGACGAAGACACGGATTAGCCGAATGCCTGTCAGATTTTCCTGGATGACTCCGTTGACGGCATCCAGTCTGCGCTGCACATTGCGGAACAGCAGCGCTGCCTTTTTGATCATCCAGATCACAAACACGAGCAGCACAGGCACCATCACAACGAGCAGCAGACCCAGCTTCGGATTCACCACCACCGCCATGATCATGCTGCCAATCACGACCAGCGGCACACGCGTCATGAAACGTAGGCTCATAAACACCGTGTCCTGCACCTGTGTGACGTCCCCGGTCAATCGGGTAATCAGCGATGATGTGGCAAAACGGTTGAACACCGCATAAGAGAACGCTTGCACTTTATCATACAGCTTCTCCCGCAGATCGTAACCGAAGCCAAGACTCGCATGTGACGCAAAAAACGAACTCGCAATACCCGCGGCAAACGCCACAACGGCACTGCCCACAAGTACCCCGCCCCATAGCCAAACCACTGACAGGTCGCCCTGCTGGATACCGTTATCAATGATTTTCGAGATCAAATAGGGTTGTGCCAATTCGACCGTCAATTCAATCAGCATCATGACCAGTGCTGCGATGGCGGCGACTCGGTACTTCTTCAAGTAGTACAACAGCTTGATCATAATCATTCCTCCGGCCCGGAGCGCTTTATGTTCGTGACGATTGGGTATGTTCACGCAGCCAGCTCCGTTAGTCTCTTCTTTCAATAACTCTATGTAAAATTTCACGTATCCAATACGCTTATTATATCGCATTTTGAACCTTCAAATCGCTAATATCTTCATTCCTTTTCTTTATTAACCTGAAATGGACGGTGAGGGAACAATCATCGGTAACAAAAAAACCTGAACAGGTTGCTCAGGCTTGTTAATTTTTCATACGATAGCATCAGTATCATATTTATTTGCCATAGGTCTGTTCCAGCCGTTCTTCTTCATTGGTGGATAACAAAATGTTCAGCAGCCCCATCACGTTATTCGCTTCTGTTCTGGCTTCCGTATACTTCTCGGCAAATGCAGCTTCGTCCTGTTCCGGATCTATTGCAGCCAGTTTGGCCCACGAATCGCGGGCTTTATCGTAAAGTTTCGTTAAAGTGATGTCATACGTATGCTGCGCGACAGGTGCCATGGAGTCGAACTCCGCTGCATTCTTGAAAAATTCCATCGAATCCGTAAAGGACTGACTCGTGTAATCCTTGTTCTTCATGGCATCCTCCGTGAGTAGCAGTGCCTGACGAGAGATAAATAACGTCTTCACCATGGCACGCTCCAGATTGGTTGCTTCTTCCCATGATACATAGGACACTTCTGGTGCCTGAACGGTTGTGAAAAAAGGAAAGGCATCATCGATCAATCGTTGTGAATCGGAATGGATCGGAATGCCTGTGTTCATGTTCACTACTGCATCACTGTAGTTGGCTATATTAATATTTTTGGAGCCTTCTTCACTTACCCGGCGCACCGGATGATCCTTAATCGGAATCCGAATATAGCCAAGCTTGTCGGCGTACTTCTGCTGTAACTCTTGGAGTGTCGAGTCCAAGCCAATCTTGCCTTCATCCGATGAAGACCCTGTTGCAGCCGAATTCGAGGATGTGTCCGCAGCGTCAGCTTCATTCGTATCTGCTGACGACGTTTCAGTCGTTGATGTGTCGGCGCTATGGGTCGCTGTGGCTAAGGCACCAGCATCCTGGGCAGAATCCTTCGTTGCTGCTTCCTTTGCCCCACCACCACAGGCGGTCAGAACAGCTGCCAAGCTGAAAATGGCTGTAAACATCTTAATTCTATGGTTCCATCTCATCATGTAATCTTCCCCTTGTCTTATGTATGTATCCGACTACGTTAACCTCTACTTTAATGCATGAACAACCTGTTTCATAAATGCCCTTTCCGATAACATGGATTATTCAGCATATAATCTGGTCTTTATTTTATCATAAGTTAAATACTGGGTGTATACGACAATATGCCTGCATCCTTATGTAACCTCACCTATTTCCTAATTTCACAGACAAATCAAAATAAACACGGTCATCCCTGAAAGGACAACCGTGTTTATGTGTATCCTGTGTACTTCATTACATCCACACTTTATATCAAGTGATGGACCGAAACGAAGAGTACAAACCAAAACCATTGCATTCCCATTTTGTCGTGCTTGATTGATGCAGCAGGTTCGGGTACCTCTTATTTGATGCCTTTGGCCTTTTCCATGTGCTCAGCCCGGATTTGGGGATCCGTGGAATTAACTGCGGACAACAAGTTGTAGATCGCCTGAATATCCTGCTCTTTATATAACGTTTCGGGGACCTCTGTCTCAAGCCGTTCCGTTTTGCGCAGGATGGTCTCCACCAATTCATGATCATAGATAATCAGTTCATCCGAATTGACGTAACGCACAGCAGGATCAACGCTGATCCGACAGCGATTGGTGAAAGTCACCATCGAGACGAGACGAACTCGTTTATAATCACCGAGGTGTGCCTGAATGGCCTCTACATGCCCCCGGTGCTGCATTAGTGGGTTATACATCTTGATTCGGCTACTGCTGACGGTCCAGTTGGCCTCTCTTCGGCCGCCGCGGATCTCACCCGTTGTCAGGTTTCGTGTCTCAATTACAAAGATTCCCCGGGGACCAATGACGACATGATCAATGGATGAATAACCCGATCGGGACTTGGTATTGGAAACGAGTAAGTCATTGAGAACTTTGTAATCACCCGGAAGGCCATGCAGCTGCTGGGCAGTGGTAGGTTCCTCTGGCTGACGGGTCCAATTTCCATCGGATTTTGCTTTGCGTCGACTGCGGACCATACGTGTAGGAATAGGAGCCGTTGAGGGCAAAGATGAAGCGGAAGCTGTGATCTGGTTCGCGAGCTCTGGCTGTGACTTGAACAGAGACAGGATTTTTTTGAACATGGGCAAGCTCCGTTCTATGTAGTGTGGGTTTCGCACATCCATTATGTATACTTCTATTACTTATGTCGGATAAAGAGGGGCAAAAATAAAGGGAAGAGGACCAAAAATACACGACTTAACCTAAAGTATATACGATTCTTTAACCAATACTGTGACTTTAGACGCATATGAGAAGGGGGATTTTTAAAAAACAGCGCATTCCTTTCTATTGAAGAAAAAGAACGCGCTGTGGTCTGGTTGTGGCGATTAAGCCTGTAAATAGTATGTGTAAAGCACCTGTGTACCCTTCTCATCTAGACCGTTCCTTGAGATTTCCTGATACAAAGATTCGGCCAGTGCCAGTCCTGGCGTCTTCATGCCCATAGCTTTGGCGGATTCAAGAGCGATACCCATGTCTTTGATAAAATGTTTCACATAGAATCCGGGCTCATAATCGCCTGCGATCATGCGCGGACCGAGATTGCTAAGCGACCAGCTTCCGGCTGCACCGGTAGCAATGCTCTTCAGCACACTCTCCGCGTCCAGGCCGGATGTCTTGGCATAGGCAAGCGCCTCGCATACACCCATCATGCCTGAAGCAATGGCGATCTGGTTGCACATTTTGGTATGCTGTCCTGCTCCCGCCTTGCCTTGCAGCACAATATTGGTGCCCATCTGCTCGAACAACGGACGAACTGCTTCGAAAGCCTCCGAACTACCGCCCACCATGATGGACAGCTTGCCATCCCGTGCTCCAATATCCCCACCGGAAACCGGTGCATCCAATGCATGCAGTCCTTTGGCTTCAGCGGCTTCATAGATTCGTGCAGCCAGCAGCGGACTGGATGTAGTCATATCAATCAGGTACGAGCCTGGTTTGGCGTTCGCCACGAGACCATTCTCACCGAGATAAATCTCCTCGACATCCTTCGGATACCCCACCATTGTGATGATGACATCACACTCTGCTGCGAGTTTGCCTGGGGTGTCATGCCATACAGCTCCATCCTTCACGAGCGCTTCCGCTTTGGCGGCCGTGCGCGTATAGACATGAAGCGGGTAGCCTGCCTGCTGGATGTGACCTGCCATGCTTTTGCCCATCACGCCTGTACCGATAAAGCCAACTTTCGTCTCTGCAGGTGCCTTTGTCGTATTGGTCATCGTAGGTCTCCTCCTTATTTCTCTCTGCTTCAGTTGGAACTTGTCTTCTAAACTTGCTATATCTGTATGTTAATGCTTTCGCGCGCGGCCGTCTATCTGTTTCCGCATTTCTGGTCCAAAAACAATGAAACAGGAATCGAAATCCCATATGTTGTACAACCTAACGGAAACTTCCTTGAACGGAAAGGAGGATTCCCATGAGCCGTGAAAAGGGAGAAATCACGATATGGCTGTCCTTTTCCATTATTTTGTTAAGCGCAGGACTTGTATGCCATGTTCTATCCATTCCGGCGATTCTGGATTATGCAGGCAGAGATGGATGGCTATCGGTCGTGGCTGCTGCCCCTTTCTTTTTGTTGTTTCTATGTATGATGTTCGTGATCATCCGGCGGGTACGCGGACAGCGTTTGACGGACTGGATTACGCGGGAATTTGGTGCAATTCCTTCATGGATTTTCCGCATTACTGCCTCAATTTTGCTGCTTTCACTTGGCTCACATACCCTATATGAAACAACGAACTGGACGGTATCCACCTACCTGCAATTCACCCCACCTTACGTGCTCGCAGGCGGCGGTGCACTGGTTGCTGCTTGGGCGGCTGCCAAAGGCATACGTTCCATTGCCATGACCTCCAGCCTTTTGCTTCCCTTCGTGATCCTGCTTGGATACTTCGTGATGTCAGCCAACATGAAATATAAAGACTATGGACAGCTGTTCCCGATTATGGAATATGGTACCGGTCCTGTCCTGAGAGGCATGATCTATTCGCTTGCCGGACTGATGGAAATCTGGATTTTGATGCTGTTTCAACATGATATCAAAAGCAAAATTCGCTGGTGGCATCTTCTGCTGCTCGGGCTATTCATGCTCACTATGGCCATTGGCCCAACGCTGGGAGCCATCGTTGAGTTTGGCCCAGAGGAAGCCGCGAAACAACGAAATACCCCTTATGAGCAATGGAAGCTGGTGAATATCGGGAAATTGCTTCAGCACGTGGATTTCCTATCCATATACCAATGGCTGAGCGGTTCTTTTGCCAGAGTGGCCATCTCCATTTATCTTATTGTGGATCTGCTCAATTTTCGCAGACCGAAGAAACGGTACATTGCTGTTCTCATCGTCACTTTCATCATGTGCTCCATAGCGGTCCAGTGGTGGAGAATTGATTATGTCGACTATTATGTAAACCATATCCAATTTCCCGTCATGCTGGCTTATGTATCTGTCGTCACCACCCTGTTGACCCTAGCCGCACTTATTCACAAAAAAGACAAGGAGGCTCCTGCTCATGCCGCTCAAAACCACACCAAAGAGCCCTCATCGGACTGAACCATTCCGGATCAATCAGCATAATCTTACGACTTTTTTTGCCGGATCGGACGACGTCATTATTAGCAGACACATGATGGGGGAGTCTCCCACACAGATTATCATCGTGTATTGCAGTGGTATGGTGGACAGCAAGTCCATCTACGATATTATTCTTCCCGAATTGGCCCGCACTTACGAGATTACTCAGTTCGTTCGTACATCGGATATCGAGAAGTCCATCTCCCTTCAATGGACCCGGATGGATTTACAGGACCCCGCATTGGGTACGGACCTCATGTCCCTGCGGGTATTTGAAGGTCATCTGCTCATTTGCATCCCTTCACTTCAATCGATGTGGAGCATGGATATATCCAACATTCCTACCCGTTCGCCGGATGAATCGACTACCGAGGTATCGATCCGCGGAGCCCGGGATGGCTTTATCGAACGCCTGTCCGTTAATATCGCTTTAATTCGTACACGGCTGCGCACAGCCGAACTGGCCTGTAACATCGAATTGATGGGTTCGCGTTCCGTGACCAAGGTAGCCCTGATGTATATCAAAAATATTGCCAATCCCGAGCTGATCGATGATGTCAAGGATCGGCTGCGCAAAATCGACACGGAACGAGTCATGACCGCGAATGAACTGGAGGAATTATTGTCTCCTTCCAAAATCACGTTGTTTCCGGTCACCCATTACACAGGCAGACCCGATTTTGCAGCGGAATGTCTTCTGAACGGCCGCTTCATCCTCATCGTGGATGGCAATCCCAGCGCCATCATCGGCCCGGTGAATCTGTTTCTCCTTCTCAAATCACCCGAGGATGCCAGTTTTCCGTTCCTTCCGGTGAATGTCGGCCGCATGCTGCGCTTTATCGGGCTATTGGTGACCATATTCCTGCCCGGCTTCTATATTGCGCTGACTTCATTTCATATGGATCAGCTGCCTTTTCCGCTGGTGGCCACGATCTCGGTTGGTCGAATGGGCCTGCCCATGGAGTCCGGTGTAGAGATGTTTCTCATTATGCTTCTCATGGAGCTGTTCCGGGAAGCAGGGGTAAGGCTACCGAGCGCCATCGGTCAAACGCTGACCGTTGTTGGCGGATTGATTATCGGGGATTCAGCCATCCGTGCAGGGATGGTTTCCCCGCTCATGATTGTCGTCATTGCCGTAACCGTGGTGGCCGGGGCAACTATTGTGAATCAGGTCATGACCAGTTCTGTTCTGATTCTGCGCTTTTTCTGTTTTATACTGGGGGCATCCCTCGGCATATACGGGTTCATTCTGTCCATCATCCTGTTCCTGATCTACCTGACCGATCTGAAATCGTTCGGCATTCCTTATCTGACGCCGCTAAGTCCGCTTAACTTCAAACAGGCTGTGGCCTCCTTATTCAAGCTGCCGAAGGGATGGCTGAAACGCAGACCCGTCTACCTGGAAACGCAGAATCCGCGCAAGGAAGGGAATGATCAATGAAGCGGCCGATACAACGATGGTTGCTAGGGCTGCTAAGTCTCTCTCTTTGTTTCGTGACCAGCGGATGTTGGAGTGCATACGAGATTCAACAGGTGGACTATGCCAAAGCGATTGGGATCGATTATAAGGACGGAATGTACCACATGTATGTTCAGAGCATGGACTTTGCCAGTGTAGCCAAAAGCGAAAGTTCAGCCAAAACGGCGGAATCCCCGCCGGTATGGGTTGGACATGCATCGGGAAAAACATTGAATCTGGCTGTAAACGAGCTGTTCCGAAGTTCCCAGCTTCATATCGCCTGGGGGCATGTGACCGCCATTGTTATGGCCGAAAGTATCCTGACAAGCAAGCATATCAAGGAAGTATTCGACATGCTTGGACGTTTCCCGGAATCACGGTACACAACCTGGGTGTACGGCACTCGCGATCCGTTGGAGAATATTCTGAGTGCCACGTCAATCTTCAATATGTCGCCGCTGGACAGCATTCTGCATAACCCTCTTCCCTCATTTCTGGAAGAATCTCTGTTTCCTCCGGTGCTCAGTTTCAAACTCATTGCTACACATAACGATGCATCCACGACAACCTATCTGCCTTGCATCGCCATGAACAAGGAGCATTGGTCGCAGAACAAAAAAAATCATGAACTGTTTATCATTGACGGCGCTTTTTTTGAGAAAACCGGGGATGACTTTGAATATTTGCCCCATAACAAGCTCTCTGGTTACCACTGGCTGCTTAAAGATATGCGGCGTGCGCCATTGATTATTGAAAATGAAGGGACCATTTACGGTGTGCTCAGTGTCGGCTTGCCCAACATCAAGATTGTCCCTGTTGTTCGTGGAAATGAGGTTCGCTTCAACATTGACGCCAAGTACCTGACCGCCTTGTATGAATATCTCACCCCTATTTCCTATGATGACATGGTTCAATTTAGCGAGAAAACGTTACGGGATCAAATCTTGCAAACATATCGCGCAGGTCTGCAAAAAGGGGTTGATATCTATGGACTTCAGGAGAAGCTTTATCGCAAAAATCCGAGCCTGTGGCGTAAGTTATCCAATGATGGCTCCAAGATGATCCTCACGGAAGATTCCATTCAGAAGCTGAACATTCATATTACGATTCCATATACGGGTAAATTCCGTAGGAAGGTGTAATATAGCAAATCCCCTGCCAGATCGAACGGCGAGGGGATTGTTTGGTTGATGATGCGATTATTTTGCACACGGGGATTCATGGATTCGTTTCATAGCATTCATTCGATTCGATTCCTTCTAATCTTCGTTATCCAGGGATGAGTAGATCGAATTGCCAGCATTATCGAGCCCTTGGATGTCCATCTGCACTTCCGTTATTGGATGCTGAATAACGGCAAACCACAATCTCCCTTGATCAGAGGGATCAAGGATACCTGCCTCCACTTCCGCAACCGAAGAATTCGGATCATAGCGGATAAGTAATCTGATTATGTCTGGATTGTGGATATAACCGTATATAATATAGCACGTGTTGTCATTAGAATACTGATATCCCGTCAGAAGATAAGATATTGGCCCATCTTTATTGTCCTCAAGGACACTTCCTGATTTGATTACTTCGGAAGACCATTTCCTATGCCTGATCAAGGCAGAAGCAATACCATCAGTTTGGGTGTCCTGATATAAAACCAAGTGAGTACTTGAATCGACGGGTGCTACCACCATCACCTGTTCAGGTTGAATATTATTTCTGGATAGCAGGTGACCGAACTCTTCCGGCCTACATGATCGGATCAAGAGGAGAAGCCCTACAAGTACTATAATAAATAACACATATGCTCCCCGTTTTCGATTACGTGTCATATGCATACCTCTTTCTTTAAAAGCCAAATTTCAGTCCTAAGTATTCGATTATGATCCATGAAGCAGGCCAAACTAATGGAACATGAATAACCCAGTAAGGGGCTTTATATCGCCCGTTCTCGTAACTAATCCCACAATAAAAAATCGCAAATAATACGCTCAAAGGATAGGTGAAAAGAATTTTAACCATAAGATCTTGGGAAGTATCATATGTATGTGGAGATGGTGACGCTAAGGACAAATCGAGTCCGAAAAGAGCCATAGGCCAAATGAACAAAGTAACTCCATACAAAACCATAAACAAAAATAAATAATTATATAACTTCTCATTTTTCCTCTTGCTCATGTGCCCTCCTGATTGCCTGAACGTAATCGCCCAACTTAAGTAACCTTTATCAAAAAGATTTTACAGGATGTATATGGAAATATAAATAGTTAATTCCTTATTGATTAATAAAATGACCGCCAACCATACAGGTTAGGGCCATTTCATGATGTTAAATTATCGTATTCACCAATACGCAGCGGCCGCCTATCAGACTATTGTTCATTCTGCCTGTAATACTCCATTATTCGCATGCGTGTGGTCAGAATCAGGGTTTGTGGCAGCAGCACCACAAATATAAAAAGCGGCACGATCAGCACCAGGTGAGCGGCAAAATTTTCTGCGCCAAACGATGGTTTGGGAAGCTCAATGAAGTACCACCAGCACGGAATGGCAACCAGCCAGGTCAGTCCGGTAGAGATGAACATCTCCTTCACCCCGCTCCATAGAAAGCAAAACAATGCGACAAATACAATTGGAACAGCCCAGGAATCTAATATTGGCCCCCAGCTCTGGAAGACAAAGATAATGGCAGGATACAGAAGATTAATGGTCCAGCGCCAGATTGGATTGTGGTAGATAAACATGATACCTCCTTGCTCGGCAAGTAAACGCATTTAATAAGGGGACTGAGCTTTGCGTATATCTTCGCGGTCTGCCTCTTCCATTTTCCTTATATATCGTTCTAATTGCTCTTTATGTGCTTCTAGCTCAGCTAATTTGGATGTAGTCCCTTCAAGAAAAGTCGACATTTTTGCAGACAACTGTACTGCAGACTCTCCCTTCCAATCTTGCAGCCTTCCATACTTTGTATTAAAGTGTCTTTAGAGTTTATTTCCATAAAAGGAGAATTAATGCCCTATGAAAATAAAACCCGTAGCTCTGATCTTACTTATTTTTTTACTAGGAGGATGTTCAAGTATGTCTACCTCAGATAAGCAAAATATTGTACAAACAGCTATACCAATAAGTGTTCAGTACATAAAGCAGTACTACATTGCGGACTTTATTGTAACGAGTCATGATATTGATGATCCTTCCATCCATTCACGGCTATACCTATACGGTCATATAACAGGACATGAGGATGAACGTATTACCGTTTCCTATAATTATGATACACAGGAGGTTCTCAGTGTAGAAGGACCAGGCTGGTTTATCGATAGCCGAAATCCGAAAAAGGAAGCACCTTCTTCCTGAGAAAAATCTGCAAAGAGGCACACAGATGTATTTTACACTTCGTTAGATTAGGACCGGGAGAGAATACCCTGGTCTTTTTTTAGTTGTTAGATGAAGTTGAATTGCAAAAATCATCTTTGTTTATATCTATTCATTATAAATCAATATCTACATACCCGAAAACATATGCTTACAAAAATAAGCAGAAAGTATGTACTTTTAAGCTCAATGAGCCAGATATATGGATTGCTTATAGGACGTTCTTACCAGTCTCATCAGAGATATGCTTATTTCTGGGAAAGAAATGAAGAAATTAAGCATGATTATGGATATTATAGCTCATACTACCTTCAGGAAAATATTGAAGGAGTGACAACATGAGGTTAAAAAGTATCTTCGCCGTTGGAGCCGTGTTAGCTTGCTCAACTCTGTTGTGGGGCTGTAGTAATGGCACTACGAATAATGCGTCCCCGCAGCAGAATAACACTGTCCAATCGGAGAGTTGGAGGGATCCCAAACGACTGGAAGCATCGCACCTGGAGGCACTTGAGCGGATGGAAAAAGATCATATCCACCGGATGGTTTCGCTTAGTGCAAGTACTGATGGCGACAAAGTGATGACAACGCTTGAACGTTCTAGCCAGAAGCTGGAGGAAATGAGACCCCTCGCTGAAATGCTCCAGCACGAAGGCCACCCAACCTTATTACAGCGAATCCAGGAGATGTCTGGAGATATCGAAAGCTCCAAAACCGTGGTTGCTGAGATGAAACAATTACCACAGGACGGCAAAATCAAAATTCAGTCTGAAAACTCCGATTCTTTGCATCACATCAGCAGTTTTCACGATTACCACCAGTACGTGCAAGAGAAGATTCAGACTTTAAAGAAGGATGTTCAAACACATTAAACTATAATGATGACTTGAATGATGTCCATTTATACAAATTCAAAAACAAACAAAAGTTAGATCGGAAGGCTAATTCCTATCTAACTTTTTTCTTGTGAACAGGTATGGACATGTTATTCTTCAGCTTGCTGAAACTGATTATTTTCCAAATCCAAAAGTTAAAGTATATTATATAGTGTTAGATTCAAATACAAAGGAGGTAGAAAGAATATTCTAAAAAAAGTTCAATTCATATCAATCATACTTTTACTCATATCTGTTTTGTTGGGAGGATGCAATACCATACCAAATCAAGGCAAGATTATTGAAGAAGCAATTCAAGTTGGGCAAAATTATTTTATAGATGAATACAGTACAGAAGTGGAGTTT
Organism: Paenibacillus sp. MAEPY2; assembly: GCF_000499205.1. GTDB lineage: Bacteria > Bacillota > Bacilli > Paenibacillales > Paenibacillaceae > Paenibacillus > Paenibacillus vandeheii. Next base: position 111,223 of record NZ_AWUK01000006.1, read on the forward strand.
ACTGACCATAAGTTCATGCCAAAAGACCTTAGCCACAATATAAGTTTAAGCGGACATGTCAAAGAAAATAAAGATACTGAAATCACAATTCTTATCAATTATGATACTTTCAAAGTCCAGAATGCCATTGTTCCCAAAGAGTTACTTAATAAAAAGAAAAATTAAGGAGTAATGGAGTGAATATCTTCAATAAAAAACATCTTACATTAGCATTCTTATTTGTATGGTTCAGTCTTACTTTCATCGTACTAAGCGGATGTATGTCAAGTGAACAGAAAGACATCCTTCAAAAAGCCGAAAAAGTCAGTCTCACTTATTTTAAAGAAAACTATGGGATTGATGTAGAATTCACAAATCATAAATTCATTCCGGCTGACTTATCTCATACGGTATCATTGACGGGACATGTGAAAGGCAACAAAGATCTAGAAGTATTCGCTATGGTTGATTATGATACCTATGAAATCAGAACAGGCTCAGTGCCTGATAATATCAAGCCTCTTAAATAAATGGATTTATTTCTCACTAAGAAGAAAGATATAAATGCATCTTTTACTAATCCGGTAAACTGTATTCCAAACCCTCATCTTGGTTCATTCCACCCACAAGGAGACCCATATAAATATACTGAACAACACAACTGGCATAAGCGCCCCAGTGGCTAACATGATCCAAAGTGTTGCTGGCTTTACATCCTGAACGTAACGATTGAACCTGTGGAGTCGTTGTGTTCGCCATTGAGCAAACTTAAGTTGCCTGATCATTTGCTTCAATATTTTATACCGCTGCTTTCCCTCCTCCACTTCTTCCAGTGCACGTCGCAACTCGTCATACAAACGGGCCTCTTCCTGCTCAGCCACTGTGCTTGTCGTCATTTTTCATTCCCTCCCTTACTTAATTAACACGGTAACGACTCCAGAGTTTGAAATTTTATAGGGAAAAACGGTCCTCTTGCATGACTAGCGTCAAGTCGGAGAACCGCTATAATGTACCGTTTGATCCTTTTCGGACGAATTAAACATCGCATTGTGTTACAGCGACTACATTAGCCCACGTTTTCAATCAATTCATTCAAACACACTGCACCCTGTGCACGCACGTTAACCACAATAATTGGCGTATCCAGCATGCCGTGCATCCAGGACATATACTCCTCAACCTTGTCGTTGGGAAGAATCGTCAGAATGACCCCTGCGAATCCACCGCCGTGTATACGGCAAGCGCCATCACCCAGTTTTTGCAGATAATTTTCAGTTAACGCCAGTGCGATGCCAATCTCCTGTTCCTTCACCGAACCGCTCTGGTATACATTCTGGAGCCACTTCCATGAAGAATTCCCGGATGCCGTAATCAGTTTCAGGAAATCAGAAAAACGCCCTTCCCGCAAGGCCTCTACCTGACCGTCCACCCGTTTATTTTCCTCCAGGAAATGCAATGCACGCAGCACCGCACGATCTCCTGCTGTTTCACGTACTTGCTTGAGATTGGCGTAGATTGCCTCGGCTGTAATTTCCCGGACATATTCGCTGTCCAGCGCTTTAGCAACCGCTCTCATCTCATAAGGAACAGCAGCGTAGTCTTCTGTCAGATCCGCATGGTTCCCACCTGTGTTTACAATAACCAGTGAGTACCCGTTTTGTTGGAAATCCCATTGTACAGGTTCGATGACAGGCTCCGCCGGATTTTCAAAATCAATCGCAATCAGTCCACCATAGGCACAAGCCATCTGATCCAGCAGACCGGACGGTTTATTCCAATAGTTGTTTTCCGCATACTGACCAATCTTGGACATGACCACCACATCTAATCTGCCCTCATTGTAGAAATGATTCAGAATCGTACAGATCAGCATCTCGAACGATGCCGACGAGCTAAGCCCGGACGCCGAGAACACGTTACTGGAGATGTACGCCTGGAATCCGCCTACTTTGTATCCAAACTCTCCAAATCCAGCAGCCATACCACGAATCAAAGCCGTAGTACCGTCGTCTTCTGCCTTCGGTGCCAGATCCGTGAGATCGATTACGTATTTCTGGTCATAGCCTTCTGAATAAAAGGTAATTACCGAATCCGTCGTTGGCGCAGCCACAGCAATCGTATCCAGCGTAATGCTGCCCGCCAGCACCTTGCCATGGTTATGATCCGTGTGGTTGCCACCAATTTCGCTACGTCCAGCCGCGCTGAATAACTTGCTGCCCTCTTGTACGCCAAAATACTGTTCGAACGATTCATTGAGCTTCGTATAACGTGCTGTCTGTTCTTCTAGTTTTTGCTGACCATACATTTGGGCAAGCAGCGCTTGGCCTGAAGTGGATTGGATCAGTTCCAGTGGTTGAGTGTTCATTAATAATCCTCCTATGGATATGCAGCATTTATTTTTCTATTGTGGTTGGATGATCGACGCGGGGAACGGTTCATGCCCGTTTATCTCCCATTATCTCAGCTTCGTTTCGGAAAAGGTAGGGCAGAATTGAAAGTTTGTAAGCGTTTTTTGAAGACATTCTTATTTTTTATTCAACAGGTTTAACTTCAATCTGATCAACAATAAATGCGTTGTTGGCTTTGTCGAAGGTATACGTAATATTGAAGTCACACACATATGTAGGAGATATACCAATAGAGCCAGGAAGACTTAATTTTATTTTGTGATTATCCAATGTATAAATAACAACACCGCCGAAAACAAGCTCATCTTGATGGTAGTCTGGTGCTGGATCAAAATCATAATTGAAGTTATCTACTTGCCCTTGTGAATTCACTATAATCGCTAGTGTACCATCATCATTTTTAGTAACACGCGATTCAATATGCTCAGCAATAATATCCTCATAACGCTGTACTTTAATTTCCGATAAGCTATCGGAGTTAACGACATGAATTTCATAGATATCCAAGCCTGTCCCTCGGCCAACCTGAATGATTACTATAGCCTCTTCCTTACCATCACCGGTAAGATCGGTATAAAATAACTGCGGCTCCGTTCCCGAATGATGAGAAATGCTCCAATCAAAATCTGTTGCGCGCCCATTTATATCTAGAGTTACTCTTTCAATTGCATCTTCCGTTTCTTTAACTGCATAAAGTTTTACTTGTTCATCCTCAGAAGATCCGATTAATTTCAATTTTGAGTTTGTCTCTTGTTCTGGCTTCGTTGATACCTGTTTAGTCGGAGACTCGCCCCGTTCCTGATGGACAGTACCTAACGATTCAGTTTGGCATCCTGCAAGAAGAACTGCACTCAACAACATCAATGAAGCAATTTCTTTCATCAAATTTATGTCCCCCTCTCATCTAATTAGCTAAAATTAATACAATGAACTCAACCGAATGGTTACCTTCCTCGTTTCACGATCATTGGCATCAAACCAGTCTTTAAGTACGCTATATTCGCTTGTTTCTAATGCTGCTGTTTCAATCGTGAAATGGTTATTGTCTATCCAATCATAAGAGATGATGGGCCAGGTCGGTTTCAACATGAATGCTTCTTCAAAATCAGTTGATGCATATGGAATGATTTCTAATTTTTTTAGATCCACGGAAACAAGGATATGTCTCTTGACCAGACCGCCTTCATCATAAGCATACCGAATCAATACCTGCTGATAATCAGAAGAAAGTTTATAATCTTGTAAAATGCCCTTAGGCATTGGCAAGCTGTGTGTCCCTCTAGCATCAATTTTCACCAAAAGGGTAGAGCAGGCTTTGGTTCCACAGCCATACTTTAGTATCGAATACGTTTCCGAAGAAGGCACCTTCAATACCTCCACATGTGTACGATCTATTTCAGTTTGGAAGTCCCGTTCGTTCATAAGGTAGCGCTTATACTCTGGGACGTCGTTAAGAGATAATTGTAGGACTGCTTCTTCATTTATGATTTTAATGGTATTGGGTAATGAAGATGCGTTGTTATGCAAGCCTGTAGAGTTGGAGTCTTCTCTCATTTCCGTCTGATATGCGGAAGATTCCAACCTATCGAACCATATTACAATTACCGCTGAAGTAACGAGTATTACAAACAGTAGCAAAAAGAACCTTTTCTTTTTCATAGCATCCCTCTTTCGCGCATGGTTTCGATCCAGAACCAAATGGATTATACTACAAAGATATCCATTTTTGGTGTCGGAGCGGTTTCAATGTTGTTTCATGTGAAAACCCATTATTCAGGTTAAGAGGTGAATCTGTGAACGTTATTCTAAACAAAGAACCAGATAAACGTCGTATAAACGTAGCCATGCTTATGTATCTCATACTAATGATTTTATTTTATGGCATTTATATTTCCTTGGAATCCGATCGAATAGTTCAATCACAGCAGTGGACTTCTGGTGGTTTCATAAGCGAACAAGGTATTAAGTCAATGAGTCAAATGGGAAGATGGACGTCAATCACTGAATCACTGTTTCTCGTTCTGTTCGTACTGGTAATGATCATCATGATTACGCGGTATAGAAGAAATGTAAGAAAATTGATCCCTTTTGCCTTATGGAATGTCGCTTTGTTTGTTGGGGTAGGGGCGTTCAGTTTGGTTGGTTCACAAATGACGTCAATGTCCGTTGGCAACCTGGTGCAACCAATCATCGTACCCGCTTTTCTATTGGCTGCGTTGTTCATATATGTGGTTTGGGGATTAAAAAAACTTGGATAATGTGTGTGAGGCGATTATAAACGCTCAAAAACTTTGGTTGTTTTCTCCATAGATATCTGGAGTGCAGCCAAAGTTTTTTTACATCTTATCTTAGAATCGGATCGATTAATGCACACTTAAACGTATCGCAAATTCCTCCTTGACTGTTACGTTAGGTCATACTTGATAATGATCTCAAGCTAATAAGAAGGAGAGATTAAGGATGAAAATTACCGCGTTGCGCTCAGATAAAATCTATGAAGAGATCATCCAGGCTGCGCCCGATGAGAAATTGGAATTATACCGCGAGCGAATGATGAGTCCTTTTATGAACAAATGGAACATTCAACAGATCCCGTTTCGATCAAGCGAGCCTCACGGCTTCGACGTGATCATGATGAATAATTTTATGAATATTGCCCCCGCCGACATAACGCCTGAGATTAGCGAGCCGCTGGCAGCCATTTCATCTGAAGCTTTTTGGCAGGAGTGCCATGAAGCTGTTCGTACGAGTCTATCCACCTTTACGGAGGATGGGATTGAACTATCCGCTTCCGAATATCTGTACACCATTTTGTTAGGGGATAAGAACAGTCCAACGTTACAGATGAATGAAGGCATATGTGGAGATGGTGGTATTCCCGGTTATATTATTGCGAACCTGATCCCCAATAGGTATACTCTACCTCGTATGCAATCGGTGTTAGCCCATGAATGCAATCATAATGTGAGGTATCAACATATCCAGTGGAATCCACAGATTACACTTGGAGAAATGATTATAAGCGAGGGGTTGGCGGAGAACTTTGCGACGTCCCTGTATGGAGAAGAGTTACTAGGCCCCTGGGTAGCCAAAACGGATATGGAGACATTGAATACCGTAATCAGACCAAAAATGAAAGACCAGCTGCATGTCACAGGTTTTGACCAGATTAATCCGTATCTGTACGGCGATGAACTTGCCACACTGCAAAATTTCACGCCCGTAGGTATGCCCTACGCGGCTGGCTATGCCTGCGGTTATCACTTAATCCAATATTATCTGAACAAAACAGGTAAATCGATTACCGAAGCAACCATCACTCCGGCAAGTGTTATTCTTGCGGAAACAAAGGACTTTTGGAATGAAGACACCCTATTTCACCGTTAAAGATATCATTCAGATTACCGGCATCACCAAACGCGCATTACATTATTATGATAGAACGGATCTATTGAAACCGAGCAAAGTCGAGGACAACGGCTATCGGTACTACGATCAGGAAGCACTGGGGAATCTGCAAATGATTCTGTTGTTCAAAGAAATGAATTTCTCATTGAAAGACATTGCAGCCATGATGCAACTCTCCAAAGACGAACAAAAAGATATCCTGAGAGAGCACCGCAGTACGCTGGTTCAACGAAAACAAAAGCTCGAAACCATCATCGATCAGTTGGACGAGTATGTAGATGGAACGGATATCTCTCATCTTAATCTGTTTGACGACTCCCCCATCCTGTCCATACAAGAACAATATGATTCCGAGGCGAAGTTTGTTTACGGAGATACCCAGAAATATCAGGAATTCGAAGCCAATGTGAGCGAGCTGTCTGCGGAAGAGCAAGGACAAGCTTACCAACAATTCTTGGTCAACATGGAGCAGGTATTTCAGGCGTTGGCGAAACATCAGGATCTGTCCCCTGCTTCTGGTGAGGTGCAAGCGTTAGTGGGAGAATGGAAGAGTAGCTTGGAGCAGTTCATGGTCTGTGACGCTGAGATTTTGAGATGTATCGCAGAAGTTTATACAACGGACCGCCGCTATGTGAGTTATTTTGATCAGTTTGGCGATGAGAATTTTTTGAGGTTTTTGTATCGAGCGATTATGGTTTATGTGGAGGGTGAGGAAGTATCAGCTGTGAAAGATGTTAGATGACCTCCGAAAGAATGCACAGAAAAACACGGAACAATTCTAATATAAATTTAACGCCCCATTATATATTTGATGTATCTAACATACCCATGGCTAGAGCACCTTAGCCATGGGTAGTGTATGAATATTTTAATTTCAAAAAATGTTTTTATCTAAACTCACCAGCTAAATCAACTCCGTCAAATGTAGCCTTTGGATAATAATAAACAAACATAGGTAGGCCTGTGAATGAATCAGACTTATTTAAGGTAAGAAAATCCACTTTGCTAGACGATGTCTGGCTTACTGTATTGTTATAAATTTTACCTATTGCTCCAGTTTCAAAATTTACAATACCTACACAATCAACTTTAACTTCTGCTCGGATGTTTCTTTTTATGCCAGCTGTGTCCCATGCGTCCATATAGAAATTCCAACTATTTTTACCGAATCCGTTATCATATTCTACATAACCAGTTAAAGCTAATGTTTTATTGTTACCTGTGAAAAATTTCTTTGAGACCGAAAAGACTGATAAGTCCCCTTTATTTTGAATATATGTTATATTATTGTTTAACAATGAGTTTTCTTTTAAATATTGTGTATCTTCGTCAGAAAATGGTTCGTTCACTTCATACTTCTCTAGTATATTTTGTATTTTTAAGGCTGTATCTTCCTCACCTGTACTTGCGTGGGCTGAATTAGTAAAAAGAATGGACATGGATATTGAAACCAAGAATAATGTCAATAACATACTGATCTTCTTCATTTAAATACCTCCTAAAAATTATTATGAAAGGGGTTTCGACAATGCACATTGTGTGGAATAATATACTTATTCTCGTTGTTAGCCTTCTTATCTTAGCTGGACTAGTTTCTGGCACAATCTACTTTTTCATAAAAAAAAGGTCTAAATAGTTCACCTCCTTATGACGAGACCACTTCCATATATTATATATAATTCAATAAATAAACATAAAACCCTCCTTTAAAGTTTAATAATATCTAATCTTTTTATATTGATATATTTGTTGTTCGATCTCTACAATTATTAGACAGTTCCCCTATTCAAATAATATAAGTGAACTACAAAAAGTTAATTCTAAGAAAGCAAAAAACGTACCGCTATTCCATTGGTACGCTTTTTGCTCTTTCTTCTTGGTAAATTTTTATTTGCCAAATAAAATTTCAGATTGACTGACTTTATAACAGCTTCTTCTCGCTACTTATCAATAACTTCCCCGCTCAAAATACGCATGCAACCGATACAGACAAATCTCCTTCGTCCAGTAATACAGCAACACCTGTTCCTCTGCATCCTGCACTTCTACGTTCAGCGAGAATACGCTATCTTCAAATTGAGTCATACTCCCCTTCGCCCCACTCCACTTGGACATCGGCATTTCGATAATCAACTTCTCAATCTCATTTGCCGTCTTCTCGTTCCATTCCCAGAGGGCAAGCTTGTCCTTATCCGAAAAGTCCTTCCGTTTCCGGTACTCCTTCTCCGTCAGATAGGTATGGAAAAACTCAGCCATTTCCCCCGGTGTCACCGGGTCCATCCAGTGCTCTTCGCCTCGCTCCAGCATGTATAGCAGCACGATCATCTTGTAGCTTTTGTTCATGATCGTCTTCTCCACATCGCGCAGCCACGCTTCATGGCGGACGTACACCTCTGCCTCAACCGAGGATAGCAGCTCAGCCCAATAAAGAAACCCAACATATGAACCAAATTCGCTCCGATACCCGATGCTCTTGGAACGCCCCATGAGATGCAGCTCCAGATATGTCGGAATACGCCCCAGCTCTCGTTTCACATCCAGAAAATCCTGTTGCTGCTTCTCGCGGCGGGGCAGCCGTTTACGGCTTAGCTCCTGAAGCAGGTTTACCACCTGGGTCTCCAGATGAATTCCACAGTTGGCCGGAACCTCAGGCACAGCCGAATCCATTCCTTTCCCGCTTCGTTCCTCCTCACCACGCACATCCAGCAGACTCAGCTTCACATCCGCATTTCGGTAATTCCCGATCAGGTCGATAATGACACAATGCGTTTTGCCTTCCGCCAGCCGCAGCCCTCGCCCCACCTGCTGGGTAAACACAGTCAGTGATTCAGTTGGACGCACGAAGAGCAGCGTATCCACACGTGGTATATCTGTCCCTTCATTGAACAGATCCACCGTAAGCACAACCTCCAACTCACCCGCATCAAGCTGCCGGATCGCTTCCTCCCGCGACATCTCCGATGTGCGCGAATGCAGACTGAGCACCCTCACCCCCTGACTGCGAAAATACGCAGACAAATAGTCTGCCTCCCGGATCGACGAGCAAAAACCAATCGTTCGTGTCTGCTTATGCCGCATCCAGGCCGAATAGATGTTCTCCACATGTTCCTCATGCAACTGAGCCGCTATGAGCTGTTCTTCATCATACTTGGTGCCGATCCAGCGAATCTGCGAATAATCCGTGTCATCGTATACACCGTAATATTGAAATGGAGAGAGCCATCCCTGACGAATCGCTTCGATAAAATGAATCTGGTACGCCACGTTTCCACCACAGAGCGCACACACATCTTTGCAATCCAGTCGATCCGGGGTAGCGGTAATGCCCAGCAGGAACCTCGGCTGAAAATGCTCAATCACCGACATATACGTCTTTGCCGCCGCATGATGGAACTCATCCACCACGATCAGATCGAATGCATCTGTCGCAAAACCATCCCGATGTCGCTGCATACTCAGCGTAAAGATCGAAGCAAACACACAATCCGCCGCTCCATCCTTCTGCTGCCCGTTGTAGATACCGTGACTGCGTTCTGGCATAATCTGCTGAAAAGACTTCTTCGCCTGAAACAAAATCTCTTCCTGTTGAGCCACAAACAGTATCCTCTGGAACCGCTGGGCGAAAAAGCCCGCCAGGTACGTTTTGCCTAGCCCGGTCGCCATAACGACCATCGCCTTATCGTACTGCTCTTCCATCGTACCTTCCAAAGCTTCAAGCGCATCGAGCTTCGCAAACCGCGGCTGAATGGGTACAAGCGACAGCTCGGCGGCTTCTTCCTCTGTTTCCTCCGGCAGCCTCGTCCCAAATTCCGCTTCTTCCATCTCCGTGATCCGCTGAATCATCTCCGGGTTCTTCTGATGATACTTTCGGTACTCTTCTTCATACAACGCAATCGAATCCAGGTTCACCGGTAACGTCGTCTCATGGTAAAAGCTCTGCATGAACTTATCCAAGGCCATCTGAAACGTGTACGGCTCCGCCTCCGCATTCATCGCGAGATTCCATTCATACCCCGTCTTCAGCGCCGTGAACGAAAAGTTCGACGAACCCACGATCAGCAGTCCTTCCCCATTGTCATGATCGAACAGATAAGCTTTCGGGTGAAAAGACGTGCCCATACTTCGCCACAGCCGCGCTTCAATTCGTGGATCAACCTCACAGAGGGCCCGCAAACCTTCTGGCTGTGTGATATATAGATAGTCTCCCGCGAGCATTCGTACTTCTGCCCCACGTTCTGCCGCCCGCTTCAGGTGAGGGGCCAGTAGCTTCACCCCGGACTGCATAATAAAGGACGTCATAATATAAATCCCGGATGCATGCTGCATCCGGGTAATCAGTTCGTCTGCCAAGTTATCTGTAATAAGTTTAACGTTAAGCTTCGTCGACATCGATCAGATACACCCGTTCCTGGAATCCACCGCGCGCCTCGGCTTTGTCTGCCCGCAGCTTATCCAGCTGTGCTGCATTCGCACCATGCACCTCTGCCAGCGCCCGGATCACCTCCAGCATGTCGGCCAGTTCTTCCAACGCTTCCTGATCATTCGCAGCACTCACGTATTCTTCAGACTCTTCACTCAGCTTCGTTCGTAATTCTTGCTTATATTCCTCCGGGTCCAGAATGCGTGTGCGGCATTCCTTACCGCTGGATGTGATAATATGCGGAATCTTGTCCCGCACCAATTTGTTGTATGTAGGCATATGGCATAACATCCTTTCTGCTGTAGAGGGCATTCAGGCTTAGCGCCAAAATCCCCCTTTTTGCCATTATTCCATTTGCCATGGGAAGGCATGGGTTGATATTTTAAAGTAGTGCAAATGATGTTGGTGCAATCAAAAGCCCATCTCTACTCAAAATTGAGTTAAAATGGGCTTTTGATTATACGTATTGTCCAAATTGTTGGGCATCCAACTGTGGACCAGAAGGATTCTATCCCAATAGTTTTGCAACGATAGAATTCGTATCCATTGTTTCTTTATCAATCTCGACCAAGCAAGTGTCATCATCCATAGCTGGTTCATAACCGATTCTAACTTTCTCAATTGCATACTTCTTCTTAATATCAAGAATATACTCTATTAACTTCTGAGCTTTTAACAATGTCTCTGAATTTTCTCCGCTGAACAACTCCTCTTCAGGAAAATTCATAACGATATCTCCAGATTCCTCATCGAATGAAAATACAATCATCACATCGTTAAAGGTATGACCCAAGCTAAGCTCAGACAATAAAAGATCCCCTGTTCCCTTAGGAGTAAGAATCTCTTCAAAGCTCTCTATTTGCTGAAATTCAATATCGCTTTCATTATGGTTATCATAAAAATGAGAACTTTTGATCCGTTCCGCCTGAATGTTCAAATCATTCTTAATGAATTGATCTAGATAGTTTTTGTTAAAATCAATTAAAATAATTTCTAAACTTTCCATATCCAAACCTTCTTACATCATATAATTCTTTCATTTTTCCTAGTGTTTTAATTCGGTATTGTAGGTGGATATAGTTGTTTATGTTCCAAGTCAAACCATTGCTCAATATGGTTACATAACAATGGAATGTCGTGAAGCGCTTGCTCACAGATTTCATTATATGAATCTTGAAGCACTTCCTCAAGTTCCAAATTCACCTGATATGCATCAGTTTGTTTCGCATAATATACTTCCGCAGGCTCAATAACATAATTTTGATTTTTGGTTAAAGGACTTACATAGATCGTCCACTCAAGGTTGCCCTTAAAGTGCTGGATACAATGCTTTAATTGCTCGTAAACCTGATCAGCGTTATGGAATCTAAAATAAAAACCCACAGGTTTCTCATATATCCGATTCGGATTATACATCTCTGTTCTATTCCATTCATACGAACCTAATTTGGCCAAGGTATACGCCATAAGTTCCGGCATAAGCACCTCTTCTTTACTTTTCATGTAAATACTTTTTGACACTCTATCCACCTCACTTGAGAGTACGTTTACTTACTACAATATCACCATTGTTCTGTCCACTCACTGTATCCATGTAATCCTTTACAGGAATGGGATCACTAGTCAGACGAGGATCATATATATATTTGCCATCAGAATATACAGTATGGTAAACGTATGATTTCATCTCCCCATACTCTTTAACTTGGATATCCTTTAATTCTGTCCTCGATTTAATCGTGAAAATCTGCAGTATGAAGGAGCAGATAGTAAATGGCACGGATATATTGCTGGTTATGATAAGGGGAGTTGGAATCTAGGTACGTATAACAATGTTCAGGCAAACGCAGAAAGTCATGCAACAAATACGCAGATGGGGCCGTTTAGATTTACAAGTGTATCTTATAAAAATTCAAGTGGAGTTTGGACTGTAAATGACACAGCTCCAACCGCTAAAAGCCCTTATTCAGTCAGTAAGACCAGTAATGCAAATTTCCGAGTCTATGGGCCTTAAATTTAACTATTTATATGGAGGATAATTATAATGAGAAATAAAAAGTGGTTTCTTGTCGCAGCAGCAGTTATCGTCCTGAGCGGAGCGTTTTACATGAACTATATTTCTGCTGAAAGTCCTACCCAACTAATCCAAGATCAGCTTGTTAAAGAAGGAGTGGCTATTTCAAAAATCACCACCCAAGAGAGGAATTTAAAATTGGAAACAAAATCAACTTCTACTTCTGGAGAAGCAACCATAGAGGATATTAAAGCCATCCGAAAAATCCGGAATGAAGTAAGAAGTGGTGTTAATGGAACCTCTCAAATCAAAAATATTGATCTCACGATCACGGGCAAAAATGGTCAAAATATATACAATGGTGTTTCTAATGACATTACCCAAATACCAGACTTCTCATCTAAAATTGTAGGTAAGCTCGATTCTGAATCAGTCCAGAACGCTATATATAGTGAACTGAAGGCAAACGGTGTAAGTGTGGAATCGACAGAAATTATGGATAACCAACTGGGTGGAAAGCTGGCCTCGATCGTGCTTACAACGGAAATCCCAGAGGTGAACAGTCTCATTCCTAAAATTGAGCAATGGATCACAGCGCTTAATGATTCTGATGGTATTGGAGTTTCTCAATATGAACTGACCATTAATGATAAAAGTAATCATTCAACGTTGTTATACTTGACAACAGATTTAGTGTATAGTGATTTTTATTGGTGGCAATCCCCAGCTCTTGGCGATGAAGTTTGGACAAAAACTAAACCAGAAAGCCAAGAATCAGCTGCTAGTAAAGACAAAGTTCCGGCGACAATTGAAGAAGGGATACATGCTGGGCCCTCTGGAGCAGATAACAATGGATATGAAGGGCCTCAATTTAAAAAATAAAAAAAACTGAGTTTATCTAAACTCTCGTTTGAAAGACACAACAGAATCTCTCTGAATTTGAGGAGACTCTGTTGTGTCTTTTGGTAATTAACCCCTCAAACAATACATTTATTCGCCACCGCCACCATCTTCGCGGGCATTTCTTCTCGCAGTCGCCACACAAAGCTCATCGGTTTGTTCCCCTCATGACTCACATAATCGGCTTCGCCTAAGAAGACAAATGGAGATGTATAGCCATGCTCTTCCTTATACTCCCGCACGAATAGCGCGATCCGATTGCCCGTCTCTCGATGATGAATATACCGCTGCGCGGTAGCTGTATGCTCCGACACCCGGCTCTGAGTCTGCCAGTGGAATAAACGCTCGTTAATCGCATAATCCTCATACAGCGTAGATGGAGAGAAATCTTTGTCCGATTTGTTCAACGTAATGAAGAAAATATCCGTCTGTTCATCGGCAAAATACTTCACGCCTTCACGGAAGGCGGGTGATTGCTCGGTATTCCAATAACCGAAGGCGGCAAGTACTTGGTCGATGGAGTACATACAGTGGATATCCAGTGGACAAGTGTACGGGAACGAATTGCTTTTATCCACAAATCGCAGATGAGCCAGATTATATTTGAAAATATCCACAAGCTCTGCTCGGAATGCCTCACAAGACAGCACACGCCGCACACCCTCTTCGATGCTGCTCAATCCTAATTTCTCAGGCGCAGCCCGGTGGAAGGTGTAATAGAACATGGTGAGCATGCGCCGTTCATCGGCGGTCGTGAGTTCTTTACCTTTTTCGATATAGTTGATCAGGAACGTTAGCCAGCTTCGGGAGTTAATCGTCAGCACAGACGGTAGTCTGCGGATATATTCCTCGTGTTCATCTTCAATGGGTGCTTTTAATCCGGCTTCGGCCAACATGCCACGGAAATATCTTTTCCCTGTACGTCCACCATAGAATTCATAGAGTGTCATCCCGTGATACTCTACAAAATGAGTTAAGGTCAGCGGCAGTCCGGTGTCTTGCTGGAACGTTTGCAGCTTCTGGATCAGAGCCCTGCGATTACGACTCATCTGCTTGAGATTGCGCATGATGTATTCCTTCGCTTGCTTTTCCAATTGAATGAACGTGCCGCGAGACAGGTTCGAAAAGCCGTTCTCAACGTAGTACGAGATGGAATGTTTAGTAGCGCCGATCAGGGCGCGGAATTTATCTTGGAACCTGTACTCCTGATGCGCTTGCCCAATGAAGTCGAGCACGGTCAGGCACTCTTTGCCCTCCGCCATCCGTAGTCCACGTCCCAACTGTTGCAGGAATACGGTCAAACTCTCGGTAGGACGCAGGAACAAAATGGTGTTGACCTCAGGGATATCCACGCCCTCATTGTACAGATCCACGACAAAGATCATGCGCAGTTCCCCGTTAACCAGCTGTCCTTTTGCAGCATGACGTTCCTGTTCGCTCGACCCACCATGCAGGGCCATGGATGGAATGCCGGCTTCGTTAAATATTTTTGCCATATACAGCGCATGATCCACCCCTACGCAGAAACCAAGCCCCTTCACATCGTCCAGATCGGTTACATATTTGTTCAGACTTTGGATGATTTGGTTGGCACGGATTTTGTTATGGGTATAGAGCTTCTCCAGTTCGTTCAGGTCGTAGCCTTTACGGGACCACTTCACCTGTGATAGATCGACAGTATCGGTGACGCCAAAATATTGAAAAGGACTCAGCAGCTTCCGGTCAATGGCATCGGTCAGACGGATCTCGGCGGCAATCGAATAATCGAAGTAGGCGGTAATGTCTTTGCCATCCATCCGTTCCGGCGTTGCAGTGAGTCCTAGCAAAATCTTCGGTTCGTAGTGGGACAACAGCTTCTGGTATGAAGGCGCTGCGGCATGGTGGAATTCATCCACAATGATGTAGTCGTAATAGTCTGGGCTGGTGATCTCCGTCAACTTCATAGAGTTAAGACTCTGAATGCTAACAAACAGATGATCCAGCGCTTCCGCTCGATGATTCCCGACATGCAGCTCGCCAAAGTTCATATCCTTCAGGATATACCGGAACGTATCCCGGCTTTGCTTCAAGATTTCTTCCCGATGTGCGACAAAAAGTAGCTTGGCTCCCGCATGAATTGCATGGAACCGTTTGTAGTCGAAGGCAGAGATGACCGTTTTGCCAACGCCTGTGGCGGCGACGATCAGGTTACGAGTTCTTCCGTACAGCGTACGCTCGGCGTGAAGCTGTTCCAGCACTTCCTTTTGATAATCGTAAGGCTGGATGTCGAGGTGAAAGTGGTTGGACTGATCTTTCTTACGATTCAGAGCCGCCTTCAACTGTGCCTCATGGCCTTCATCCTCAGCCATATACCGCGTGAATTCACGGTCGTTCCAGTAACTCTCGAAGGTCGCTTCAATCTTGCGAAGCACGTCGAGTGAATCCTTCTCCGTTACCTTGAGGTTCCACTCCATGCCACTGGTCAGCGCCGGGTTAGATAGGTTGGAAGAGCCGACATAGGCTGTCGTGAATCCAGTATCACGGTGGAAAATGTACGTTTTGGCGTGCAGCCGAGTCACTTTGTTATCATAGGAAATCTGGATTTCTGTGTTAGGTAATCTGCTAAGTTCGGTAATGGCTTTGAGGTCGGTTGCCTCCATATAGGTGGTCGTGATAATCCGCAGCTTGCCACCGCTCGCCGTGAATTGTTGAAGCTGTTCCAGCAGCAGGCGAAGCCCGCTGAATTTGATAAACGAAACCAGCCAGTCGATTCGATCGGCGGTCACGATCTCCTTTTGCAGCTCCAATAACATACTCGGCTCGGACCTTGCACCTGTGAACAACGAGCTTTGAGCGATAGGTGTATCTGGACGAACGATTTGGGTATCCCGGACCGCACGAATGCTGTTCAGCTTGGAATACACATGGGTCAATACTTCCCCCTGCTCATCCAGTTGCAATTCGTTGTACTCTTCTTCTCCCAGCGTGCCTTTCAGGGTAGCCATAATCTCATTACACGTTCGGATCTGCGCCAACACTGCCGTCTTATCTTCCGTCTGTTCCCGTACAATCTTGAGCGCTCGCCGGGTCACCGCTGCCAAATACGTGGACAGCAGTTTACGTGCTTCCTCTGCATCCAGCTTCTCGGTCCCAATGTTATACACATCCGGGTCCAGCGCAAAAATCTCCTGTCTGGTGATGGTGTTGATAAGCTGTTCATATATGCCTTGTTTCATGAATATACCTCGTGAGGGTGTAGGATGGTTGTGGATAGTTCTCTATGTATATGGTGAGCTATATAATCGGTATAGGTAAGTAATACTTCTACTATATTATCGTCCAGTATGGGAATTTTTTCATTAGTTGATTTGATACCAAAAAAGGAGTTCTCCCTATGACAGGAGCGCCCCTTTTTGAATATCATCGTATTATGCCTTACAAACCATCTGAATACATCAACTTATCAATGTCTAAGTTATTTGTCCGATCTGAGTACAAGATGCGCAAACGTGGTTGTCCTTGGTATCGATCTAGATAAAGCGCAACTTCTGTTTTCTTATTATTGATTACCCACCGTGATTTAAACATAATGTTCCCCCTACTCAGGTCCAATGCGTCGTCGTTCGTTAGACTAGACTCTGCACCAACGATGTATTTATCAGTCGAATTGGTAGGTTTACCGTATTTGTCTTCCAAGGCATCTTTGATGCCGTAGTATGTGTTCATTTTATCTTCAGAAGTCGCAAGCGTGTTACCCTTCACTTCGTAGATAGTACGAACCAGTTTGTTCTTGTAGAACAAGTAAGATAACTCTGCAGATGTTGAGGAGACCGACGAACTGTATGTAAGGTATGAAAAATGGTTAACACTTCCTGAATCAATCAGTTTGTCCTTTTCTAGTTTCTTGATTTGTTTAGTGTTCATGCCCCACTTTACATTGCGAAAGTCTGCTTTCGAAGCAGCAGATGCGGAAAGTGGTAAGATCGCGATCGCTACCATGAACAAAGCAATGAACATTAGAGAAATTTTCCTCATACGTCAACTCCTTATCGTATTTTTTATAATTATACCACGGAATTATTTGTTTGGATAAAACAGCAAATAGCACCTCTACTTACGATCTGGTAGAAGTGCCTGAATCTTAATTATTGTGCTTCATTTAAATGTTGTTTTTGGGATTGATATAGCACCAATTATAATTGTAGGATGCCTTTATCTTTTTCATATCTTCCAAATTGTAAAACCAATCTTCCTCAATCCATACTCTTGCATCGGGGCATTCGCTCAGAAAAGCAAAAAGGAATTTAAATAATAAGTCCTCATTATCATCAAAGTCATCAGATACTACTGCTTTAAAATATTCATTTTGCGTATCATCCCAATCATAAGTAACGTTTTGAAATTCATAAGGTTCATCATATACACTAAAGCTAAGCGTCCTTGAGTAATTTTCCTTGAATGGCGTGTTTTATATATATCTTCGAGTGTATTTTAATGTACCTTCGCTATTGTAAGTTTCTTCATCATTATCAAATAAAAGTTTCTCTTTCATGCATATATTTTTAATAGTACTCAATAAATTATTTGCTGACGTGCTTTCTCCACGTTTAAATAATACAAAAGATGACATTCCCATTTTTTCAATACTCCTCGCCGATGTCTAATCCTTTTTAAAACCTCATTATTTTCAAATGTATAAAACTAGACAATCTTTTCACTGCACCACTTCGGGTCATATGGCATCTGACTTAATTTTAAAATATCGTCAGCGGTGTAATACCAGTCAGCATCATCAAACCATAGATAATCTTGAATATTATCTTTAAAGTACTCTACAACGAATCTAAAGATAAACTTGTACTCATGATTTATATTTTCAATATCTAAAGCCCAGAAGTAATTTTCGTCTTGAGTAAGCCAAGTGAAACTATCAATTGAATCTTCTTCTACTTGATTAACATTAAATGTGAAATACTTTAAATTGTCCTTATTCTCTATGCTTTTAAAAGAAGATTCATCAACTTCTGATAGTGTCCCTTCAGCAGATATAAAGAGATCATCACGGTATTTATCTTTTATCAAAATGCAAAACATATTCGCTTTTTGCGCTGCTTTCTTAAAATCCTCAATAGCTTTTTCAGGAATGTAATTTTCTATCTTTTTCAAAAAAATTAAAGAACTCACTTCTTCAAGACCTCCTCTAATTCGTTAGTAGAACTTATTATTTTTATTCCTTTATTCTGAATCATTTTAACTAGATTTTCCTGCGTTCGATTATTGACAGTAATATCTTCGATATAATATATGATTTCCTTGTTATCGTAGTTAAAGTATTTCTCATTTAAAGGATCAGTCAATTTATCAAATTGTTTTTTACTTACTGCACTTAAAGATTTCTTCACTTCAATAAGATGTGAATCTGTTAACACGTCAATATCCCCTGCTATTGTATCATCTTGCAATTTCAACTGTATTCCAGTCCCCTGCAATCTTCCTGTACCTTTTACAGTCTGTGCTACTTCACCTTCTAAAACATCACCAGCTTTTGAGCTTTTTAAATTCTTCTCGATAATAGCATCTATATCTTTAGAACCTTGTTTGGTCCAAGATATCTCATTACCGAATTGATTAGGGAATATAGTTTTATTTCCTTCCATTCTTAACCTTGAGTCATTAGTTAAACCGCTACCTTTCCCCGGATCTACCTTCCCACCACCAGATCCTCCCAAATCGCTATGCTTATTCTCCACCGAACGAAGCGCCTTGCCAACGAAAGCGTAGGCCAATACCTGTCCCATCACAGAACCACTATAGTACCCTGCCCCATTCTCATCCACCTGCTTCTTCTGCTCATCCACAAACTGCTCGACGTCAGACCTGGCTGTTCCGTTTCCCCAGGCTGCATCCCAAGCAAACTTAATACCTCGCCCAACATCGACCACTCTGCCCAAGGTCATAGCATAAGCCACACTGGTCACCGTACCAAATGGGTCATAGAAAAGAGCCTCTGCTGTCTGTCCAATCCCAGTTACGGTCTCTCCAACCGACTTGTCGAGCAGTCCAACACCGAAATTTCGTTTCAGTTCTTCAGGTATATATAGAGCAACCTCACCCGAACCATCCGCTGTTCTAAAATTCTTCGCTATAAAAATAAATTCATTCTGAATTTTATCCAAAAGACCCAATGTGGCTGGGAAAACTTCTTTCACCTGCATAAAATCCCAAAAGAAACGTTCCCCTGTCACACCAGACCACTCCGATTGCAACAGGTAGATTGCTTTTTCAAGCTCTCGGACCATTCGCTCCAGTTCCAGCTTCTTTTGCTGGACCAACCTGGCTTTTTCCTCTAGTACATCGGGATGTACCTCGATTCGTTGCATTCTGTCTTCACCGCCAACCTGACCGTAGTATATGTACCTAAATTTTAACAAGTCAGAACGGGGATTGGAATCAAACAGAGGATTCATTTTCTCATAGGTTATCCGGTAATTGGGCAACATCCCTTAGGCAGCTATTTTGCGCATTAGTGCATACTTCCCTTAGAGTCGACTGGTGCCTTGTACAAAAAAAGAACGACTTCTATCTGCGATAGAAGTCGAACAAGGTAATGATGCAGCAGGATTCAGGTAAGCATTAAGACACGACGAATTGTACTACAACTGGAATTCCAGCATTCAGTGCGTCTCCACCGGGAATCGTAATTGTAGTGGTTGTAACAGTGGAAGTATCTGCTGTCTGCATAATGCCGTTAATATAAAGATTATAATAATTGAACGTGCCTGGAAATGCAGTTGCAGATGCACCGGCGTCGTTTGTAAAAGCAGTTGCAGCAATCGCAAACGTTGCTCCGGTACCCGTTCCGTCACCAATGGTTGCAGCAAATCTTACACTGTTCTGAAATGGGGTTACGAGTGGCATGGTTCTCACCTCCTACCTGACATAGTATATGTGGTAGTTTCGAGAGAAGTGAAGGCGAAGTCACGAGGAGGTTTGACCAAATTTAACCATTTGTTATATTTGCTGTTAGTTGAATTATCTCCACAATGATCGGCGTTCCAGCAAAGAGCACACCACCTTGTGAAGGGAAAAATAGCATAACTTTACTTACGTCATATGAGTTACCTGGCTGTAGGATCCCGTTGATATAAAGATTGTAGATACTGGTAAGTCCTATTCCTGCAAATTCGGATACACTCCGACCATCGTCATTCACGAATTCCCCCACGGGGATCGTAACCGAGTCCGATAAATTAAGATCGGTGTCTGGAAAATAGAAGTAACGGTTTACCGTAGGAATGATCTCAATTCCGGGTATGCTGCCCGGCGGACCTTGCACGCCCTGAGGACCAGCGGGGCCCTGCGCTCCTGGCACGCCCGGGTCGCCTTGCTCGC
The DNA here is from genome assembly GCF_000499205.1 of Paenibacillus sp. MAEPY2. Lineage (GTDB taxonomy): Bacteria > Bacillota > Bacilli > Paenibacillales > Paenibacillaceae > Paenibacillus > Paenibacillus vandeheii. The sequence continues at coordinate 131,723 of NZ_AWUK01000006.1, forward strand.
CCTGAGGGCCGACGGGGCCTTGCGCTCCTGGCACGCCCGGGTCGCCTCGCTCTCCCTGAGGGCCGACGGGGCCCTGCGCTCCGGGCAGGCCCGGGTCGCCTTGCTTGCCCGGAGAGCCAGCAGGGCCTGGCACGCCCTGCTCACCGGGAGGACCGGCGGGACCTTGCGCTCCGGGAAATCCCGGTGGGCCATGCTCGCCGTGAGGGCCAGCAGGGCCTTCGGCACCTTGCTCCCCCACTAGACCTTGCATTCCGGGCGGTCCGACCGTCTCCGGTTCATGTTGTCTCATCGGAGCGAGCAGGGACCCATGCTCCGGAAATACCGGGTTGACGCCAATCCCCCTCGGCAAAGCAATGATTTTTTTGCCACAGACTACTTTCAGTTGTCTAATTAGACGCTTCGGTCGTAGGGAGCGGTGCTTTCTCCGACAGGGTTTACGGATAATATGGCATTTCCTGCGTTTTCCCGGGGATTTGTTTCTGCATTTCGATATTGAACGTCTGGATCTTAATCGTTTAGGCGTAGCTATCCTCTTATTGAGATACTTCAAAACGTTCACTCTCCTTAGGCCAAAACACACAGTGTATATGCCCTATACTATGTCCTTAGCACATTCGGAGAGTGTGCGAATAACTAGGAAGGATGCCCAATAACAAAAGACAACAGCTCCTGCCATAGTCCTTTGTCTTACTAATCGTTCATTCTCTACTCACAATATCTCAAGAAAGCTATGTTCTCTCCTACTTCTTTTCATAATACTTAACCATCTCTTCAGGCTGCTGTGTTTCAAGAATGATTTGATTTCCTTCAAAAAGAACAAGGTGCGGGTATGTTTGCAAATCAAAAATTTTCTCGTAATTGAACTGCTTCCCCTCACGAACATTATAAAAATTCACATTCGTAATGGAGCCTTTTGTTCTCAAGTTTTGATTATTAATATAGTCTATACTGGTCTGTAATTGTTTAATGAATGAGGATTCCACAGGTTTGTCTGTAAACACAATCAGAGTAACATCATGGATTTGATTTTGGACCAACACTTCAATTGCTTTCTCTTTATTATTCTGACCACATCCCGTAATGAGGAGCATCAACGAGCACAACATCCAGATTCTCTTTATCATTTATCCCTCCAAAATTCGATCGATTGGTTAATATATAGGGTATATACCCAATGTGCTATAATCTCTTTTCCGAAAGGAGCCTATACTTTGAACAAAAAGAGTATTATCATCGCCGTCATCCTCGGTCTTATCTTGATCGTTCTCCCTTTCATACTCTACTTTTCCGTTAAAGTGTCAGATGAAGCGGCGTTGCCTGAACCGATTGTCCATACGCAGCTCTGAGGTATACTAAACGAAATACTATCATTAACAACCCTCGTTCCACAGAAGCTAATATCAAAAAATCCTGAAAAGCCTCGGCTTCACAGGATTTTTATTTGCAGCATTAACCGCATTTCCCAACCGCTCGCTCTCATAGCTTGGGCATCGAAAAGGTACTCCCTTCCTTCTCGCACTCAGTTAACACGTAAAAAAACACGTCCTTGCTCACTCTTCATCGTACCGATTCCGCATGCCATCGAGAAGTACAACGACATCCCCGCTTCGCTCCGCTTGCTCAGGGTTATGTGGTTCAATAATTTTTGGAAATGAATTCAAGATTACTGGAGAATCCAATGTCTGATCAATTGCCTCACAGGCTGTTAACATCATTAACGCTAACGAAAGCGTGAGCAGTACTCTTTTCATCCAATCACCTCATGTTAATAACGCTAAGGACTCCGTACATGTTACCTATGTGCTGGTTAAAAAAAACTTAAACACACTCAGCATCGATTTTCAATACAAAGGAATTTTTATCATTTGTATGTAACTTCAATCCTCCATAAAGTGTTTATATAACAATGCTTCATTCACGTCCATCTCATCCGAAAAGAGGCGATACCATGCGTTCGGTTAACCCATTTGATGATACAGCAAAAGACAAACAACGCTCCACTTCACGCTTGAATCATAGACCCAAGGGTAAAAGTAAATCAGCACGACGATTCGCCATCGCAATGGCTGCCGCATTAGTTGCGTCAGGCCTGTTGATGGAGCTGACAGCTGAACCAAACGCTCACGCAGCCACTAACGTACAGCATTCCGCCAGTAATACTTCTGTTCGATCGGCTGTAACAAGCGCAGAGAAGAAACTACATTATACCGCTGTAGAGGGGGCTTATTATTACACTGTTGCCTTGAGAAGTGATGGTTCAGTCTGGACCTGGGGCCGTAATCTGTTCGGAGAGCTGGGTGTGAGCGAAAAGGTTCGATATCGTCATACGTCTAGTCCAATCCGAATACCGGAACTATCCAATGTAATAGCTATTTCCGCCGCCGGTGGTGGAATCAATGCAGCCGTTCAGGCGGATGGAACCGTCTGGGAGTGGGGTGCTGGTAAACTACCCAGCAAAGTCGAAAGCATCCACTCTGCGAAGGATGTGGTGACTGGTACTATCAACATCGCCCTTCTCCAGAACGGGACAGTCTGGTCATGGCAGCACCCGGCAGCTCAAGGAAGCGATTCTGATCACTTACGTAAACCGCATGCGATCAGTGGACTGAAAGATATCATCCAGATTGAAACCGCAGGTCTGCATGGATATGCTCTGAAGAAAGATGGGTCCGTATGGACGTGGAATGAGCCCGACGAACCCGGTAAAGTCCTGTTCAAACCTACCAAAATAAAAGGCCTGACCAACATATCATCGATCACAAGTTCAGATACATCCCTGCTTGCACTGGATAAGAACGGGAAAGTTTGGGGTTTGGACGAGAAAGGGAAAGCGTTTGCCTTCCATTACGACTTCAAAGTGAAGAAGATAGATGGAAATTCACAATATAGGTTATTACTCACGACTTCCGGTGAGGTGTACAGTTACGGAAGGACCGTGGCTGGCAAAGAAGGAAAAGTAAACCATCTATCCGGCATTACCGACATTTCAGCAGGATATTACCACAGTCTTGCCTTATCCTCGGATGGAACCGTCTGGGGCTGGGGAAGTGATAAGTACGAGGAAGCGGGGGCACCTGCAACATCATCAGGAGGCATGGTCTACAAACCCGTTCAAGCAAAGATGGGTACAGATGTATATCTGAACGGTGAGCTGTTCCAGTCAATGTATGCCGCTGTTGAAACGCCCAAGACCATTCAACTGCCAATTAAAGCCATAGCCGCAGCACTCGGAGCAGAATTTGAGACTCATAAGGTGGAAGGTAGCCTGGACTACTATACGTTGAAATATGACAATCGAACAATTACAATCCTCCCTCACGAAACACAGTATGTTATAACTTCCGCAGATGCGTCTGGGGAGCAAGTCATGCAGCTACCTGAACCGATAAATAATTACTCGGGAGCAACCACTGTGCCTTTTGAGATATTGCGTGGTTTGGGATTGAACGTGTCCTGGGATCCTGAGAAAGCTATGCTGACCATTGACGATGCTGATAAGAAAGATTCAGGAAACTGAACAGTTGCTTAACATACAAAACAATCCCCTTCAGGTAAACGTCCTGTTCTTAACGAACACCGTTTACTTGAAGAGGATTAATTTAATTCAATTCTTCTCTGCCGTCCTACTTCTCGAACCGGAACCAGCCAAAGTCAAACTGACTACCCGGCAGGAAAATAAAGGTTACCTTATTTGCTCCCTTGTTATCCATTTAAAGCTCACGGCGCCTCTCGCCGAGCTTGTCAATGGAAAGACATTATTCCGCCTCTTTTTCCAGAAAATCAATAATATCTTGAGGTTTGCCCGATTCCATGATGACCTTGTTATGCTGAAAAATTAGAATCCGCGGATACGTCTGAAGATTGAAAATCTTCTCGTAATTGTAGTTCCGGTCATCCTTTACGTTTACAAACGACACGTTTGTCACCGGGTTCTCTTGTCTGATGTTGTTGTTCAGGTCATCAAGACCAGTCTGTAATTCTCTTACATAACCGTCCTCCCAATCGCGATCTCCAAACACGACCACCGATATTTCATTCTCGCTTTGTTGCGTACGTAGCAAATGCTCGGTAGCCTGGTCCACGTTGTTTTTACCGCAACCCGCGATGAACAATACAAGCAACAATACAATAAAAGTCTTCTTCATCACTGCCTCCTCGGTTGAAGCACAAGCTAACCTTGCTTCATGAAAAACTGTTGATCACTGTGCTTTTGCATTAATGACATGGGTGTAATTATCCGTGAATGTCGTCCATTGTGCAGGTTTGTTTGCAAAGGAGTAGAACGCCCCGATCTTCACGTATACTCCCACTTCAATTTTTACGTTTCCTTTGCCGGTTAAGCTTGAAGTTCCCTGAATCGTATACTTATCCAAATCTCTGCCTTGCGAATCTTGCAAGGGAATTGAAATATCGTTCAGGTCCCACCTAGCTCTTGCTCCATCCACTTTGGTATTTTTCGAGCCAACCGGAATCTGGATTTCAGTTCCTATGCCGCTGTAAGATAAGGCAATCGGAATCGTCCGTTGATTGGATTCCCGGACGATAGGATAAGTGTACGCAATAACATAAGGAGCCGTCGTTTGAAGAGACTCATACCGCGTCAGTATGGTGAAGATTTCGGATTGTTTCTTGATTAGTTGCCCGGTACTGCCATTCGGGGCTTTCCACGTATTCAGATTTGAGAATAATGGTTGAAACTTGACTTGAAGATTGTTGGCATTATTCGTCATCAAATTAGTTGTGTTCCATTGTACATTCGAGAATGTGTATTGGCCATACTTGGATGATTTCACGACCGGAAGATTGGCCGCCAATGGCCCAATCATATTTGGTTCTTCGGCCACTCTAAATGATTCATCACTCTGGATCCCTTCATGCATTTCTTTTAACGTAATCCATTCGTTATTGTTAAAACGTATGAACGTTTCTTTTGGAAATGCATCTTTGTCGGAAACTTCTGTAATGATCAAATCACCGTTGGCATTTTCAATTTGGTCATAGCCTAATTTGAGTATAAAGGAATTCCCGTTATCCAACGATCCTTCAGCTGAAATCAAGGTTGTATTCGATTCTTCATCCACATTGCGCTCGTACATGACATGGTCGATTTCCAGAGTATCAGCGCCTGCTTCCAATTGAAAAGATAATTCGTTGTTCGGCAACAATTCGATTCTCAGATAATCGAACGACTTTATTTTATCATACGTTTCAGGGTCATACTGGTAAACATTATGAATCAAGAATGGTTCGTCCTGCTCTGCATATAGCGCACTGGGAAAGAGGCTGAATACCATTACGAATATTAAAAATAGTTTCTTTTTCAATGCATACTCTTCCTTAAAAGCTACTCTGAATTCAATTACTCTGTGCCACGACACCTGGCACTCTAGGTAGTGACTTAGCAAGGGTCAGCGATCTAAGAAAACCTGTTTCCCCACGTATGACGATGAATATCGCTCCTTCCCCATGGGTATTTATTACTTGTTATAGGAATTATCAGACGCACAACCGATGCAATACAACATGTTATATCCTAAATGATCCCAGTCAAAAACCGCAATAAAATCGGCTGAAAATGGGATAAAAGTCATTGATCTCTTCGATCCATATAACTACATTAGGGTCCAATCCATAGTTCTATATATGGAAAAATAAAAAGAGCTCCCTCAAGGCAAGTCCAATCTCGAAGGATGCTTGCTTGCCCTGGGAAACCTTTTTTTTAAAAATCTGACTTGGACGCGTTTCTACCCAATATACTCAGGAAGATATAGCCCGGGAGAGCTCTCTTCAAATGAAACCCCTCCCCGCTGCTCCTACTTCTCGAACCGGAACCAGCCAAAGTCAAACTGACTGCCCGGCAAGAAGATAAAGGTTACCTTCTGCACACCTTTTACCTGCTCAAGCTCAAATACCCGCTCCTCATATCCTTCGGATTGTGTGAATTCGACCAGTTGATTGCTCTGTCCGTCCTCACCTGCAAAGCGGATATGAATCGTGTTTTTATCAATCGGCGAACGGCCATAGATCACGAGCTTCGACGTACCTTCTGCCGTGAAGTCCATATTTTCAAACTCCAGCGACACATTGTTTCCGATCCCCTCAACATGTTCGCCCTCGATCTTGAATGTATCTCCATAGAGATGATCGCATGATGCAGCCGTATTCTGCTCAAATGCGCGGCTTTGGCGCTCAAACGTGAAGCCTTTGATATGAATCTTCTGCTTCAGTACAAAACAGATTGACGTAATCCCGCTCAACCGCTTGGACAGCTGATACGTCTCTTCCTGATACACATTCCATCTGGATTCTTTGTCATACACCACATCTGCCAGCAGTGTGCTTCCCTCTTCATCCGGCATGCCTTCCCAGATCTGAATGAAGTACTCTTCACTGGACAATGCAAAGATTGGAATCGTAATGGTATCGGAACCGTACGGCCCGAAGTCGATATTCCGGAAGCCTACATGTGTCTCCCCATCCCGGCTTGTCGCTACCCCGCGTTCATTGCCGTTGCCGACATCCCCTTTGGTGTAATCGTAGAGTCCGCCAGTAATAAAGCCGTATGGATCTTTGTAAGCCGTGCCCAGACCCGTTGCTTTGAACTCCAGTTGGGAAATCAGTTTCGTTTTATCCGTACCGTTACTGCTCGTCGCACGAAGCCGGAATTCACCATCCCCCAGCGCCATGACCTTCACCAGATGTTGACTCTCTCCATCCACGCCCGCTTCCGCATGAATCACTTCAACCTTGGCAATGTTGGATTCGATACCTGCATCGTTCACCACTGCCCACTCAATATCGCGATAGGATGTGTTCTCCGGGTACAGCTTGGCGCTCACCGTCATGTGTTGTTTCGATGGATCGAATAGCTGTCCATCTTCACTGATGATCTCGATTTTGCGCAAAGGAATCTCCTGGCCGCGTCCCGTCAACACCGGACGTTCCGTATTACTCATGAGTACAGTCTGTTCCTGACCTGCAGCGGCCCCGGAATCACCAAAGGTATGATCTCCTGTGCCTGCAACAGCTTGCGATTCGAACTCAGCAACTGCGCCTTCCAATCCTTCCGAAGTCACCTCGATCCGCACGGTTCCCGGCTCGTTCGTTGCTCCAATGATTGCCATCAGCTTACCGCTGAACAATCTTCTGCTCAATCCTTTGTATGGATCATAGTCCGTGCTATCGCCATTATCCAGACCCAGCAGACGGGCTGCACCTGTCACTTGGACCTGCACACGGTTGTTTGCATTTTGCACGGGATTGCCTGCTTCATCTTCCACTTGAATTTCCACGAAAATCAGATCTGTACCATCCGCTTGCAGCTGCTCCCGATCTGCTTTCAAACGAACCTTCTTCGCGTCTGTGAAGGATCTTTGCACATCCGTTGCAATGACGTTACCGTTCTCATCATACGCGATGGCTTTGAGCTCACCTTCTTCATATGGCACTTTCCACCAGCCTGCCAGCTGGGTTCCCTTTGAATGGTCGATATCATACGTGCCGATCGTCTTGCCATTCAGCTGCAATTCAATCTTCGGCGCATTACTGCACACGCGTACATCGATCAGCTGACCAGGGCTGAAATCCCAGTATGGGAACAGGTGAACCATCGGACTTTTCTTGTAATCCGTCCAGGCTGCTTGGTAGATATAGTAGGAATCTTTCGGGAACGTTGCTGTATCCAGCTGTCCAAAATACGAATTCTTCGTATGATATGGTGTCGGCTCTCCAATATAATCGAATCCGGTCCACAAGAACTGCCCCAATGAATACGGCGTATCCCGTTCTGCCAAAATGCAATATTCTGCGGACTTCGCGCCCCAGCTTGTCGTACTGTTACCCAAAGCCGAGCACTGCTCGTCATCGTCCGCCAGAATGGATTGCTCAAACGGGAAGTGATAGATCCCACGGCTCTGTACCACAGACGACGTTTCACTACCATAGATAATCCAGTCCGGATGTTCCTCGTGATGCTTGTCGTAATACTTTTCCGCGTAGTTATAGCCTGCGAGCTTCACGATATCAGCGCATTTTTGCGCGTTTTCCCACGGCATGTAGTTCGAACCGATGGTCACGCCTGCATTCCCTTTTGGATCAAATTCCAGTACATACTCCATCAGCATGCGAGTTACTTCCTGCCCCCGCTCATCCGCATGGGTATCATAGATTTCGTTCCCGATACTCCACATGATCAGACATGCATGATTACGATCCCGCTTCACCCAGCTCTTCACATCGGTATGTGCCCATTCCGGGAAAAATCTCGCATAGTCGTAAGGGGTTTTGGCTCTCTCCCACATATCAAACGCTTCCGAAACGATCAACATACCCATTTCATCCGCAAGCTGCATGAACTCTTTGGCAGGCATGTTATGAGCGGTCCGGATGGCATTGACGCCCATTTCCTTCAACAACCCAAATCTTCTACGCAACGCCGTCAGGTTAAAAGCAGCCCCAAGCGCCCCAAGATCATGGTGTTCACACACGCCGTTCAGCTTCATCTTGACCCCATTCAGGTGGAAGCCTTCGCTTGCATCAAGCTTGATATCCCTGAAGCCAATACGCTGTGTGAAGGTCTCAAACGTCTCATAGCCCTGCTCACCTGTAGCCACTTGCAGCTCCGTTACCAGCTCATACAGATTCGGTTCATCCGGGCTCCATAACTTCGGATGATCCACCTTCAGCTGTTGGCTGCTGGATTGTATCTCTCTTTGTCCGGCGTCTTTACCCGCTGTAGTCATAACGTCAGCTTTGCTGGATACGATCTGCTTACCCTGATACCAAATCGTATGGACAAGCTGTGCGTTCTGGTCGAGATTCAGCTCCGTATCCACTTCAACCTGCCAACCTTCTGGCTGCTGCTGAATGGATACATAGGTACCGTCTGTGACGATGTGATTCCGATCTCTCGTTTTGAGCCATACATTGCGGTAAATTCCGGCCCCGGAATACCATCTGCTGTTGGGGCTCTGATGCACAACTTTGACTATAATTTCGTTGTCGCCCTCCACCAATGCACTCGTGATCTCATGCTCAAAAGCCGAATAGCCGTATTTCCATTCCCCCACAAGCTTCCCGTTCACATATACAGAAGAATCCATGTACACCCCGTCAAAACAAAGCAGAAGCTGCTGCTCATCCTTCGTATAAGGGAATGTCTTGCGGTACCAACCAATGCTGTCCTCATACAGTTCAAGCGTATTATAGATCAGCCAATCATGAGGAATCTCCACCGGTTCAAACGTTAACCCCGCAGGTTCCGTAACCTCCAGCTTACTTTTTGCAAACTGCCATCCATCTGTAAAAAGCCTTTTCTGATTCATCTCAGCTCTCACTTTCTGTGTGTTTTATGATTGCGGTTACAAACAAAAATATACTTCCCACCGAAAACCTTTTCGGAAATACTATGGTGAGACCATAACCTTCACTCGATTATATCATCTGACCGCTCTCTGTACGTCCATTTTGGGCAGATTTAATTAAAAAAAGATCCCGCTCTCGATTGATTCAAGTCGGGACCTTACGAATTCTATTTTTATTCATCTAACTACATTAATCATTCATTAGAAAATATAGCACTGCAATCTGGACTCCTATTCTCCCTTTTGTTGATTCACAACAAATTATAGATTCCATGTCTGTCAATCGATTCCTGTAATTTCTTGTCGTGCTATGTTAGATTATCCATTGGAATAATATCACATATACAGATAGGGGAAATTAGAACGTGAAGAAATCATGGGTACTATCAATCATTATGAGTTTTGTTTTGCTCGGCGGGGTATTCGCACCTGCAGGGTCGTATGCCGCTGCTGCGGATGACTCAACCACTACATATTCGGATGACGCATACTCCGAAGTTGACACAACAGAAGAAGAGCCGGAACTTACAGCCGAGGAAGAGGATTTCCTGAACTACCTGGATCAACTGGATAGCGCATCTGTATATGAGGAGAAAGCCTTCAATGCTTTGGGAGGGGGATTTTACATTACATCCTCCAATCGCAAGTCCGTTTTCCTGAAATTGACCAACACTGCGATTCCTAACTACACCAAATATGTATCCAAGCTGAAGCTGATCAAGCCGCAAAATGCGGAGCTGCAAAAAGTCCATGCCAACTTGATCAAAGGTAGCTATACACAGCTGGAAGGATTCCAACTCGCTAAAAAGGCTGTCTCCAAAACAACGGTAAACAGCGCAGTCCTGAAACAAGCCAACGCCAAAATTGATACCGGCAAGAAAAGCATCGAGAAATATCATAAAGAAATCTCTGCTTATGCCAATAAACTTGGGTATGAATTTTAGTAAATAGACCACCAAAATGTGTGGTGATATTGAATCATTCTACCCTTACACATGAAGCGGGACACACCATTCGTTCCAAAATAAACAAATTGAGAATTCAGGAAAAAAAAGTGTTTTCTTTTTCCAAATTAGTTCGTATAATAGCACTATAATCAAAAGGCTATGCTGCCGAAAGGTACAACCTCGTAAACATTGGGGTTGTGCCTTTTTTGCGTTTATAGCCGTATGATCCATCCCAACCAAGGAGTGAATGTCATGTTACTTGAAGCTATTTATCATCGTCCCAAAATGAATTGGTCCTACGTATACGACCGTTCGACCATGCACCTGAGACTCCGTTCCAAACGGGGCGATCTGGATGCCGTTATCGCTATTGTCGGGGATAAATATGCCTGGGATCGTACGATCCTCCACCTTCCTATGCGGATCTTTGCCCGTGATGCCCTGTTCGATTATTGGGAAGTGGAAGCGCAACCACCCTACCGCAGATTGCGCTACGGCTTCCAGCTGATTGAGGGCGAGGAATCCGTCTGGATGACGGAACGCGGATTTGAGCAGGCCCTGCCCGATCATCCGCTGGAATTTTTCGATTTTCCATTTATGAACCCGGTAGATATCTTTGAACCGCCAGCTTGGGTTAAGGATGCTGTGTTCTATCAGATCTTCCCTGAACGTTTTGCCAACGGTGATCCTTCGATTAGTCCGAAGAACGCAGAGCCCTGGGGCGGTGAACCGACGCCTTTCAATTTTTTCGGGGGTGACCTGCAAGGCGTTCTGGACCATCTCGACCATCTGAGTGCGCTTGGCATTAACGCCATTTATTTCTGCCCGGTGTTCCAGGCTACAACCAACCATAAGTACAATACCGCAGACTATTTGAGGGTCGATCCCCACTTTGGCACCAACGAGAAATTGAAGGAACTGGTGGATGCGTGCCATGAACGTGGCATACGGGTTGTTCTGGATGCGGTGTTTAACCACTCCGGGAGAGAGTTTCTTCCATTCGTGGATGTGCTTGAGAAAGGGGCCGCTTCCCGTTATGCGGACTGGTTCCATGTCAGAGAGTGGCCGGCGCGTATTGAGGATGGCATTCCCACTTACGAAACCTTTGCCTTCGAACCCCTTATGCCCAAACTGAACACGGAGCATCCCGAGGTCAAAGAATATTTGCTGGAGGTGGCCCGCTACTGGATTCAGGATATGGGTATCGACGGTTGGAGGCTGGATGTTGCCAATGAGGTAGACCATCAATTCTGGCGCGAATTCCGGCAAACGGTCAAAACCCTTAATCCGGATGCCTATCTGCTCGGTGAAATCTGGCATGATTCCATCATGTGGTTGCAGGGAGACCAGTTCGATGCGGTTATGAACTACCCGTTCACCAATTCCGTCATGGACTATGCCGTGCTCGGCAAGCTCGACGGTCTCGGGTTCGCCAATGAGATTGGTAAACTGCTTGCTGCTTATTCACAGCCTATAACCGAGGCAGCTTTCAACCTACTTGGCAGTCATGACACGCCGCGACTCCTCACCCTATGTGAAGGGGATGTTCGCAAAATGAAGCTGGCTGTCATGCTGCTGCTTACGTACCCAGGTGCTCCATGTATTTACTATGGTGATGAAGTAGGGCTTGATGGAGGTTATGATCCAGGTTGCCGCAAATGTATGGAGTGGGACGAACAGAAGCAGAACAAGGATCTGCTCGACTTCTTCACCCAAGCCATTGCCCTGCGTAAACAACACGCTGCATTGCGCGGTGCGGACATCACGATGATTTACGCTGAAGCTGGAGATCCCTGCATTGCCATTGGACGCAAGGATCAGGAGAGCGGGGAACAATTCGTGCTCGTCCTGAATGCAAGCGAAGAACCCCGCAGTATGGAGTTGCCACTACACCAGGGGACTTGGCGTAATGTATTCTCAGCCACAGCCCGGGAAACTCAGCAGAACAAGCTGAAGCTGGACTTGGAAGCGTACGGTTTCTCCCTGCTGCAGCTGGATGTGAAATCACACGTGAAAGCATAACATCTAGCTACAATCTAAATCCTTCCTCCGATGCGACTCTTGGTACGTCGTATAAAGATATCTCACATAAAATTGTGAAAGGGTTATCTCTCGGACGAATCACTTCGAATCTGTTCAACAAAAGGGGAACCGTAGGTGCATAATGCATCCAACGGTTCCCCTCTCCAATTACAACTCACTATTTCCCATCCTGCATTGGCATTCATGAGTCACTTCATTTATATGTTCATTCATTCTTACATCCCTTCCGAATCGTCCTCCATGCTTGCCGCAACCTCATCAAGAACGGAGAAGCTTGGACCGGGATTTCTTATTTTCTTCATTCTTGGGCTTGTTAAGGTTTCATGAGTAACGACGATCTTTTGCGGGATTTTGTATGGTGGCAGCTTGTCTTGGCAAAAGTCCCAGATTTGTCTGCGCAGTTCAGTAAGAGACTGTTCACCTGTAAGTCTGACCGTGGCCTTAACCATCTGCCCCGTAATTCCACTCGGCTCCCCGCTGATGACAGCCGTTTCAATGGAATCCATTTTCTCCAGAACACTTTCTACTTCCGCAGGATAAACCTTACGTCCGCCTACATTAATGATCTCCGAGCGGCGACCCAGAATGCGAATGTAACCATCCTCCATCTCCGCTTCGTCTCCGGTCTGAAGCCAACCATCTTCCGTGAAAGGAGATGGAGCGTTCAGATACCCGATCATGGCCGTTTCACTCTGAATCTCAAGCAACCCGTCTACAATCCGATAACGGACTTCTCCATCACGAACCGTAAATAGCAAGGAACCCGAATCTTTGGAACGTGTCGGCAGAATGCCAAGCTCTGACATACCATAAGCCTGCACCGTCCGTACATGCGGGAACTGTCGATTCCATGCTGCAAGCAGCGCCTCTGGCATAACCTCTGATCCATAGGAGACCACTTCGAGACTGGATAGGTCGAACTCCCGATAGATTTCACTAAGGAGCATTAGATTCATGAACGTTGGTGAGACCGGCAGCGCCTGAACGCGATACTTTTCAATGGTTCTGCATACTTCCAAGGGGGAGCGATCCGGTATGACACATAAACAGCCGCCGCTGGACAGAGATTGCAGCATCGTGTTTAAGCCGCCAATATGGTCAAACATCATGAAAGGAATCGTACAAAGCGGCCGAACTTGCCGCCTGAATCCGTCCAACAGACGATCCGCGCTGTGAACAGCGGCTTTGCTTCGTCCTGTCGATCCGGAGGAGAAGATCACCAGACCTGCTTTCTTTTCCTGACCCAGCCTTGCCAATATCGGAGACCGATTGCCTTGCACGGAGCAGCGTCTGGCTATAGCTTCCCCTTCTCCAACACTCATGCACCATTCTGCCTGAGCGAGCGCTGTATATTCATTCCGTTTAGCCTTAACCAAGTGTCGATCCAGCGGAACCACAATACAATTCCGTTCCAGAAGAGCGATTAATGTCGCTGCCGCATAAGGAGAATAATCCTCTTCAAGCACAACGATTGCCCCTTCAAACCCTTCTCTGGAAATCCACTCGCTAAGGGTCTTCACCTGCTCCAATAACCAGTTATAACTATATTGCTCGTCCTTCCATATCAACGCAGGGCGGCTGCCATACACAGCGAGCCGTTCCAGAAGAAAAGTGATATTCATCCCTCATCATCCTTCGGGCCATGTTTCAATTGCGCCTCCAAATATTCAACCAGCGATTCCACCGTTCGGTAAGGACTTTCGGGCATGGAAGCAGCGGCTATTTCCGCGAGAGTTATCCCTACACCAAACGTATCTTCAACCCCTTGCTCTACAACCGCAAGTAAAGTGACAAGTTCAAGGGAGTCCAGTCTCCCCCGCCTTCCATATAAGGGCGCTTGCAAACCATGCTCCATAGGAATGGGCGCGTTATGGTACCGATTAATCTCATCGCAGCTATCCAACACAATCCGCTCAATAACTTCCCGTTGTGAAGGCGCGGGGTTCTCTGCAGTCGATGAGGTCTGTCTGAATCGGTCAGCATGCTGATGTGTCGTCATCAGCGCTTCGTACCAGCGCAATTCATCCGCCGCCAATTGTTTGATAATATCCGTTAGCTGCTCCCGCCATTCAGGGCTTCGTTTCATTCTGGCGATCTGCAGCAGCTTGTGAGCATGTTCCCAGCGAGCTATCAATACACCGAATTCCGCAACATATTGATCATGGGGAGAATCAAGCCATTTGGCGGCCTCTTCCAGCAAATCGCGGAAAAAGTAGCGGCTCCAGCGCATGTCAAACAGGAACGCGGAGATGGCTTTCTCTTTTTCACGATCCACCTCGGCATCCGGTTGCAGTCTTTGTAACAATTGTGAAGATACAGCCTTTCCAAAATAATAGCTACGATTGCCCTGCCAGACGGTTCTACCCGAAATGAATTCATGGGCCTGCGTCGCCAGCGCAGAGCGCAGCATGTTCCGGTAGCCTGCAGAGTCGAGTGTTTCCACCGCACGAATCTCCATCGTGCCATAGGTCCGTAATGTTTCTTTTCGCCGGGCTATTTCAAGCTCAGAGATATTTTTGTTTCCTTTCCAGAACTCCTGGAAATCAGCGGCCGATACAGCTCCCATATATTTGGAGGGAACGGGATCATAGACATAGAACTGATCCTCATCCATCCCGTACACACCCAGCCAATGATCGACCAGATGCAGGCGCGAGCCTTGTTTAACGAGTTTGTGAATATATTCCGGATTTCGATAATCCTCCCCGTAAGGCAAGCAATAACTTGTGCCTGTGACGATCAAAAGGTCCTCATTTCCAAGACGTTCCTGAATATAGGCCTTTCCTTGTTCGAAGCTGTCAAATTCCCGTTCTCCAACCACTTCCCACATCGGCTCCCCATAATCCAGCTTATGAAAATAAGGCTTGATCAGGCCACGATCTGAACAGGAAGGCAGGCTATATAAGCGGCTGGAAGCCAGCAGGCCCAGACTGCTTATGGAGCCCTGACGCTGAAGAATTTCGTGAATCAAAGGAAAATTGCAGGGATAATAATACGGAATATCCATCGTGGGTTGAAATGGTTGACTAATCATGGCTACCTCCTGTTCCCGGCCTTGGCAGCTGTGCTGCCCCAAGACTGGATTTTGTAATGAAGAGACAGGTTATCATGGGCACGAAACACCCGATTGGGCAGTGCCTTGCCATCTGCATCGGTCTCAAACTGCCGGAAGCCTCGCGTGAATCTGAACCGAAATCCGCTGTCACGCGGAACCTCGAAGCAGCCCTCATAACGGCCGCCGCCTGCGTGCAGAAGCTTCATGCCCATGCCTCCGTAGATCGAGTCATCATACATGTCCTGATACGGTACCTCCGCACTCATGCAGACTGTCACGTGACCCGATAATTCCTCCACAACCGTATACATGCGTGATGCCGACAACGCTCCCACCGTCAGGGTAACGACTGCATTACCCGTCTTGACAGGAACCAGTTCCCCATTGGGTCGTACCTCAAGAACATCGGGTTGATCGGACCTATATTCCCCTTCAAGCACACTCATGGTAAACCCACTATCATGATGAAGCAGCGCATTGACGTGACCGCTCATGCCGCCCTTCAATCCGATCACGTCCCTCCCCGTTAATTCCAGAGAGACCGGTTTGCCGATTCGGCCAAACATGTACATCAGCGGAAGGTGAACCCGCTCTCCCCAATCCGCTTCCTGATGACCTGCATCCGGCTGTTCCAGAAATGCGATGTCCTTGCCAGATTTATACCCCAGTTCAAGCATCTGATGGGCTATTTTCCTTACCTGGGAAGGCAGAAACAATCCTTCGGCATCCCCAATATCCATCCACATTTGAATCGGCGCACTGCTCTCAGGCATGAGGTACATGTTCTCTTCCTGAAGCCTGCTCTCCGACGTTTCGTCCAGCTGCACGTCCACGAAGAAGGGAGAGAGCATGATTAATTTGCCAAAAATTTCGGGATGACGTGTTCCCATATGAAAGGTGCTGAGTGCCGCTGCGGAAGAACCAAGCAGTCCCGTATTGTCCTTGTCCGGAAGTGTGCGGTAATGCTCGTCAATGAACGGTTTCAGTTCATGAATGATAAAGTGTTCATAATCCAGGCCGGAGCAGCCCACACTCACCGCTTCTCTTGCAGGCGCAATGAAATGATAGAATTCATTGTGTGTAACTGGACGAACATGGGCAATTCCGACAATGATCAGCCCATCCATCAAGCCTTGAGCGATCAGTTGGTCTGCTGCCTGATCTACGTGCCACGTTTCATTTCCCGCAGTCGAAGAGCCGAAGGCTCTCTGACCCGCATGCATGTATAACACCGGATAACGATGATCCACATGCTCCTTATAGCCTGGTGGCAAATAGACAAAAATCTTTCTCGTGTTGTCCAGCCTGGATGCCTTGAAACCTTCCACACATTCGATGACAGAAGGAGTGTTCACTGAGCCATCAACCGCCTCTCCTATAGATTCCCCTTGTACACACTGGTTTTTTTCGTTATGCCTGCTTTGTTCTTCCTTCGGCTACATCGACAAACAACCCCGTCTCTGAAGAGACGGGGTTGTTTTAAAACACCGAAATGTTCTAAAATGCATAGCCCTTATATTGGTGGGTCTGCGAATAGTTTAAATCTGTTAAGCCTGATTGTAAATATAGAAATAGAAAAAAAATGCTCAGGAAAAAGTTATTGACAACCAAACCATTATTTAATTATCATAACGTTGTGATTATAACTAGAGGGCCATGCTTTTAAACCCAATCGGTTTAGGACAACCCCGGTAACTCCAGCAGGAGGTGCCGGGGTTGTTCGCATTCATAAGGAGGGGATATCGTTAAGAATAACCTGCCAATGGCTAAATTGAAAGCGCTTTTCTGATCAAGCAGAGATCACACATATAATAAACGAAGGGTGGATTACCATGTTCAAATGGACCAAGCGAATCATCCTCAGTGCCACGCTGAGCTTCAGCTTGCTGGCTGGAAGTGCACTGCCAATATTCCCGGCTGCCTCCGTATTCGCAGATGCGGATACGGCTGTAACCAACAAGCAGAACTTCAGCACCGATGTTATTTATCAAGTATTTACCGACCGCTTTCTGGACGGCAATCCCTCCAATAACCCTACCGGGGCAGCCTATGACGCCTCCTGTTCCAACCTGAAGCTCTATTGCGGGGGCGACTGGCAAGGACTGATTAACAAGATCAACGACAATTATTTTACCGATCTTGGCATTACGGCACTCTGGATTTCTCAGCCTGTGGAGAACATTTACTCGCTGATTAATTATTCCGGTGTCAACAATACGGCTTATCACGGCTATTGGGCACGTGACTTCAAGAAGACCAATCCTGCTTTCGGTACGATGACCGATTTCCAGAACCTGATCAATACGGCACATGCCAAGGGCATTAAAGTGATCATTGATTTTGCTCCCAATCATACCTCTCCTGCCATGGAAACCGATACCTCATTCGCAGAGAATGGAAAGTTGTACAATAACGGAACACTGCTTGGTGGCTACACCAATGATACGAACAAATACTTCCACCACAATGGCGGCTCTGACTTCTCCACACTGGAGAACGGTATCTACAAAAACCTCTATGATCTCGCTGACCTGAATCACAACAACAGCACGATTGACACCTATTTCAAGGATGCGATCAAGCTCTGGCTGGATATGGGCATTGACGGAATCCGGGTGGATGCGGTCAAGCATATGCCGATGGGATGGCAAAAGAACTGGATGTCCTCCATCTACGGCTACAAACCGGTATTCACGTTTGGTGAATGGTTCCTGGGTTCATCCGCATCAGATGCGGACAACACCAACTTTGCCAACCAATCCGGCATGAGTCTGCTCGACTTCCGTTTCAACAATGAAGTACGTAACGTGTTCCGGGATAACACGTCCTCGATGGTTGCCCTGGATGCCATGATCACCAGCACTGCGGCTGATTATGCCCAGGTGAATGATCAGGTTACCTTCATTGATAACCACGACATGGACAGATTCAAAACAAGTGCCGTTAACAACCGTCGCCTGGAACAAGCTCTTGCATTTACACTTACCTCACGGGGCGTGCCAGCTATCTATTACGGTACGGAACAATATTTGACGGGTAACGGAGACCCTAACAACCGGGCAAAAATGCCTTCATTCTCCAAAACTACAACCGCTTTTAACGTCATCAGCAAACTGGCACCATTACGCAAAACCAATCCAGCTATCGCTTACGGAACTACCCAGCAGCGCTGGATTAACAATGATGTGTATGTGTATGAACGTAAATTCGGCAACAACGTGGCTGTCGTAGCGGTTAACCGCAATCTCTCGAATTCCACTTCCATCAGCGGGCTTACTACATCGCTCCCTTCTGGAACATACAACGATGTACTTGCAGGTGCGCTAAACGGTAATAATATTACCTCTACAGGAGGAAATGTCTCTACCTTCACTTTGGCCGCAGGAGCCACAGCAGTTTGGCAGTATACAGCCAATACCACAACGCCAACCATCGGACATGTAGGCCCAACCATGGGCAAAGCGGGCAACACCGTTACTATTGATGGTCGCGGATTCGGTACTACCAAAGGCACGGTCTATTTCGGTACAACAGCTGTGACCGGTTCAGCCATTACTTCCTGGGAAGATACTCAGATCAAAGTGACCATCCCTGCTGTTGCCGCCGGCAACTATGCAGTTAAAGTCCTAGCCAGCGGAGTCAACAGTAACACCTATAACAATTTCACGATTCTTAGTGGCAATCAGGTTTCCGTTCGGTTTGTCATCAACAATGCATCCACGACGCTTGGTCAGAATCTCTATCTGTCAGGTAGTGTCGCGGAGCTGGGCAACTGGTCCACAGGTCCTCTCGCCATTGGTCCAGCGTTCAATCAGGTGATCTACTCCTATCCAACCTGGTACTATGACGTCAGCGTACCTGCCGGAACGAAACTGGAATTCAAGTTTTTCAAAAAGAACGGCTCTACCATCACGTGGGAAAATGGCAATAACCATACCTTCACCACACCAACCAGCGGAACGGCAACTGTTACAGTGGACTGGCAATAGTCATTCCTTCATCTTCCTATCATCCAACCCGGAGTCAGACGCGATAAGCGCCTGCTCCGGGTTCTTTGACTAGGCTTGTCATTACCTTTGACATGCATGCTTTGCTATCGACTTTGCTATCGATAGGTCCGAATGGATTTTAATCCTGCTGCTGCGACCACCCCTACCACCAAAAGCATCGCCCCAAGGCTTTCCAACACGGTTTGGGCACCCCATTGATCAGCCAGAACCGAGACCACCGTTAATCCCAGGATCGGGGCTGTACTTGTTATGGTACCGAGCACGCCGTAGATCCTTCCCTGCAGCTCATCAGGAACCTCGGCACGCATCATGATCTGGGTTAACATCGTACAGCACGCAAACATGGCTCCCCCGGCAATAATCAGTGGCAAGGCCAGCAATGGAGAGGATACATTGGATAACAGCATATACAGTGGACCAAGGACCAGTAAACCGATAAACACCCATCGTCCTCTTCGTTTCAAGCGATTACCGGAAGCAATCAGAATCCCGGAACCCAGCATATACCCCAGAGGAATACACGTCTCGATCAGTCCGAACTGGACAGGATTCGCCTGCCATACGTTGACGGCCATGACCTGAACAAGCATGATGGCTGACATGAAGAAGAGAATCAGCAGCGGATTAAGAATGACGATGGAGCGAATCAGGGGATGTGCAAAGATGTAGGAGAACGAGCCACCCCACTCCTTGACGAACGATCCTCTATGCATGGAAGAACGTTGTACATCCGGGAAACGTCCGGCCAACATCACACATATCGCAGACAATAAAAAGGTCACACCCGTAATCATGATCGCCGTAAACCCTCCAAATGCAGAAACTGCAATCCCCGCTGCGGCCAGTCCGCTGATACGGGCAATATTATCGACCAGATGAATGGTTCCTGTAGCTTGCTGCAGATGCTCCCTCCCCACCAGACTGGTTACCGAAGCATGAAATGCAGGCGCCTGAAACAGGCTGGAGAACATGGAAAGGGAAAGCATGAGCAGCACGAGTGGAAAAGGAGCGTGCAGCACAAACAGACTCACTGCGATGATAAACGCCATGGCTCCACGAAACAAATCCGACGACAGCATCAGTTTTCTGCGATCTAGCCTGTCGGCAAACGTACCTGCGAATGATCCGAACAGAAAACTGACGACCATATTACATACCTGCACAGCTGCCATGCTCTTGGCACTTCCCGTGGTCTGCAACACCCACAGACTGATGGCAATGCCGTTGAAGCAATCACCGAATACGGAGATGCCGTAGCCGCATAAAATTCTGCGATAAGCAACATTACGCAAAAGCGCCCTATTGGCCATTTTCTGACTCTCCGCTGCAGTGCGAGTCCCGTTTGGCCCCAATTCGGGTTCTGGGGACTGTAGCGTTCCCATCGATCTTTTCCTCCTTTTATCATTCGGTCTCAAACAGCAGACAGGCGCTTCCGAAGCAGTTCCAGCGATGAATGGAACCTCTCAGAAGCGCCTGATTGGTGGTGGCCTGGGTATGTTCTACAGGCTGTCTATGCGGTTAATTGTTTATATCCTTTATCATTTTATCCTTTGGAGGCGCCAGAGGTCAGCCCCTGCACAAGGAAACGCTGCAGGAATACAAACAACAACGTAATCGGAATGGCGATCAGTACGGCCCCGGCAGCAAACATCGTAAAGTTACTGTCCTGATAGCGGCTAACTAGATCCCACATGCCTACTGCAAGGGTCCAGTTCTCTTTCGTCCGGAGTACCAGCCGGGCAAAGATAAAGTCCATCCACGCACCCGTAAAGCTGGTTAAAGCTACATAGGTCAGCATCGGCCGGGACAACGGCAAAATGATACTGGTGAACACGCGCAGATGACTGGCGCCGTCAATTCGTGCGGCTTCATCCAGACTGCGCGGGATGGTATCAAAGAACCCTTTGACAATAAATCCACCCAGTACAGCCCCGGACGAATAGACCAGAATTAATGCGGCATGGGTGTCCAGCAATTTGATCTGAAGCAAAATAATATAAATGGCGATCATGCTCATGAAGCTGGGGAACATCCCCAGGATCAGCATGGTGGATAGAATGGTCTTCCGACCGCGGAACCGGAAACGGGATAAGGCATACATGCCCAACGTAACCATGAGCGTTGAGAAAATCATGGTGAAAAAGGCGATCTTCAACGTGTTCAGATACCACGTTCCATACATGAACGACGGGTTGTTAAACAGCTCCCCATAATGTGCCAGCGTGAACGCTTCAGGCCACAGACGTTCACTGAACAGGGCCGCCCCTGGACGCAGTGACGAGAGAAATATCCACAAGACGGGGTATACCGATACGATGGCAATGATGACCAGCAGCACATAACTGATCGTCAGACGCATGGGATTGTTGCGCTTTTTCATTGAATCATGTCCTCCTCCTTGAACGATTTGGAACGACGGAAATTCCAGATGGAGAACGACGCAATAATCAGGAAGATAATAATGCCGACCGCCGAAGCCATATTGAACTTGTTGTTATCCAACGTCAGTTTGTACAACCAGGTCACGAGAAGGTCAGTTGATCCCGCATATTGATAATCGCCACGCAGCGGATTACCATTCGTCAGCAGGAAGATGACATTGAAGTTGTTGAAATTCCCGGCAAACTGCATAATGAGCACCGGTGTTGTGGCGAACATGATAAAAGGAAGCGTAATGATGCGGAACTTCTGAAAACCGGACGCACCGTCCACCTCAGCCGCTTCATACAGATCCCGAGGAATCGCAGTCAAGACGCCCAATATGAGCACCATGCTGACCGGGATTCCGATCCACATGTTGACAATGACGACTGTAACTTTTGCCCAGAACGGATCGGTTAACCAAGGCAGCCCCTCAAGACCAAAAGCCTTCATATACGTATTAATGGGACCGAACTGTCCGTTGAACAAGTTACGCATCAAAAGCAGGGAGATAATCTGCGGAATGGCATAAGGAAGAATGAATATCGTCCGCCACAGCTTTTTGAAACGAATGCCCTTCTGTTCGATGAGAAGCGCAACCAACACGCCCCCAAAATAGGTAGTGACTGTTGCCAGAATGGCCCAAATGACCGTCCACGTTAATACCCCAAAGAAGGTATGGCTCCACGATTTAAGCTGAACCAGGTCCGTAAACGTCTTAAAACCCACCCAGTCCACCAGCTTGGCGGGTGGAATATGATCCGGTGCCGAGTAGTTGGTGAAGGCCAGCGTAATCGTAAACAAAATCGGCATAATCGTGAAGAACAGGATACCGAGGGCTGGAATCGACAAGAAAAGATACGGGAATTGTTTATCGAGCAGATATCTCAGGGAAGCAGAAGCTCTGGTAGCCTGCTTTCCTTCCTCTCTTAATTTTCCCGTGAGGTACGCGTCCCGGATATTGAAGATATACAGCAGAAGAAAAACGAAAAACACCAAAAGTACAATAATTCCATTGAGCAGCAAGAAGATGGAGTGGTCGCCCTGCTGCAGCACCGTTGATCCATTCACTTTGACAAAACGCTGCGTCTGCTCGCCCAGCGTCCATACTCCCCATACGGCTTGATTCAAACGAGGAATCAGATATGCGAGTCCAATTACCTCCAGGATCAGAAAACAGATTCCCTTGATCCATTGACGGTTATACAACTGTCCAAGTCCTTGCAGGACCACGGACAACACAGCCGCTGTCATGCGATGCTGTCTTTCTCTATTCGGCTTAACAGTGACTGGAACATGCTGCTGTTTCATTCATTCCTACTCCTTCCCGGCAAGCGAAGTTACCGATCAGTTATAGCAGAGTGCAGAGGAAATGTTGGCTTCCTCTGCACCTGCTCTTTTTTTATTTATTGGACAGTTGCAAGGCTCTCCTTAACTTGGTTGACTGCGTTATCCAGAGAGGTTTTTACATCCTTGCCTCCATCCCATATGTCGGTAATTGCCGCGCTGATGGGACCCCAAACGCTGTCCATGGCAGGAAGCGAAGGCATTGGAGTGGAGTTGTTGAATTGCTCAAGGAATGCCTTTGTAATCTCATCTCCCTGAATCTTCGGATCTGCCGCAACGTCTTTATTGGCCGGGAGAGTTCCGTTCATCTCAAAGTTGACCATCTGAGATTCGGCACTGGAGAGATATGCCGCAAACAACTTGGCAGCATTCGGATAGTTTGTGAATGCATTGACGTAATATGCCTTGACTCCAGAGAAGGAAGTCATCGGTTTGCCTTCAATCGCCGGGAGTGGAGCAACACCGAAGTCAATGCCGGCATTTCGATAATCGGCGATGGACCAAGGTCCGTTAATATCCATGGCCAGTTTTCCGCTTGAAAAGAGGCCTTTCTTGATGTCATAGTTCACATCGCCCATTTTTACAGGCAGTACTTCCGATTTCAGCGTTTGCAAGAATTGGCCGCCCTTGATGGCTCCTTCATTGTTGAGGCCAATATCCTCGCTGTTCATGCCTTCATCGCCAAAGATATATCCACCTTGGGAAGCCAGGTAAGCAAAGTTGTAATAGAACTGCTGGAGCTCCCACATCAGGGTGTACTTGTTGTTTTTGGTGTCATTAAAAGTTTTGGCAAAGCTGATAATGTCATCAAATGATTTCGGTGCTTCGGGATAAAGCTTTTTGTTATAGAACAACGCATAGGTTTCTACGCTGTAGGGATAGCCGTATAAGATGTCTTTGAAGGTTACGGCTTTAACCGCATTGTCACTGGATGATTGTGTGGTCTGTTGCTCAAAAATATCATTCGGCAAGATCAGTCCGGCTTCTGAAGCGCTGCCAATCTTGTCATGCGGGAAAACGACTACATCCGCAGCCAATCCCGCGGGTCCGTCCGTTGTCAGCTTGGTCACCTGATCGGTCGGCGGCAATTCCTCGATCTTTACAGAGACGCCGTACTCCTCTTCAAATTTCTTCGCTCGCTCCTCTATAAAGCTCCGCTGATTTTTATCCTCCCATATGACAAGGCTTGCGCCCTCTTCTGGCTGAATATTTTCCGCGGTCACTGTTGTTTCACCAGTCTCACCGCTGTCTGTTGTGGTTGGCGCAGCGCCTCCACCTCCGCTTGAACATGCAGTAAGTGTGAGTGCCATGAATCCTGCAAGTGCTGCTTGCTGCCATCTTTTCATTGAATTTCCCCCTTTTCGTAGTCATGATCGATGCTGTACTTGCGCTTTTCACCCGTTTTTCTGTGTACTGTTCCTGTATTCTGAAGTTCCGCATCTATCCGTTCGAACGTAATACAAACGTTTGCTCATATTAACCTCAGACTGGTCCAATCCTTATGTAATCGGGATGAATTTTCTTAGATGTATGTTGATTCAAGTCATGTAAGCGCTATAATAACAATCACATCATACAATAGCTGACTTTATTTGCACAAACGTTTGCACAAGTCATTTTTGCTCATTTTCCTTCATTTTGGCGGCATATGTCCCTGTAATTTCCGATTTCCTTGATCTCCCGCCTTCTTCCTTTATTTCACTGCCTCTTCTTCCTCCTGGTGCAGTTAGCAATTGATTTATCAAAGTCTTTGAATTAACATAGGAGACATGTTGAAATGCTTGTACAGAAGGGATTTTTCACATGATTACAATCAAAGATATTGCCAAATTGGCGGGTGTATCCCCTTCTACGGTCTCACGGGTTATTTCCAACCATCCCAGAATCAGTTCGGAAACGTCACTCAAAGTGAAGCAAATCATGAAAGAACTGAATTATCATCCAAATATGATGGCCAAAAGCCTTGTTTCCAAAACGACTCATACCCTGGGTATCATGCTGCCCCGACCTGCTGAAGAGCTGTTTCAGAACTACTTTTTCGGAGAATTACTTCGGGGAATCATTACGCATGCCACCCGCATGAATTATGAACTTCTTCTCTCCACCGAAACGTCTTCCAGCGATGAATTGAATGCCATATCCCGCCTGGTGCATGGGCGACGCGTGGATGGTATTTTGCTGCTTGGCTCCAAACGGGAAGACCCGATTATTTCATTTTTGGAGGCGGAAAAGTTCCCCTTTGTACTGATTGGCCGCAGCGAAACGCATCCCGATGCACCGATGGTGGACAATAACAATATACAAACGGCATTCGATGCAACTACACATCTGATTGCCCAAGGACATAAACGAATTGGATTTGTTAGCGGACCACCGGATTTGACGTTGTCTCATGATCGCTTGCGGGGATACAATAATGCACTTAAAGAAGCGGGTCTTGATGCTAACAATGACTGGATCGTGGAAGGAGAATTCCTGCAGGAAAGCGGCTTCCGGGCGATGTCCCTGTTCATGTCGCTGCCAGACAGACCAACCGCCCTCGTTGTCATCGACGACAATGTTGCCTTCGGAGTGCTTCGTGCTCTGGCCGAACTGGGATATAACGTTCCTGAAGATATAAGTGTTGTGAGTTTTAATAATATTGCCTTATCAGAGCTTGCTTCCCCGCCGCTCAGCTCCATTGATATCGGAACTTATCAGCTAGGTTATACTGCGGTTCAGATATTGTTGAAAATTTTGCATGGTGAACATTTGCCTCAAAATCCGGTTATTATCCCGCACCGCTTAATTGTTCGGGATTCGTCCCTCTTTACGTTATCCGGGAATACGTAGACATGATTGTGCAAACGTTTGTCCTACTGTTCTGATGTCACACATTCTCACTGTTGTGAACATGCAAAAGAAGCCCATACACGGGTATGAGCTTCTTTGCATATTTCCGTTATGAACGCTGGATTAGTAAGAGCTCCAGCCTGCATCTGCCGTTACGACTGTTCCGTTCACGAAGCTGGATTCATCCGAACCAAGGAACAGCGCTACCTGTGCAATTTCTTCACTTTTACCTGCACGTGGATTAATCGCCATTCCCAGCTGTTGTCTGCTGGCACCGAAGTGGTTAATGTTTGTCATTGTGGAAGCGATATTGGTTTCAACCCCGCCCGGAGCAATCGCGTTACAGCGAATACCTTGCTGAGCATACATGAAGCCTGTATTCTTCGTGAATCCCACAACCGCATGTTTGGAAGCAGTGTAAGCTGCGCCTGCACGTGCACCATGCAATCCGCCTGCTGAAGCGATGTTAACGATAACGCCTTTTTGTTTTTCCAGGAAGATTGGCAGTACTTTGCGGGTTGCACGCATTACACTTGTGGTGTTGATTGCAAAGATCCGTTCCCACTTGTCATCCACAATGTCGCCAGCTGGTTCCATACTGTCCATAATGCCTGCATTATTGACCAGGATGTCCACTGTTCCATAAGTGTTAACCGTCGTATCGATCAGATTCTGAATATCCTCTTCCTTCGCCACATTCGCAACCACAAACGTCGCTTCTCCACCTTTTGCCTTGATATCCTCTGCAACCGCCTGCGCTGAAGCTTCATTGATATCCGATACAACCACCTTTGCACCTTCTTGTGCATACAGTGTTGCAATTGCTTTACCCATGCCGGAACCTGCACCTGTGACTACAGCTACTTTATCTTGAAGTCTCATATTGTATCATCCTCCATGTATTCGTTTACAATAAGTTAACAAACAAATGTTCATTAACTCTTATCCTTAGTATAATAAGTCATAGCAATCTTGTTCAATCAGTAAAAGCTTGCCCAATTGTACGTTAATCAACACTTCCCATTCAGAATGTACTTTATCTTAAAATATCCATTTACGAGGAGTACTGTATATGACCGAACTTCCAAATTCCATGGATCGAAGAATCAAGAAATCCAAAGCGGCGTTGAAGGATGCTCTCATCCAATTAATGCAAAAGCAGTCATTTAAGGAAATATCCATTACCGATATCGTACAACTGGCCGATCTGAATCGGGGTACCTTTTACAGACATTATCAATACAAGGAAGACCTCTTCAATGAAATGATTGATGACGTGATTAAGGATCTGGTCTTCTCCTATCGCGAACCTTATCTGGATAAAGAAATATTTGAAGTAAGTCATATGCCCTCTTCTGCAATCAAAATATTTGAACATGTGCATCAGCATGCACAATTTTACACTCTGGTTGTGAAGTCGGATGCCTCCTCCAATTTCCAACAGATGATCTGCGATGTTCTGCGTGACCTTGCCCTTCAGGATCTGAACGAAATATTTCCGTCCCACATTAACCGTGAGCTGCTAGCAAGTTACCAGTCCCATGCGATCTTTGGCATGATTATTGAATGGATTCGGCAGGAATTCGAGCACAGTCCCGCGTATATGGCAGATGAGTTGTTTAAAATCATTAATTTCAAACCGGGCAATGTGGTGTATCACACTCCTTATAAGGCGCCCTAGGAAAAAACAACAGACAAACCAACAGATAGGCTGAATGAAACTCTCTCTTTTGCCTCATATTAAATAGGAATCCATTGAATAGTTTCTCAAAATATGGGTAAAAGGTAGGAACGCCATATTTAACTATTTACATGTGTACCTAATATAATATGAGGAGGAATTATAATGACATCTTTCAAATATCGGCTTGAACAAAAAGAACCCCGTACGGGCCCAGGCGGCATTACCCGCGGCGCTTCTGTTCGGGATTTTCCTGCGTCCATTGGTATAGCTGGCGTATCCATGCGCCTGGAACCGGGAGGCATGCGTGAACTACACTGGCATGCCAATGCAGCAGAATGGGCTTATGTAATCAGCGGCTCCTGTCGCACCACCGTCATTCATCCGGACGGACATGCATACACCGATACCTTTGAGCCAGGAGATGTGTGGTATTTCCCGCGTGGTTACGGACACTCCATTCAGGGACTGGGACCGGACGAATGCCATTTTATTCTGATTTTTGATAATGGCGATTTCTCGGAAGATCATACGTTCAGCATTACCGATTTCCTGTCTCACACACCGAACAACATTGTTGCCCAGAATCTCGGAATTACCCCGGAGCGTGCAGCGAAGCTGCCTCAGGGAGAAGCGTATTTCGTCAAAGGGCCTGTTCCCAATGACAGCTCCTCTTCTGGAACCTATCGACGCAACTCGGAGCTGACAACTCCCCACCGATACCCGCTGCATGCCAAGCAGCCAAGACGCGCGCCAGGCGGCGGAACCCAGCGCACGGTTACTGTCGAAGATTTTCCCATCTCCACCACGATGGCCGGATCATTGATCGAACTGCAACCAGGCGCATTACGAGAGATGCATTGGCATCCCAATGCTGACGAATGGCAGTATTACATTAGCGGCACTGCCGAAATGACGGTATTCCTCGCAGAAGGTCATGCGGTGACAGAGCAATTCGAAGCAGGTGATGTGGGCTATGCACCGATGGGTGCAGGTCACTATATCAAAAATACGGGAGATGAAGTCTGCCGTGTGTTAATCGGGTTCAACAGTGGACACTATGAAGCTATTGATCTGAGTGAGTGGCTCGCAGGCAACCCGGATGATGTGCTGTCCACGAATCTGGAAATGTCCAAAGCGGAAGCCGAACAGCTTCCTAATGACACCCTTTTTATCGCACCGGACCCGAATAAGCCGAAGTCATAGTCCAACTGCTACCGGAACCTATTGAATATAGCTCGGGATTAGTGGTCCTTCTATCATCTATCACGGAACCATTCCCTTCTTAATGGAAAAGGAGTTGGACATCATGGCTTCTGCTTCCGATTCGACCAGCGACCGCAAACCTGTGGGACATACCGTAGAACGACTGGAGCCGGGTCTTTCCCGGCTTCTGCTGTCATGTGTGCTTGTGCTGATCTCCGGGTTCATTGATGCGGTCGGCTATCTGCAGCTAGGGAAAATCTATCTGTCTTTCATGAGTGGTAACAGCACCAAGCTTGGCATCGCGCTATTTGAGGGAGACACCGCTGTTTTAACGAATATAGGTCTGGTCATTTTGTTATTCATTGTAGGCGCCTTCATCGGTACGATGATTACGGAATTATCGGGAAAATGGCGACTGACGGCGATCTTGGGTATGGAGTCCCTTCTCTTTGTCAGTGCCATTGTTCTGTTTCTGTTCCTCCATACACAGAGCGTGCTTTTCCCGATTGCCGTTGCCATGGGCATGCAAAACACCATGCACCAGATGGTTGCTCATGCGGATGTGGGCAAAGGCTTTGTAACAGGTACATTGTTTGGAATAGGACAGGCACTGGCCAAAGCGATCAGAGGCAAGGCCCCTGCTTCCGAATGGGCAGTACTTGCCCTGTCCTGGGTTATATTTGTGATCGGTGCAGCGCTGGGAGCATTGCTGTTAACCCAAGGGAACCTGCTGCTTGCCCTGATCGTCTCACTCGCTCTGCTTCTTCTGCTGATCCCCTACGTCCTCCATGTTCAACGCGATTTGACCTAATCAGCAGAACGACAGCTTTGGTATGTATGATCCGTAGGAATCTTCATTTCTTCAAAATAAGATCAAAAAAACGGTTGAACCAGAGCTTATCTGTGTTCAACCGTTTTTTTGAGGTTATACATGTTACTTCCTTGTGTTCTTCTAATCTTCTGACTTTCTTTTAGGCTACAGTCCCAGCTTCTGCCCTTTCTCCAACCGCTGAATCTGTTGCTCCCCGGTATCGGCCAGTTCACGGAACTGATTAATGGTCTCCCGCATCCTTGGTAGTGCCTCCTGCTTATAAACGCTGATCGAGTCGAGCGCAGAAAGTACATCCGTGAACGCCTGCTTCATCGTATCCACCGAAATGCTGGCATCGTAAGCTTGCTTTTGAATGGCAATGCCCTGATCTTTCAGCATTTTGGACGTACCTGCGATCAGGTCATTGGTCGTCCGGTTGAGCAGTTCAATTTTCTGCAACACAATCTTCTGGTTGTAAAGTGCACTGGCGACGGTGACGGCAATTTTCAATGCCGAGATTGTTACATTTTTGGCCCGATCCACACCACGGATCAATTCCTTGTTATTGCGGATAACGACTTCAATTGCCATGATGCCCTGCTGGTTCACCACAAGCATTTGCTGCAAATCCATGACCCGCTGACGGAGCGGGAACAGCACTTCTTCCGTGATAAAACGGACTTTCTCCGGGTCCTCGTTGCGGACTTTGGCGGCTTCGATCTGTGCATCAATCGACTCATCCATCAGCACCCCAAGCTGAATTTCCTTTTGCAGTCGTTTGGTGAGTTCCCGTAAATTTTGCTGTTCAATCTCCAGTGTGGTGTTGTCATTTCTCAAGGTTGCTCTGCCTTTGTCCAGCGACGTCACGATGTCGGCGATGACCGCGTCAGCCTTCTGGTATTTGAGAAAATAGGCCCGCAGCGGATTGAACAATTTGCCGAGGAATCCGGTTTTGGCAAAATCGACCACGCTTGGGTCGAGATCCTTCAGCTGCATATGCAGCTCGGTCAAGCCTTTGGCGACCTGACCGCCCTCGTCTCCCGTCTTGGACAAATGTCCAACGGAGACTTGAAGCAACGCGTTTTTCTCGGAAGAGGATCTCATGGTGTTCATGCCAAAACCGTCAATAGATTGCAAGATCTCTTTGCGTTTCTCCAGCGATTCGAGATCCAGTGTCATAATCATCTCCACGTTGGCATCCGCCACTTGCTGCAGCTCTGCCACCTCGGCAGGTACAGGCTTTATTTCTTCCTCAATCACCTTCTGAATTTCCTTCTGGCTAGGTATCTCCATCGAAAACGACATCCAAGTTCCCCCTCAATTTACGTGCCATATAATAAAAATAATGAACTTACACTAGGTCACTTTGAGTGCAGCAACCGTATTACATCTGCACGTTGAACAGGTTACCGATTTTGTACACCACATCGTCGGTATCCGCGTTAATGCTCGCCGCTTCGTTAATGCTGGAGATGCTCTCCAAAGCCTTGATGTCCGCGTTATAACCAATCGTGTAGATCGGCACTTTGTACGTCTCGACCAGATCACGAATATCCTTCAGGGTATGACCTTCGTTGGTCTCCCCATCACTGAGGACAAAGATCAGCGGTTTCACATTCGGATTGGTAGCCATATAATCTTCCAGCATCTTCATCGCCACAACGATGCCATCGAAGGTTGCCGTACCGCCACCTGCTTGCAAGCTATCCACCGTACCGACAAACATGGACTGCTGATTCGTATCATACTTGGCAATCGGCAGGTTCACGGTTACGCCACTAGAGTAGGAGACGAGGCCAATACTATTGTCTGTGCCCAAGAACTTCTGGCCTTTGCGCAAGGATTCCTTGAGTCGGTTTAGCGGTTCCCCGTCCATACTTCCGGACACATCGGTGACGAATACAGCTGCGATGGGTTTGCTGCCATTCTTTTTCTCTTTCCATACTTTCTGAGCGGACAACAGGGTGCCACCATCCACTGTGTTCAATTCGGACTTGTAATCCTGCAAACCGTTGAAGCCGAATTCCTCAGCCGATTGCTGATACTTCGCTTGGGTTACGAATTCCGCATACTTCTTGATGATCTCCTGCTTGTTCTGCGGCAATTGCCCCAGTGCATACAGCGGGCTGTCATGTCTTACGCCAAAAGGTGTAAAGACGTATCCGCTTTTCAGATCTGCGGTATTTACGTAAGTCTGATATTCCAGTACAAATGCGTCCAGACGCCCTGACTTGGCTGCTTCACGCATCTGAATGGTTGTAGAAGCCGTAAACGGCACATTGGCTTGGAACTTCTCAAAACCCTCAATGGCTTTCTCACCGAGCGGATTGGAGCTATCATATGTGTTGAGTGCAGTCACGAGAAAGTTCAGCCCCGTAGAGCTGGCAAACGGATCAGTGTACCCCATCGCGAGCTCATTGTTCGAAATCGCCTCGGTCACGGTTTTTACATTAACCGAGCCGTATGTGTCGACCAGCGCATCATACTTGGCTTTGGAGATGACGATACCGGGAACGTTCCCCACCAGTCTTTTGGAAACCAGATCTGTCTTTACCCCGCTCGCGGCTACCATCTCGCCCCATAACTCATTCGAAGGGGTAAAAGCATCAGGCACATATTTACCAGATTTAATATAATCGGTCGCCGTTCCGGATGCGATATTGCGTAATTTCACCGAGATCTGTTTGCCGCCAACAGTAATGTTAGCCTTGTTGAACTCTTCGGTTACTTCGGTTAACCAGCCATCCGCTCCGGTTCCCGCCTTCTCGATGGAAGAGAATATCTCTACATAATCATTCGTTGTATTCTCAACCGTGATCGGGAATTTGGAGATGTCCGGCAAGGACTCTGCCACATCGACCGGATCGAGATCAATCTGCCCTTTGACCGGTTCAGCTGTTGCAGGAGCAATGTCCTCATAGAGCTTGCCTAATTCTTTGCCTGCATTCTCTGTCGTTACCTGTGTACTGGATTTACCAACGTTCGACGTCAGCGTAATCCCTGCATACACCAGGCCGAACACGAGCACCAGCATCAAGATCGATATGAAAAAAAACTTTCCCTTCTTCGCCATAAGGCAACCCCTCACTGTCTGTATAATTTGGTGTGCTTGATTAATTGGTCAATTTCCTGCATACACGGCATCTGTTCGATATCTCCAGCTTCAAAACTGTCCAGGCGGGAGATTTCCAGCATTAGCTGGTCAAGCTTCAAAAGAATTTCCTCATTGCTATGAAGCGAGTTTTTCACGTAGCTGAGATAGTCGTTATATACTTTGGTCTTTTCCTGAAAAAGCTTCTGGGGAAGTGTAGCGGATTTGGACTTCATCAGGCTGGCGTACTCCGCTTCATCGAACACATTAAGTCGGTTCAGTACGCTTCGGATGTTGAGGTATAACAGCTTCTCCACTTCGAGGGTGACCGAAGCAAATTTCTTGTAGCTCAGTTCCCCCGGATCAAATCGCTGATTCAGCACGTTCAGGAGGGTTTCTTTCTTTTTCTTCATACGGCTCAGTTGGGATAATCCCAGTGTGATATCTTCCTCAAGCACTTTAATGCGTCGATAAAAGGATAACGCTTCCACATAATCTTCATGGGTTTCGATATTCTTGACGGGCAAGACTACAGGCTGTCTGAACAACAAGGTATAACTTCCATAAAAGAGAGCAAGAGCACTTCCGAACAAGAACGTGACCGAGAGCGCTGTCGTAAAAGCCCCCCCATCAAAATTCAGCCCGATGAATCCTGGCGAGAATAATAGAACGTTCATGACGACAATGCCGAAGATCAGCCCCAGCAGTTTTATGTACTTCATCATGTAAATCATCAGACCTCCTTTCGCGCTATATGTCGGATCTACAGGTTAAATATTTCCAATTGCATATTTCTATCATTGTACATGATGTTGCCGCATTCGGGTGGATTAATATGGATATTCATAATATACGTGGCATGGGCTTATCCCATTTCATCTTTAGAGGGACAACGTGGATAAGATTTTGTAACCTCTGGAAAACGAGCCTGATGCCCTTGAACAATCGGTGGCGGAAAAAGAAATGTTATCAGGTAATACGTGGAAATTTGCAGTGCGTGTCATTTTTTATATAGGGCTTATTCGATAAAAAAACAAAACACCCCGACGCCAGCGCCGGAGTGATGATGAATTTAGTTCTCATTTCATTTACGAAAAGATGGACTCCGGTTTGCTGCGCGTCGTACGTACCTCCACGACTTTCCCGGCACAGCCGTTGTCGTCCAATGCCTGAAATGCAACCCAGACACCGTCTTTGCCTGACGTAATCGTCTCAGGGATATCATAGGTAACATAGAATACTTCGCCGATCTTGTTCATATGAATCCGCTGTTCTCCGACCACATTTCCATCGACGGCGATACTAAATACTCTCTCATACAGCGTACCTTCCCGTTCAAAAGGAGAATGATCTCCTCCCCAGTATGCAACGCATAGATAGTTCGATGTGGAACCATCCACCGCCAGCTGGTAGCTGAAGTAAGACCCGCTGACACCAAAAGCTTCCCGCCACATATGCAGCTTGTTACGGCTGTCTGTATACGAACCGTTATGATGTTCTGCACGGCAATTACTGTCCAGATGATGTCCAATCTCATCCTGCTGACCGTCAGGCTGTACCCTGTCGATGGTGATATCGTTCAATTCCTTCTCCAGTGCATCCCCTTCATCGTTAAACGGCCAATAGACCGTATAGAACTCATGATGCACATTATAGAACGGGATCAGCTTCACCGGGTTGCCGTCTGAGGTGACGTCCTTGCTGATCTCAAACGTCAGCGTGCTTGCGTCCACGACATTGATCCACTCGCGCACGTCCTCCTGTTCCGTCCAGATCACAGGTACAGGGGCTGTTTTGGGATTCAGTGCCGTTTCGTCCACGATGGTATCCTCGGGCAGCCCTTCGCTTCCCAAAGCGCCTGCCAATACAATCGGCCCGTATAGAAATGCCACCTTATGTGCATCATCCCGGGACGTGTATTGGTGGAGCGACATCGGCAGCGTGATGGTGATGACATCGCCAGCGGTCCATGTACGGTCGATGTCGAGATATCCGGGTTCCATCCGGGTATACGGATGGGCCGTATCCCCGTTGACTATTGCCGTCATTGGCTCCTGCAGCCATGACGGCACACGTAATCTAAGATTGGCCGAGGCGCTGCCTTCGGTGATCGTAAGGGTTACCTTTTCCGAATATGGAAAGTCGGTTTCGAGCTTCAGCGATATGCCTTGGGATCTCCAGTCCAGTTGGGAAGCGATATACAGGTTGACGTACAGATCCTGTTCATCCTCGAAATAGATTGCCTCGGCGTATTTGCCCGGGTTCTCCATGCCAGATCCTGTACAGCACCACCAGGCAGTATCGTGAGTACCGTAGATTTTGTAGTGGCCTTGCAGCGTGGATGCAAAATACGTTTTGTTCCCTGTATTCGGGTCCTGTGTGCCCAGGATGTGGTTGTAGATCGCATTTTCATAATAGTCCATATAGGCACTGTCGGGGTTCCAGGTGTAGAGCTGCTTCGTCAGATGCATCATGTTGTGGGTACAGCAGCTTTCCCCGGTTTTGATGCCCAGACTCTCCATGCCTTTCGCTTCATAATGCTCCGAAATGCTCGTAGCGCCAAATACGTAAGAACGGTGATGAATCGTGGTATCCCAGAAAAACTCCGCCGCTGTCCGATAACTCTCATGAGCATGGTCCTGATTGTAGATTTCGGCTGCACCGATGATTTTCGGAATTTGCGTATTGGCATGTTTGCCCTGAAGATCATCCTGCTTGTGCTCCAACGGTTCAAGGATGATTTGATGTGTGAATTTGTTGGCCATCTCAAGATATACCGGCTTCCCTGTGATTCCATACAAATGTGCAAAAACTTCATTCATCCCGCCATGTTCGCATTGAAGCATGACCTGCATCTGTTCTTCGGTCATAGGCTTTAGACCATCCACCGCCCAATCAGCAAACCGTGTTACCACCTCAAGGGCCTGCCCATTACCCGTTAATTTGTAGGCGTCAATTAGTCCGCGATAGATTTTGTGCACGCTGTACCAAGGCACCCAGTATTCCCCAATGTTGAAACCGCCAATATGCTCTGCCCGAAATGCAATGCGGAAAGCTTCTTCAGACAATCCGCCGATATACCCGCTGCCCGTTGTCTTTTGAATGGATGCAAGCTCGCTGACGGCATAATCCAGTGTTTGCTTTAGCGTTTCATTGCCTGTCGCCTGATAGGTTACCGCCAGGGCAGACAGATAGTGTCCAAGGGAATGCCCGCTGATCGAGCGCGCCTCCCAACCCGCATATCGTTCTTTTTTTGCAGGTAACCCATGGGCTTCCAAACATGGTGCCAGAAAACGGTCCATGTCCAGGGATAACAAATATTTCTCTCCAACTTCCTGTGACGTTTGAAAAACGCCATTTAACAGATTGACATGCTCAGGTCCCAGAAATCCTTTTTTAGTTTCAATCATTTCTGCTCTCTCCTCCTCGGTATGTAATGGAATTTAGAAGTACTTATATGGATGTACAAAGGGTTAAAATCCGTGCTGCGATTCATGTATTCCTTACGATCTTTCTTAATACAAGGCCTTGAATATCCTCATATTATCAAATAAAATACAACTACATCAGACTCATAATCCAAGAAAAGGTGGATAAATCCGTCCTATGCAAAAGCCATTGGATCATTACCTGTGCGGCAAGTTCATATCCGAAGGCAATTGGAGCCACATGAGGCGCAGCATGCCTGTTCACGAGATCATTTTGATGCTGGAAGGTGAGATGTACATTGCGGAAGAGGAAGAGCAGTACGTGATCCGTGCAAATGATCTGCTATTTCTGAGGGCTGGCCGCATCCATTATGGCTATCAGGTCAGCGATGCTCCCGTCAGCTTTTACTGGGTTCATTATGATTCGAATGAGAAAGAATTCGACCAGTATCCCACCCATGCAACCATTCAGGTTCCGTCCATGGCTAATCAGCTGTTCAAGCAGCTGCTGCATAGTTCATCGTTCTCACCGGAAGAAGCGGACGCGGCATTGCTGCTGCTGCTCAAAGAACTGGAACGCAATACACAGGCGGGTTATCGACCGCACAATGCGATCGTTGACCACATCTGCAAGTGGGTGGATATTCATCTGCATACCGATATTACGGTTGGCAAGATTGCCGAGACCTTTAATTTTAACAAGGACTATATCTCCAAAATGGTAAAACGCGAGAAAGGCATTGGCCTCAAAACCTATATCCTCACGGAACGGATTCGCCGGGCCAAGCAGATGCTGCTCAATACCAATGCCAGTGTAAAAGAAATTGCCGGACAATGCGGTTTTTCCGATTACAAACTATTCCTGCGCATGTTCAAACAATACGAAGGCAATACACCAACCGAATATCGTAATAATTTGTATTCCACACAGCTCAATCGCCTATAATGAACCTTAACCGTGCGAACCTTGAATGTGCTTGTTCGGATAGACCAACTCATAGAATTTCATGAGTCATATATAGAATATTTGAATTAATCCAGTACCCTCAGGTGTGGTACAATTCAAGTCAACTATATCTCTTATTAAACCAAGATCAGAAGGAGAACTTGAGATGACAACGGCAGTAACGATTCATCCCGCTACAGAAGCAGATTATGAAGAAATTGTAGATATTCTCATTGAAAGTTACTCCGAGTACCGGGACACGTTCCAACCACAGGAACAATGGGAAAATTATTTGAAGGATATTCGAGAATCGCCGACTAATCCTTACATCAAGCAGTTATGGATTGCCAAAATAGATAATCAGATTGTTGGAACAGTCCAGTTGTTCGAGACCGCGCATAAGGCCTATCCGACCTTCGAGCTGCCTATTGATTATCCGTTTATTCGGCTGTTGGGCGTTGATCCCAAGTGGAGAGGTCACGGCATCGCCAGAAAACTGCTTCAACAATGTGTTGAATCGGCCAAAGACATGGGTAAAAATACGGTGTATTTATATACGGGCGGTCAAATGGTTAACGCGATCCGATTATACGAACGTTTCGGTTTTGTAGAAGACCCGGAATTCAGTTCCGAGAGTGGTGAAGGCAAAGCCATCTGCTATCGTTATGATTCATAATTCTAGTAAATGGTATTGAGCGTGGATCGCAGGAAAGAAAGATAACAGGTAAATAACGGTATGGTGTTATTTACCCAATAAGGCCGCTCAACAAGAGCGGCCTTTTATTTTTTAATTGAATTCATTTTATTATAACTTCATTTTATGCCCGTCCATTCGTTTTCCTGAATCGGATCAGGGACCAAATAATCAGCACAGCGAGTACAGATAAACAGATACTGATGCTGAAACGGTTGCTTTCATCAAATACGAACATGACTGCAATGACACCGAGACACAGCACAGCAGCTCCAGTGATATAAGGAAAACCCCAGACCTTAAATGAAGGTTGTACCGGATAGCTCTTGCGCAGCTTCAGCTGTGAGGTGGCAATACAGATCCACACGAGCATCACGACAAACCCCGGGACCGCCAGCAACACGCGGAAGAGCTGATCTTGTGCGAACAGCCCCAGCATGGAGCCACCAAGCAGAACCACAGCACATACCAGCAGTGTATTTACTGGGCTGCCGTTGCGATTCGTTTGTGATAATGCCTTGGGTGCTTCACCACCTACCGCCATGGAGTGCATCATACGGGATGCACCGTAAATGCCCGAATTCGCAGCAGACAAAACGGCGGTTACCAAAATAAAGTTCATAATATGTGCTGCACCAGGCAGCCCCGTGGAAGCCAGCACCTGCACGAAGGGACTGCTTTCTGGGCCCAACTCATTCCACGGAATGAGCCCACAGATGATGAGAATCGGCAGCGTGAAGAACAAAATAATTCTCAGCATGAAGTTCCCCACAATTTTAGGCATCACCTTGTCCGCATTTTCCGTCTCCGTTAAGGTCAGGCCAATAAGCTCAGATCCTCCATACGAGAACATGACGACCAACAAGGCCGAGAAGATCGATGACCATCCATTAGGGAAGAATCCGCCTGCTTGCGTGTAATTTTGCAAATAAGGCGTGTTGTCACTTGGAATGATCCCGAAGATCAGACCAGCACCGAGGAAAATAAAAATAATAATCATGGCGATTTTAATGCCTGCCAACCAAAATTCAAATTCCCCAAATACGCCTACACTTAACAGATTAATCAATATTATAAACACCGCACACGCCAGACTAAGCATCCACAGCGGCACTTCCGTGAACCAGTACTGCAAAAAGCTTCCTGCGGCGATCACCTCAATCACACATACCGATAACCAGAGGAAACAGTACATCCATCCCATAATAAAGGATACTCTGCTACCAAATGCTTCCTGCACAAAATCTTTCATGTTCTTGTTCTTGTACACTGTAGCCATCTCTGCCATCGCAGCCATGACTACCAGCAGCAATAAGCCTGCAAAGATGTACGTTACAATGACTCCCGGACCTGCGAGTCCAATCGTTTCGGCGCTTCCTTTGAAAATTCCGGTTCCAATGACACCACCCATAGCCATAAAGCTAATATGTCTTGGTTTAAGTTTCTTCTGCAATGTTCCTTCTGTCTGAGCCAATTCCAATCCTCCTGATGTAAAAAACGTCTGCATTCCTGTTTCATGTTTACCTAAACACAATGTCCAGTATACCCTATTGTGCATGCCTCAGCCCAGCAGTTCCGTACGGCCAATTCATCCCAAGCCGATGCTGACATGACGTATGTTTTATACCCCACAATGATACGAGCCAATCGGTATGCATCGCAACTCATTCATTTATATATATTCTACTCTTCTTGCGCTCTCCAATATGTATGATTTGTTGCAGTCCACCACTTCTTAAAACAATCGTTACACACAAAAAAACCAGCGGTCTGTATGCAACAGAATGCTGGTTATCTGGTTATCTGGTATTCCCGTTATGCCGTTATGCCTATATATCTATCATTCGATTTATAATTCCTTCGTCATAAAAGCACTGTTCGGGTCCAAACTATAATCTGCAAATGGCTCACAGTAAACAAATCCAAAGTCCTCATAAAGCTTCCGCGCCGGGATAAACGAATCCATTGAACCCGTCTCCAGACTGATTCGTTTATAACCCCGATTCTTGGCAACCTCGATTATGTGGGCAAGAATTTGTCGAGCCACGCCTTTTCTCAGGTGAGCCGATGCTGTACGCATCGATTTCAGTTCTGCATGCTCCGAGTTCAATTCTTTCATGGCACCGCAGCCCAGCAGCTCCTCCGCTTCCCATGCGCACCAGAATGTAATCTCCGGTTTCTTCAATCCATCCAGATCCAGGGCGTGAATACTTTCCGGCGGCGAATCTGCTGCCATGCCCTGCAAATGTTCTGCAATTAATCCAATGACTTGTTGACCACTCAAATCATCTACTTTAATCTCCATATCTACCACTCCTGCCGACAATTTTGTTGTGTGTGTATCACTGAATACATGTCTAATTATTTATATAGTACTACCATGACAGGTTTTCTGACAACAGGTTCAAAAACACGAATAAACTGTCTATTGTTATACCCTTAAATTTCCATTATAGTGAGGCTATCTGAGATCAAAAGGAGCCAAGAATATTGCGCAGCAGCCATATAGCTAAATTGATATTTACACGAGAACGGAGAGGACAGAAATAACCTGAAGAAGCGGAGCCAAAAGCTTTCTGAAAGAAAGCTGCATCGGAAGCATACACCTCGCTGTTATCGGAGTGGCATGTGTAAATATCCTTTAGTTCAATTTATATAGCTAATTGTCGTTTTGAGGTGAAGCGAACTTAATTTATTCAAAGGAGACCATCATGACACTAACAACTAAAAATCTGTTTTATAGCAAACGGTTGAAAAAGACTCCACCCCGTGCAGAAGATGTACAAACCATGCTGCAATGGAATGAAGATCCCGAATATTTGAGAAATGTGGATACGGATATTGCCATTCCTTATTCGGAAAAGCAGCTTGAAGATGAAGGCGAAACAAAGGACAAGGAAGTTTACTTCCGGCTTCGAACGCTTGAGAATGAACAACTGATCGGGTTCGTTGTCATTCACAGCATTGAATGGAACAACCGCTGCGGACAGCTTGCCATTGGCATCGGACTCGCAGAGCATCGCAACAAGGGATACGGAACGGAAGCGTTGAATCTCATTTTGCGATATGCCTTCCATGAATTGAATCTGGACCGGGTAGGTTTGGATGTCATCGCCTATAATGCGAAAGGCATCCGTGCCTATGAGAAGGTCGGCTTTCAGCTGGAAGGTCGCGCCAGATCAGCCGTGTATCGTGATGGAAAACGCTATGATCGCTTATTGATGGGAATTCTAAGACCCGAATGGGAAACACACAATCAGATCAATGTAGAGGATGGACAAGCATGAATATGAATGCAGAAGTCACTGAATTTATCGAACAGATCCCGGTTCCCTGGCAAGCCCAGGTTGTAAGTAAACTGCGGGAGTTGGTACATGAGTCTATCCCTGAAGTACAAGAACGTGTGCAGTACAAGAAACCTCATTTTCTGAAAAACGGTAAATATGCGGCAGTCATCTCCCCGT
This sequence comes from Paenibacillus sp. MAEPY2, assembly GCF_000499205.1. Taxonomy (GTDB): domain Bacteria; phylum Bacillota; class Bacilli; order Paenibacillales; family Paenibacillaceae; genus Paenibacillus; species Paenibacillus vandeheii. The sequence continues at coordinate 173,061 of NZ_AWUK01000006.1, forward strand.
CCAAACCGGCAGTATCCTTCACGATCTTCAATGCAACCGGACTTGATCTGCCAGATGGGATATTTGAAGGCCCAGCTGAACGCAAAACCATCAAGATCAAGGAAAAAGATACGCCTGACTATGAGTGGCTGGCTGGCCTTCTGACACAGGCATCGGCAGAACTCTAAGCTGGAATTGAGGATATAAGGTGTCTCAGTTTCTTTCAACCGGCTCTAGCAACTATTAAAAAGGCCAACCAGCATATCTGGTTGACCTAACCATACGAAGGGGCTTCGCATAATGTTAAATACATATGGGATAGCCCCTTTTGTGTATGCAGCTGTCAATACAACTAAATCGCATCTATGCAATAACAGATCATTAGAGTTCCTTCATCAGGACTGTTGATAAGATACTGCCGTCATCTGGCACGGCTCGCAAATGAACATGTAATACATGCCATCCCCATACTCCTCATCCTCGCTCCAGTCCAATTGACCAACGGCCCTCATCCTTGAAGAGCAGCATGGGCAATTCGGATACTCCGCGTCCTGAACCCATCCGGGATGGCCCCCAATCTGGGATAAAGAAGGCTCCATCGCCCACTCACTGGCATGGAACGCCTGACGTGGTGCAGTCGCAATCCGAAACTGTCGCCCTGCATCCGGTGCAAGCTGAGCATAGTCATTCGGGTCGAGATCATCCGCTCCCACGGGCATCACATTATGCGTACTCCAGCACGGTTCACCTGCTGAATTCATCTCCATATAAACGACACCATAACAGCTGCATATCACGCAAGTCTGCACTTGAAGCCGCTCACTATTCCAAGCAACGTCCTTCAGTGCTGGAAGCCGTACATCCAGATCAATTAAGGTCGTTAACGGACTGCCACACCACTCACAGTTATCGGCTCGGCTCAACAGCATGGAGATTGGAGCGCCAATTGACGTGTCGTCAGCCCTTTCATTCTCTTTTACTTTATAGAGTGAATAACTTGGGGTGATGAATAAATCCCTGCGCTGGCCTTCATTCGTCAACTCCCAACCAGCTTCGGTTGTATAGCGCTCTGGTGCGACATGCAGCTGATCTGCCCAGCGAGGCGGAGACTGCCTCCATTGCTTGAACTGATCTACGATAACTTCATCTCCAATATAGGCGAGCATGAGCAACAGATTATTCCGATTCTCATCATCAGCGTTCACCTGCTGTATGAGTTGATCGCGTACTTCGGCAGAGGCACTCTTATACAAAATGACAGGGTAGTAGATTTCGCGCTCCAGCAGCTCCGGAATCTGTGCAGACAACGAAATATCATGGTAACAAACCAGGTATACCAGAATATCTTTACCTGTATCATCATCCCCTGCACGAATCAGCTGCATCGCATAGTCGATCATGAGCGCTTGCTGCTTCGTAGACAAGGACAGATATACTTCTTCTTTGGAATGCTCGTATGCAACATAACGGATTAACGGATCATGAACCTGGCGGGTATGCATGATTTTTAGAATCTCCACAGGGTCCGTCATTCCCTCATACAAGTTCACGTCACGCCGATTGGCTTCAATGTATCTTTGATGTGCCTCGCGTTCCATCTCCTGCTTGCAAGGCATGCAGTACCCGCTTGTTCTGGCAGCCGTTGCTGGCAAAATCGTACTTGGGCACCCTTCTCGTATGCACGGAATGCGTTCTGTCATCTGTGGGCAGCTCCTCTGCTTTTGATTCCACCTTACGATCCACTGAAACTGATCCATATCGATTAGCGAAAAATCGTAGATTAGTGATGTCCCAGTTGGTCCTTCGTAAATTCATAAAATGCGATTGCATCTTCGCTGCTGGCAAAGCCCGCCTGAGCCATCTTGTCGCTGCCTCCGCCTTTGCCCTGGTAGGCTCCAAGATTGCCCTTGAAGAAAGGTCCACAAGCCCACTCCGGCGGCTGTCCGTTCTGTGCCAGAACAACTTTGGCCTCTGAGATGCTCACAAAGAGTACAAGTCCCTCATGTTCCGATGTCAGCTTGGTCGCCAGGCTCTGCATATCCTTGAGCGATTTGTCCTCAAAGATTTGAGCAATGACCAATCCTTCCCGTGCAGATAAAAGCTCTTGCGCATAATAAGCGTCATTGGAAGCTTTTACAGCGTTCAGCTCGGCTTGCAGCTGCTTTTGTTCTGCTTCCATTTTATCGATCCGATCCACCAGCTCGTCTCTACTGGTCTTCAATTTGGCCGAAATTCCGGTCAGCACGCTTTGCGCGGCGTTGAACTCGTTCAGTGCCCGGTATCCGCATTTAAAATAAATCCGGGTGCTGCCCTTCATTTTCTCGGTTTTCAACAGTTTAATGATCCCGATCTCACCTGTGGCTGACACATGTGTTCCTCCGCAAGCGTTATATTCCACACCCTCGATCTCTACGATGCGAATATCTTCGGTTACGGAAGGCAGTTTCACCAGTGGCAGTCGTGCTGCTTCTTCCGCAGTGACCCAGGAACTGCTGATTCTGGCATTCCGGTAAATCTGCTGATTGGCCTCCAATTCAATTGCAGCCAGTTGATTCGCTCCCAGTTCGGCTGCAGCCACATCAATCGAGATATAATCTGTCCCCAGATGAAAACTGAGCGTCATCGCATCTGCCAGCTTCAGCGTAATAGCCGACAGCAAATGCTGCCCGCTATGCTGCTGCATATGATCGAATCTGCGCTGCCAATCGATTTGGCAATCCACGTCATTCTGCTCGGGTGCACGCTCCAGCTTATGCAGTACCTCACCGTCTTCACTTATCACATCCAGTACGGCAATGCCACCGATCTGTCCCAGATCACAAGGCTGTCCACCTCCATGGGGGTAAAAAGCCGTCTCCGCCAGCGTGACATATATACCGTCTTCTTTGTCCACTCTGCCTGTAATTTGTGTATGCCACTCCCGTGTGTATGCGGAGTCATAATAGATTTTTTTCGTCATTGAATCATCCGATCCCTTCTCGTTCAAAGTAGAGTGTTGCTTTAGCATTTTAACGAATGCAACGTCACTTTCTGATCTATACAAAATCCTTATGTACCTGATCTCCAGATTACACTATCTGGCATAAACAAGCCAAGTTTCAGCCTGCAAGCATCCCTTTTTCATATCAAAAAAACCGCTCTGCAAGTCAAGCTACAGGGCGGTCATGTGAATATCAGTAGCATGACGTTACAACTTACTGACCCAAAATCTCTGTTTCCGTTCTTAGGGTGTGATATCATTTTGACTTAAAAACTTCAATAAATCGTTATTCAGCTGCACAACTTCGTTGTTTGCACTACTCGCATAGTCCGGCAACATCATATCCTTCACCATTTTAGTCCGTAACCATAGCATAAAGAACAAATCCAAAATCAAATCTGGACATGTAAGCACCATTTTAAATACAGATGGAGAAATAGCAACGCCAGCTTTTTGTATGGCCCTCAGGTATGTTTTTAAAGTGTGTGTTATTTGATGTGCCGTTTTTCTGTTGTTAGCTGTATCGGGGTCAATGATCTTATTATCAATTCTCAAAAAGCCAAGCATTGCAATATCCGATACAGCATGAGTGATTAGATACGACTTCATATCCTTATTCATTGTGTACGGGATTTTTGCTGTTTTAAATATTTTTGCCAGGTTCTCTACACGTTCTGTCACTAAACCACTAATTTCTCCGAACACAGTAGTCACTAGAATCTTTGGTGGAAATCGACCAAACAATATTCCTTCTTTAATCTGTCCGCCAACACCGGGAAAAGCGGGTAAAAGTCTATCTCCAACCATATCTAGCCACGAAGAAAATCCAATTGAATTATTAGTCATTGTAACAATATTTTTGCTTTGATTGTCTTTGAGCGCTAACAACGCTGATTCGGATCGATCATAACGTACTGTAACGAAAATAAAATCATACACATCATCATTTTCAAGCGTATCAATGACATTGACTTTTATCGATTTAACAGTACCTTTTTCATTATATTGCAGGCCCTTTTCTTTCAATGTTACAAATCGATCAGAACGTGCATACATAGTAACGTCAAGGCCTGCTTCAATGAATCTCATTGCGTATATGCTTCCTATAACACCAGCACCAAAAATTAAAATTCTATTTTGTTTAACGGACATAACAATCCTCCCTCTTTTTTGAATAATCTCTCTTGACTATGCAACAACGTGTTGTATGATTTAATCATAAATCGTTATTATGCCCTTGATCAAACATCAGTTTTTAAATATTTGTCGGATGATACCCTGGTTACCGATAGGAGAAAAAAATGAAAAAGCAGCCCCAAATCACGGAAAAAACTAGACAAACGTTTATCAATGTTTTTTGTGAATTATATAGTCAAAAGCCGATTGAAAAAATCTCGGTTCAAGAGATTACGAATAAGGCGGGATATAACCGCAGCACATTTTATCAATACTTTACTGATATTTACGAATTGTTAGACTTTGTTGAAAATGACTTAGTGAACTACATAAAAGAAGAATTGGCGAAAAAAGAGCTCTCTTCAAATACTGTTCAAGATGCGCTTCATTGTTTGGAAAACAAGGAATATCTCTCGGTTCTCAATGCCTTTTTGGGCGATTATGGCAGTATTCGTTTTTTAGAACGCTTGAAAAGAGAAATCACCCTTGGCAGATTGGAATTAAACCTACCGCCAGACAGCTCCATCACGCCATACTTAATCGAGTTTCACATCTCAACATCACTCTCTTTATTTCGTCTTTGGCTACAGCGACAAAAGGATTTATCGCCAGAAGAATTTTTTGAGTTAGTGGATACTCTATATACAAAAGGGGTATCGCCTTATTCTGAATGAATCTACTTAGACTCATTCAATAAAATAGCAGAGCAAAACCACGTCAAAATAGGAGTCAATTCCTGAAATGCGAAACGAGCCCTAGAAGCGATTCTAGAGGCTCGTTTTATTGATCATTTTTAAGTTACGGACTGCATACACACATGTTTATTGCATTGACTCCGACAGCTCTGTGAAAATAACCCCCAGCGCATATGCGCCAGCATCCGGGTATCCAAGACTGCGATCACCAACAGCACCCGCGCGGCCCATGCGTGCCACGATGTCTTCTGTTTTCTTCGCACCCTCTACTGCCGCTTCAGCTCCTTTCGCAAACGCCGTTTTGAAGTCGTCTCCGGACTTCGCACTTTGTGTCCAGGCATCGGCACAAGGAACGAGTGCGTCGATCAATGTTTTGTCACCTGCAACGGCACCACGTCCGAAGGAACGCTCTCCTGTCGATTGAATCCCTTGTACTGCCGCCTGCATCATATCAGCGAATTCGGCAACATTCAATTGCTGTTTGTCACCTACAGCTTTGCCTGCCGCCCGGAATGCCGATCCCCAGATTGGGCCGGATGCACCGCCGCAGTATTCCATAATGACAAGAGAGCAGGCATCCAGGAATGAACCGATATTCTTTTTCTCTTCGTTGACGATATGGTTCCATTCGCGCTTGAGCTGTCTGAACCCTTTCGCTACGCTCATACCAAAGTCACCGTCACCCGCATGGGAATCCAGTTCACAGAACGGCACTTCGTTCTTAATAATGATCTCACTCATCTTATCGATCAGGTAGACGATATTATCCAGGGAAAATTGATTGTTGTTGATTACCGCAGATGATGCAGGTGTCTCTACTTCATAGGATACAGGCGCATCTTCAGTCACGACGGCTTCCAACGCTTCGGAATAAGCTACTTGCGCTGCCGGAGGACCAGACACTTTGAACGCCGGTGTGTCACTTTCCTTGAACAACAACGTCTTCAGTTCCTCGTCCAGTTTCAGGATGGTTACCGATGCACCTGCCATATCGATGCTCGTCATGTAATTGCCAACAAATGTAGTAGCTATATGCAGACCTGAACGCTGTGCCAGCTCACGCTGAACCGAGTTGTTGAGCAGATAAAGCTCCTGTAAAGGTGTAGCCCCGAAGCCATTGACAAGCACAGCAATCTCCGCGGATGCGCCGTTGTCCAGCTTCATGTCTGCAAGCAGCGCTTCAACCATGCGTCCTGCAAGCTCATCTGCAGATACCAATTTCTCGCGGCGAATGCCTGGCTCACCATGAATTCCTACCCCGAATTCCATCTCATCTTCAGCGATTTCGAATGTCGGTGTACCTTTGGCAGGCACAGTACAGGAGGTAAATCCAAATCCAATGCTGCGTACGTTCTGCGCTGCTTTCTCGGCAACAGATTTCACCTCTGCCAGACTGCGGCCTTCTTCGGCTGCGGCTCCAGCAATTTTGTGTACCAATACGGTTCCGGCAACGCCACGACGTCCCACCGTATACAGACTGTCTTGTACAGCGATATCATCCTCAACCCGTACATATTGCACGTCAATGCCATCTTCCTCTGCAAGATGCGCCGCGTTCTTAAAGTTCATCATGTCGCCGCTGTAGTTTTTGATGATTAACAGGGTGCCTTTCTTGGTGGCTGTTGCCTTGATCGCCTGATACACCTGAATCTGGGAAGGAGATGCGAATACATCTCCGCAAACCGCAGCATCCAGCATACCTTTACCAACGTAACCCGCATGAGCTGGTTCATGGCCGCTGCCGCCGCCACTGACGAGGCTGACTTTATCAGCCTGTATCTCTCTGCGTTTAATCACTTTATATTTCTTCAAAAATTCAAGCTCCGGGTGCGCCAGCGCAATCCCGTTGCACATTTCCATGACCACATTTTCAGCCTGATTGATAATTTTCTTCATTTATTTCGCCTCCTGGCGAGCTTTGTATTCCGCACCGATCCGGTCAGCGGTAGCAATCGCACCGGCAACTTCAGTCACGGTGATAGGGAACGGCATCGCGTGAATCGATTCTTCCGGAATACAAGCAATCTCAGCCACTTTCAGCAGCTCTTCCTGGCTAATGGTATCTACACCGATGTCTGCGAGACATACCGGCAGACCAACTTCAAGACAGAAGTCGAGCACCTGGTGCAGCTCTTCAGTCGGGGCATTTTCAAGAACGAGCTGTGCGATCGTACCGAAGGCTACTTTTTCCCCGTGGAAGAAGTGATGTGTGCCTTCCAGAATGGTGAATCCGTTATGGATCGCATGGGCTCCCGCCAGACCGCCGCTTTCGAATCCAAGACCGGACAGCAGAATATTCGTCTCTACGATATTTTCCAGCGCTTGGGTGACCATGTTGCTATCACTTGCCACTTTCGCTTTTACACCGTCGCTGAGCAGCATTTCGTAGCACAATTTGGCCAGTGCAAGTGCAGCATTCGTCCCTACTGCGGAAGGTGTGTATCCTTCACGGGAACCCATTGGCAAACTTGCATTCACACGAGAGTATGATTTTGCTGTAGCTCTTGCTTCGAAGTATGTAGACAATGCATCACCCATACCCGATACGAGGAAACGTGTTGGTGCGTTTGCGATAACCGTTGTATCCACAAGAACCACACTTGGACTTTGTTTGAAATAAGCGTAGTCATCAAAAGCACCTTCCGGCGTATACAACACGGCAGAGTGACTCGTTGGTGCATCTGTTGCTGCGATGGTTGGGCAGATGATCAACGCCTCGCCTTCTGCTACACATTTGGCTGCATCAATCGCTTTACCGCCGCCGAGACCGATAGTGCATGTACATCCTTTTTCCTTCGCAATTCCCTGCAAACGAGCGACTTCCTCGCGCGAACATTCTCCTCTAAAACCGCTTTCAACAAACGTTATATTGAATTTCTGTGCGGTTGCATCGAGCTTCGCTTTTACACGATTTACATCATCGGGATGCGCGATCAGTAATGCAGATTCACCAAAAGATTTCACAAAGTAACCCAGGTTCAACAACTCATCTTCACCTTGCACGTACTTCGTTGGACTAATAAATGCTTTTCTCATAATGATATGCCTCCTATGGATGAAATAAGTTCGTTAAAGGTATCAATTACCGACATGCCTTCAACAAGGCCACCTGATGTAATTCTTGGATGAACTTATACATTAAATTTTAAATACTCTCAATTAAATCTAAATATAACTCATGCATGTACGGGTTACAGTGGACTTTGATAACAAATTATTATAATTTGCAATCGTAATTTTTTGCTTTTCAACGGAATCATGGTATCTTATTGTCATGAGATGGGTGAATTTTGACATCATCTATACATTACCCGTCATGAACTCATCTTAATATGTACAACTTGCTAACTTTTAACGAACGTAATCATTCATCAGGTTAGCTATGGAGGTTCACCCATGATTAAAGAATATCTGCATATTAATAAAATCCTCGACCTGAATAAATGGAAGCGTCTACAGGATTCTCTTGCCACCGTGACCAAGCTGGCTATTCTAACCGTCGACTATAAAGGCATTCCCGTAACGAGTCATAGCAGCTGCCAGGCGTTTTGCCAAAATGTACGCAAAGATCCCGATCTGCTCCCCTACTGCCAGAAATGTGATTCTAGAGGGGGTCTGGAAGCCGTTCGCTTGAATGAGCCTTATGTCTACTTGTGCCATTTCAATATCGTAGACATCGCGATTCCAATCACGATCGATGGCAAATATATCGGCGCCGTAATGGCAGGACAAGTGAAGCTCGCTGACCCGGAGAAAGGGACGGATCTAGAACAGATCGTCACGTCCAAGAACGTGCCTATGCATGCTGCGAAGCTAAAAGAATTACAGGACGATTATGACCAACTGCCTGTCATGACCTATGAAGAGGTTGTGAAAATTTCCAACATGCTTTCTTTACTCTGTAACTACATTGTCGAGGAAGCGCTCAACAAAAATTTGCTGGTGGAGATGTTCGAGAAAGCTTCGGGGAATCAGGAGTCTCTGAACCTGTCCACCATTTTGCCTGGATACTCCATCCGAAATATTGAGTCGATCAAAAAAGAAATGACCAATGCGATTGCGGATGCCTATCTCAAAAACAGTCCAAGTGAAACGGAAAGCTCCAACCTGGTGCTCCAACCTGCTTTTGAATACATTCACAGTCACAAGAGTGAGCAAGTCTCGCTTAAACAAATGGCCGATCTGTGCCACCTGAGTCCAAGTTATTTTAGCAGGCTGTTTGCCAAGGAGACGGGTGAGAACTTCACAACCTATATTGCACGGCTCAAAATCAAATGGGCGAAGCAATTGCTGGAAGTTACGGACATGCCCGTGTCACAGATTAGCGATGAACTGGGGTTCAATGAATCGGGGTATTTTATCAAAATATTCAAAAAGTTTGAGGAGATTACGCCTGCCCTCTATCGCAAATACATGCAGGAGCAATGAGCGAGTATAACCATAAGCTTTTGTTAACCAGGAAAAGTTACCCAGAAAGAATCCAGTGATATCTTTTTCGTATCAAAGATGGGGTTAAAAGATATTTCACCTATTAATCTGCCATTGCTACAATGGAGTCCAGATTACTTAGGGAGGCGTCACAAATGGAATATCGCAAATTGGGAAAGAGCGGTCTAACCGTCAGTGAAATTTCACTGGGCAACTGGATCACACATGGGGCACAAGTGGATGATGGAACAGCGAAAGCTTGTGTCCGGGCTGCTTTGGAGGCTGGCATCACGACATTTGATACAGCAGACGTCTATTCCAATACCAAGGCAGAAACCGTGCTGGGACAAGCACTTAAGGAGATACGCAGAGAGAGTATTGAACTTTGCACCAAAGTCTGTCATCCAACCGGCTCAGGTCACAATGATAGAGGACTTTCCCGCAAACATATCATGGAAGCCTGCAACGCTTCATTGCGTAGATTACAAACGGATTATATTGATGTGTATTACGCTCACCGTTATGATCCACATACTCCACTGGAAGAGACATTTCTTGCGTTTGCGGATCTGGTTCGTCAAGGCAAGGTTCACTATATTGGAGTTAGTGAATGGACTGCTGCTCAGATTGCACAAGGTTCCGCATTAGCTAAGGAGCTTCGCGTTCCCTTTATTGCGAGCCAACCACAGTATTCAATGTTATGGCGTGTGATTGAGCAGGAAGTTGTGCCAGCAAGTATGCAAGCAGGTCTTGGCCAGATTACATGGTCTCCCCTGGCTCAGGGCATACTATCTGGTAAATATATTCCGAACGAAGAGCTTCCAGCTGGATCACGTGCAGCGGCCGAGGCTGGAGCACCCTTTTTCAACAATCTGGCTGGCCGGTGGTTACGTGACGATGTTCTGACAGCTGTGCAGCAGCTTGTTCCATTGGCGAAAGAGACAGATCTGACACTCCCTCAACTCGCTGTTGCCTGGGTTCTCCAGCATCCGTATGTGTCATCCGTCATCATTGGTGCATCCCGTCCTGAGCAAGTCTTTGAGAATGTGAAAGCCTCTGGTGTTCAACTGGATCGGGGCATCTTGTCCCGCATTGATGAAATATTGGGCGAATGGATTGAGAGAGACCCTGCCCGGACAGGGTGACTTCCACTTTGAGAGTCTTCTGCAAATTGATTCAATAAGATATGCTCAAAATTAAGAAGATGTCTTTTACTTCCACTACGTCGTCTACAATTTTCATAAAGCGTGAGATGACTTCCTGGTTCACGTCCGTCCGCCATGCCGTGTACAACGGTACGGAGGGCGGATTTTCTGTTAATGGGAGAAACACCACACCCTTTCGTTGGAACACGTCTACCGAAGAAGGAACAATCGAAATCCCCATGCCCGCTGCAACGAGATTCACAATGGTGTACATCTGAATGGCTTCCTGTGTAATACGAGGATCTACGCCATGCTCTCTGCAATAATCCAGAACAAGACGATGGAATGGAGAACCCAGATGCCGTGGGAATAAAATAAAATCCTCGTCTTTTAGCTCGGTTATCGACACCTGAGTCTGTGAAGCTAAAGGATGATGGTCCGGCAGCACAGCTATTAATGTTTCCGACTGACAGACCCTGAACGACACAGATCGGGTATGATCCTGATATCGCAGAAATCCAATATGGATCTGTCCATCTTCCAGTGCCAGCAATTGTTCGGAAGAGGTCATCTCACACAAGGTTAGTTCAATCTTCGGGTACGCCGCTCGGAACTTTCTCAGCACTTCGACCATAATGCTCCCCGAAGCTGAATCTACAAAACCTACTGTTAAATGTCCAATGATCCCCTGGTCAGCCTTCTGTGTAAGCTGGATGGATCGTTCAAGTTGGGCCATGATCAGCCTTGCCTGTTCCAGAAACACGGCACCGGCCGGTGTGAGGCGAACCATTTTTTTGGTGCGTTCCAACAGTTTCACGCCCAGCTCTTCTTCCAGATTCTGAATCTGTTGGGTCAGTGGCGGCTGCGTCATATTTAATTTCTCTGCTGCACGGTGGAAATGAAGCTCTTCCGCCACGGTGATAAAGTATCGTAATTTTCGAATATCCATACGTCTGGTGTCCGTCCCTTCCAACTAGCCTATTACTTCATTTGTTCCTGAACCCAGATGGCTGATTCAGCCAGCATCGTCATCAATTCAATAAAGTCCACGGCAATCTCCCGGATAGGTTGTTCACCCGCATCGTGGATCAACATCAGTACTTTGCCGGAAGTCTGATCCAGTATAGCGATGCTTCCTTCGCCAAATCCACCAATGGGAAATGGTCTTAGTTCAGCGGGCAACTCGTATTCCTTCTGATATTCACGATACACATCCAGGAACTCAGGATATGCCCAATTCAATTCTTTTACCGAATACAAGGCAGGATCACCAAAGTTGCAAGCACCAAATTCAAGCAAGAGCTCGCGATAGGCTGCGGGCAAATTTACGTTATTCTTTTGCTCAAAATCCTCCATACTCTGTTGCGTTTCTGGAGTACAGCCTTTTCCCATAGTTGTATCGTAAGCTCTCACCAAAAGTTCACGAATCGGTTCCATTTCCGTAAGCTTCACTCGTATTCCTCCTTAATATTTCACATGTTTCCGCAGCTCTCCATCCAGCCATTCCAGCGCTGAACGCAGCATGTCCTTGGGTACATTCGGATAACGATCTCCCGTTGAGAGTTCAAAAGCACAGCTGTGATCACTGGTCTGTTGCAAATATGAAGTAATCCCTATGTCGAATTGCTGAGCCATGGATGCCAGGATACGCTCCACTTCGGCTTGGGCCAACAGAATATGTACGTGAAACATATTGGAGACAGGCACTTCTGGCAACGTACGTATACCGTGACACGCATTTAACAAGGAAGCCAGTTCCTTGGCCTGCTCATAATAAAGCCCCATTTTGCCAATCCGTTCATTGAAATAATACTGAGAACTGAGGATATACGGATACAACCCGATCAGATCGCCGCCGTGACGCCGTTTCCATATTTTTGATTCTTGCATAACATCCGTATCCCCTGCCAATATGGCCCCTGCAATACCACCAATGCCTTTGTAAAACGACACATAGACACTATCAAACAGACTGCAAATTTCGGCTGCTGTCTTCTGATAATAAGGCGAGATTTCGAACAGGCGTGCCCCGTCCAGATGAAGCTTGATTCCACGTTCACGACAATAGGATGAGATTGCCTCCAACTCTTCATACGCAGGTAATTGTCCTCCAATCTCGCGTTGAGGCAGTTCTAGCAGCAGACAGGAAATCTCCTCATCGATCCCCTCTACATCTTCCATTCGAATCAATCGGTCCTCGTCCGCCAGCAAAATGGATTCAATCTGGTGCAGCTCCTTCAGTCCGTCTTCCTCATGGATTTCCAGATGAGATAAAGGGTGGTAGGCTACCCGCTTGATGCCTTTGCGGTCACACCAGATACGCAGCGCAATTTGCTGTGCCATCGTACCACTGGGGAAAAATACAGCCGCTTCCTTGCCCAGAACGTCAGCCATCTGCTGCTGGAATTGATCAATAATTTCGCCGTTGCCATAATGATCACTATATTGTTCCCCATCCACATGCGCCAGCACTTCCTGAAGCACTTTGACTTTACGGCTGCCATGGCCGCCTATAATAAACTCCGCCTGACCAAATGCTTCCGCTAACGTTAACTCTGTATCTTTCAAGGTTATTCACTCCTTTATTGTTGTTCTGATTCTTTTTTCATTATCATCTGTACCAATGCATCCAGTGCTCCGGATAGATGCTCACTCCGTGAGTAGACAAACCCTACTTCCAACCTGCGATACGGATCAGGCAAAGATAACACTGTAACCTCGCCTCTATGTTCTGCTTTGGAAACCGAGGAGCGTGGGAGCAATGACACACCCAACCCGGCAGATACGCCATTCATAATGGTGTGCAGTGTTCCGTATTCCGTGACATTGAGGGTGTGTACGCCTTGATCTTTCAAAAAGGCTTCTGCCTGATCGCGATGGGTACAGCCTACTTCAAAAAACAACATCGGTTTGCGCAATAAATCATGCAATTCGTGGGTTCCGGGTTCGGCAATCAATACCAATTCATCGTCGTACACTTTCATATAACTCAGCTCAGGGTGGTCGACCGGGCCATATATTAAAGCCCCATGCAGCTCATGTTGAATGACCTGCTGATTCAGTTCATGTGTACCACCTGTAATTAGCGAATGCTGGACCTCGGGGTAACATAAACGGTATTCAGCGAGCATCGGCGTCAGAAAATTGGAGGCTGCTGTCTCAATTGCGCCAAGACGAAGCACCCCTGCAGGTGGACTCCCGTTCTGCGTTGCCTGCTCCGCTTCATATAACAAATGTAATATTTTATCCGCATATCCCAGTAAATTCTCACCCGCTGGTGTGAGCGACATGCCCCGGTTGGAACGATGGAACAGTGGCACTTGCAGCTGATCTTCCAGCTGTTTGATTCGTGTTGTTACATTGGATTGCACATAATTCAGCGCTAATGCGGCTTTGCTAATACTGCCTTCGCGGGCAACCGCCTGAAATATTTTCAAATCTCCGGCATCCATGCCCTGATCACCTGCTTGTTATCTATAATCTGAATTGATAGTGACATTCATTTTTGTTCATTTTACGTGAATCTGACCCATCTGTACAATGAGGCTCAGTAGTAAATTTTTTATATAGTCAGGGAGGAATTTTGAAAATGAAAGCGATTATACATGCCGGCCAAAGCGGCCTTGAAGGTCTTCAATATACAGATTCAACATCTCGGGCACCGCAAGCCGGGGAAGTTCAGATCCAACTAAAAGCCGCTGGAATTAATCATCGTGATCTGTTCATCATGGCAGGACGTAAATATCAGGACACACCGCTCATTCTTGGTTCCGATGGAGCAGGAGTAATCATAGCGATTGGAGAAGGTGTAGAAGGCTTATCTGTAGGTGATGAGGTCATTATCCACCCTACTCTCGGTTGGGAGCATGCAGCTGACGTACCTCTCGTACCCGATATTGTGGGAGGCCCTACGGATGGAACTCTCGCACAATATATTACGCTGCCTGCCAGAAATGCCTTACCCAAACCCTCTCATCTATCATGGGCGGAAGCAGGGGTGTTGTCCCTTTCGGCTCTGACAGCATACCGCGCCTTATTCCCTCGTGGCGGACTTAAGCAGGGTGAACATATCCTTATTTCCGGCGTCGGGGGCGGTGTAGCGACATATGCCCTGCTCATGGCTGTAGCCGCTGGTGCGAAAGTAACCGTTACATCCAGAAGTGAAGCCAAGAGACATGAGGCTCTGCGCTTGGGCGCTGCCCGGGCATTGGATAGCCATGCGGATTGGAGTTTGCAGAACGATCTGGAACCTGTTGACATCATCTTGGATAGCATCGGACAAGCCATGTTCCCGAAATATTTTGATATAATCAGACCAGGTGGACGTATCGTGATGTATGGTGCAAGCTCGGGAGATGATCTGAATATTCCGATTCGCTCGATCTTTTTCCCGCAAGTTAGCCTTCTTGGCACCTCCATGGGCAGCCGCGAAGAGTTTATCCAGATGCTGCAATGGGTGGAGCAACATAATATACATCCTGTAATCGATGGCATATATCCGCTACAGGACACAGCGAAAGCATTCGAACGTATGGAAAAGGGAGAGCAGTTTGGCAATCTTGCTATACTCGTGGAGTGACAACAGATTTTAGATGGGTCTTCATGACTTGGTAAAATAATTTTACGATAATGGGGTGAATCCATCTGACCCGTCTCGCTAAACGTACAGCCATTGTTCTTGTTGCTATTATGCTGCTGGCCCAAATTCCTATGTTAAAAGAAACCTTGGCCAGAGGGGTAACAACATTATATGTGAACATAAAGTACCCCGAACGGTCCTTTCAATTCAGGGATTTTATCTATGAGTCTCATTTTGGAAACTATTTTATTTCTTATGCTGACCAAGACGAAAAGCTCATTAGCCTGATGCTTGAGCCCAAATTTTTACCGGTGATCGTTACGTATGACCCACTGGATCAGCCCATGACAGACTAGATTGTTCACTCTATTAATCATTCAGGAGGTATCAATATGTCCAACCATTTGAATTTGGTAGAATGGGTTCGCAAACTGATGAATGCCGAAGGAACCGAAGATGAACTGGATGACATGCTAACCGAGCTACAGCAGCAATTGCCTTACGCGGAGATCAGTAATCTGATTTACTGGGATGATCGGGACCTGACGCCCGAACAGATCGTGGAAGAAGCACTGGCTGCTCGTCCGATCATTCTTCCGCCCCAGCCCTAACATACTTCAGGAGGTGAATGATTGAATATGTCTGATATGAATCCCAACAACAACAATAAAAGCCCGATTTTGCTACAGTCAGTAGAGAAGAAAAACTACAGGCCCTTCGTGACTTGATCGAGCTAACGGATAACCACCTTACTCAGCAAATTCTCGCTATTGGCATCAATTCTCACGAAGAAGATCTGGTACGTATTGAAGCCTGGCGTGCTCTTGGCATGGCAGGCACCTCTGATCTTCTGGAGGAAATCCTTCATGCTGCCGCGCAACTTGTTCGTGATTCAGAAGAAGATGAGGATGTACAGAATTATGTCTTGCAAACTCTCTCCTTATTGCCTATTACCGAGGCCGAGATCAAGTTGGCTCAGGAGGTTTTGGAGGGGGATGCCTATATTTTGGTTAAAGGAGCGGCCTTTGCTATTCTTGTTGCACATCAACATGTTTCTGGTGCCAAGTCCGCGCTAGAATCGCTTCAATCCGATCCTGATTTTGGCTCTTCCGCGAAGCGGGTTCTGCATTCGAAACAAGGACGTGACACTTAATGAACAAACGTGACGACCGTTCTCGTATACATGAACCTAATCTAGATCAGTGCAATAAATGTGAGCAGTAGTTAGAAATTCTCAGGTGCTGTATGTATCCTTATCCCGTTAAATAAAATACCTCCATACTCTTATTCGGAGTACGGAGGTTTCTTCGTTGTTATTGAAACGCACTAATGATTACGGCAAACGGGCTTGATACCCCACAATCTACGGAGTATGGGAACTAACATATTGAAGGGTCCCTTTAGGAAACTCATTCCATTCACCTGTCAATGAAAACTGTTGTGAACCCGTAAAAATTCCACGTTTGCGGACAAAAGTTCCACCAGCTGGCATGAACTGATCATGTGAATTAGGATCACCCAACATATCGACAATTCGGCCGTCTTTTTTAAGAACAAGAGCAACGACATTATATTCATTCGGGTTATACAAATCCAGTTCATCATTATAGTAAGTGGCGTTCGTAATATCAAAGAAGTCATAGAAAATAGTATTGATATAAATATAAGCTACGTTAGGATAGAGATCGAATACATTCTTCGTAGTTACTTTCATTGTTGACGTCTTTTTCATCCACTGATATACGTCCACTTGATAACCTGTTGCCTTATGAGACGGATCACCGTCTCCAGTATAGTACAGTTGGACAACACTGCGTCCATCTCCCGCATCCATATACTGGGAGAAAAATAATTCCGGTGAACCTTGTGCTAGCGAGTTCACTTGCACTACCAGCGCTCTACCATCATTCCCGATAATCCAGAATAACAACGGAGATACAGTTAAAGGAATTTGCGTCCCATTGATCGTATTCGGTCCTGTAAACGTCGAATCTGGCGTACCGCTGTATACCTTGAAACTCGTCTGTCCCGGGAACGCATTCGAAGTCGAATAGTTCAGAGCATCCTTAACCCCGGACTTCGTATTAATCTGCACCACCCCTCCACTAACCAGTGAGGCTGTACGAACATTAAAGGTGTAATCGACCTCTCCACCTTTTCCATCCTTCGCCGTCAAGGTTAATGGAGCTACTGCATTACCTGTTCCCGGTTTCAATGTTAACAGGCTACCATTAATGCTTGCATTAACTGCTTCGCTCGAACTGCTGCTGATTGCAAATTGTAACGCATCTCCATCTGGATCACTGAACAATTGACTCAGATCAAACGTACGATCATTCGTTACCGTTGGCGTTAACACTTGTTCGTAAATGCTGCTTACAACCTGTGGTGATAAATTAGGGCCAGTGGGCTCGCCTTGTATGGTCAAGCCAAAAGACGCTTGCTCGCTTCGTCCAGTCTGATCATAAACCGAGAACGTCACGGTCGTCTGTCCTTCAGCAACTGGAGCGACAGATACCTTTGAACCAGCGGTAGAAACTCCCGCAATATTGACGTCTCCAGAAGAGGCATTAATCGTTAAAGTACTTATGTCAAAATTCAACAGGTACGGAGTAAGATCTATATCCAAAGTCGACCAAGGCCACGTTACGGTTTGATCCGGGATCGAACCAACGCTTCCTGATTCTATGACCTCTATATCAATAGAAGCTGTTGCCTCTTTGCCATATATATCTTTTGCTTTAATGATAGCTTGAAATTTACCAACTTGCTTGGGATGAATAATCAGCTTGTTTTCTTGAATGCCCATCTCTGCGATCAGGAAATGATTAAAGTCAATTGGCGTTTGAAACTCTAATACATCTCCGTCAGGATCACTAAAATATTGTGAGAGATCAATGACAGTATCCTCCTTACCCAGAAACAACGTTTGAGCAGGTAGATTACTCGTAAGAACTGGAGAAACATTAGGTTTAGGATTAACGCTTATCTGAAATGCATTTAGTATGGAACCGCCCCTACCATCGTCTACCAAAAAGTGAATGGTATATTCTCCAAATTTCAAAGCAGTGAAATTCAGTACTCCGGAATTTTCTTCCACTATCAATCCATCCGGATCAGATGAACTGGCGCTGAATGTAAGTGGGTCACCGTCTGGATCACTATAATAATCATTTAAGTTAACAGATGGAATTCGATCTGTTAGGAAACCCAAATATACGTTAATCCAACCAGGTGACTGTCCTATCGGATTCAAATTCGGTATAGGATTTACATTGATATCAAATGTTCCACTTGTTATTCCACCCTTGCCGTCATTTACGGAATACGATATCGTATAAGTTCCAAGTTGAAGAGCAGTTAACTTCAACTCACCTGCATTTTCCTCCACAGTAACCCCATGTGAATTGGATGAAGCTGCTGTATACGTTAAAGCATCACCATCTGGATCAGTATATTGCTCGTTCAGTTTCACTACAGGGATGTCATCACCCAGATAGACGTCTATTTTCGATGGAGCTTCTCCCACAGGCGCACGATTGAGTGGCGGAAGAACAACAACCCTCATGTCGAGTTCTGTAACACCCGTACTGCCATCATCTGCGATTTGCCCATCATCCACTTTGATTTTAAGAACAACTTCTCCCGCCATTTTAGGCGTTAACCTCAGTACAGATTGCCCATATTCCGATTTTACGATCTCCGTATCCACGATTTCCGGGGCACTATTCGTTACACTGTAAAGCAACTCCGATTCATATTTCTCATCATCCATAACATAGACCATGAGATCGACATCCTTGTTGCCTGACTCTGCTATTAACTCTTGATCAGGAATAGGCGATGCGAGCGGAGGGGCATTTACAAGGACTTCAAATGTGGATCTCAACCTTTTGCCACGACCATCATTTGAGGACACGGTTATGGTGGCTGTGCCATGTTCCAATGGTATAACTTCGAGATTGGATCCACTAATCACAACCTTAGCCACTGAGGATTTGGACGAAGCAACCGTATACGTTATTGGATCACCATCTGGATCAGTCACATAGTCGTTGAGGTTTAGCGTCGTACCCTGACCATTTGCCGTAAACTTGCGATTTTCAAATGGCTTCAGCAGTTCAGGTGACCGATTGGCAGCAACAGGAGTCGTTTCGCCCCCTCCCGCACCACCTGACGAAGAAGATGCCGCATTCGAAGTTACTGTTCCAGTGTTTCCACTTACGGCCGAAGATGGTACTCCAGCAGCCAGGGAAACCTCGGCAACCTTAATATTTCCTGTTACATTAACCTGTGCTATTGCATTATTGACCTGAAGTTGTTGAACAGTGCCTGCTGCATTAAGACTAATAGTCCCTCCACCATCTATCGTTAGTTGTTGTAGTGTGACATTGCCGTTAAGCTGCAGAGGCTGGGACGTACTCAGCTTGACCGTATCTACAGTTCCCTGTAACTCCACCTTGCTGGCGCCATCTACAATATTTAACAAGGACAACTCAGCCGTATCTGCAATTTTAAGCTTACTGTCGGATTCAATGCTAACCTCTTGAGCATTCGTACTGCCCGAGAGCACTACATGTACATCCTTTTTATTTATATTCACATTGTTTAGAACAGAGTCTTCGAACACAACGGTATTGCTGTCGCCACCCTGAACTGAAATAGATTGTTCTACTTTTATATTTTTGGCATAAAAGTCATGTTCCATCTCTGGGGCTATCGTCAGTTTGCCTTTGATCTTAAGCCCTTGTACCGAGGTGAAGTCCGCCTTAATCGTCAGATCTCCATTCAATGTTGTTTCCCCAGCATTCAATAACAGATTACGGCTGAATTCTGCCTCTCCTGTCTGTGCTGATTTTCCGCCTTTTCTAATTTCCAAGGCGTTAATTTCGGTAATTGTATGATCTTGGCTCTTAAACTGTATTCCAGCCTGATCAAGTACAGCCTTGTTACGTTCATTCAGAAGACCTGCCACTTGATCAGATATCTGATAGACAACTCCGTTGCTCTGAACGTGGCTTCCATGGATTGACTGAACCACAGACAGGCGGGTTTCTGGGAAGATGGCTGACAACATCATACCTATGGCTTCGCCCCGAACAAGACCTTGTTTAACTTTATTATCTCCCTGATATTCACTTAGAAGGTTAGCCTTCTCAGCAGCTTGGATATAAGGAGCCGCCCACGCACTTGCCCCTTTCCATTCCGAAGGAAGCGACTCTATTTGATTGCCTTGTTTAGGATAAGCCGTTGCTCTTACCAAGACGGTCACCAGTTCCTGTCCGGTAATCTCTGCCCCTGGATGGAAATATCCTTTTGCATCTCCTTGCAAAAGACCAGCTTTCTTTACCGCTTGAATGGAAGGGGCTGACCAGCTAGTTGATTTCACATCTGCAAATGGCGCTGAAACATTTTTACTTGTTGTTAATCCAAGAGCCTGTGCAAGAACAACTGCCAGTTCCTGACGGGTAATCGGATCATCAGCTCGAAGGTTACCGTCCGGATCGCCTTTGATGAAACCCATGGTTACAGCCTTATCCATTGAATCGTTTAATTGATTTTGATTTGTAGTATTATAGTCTGTAGATATGCTGGATGAGGTTAACGTTTGACCTGCCGAATCCCGACTCTGTGCAGCAACTGGAACAGCATTGCTTAGAAGCAATGCAATCATGGCTAGTTGTGCTGTTCTTTGCATTTTTCGCATCAGTATTCTCCTTCTGTATCTGGTGTTAAGTTAAACGAAATTAAGGAGTGATTAACGATTCAAACTTGCCCAAATCACCATAATTATTTTCTCCAATATTGCTCCATTCGGATGGCTCATAAATAACCTTGTCACCTTGAACGGTATCCCATTTTCTTGTCAAAGATTGAGCAGGTACAATAACTGCCGTATCCATGATTTCCCCTTTGTAATATAGCGTCAGTGTTATCGGTTCCGAATTTCCAACCAGATCCAAAATCAAATAATAATAATCTTCATCTGTAAATTCACTAAACTCTTCTGCGAGAACCAAAGTACTATTGGATGGAATCATTGTGCCTGAGTCCAGTGTAATGGGAGTACTGGAATCACTGCGTACAATCATGATATCTCCTCCATTAAGTGGTTTGGATGTGGGATTATACAACTCAATTGCCTGATTGAACTCCTCACCCCATACTACCTCGGAAATAAACAATCCTTTGCCCGCATCCGGATCTTCCACGTTAACCGTAAATGTAGTCTCAGCTTCTTCACCATCAGGATCTTTAGCTTTGACCGTAACTGTAGCAGAACCAATAACGTCCTTGAATTCCAACGTCAATGTATCCCCTTGCACACTTGTATCTACTACATTCGGATCCGAAGATTCTGCCGTATAAGTCAGATCGTCTCCATCTGAATCTTCGAACACTCCAGCCAGGTTAACCGTATCGTTAATTTCCCCCAAAATTACATCCAGCTTGGGAATCTGCCTTGCAACCGTGGGTTTATGATTAACAACTACAGGTGCTTTGACCTCGACATTAAACCTGCTCTCCACTTCTGCACTATCACTGTCCTTAGCGGTTACCGTGATTTCAGCACTACCAATTGAATAGATATTCAGAGTCATCATACTTCCTGTAATATCAGCATCCGCAATTTGCTGGTCCGAAGACGTTGCAACGAAATTCAGTTCATCACCATCCGGGTCTGAAAAAATAGTCTTCAAGTCAATCGGATCATTTGCAGCCCCCAATTCAACTTCAACCGTTTGCAGTGTTTTCACCACTTCGGGAGCATGGTTTATTGGTGGCAATATGATTGGTGGGATTACAATAGGTGGAATTGGTGGTGGAATGAAAAAAGGATGGACAACATAGAGGAAAGAGGTTGTTTCACTTCCTCCTTTACCATCTTTAACTTTCACCGTAACCGTTGTGCTGCCTATAGCAATGGGCTGTATTTTTAATTTGGAACCCTGAATGTCAGCAGAAGCGATACTTGGATCTATTTCTGAAATTTCATAACTTAATTCATCTTCATTCGCATCCGTAAATACAGTGCTCAGTTCAATCTCTTGTGCTCCATCTCCTAAGATTACGGTCTTATCAGGAATGGGCGATTGAACAACGGGCGATTGATTCTCGGGAGATGGAGGTACGATGACAACAGGCGGTTCTGGTTCAGGCGTTGATGGTCCGGATGAGCCACCTGAACCGTTATTAGAGTTGCTGGTCCCCGTGTTACTGGAGGATGTCGCTACAGGCGGCGTACTGCGGATAATCTGTGTTAATGCCCCTCCTTTTGGAAGAATAACCTTGTCTGTCTTTACACTCTCAGGCAATTGAATAACAGACTTCGCATCTTTCAGTAAAATCTGTTTCCACGTCCCAATCCCCTGAACGGTAATTTTATCAGTTGTATCAACAGTCATTGTCCCAATATCCCCTTCGATGCTCACTGCACTGACTCCGGGTTTTAAGACAACTTGGGACAATGCATCTGCTTTCAAAACAACGTGATCTGCCGAGACTGAAAACACACCGTCGAAGGATGAGTTCTTCAAATCCAATGTCACAGGATTTTTAAACGTACCTGGTTGGGTAATTTGAATTTCTGACAAGGACGACAGATTACGTGTACGTGCATCATAGGTGATTACAGCATTCTGTAGTGCCTCTTTGTTCTTTTCATTCAGAATGCTTTGCAGTTCCTTACCAATTACAAACGGGCGTCCATCAATATACGCAATATCTCCATCCAACTCAGTTAACAAAGCTGTTTGCTCACCCATCTGAAAAATATCGACCAAAATCTTTGCAATATCTTGTCTTTCTATCAAGTCCTTGGATTTAAAACTTCCATCAATTGATTCCAATAATCCCAACTTCAATGCAGTATGTACCTGCTCTTTAGCCCATCCACTTACCGTCGTTTCATCTGAAATTGTCTGTTGTTGGCCACCCTTTATACCTTGTGCTCCCGTGACTCTTACCAAAATGGAAGCCAGTTCTTCCCTGCGAATTGGATCGTTGGCACGAAAATTACCGGATGCATCTCCAGTCATCCAGCCTACTTTTCGAATAGCATCAATATAGGGAGTGGCCCAATCTGAATTATTTCGAACCGATTGCGATGATTCTTCAAGCGTTAATTGGGATGCTTTAGCCAGTAATACGGCCATTTCCCTCCGAGTCAAATGTTGTTTCGGATGAAAGGATCCATCTGGATAGCCCGCAATTAGTCCTTGTTTTACTGCTTCCTGAACCGCTTTCAGGGACGTGGAACGGATATCAGTTTGATCTGTAAAAACCGATGATATATGATTTGCTGCTCCTCCCGTTTGATCAGCTGCATTGACAATCTGATTTCCCCACAGCATGCCTACTACAATTGAAGTCAGCAGTACTTTTTTCCAATCTTGATTCATGCTTGTTCCTCCCTCAAAAACTTCGTTTTCGGCACATAGCTTATCAAGATTTTCTGAACAAATTCTGAACAGAAAAAATAACATATTACCCAATTAAAAGGCGATTATTAAGAATGCCTTCTCCTCACTTCTCTTAACATTGGGTAAAAAAGTTTAATATAAAAAGAATTGTTCATGAATTGAAATAGATGCAAATAAATTATAAAAAAATAAATAATATCAATTCATATAATAATCATTTATATAAAATTAACCTTGCACTTTCTTACATTCTTTTTCTTAAATCACGTGTATCTGTCTCAAAATTCGTTATAATGAAATGAACTTGGTGAGATATGTAATTTTATGCAATTATTCAACTGAGCTATTGGAGGCGAATTATGGAAACGGAAGGTTTACGAAACGTAGAACTGCTTGCTCTGAAGAAACATAAGATTTACAAACAAAGCTTAATCAGGTACCTTGCGCGCTCCATGCTCGCCAGCATGTTTATCGGGTTTGGCGTCATCGTGGCGTTCAAAACGGGTAACTTCTTTTATATGGAGAATTCCCCTTTTACATACCCCATGGCTGCCCTCACGTTCGGCGCGGCAATTATTCTGATCGCTTATGGTGGCGTGATCTGTTCACTGGAAATACGTTCTACTACACCTATGCCGCCTTGCGCAAGAAACTGAAATGGTTCGAAGTGGTGAAGCTGTGGATTGCAAGTTACAGTGGAAATCTGATGGGTGCGGCGGTCTTTGCTCTGTTGATCTATCTGACGGGACTGTTCGATTCATCTCAGGTCAATGGTTTTCTGCTGAGTGTCGTAGAGCACAAGATGGAAGCTCCAGCCATGCAGCTCTTTTTCAGGGGCATTTTGTGTAACTGGCTCGTATGTCTGGCATTCTTTGTGCCGATGTTCATGAAGGAGAATGGTGCGAAAATGTTCGCCATGATGCTCTTTGTCTTCTGCTTCTTCATCTCGGGGTATGAGCACAGCGTCGCCAATATGTGTACGTTTGCGATTGCGTTGGTATTGAACCATTCGGGGACCATCTCGTTCGGCGGCGTAATCCACAATTTGGTTCCGGTGACACTGGGCAATCTGGTAGGCGGTGTGCTGCTGATGGGCTTTATGTATTATGCGGTGAACAAACCGTTTCTGGACGAAGAGACACACTAATATCTTTAGGCAAAAAAATCCTCCTTACTGGCCCGGTCACCTGACCGTGGCTTGCGGTAAGCTAAACCATAAACGCCCCCGCAACCTTTCCATCCTGTGATGAAGGTTGCGGGGGCGTTTATTCATGGGCAGGCCGCTATATGCCAGCCCTCATTTCTACCTGCCTTGTACCCGGAAGGAGGCTACAAGGCTTGGCTCCGTGGCTTAGTTGTACTCCCGCCACGGAATATATTCAATATCGTTGTCACCTCGCGTGACCACGATCATATTCTCGATTTTGCCCGTATCCTTGTTGGTCCGGTAGATCATCGTTCGTGTCTCGCCTTCTTCCGGCACGGAGAACAGGAATTTGTCCGCAACAAAGGAGGAGCCTAGCCCTGTTGCATGCTCTGTAAAGGCAGGTCCGCTCTTGCTGGTCAACAATAAGCCGATGCCATAGGCTGTAGCCGTTTGTGCACCTTTGCCAAAGAGATGCTCTCCTTGACTGGTCGTATGGGTTTGCTCCCAATACTCGTATTTTTCGTATCCTTGTTGTAATCCACCACATTGCCCTGTTTATCCAGGCTGATGCTAGTCGTTTCACCCTTGTCACTTTTCACCTGCATAATCGTTATAAAAACGCTCCCGCTCCATTCCGTCCCAATGGCTGCGCATGACACGGATCTGGCTATCCAATATGGACATGAACCCCGACAATTGCTGATGTGCCTGGGCGAATTGCCCACTGACTGTATCCAGTTGCTCCGGTGTTACCTTGATCTGTGTCATCCTGCACACTCCTCTTCGTCATATCCCATATGTATCGTGATCTAACGACGATTATCTTGCAGCCTGATCTGCGTTGATCTCCAGATGCAGAAGCGGAAACGGATTACCGGAACCGTCCAACTCGGAACGGCCAATGTGTACAAAACCCATTTTCTCGTAGAATCGGGTTGCTCCAGCATTCTGCTCATTGACATCCACCTTGAGGTGACGGCCTTTGATGTTAAGGGTATGGTTAATCAAAAGACGCCCCAGGCCCTGTCCATGCTGGCTGACATCTATAAACAACATCTCGATAAAGTTATCATCCAAACCAATAAAACCTACGGGTGAAACGATTAACATGTCCAACGTATTCTCCTTTTCTAGAAAACGATTATGTAAATATTCAATCCTTCGATTGGACTTGTTTAATAATCAAATTTTATGTAATTTCATTTAAATTTTACCATACCCCACACTCAATCTGTACCCACCATTGCCAATCTTGAGTCAACTTTTCACTGCTATTTGAGCATTTCTCACCAAAAAACAGAAGTAAAAGGCAGCTAAAGTCACCTTGGACGGGTGCTTCAGCTGCCTGCTGTTCAAAAGTCACTCCACTTCGCCAACCGAGTACTACTTGGCTACAGCATCATCTCAACATTTCTAATCAATGCTGCAGTTGTGCAAGGATTTGTGGGTCCTTGATCTTCTTGTCATCAGCCAATAACATCACTTTGGATAGAATCTCAGCCGTTCTCGGATCTTCATCGAGGAATGGCAAGAAAATTCTGCCCCGGTGCTGACTATGCACAGGTACGATATGAAGCGCTCCCGTCGCCTGTTTGAACACATTGCCGCTGCCAAGATGAACGGCATACTCGCCCAGTTCACCATCAATTCGTGCGTAATTTCCATCGAGTCGTACGTTATCGACCTTCAACAGACGCAGCGACTCATTCACAATCACATGACGCATCTCTATCGTGGTCAAGCTGGCTTCCGGATCTACTCCGCCAACATGCGCAACGCTAACCACCAAATCAATGTCACGCATGACTTCCGAGAAGAAGACTGGCGGTACATCTTTTAACGCGACAGGTTTATAAGTTTTCCGATCATAGAACTGCACCGTCTCCAGCGTAGGCGCTTCTGTATCTGCGGGTGAGAACCAGTCTGCCATAGCATAGAGATTGGCAATCAGATTATGCTCATAGCTTACCTTTTGCAGTCCTTCCTCATAGCTGACGGTCCATTGACGTCCTTTAAGCAGAGCAACTGCTTTTTTCGGCTGAATCTGATAACCTGCATACCGACGGGATACCGTTCCATTAGCCAGCTCATCCTCATTTGGAAGATAGAGTTCACGGAACACCTGCTTGAATGGCTGACGTTCCTGACGGTTGAACAGATCTCGTTGGAATTCACTCCAGCTTCCACTCTGGAACAGATGCAATGGATGCGCAATCAGTAGGCGATCATGTGCCGCCAAGGTTTGAATCGTACTTGTCGAATCATCCGAAGCCGGAGTAAACAGTCCACCAGACGTTACATCGAATCTTCCAAGTTTGTCATCTGCTTGGAACACAAGCGTGCGAACCAGGGGACGAAGAACCGGATTCTGCAACAGACTTGAAACTTCTTCACTTGTAAAGGAAGTTCCTGCGGTCATGGAACGCTCCAATTCCTGTCTTGCCCGGCGATACTGATCAACCAGATCCGTCTTTAATTCCTTCAATTCGGCGATGTATCCATCTTTCTTGAATCGGGCAGGTACAGACTTGAGTGTTTTCCCTTTGCTTACGATGAGCAGTTCCGGCTGGCCTTCTTCATCAATGACCAATTGAGCTGTGGTCGCCTCATCCAGTTCATGGGGCTCAAAATAGGACTTCATCTCATCCAGCTTGCGAGCTTCCATATCCCACATCAGCCGGGTAACATCAACATATCCCGCATTACGAGCAAGGTTGCCCAGCGCAATCTGGGATACCAGACCTTCACTGGCCCGGCGCTGTGCGCCAAACTGCTTGCTCTGCATCAGGAACTTCTGAATGAAGTCGTATCGCTCGCGCAGATCCTGTTCCTTTTCTTCTGCAAACGGAATCAGGCTGTAGGTCAACAAATGATCCTTATTGCGCTTTTCTTCCACGGACTCACGCATGTCCTCTAATTTCAGCTTACCTAGTGCCGCATCCGCGAACAATTGTGATCTGCGGTGATTGGCTCCCCCGGAGATGTATTTAGCACAATCGTAAAGCAGACTGAACCGCTCCTCACCAACGGCCTCATATGCCTCCTCGAACCAGGCAATATCAAATGCGCCTTCATTGAAGTCCTGTGGCGTGATTGGGGAATAATGCGCCACGATCGTTTCTTTCTCAGCAGTGAATCGTTCATTGATATGAGCATGGAAGTACCAGGCTGCACTGCGCAGACCTTCCCATCCCAGATGCTTCGCAACAATCTCCATCCATTGCGGCGCATACATCGCGGCTTCCAGGAGCTTCTTCTCCTGGATGGGATGCTTCGCCAGCAATTGTCCCAGCAACACTTCGTCCTCTCCATCACGCGGATGGCATACCTGAATTAGATGGCTGAACGTTTCTTTACGTGTCGTATTGTCACCGTAGCTGTAGATATATCCACGGACAAAGGTATCCTGATCCATAGCAGCAACAAGATGCACCCAATGCTCCATCCCTTCAATGCGCTCAAGCTTCATCGCCAGGGTACTTACTTCTGTAGAGAGCTCTCCTCGGGTCAGCTCAATCTCCAGAATTCGTTCAACAACTGTTCTTCGCAGTTCTGCTAACACCGATTTCTCTGCAATCCAGTCATTTCGACTGGATGTCAATTCCCGAATAAACAGAGCACGGGATTCTCCCACAAGCAGCTGCTTGTAGACTTCCTGTGCATCAATGAAGCCCAGTTCATAGGCACGCAGGTAATCATTCAGAGTGAGGAAGGAGCCTCGGTTACTGTCCTTATTTAATTGGTCGAATTGGCTTAGCGTCTGGAAATACCGTTTGAAACTGTTATCGTCATGTACACGATCCCGCACAATATAGAACCATGGACCAGACAAGAGAGCGAGCATGCCCGATTCCTTTTCCATTTGTTCCTCAGGCATCATTTTCATCAACGCATACAGTGTCCGCTCAGCAATTTCAAATGTATCTGACCTATCACTGTCCTCATAAATAGCCTCAATCAGCGTTTTCACCTGATCTGCGTAACGAAGCTCACTGACCACCTTTTTCATGTCCTGGATATGCTGAACAGGATAGACCTCTTCAGCAAATTCCTTACGCCAGCCTTCCAGCAGCCAGTGTTTCTCCAATTCACCATATTCGTATACGGTGGAATAGTATCGGTAATAATCATCCAGCTTCTTGTTCAGATCCTCCAAACGAATCGCGAACAACATTTGCAGCAGTTCCTTACTATCCAGACCACTCTTCTGCACATATTCCCCCCATATATTATGGAGAGGGAATTGCTCCAATAACACTACATCCTGCCGCTGATCGTAAGGGATGTAGACCACAGGGCGCAAAGTCGCACCTACAAGCAAGGTTTCTTTGTAGCCCGCGTAATATTCAGCCTCATATTCATGGTCTCTGTGCTCATATAGCAACGCATCCAAACCTTCAAGAAACTGCTTCGCTTTTTCTAGAGAAAGGGTAAAAACATCCTTTGGCTTGAAGCCACCGAGATCACGTTCCTCATGAAGCAGTGGATTTTCCCAAGAAGGATCATACAAGCCGAATCCATTAGCCGCCGTATATCTGCTGCTCTGCTCTGTAAGCTTATCCAGCAGCTTTTGCTCCTTGGCCGTTGGTTTCTTGATGAGCTCTATTAATGGTTGCATCTGCTCCTGCTGCTCCGAGCGCTGTGGATCTGCGGAGACCTCGGTCAACAGTTCCAGTGCGCCCAATCGCTGCAGTTCGCTTTTGGATTGAAGGAGTCGTTTCAGTGATACCATCAGCTGATCTGCTGGCTGAAGCAGCATTACCTGAATGATCTTCTGACGCAGCGTTCCCGTTTTCAGCTTCAGCAACGCCTCCATTTGCAGCAGCTCTTCAACCGTCAGCGTCAACAGCTTCGCTTTGATCAGAGCATTCTCACGATTGTTCATGCTTTTATCCGACAAGCTGTCAAAAATAAACTGTCTTTGTACTTCAATCTCGGGGTGATGGACAAACTGGGACAACAATTCCCCTCGCAAATCCGGGCTTAGCTTGTCCTTGAGTGCAATAACCTCGCCAATCCATTCCGGGTCCATGTCGTACGCAGCAAGGTACAGCATTTTTTTCACTACATCATCTGGATCGATGCGATATTGAACAAATTCAAGAACCCCGGATGGTCCACCATCGCCTCCCTGCGGAATGTGGGTCAGCATTTGTTTGAACAGATCGAAGTCACGCCGACGCACGGCTTTATCTTCAAAAACAGACAGTGGCCAGACATGAACACTCCGTTGATTCTCTCCATTTTCAAAGCTCCAGTTAAACATGTACATGGCATCGTAATTCTCAATCACCCAATGTAGTAATTCCAGATCCTGTACTTCAAGATACTGACGTGCGATATGTAACCGCAGCCCTCTGTTCTGACTGTTTGCGAGCACGTATTGTGCAACAATTTGCTGATATGCTTGTCCGTGATCCATGATCTGGATGACTTTTCGCTCCAGTTCCTTCTCTTCGATGACAGCCGTTGCCCAAAGACTAATAAACAATTGGTTTGCATTGGCACTTTGCTGCCATTCCTCTCGAACCGCAGGATCAGTCAATGCTTGATGCGCTTGGGTGATGAGCTGCACAGCAACACGCTGATTCGCCGCTTCAATTCCGATCCCTGTCCATACAGCGAGCGCTCTCACCACCGAACTGAACCGAATCAGGTTGTTGTCGATAATTATTTTTAATATGTATATATACGCCTCAAGTGTTCCTTCATCCATCCGTTCCACAATGCTCTGGCGCAAACCCTCCTGCAGCCTTGCTGCAATCAGCAATTCCCCAACCATCTGGTAAGCATCCACCTGATCGCTCATAAAGATACCCTTAATCATCTCAGTGGTCAGCAATGCATTCTGATTGTCGCCATAGATAATATCATGCAGTGCCTGCTTCATATCGCCGGTTTCATGATCCAGTTCATAGGCAATGCAATCCGGTATAACAGCTCTGATCTCATGAAGATAATCAAACTTGTACTCCCGCATGGATACATACTCGTTCAGAGAGAAGCCATGCATCTCTATGCGGAACAAGGCGATCATTTTACGAAAAACCTGTCCAATATGCTGTTCGGGATCGATCGTACGAAAAGGTCTGCGCTCATAATTTTTGCTATAAGGAAAATTCGCGGCACGTTCTGCAATGTAGCGGAACCTCGCCAGAAATGGTTCGCTGACCAGATGTTCCAGCACATCCAGCAATGGACGGAACAATGGAGCTTGCATCTCAGCGGCCAAACGTTTCAATAGTACATCTGCATTCAAATAGGCCTTTTCGTCTTCGCGCAAATAGGTGAATCCAGCCATCTCTGCAACATAGCCGGCGAGTTCCTGCTCCACATCATTCAGCGATTTCACTTTTTCCTGCAACGCTTGTTGATACTGTTGAACTTTATCTTCCTGATTCATTCCATTCTCCTCCTCGTCACTCTCTACCACAGACGCCCGGCAAGCATGGTAAAACGGATAAATACCACGTTATCGTCTTCCTGTATAATCAACGGCTCATCCAGTCCCTGCAACTCTTCATCATTGAGAAACACTTTGAATAACCCATCTTCATATGCGGTTATAGCTGTATCCATGGCGCCTTCTATATCAGGAACCCCTTCGTTGTAAATCGCGCCAAAGCCAACTTTGCCTGCTTCCCCCTGCTCCTGAATGTCCTCTGGCATCAGGTAGGCAAGCCATTCCGCTTCATTATTCTTGTCCTGAAGAGCCTTGAGTTGCTGAGCCACCATGTTCTTAATAAGCTGTCTCAGCGTATCGGTTGTTTCCGGAAGTTCAGCAGCTTGTTTGGCAAGTGCCGGCTTGCGTTTCCCCAGACTTTTCACCGTAATCCACACGTTCACTGCGTTCCCTCCTATGTATAGCTTTATGTTAGAAGAAGCCTCTATTCGCCCTTATATCTATACCACCAGGGAAAATGGACCAAACTTAAGCTTCGTCCTATTTCGTTTTTCATTTAAATATGCGTACATATGTGCCCCTATTGAACATTCTAACGAATATCACGACCATATTCATGGGCCAATCCTCATATTTACATGCAACTAGCGAACTAATGACCTATATAGCACTTTCACAGCCGGATCAGTCTTCCCGCAGCAAATAAAAAGAGAACAGTGCGCCCTCGGACAGTCACTGTTCTCTGTATGTTAAGATGAATATTTCTGCAAAATAATAACCGCATTATGACCACCAAAGCCAAATGAGTTGGACATCCCAATCTGCATATCAGCTTCTCGTGCAACGTTGGGTACATAATCGAGATCACATTCCGGGTCGCCCTGCTCTTGATTGATCGTCGGTGGAATGATGCCGCTACGCAAGCTTTGAATGAGTGATATGGCTTCCGCCCCACCAGCCGCACCCAGCATATGCCCGGTCATCGATTTGTTTGCCGTTACCGGAATATCATAAGCTTTTGCACCGAACAGCTGCTTAATCGCTTTGGTTTCGGAGAGATCACCCGCCTCCGTACTGG
The DNA here is from genome assembly GCF_000499205.1 of Paenibacillus sp. MAEPY2. Lineage (GTDB taxonomy): Bacteria > Bacillota > Bacilli > Paenibacillales > Paenibacillaceae > Paenibacillus > Paenibacillus vandeheii. Next base: position 205,094 of record NZ_AWUK01000006.1, read on the forward strand.
TGGCATGAGCATTAATGACATCAATCTCATGCGGTTGAAGCTGCGCATCTGCCAGAGCAGCTTTCATGGCCAAGTAGGCTCCACGCCCTTCCGGATGGGTGGCCACCATATGATACGCGTCTGAACTAGCACCATATCCAACGATCTCCGCAAGGATGTTTGCGCCTCTAGCGAGGGCGTGAGATAGGGACTCCACAACCAGAACCCCAGCGCCCTCAGCCATGACAAAACCGTCTCTGCCTGCATCAAATGGGCGGCTCGCTCCTTCATACGCTTCGTTTCGTGTAGATAGCGCCGTTGCATTACCGAAGCTTGCCAGCGATACTTCGGTGACAGCAGCCTCCGTCCCGCCAGCAAATATCACATCTGCCCCACCGTGACGAATCAGCCGGAAAGCCTCACCTATCGCGGTATTACCGATCGAACAGGCTGTCACTGGCGAGAGAGTGGGGCCCCAACAGCCAAACCTCATGCTCACCATGGCCGCAGCCATATTGGATATCATCATGGGCACCAGTGTTGGACTGACTCGTGCAGGCCCACGTTCAGACAGGAGTTTGCCTTGTTCCATCAGGGTCTGTATTCCGCCAATGCCGGAACCGATATATACGCCAACTCGCTCCCTGTCCACATGATCCATCACAAGACCGGAGTCAGCCAGAGCCTGATCTGCTGCCGCAACAGCAAATTGCACGAACCGATCCATACGCCGTGCTTCCTTTCGTCCAAACCGTGCCTCTCCGTCAAAATCACGGACCACTCCTGCTATCTTCGTTTTGTAGGACGTTGTGTCGAACGCCTCAATAGGCGAAACTCCTGATTTGCCTTCCACCAATCCATTCCAAAATGTATGCACATCATTCCCCAAAGGAGAGATAATCCCCATTCCAGTAATAACTACACGTTCCATAATGCATCCTCCTTCAGTGCTCTTTCCATACTTGTTTCGTTCAGTTATGCACTTATATTGCCATTCGTATTATCCTATTACAAGTTGTCAAATATAATAGTATAATGACTACCATGATAAACTCAGGATTGAAGGTGATGGCATGAACCATGATGTCAGACTACAGGCACTATCCGCTTTTCTGAAAAACCAACGCTCCAAAATCTCTCCGGAATCCGTCGGATTACCCGCAGGGACACGCCGAAGAACACCAGGATTAAGAAGAGAAGAAGTATCCCAATTGGCTGGTGTAAGCACAACGTGGTACACCTGGCTTGAACAGGGCCGGGATATTCAGGTATCTCATTCCGTGCTGGATAACATCGCTTCAGCTCTCAAGCTGACTGCGGATGAACGGAAATATTTATTTTCCCTTGCTCTGGAGTATCATTCGGAACTTTATATCCTGGATGAGAAGCCGCTCCAAATTCATCCTTCCTTGCAGAAAATATTGCAGGAACTTCGCAATTGTCCCACAATCATCTCGGACCGACGCTGCCATATTGTTGGCTGGAACGACGCGGCCCGGCATGTGTTTATGGACTTTGAACAGATTCCTGCAGAACAACGGAACATGATCAGTTTGTTGTTTGAGCGAAAGGAATTTCGTAGACTGGCCGTCAATTGGGAGGATTTTGTTAGTGGATTTCTGGCTATTTTCCGTGCTTATTACGGTCAATATGTCGATGATGAATGGTATAACCTGTTTTTGGATGACATGATGGACCGATATCCTGATTTTCATACCCTTTGGAAACAAAGCAGTGTTAGCAGTGCCCCTGATGTGTTGATTGAATTTAGACATTCCAGAGCTGGCAAAATGCTTTTTGATCTTACCTCGTTACAGGTTCAGGGAAATGCTGATTTGCGGTGCAGCATCTACACACCTGCAACAGACACCGCTACCGAGCGGAAATTGATCCGCCTCATGGAGCCGAAGGCAGAAGGTGATTCTGATAAAAGCTGATGCTGCTCTTTCTCCTTCACTCCGTAATGCAGGTTAACAAAAAAGACCCAGGCGATGAGGCCTGGGTCTTCGTATTTGTCTTGGATCATAGGTTTAAAATCATTTCAGTTGCAGATGAACTGGGATCTTATTTAAAAGCCGGGATCGCAATATCCGCATACTTCTCTTCAAAGAAGGCCTTCACTTCTGGACCCGCCATACGCTTCGCCAGTTTCTGAATGGCTTCCGAATCCTTGTTATCTTCCCGGGCAACCAACGTAATGGCAAAATGGGAATCATCCTTCTCCGTAAACAGCGCATCCTTCTTCGGCGTAAGTCCAAGCGGACTCGCATAGGCCGGAGTCATCGCAACCAGATCGGCATCATCCAGCATGCGGGCCAGCATCAACAGATCTACTTCTTTGAACTTGAAGTTTTTCGTATTCTCCGTGATGTCTGCTTGCGTTGCATTGAAACCGACGCCTTCTTTCAGCTTGATCAGGCCGTTCTGTTCCATCATCACCAGCGAGCGTCCAATGTTCGACGGATCGTTGGCAATCGCTACCGTTGCACCTTCAGGCAATTCTTCCATGGATTTATACTTCTTGGAATATGCTCCGTAGATCGCATTGTAGATCGGTTGCACAGCTACCAGATTAGCGTTATTTGCTTCATTGTACTGATTCATGTAAGGTACGTGCTGGAAGAAGTTTGCGTCTACTTCTTTGTTCGCCAATGCAGTATTCGGTTGAACGTTATCCGAAAGTACAACTACTTCCAGATTAACGCCATCTTCTTTCAGCAATGGCTTCACAATATCCAACACATCCGTCATTGGCGGAATCAAAGTAGCTACTTTCAACGTCACTTCTTGTCCGGCTTGGCTACCTTCCTTGGTTCCTTCCGCCGCAGGTGTTTCTTCTTTTTTGCCGCATCCGGCTGCTACCAGCGTCACTGCCAGCAGCATGAGCATTAGTTTTGCTTTCATCTGTATATTTACCCCTTCATCATGTAATCTGTATTGGTCATGCTGTATTTCATTTTTTCTTTGCTGGCCTGTCCCTAATCAGGATCTGCGATCAAGCCAGCGGGATAATCTGCTGCCTGTGAATTGGATCATCTGTACCAGGATAATCATAATGATAATGGTAAATACCATGATTTCCGTCTCAAATCGCTGATAGCCATAACGAATGGCAAAATCACCAACCCCACCACCACCGACGATCCCCATCACCGTAGAGTATGAGATGAAACTGATGGTGGCAGTTGTTAAACCGAGGACGAGTCCTGAACGGGCCTCCACATACAGGAACTTCACCACAAGTTGCATAGTCGATGCGCCCATGGAAGAAGCTGCTTCAACCACACCTTTCGGTACATCAAGCAATGCTTGTTCTACCAGTCTGGCATAATAAGCAATTGCGATGATCGAGAGCGGGACGGTTGCCGCGAGCGTCCCGATGGATGTTCCAACGATCAGGCGGGTGAACGGAATCATAAATACGACCAGCAACAGAAACGGGAAGGAACGAATGATGTTAACAAGACTTCCCAGAATCGTGAACAGAGGTCGATTCTGATAACGTTGCCCTTTTCTGAACAGATACAGCAGTGTACCCAGTGGCAACCCGATTAACACTGCCGCCGTGATGGAGATCCCCACCATAACAAAGGTTTCCCCGATGGCTTGCCATATTTCATGCTGATACTTCACAACGGATTCAGGTATCATCGTTATGATCCTCCTGACCGCCATGAAGAGAGGCATTTCGTCCGATAATGGATATATCTTCACCCATCAGTAAGGATGTCAGTAAATCAGGCTGCGGTACCGGTATACTGCGTACTTCCGCTTTCGACAGCGTTTTGACAATCCGTCCCTCTTTCATCACTGATATCCGGTCGCAAAGCTTTCGGGCAACCTCCATCTCATGCGTAACGAGTACAATCGTCACACCCAGCGTTTCATGGACATGACCCAGCACATCCAGAATTCCACTCGTTGTCTGCGGATCGAGCGATGATGTTGGTTCATCACAGAGCAGCACATCCGGACGACTGGAAAGCGCTCTTGCGATGGCAACACGTTGCTTTTGCCCTCCGCTTAACTGTGCAGGATATTGATTGGCCTTATCCTCAAGTCCGACAAATCTCAATACTTCCTGTCCCCGCGCAAGCCGCTCGGAACGGGAAACGCCAGCAAGTTCCAGAGGCATGCAGACATTGCCAATCACTGTCCGATTGCTAACCAGATTGAAGTGCTGAAAAATCATGCCAATGGACCTTCGGGCCTGACGCAGACTCCGCTCACTCATCCGGGTCAGATGCTGCCCATTTACAATGACTTCGCCGTCATCCGGTTTCTCCAATCCATTGAGCATGCGCAGAAGCGTGGATTTCCCTGCACCACTGGAGCCGATAATGCCGTGGATCTCTCCCTGGCCTACTTCCAGGGAAACCGAGCTTAGCGCCTCGAATCCCTGATCCTCACGGGACCCACGCTCGTTATAACGCTTGCTTACCCCGTATAATGAAATCATGGGAGATTCCTCCTGCGATTGATCGTACATGGTCCTTTAAGAACACATGAAGAAAGCCCGCACAGCCGATAACCGGAGCGCGAGCAATCCTGTTTATCTATAATAAATCATCATTCGACATGAAACAAGCTTTAACGTGAGATATCTGTGTTCAGATCACTTGCTTCATACATACTGAACCGTCCGTTGGACGACCCGATATAGATTTCATTTCCGAGCCGATTCATGGTTCCATTCTTCGCATCCCGATCACGATGCTCCGGGCTTCCCATTACAACGTCATGTACACGACCAATCAAGGTACCGTCATGTTTATCCATGATCAGAAGATCCTCACCCATCGGCAGCAAAAGCTGATCATCAATCACCAGGTAACTCCCCTGATTGGTAGGATATCGAAGTGACGAAATCGTGTTTTGTGCATTCCAACGTGTTTCTCCTGTATCATATGCAAGGGCTGCTGGATAACCGTTTTTGATTACATATAATTGATCGTCCTCCACGAGGACCCGTTCAATTTTGTCGTTCAGCGTCCATCGTTTTTTACTACTCTTGGCATCATACAAGGTGGTTGTGAAATCTGCATAATCACCATACATTTCCCCGTTTTTGTGCTCACGGATGAGTATCATGCCGTCATTCAGCACTTCGATTTGCTGTCCCATCCGGGCTGGAAACTGTGCATGCTTCTTACCTGTGCTCAGATCGACCAGCACCCACAGGTCATCCAGCAACATCCAGCGTTCTGGCTGTGCAGCTGCAAACGGATCAAGGCGGATGATTCCATCAAAATAAGGATTCCGATCCAGAGGCTCTATCGTCGATTTTGACGCAGCAATGCTCCACACCGTACGGCCAGATCGCGGATCGGCTGCAATCAATTTATCCTTTTCCCAATACATGACATAAGGATCTTCTGCGCTCTTGTTCAATAATTCATAGCCGGCAGTTAGTTTACGCTTCCATAATGTTTTTCCGTTCTTGCTGTCCAACACGGTTAACCAGCTATTGCTTGAGCCTTCAACAACCGGACTATCAACAACGACTGCATCCTTTGCGGCAGTGATGCCATTCAATCTGAATTTTTGCTTGGGATTATACTCCCATACGACATCACCGCTCTTCAATTGGAGGTGGCGTATACGATCCACGTATTCTTTCTTGTCAGGGTCATAATCGGTATACATTGTAACGTATTGGCGTCCTGCATCCACCTCTACCTGCTGTCTCCCATACCCCGCATTGATCTCCCATAATTTCTTACCGGAATGTCGGTCAAGTGCATACATTGAACTCTCATAATGAAAACCACTAAATCCACCGTCATCCCCTTTCATCAGGAGCACATCATCTGTAGCTGTTTGCAAAAAGGTATAATTGATATCCCCTTGATTCGTCCATATGGGTTTCCAAGGTAATGTTATCGGCAATGATTTGCCTGTGATTTTGGTGGTGAATTCGTATTCATCCGAACGACCGAAGCTCCAATCGGACTCCACCTTGTTTCGATCATCTTGTGGTATGTTCCAGCGTGTTCTGGCAAGCCTGCCGTTCTTATTGAATGTCACCAAAAATTGGGCATCTGTTCGCTCATATCGCCAGGTCTGTCCAATACTCATTGCATAACCCGTGTCATTCAAATTGGCCGAATTCTCTTTCCAATCCGGTTCACCGAGCCATTGTTTGACTTGTTTGGAGGTTGTCTTTTTGTTCAGCATGATATCCGTCAAATGGCGTACAGCCAAAGCCGACTGCGATGCATCCTGTTGAAACCAACCATCCGCTACAATGGCTTGCTGCTCTATACTCTGTGCCTTGACCCAGAGCAGTGCAGGTCGATAAGTGAATGATTCCTTGTTCCAGCTTCGTGGAGCGATGGAAACGCCATACCAATCCTTCGTCGCTGCAACAATCACCGCCTGGTCTGTAAGGGATGGACTTGGAGCCCAGCTTGTCGAGCTTCCCGGAGCCAGATACAGCTTACTTCCGGGATGAAGACTGAACGTTTGGGGAGTTATAGTCTTCAAACTTCGACTTTCCTTGGATGCGTACCAGCCGGGAATCCAGAATTCCCCTCTGCTGTAATCCTCGAATTTGATCCATTCGCCGCGAACGGCTTGTATTTTAATTTTCTCATTGCTTGAGGTGTAGTATTGTATTCCCATCAGATCAACGGGCACTTTGTTATCTATAACTTGGGTGTACAGGGGCATACCTGCCTCCAAATTCAAGGTATCTCCCTTTTTATAAGTCGTTTTCGCTTGTGCAGACAAGGCTTGAGTTGTCGAACCGGAGCCCTGTCCTGCCCGTGGTTCCGTATCCATTTCCACCAGCATAAACCCCGTAACCAGTACGGCCGATATTCCAGCTACAGTGATCCATAGGTACCCCGTCTTTTGCCACATCGACCCTCTCTTCACGCTCGTTCACCTCATCTATTTGAAGTTATTTCCATTAAAGACGTTTTGAACAAGGAAAAGTTACTGTTACTCCCAAATATATTTACCAAGCATGAAATAATTACAGGTCTCACCTTACATCCACAAGCATTGAATTATAAGGGAATGTGATCCCCAATAGATAAGCAGCCGTTAACATGATGATAAAATACCCCACAAACCATACATCCGCTTGGGAGTACCCAATCTGAACATAAAACGTCCGGCTCCCGCCTTCCTTGAATCCTTTCGCTTCCATCGCCACCGCCATTCGCTGCGCACGGCGGATACTCTGTGCTAGTAGTGGAATAGCATATCGTTTCAGGATGCCGTATACATTCCAGCGGGAGCCGCGCTGCCTCGTTCCCCGAATGCGGATGGCATAACGCAGCGTCTGGAATTCATCCAGCAAAATCGGGATCATTCGCATAGCCGCCACAAAACTATAAGCATACTTGGGTGGGAGCCTCCACTGCTGCATGAGAGAATAAAAGAGACGAACAGGCTTGGTCGTCAGGCCGAACAACAATCCAGCCGCCGCCATACTTAGCGAACGAAATCCAAGATGTAACCCGCGATAGAAGCTCTCTTCGGTAATATGAATCAATCCCCACTGAAACCAGGTGGTCTCGCCTTTACCAAACATGATCATACCTGTGGAAGTTGATATAAATACCAGAATGAACGGAGACGCGTACAGCAATAATCTGGGCCATGGGTGACCTGTCCAGACCAACAATAACAGCATGACAACTGCCACATTAGCCATTACATTCAAGTTGTGAACAAGGATGACGAAGACAAACAGCAATGTCAGGAAAATCATTTTCAATCCCGGATTCACCGCGTGAAGCCAGGTCTCACGATGAGGAAACGAAAGCTGCATCCGTTAACCTCCCCTCATCCACCGTCCAGATCCGGTTGCAATAATGCTTCACGATTTCCCGGTCATGCGTAACCATCACAATGGCGGTCCCTTCACGCCGCAGCCGTTCCAGCTGTGATAACATGGCAAAGGTATTGCGCGCATCCTGTCCAAATGTAGGCTCATCCAGTAACAAAATACGCTGTTCTCGCACCAGAGCAGACGCTACACTCAATCGGCGTTTCTGTCCCATCGACAGTTGGTAGGGATGCCGCTCGGACAGCTCTGTCAGTCCGAATTGCTCCAGCATATGATCAGTTCGAACATTTCTTTCTTTGGCAGTTAGTTTGCCGCCCAGCAAGGAAAATCCCACTTCTTCCCGGGCCGTATTTGTCACGAATTGAAATTCTGGATTCTGGAATACAAAAGCAATGTGATCTGCAAGCTGTTCCGTTTTTCCGGCCGATTGTCCTTCCACAACATAATGACCTGTCGTTTTTAGGATATTTATCATGGACAGCAATAATGAACTTTTACCTGCCCCGTTAGCTCCGACAATCGCCACCCAATCTCCGTAACATACCTTGGCCTGTTCCACCTGAATGAATGACGTTTTTCCGCGCCATCCGGTGAATTGCTGCATTTCCAGGGCTGGCCGGAGTTGAGCAGAAGCTCGCTCTTCTTTGTTACCCATACTTTCAGTTTCTGTGGTCGCATAAAGAATAGGCTCTTCTTTGACCATCACCTGTGACCTCGTCTGGCCCCGCTCTTCCCAAACCCCAGGATACCAAATTCCGTATTCTCTCAGCATATTCCGTCCATCCGTAAACACCTGATTCGCAGGGCCATCCGCTACAATCTTACCTTCAGGCGATAAAACGATGATTCGGTCTACCCACTCGACAATTTCATTAATTTTATGTTCCACAATAAGGAGTGTTTTGTCCTGTGCAATCTGTTTCACCGTATCCCACACCTGTGAGGTTCCTTCATCATCCAGCAGCGCCGTTGGTTCATCCAAAAAGAGTACGTCCGGCTCCATTGCAAGAATCGAAGCCATTGCAAGACGCTGCTTCATGCCCTGAGACATGGATTGTATCAGTGTTCGATTATGTTCAAAGTGTAACCCGACTTGTTCCAAGTATTGATGGATAAGAGCTGGCATCTGCTCGCGTGGAATATTCCGGTTCTCCAGGACAAAAGCAATCTCTTCATCCGTATATGACATACAGAACTGGGTATCCGGATCTTGAAAAACAATGCCGGGCTGTTCAGGCACCTGAATATCGTCGCACTTCATCGGAATCTCCACAGATCGCGGAATCAGACCGCTCAGAATTTGCAACAAGGTCGATTTGCCCGAGCCACTGGGTCCAAGTAACAACACTTTCTCCCCTTGACGCACAGAGAGAGACAAGCCTTGAAACACCAAGGCCTTCTCTCCCGGGAACTTGCATCTTAGATTCGTAACACCTGCCGCCTGCGCATTCCCCTTCGTGATCATCTAGTCCAATGCCTCATAATCCTGCTTTGAAACTGGTCTGAGTGAGCGCGTAACCCCTGTCAGCTCCAGCGCTTTGGCCAGATAATAGGCGAATACACCCGCAATCAGAATACTGCCTATGAAGCGGAAGCCGATAAACAGCGTATAATTCCAAGCCGAGAGTGAATCGATGTACCCGTACTGATAATCCAGCAATAGCGATGCCGCTGCTGCTCCAATCGCTGCGAGGCAGGTGACAAACAGGTTCGTTTTTCGATACAGCATTGCAGCAAAGAATATCTCTGCCCCCAGTCCTTGAAACAAGCCATACACCAGTGTGGACATCCCCCACTCACTTCCAAGAAAAGCACTCACTGTTGATGCCGCAACTTCAGCGAGAATAGCCACGCCCGGCTTACGGATAATGACAAAAGCAAACGTGCCCGCCATAAACCACATGCCATAGATCATCTGCTCTGCATGAACGCCGAACGGTTTCATCAGATCATACGTTGGGCCCCATATTTTGTAGATCACTCCAAACACAACTGCAATCACGATCGTTACCAGGATATCGGTTAATTTCAATTTGTTACTGCGTACTTCTGTCGACATGTTCTCTACTTCCTTCCTCTGTTTCCCTTGGATTATAAAAAAACAAAAAAGCCTCCCCGGTTACCAGGCAGGCCATACGCACAGTTTACAATTCTCACGATGCTACGCATTAGGCAAATATGGAGATAGAAGAAACAAACGACAACATCCCCGTCACATCAGAAAAAATCCTGCTGTATCCAAGAAACGTTGACATGTATCATCTATTCCTTATCCTTACCATTGCACATCGCAAATTCATGTTCTCTACGCTGGCATTACCCAGATCAGATATACGGTCAGCGGCACAAGGCCACTCTCTCAGCCCAACTTCATTGAGCTCCCGGTTCACTTATTTCATTGCTTCTACTGTACAACACATGGGTATTGGTGACAATCCCGATAAGAGAAAATCAAGTTTAACCTAGGGGAAAGAGTGATTAAATATATGGTTCTTCTTGCGGAAATATGCTTCTGCATCTCACAACGGTGTAAATGGGAGCGAATAGTGTGTCAGGTTCATTTAGACCAAAAATAACGTCAACAAGGGTTGTCCCCCGTCATTGTCATGACATATGGGACAGCCCCTTTTAATTGGCATGCTTCAACTCGTTTATAGGAAAACGATTACGAACCGACACGAACCGTATTTAATATTGCGTATTCCCGGATTGACTTGTTTTGCCTGATGCAAAGCCTTTAAACAAGGTCGGTACTTTGGAGTAACGTGTATTTGTAATTTTCCCTTGCGATGTACTGCTGTCCGTACGCATAATAGAATCTTTAACATTGGAAATGTCCGAGTTGTCGAGCGTCATGTTCACCGCGAAGGTTGTCCCACCATTTTGACGCACCAGCTTGCCAATATCGTCTGCACGGAAATTTTTAATGTTAATCGTCCCCGCTGCATTGATTTGAAACACTTTATCATAGGCTTTGTAAGCTGCCCCGCCCGTAATGTTGACCGTTCCAGCTGACTTCAGAGTCAGAGCGTCCTCGCCTACATCCTCCCAAACCACATTTGATATCGTACAGTTACCGTAACAATGAACACCGTCAGCTGCAGGCGAACCGATAATCACATTTTTGAGCGTAGCGCCTGCCTCCAAGCGAAATACCGGCTTCTGATCTTCTGCTTGAGATCCATCTCCCAGTGTGGAGGGGTTAGCTACATAGGTTTGGCCTTTGCCGTCAAACGTTTCACCCTTGGCTACAATAATTGTTGAGTTTACAACGGTAGGTGCAGCTAAAGCGGGGATTGCACCAAATAATGAAGCGACCAGACCGGCGGACAGCAACAACGTCAACATTTTTTTCATAACTTAAATCCTCCCTTATTCTGATATTTGGCGTACAAGCAAGAGCTTGTCCTTACGGAACCCCTCAGAGGTGCACCTCTGGTTCGGAACCTACCCTAATCCTACCAAAAAAGGGATGTTACGATAATAATCATTAGCTTAGATATAGAAACGCCAGCATCATGCCTGTGATCTCGGCATTTTTTGCAGCGCACTTCAACGTCGAATGTGCCGATCTCAACTTCGGGTATGCCTTATTTACAACTCGTAATCTATGGTTAGATGCTCCTTTATCGTTCTGAGAAAAAACGAAAGACCACTTCATCTGTTTCCAGACAATGTGATCTCTATTATTTTGAATCTAATTATATTTATTAAATTACGCTTTAGGCTCCAAACCGTTGACGATATCCGCACTTCCGACATAATTCCTCCACCGCTTCCCGTTTGGAGAAACCATAGAACAGATTGTTCGCTCGTTCACCATCTACTATCTCCGAGAACGATTTTTCGTGAACGTTGCCCAAGTTAATTACACCCTCACCGTCGAGGCAGCATGGAACCACAGTTCCATCGACCAACACAGCCGCCTGACTGCGAAGCGCGTGGCAGAAGCCTTTACCGTCATCTTCCGGTGCATCCAGACTCGGCCACTGGAACTCGTGGTCCTGATTCAGGTACACATTCGGGGCAATTTTGACGCCACTCCCCGGCACAACCTTCTCCTCGATGCGAAAATCCAGATTGAACTCCCGTTCAAGAACCTCCAGCGTCTCCCGGTTTCTACTCATCTGGGCATTCGTGAAGTTATCCTGCGTCAGATTCCAGAGTCGGAATGAAATAATGACATTGTGCTTCACGGCTTCCCTGACAAAAGACAATACATTGCCCAGATAGCCCTCACGGTCTGTGGAACCTTCGTGACCATCAAAGCTGTGCAGAGAGAAGTTCATTTGGCGCAGTGCCGGTTTACCGAGCAGCTTGTGCTGGGTCTTGGGCAGCAGCGTTCCGTTGGTCGTAATGTTGACCTTAAATCCTTTCTCATGTGCGGAATCCAGTAACAGATCAATTTTGGGATGAAGCAAAGGCTCGCCTTTAACATGCAAATAAATATGTTTGGTATGGGGTTTAATCTGATCCAATATATTGTTGAAGACTTCAGGGTCAATGAAATTTTTGGCACGTTTGGTCTGCGGACAGAAGCTGCATGCCAGATTACATATACTTGTGATCTCAATATATACTTTCTTGAACGTTTTCAACTCGGGGTCCCCATTCTGCTTAGGAGGGAGAACAGTCCCACCCTCATTTGTGATCCGGCTCTTATGCGCCACCACTATTATATCGGGTTCGGGAGCCAAGGTAAATCCGAGAACCAGTTTATCTGGTTGTGTCAAAATTATTTAGCTAATGCCAAATTAACAGATTCCATGGCATGTATTCGTGTTGTATCAAATAATGGAACTTCTGAATCCTCTGGTTTTACTAATAATCCAATTTCGGTGCAACCTAATATTATCCCCTCAGCTCCATCATCAACTAACCTCTTGATTACCTTTTTATAATAATCCCTTGATAATTGTTGAATTTCCCCTATACATAATTCCTCATATATTACTTTATTTATTACTTTTCTATCCACTTCATTCGGTATCAGAACCTTAATACCATTTAATTCAATTCGTGTTTTATAAAAGTCTTGTTCCATCGTATATTTAGTTCCAAGTAAACCAACCGTACTTATTTTGGACTTTTGAATTTGATTTGCTGTTGAATCGGCAATGTGTACAATGGGTAAGCTCACTTTTTCTTCAATATGTTTAATCACTTTATGCATCGTATTTGTACACAATACAATCATTTCTGCTCCTGCTTTTTCCAAAGACTGAGCAGCATCCCCTAATAATGTACCAGAGCTTTCCCAATCACCTTCAGCTTGATAGCGCTCGATTTCTTCAAAATCCACGCTATATAAAATGCACTTGGCTGAATGCAATCCTCCCAATTTAATTTTCACTTCTTCGTTAATAATTCGGTAATATTCTAACGATGATTCCCAGCTCATTCCACCAATAAGGCCAATAGTTTTCATAAACACTCCCCCTTTTCATTTGATATATCCCGAAAGCAACATATAGAAATTTAATAGAAATTGTACCGTATCTTTCTTATTAAATAAACCTGCCCCAGTAAGAGGAGTAGAGAGTCGATGTTTCTCTTTTCTCCTTTCTATTGTCACCTATAGATTCTTTCAATCGAAGTATAGGATGTATTGATTGTCCAGGTTATTGTGGTTGAAGGATCGCAATGCTAGAATCTAAACAATTTAAAAACCTAGTTAAAACGTAAGAATAATAAGTTATAAAGGGAGTGTATCCATGATTACGGTTAAAGCACCCGCAGTATATGAACACGAAGCTAACATTCTTGAGCAAAGCGGATCGCGTATAGCACAGCTTGGGCAGCATGTTCTCATCATCGCTGGTGAGTCTGCGTTGAAAGCCGTACAGCCCAACCTTCTGCCTTCACTGGAAGAGCATCAGGTCAGGTTCCATGTACAGCTATTTCGTGGGGAAGTGACGACAGGTCAGATTGATGCGTTCACCCAGCACGCTTTCAATCTGGACGTCGATCTGATTATCGGTGTCGGAGGCGGCAGGGTACTCGATCTGTCCAAAGCCGTTGCGGAGCAGGCGAACCTTCCGATTGTGACCGTTCCAACCATTGCAGCAACCTGTGCCGCATGGTCTGCCTTAACCGTGCTCTACGATGAACAAGGGCAGGCTGCTGGATATCGTCCCCTCCGTCGTTCTCCGAATCTGATTCTGGCTGACAGCCGCATCCTGGCAAGTGCGCCCAAACGATATTTGGCCGCAGGCATTGGCGATACGCTGGTCAAATGGCATGAGTTCGCGGTCAACCTCAGTGGAAACAGTGCCGGTCTTACGCTGCGAAACAGTGTCAGCACAGCCAAGCTTGCACTCGATATTCTGGATGCACATGCTACCGATGTCTATGAGTCCCCGGACACTACCGGAAATACACCGCAATTCCGTGATGTTATCGACGCTATTATTGTCCTCGCAGGGCTTGTCGGCAGTATCAGTGACGGATCCCTCCATGCGGCTATAGCTCACGGATTACACGATAGCCTCACCAGATTGCCTGAGACGCATGCTTCACTGCACGGAGAAAAGGTAGCTTTCGGGCTGTTCACCCAATGGATTCTCGAAGGCAAAGCAGATACCGAGCTGTATGAGCTGCTTACTCTGTTACACAAGCTGAATCTGCCCATTACCCTTGCCCAGCTTGGCATACATAGTCAACCACAGGAAGCTGCTGTACGCATTGCAGCTGGATTGAAATTACGGGAAGGCAGTGCAGAACACCTCTCCTTCGGGGTGAGCACAGCACAGGTAACCGAAGCCATTCTTCAAGCGGACCGCATCGGCCAAGCGTTTATTGCATCCGGCAGCTTCAATGAGTCTGATAAGCCCACTGAGAGAATTTCACATACCAAGGAGGTTTCTTCCCTATGATTCGTCGAAATCGCCGTCACTCCATACCTTTAACCGCTCTTATGAGCGCATTTCTCCTACTCATTGTATCGGGCTGTTCTACAGGAGCTGATCATCAGGCTACAGGTACGGGCACAACACCTACAGCCGCCTCTAATTCAACCAATGGCGTTTCCATTCGGGTAGGCCAGACTGGATGGGGCAATCTTGAATTAGGGCTGAAGGCAGCCGGGCTCGATGACACCCTCTACACAGTGCATTACAACGTATTTCAGGGCGGCAATCTCATCCTGGAAGCGATGGCCGCAAACCAGCTTGACTTTGGTGTGACTAGCGAGATCCCTCCTATTTTTGCCTCCCAAGCTGAGAACGGTGGGAGCTTCAAAATCATAGCCGTACAACAAGGCAGCACATTAAATCAGGAAGTTGTTGTACCCAAAGATTCAGCGATTCAATCCATCGCTGAATTGAAAGGCAAGAAAGTCGCATTTGTAAAAAATACAACAGCCCACTATTTCCTGCTCAAAATGCTGGAGGAAGCTGGATTAACCTGGAGTGACATCAGCCCCGTCGAACTTACGACTGCTGATGGCCTCAGCGCCTTGATCAGCGGAAAAGTGGATGCTCTCGCCAGTTACGGCAACGCCATCATCTCCGCACATCAGAATGAAGCAATCACCATCGCCAGCGCCAAAGACATTCTGTCAGGCAGCTTTCTTGTTGCTGCCTCGGATCAGGCCCTTGCCGATGAAGATCAGAAAAAGGCTCTCGCCGATTATTTGGAACGAATCAATAAATTTAATGAATGGGCTCGCACACATCAGGAAGAATGGGCTCAAATTACTGCTGACAGCACCCACCAGCCATTGGAGCAGGCACTTAAAACCTACAGGGACGGAGAAGCCCAACGGCCTTCACGCATTGTTGCCATTTCTGACAATGCACTCAAGTCCGAACAGGATGTAGCGGATACGTTCCAGCAAGTAGGCATTTTTGATCAAGCGGTAGATGTAAGCAAGTTCTGGAGTGATGTACTTAGCGATCAGTTGCCAGCTGCTGGAGGCAAATAAGAACAGGCAAGGAGGTATGCTTAACGTGCGTTCCAACATATTCAACCGGACATGGTTCAACCGATTCATCCCTTTTGTCGTACCATTGCTCATTCTGGCTTTATGGCAATGGCTCACAGCGTCTGGAGTCGTTGCAGCCAATATATTGCCCCGTCCCGCTCAGGTACTGGAGGCTTTCATTCGGCTGCTTCGTAACGGTGAGCTGCTGAACAATATTAGTATCAGCGCGCGGCGTGCCCTAGGTGGATTCATCATTGGCGGTGGTCTCGGTTTCCTGCTTGGTGTGCTGAATGGCATCTCTACCCTTGCGGAAAAGGTGGCAGACTCCTCTGTCCAGATGATCCGTAATATCCCACATCTTTCGTTGATCCCCCTCGTTATCGTATGGTTCGGGATCGGTGAAGAAGCGAAACTGTTTCTCGTTTCCCTGGGCGTCTTCTTTCCCGTATATCTGAATACGTTCCACGGCATACGGTCGGTCGATCCCGATCTGATTGAAATGGGCAAGGTGTACGGCCTCAGCCGTTGGTCGCTCTACAGGGACATCATCCTGCCGGGTGCGCTGCCTTCCATTCTGGTGGGCATTCGCTATGCACTTGGCATCATGTGGCTGACACTCATCGTAGCGGAGACGGTTGCGGCGGATGCAGGAATTGGATACATGGCGATGAACGCGCGGGAATTCATGCAGATGGATGTGATCGTCTTAAGCATTCTGCTATATGCCCTGCTGGGCAAGCTGTCCGATACCATCGCCAAATGGCTGGAACGGCGCTGGCTGCGCTGGAACCCGGCTTTATCCCGCAAGTAAAGCCAAAGGAGCGTGAACTAATCCATGAGCACAAGTCAGATCAGTCCTTTTCTTCAAGTAAACGGGGTTCAGAAATCGTATGATCAGCGGACAATTCTATCTGACATCAACGTCAATGTAAGACAAGGGGAATTTGTAGCCATCGTTGGACGAAGCGGTTGTGGTAAAAGTACTTTGCTGCGTCTGATCGCCGGGCTGGAAGCCCCCTCTTCCGGGAGCGTTATGCTGGGCAACAGAAAACTTGGCAGTACGGCACCCGAGACACGGTTTCTGTTTCAGGAAGCCCGTCTGCTGCCTTGGAAATCCGTGCTCGACAATGTACGGCTGGGCATCCCCGACAAGAACAAGGAAGATGCACGCCAGTCACTTCAGAATGTAGGACTGGGAGAGCGTGAAGGCGACTGGCCGGGCGTATTATCCGGCGGGCAAAAACAACGTGTCGCCTTGGCACGGGCACTCGCCAGTCACCCGCGCTTACTGCTGCTGGATGAACCGCTGGGTGCGCTGGATGCATTGACCCGAATTGAGATGCAGCAATTAATCGAACGCTTGTGGGTGGAAGAAGACTTGACCGTCATTTTGGTTACCCACGATGTTAGTGAAGCGGTGGCCCTTGCGGACAGAGTCCTGTTAATCGAGGATGGTTATATAACGATGGATACCCGAATTACGCTGGAGCGGCCACGCATTCGGGACAGCGGGTTTGCTCATTTTGAAAACCTGATTCTGAATCGATTGTTGACTCCTCCACAAGAGACACCACAGCAGATTGCCCAGAAACAGATATCATTCTCGATCTAATTCCACTGGAAAGAAGGCATGATTATGCGATTCCTTTCACCCGTTCCCTCTCCTCCTGTTAAAGACCTGTTGAATCAAATTCCGGCTTATACTCCTGCCAAATCCATGGAACAGATCCGGCGGGAGCTGGGACTGGAAAGTGTGGATCGACTTGCAGCGAACGAGAATCCGTTTGGTTCTTCTCCCCTGGCTGCGGAAGCGGTCAGATCGCTGGGCTCCGATCTTCTGGCACAATACCCCGACGGTTCCAGCCAACTGTTACGTGACAAACTTGCGGGGCGACTGGGTGTCAGTACATCCCAACTGGTATTTGGTAGTGGATCATTCGAGCTCCTGACCCTTACCGCCCAAGCCTATCTTAATCCGGGCGAGGAATCACTCATTCCGATACCCTCCTTCAACTGGTATAAGGGCGCAACGCTACTGGCAGGCGGTATCATCCATGAAGTGCCTTTGGTCAACCATTCGCTGGACCTGGAGAAATTCCGGCAGCAAATCAACGCTTCAACCCGAATCATCTGGCTGTGCAATCCGAATAATCCGACCGGAACTATATTTACCGCAGAGGAACTGCATCGTTTCCTCGAGCATGTTCCCTCTCATGTGGTGGTTGTCCTGGACGAAGCGTATTATGAATTTGTGGAGAGCGAGGATTATCCCGATACGGTCAAACTGCTGGAGCATTACAATAATCTGATTATTTTGCGGACCTTCTCCAAAATATATGGACTTGCCGGCCTGCGAATCGGATATGGCATCGGGAATGAAAGCATCATTGAAGGCATTAACCGGGTCAAGCTGCCCATCAGTCTGACCGCTACCTCTCAGGCAGCCGCTTCGGCCAGTCTGGATGATCATGAATTTGTCTCTCACTGCCTGCACTACAATCGTGAGGGACGGGAAACGTTAATGCGATCCTTTGATCAGTGGAAATTGCCCTATATTCCTTCCCATACGAATTTCATCATGGTCAATCTGTTACAGGATAGCGGCCCCATTACCAAAGAATTGTTGAACAGAGGCATCTCTGTCCGCGGCGGTGCCGAATTCGGTATGTCTACCTGGCTTCGGATTACGATTGGCACCCCTGAGCAGATTGCCCGTTTGATCCGTGAGCTGGGTGTACTCATTCACTAGTCGGTACATGCTTCTTCTCTCATTCATTTATCTTCTCACCACGACGTGCCTGATCCTGCTCTTTACATTCCGCTTCATTGTGATATATGCTGAGTACACAACTGCATATCTTGCACATTGCACTAGGGGGGCCTTGCGGCTGAGATGAATCGAACGATTCGGACCCTTTGAACCTGATCTGGATTATACCAGCGGAGGGAAGTGGAGCGGCCTATCAATAAGCGGATTTTTTCATGTTAATGATGAAATTTAATATGAATTGAACGTATAGACCCACTCATTTCTCTGGAAATGGGTGGGTCTTTTTCGCGTTCTGCGGCAGATCAGAAGGTGTAATTAAAGATCCCGCAGTTTGAAGTTTAAATCAGAAGGGGGAACGGAACGAGATGGATAACGACATAACCATTTACAAGATGAGCTTTGCTTTCCCGGAAAAAAGGGATTCCCCCGTACTCTCCAATGTGTCGAAGCGTGTAGCGAAAGGCGAATTCGTCTCCCTCATCGGTTCCAGCGGCTCCGGTAAAAGCACTCTCTTCAAGCTGCTGGCAGGCTTGCTTGAGCCAACCCACGGAACCATCGAAATTCCGTGGGTTCGAGAAGGAGAGCGACTTGGACGCGTGGCCTACATGCCGCAAAAGGACCTCCTGTTATCTTGGCGAACCGTCATGGAGAATTGTATGCTCCCCTCCGAACTTGCTTCAGGGCGGCAGGACAAGGCAAAGATTCGGGCGGACATCCTGGCTGGCCTCGACAGATTTGGCTTATCCGGCTACGCGCATGCGTACCCGGACGAACTGTCCGGCGGCATGCGGCAGCGAGTCGCAATGCTGCGCACCCTGCTTACAGGCGGCCAGCTGATGCTGCTGGATGAACCATTCGGTGCACTCGATGCCCTGACCAAACGGGAGATGCATCGCTGGCTGCTAGAACTCTGGGGAAGTTTGGGCAAAACCGTGTTGTTCATCACGCATGATATTGAAGAAGCCTTGCTGCTCAGTGATCGAATTATCCTGTTAACTCCAGGGGGACAAAGCCAACAGCTGCAGGATATAACGGTACCTTTGCCGCGTCCAAGACATTCAGACATGATCTATGAACCGGCTCTCGTTCAGATGAGACGACTACTGGAGGAACAATTGCATGCGAAACGGTAACTGGAGATGCAGCATGAAGGATAGTGTAAAGCGTTGGCTTGCCCGTTATGGTCTGTTTCTCTTGCTCATGCTGTTACTGCTCGTCATCTGGGAGTGGATTGTGAATATGGGATGGGTGCCCTCCTTCATCATTCCAGCCCCTACGGCAATTGCCAGTTCGCTATATGAGCATCGCCGACTCCTGTTGGCTACACATTTACCTGCTACCTTGATGGAGGTTGTCGTTGGTTTTGGCTTGTCCATTGGTGCCGGAATTGCACTTGCGACAGGCATGCATATGAACCGATCCATTGAAAAGGCGTTATATCCCTTCATCGTAATTAGTCAGACGATTCCACTAATCGCTTTGTCCCCCGTCTTTATCCTGTGGTTTGGCTACACGCTGTGGAGCAAAGTCGCGGTGGTATTCCTGATCGCGTTCTTCCCGATTGTCGTGAGCACCTATGATGGCCTGCGCCAAGGCGATCCGGAGCAGCGTGAACTGCTGCTGACGATGGGGGCCAACAAGTGGGATATTTTTCGCAAACTCCAGATTCCACTTGCCCTCCCCTCCTTCTTTTCTGGACTGAAGATGTCTGTGGTGTACTGCGTAGTTGGTGCAACGATTGGAGAATGGCTCGGCGGAAGTAAGGGACTTGGCTATTTCAGCCGCAGAATGTCGAGCAACATGAACACGGATGCCATGTTCGCCGCTATTGTGCTGTTATCCTTGCTTGGTATTGCCCTGTTTGTACTTATTGCATGGCTGGAGAAAAGATTCGGTACACAACGTCATGCAGGTAGATTTTAAAACAGAAAAAGGAAACGAGGAACTTTAAATGATGAATACAAAGCATATCTATTCCCTGCTCCCCCTCCTTCTTATAACCCTGATGCTGATCGTTAGCGGATGCGGGAATACGGGTACCAACACACCTGCTATTGATTCAGCTCCCGATGTAAAAGATACAGAATCATCTGCTACCAAAACGTCATCAGATTCCAAAGACAAGCTGTCCATCATGCTCGATTGGTACCCGAATGCCGTACATTCCTTCATCTATGTTGCTCAGGAGAAAGGTTACTTCACGGACCAAGGTCTGGATGTCGATGTCCAGATGCCCGCCGATACGAATGACTCGCTCAAGCTTGTTGCTGCCGGAAAAATCGATCTGGCGCTGAGCTACCAGCCGCAAATTCTGCTCGCGCGTGGGGAGAACATTCCTGTACGTTCCATTGCAGCCATCGTTAGGCATCCGCTTGTGCATCTGTTGACTGAAGCAGATGGTAAAGTAAAGTCGCCAAAAGATCTTGAAGGGCTCACTGTCGGCTATTCCTCAATTCCCCTGTACGAAGCGATGGTCCGTACGATGATCAGCCAGGATGGAGGTAATCCTGACAAGATGGATCTGGTGGATGTGGGATTCGACCTGATTCCTTCCCTGGCGTCCGGACAGGCGGATGCCATTATGGGTGGTTTTATTAACCATGAGCAATTGATTTTGGAAAAAGAAGGCCATGCGATAAATTCATTCAATCCCATCGATTACGGCGTACCTGATTATTATGAACTGGTCCTCACTGCAAGTGAGGTGGGCATTGAAACGAAAAAGGATCAGCTTACACGCTTTATCAAAGCCATACAGGAAGGACAGAAATACGTAACGGAACACCCCGAGGACGCGTTGAACATTCTGCTCGCACATGAGAACGAAACCTCTCCGCTTGACCCGGAGATCGAAACCAAAAGCCTGGATATTTTACTGCCCCTGATGAATGAAGAAGGTCAGCCATTTGGCATGCAGGACGCCTCGTCTTGGGAAAACGTACGTGCATGGCTGGTCCAAAGTGAATTGATTCCTGATTCCGTGAAGGCTGAGGATGCTTTTATTAACTTGTAGGGCGAGTAAGGAAATCGCTTGCTGGATGAGATCAAGCAAAATCCGAAAGTTGTCATTCATTATCCATGTCGGACTACCTGAGTAGATTCGGGATTCAGTGCCTGGATGAATAGAATTCTTATCGAGGATTTGGATCTTTAATTAAGCTTTACAAATGGACTTTGTAGCTATCTGTGAATAGTTTTTAACTCCCATCATTTATTGGAACCATCATAATTCAACAAATGTTGCAGAATTAACAACTAATATAAGCGCAACCCTGCCCTTCCTGCTTTTGTTGATCAAGTTGCTTATTTATAAGGAGGATCTTATATGTCTTATCTGGAACGTGTTCGTACGCAAAATCCACTTGTTCATAACATTACTAATATTGTCGTTGCTCCCTTTACCGCCAACGGTTTACTTGCACTCGGTGCATCTCCCTTTATGGCCTATGCGCATGAAGAAGTCGCGGATGTCGCCAAAATTTCCGGAGCAGTTGTATTGAACATTGGCACTCTGGACGAAAGGGTAGTTGAAGCGATCCGCCTGGCTGGTCAATCGGCGAATGCTAATAACGTGCCTGTTGTGCTTGATCCGGTCGGGGCTGGGGCAACCGCCTACCGTACGGAAACTGTCCAGATGCTCGTTCGTGAGCTTCGCCTTACGGTATTGCGTGGCAATGTGGCGGAAGTCGCCAATGTCATCGGTGAGAGCTGGAGTATCAAAGGCGTGGATGCAGGTCAAGGCGAGGGTGACCGGATTGGAATAGCGGAACGGGCGGCACAAAAACTCGGCTGTGTGGTTGTCATTACCGGACGAGAGGATGTCATTACGGATGGACAAACGACGTTCCTGACGAGTAATGGACATGCCTTGCTTACCCAAGTGACCGGTGCTGGCTGCTTGCTCAGTTCAGTGATTGGGGCTTTTGCAGCCATAGCGAAACCAGGTGACGACTTGCTGAACAGCGTTGTGGAAGCACTCGCTTTTTATGGCATTGCAGCAGAGATTGCTGCGGAACGTACCGCTGACCTGGGACCGGGCAGCTTCCAAATCGAATTGATGAATCAACTGGCCCTAGTGACACCTGACATTATCGCAAAACGGGTACAGGTTCGCCAAATCGATGGTGGTGCGCAATGAGTATTGCGCAGGCTTTGACGATCGCAGGTTCGGATAATGGCGGCGGCGCTGGAATTCAGGCCGATCTGAAGACCTTTCAGGAGCTCGGCGTATACGGCATGACTGTGATTACAGCCATTGCTGCCCAAAATACAACAGGTGTGCAGGGCGTCTTCCCTATCTCGTATGAAGGTATCGCTCAACAGTTAGATTCGACGGGTGATGATTTTCAGCCCTCAGCGGTAAAGACAGGCATGCTCTACAGTGCCGAGATTATTCGGCTGGTCGCCGAGAAATGGCAGCAATACGGTTGGTCCAATCTGGTCATTGATCCGGTTATGGTTGCCAAGGGAGGTGCCCCCCTGCTACAACAGGAAGCCGTTCAGGCGCTAATTACAGAGCTACTGCCTCATGCACTGATCACGACACCGAATATTCCGGAAGCCGAACTGCTCACCGGGATGTCCATTATGAATTTGGGTCAGCGTGAAGAAGCTGCCAAGCGGATCGTGCAGATGGGCTCGACGTATGCTTTGGTGAAGGGTGGTCATGATGAAGGAAGTGGCATGATTGTCGATGTGCTCTATGATGGGCAGTCATTTCATTACCTGGAGAATGTTCGGGTAGTGACACGACATACCCATGGAACGGGATGTACGTATTCTGCAGCCATTACTTCCGAATTGGCGAAGGGCTCCTCTGTACTTGCTGCCGTCACGACCGCGCGAGCATTCATTCAGGCAGCTATTGAAGATGAGCTAGGGATTGGGGCCGGGCATGGGCCGACGAATCATTTTGCGTATCAGCGCAGACAGCGAGGTGAGCAGTGATGCGTCATCTGGATGCAGAAGCGATACGGCGTGCGATGCAGGTGTATTTGGTGATGGGCAGCGTGAATACGACGCGTGACCCAGTAGAGGTGCTGCGCCAAGCCATCGCTGGCGGCATTACGCTGTTCCAGTTCCGGGAAAAAGGAACTGGCGCTCTGGTTGGCGAAGCACGCATCACACTTGCGATGCGGCTTCGCGAGGTGTGCAGCCAGCACGGCATACCGTTCATCGTGAACGATGATGTGGAGCTGGCTGTGGCGGTGGAGGCCGACGGCATGCATGTCGGCCAGGACGATGCGGACGCGGCGCTGGTACGCGCCCGCATCGGAGAAGGGCGGATGCTTGGCGTATCCGCCCACTCCGCGCTGGAAGCCCGCCGTGCGATGCAGGCGGGCGCCGACTATCTTGGCGTCGGGCCCATGTACCCAACGCAATCCAAAGCGGATGCCCACGCTGTGCTGGGCCCCGCCGGGGTGGCCGAACTGCGCGCCGCAGGCATCGCAGTTCCGGTGGTAGGTATCGGCGGCATTACGCCCGATACCACGGCCGCCGTGATGGCGGCAGGAGCCGACGGCGTAGCCGTCATCTCCGCCATCGCGGGCGCGGCCGATGTGCGCGCAGCGGCTGCGCAGTTCGCTGCGGCGGTGCGCGGGATGCAGGCGTAGCCATGCGCTCCCTGCACCGCCAGCCCTTGTGCTGCACCAAGTGCCTGGTGCAGTCTAACAACACTTTACCTCCTCTCCATAACAGAGGAGGCAGTCGCACTACCCATACAGCGCAACAGTCTATAACATGGACAAGCAGTACTCCTGTAAGCAACGGATTATTGAAATTATCCAAGCTTTCAATGAATTACTCATTTACACATTTACTTAGCTTTCAGTCACCCAATCCATTCTCAAGATGCGGTTTCCATGCTCGCATCTTGTTTTTTTCATTTTCCCCTGTTGACTCTCACGTAACGTGACGCTGTACAATCGGTGGTGTAAGGAGGTGTTAATCATGGCCATGAAAGTAAAAGAAGTAGCCGAACTTGTCGGGATCAGTGTGCGCACACTGCATCATTATGATGAGATCGGACTGTTAATACCGGACGAAGTGACTCCTGCAGGGTATCGACTGTATTCAGATGCCAATCTGGAAATGCTGCAGCAGATTTTATTTTTCAAAGAACTCGATTTCTCTCTGAAAGATATCAAGGAAATTATAAACAATCCCTCTTTCGATCAGGAGGAAGCCCTAAATATGCATCGCCGTATTCTATTGGAGAAGCGCCAGCGGTTGGACCAAATGATTGCCACCATTGATAAATCAGTTCAACACGTGAGAGGAGAAATTAAAATGACAGCCAAGGAACAATTCGAAGGTTTTAATTTCAGTCATAATCCGTATGAGCAGGAAGCGCGGGAACGTTGGGGAGACCAAGCCGTGGATCAGGCTAACCAAAAATTACAGAACCAGCCTCCTGAGAAGCAAAAAGCCCTATCCGATCAAATGAACTCAATCTACACCCGACTGGCAGCAATTCGTCACTTTGATCCCACATCTGCCGAGGCACAAGCCGGTATCTCGGAATGGTACACCTATCTGAACAACATGGGTAATTATTCACCTGAAGCCTTCAAAGGGCTGGGGCAGATGTACGTGGAAGACGAACGCTTTACACGTAATATTGATCAATTCGGCGAAGGTTTGGCTGTATTTATGCGGGATGCCATGACTGCCTTTGCTGATCAAAACAGCTAATCAGGCAATAAGCTGTAGTTCCATTTTGCATCATCCGATGTCCACCACCATTAGTATTCATGTGTTTACTTGGACGATTAGAACATTAGAGGATCAATTGGATCTACCTGTTGCTGAGTTCATTCAAAAAGGGACGTACGCCATTGGCCTACGTCCCCTTTTTCGTATCTCAGCCGCAATGTGAACGGGCTTTAAAGCCATTCACTCTGAGTACGCCTTTTTTTTGCATGCAGTCCTGTATTCCACAGAATTTCTGCGTCTTTCAGTCGAAGCAGTTAAGCTCTTGGAGCGTGATCAGACGACGATGCATCTGATGCCAGACTGGTCTTTGCCATCCGTCCTGGAATCTGCCATGCCGATACGATCGCCAGTACGATGAATAACAGATCAACCGGCTCGCTGAAATAATCCGTAAAGGTTTCCACAAATGCACTTACCATCTCACCATCGAACACCAGATTCATCACGCTCGCATCGCTGAACAACTCGGATGTAAAATACACCACCGTCAGATACTTCCCAAGCAAAATACCGATAAGTGCAAATATAACTGCGATGACTTTATGTACCGTTGCGATCCGTTTGTTCGAGAACAATACAACCGCGTAGCCTGTGAGCGCCCCAATGACAATAGCAATGAGCCCAAGCTCTCTTTCCGTCATGGCAGCGATCACTGCCCACACAATACCCCCTACAACTGCTGCCAATAAACCACCAACGATTGGCATGCCGATCTTGATCCCTTGTTTCTCTTCCACGTTGACTTTCCCTCCTGAGTCATGCTTATGCTTATTTTCCAGAATTCACCTTTCCTATGAAACCACAAAATATGCTTTTATTCAACAAATTTCTATGCTTAGGTAAGCAGATTATTGATTTTTAGAACAGGCGGCACATTTGCCTATGATCCACATAATATGCTGTAAAAAGATGTATGGAAGGAGCAACTCCCTTGTACAGTTATCCTTATTATCGGAATGACAGTATGATCATAGCTCAGGTTACGAAAGCCATAAACGGAGAATCCTCGGCTATTGCCTGTTATACTTAAACTTTCCGAATTGGCACCAACTACAGAAGAAAAAATGCGTATTCTGGAGATACGCCAGGATGAAATGAAGCATCTTCAATATTTTATTAGTATTTATGTATCCTTGACGGGAGTTCAGCCCACTGTCCAAATCGCCCAGGATTGTCCATCCGAATACATCGCGGGAATTCACTATGCCTTCAAAGATGAGCAACAGACCGTCGAATTTTATTCTGATGCTGCAGATCAGGCCACTGACCCGCATATTAAAGAAACATTTAGACGGGCTGCCACAGACGAGCAAAGGCATGCCGTATGGTTCCTGTACTATCTGACAAAGCATAAACCAAGCTCCACTGTAAAATAAAAATACATCCCCTCCTATTAAGCATAGGAGGGGACGCGAAATTATAATGATTTTTTATTTAGATTTCCCTAGACGGCTTAATGACAGCAGCAATCTGTGCCAAAATGGCATCCACCGATGCCGGGTCATTCACGTCATACTCATCAATGTTCAAACGCAACACCGGACAAGCCGTAAATTGATTAATCCATACCGAATAGCGCTCATGCATATGCTCCCAGTAGGAACGATCCGTCTGGATCTCCATTTCCCGTCCACGTTCCGTAATTCGATTCAGGATGGATGGCAGACTACCCTCCAGGTAGATCAGCACATCCGGATGAGGGAAATATGGTGTCATCACCATCGCTTCAAACAAACTGCTGTATGTCTCGAAATCCGTAGCCGACATTGTGCCCTGATCGGCATGCATTTGCGCAAAGATGCCAGTATCCTCATAAATGGAACGATCCTGTACAAATCCGCCGCCCAGTTCAAAGATTTTCTTCTGTTCCTTGAAACGCTCTGCCAGGAAGTAGATCTGCAAATGGAAGCTCCAACGTTCAAAGTCATGATAGAACTTCTCCAGATATGGATTGTGGTCGACTTGCTCAAGAGAGGTCTTGAAATTTAAACGCTCTGCCAGAGCTGCAGTTAGTGTGGATTTGCCCACCCCTACAGTACCTGCTACCGTGATTAATGCATTCGCGGGAATGCCATAGTTGTTCATGTGATATACTCCTTTACCTGATTAACAATCTGTTTAAAATGTTCAGGATGTTCTACAAAATCGAGCTGTTCCGCATTCACCTTAATAATAATCGGCCGATTCGGACTGTTAGCAAGGTAGGCCATACCTGTTTTGTAATCTGCGATCAACTGTTCCATATACGCCGGGTCCATATCCTGCTCAAAAGACCGTCCACGTTTGTTGATGCGTTGCATCAATGTTTCGAGTTCAGCTTCAATATATAGCACCAGATTGGGTTTCGGCAGATCATCCGTTAAGAGATGATAGATTTGACGGTATTTGTCCCGTTTTGTTCCCTTTAGGGTACGATCGGCAAAAATCATATTTTTATAGATATGGTAGTCCGAAATAACGGGAGTGTTCTGTTGAATATAGTGAGCGCCCGTATCTTCCAGTTGCTTGAATCGGTTGCACAGAAAAAACATTTCAAGCTGGAAGCTCCACTCATCTATATCCTGATAGAAGGAAGCCAGAAAGGGATTCTCTTCTACAATTTCTTTGACCAGCGGAAGATTCAATTCCTGGGAAAGCATTGTTGCCAACGTTGTTTTCCCGGCTCCAATGGGACCTTCCACTGCAATAAACGGTGCGGATTTCATCGTGTTCCAGTTCCTCCTCGTACTCCTGCGTGTTTCCGTTTCTATATAGACCTCACCTATTGTATCACAGCTTCGATGATGGGAAGGCCAGTATTTTATGTATAAAATGAGTTTTATCTCTACGGACTAATATAAATAAGACAGCCTATAGTAATTATAATAATCCCTAAAATTCATAATAACAGAAAAAGACACGATCGCTTATATACGATCGTGTCTTTCGATTGCTTGGCGGCGTCCTACT
>NZ_AWUK01000007.1 GCF_000499205.1 Paenibacillus sp. MAEPY2
AGGTCTTAAGGTCTTAAGGTTTTAAGGTTTTGATCTTAAAATCATATAGCCGAATGGATATTTTTTTCATTCGCAAAGCGGTTCACAATTACAGTGCGATGGTATCGGTTTGGAGCGACTTTTGGATTTGCGAAGCAAACCAAGGGAAGCGAGAAACAGAAACCGGAGCATTTCAGGAGGGCAAATAACGATGAGTAATCTAAAAGTATATCAATATGCGAAATGCGGCACATGCCGCAAAGCGGTAAAATGGCTGGAAGCTCAGGGGCATGAGCTGGACTTAATCCCCATTTTCGACACACCACCATCCGAAGCAGAATTGAGTGACTTGATTCAGAAGAGCGGACTTGAAGTGAAGAAGTTCTTCAACACGAGTGGGGAAGTATACAAGGAGCAGCAATTGAAGGACAAGCTGCCGGGGTTGTCCGCAGAAGAGCAGATTCGTTTGCTGGCTTCCAATGGTCGTTTGATCAAACGTCCAATCGTTACGGATGGTCACAAAGTGACTGTAGGGTTCAAGGAAGACACGTATGAGCAGGAATGGAACAACGCGTAATTTATAGTTGAATGATTTCATATTGTTAAATGAACCAAGGTAAAAAAGCTCTGAATGTTCAAATTTCAGGGCTTTTTTGGCTGGTCGATCCTTGGCGGAACTATGCTATAATGATAGAATTAGTTCGATATTTTATTTGCTATAGAAACTTAGCTAAAGATTTACACGAGAACGGAGAGGACAGAAATAACCTGAGGAAGCGGAGCTAAAAGCTTTCTAAAAGAAAGCTCCATCGGAAGCATACACTTCGCCTTTATCAACGGATTTTCCCTTTTGAAGAAGGGAATCAAAAAAATCTGGGGATAACAGCGATCAGAAGGTTGTTCTGTCATCGGAGTGGCAAGTGTAAATATTCTTTAGTTCAATTTTCTATGGAATCAGGACAGGAGAGAACAAAATCAAGTGAATCAACGTAATGAACCTACTTTGTTGCTGGTAGATGGTATGGCGGTGTTGTTCCGTGCATTCTATGCAACATCTGCAAGCGGATATATCAGACGTACAAAGGCAGGCGTGCCAACCAACGCAGTATACGGATTTATCCGTTATTTCTGGGATGCGGTTCAGACCTTTGGGCCAAGTCATGTCGTATGCTGTTGGGATATGGGGGGCAAGACGTTTCGCGGTGAAGAGTATGCAGCGTACAAGGGGAACCGTCCGGAAGCTCCGGATGATCTGATTCCTCAGTTTGCTCTGATTCGTGAAGTGATGGATAGTTTGAACATTCCGAATATTGGCGCTCAAGGATATGAGGCTGATGATTGCATCGGTACACTAGCCAAGTATTACACCGAGCAGACGGATATGAACGTGATGGTACTTACGGGTGACCACGATATGCTGCAGCTGATTGATGACCGCACTAGCATTATTATTATGAAAAAAGGTCATGGCAATTACATGGTCTATACACCTGAATCCCTGATGTCGGAGAAACAGCTCACACCCCGTCAAGTGATTGACATGAAGGGTCTGATGGGCGATGCCAGTGACAATTATCCCGGGGTACGGGGCATTGGAGAAAAGACGGCATTGAAGCTGGTGCAGGAGTTTGGCTCCATTGAAGGTATCCTGGACAATATGGATAAGCTTACACCTTCGGTACGTAACAAGATTGAGAATGATCTCGATATGCTTCATCTGTCTCGCAAACTGGCAGAGATTCACTGTGCAGTTCCGGTAGCTTGTGCACTGGATGTATGTGAATTGCGTCTTGACCCGGATATGGTGATGGACAAGTTCGAACAACTTGAGATGAAGAGCCTAGGCTCTTGGATGGGAGTGGCAATTGGGTGAGTAGTATGCAGACAAAACGGACGGGCAAAAAGTGGTGGACAGGGGCTATGGCCCTCGTCCTTGCTTTGCCTGTAATCTTTTCAGGAGCGGTGAGTGCTCCAAAGACAGTAGATGCCAAAGCGGCAATTAGCACCAAAGTACAGAAAGTAAAAGCAGCAGGACGCAGTTTTACCGTGCAGACGGTTAGTATTCCCAAGGGTACACCAGTTACCGTAGGATTAGCGAAGAAGCAGGTCGGTCAGACTGCAACATTACCTTCGATTGTCAAGGCTTATGGAGCACAAGCAGCCATTAATGGAGCGTTTTTTGAAGCCTATAACGGAGCTCCAGATCCATACGGCATGTTATTAGCAAATGGCAAGGTTATACATATTGGAAGATACGGAACAACGATCGGATTTAAGGAAGATGGCTCGGCCATCATGGATTCGCTTCAAGTGAGCCTGACGGGTAAAGTAACAGATACAGAAGGGAAATCACGCAGTTGGTATGCGACCTTTATCAACCGAACCCCTTCCGCAAATGCGAGTATTACGATGTTATACACGCCAGAGCGGGGATCCACAGTTGGGTTCAAGGGAGGTACTGCCGTTGTGATGGAGAAAGGGATTGTGACCAAGAAGATACCCAATACCAATGTAGCTATTCCGAAGAATGGCTCGGTGCTGGTCTTCATGGGAAATCAGAAATCTTCGTCGGACCGCTTCACCGTTGGTTCAACTGTAGAGATGAATTATAAATACACCAACGCAGCAGGCAAGGAGATTCCTTGGCAAGATGTAGTCACCGCTGTGGGCGCAGGTCCGCGTCTGGTGAAAGACGGCAAAGTAGCCGTAAATCCAGCGAGTGAGGGCTTCAAGGATACCAAAATTCTCAATGCCTCCGGAGCAAGAAGCGGTATTGCCATTATGGCCGATGGTTCGGTTATGCTGGCTACCGTTTCGGGAGCGACAATCAAGGAATGGGCTGCTGTCATGCAGAAGCTCGGTGCCAAGCAGGCAATGAATCTGGATGGTGGAGCATCTTCAGGCATGTACGCTGGCGGCAAAATGCTTACTTCCCCGGGCCGTTTGTTAAGTAATACGCTTGTTTTTGGTGGCTCTGTTCGTTAAAAGAAAGCTATTATGGGAGGTATGATCAGATGACACTCACACACAACCGGAAGCCAGATGAAAGCAAGACCGCTGTACTAGCTGTAAATGTGGGGCAACCTCAGGCATTACCTGGTCAGAAGCGCGAAGTGATGAGCGGCATTGTGAAGCATCCCATATCCAGCCCGGTCTTCCTGTCATTCACCGGAATGACAGGAGATGGTCAGGCAGATCTGGAGCATCATGGCGGACCGGATAAGGCAGTTTGTGTATACGATTACAGTCGTTATCCGGCGCTTGAACAACTGATGGATCGCAAGCTGGACTGGGGGGCTTGTGGAGAAAATCTGACTGTTGAAGGCTGTATGGAGGATGAAGTCCGGATTGGTGATGTGTATGAATTGGGGGAAGCCAAGGTACAGGTCAGCCAGCCAAGACAGCCTTGCTTCAAGCTTGGCGCCCGGTATGATTACAAAGAGCTGCCAGTTTATTTTCAGGAGAGCGGACATACCGGATTTTATTTTCGAGTGCTGCAAGAGGGCGAGGTAACTCCTTCTGCAACATTCAGACAAATCAGCACTGATCCTGCATCAATGACCATTCTGGAAGCTAATCGAATTATGCATCAGGGGAAGCATGATGCGGTTGGTATGCGTGCGTTGCTGGCCATTTCAACGCTGTCCGACAGCTGGAAGCAGTCCTTGTTGAAGCGATTGGCCAAGCTCGAAGCTGCTGAACTGGATTAACCATGCCTTCGTTCAGAGAGCAGATTGGAAGATCCATTTTAAATTTAAACTACTTGGGAGTGTGACTAACATGACGATTTTAGGCGCAATTGAAGCTGGAGGCACCAAATTTGTATGTGGTATCGGTACGGAAGAAGGAGAAGTTCTTGAACGCGTAAGCTTTCCAACGACGACACCGGAAGAGACGATGGCTCAAGTCATTGCTTTTTTTGAAGGTAAAGGCATTGAGGCTTTGGGTGTAGGTTCATTTGGACCGATTGATCCGATTGAAGGAAGTCCGACCTATGGTTATATCACAACAACACCGAAACCACATTGGGGACAGTACAATATGATTGGTAAGCTCAAGGAGCACTTTGATGTACCGATGACATTCGATACGGATGTAAATGGTGCAGCACTCGGGGAAGCAACCTGGGGGGCTGCACAAGGCCTGGATAGCTGTCTATATATTACGGTTGGAACGGGCATTGGTGCAGGCGCAGTTGTAGGTGGCAAAATGGTCCATGGCTTGTCACATCCAGAGATGGGACACATCATTGTACGCAGACATCCCGAAGATACGTATGAAGGGTTCTGTCCGTATCATGGAGACTGTCTGGAAGGCCTTGCCGCAGGTCCTGCCATCAATAAACGTTGGGAGCAACCGGCTTACGAACTGCCAGCTGATCACAAGGCCTGGGAGATTGAAGCGCATTACCTGGCGCATGCTTTGATGAATTATGTATTGATCCTCACTCCGCAGAAAATTGTAATGGGTGGTGGCGTAATGAAGCAGGAGCATCTGTTCCCAATGGTTCGCAGCAAATTGCAGGAATTGCTCGCCGGATACGTTCAGCATCCTGCACTTCAGTCCGAAATTGACCAATATGTCGTTTCACCGGGACTTGGTGATAATGCGGGATTGTGTGGTTCACTTGCGCTGGCAAAATTGGCTTTGAACAAGTAAATAGCTTTATAAACTAATGGTTGACGAATTTTTCCATTGTGGTAATATATGAGCAACAGCATAGCACGGTTTATGAGGAAGCACCTCTCTTGCATGGATTTTGCAGGAGAGGTGTTTTTTGTGCTGTTCAAGATAGCACAATACAGACTGTGTCGAGCTGAACTATTGAAGGAGGGACAAGAAATGGAAGTCATTTTCATGAACAGGTTATCCAGAATGTCAGGTCAGAATGAAGAGCATGCGCAGCTGTGGATTGGTGAAGAAGAAGGGGAGTGGCATCTGGGATGGAGCGAATATGAAGAAGGAGATCGTGAGGATGCGATCTGGTATGATGGAAGCTCTTGGGACGAACTGTTACATGTTTATCGTCATCAGTTAGCGATACAGATGGGCGAAGGGTATCGTCCGTTGCTGCAGGGGTTGTTTCACGAAAATGATGATTTGAAGTCGCGCAGCTATGGCGGTCAGCGTCTTCACTGTTACAGTGAATTATATGGCAATGAGGGGCTGTATATGGATCTTTGCATATGGCGCAGGAAAAGAGCGGCGTCTGATCGGAAGGCCCCCTATTTTATTGCAACGAATCGGCTATTGCGCCTGATCAGTGCATTTGTTCCACAAACGATAGATGAATTGATGCAACTGCCTGGCGTAGGAGAAAGTAAGGCGACCGAGTACGGAGCTGAATGGCTGGAGCTTACGAATGGATTGGAACGTTCCACGTCTTTTCCGCTAGAGTGGGTGTATACGGTGCTGAAGGAACAGGAATATGAGAGCTGGCTGTACAAACAGAGAGAGCAGAAATACAAGCAGGAATTAGACAAATTCACTACACGCAAGCAGGTACTCGAAGGAATGAAGGAAGGGCATACGCTGGAGGAGATCGTGAATCGTTCCGGATTATCCCGGCGGGAGCTGATTGAGCTGTTGGAGACACTGGATCTGGAGGGGTATGACACAGATTGTCTGCTGGACGCGGAGCTCGCTATCATGCCTGAACAAGAGCAAGAAGCGGTATGGAGCGCCTACGAGGAGCTGGGAGATACGTTTCTGAAGCCTGTGTTACATAAAGTGTATGGAGAAGAGAAGCCTGGCGGAGGCAATCTGGAGCAGGTCTACGAAAGACTGCGCATGATTCGAATCCGGTTTCGTCGTCACACAGAGACGGAGCAACATGCGGGCTAGATTGAACATAGATCGGTAGTTTCATTCATAAGCGTACAAAAAAGACGAGGCGTTTCTCCAGATGCGGAGCGCTTCGTCTTTCTTAGTTAGTTCAAACCCAATCTTTTTTGCGGAAAATAAAGAACATGCTGAGGCCCAGTGTCACCATCAGGCCAATGACCACAAAATAACCATACTTCCAGTTCAACTCAGGCATGTTCGTGAAGTTCATACCATAGATGCCGGTGATGACCGTCAGCGGCATGAACACCGTCGTAATGGCGGTGAACACACGCATGATCTCATTCGCCCGGTTGGCGATACTGGATTGGTAAGCTTCTCGCAAGTTCCCCATCAAGTCGCGATAAGTCTCAAAGGTTTCGGATATTTTCACAGCATTCTCATAAATGTCACTGAAATACTTCTGCAGTTGATCATCAATAAGACGCAGATCTTTTTTGTTAAGTGTATTAATGACCTCTTTCTGAGGTCCCAGAACTTTCTTCAGCCATAGAATCTCACTGCGCAGCCCGATAATCTCATTCAGATGAGACTTCTTGGTGTGCATCAGGATGTCTTCTTCAAGCTTCTCAATGCGCGCTTCAATCCGGTCACCAACTGTGAAATAATTATCAACAATCAAGTCAACCAGCAGATACAGCAGCTTATCCGGCGTACTGATCTCCTGTTCCCATAGGATCGGCTTCAATGTTCGCAATTCGCTGACTTTCTGTTTGGTCACACTGATAATAAAGTGTCTGCCAAGGAAGAGGTTGACGGCACGTAAAAAAATCTCTTCATCATCAAAACGAATGCTATTAATAACAATAAAATAATGGCTCTCATAAATTTCAATCTTCGGACGTTGTTCTTCGTCACTCAAGCAGTCTTCTACGGCCAGATCATGCATCATGAACAGCGGTTGAAGTACCGCCAAATCGTCTACGTCCGCATCAATCCAGTAAAATCCCTCCGCTGGTGGAGTCAGCGCCTGCTGAATGTCATCCACCGGAATAAATACACCGTTGTTTACCAACCGGATTTTCATTGTTCATCTACTCCTTCTGCACCCGCCAAATGGGCGGATTTCATCAATATGGGCGCAAAAAGAACAGATCAGCCGGTCGGCAGCGGAGCCTGAAAGTCAGGACTGCGTTCGCTTTATAACCAAACGGAAGTAACGTCCCGCTGCCGGCATGCTGATATCAATTCTCTATGCAGTTTGTCGGAATTCGGCTGCCAGTCAGGCCTCGGGTCGCCATCCATTGAATATGTCACCTCTCACATAAGGGTTTACAACACTTGTCTAGTATACCGCTGGTACAGAGTCCTTTCAAGCGCAAAAATGTGTCGATTTCGCGCCCTGGAGCAGTGTATGACAACGGCTGACGAACGGTTCCGATCCAGATGAACAGACATTGAACTACACCTTGACGTGAGGGGATTAATGTTTTAAAGTAAACGGTGAACCAGACTAGATTTTACAATTAAATAAAGCGAAATCTTATCAAGAGTAGGTGGAGGGACTGGCCCGATGAAACCCGGCAACCGGCGGTATACCGCACGGTGCTAATTCTTGCAGCGACCAAGTGTCCAAGTTGACACTGTTGTAACTGAGAGATGAGAGAGGCGCATATCTATTTACATATGACCTTTCTCGGAATCCGAGGAAGGTCTTTGTTATATGCACCGACTTCTCAGCAGTGATTTTCGCTAAGGAACTTGAGCTTGCCGCTAGCAATGTGGTTGCAATTCAGCGCCTGCAGGCAAGCTCATGGCAGCCTATAACTGTTCGGATGCGAGTCGTATCGCACCCGCAGTGGCTGCATCTATTTATGCACAAGGAGGAGTTAGAACCACTATGCCAATCAAAATTCCAGACACACTGCCTGCCAAGGAAGTACTCGCAGGAGAGAACATCTTTGTCATGGATGAGACATCCGCTTATCAGCAGGATATTCGTCCGCTCCGTATCGCTATATTAAACCTGATGCCTACTAAGGAAACGACAGAAACTCAATTGCTTCGTCTGGTAGGTAACACACCCATTCAGGTAGATATCGTTCTGGTTCATCCGAAGTCTCATACGTCCAAGAACACATCCCAGGAATATTTAGACCTGTTCTACAAAACCTTTGACGAGATTGAGCACCGCCGTTTTGACGGCATGATCATTACGGGAGCTCCTGTAGAGCAAATGGATTTTGAAGACGTGAACTATTGGAAAGAAATCCAGGAGATCTTCGAATGGACCAAAACCAATGTGACTTCGACCATGCATATATGTTGGGCTTCCCAAGCGGGTTTATACCATCATTTCGGAGTTCCAAAGGTTCCGCTGGATGAAAAATGTTTTGGCGTATTCTCACACACGATCAACAGATCCAACGTGCCTTTGCTGCGTGGATTTGATGAAGTATTTAACGTTCCGCATTCCCGACATACGGAAGTGCGCCGTGAAGATATTGAAAAGAATGAAAGTCTGGAAATTTTGGCTGAATCGGAGGAAGCCGGTATTTTTCTGGTCGCCACCAAAGACGGCAAACAAATTTTCGCTACCGGACATGCCGAGTATGATCCGCTTTCATTAAAATGGGAATATGACCGGGATGCATCCAAAGGCATGGATATTGCGCTGCCGAGACATTATTTCCCGAATGACGACCCTTCCCGTGTGCCTCCGGCTACCTGGAGGGCACATGCAAACTTATTATTCTCTAATTGGCTCAATTACTATGTGTATCAAGAGACGCCTTACGATATTGGTCCGCAAATTTAATCGACATTACAGGAGGATGCTGCAATGGAAGACAACAAGTTGAAAATCGAGAGCCGATTGGCTCAAATTGGGTCCATCAATGAACCGGTAACGGGTGCCATTAATTTTCCGATCTATCAATCCACTGCGTTTCGCCACCCGAAGCTTGGACAAAGCACGGGGTTTGATTATATCCGTACGACCAATCCAACCCGTAAAGTATTGGAAGAAGCAGCGGCGGCATTGGAGTCGGGGGATGCAGGTTTTGCCTGTAGCTCCGGCATGGCAGCTTTGCAAACGATTTTTGCTTTATTCGGTCAAGGAGATCATCTCATTGTATCGCTGGATCTGTACGGGGGGACGTATCGTTTGCTTGAACGCATCCTGTCTCGATTCGGTGTGACAGCAAGTTACGTAGATACCAATGATCTTGCAGCTCTGGAAAGTATCCGTCAGCCGAACACAAAAGCAGTATTTATTGAGACACCAACCAATCCACTAATGATGATTACAGATGTGGAAGCGGTCTGCTCCTGGGCGAAGAGCCACAACTTGCTGACTATTGTAGATAATACACTACTGACTCCGTTCTTCCAGCGTCCAATTGAACTCGGTGCCGATATCATCATCCATAGTGCCACGAAGTATCTGGGTGGTCATAATGATGTCCTTGCCGGATTAATTATTACCAAAGGAGAAGAATTGTCAGCCGAAATGGCATTCCTGCACAATTCCATTGGTGCAGTATTGTCTCCAAGCGACTCCTATCAGTTGATGAAAGGTATGAAGACACTTGCTCTTCGTATGGAGCGGCATGAGTATAATGCCTTGACGATTGCCAAGTACCTTTTGGAACACCCAGCCGTTAACGAAGTATATCATCCTGGATTGTCGGATCATCCCGGATTTGAAATACAGAATAAACAGTCGAGCGGGAACACAGGCATCTTCTCTTTCAAAGTAAAGGATGCCCGTTATGTTGAACCGTTGCTGCGTCATATTAAGCTGATTGCTTTTGCGGAAAGTCTCGGTGGTGTAGAGTCGTTGATGACCTATCCTGCGGTACAGACCCATGCGGATATCCCGATTGAAATTCGTGACGCTGTAGGTGTGGATGACCGTCTGTTGCGCTTCTCTGTAGGGATCGAGCATGCCGAAGATCTGATTGCCGATCTGGGCAATGCACTCACAGCTGCACAGCAGGAGATTGAAGGAGGAGCGCATCATGAGTGAGCAAAACAATAATGCCAACAATCCTGAACGGAATGTTCATTCCGACCTGAAGTTCGATACCAAGCTGCTGCATTTCGGTGACGAAATCGATAAAACAACCGGGGCTTCCAGCGTGCCAATTTACCAGGCTTCCACATTCCATCATTTTGATATTTTTAATCCGCCTCAACATGATTATAGCCGTTCGGGTAACCCGACTCGTCAGGCATTGGAGGATTACATTACATTATTGGAAGGTGGAGCCCGCGGATTTGCCTATTCCTCCGGCATGGCTGCCATCTCCAGCGTGTTCATGATGTTCTCTGCAGGAGATCACATGATTGTAACGGAAGACGTATATGGAGGTACCTATCGACTGCTTACTTCCATTCTGAACCGGATGCAGATTGAGACTACCTTTGTGGATATGACCAATATTGAGGAAGTAAAGGCAGCGCTTAAACCGAATACGAAGGCAGTCTATATGGAGACACCATCCAACCCGACACTTCGGATCACGGATATTGCTGCGGTCACCTCTTGGGCACAGGAACAGGAGTTAATCTCCATTCTTGATAACACTTTTATGACACCTTACTACCAACGTCCAATCGAGCTCGGGGTGGATATTGTCGTACATAGTGCCACCAAGTTTCTTGGCGGACACAGTGATGTGCTGGCAGGTTTAGCTGTTGCACGGACGGATTCACTGGGAAGACAGCTCAAACAATTGCAGAATGGACTGGGAACCGTGCTGGGTGCTCAGGAATCCTGGCTGCTGATGCGCGGCATGAAGACCTTGGGTGCACGCATGGCACACAGTGAACAGAGCACTGCCAAGCTGGCAGCCTGGCTCAGTGGACGCAGTGATATTACGGCTGTATTTTATCCGGGGCTGCTGGATCATCCCGGCCGTGAAGCTCACGAACGTCAGTCAAGCGGGTATGGCGCGGTCGTGTCGTTTGACGTCGGTTCAGGCGATCGGGCCAAGGCTGTACTTAACCGTGTGAAATTGCCAATTGTTGCCGTGAGCTTGGGTGCGGTTGAAAGTATCTTATCTTATCCTGCGATGATGTCTCATGCGGCTATGCCGGCTGAGGTTCGTCGTGATCGGGGAATCACGGACGGATTACTGCGCTTCTCGGTTGGACTGGAAGACATCGATGACCTGATTGCCGATCTGGATCAAGCACTTCAGGACTCGTAGAGTCGGTAGTATTGAAACAAGGGTGTTAGAGCGCGCCTGAAAAAGAAATGAAATAGATACCATATGTAAACATTTTTATTAATTTTTAAAGCACCTGCGCATAAGGTGCTTTTTTTCACATGTAACCTGTGTTACGATATGTGGAGTACAGAAATGCGATGTTGCCACCAAAACTTTCATCTATATGAACAAGTTGGGACGGATCGTGATTATATTTTCTCTTCATGAGGGAGGCTTTTTTACGATGAGTACGGTAGACCGTATCTTAGATAAAGCCCTTCGGGGCGAACGTTTGGACTTGGAAGACACGATTCAGCTGTTTGAATCGAATGAAGTAGACAAAATCGGGGCAGCCGCCAATGTGATTGTAAAACGCATGCATCCCGAACCATACAGAACATTTGTTATTGGGCGTAACGTCAACTACACGAACGTGTGTGATGTGTACTGCCGTTTTTGTGCTTTCTACCGGAGACCTGGCTCTGAGGAAGGGTATGTACTTCCCGATGAAGTCATTTTCCAGAAGATCAAGGAAACCGAAGACGTGAACGGTACCGAAATTCTGATGCAGGGCGGAACGAATCCGAATCTGCCGTTTAGCTATTACACGGACCTGCTTAAAGCGATCAAGGAGCGTTTCCCTAATATTACGATGCACTCCTTCTCTCCTGCTGAAATTATGAAAATGGTTGAAGTATCCGACGGTCTTACTCTGGAAGAGGTTGTTCGTGCGATTCACGAAGCGGGACTGGATTCCCTGCCTGGTGGTGGTGCCGAAATCCTGGATGACCGTACACGCCGGAAAATCAGCCGTCTGAAAGGTTCATGGCGCGATTGGATGGACGTGATGCAAACAGCTCACCGTATTGGTATGAACACAACGGCAACGATGGTTATCGGCCTTGGTGAAACGATGGAAGAGCGCGCATTGCATCTGCTTCGTGTACGTGAAGCTCAAGATGAGTGCATTGCGAACAAGTATGATTCCGAAGGATTCCTGGCTTTCATTCCTTGGACATTCCAACCGGATAATACGAATCTGAAGCTGGAGCGTCAGACACCGGAAGAGTACCTGAAGACGGTAGCGATCAGTCGACTGGTACTCGACAACATCAAAAACATTCAATCCTCATGGGTAACGATGGGACCTGAAGTCGGCAAAAAATCACTCGAATTTGGCTGCAATGACTTTGGTAGCACCATGATTGAAGAGAATGTGGTATCTGCTGCAGGTGCGACGTACAAAGTCAACATTAGTTCGATTACACAACTGATTCGGGAGTCGGGCTATATTCCGGCACAGCGTAACACAAGATATGATATTTTGCGCACATTTGATGAAGAAAATGCCATTCATGAAGATTTCGTAATGCAGAACTAATATCAATCTTAAATCTATACCAAGCTGACGAATTGAATCGATAAGCTGATTTAGTCCGTTTGGATATGAAGTCCGTTGATTACTCTTTATAAGGGGAATCGGCGGACTTTTTTAATTTTTCTTCATACCAGCGATTATTCACAGATCATCAAACAGTACATATTACGCATTTGGAGATATTTTATATTGAAATCGAACTGTTACAATGAAAGGGCACTTGAGGTAAGCAGACATGCTGGGAAGGGGCAGGCCGATGAAAACAAGAAGACTTGGAAAGACGGGACTGGAAGTACCTGTATTAAGCTTTGGAGCATCCTCACTAGGTTCGGTATTTCGTGATATTGACCGGGGTGAGGGGGTTCGTACGGTACACGCTGCTGTAGATGCAGGGATGAATTATATAGATGTTTCGCCCTATTATGGATTAACGAAGGCAGAAGCCGTACTTGGAGAGGCCCTTCGCAGTTTGCAACGCAGCTCGTTTACGCTATCGACGAAAGCTGGACGTTATGGTGAGAATACATTTGATTTTTCGCGTAAGCGGATACATGATAGTGTACAAGAGAGTCTGGATCGACTGCATACCGATTATATCGACATTTTGTTCCTGCATGACATTGAGTTTGTCCCGGCCGAAATCATTATTGAAGAAGCTTTCCCCACCTTACTCCGCCTGAAAGAGCAGGGAGTGATTCGCCATGCAGGAATTTGTGGATTACCACTGCCGTTATTCGAAAAGGTATTGCCACAGATTGATGCTGACGCAATCATTTCCTATTGCCATTATGCACTGAATGACACTTCACTGCTGTCCTTGCTGCCTCTTTTGGAAAAGAAAGCAATTGGCCTTGTGAACGCTTCGCCTCTTTCCATGGGTTTATTAAGCACAAGAGGCACTCCTGCCTGGCACCCGGCAGATGATCGTGTGAAGCAGGTCTGTCTGCAAGCAGCGCGGTTCTGTGCGGAACAAGGCAGTGACATCGCCAAGCTTGCCGTGCAGTTTGCAACAGCCAATGAACAGATTCCAACGACATTGGTCAGCAGTGCAAGCGAACATAATATCCGCAACAATGCAGCCTGGATCGAAGAACCACTAGACCAGGAACTGTTATCGGAGGTGCTGCGTATTCTGGCTCCAATTCATAATGAGAGCTGGGCCAGCGGCCGCCCTGAATACAACATTGCACATCACTTGAAGGCACAATCATCATCGAAGGGGGAACAGGAATGAGAGCGGTTATATGTGAAGAAATAAATCGTTTGGCGTTGCAAGACATAGCTGAACCCCAAAGAACCGAAAATCAGGCGCTGGTATCCATCCGACGGATTGGAATCTGTGGCACAGATTTGCATGCTTACAAAGGGAATCAGCCATTTTTCACCTATCCCCGAGTACTGGGTCATGAGCTTGCAGGAATTATTGAAGAGATCGGGCCCAATGAAGCGGGCTTGAAGCCGGGAGATCAGGTGAGTATTATTCCATATTTGCATTGTGGCCATTGTATCGCTTGCCGATCGGGTAAAACGAATTGTTGTGTGTCCATGCAAGTGATGGGTGTTCATGTGGACGGAGGCATGCGAGAGAGAATCGTTGTGCCTGTTTCGCATCTGATCCAAGCCGAAGGGCTTACACTGGATGAAACTGCGATGATAGAACCGCTGAGTATTGGTGCTCATGCGGTCAGAAGAGCCAGACTAAGGCCTGGAGATCAGGTTGTTGTCATTGGAGCTGGACCGATTGGACTTGGTGTGATGGCATTTGCCAAACAGGCGGGTGTTCGGGTCATTGCCATTGATCGGAATGTGGACAGGCTGGAGCTTAGCCGCACGTGGGCGGGAGTGGATGCTTTGGTTCAGGCCAATGAACAAGCGGCCCAGCACGTTGCCGAAATCACGGATGGGGACTATGCGACGGCTGTCTTTGATGCAACAGGAAACATGCATTCGATGAATGATGCGATCCATTATGTGGCTCATGGTGGTCAATTAATCTTTGTTGGACTGGTCAAAGCCGATATTTCCTTTCATGATCCGGACTTTCACAAGCGGGAGATGAGCATTCTGGGCAGCCGAAATGCAACGCGGGATGATTTTGAGCAGGTCAAGTCGATCCTGCGGGAGAAAAAGCTGAACATGGATGATTACATTACACACCGGACGAGTTTTAATCAATTGCCTGATTCGATCGACACATGGTTACAACCGGATTCGCATGTAGTGAAAGCGATAGTGGAGTTATAAAAATAATAACTGAAAAAACTCTCTCTGATCCTGAATGAATGGTTAACATCCATAGGAATCAGAGAGAGTTTTTGTTTGCCTATATGCATTGAACAAAACATTTACACGAGAACGGAGAGGACAGAAAAAACCTGAAGAAGCGAAGCGTTCGCCTAAAAGCTTTCTGAAAGAAAGCTGCATCGGAAGCATACGCTTATCCCCGGATTTTCCCCTTTGAAAAAGGGAATTCAAAAAATCTGGGGATAACAGCAATCGGAAGGTTGTTCTGTCATCGGAGTGGCAAGTGTAAATATTCTTTAGTTCAATTTGCCTAGCCTATAGGAATCAGATTATTTTTCTGGGTTCGTCACAATACCTGCATGTGGATCAATATGACGCACAATAGATTTGAGCCAGATCATTTCGAGGAAATGAATCTCATAATAAAGTGCTCCCGGAACGTGTTGGATCCATCCTTCAGTCAGAGCACCGTGTCCTGAATTGGTTGAAGAATCCAATGTTCCAGGCTCACGGCGCAGCCGTTTGCGGACGGCGTTCTCAACTTGGGCGCTTTGTGTAGTTAAGATACATATTTTGCGCTTGGCTGTGAATCCGCGGAATGCAATATACACCATTTCATAG
The DNA here is from genome assembly GCF_000499205.1 of Paenibacillus sp. MAEPY2. GTDB lineage: Bacteria > Bacillota > Bacilli > Paenibacillales > Paenibacillaceae > Paenibacillus > Paenibacillus vandeheii. The sequence goes on from NZ_AWUK01000007.1 coordinate 15,223, forward strand.
GCAATAAGATAGGCGATTACTGAATACATCGCTTGATCCCAACCAAATACAACACCAGCAGCAGTTAGAATCAACAAGTTGAGCAGCATGATTATTTTTTCGATAAGCATCCGTTTCCCGCTAAATACACGTTCAGGTGGACGAGAGGACGGATCACCGATTTCCAGCGTATCCAGTGTCCCGCCATACCGCACGACTAGACCGATTCCTAATCCGAGACATAATCCGCCAAACATGGCGGCAGCCAGCGGTTGTTCGACAAGCGGCGGCATGGGATGAAGCACAATGGCACCAATCGAAAAGACAACCAAACCCAGAACAGTGACCAGTACGAATTTCTTTTGCACAAGTCTATAGGATAGAAAAATAAATGGAACGTTGAACAAAAACAGGAACAAACCAATCCGCATTTCGGTCCAGTGAGCGAACAATGAAGAAATGCCCGTAATGCCTCCAATAATGATTTTATTGGGATGCAGAAACAATTCAAGTCCCACGGAGGCCAAAATCCCACCCGCAATCACAAACAATAAATTCAACATACGACGGGTAGATGACAATCTGGTCTTGGCGGTTTGTGGCACCGGATTAGCCGATATCAGAGGTGCTTTCATAGGTCATCCTCCTTTGTGCGGTTCCGTGCCATTCTCCCTGGGTTACTCACAGAAAGATCGGCGGTAGAGCCGCGAGTACGATACGTTGTCTGTTCAGAACAGACAAGGGGGTTATCCTTCTTTCTGCAGCACCTTCGGCTCTTCTTTCTTCTTCCGAGGGTCTTTGAACTTAAATATTTTATCCAGTAATCTGAACACATGTTTGGATTCTTTCGTTAATAACGGTCCAAGAATTGCCAGTATGAGTACATATAATGCGGCGAATGGTTGCAGGAGCGGGAGAAGTCCTCCGGCTTTACCCATGTTGGCCATAATAATGGAGAATTCACCACGCGACACAATGGTCAAACCGATGTTGGCTGATGCTTTCGGTGATAATCCTGCACTGCGACCCGCGAGCATGCCTGCAAGGAAGTTTCCGAATAGTGTGAGCACAACTGCGATCAAAGCAAGCCATACAGCTTCGCCACCAAGAGACAGCGGATCGATAGACAAACCAAAGCTGAAGAAGAAGACAGCTCCGAAGAAATCACGGAATGGCAGAATCAAGTGCTCAATCCGTTTAGCATGTTCCGTCTCTGCCAGCACCAAACCAACAAGCAGGGCGCCAATGGCTTCGGCGACATGAATGGTTTCCGAGAACCCGGCTACGAGGAACAATGCACCGAAAATCACAAGCGAGAATAACTCATTGGAGCGAATCTTAAGCACCTTATTAAGCAGCGGTGTTGCTTTACGTCCAAGAATAATGACAATGAGCATGAATCCAAGCGCAACGAGTGCGGATACAATGACACCTCCGATGGAGGATGAATCACTGAGCACAAGTCCAGACAAGATGGAGATATATACAGCTAGAAACACATCTTCAAACATGATGATTCCGAGAATCATTTCCGTCTCCGGATTCGCTGTTCGTTTCAGATCAACGAGAACCTTGGCGACGATGGCACTGGATGAAATAGTCGTAATCCCGGCAATGATAAGAGCTTCGGCGGCTGGGAAACCGGAAGCAAAACCAAAAATCAGTCCCAGCGTGAAGTTAATCCCGATATAGATCGAACCGCCGACGGCAATCGATTTACCCGACTTGATCAGACGGCCAACCGAGAATTCCAACCCGAGATAGAAGAGCAGGAACAGAATACCGATTCGGCCCATAAACTCAATAAACGGCTGACTTTCAATGAAGCGGAAATCCAGATGCCAGATCTTCATCGCATGAGGTCCAACGGCCATCCCGATCAGGATGTAAAATGGAACGACCGAAAATCTCAGTTTTGCGGATAAGAGTCCGGCTGCTGCAATGAGCACAAGAGCCAGACCTACTTCGAATATCAGATGATCCATCGACTCACCCCCTTCCGGTCAGGAGGAGGGATTTGAATAGCTTTTGCTGATTGCGTTCGCCAACGGCTACTACCGTGGACTCTGCACTAATCACGACCTCCGGACCGGGGCTGATATGTTTTTTGTGATTCTTCTCTACAACGGCAATCACCGTTGCCCCTGAGTTTTGACGTACATCCAATTCACCAATTGATTTACCGATACATCCGTAGGATGGCTCGATTTTGTACCATTCAATAATCAGGTCGTCAAACGTTACTTCAATATTTTCAAGCTGCTTTGGTTTATAGGTTAATCCACCAACGATGGCAGCAATCTGTCTTGCTTCATAGTCATCGAGCGTAATCATGGAGATGCTTTGGTCTGGATCATCGTACTCAAAATGGTACATTTCCCGGCGACCGTCATCGTGAATAATGATAATAATTTTATCTCCACTGCTCGTTTCAATCTGAAATTTCTTGCCGATTCCCGGCAAATCTGTTTCGCGTACATCCATGGATAGTGTGCCTCCTTAAATTGAGGGCTGGCCACAGAAGACAGGCTTATTTCCCGAATATAGAATGATCTGCTGCTCTAAGGAACATTAAATTGAAGCGGGTAAACAGAGCCAGGTACTCCTGACACACAGCCTAGTGTTTGATTTTTTAATAAAGATGGGTATAACAAAATAGATGTATGAATAGGGGTTGCCAATGAGGCTGATTGATATCTAACATTTGCTATAAGGGTTATAAGTTATGCACAAGCACACCGTCTATCGAACAGAGGTGTCTCCATGCAAAGCAACCTAAAATACGGTGTAACGGCTAGTTATAAGCGTTCACGTAGTTTGGTGCTATAGGGGTGGGAGATACATACATACTGGTGAATTTAATGGGTAGCAGAAATAATCTGCGTTTAAACAGACAAATCAACGGTTTAAAGGGCAGACGCGGTGTAGGAATTCGCAGCATTAGCAACAAAGCGAGCACAAGAAAGACAGGTTTGTTATGCGTGACCGCAATCAACTTCGACATGACTTGTGGGTATTTGCGAATGGCAGGTTTCTGCTGAGACTCCAATGTATGGACAAGAACTTCCTTGTTGGAGTTCGCCTCAACGTTTACCTCGACAACGGATTCCGACTGCATCGGAATAGGGAAGGACAACGCTTGGAATACGCACAAAATGATAATAAAAGCGTAACGGAGTATTCTTGGTTGTTGTCTCATTTTGGCTTCCCCCCTTTTCCGTGAAACATACTGTTATAAAAATAATAACACATTTTTGGCTTAACTCCAAACGGATTGATAATATACTGAGAAATCATGACACGCTTTCCATCAATCCGCTTCGTATATCCCTATCGGCCTTGCCATATACTTTGAACAGGAAGGAAAGGAGTGATTCTTATGGAACTGTTCGCCGTATGGACCGAGGTATCAGGGCAGGAGGAAGCGGATCAATTTTATCGTTGTGTGAAGGAAAAAACCAAAGGTTTACATATAAGCAAAAGAGGATTTCGGCTCACCTTCAAACATAATGACGGAAGAGCGGCCTGGGTATGCAGAGGGAATGAGAATCACGCTGACTTCCAGCAGTGGCTGCCTCAGATCAGTGATTTGCTGGCCACGGGAATTGCCGATTTCATCATGAATACACGTGAACGCATTATTGTGGAAGAGATGATCTCCAAGGCTTGCTCGGTCATGGATGAACATGAAGTGGAGAAGGTAAACCGGATATGCATGCCTTTATTGTTCAATGGTGATTTGGATCAGCCTGGATTACGGGACCGTCGTCGTACTACCTTGGCCAATGGACTGAAGCAGGACTTGGAGGAGGTTCATTTTTTTCACCTTGAAGGCATTATGAATTTCCGAATTCGGCAATACAAGCAGGAGCTTCATGAGCTGGTGGAGTATGCGCTTGATGAATTCTGGATGGATCGCCAATACGAAGAGTTTATGGGACTTCTGAAATATTTTGTATTTTTTCAGGAAGCGAAAGTGCCTCTTGTGCATTTGATACACAAAGGTTTGCATGAATTTCAGGTATTGGATGCTGCGCTTAATGTGCTTCCCGTACAAAAGGATGAGCAGGTCGTCGTGGAGATGCCGGGACTGGAATTGGAAATGGACATCGAAGATATGATCGTGAGTACGCTGATCTCCATCTCACCGGAAAAAGTCATGCTGCATACGCGCACTCCAGATCTCCCCATTATCTCTACGATCCGACAAATCTTTGAGGACAAGGTACAATTATGCCACCATTGCCCCGAGTGCGAAGTGCTGCGTTCCGGATTGTTGACAGGTCTTGACGCAAGTGATCTCGGCAATTATAATAACTGTTGATCCATGATTTATTAGAAGTTGTTATGGAACAATAAGCAAAAGCGTTGACAAAGACAAGAACCATACGCACGGTCGGTGCAGAGAGAGGGAACCAGGCTGAAATTTCCTCCGGATGCCACGTTTGGTTTACCCCTTTGGAGCTGCAGTTTTGAAAATGGATATGAAGATTGCCTCTATTACACAGGTAATCGTCCGTGAGTAAGGATATGCCGGGTCATGCCCGTTACCGTCATGCCAATGAGGGCTGTACTTCCAATATGGATGAAGCAGCTGAATTAGGGTGGAACCACGAGAGTATACAACACTCGTCCCTTTGCCGGGACGGGTGTTTTTTGCGTTCCTTTGCAAAAATTGCAGGAACAGCAATAGATTAACCATCCATGAAATGCATGGACAGAGGTTGAACTTACAGGAGGAATGAGACAAATGGCAGTTAACATTAAACTACCCGATGGTTCGGTTCGTGAGTATGCCGAGGGAAGCAGCATTGAAGATGTAGCCGCTTCGATCAGCAGCGGACTACGCAAAAATGCCGTAGCCGGCAAACTGGATGGAATCGTCGTGGACTTGTCCACAACACTTCATGAAGGAGCGTTGGTGGAGATCGTAACACTGGATTCACCAGAAGGTCTGGAAGTGATGCGTCACAGTACAGCTCACTTGCTTGCTCAAGCTGTGAAGCGTTTATACGGAAACAAAGAAGTGCACCTCGGTGTCGGCCCTGTCATTGAAGATGGCTTCTACTATGATATGGATCTCGAACAGCCGCTTAATCCCGAAGATCTGCAGAAGATCGAGAAGGAAATGGAACGGATTGTTAATGAGAACCTGCCGATTGTACGTAAAGAAGTTAGCCGCGCGGATGCGATCAAAATTTTCGAAGAAGTGGGCGATCCTTACAAGCTCGAATTGATTCGTGACTTACCGGAAGACAGTGTCATCACCATTTATGAGCAAGGTGAATTCTTCGACTTGTGCCGTGGACCACATGTACCATCCACCAGCAAAATCAAAGTATTCAAACTGATGAATGTCGCTGGTGCTTACTGGCGCGGAGATAGCAAAAACAAAATGCTGCAACGTATTTACGGTACGGCTTTTGTAAAAAAAGCACAGCTGGATGAGCATCTACACTTCCTGGAAGAAGCGCGTAAACGGGATCACCGCAAACTGGGTAAGGAACTCGAAATCTTCACCTTCTCCCAGCTGGTTGGACAAGGCCTGCCAATCTGGCTACCTAATGGTGCCAAGCTGCGCCGGACGTTGGAGCGTTATATTGTGGATCTGGAAGAGAGCCTCGGATATCAGCATGTGTATACACCAGTGCTGGGTAATGTTGAATTGTACAAAACATCCGGACACTGGGAGCACTATCAGGAAGACATGTTCCCGAAAATGGTTATGGACAATGAGGAACTTGTTCTTCGTCCAATGAACTGTCCTCACCACATGATGGTGTACAAGTCCAGCATGCACAGCTACCGGGATCTGCCGATCCGGATTGCCGAGCTTGGCATGATGCACCGTTACGAAATGTCTGGCGCGTTGACAGGTCTGCACCGTGTACGTGCAATGACACTGAACGACTCACACATTTTTGCACGCCCGGATCAGATCAAGGAAGAATTTGCACGTGTTATTGAACTGATTCAAACGGTTTATAAGGATTTCGGCATTCACGAATATCGTTTCCGTCTGTCCTATCGGGATCCTCAGGATACCGAGAAATACTTCCAGAATGACGAGATGTGGGAAATGTCCCAACGCATGCTGCGTGAAGTTGTGGAAGAGCTCAACCTTCCATTCTATGAAGCAGAAGGCGAAGCAGCATTCTACGGTCCAAAACTGGACGTGCAGATCAAAACAGCGCTGGGCAAGGAAGAGACATTGTCTACCGTTCAATTGGACTTCCTCTTGCCAGAGCGGTTCGAGCTCGAATATGTGGGAGATGACGGACAGAAGCATCGTCCGGTTGTTATCCACCGCGGTGTAATCAGTACGATGGAGCGTTTCACAGCATTCTTGCTGGAGAACTTTGCAGGGGCTCTGCCACTGTGGTTGTCTCCTGTACAAGCGAAGGTTATTCCGGTATCCGGCAACTTCGACGACTATGCACGTGAAGTGGAAGCGAAGTTGAAACGTGCAGGGATCTCTGCTGAAGCTGATCTGCGTAACGAGAAGCTCGGTTATAAGATCCGTGAGGCACAGCTTGAGAAAATGCCTTACATGTTCGTTGTTGGTGAAAATGAACGTAATGCAGAGGGTGTATCTGTACGGAAACGTGGAGAAGGCGATCTCGGCATGAAACCACTGGACGAAATTGTAGCCCAGCTCAAAGAAGAAATTACAACAAGACAGGTGTAATTCAGGAATTGCTGATTTCTATAAATAGAAAACCGTTTGAATCATATTGGAGAAATTCATTCCAATGGTTCAGACGGTTTTTTTGTTGTTTTTAGGTTGCCTGTGGACACCCGGCTAAGAAGCCTGCATAGAGAAAAGTATATAATTTTTTCATTTTGGAAAACCTTTGCAGTAAGGGGGAGGTTCTATAATGAAAAAGCAATTTTTAATTCAAAAGAAAAACATACGGTTTATCATCTCTTGCTGTGTGGTGCTCACTGGAGTTATTGTGAGCTTGAATCAGGCAGATGCGTATACCTTTGAAGAGGAAAATGAAGTCCTGTACGTAGAGAGTCGCAACAACGAAACTTCGGGTGAGCGCGAAGGCGAGCAATTAGAAACGGCGGTCTTTGCATACAGTGATCAGGCTCAACTCACCACCATGGTCTATATGGGATTAATGTGGTCTCCGCAGCCGATTGTTATTCCAAGGCCGGAAATACCGAAGAAGCAGATCGGGGTTGACCCTTCGATGCCGGTGCTCGCTCCGCGGACAGAACAGGTATTGGATACACACAAGGTGACGGCTACCGGATACACTGCAGGTGTGGAATCAACCGGAAAAGGACCTAAACATCCTCAATACGGCATTACGTATTCAGGTGTTAAGGTGCGCCGCGATAAAGAAACAGTCTCAACGATTGCAGCTGATCCGAAGCTGTTTCCACTGGGTTCCATTTTATATATTCCTGGCTACGGCTACGGTATCGTTGCAGACACGGGCTCCGCGATTAAGGGCAATAAAATTGATCTTTATTTCCCTACAACAAAGCAAGTGTACAAGGAATGGGGCAAAAAGGACGTCGAAGTACAGGTGATCAAGCAAGGTACTGGAAAATGCACTGAAAAAATGCTGGAAGAGTTATCGGAAGCCATCGATGTGTACAAATCCGTACCGGATTCATGGTTGGACAAGGCTGTTTAATTGTTGAATTTAATGGATGAATAACTGCCATGCACTCTTCACATAATATTGACTGGGGACAAACCCCGCGCAGCAGCAATGCAGCGTAAATATGAAGAGAGAGGTGATCGTTGTGGCTAAGAAATCCCAAGGATTCCAAACACCAAACGAGAAGTTCAATGAGGAGTTTGGACAAGAAAACGTAGCAAACAAAGTAAAACAATCCGAGCAAAACAAAGTACAGGAAAATTTCAAAACACCTGATGAAAAATTCAATGCTGAATTTGGTGTGGAAAACACTGGCCAAACAGGCCAAACAGGCCAAACAAGCCAAACAAGCCAAACAAGCCAAGTCGGCAAAGCAGGCAAATTTCAAAAATAAATAAAGTTTCAGCACCCTGGAGCGGTAGCTCCGGGGTGTTTTTAATTTGGGTTTGCAAGTAACTTTTACATAAATATCCTTCCGCCTCCGTCTGGAGACCGAGATCAATTCCATCTGCCGCCGCTGTTAACCAACTCTTGTCTGATGTAAACTGGATACAGAATACAGACAAAGGAGACATGAGCGATGAAACGATCTACGCGGGACCGCTGGTGGGTTGGCATTCCTCTTATTGCGATTGGCGCAATAATATTGTTCAGGCAATTAGGCTATGACATAGATATCGGATACATGTTCAGAACATATTGGCCGTTATTTTTGATTTGGTGGGGCGTAAAAGGTATGACCGAGATTCGCCGTAACGGGAGTCATGCATTGATTGGACCTGCCATAGTCCTGGCGATTGGTGGATACTTTCTGGCACGTAATCTGGGATGGATTGATTACTCTATGGGTGAGTTCATTCGCTACCTGATTCCGGTGATGCTGATTGGTGGGGGCTTATTTGTTCTGATTGGACCCCGTCGTCGTGACCGGAAGCATCATGATCAAGTACAGCCGCCTCCACCTCCACCGGAGCAACCGTATAAGCCGTTGTCCCCTGAGGATCTGGAGATGCCGTCTTCGTTTGATGAACAGTTCGAGAAAACATTCGGCAAACCGAAACAGGAACAAAAGAATGATTCGCATGGCTCATTTTATACAGATAAGGAAGACCATAAATCACACGGACATCAACACCATCAGCATCACCATCACGATCAACACCACAAGCATAAAGGTTACGGCTCAAACAAAAAGGGCTATGGAACATTTGCTGACGATGACAATTATGATGATGATTCCAATTATTATGGTGGCAATGGAAATACGATTAACAAATCAGCATTTATCGGCGATCTGTATATGGGACAGGAAGTGTTCTCGTTAAAACCGATGAACATTTCGGCATTTATTGGCGATACAGTTATTGATTTGACGAAGGCCCAAATACCTTACGGTGAGACGAAGATTAACATTTCCTCTTTTATCGGGGATGTAAAGGTATTTGTACCGGAAGATATGGATCTGGGTGTGACCGTGACAACGAACTCGTTTATCGGAGACATGTCCCTGTTAAATCAAAAACGGGGTGGATTTCTAAGTAGTGCTCAGGCTGAAACAGCGCATTATCGCGAAGCTGGAAAAAAAGTAAGGATTATCGTTAGTGTGTTTATTGGAGATGTCAAAGTGAATAAGGTGGGTTAACGCATGATTCGAACGATTCTCAAGGCAAATAAATGGGAGCTGATGATGTATTTTGCGCTGACCGGGCTCATTACTTTGGGCGGATTTTACTTGCTGTACGGTGAAGTGCTGATGGGAACAGGGCATCAGCGTGCGTGGACCTATGTTGCTGTTGTTCTACTGGCTACCGTAATCACGGGGTATATTGCCGCCCTGCGGCTTCAACGCAAAATCGATCTTCTGGACCTCAATATGCTGAAAGTATCCAAGGGTAATCTCGCCGTTCGAATGCCTGAGGCAGATGATGCCTCCTTCGGACGGGTATATCAGGAATTCAATGTCATGATGGACTCGATTGAGAAAAAAATGAGATTGCTTCAGCGGCTCGGTGAGCAGGAAGTCATTGAGAAGGAACAGGCATCGGAACGCGCTGTGATTGAAGAGCGCAAACGGATGGCAAGAGATTTGCATGATACGGTCAGCCAGCAGCTGTTCGCCATGCATATGTCGGCTTCCTCCTTACCACGTCTGCTGGAGATGAATCCCGAGCATGGCAGCAAAGTGCTGGATCAACTCATTCAGATGTCGCATATCGCACAGCGGCAGATGCGCGGACTTATTGCCCAGCTTCGCCCAGTGGAGCTGGAGGGAAGGGATCTCACCGCAGCACTGGATAGCTGGTTCCCGGATTATTGCAGGCAGAACGGACTAAAAGGAGTGAAAGAGCTGGAACTGGATGGCGGAATTTCCGATGCCATTGAGCACCAGCTGTTTCTTGTTATTCAAGAAGCGGTCGCTAATGTAGTAAAACATGCGGAAGCAGGTTTGGTCAGCCTGTCCATACGTGAAAGTGAGCATCAGATCAGTATGAGCATCAGTGATGATGGCCAAGGTTTCTTACAACAAGCAGAACGGCCCGGTTCATATGGATTATCAACGATGCGTGAACGGGCAGAGAAGCTTGGCGGACAGGTTCAGATTATATCGAAGCCGGGAGCGGGGACAACGGTGCGGGTATTTATCCCGAAATTTCCGAAAGATCCAGAGGAGGAAACGGAATGAGCGGAAAAGTGAATGTAATGATTGTGGATGATCATGATATGGTGCGGATGGGGTTAAAGACGTATTTAATGCTGGAGCCCACATTTCATGTGATGGGAGAAGCCGGTAACGGACAGGATGCATTAAATCAGCTGCGCAAACTGGGTCAAAGTGAACTGCCTGACCTGATCCTGATGGACCTGATGATGCCGGTGATGAATGGTGCCGAAGCGACAAAAGCGATCATGACGGAGTTTCCGAGATTAAAAATTGTGATGTTGACCAGTTTTCTGGAGGATGATCTTGTGGTCCAGGCGATTGAAGCCGGAGCGGTCAGTTATGTGCTGAAGACAGTTTCGGCCGAAGAGTTGATCTATGCTTTGCAAGGCGCATACCGGGGGATGCCTGTTATGACAGGTGATGTATCACAGGCACTGACTCGTGGCATCAGACAGCGTACAGCAAGAGAGAATGAATCCGGTCTGACAGAACGGGAAAAGGAAGTTCTCTTGCTGATTGCAGAGGGCAAGACCAATAAGGACATTGGGGAAGAACTACATATTAGTATCAAAACCGTCAAAACTCATGTAAGCAATCTGCTAATGAAATGTGAAATGGACGATCGGACACAACTGGCCATATACGCTCATCGTCAGGGCTGGGTGAAGAATAAGGGTTAGAATGCAGATTTGGCGGGGAAAATGTTCTATAACAGTGTGCTTTTATCTCCTTTTTAATTGTTTTTAAGGTACGGTTAAGGTTTAAAGTACAAAATAAGGACAGTTAAAGAATATCTCTTGCGATAAGAGATTGGGAGGTAGAGAGGCATGGACGAACGTAATTACAGAGCGAACCGTCAAGACGAGGAAAATGAAACTAAACAAGCGGAGAATCGCAATTCATCCGGGACGGACGATTCCTCCTATTATTATTCTTATGGACCTTTTCAGTCCGTGAATCAGGAAGATACAGCAAGTTATAATGGGGAACATAGTCAACGTGAAGAAGGAAATGTAGAGATTACAAGACCTGACCCCGTGAAGCCAGTGCCTACTTACTACAGTAATTACAATAACGAATCATCGGATCAAGCCCATACTTCATCCAGAGGGGGCGGCAATGGTTCAGGTAACGGAGGAGATCAGGGGAACGGCGGCAAGAACAATGGCAATTGGAATTATAATAACCGTCGGCCACGTTCTTCCGTAAGATCGCTTTTGTTCTCTTTTATCGCCGGGATGCTGGTCATCACAGTATTGATGTATACAGCGGACAGAACAAATATGTTTACACCGCAGGAAGCGCTCACAAGTGCTGAAAATGAAAGCACCAGTACGTCATCTTCACCTACCAATTCGGGCAGCAGCAATAATGTGACAGCGTCATTGCTTCCAACCGGTAAAGAGGATGTTTCCTCCGTGGTAACGAGTACTAGTCCGGCTGTCGTCAAAATTGAAACGCTCGCCAAGCAGTCCTCACGTAACAGCAGCCAAGGCGGTTCTACGATGAGCGATCCATTGTACCAATACTTCTTTGGTAATGGAAGTAATGGCGGAACAGACCAAGGCCAAAATCAGCAGCAGCAACAGCAACAAAGCAGCAATCAGTTGGTTCCGCTCGGTATTGGCTCTGGATTTATTTTTGACAAAGAAGGCTACATCCTGACGAACCAACACGTGGTTCAGGGTGCAGATGTGATTCAGGTAACGCTGGAGAATAACAGCAAACCGTATGAAGCAAAATTGCTAGGAAGCAGCTTCGACCTTGACCTTGCCGTATTGAAAATCGAGAAAAACAGTGGCGATGATGCTTTCCCTGTCGCTCCACTGGGTGATTCCAACAGTACACAAGTTGGTGAATGGCTTGTAGCTATTGGTAACCCGGAAGGATTTGAACACACCGTTACTGCAGGTGTGTTGAGTGCGAAAGAACGTACCATCAGCATTCCGGACGAAGAAACAGGCAAAACTCGTGAGTACAGCCACTTGTTACAAACGGATGCTTCCATTAATCCGGGTAATTCCGGTGGACCGTTACTTAACCTCAATGGTGAAGTCATTGGTATGAACGTGGCGGTTAGCGCAGATGCACAGGGCATTGGATTTGCCATTCCTTCGAGTGTAATCTCGGATGCCGTTAAATATCTGAAAGAAAACAAAGAAGTTCCCAAAGAACCGGTACCGTTCATTGGTGCATCTCTGATGGCCCTCACGCCTGAAGTGGCTAAACAGATGGGAACTGATATCACTGAAGGTTCTGTTGTAGCCAGCACGATCTATCAATCCCCTGCTTACCAAGCAGACCTGCGTGCTTATGACATCATCACAGGTGCCAACGGTACTGCATACAGCACAAGCCAGGATTTGATTGATTTCATCAAGAAACAGGAAATTGGCAGCGAAGTGACATTGAGTGTTGTTCGGGACGGTAAAAAAATGGATGTGAAAATCAAAATCGGCAACAAAAACGATTACGATACTACACAAACGACGGATCAACAACAGCAACAACAACCTTAATGAAAATTGGGTTATAGAATAAGGTACAGAAGAGCGGAAGGGTTCGTGGCCCTTTCGCTTTTTTGCCCTATATAAGCTTGGACTACATCAAGGATGAACTTGAAAAGCAGCAAGGTATTTGGAGAAGATGCAGATTGCGCTTTTGCCTGTTACAATGGGATTAAAACGTTAAGGGATAAAGGAGAAAGACCATGCGCTCAACTATTCTGATTGTGGATGATGATGAAAAAATTGTGTCCATGCTTCGGCGGGGACTGGCTTTTGAAGGATATGATGTACAGACGGCTTCCAATGGGGCGGAGGGTCTCAGTAAGCTGATGGATAAAGAGCCGGATATCGTGGTTCTTGATGTCATGATGCCGCAAATTGACGGGTTTGAAGTATGTCGCAGACTCAGGGAAGCGGGGAGTAAGGTGCCCGTGCTGATGCTCACGGCCAAAGATGAAGTACAGAGCCGGGTAATCGGGCTTGATACAGGTGCAGATGATTATCTCGTGAAGCCGTTTGCACTTGAAGAATTGTTGGCTCGTGTCCGTGCCTTACTGCGTCGTAAAGCAGATATGGTGGACACGCCTGATAATCGTCTTATGTATGAGGATATTATTCTGGATAATGATTCTCGTGAGGTGTTGCGTGACGGTCAGCGTTTGGAACTGACTGCCAAGGAGTTCGAATTGCTGAATCTGTTCATGCAAAATCCGAAACGTGTGCTGTCCCGTGATCTGATTATGGATAAAATCTGGGGTTATGATTACAGTGGTGAATCCAATGTGCTCGAAGTGTATATTGCCATGCTCAGACAAAAAACCGAAGAATACGGCGGCAAACGCTTGATCCAGACCATCCGGGGAGCCGGCTATATTTTGAGAGGTGACTCCTGACATGTCCATTCGGTTAAGATTAACCGCGTGGTATTCAGGCATCTTGGCAGCGGTACTCATTTTTTGGGGAGTTGTAATCTACGCTTTTGTTTATTTTAATACGTATCAGGAAGTGGAACAGCAGCTGAAAGATAAAAGTGAACGCATTACGAATCAGATTGGTGTCAATCCGCTTTCACAGTCGCTGGACCTGGACCCTTTTACAGAGAGTCAGCTTCAGGAAGCTCAGATCTACATCCAGTTGTGGGACTACCAGAGTAGATCTGGCAAAATATCAGGCAATATGGAGAAGCTTCAGATTCAATTTCCCGTTGTAAAATCCAATGAGATCCAGAAAAAGCGTGGGATATCCAAGATCTATGTGAATGGGACCCCTTTCTTGGTGAACCAGCAGCCCCTGTCTCTTCAGGGAACCAATGAAATAAGAGGACTCCTGCAAGTCGGCGCCAATGTTAGTTCCCAGGAACGATTGTTGGAAGCTCTGCGAAATATTTTGGTTTTTGGCTGGCTTGTCGCGATGGCACTTGCGATTACTTCGGGTCTGGTTCTGGCTCGTAAATCCATGCGCCCACTCGTCAATGTAATTGATGCGGCCAATCAGATTCAGTCTGGGGATGATCTCAGCGTGCGCATACAGTACACGGGTCCCAAGGATGAGATCGGACGTCTGATTGAAACAGTCAATAATATGCTTGAACGAACAGAGCTGTCATTCCGAGGGTTGGAAGAAACGAATAAAGCCCAGCGCAGATTTGTGTCTGATGCCTCTCATGAGCTTCGTACTCCCCTCACGACGATCCGCGGTAATGTGGATTTCCTGAAGAAGCTGTGGGATCAGGAGAGCACGGACCGACCGAATCTGGATGAAGAAACGGTTAAACAAATGTCGCTGGAAGCGATAGAGGATATGGCCGATGAAGGCAAACGAATGAGTAGGCTGATCAGCGACATGCTGTCTTTGGCCAGAGCCGATACAGGACAGAAAATCGAACTGAATCCAATCCCGTTGCAAATTCTGGTGCAGGAAGTGGCTCGCAGATCGCAATTTCTTGACCATCAGGCAGACTGGCGTCCAGGAGATCTATCCATTCTGAATGGTATATATGTGAACGGCAGCAAGGACTATTTGCAGCAGATGCTGTTTATTTTTATCGAGAATGCTTTCAAGTACACTCCGGATGGTTCGGTTACTCTGGATGCGATACTTTATAAAGGTCAGGTAGGACTGCGCATCAGTGATACGGGGATCGGAATGGATCGGGATGAGGTCCCGTTTATCTTTGACCGGTTCTATCGGGCGGATGAATCCCGTGGGGCCACACCAGGTATAGGTCTGGGACTGTCGATCGCCAAGTGGATCATCGAGGAGCACCATGGATCTGTCGAGGTGGTAACCCGGCGTGGAGAAGGAACGACCTTTATCATTTGGTTGCCGGTTGTCTTTGCTCCGCCTATCGAATAAGGTTATAATAGACAGGACTGCAATTACATCGGCTATCTTTGCCGAGAGAGAAAGCGGGTGGCAACCAAGTGGAAGTACTGCGAATTTCGCCGCGGGGATATTGTTACGGAGTTGTGGATGCGATGGTGTTGGCGCGCCAGGCGGCACGCAATCTGGACCTACCACGGCCTATTTATATATTGGGTATGATTGTGCATAACCAACATGTGACGGATTCTTTTGAAGATGAGGGTATTATTACACTGGACGGTCCGAATCGGCTTGATATTTTGAGCCAGGTAGAGAGTGGAACAGTGATCTTTACGGCCCATGGTGTATCTCCCGAAGTGCGTAAGATGGCACGTGATAAAGGTCTGACTACAGTGGATGCAACCTGTCCGGATGTAACCAAAACCCATGATCTGATTCGGGAGAAGACGGCTGAAGGATATGACATTATCTATATTGGGAAAAAGAATCATCCAGAGCCTGAAGGTGCTGTTGGTGTTGCACCCAATCATGTTCATTTGATCGAGAAGGAAGAGGAGATTGACGGACTGAACGTACCTCCCGGCAAAATCCTTATTACGAATCAGACAACGATGAGCCAATGGGACATTAAACACATTATGAGCCGTCTTCTGGAGAAGTATCCGGGCGCTGAAATTCATAATGAGATATGCTTGGCTACCCAAGTCCGGCAGGAAGCTGTTGCTGAACAGGCAGGGCAGGCAGATCTGGTCATCGTTGTAGGTGATCCTCGTAGTAATAACTCCAACCGGCTTGCACAAGTATCGGAGGAAATTGCGGGTGTTACGGCATATCGTGTATCCGATGTGGCTGAGATTCAGCAGGAATGGCTAAAAGGTGTGAATAAGGTGGCGGTTACTTCAGGCGCTTCAACGCCAACTCCGATCACGAAGGAAGTCATCCTGTATCTGGAGCAGTATGAACATGACAAGCCGGAAACGTGGGAAATCAAGCGTACGGTGAATATGAGCAAGCTTCTCCCTCCTGTAAGGGAAAAGACGCGTACAACGTAAACGAACATCATTATAAGAATCCTGCAGTACAGAGCCGAAATCCGGTGGCTGGCTGCTGGATTCTTTTTTTGAGGTGGATAAGAGCCGGCTTGACTGAAAAGGGTGAATATGTTATATTTGCTTTAGTGATTAAAAGCTTAAAAGCGAACAAGCGTTTAAGTGAAGAAGAGTTTTGGGGATTAAATCAGACGCTAAGGCGCTCTCATACAAGGAAGGATGGGAATTATAATGATCGTTATTGCAGGTAAAGCTACTCCGGAGGAGCATATTCAGGATATCGTCGCTACAATTGAAAAGGAAGGACTTCAGGTTCATATCTCTCGCGGAGAGGACCGGACTATCATTGGTCTGATAGGTAAAGTAGAACCGAAAATGGCTGAGCATCTCCGCCAAATGAAAGGTGTGGAGAATGTAGTCAAGATTTCGAAGTCCTACAAATTGGCAAGCCGTGACTTCCATCCGGAGGATACCGTAATTTCCATCAAAGGTGTAGATATTGGCGGTAAAGAACTCGTCGTTATGGGTGGACCTTGTGCAGTTGAATCAGCCGCACAGATTGATGAGATTGCCGGATTGGTTAAGGCTGCTGGTGGGCAGGTGCTCCGCGGTGGTGCATTTAAGCCACGTACAGGTCCATACAGCTTCCAGGGAACGGGTGTTGAAGGTCTGATCATGATGGCAGAAGCAGGTAAGAAGCATGATCTGTTAACCATTACAGAAGTCATGACACCTGAATATGTGGATATTTGTGCCGAGTACGCAGATATTCTGCAAGTAGGTACACGTAACATGCAAAACTTCGATTTGCTGCGCAAATTGGGTGAGTGTGGCAAACCAGTATTGTTGAAACGTGGTTTCAGTGCAACTTATGATGAACTGTTGAATGCAGCTGAATACATTCTTGCGGGTGGCAACCCGAATGTAATGCTGTGTGAGCGCGGTATTCGTACATTCGAATCCTACACACGTAATACGCTTGACCTGTCGGCTATCCCTGTTCTCCAGTCTCTCAGTCATTTGCCAGTCATTTCGGACCCAAGCCATGGTACTGGTCGCCGTGAACTGGTTGAACCGATGACGAAGGCTTCTGTTGCTGCTGGTGCTAACGGCCTAATTATCGAAATGCATACAGATCCGGATAACTCTATGACGGGTGACGGCGTGCAGTCTCTATTCCCTGACCAATTTGCCAACCTGCTTCAGGATCTGGAGAAATTGGCACCAATCGTGGGTAAAACATTCAACACAGCCAAACAACCAGCGGAGTTCTTTCCGGCACGAGTGGGCGTATAACTGATCTTCATCGTATAGGTAATATATATCATCCGGGCATCTGCCCTGGCTCCGTTCAATGAGAATGGGGCTAGGGCAAAATGTCCGGTTTTTGTGTTATTCGGAGCTTTGAACGCATTTATTAATCATAGGTGATAAGAAACATTTATGATGTAATGTTATTTCCATAATTTAGGCTAAATATAGCCCTGCTTTACCGCATTAAACCAGTTAAATATAGTATATATACGTTGTTAAGTGAAATTCATAGGTTTATAAAATGTGAGCATAGCTTACATACTCGCAAAAAATACCTTACATAAGTATTGACGATGTCACATTTGAGATTTTATAATGACGACAGAAAAAAATTCGAATATGGACATTTTCTTAGCGGGGTTGTTTAATGTTCGGAATATTTGGGAGGACGAATACATGTCGGTTGAAAACGTATTGAAATCAATTCAAGAGAACAACATCGAGTGGGTAGATTTTCGTTTTGTAGATTTATCCGGTCGTGCGCACCACATCTCGTTACCAGCTTCGGCAGTTGACGCAGACACTTTTGAAAATGGAGTAGCCTTTGATGGTTCTTCTATTCAAGGTTTCCGCGGAATTGAAGAGTCCGATATGGTTATGATTCCAGACCCTGAAGCGACTTTTGTCGATCCGTTCACAGCACACCCTACATTGAATGTTATGTGTGATATTTTCACTCCGGATGGCGAGCGTTATGAGCGTGACCCACGTGGTATCGCAGTCAAAGCGGAAGAGTTCCTGAAAGAAAGCGGAGTAGGTACAGCAGCATTCTTCGCACCTGAATCCGAATTCTTCATCTTCGACGATGTACGTTATGAGAGCGGCACGAACAGCTCTTCCTATTTCGTAGATTCCGAAGAAGCTTCATGGAACACCAACCGTAAGGAAGACGGCGGTAACCTTGGCTTCAAAGTTCGCACTAAAGGCGGATATGTTCCTGTAGCTCCAGTGGATACACAACAAGATATTCGTAGTGAAATGTGTCGCATTTTGGAAGAAGCCGGCCTGTCGATCGAGCGTCATCACCACGAAGTGGCGACAGCAGGTCAAGCCGAAATCAACTTCCGTTTTGATACGTTGAAGAAAACAGCAGATAACCTGCTTGTATACAAATACATCGTGCATAACACTGCACGTCAATATGGTAAAGTAGCAACATTCATGCCAAAACCACTGTTTGGTGACAATGGTAGCGGAATGCACGTTCACCAATCCATCTTCGATGGCGATTCCCCATTGTTCTATGACAAAGCGGGATATGCAAACTTGAGTGAAATGGCTCTGCACTACATCGGAGGGATTTTGTACCACGCACCAGCTCTGATTGCTTTGACTAACCCTAGTACGAACTCTTTCAAACGTCTCGTACCTGGTTATGAAGCACCGGTTAACCTGGTTTATTCCAAAGGTAACCGTTCGGCAGCCGTACGTATTCCGGTTGCAGCGGTGACGCCGAAAGGTTGTCGGATCGAGTTCCGTACACCGGACTCCACAGCTAACCCTTACCTGGCGTTCGCTGCAATGCTGATGGCGGGTCTGGATGGTATCAAACGCAAAATCAACCCAACTGAGCTTGGATATGGTCCGCTCGACAAAAACATCTATGATTTGTCTGATGCAGACAAAGAAAATATCCGCAGTGTGCCAGCTTCCCTGGAAGAAGCGCTGGACGCTCTGGCAGCGGACAACGAATTCTTGACTGAAGGCGGCGTCTTCACAAAAGAATTCATTGAAAACTATATCAACCTCAAACGTGACGAAGCGAAAGCAGTAGCAATCCGCATTCATCCGCATGAGTACAGCCTCTACTTCGACTGCTAATCCGGTCGGAACAG
The DNA here is from genome assembly GCF_000499205.1 of Paenibacillus sp. MAEPY2. GTDB lineage: Bacteria > Bacillota > Bacilli > Paenibacillales > Paenibacillaceae > Paenibacillus > Paenibacillus vandeheii. The sequence continues at coordinate 34,513 of NZ_AWUK01000007.1, forward strand.
AAACTGTTCCCAATGTAAAGCCTCCGGGACTCGCTCTCGGAGGCTTTTCCTTGAAACAAACGATGTAGTGCATTAACTTTGCAGGGTGATAAAGGAATTTGATAACCCTGAATCGCAGCTTCGGTGCTTATTGCCCTTGAAGCAGATAGGGAATACTGATATCATAGCGATAATATTCACTTCATATGTCAGCTACGGATGGAAAGGGCGGGGAATTTAGTGACAAAGAGAGCGTATAATTTTAATGCAGGACCTGCGGCGTTGCCACTTGAGGTATTGGAGCGTGCTCAGGCAGAATTTGTTGATTTTCGTAACACGGGAATGTCGATTATGGAGATGTCTCACCGTGGGGCAGTGTACGAATCTGTACATAATGAAGCTCAGGAGCGTTTGTTGTCTCTGCTAGGCAATCCCAAAGGATATAAAGTTCTCTTCTTGCAGGGCGGAGCCAGCACTCAGTTCGCCATGCTGCCGATGAACCTGCTCGGAGAAGGGCAGACAGCCAGTTACGTCATGACAGGCAGCTGGGCCAAGAAGGCGCTGTCTGAGGCGAAACTGATTGGGGAGACACAGGTCGCTGCATCTTCCGAAGCGGATAAATATATGAAATTACCGGATGTGTCGAATCTTAGTTTACCGGATCGCACAGCTTATGTTCATTTGACGTCTAACGAAACGATTGAGGGGACACAATTCAAGTCATTCCCGGATACCGGTTCAGTTCCACTTATTGCCGACATGTCGAGTGACATTTTCTGCAAACCGTTTGATCTGAATCAATTCGGTATGATCTATGCAGGTGCACAGAAGAACTTGGGTCCATCAGGGATTACGGTCGTTATTGCCCGTGAAGAACTGGTGAGTGAATCTCCTAAAACGATTCCGACTATGCTCCGTTATAGTACACATGTGGACAACAATTCTCTCTATAATACACCTCCGTCTTTCTCCGTATACATGGTGAATGAGGTTCTGAAGTGGATTGAGGAACAAGGTGGATTGGCTGGAATTGAACAGAAGAACGTGAAGAAAGCAGAATTGCTCTATAATACTATCGATTCCTCCGGAGACTTCTACCGTGGCTGTGTAGATCCGGCAGATCGTTCCCTGATGAATGTGACCTTCCGTCTGGCTAATGAGGATTTGGAGAAACAGTTTATCAAGGTTTCGGAGCAAGAAGGTTTTGTTGGTCTGAAAGGGCATCGGAGTGTGGGTGGCCTGCGTGCTTCCATTTATAATGCTGCACCATATGAAAGTGTTAAGGCACTTACGGACTTTATGAGCCACTTCCAGAAGACTAATGGATAAATAATTGGCGGGGAGTTGTGAATTTCTAGCATTCACACTTACGCTTTACCAGAGCCTTCCACATTGACGTGTGGAGGGCTTTTCTTTTAAGATTAGAGAATTGTCGCTTACATGAAATGAAAAGGAGATTGAACACATATGGCTTTACATATCGTTCTGGTTGAACCGGAGATTCCGGCAAATACGGGCAATATTTCTCGTACATGTGCGGCTACAGGTACACATTTGCATCTCGTGCGTCCACTCGGATTCCGTACGGATGATGCCACACTGAAACGCGCGGGTCTGGATTACTGGCATGCCGTTCATATCGAATATCATGATTCGTTTGCCGAAGTTCAGGAACAGTATCCTGAAGGTCGTTTTTTCTACGCAACCACGAAGGCGAAAAACCGATATAGTGATTTTGAGTTTCAGGATGGAGATTTTCTGGTATTTGGTAAGGAGACAAAAGGTCTTCCTCCAGAATTAATTGCGGCTAATCCCGATACTTGTATGAAAATGCCAATGTCAGGTGATGTCCGATCATTGAATTTGTCAAACTCAGCAGCAATCATTGTGTATGAGGCATTGCGTCAACTGAATTTTCCGGATCTTGATTGATCCAATTCGTGTATAAGTGACGGTTAGAATTCGCTAAAAAAACATTTTTCAAAAAAAAGGACAAAAAATGTTTATTTCCAGCAGGATTCGACAAAATCTTGGCGAATTAATAAACATAGTACAAATGTACCTAGAAATTTAGAGTAAGATAGGAGAGGTGTGCCGTAGCTATGAAGCCAGCTGGAGTCGTTCGCAAAGTTGACCAATTGGGTAGGATCGTATTGCCTAAATCTTTGCGTAAAAGGTATCAAATGAATGAGGGAGATCCTGTAGAGATCTTAGTACAAGGGGACCATATCATTCTGGAGAGATACCGTCCAAAATGTATTTTTTGTGGATCAATGGAAGAAGTCAATGAGTTCAAAGAGCGTTACATATGCGCACAATGTTTAGATGAAATGACCCAGCTTCCACAGCACGGGTAAGTAAAATAAAAAGTATCATGGCCTCCTGAAGGTCATGATACTTTTTTGTGTGAAAAAAAAATCGCCATCCACTTCCATCATACGTTATGAAGCTAATGGGATTCAGCTCTCGTGTCATACTCCATCACCCAATATTTTTCTCCGGGTGTACCTTCTTCAATGACTTTTTTCCAACCCTGTCGTTCGTAAAAACCAATTGCTTTGTGGTTGTCAGACACACATTTCAATCGAACGGGCTGCTGCATGAGTGAAATCGACGCATCAAGTAAGCGTGAACCTGTGCCCCCGCCCATAAACCCGGGATGGATAAACAGAAGGTGGATAAAATGATCAGGGAGGTACAGCGATGCGAAACCGAGAAGCTGTCCATCTTCCTGTTCAGCCACGATAATATGCTCATCCACAGTATCTGCGTCAAAATCTTGAAGGGACATGTGCTCCGGATTTGTCCAGTGAAAACGGGCGCGACGTGACTCCAGATAAATGTTTCTTAATTCCGGGTAATCTTTAACAACAGCTGTTCGTATATTCAAATGTTCCCCTCCAGAATAGGTAATATATCTGACCATACATTGTCCAGAATGGCTTGCATATTTTGTTCGTCACTATTGATGGAAACGACCGATTTCAGCGCGGGCAGAACAACGCATAGTTGACCATTGGCCCCATCAGCACGGTAAGCGTTATGGGAACATCTCCAGAATTGATATCCATAACCTTGTCCCCAATCACCGTCTCCCGGCGTAGGGATTTGCTGTGCCGTCGCCAAGCGAATCCATTCCGCAGGAATGAGCTGTTTGCCGTTCCAGTAACCCTCCTGAAGCAATAATTGACCGAATCTGCCTAATTCCTCGTTGGTGAGCTGCAAGCCTGCACAACCCAAGGTAATACCCAAGGGGGAAGTTTCCCACTCTACATTCGAAATACCCAGTGGCTCGAATAGCCGGGGAATCAGATAGTCCTTAACCGTTTGACCAGAAGCAGCCTGAAACATGGCGGAGATCATAAACGTATCTGCACTGCTATATGTAAACGTTTCACCAGGGACTCTGTTCAAAGGAAGGGACATGTAATATTTCGCCCAATCTTTCTCAGGAAGGGTGGCTCGCTCTTCCGCCCATAACACGGGGACATCATGCCCCGAGGACATCCGCAGCAAATCGTACAGGGTGAGATCCGCAGGGGGGAAGGCCGTTAAATGAGAAGCAGGAGTGGGTGATGTGAAATAATCACCGAGTCTGGATTCAAGTGTAAGCGTGCCTTCATCCAATGCCAATCCAATCGCCATACAGGTAAATGATTTGCTGACGGAATGCTGTAAGTGGCGCATATCACGGGTACGATCCCAGGCTCCGATGGTAATCCCATTCTGCAATACCCGAACAGAATGTACGTTTAACTGCTGTTCATTAATATGATGAACAAAAGAATCTATAATTCTCGACATCGTAACATCCTTTCTAAAAAAAGAAGAATTTTTACTATTGGTGAAACGTTTCCGCAATTTGGCTCAAAAATTAGAACTTATGTTAATACAAACGGGGTTCAATGTCAATGAGAATGTGCAAACGGTTACTTAAAGGATATTGTTGCATAATAGAAGTGTCTTTTGACGCAAATTTTATTACGAAAAATCAGTTTTTCGAGAAAAAAGCGCGAAATTTGTAAAAAGGTTATTGACAGGGTTTGCACTTCGGGATTATGATTTATTCGAAACGATTCGAAGAAATCGCTTCCACGTAAAAAGTGTTGTAATCAAGTTCAAGTAAATCAACGTTGGCTATGTTTTGAAACGATTCGAGAAAATCGTTTCGATAACCGAGCGAAATACGGGGGAATCACTGGAAGTTGCAACACAAAGGCAGAAAAACAGAAGTTTACAGACAGCAGCCGACGATGAAAGGGGTTACATATGGCGCATATAACGATCGAAACCGGATCGCCTACATTATGCATGAATACAAGCATACATGTAGTGTCCAGTGACTCCGGAGACACTTCAGGCGGTACGCTATATTTGCTGCATGGGGCAGGCGATAATGCAAGTACATGGCAACGTTTGACTACAATTGAAATGTACGCAGAGCAATATGGCTGTACCATCATTATGCCGGAAGCGAACCGAAGCTATTACACCGATATGGAATACGGCCTGAATTACTTCCATTACATCACTCAGGAGCTGCCTGAATTCTGCAGGCGTCAGCTCAATCTCAATACAGACCCGGCCAAGACTTACGTCGCCGGTCTATCCATGGGTGGGTACGGTGCATTGAAATGTGCACTGACATATCCCGAGAGGTACCGCAAGGCGGTGTCCTTATCCGGTGTAACTGATATCCAGACCCGGCTTCATGACCCGGAGATGCCATCAGGCATGATCAAGGAAATGAAAGCGGTTTTTGGGGAACGGTTACAGGTGAAACCCGATCAGGACCTGTACGCACTGTCTGCCAAGCTGTTGAAGCAAGGTGGAAATTTACCGGATATTCTGAGTTGTTGTGGTGACATTGATCCGTTTATGGATATGAACCGCAAATTCGCAGCATACATGCAGGAAACGGATTTTGTGTTTCGGTATGTAGAGACACCGGGCACCCATGAATGGAGATTCTGGGAGCACCACCTGAGAACCATGTTTGATTTTCTGTATAACGACAAGACCAAAGTAGAGTGAGGAGATGCAATTTGAAACCTGCAGCCGAAGGACCTAGCAAAAAGCTGAAGGGAAACTTGAAAGGCAATTCGCTCTGGAGTGAAATCTGGAAGCACAGAATGACGTACACCCTGCTTATTCCAGGACTCGTCTGGCTGATCCTGTTTGCCTACATGCCAATGGGTGGCCTGTCTCTTGCCTTTAAAGACTACAAGGCGAATCTGGGGATTTGGGGAAGCCCATGGAGCGGATTTGAGAATTTCACATACGTTTTCCGGGACCCAACCTTTATTGACGCAGTATGGCGGACGCTGTACATCAACATTCTGAAACTGATTATTCAGTTCCCGTTCCCAATCATTCTGGCCCTGTTGCTGAATGAGTTGCGGATGCGCAGAGGGAAAAAGTGGTTCCAGACGGTTCTTACGTTCCCTCACTTCCTTTCATGGATCATCGTATCCGGGGTAGTCATCAACGTCCTGGCTTATGACGGACTGGTAAACAGCGCACTTGGTTTGCTTGGATTGCCAACCATTAACTTCTTGGGTTCCGAGTCCAACTTTGTACCGATGCTGCTGTTGACGGATATTTGGAAATCAAGCGGATGGGGTGCGATTATCTTCCTGGCTGCCATTTCCGGTATTGATCAGGATCAGTATGAATCGGCACAGATTGACGGCGCTTCCCGTATGCAGCAGATGTTCAAGATTACATTGCCAAACATTCTTCCGACAATTACTGTCATGTTCATTCTGTCGGTTGGTGGCTTGATGTCATCCGGTTTCGACCAGATCTTCAACTTGGCGAATGCCGCAACCAAAAATGTATCGGAAGTATTGGATGTATACATCTATCGGATTACGTTCCAGTCTTCAACGGACTTCTCATTCTCGACGGCGGTCAGCTTGTTCCGTTCCCTCGTGAATATGGTCTTGCTGCTTCTCGCAGACAGATTTGCCAAGTGGCTTGGCGGAGACGGTTTGTTCCGATAAGAGAGGAGGAAAAATGAAATGAGCAAGAGAGCTAACAAAAAACCGAGAATTGGTACAGAAAAAATGACATTTCTCGATTACATTATTTTCGCCATTTTACTTGTGCTTGCCCTGATGATTCTGATTCCGTTCTGGAATGTCATCATGATCTCGTTCGCAACACAAAAAGAATATGCAGACAATCCATTTTTGATGTTCCCTAAAGAATGGACATTGGATTCCTATAAGGCGTTGTTCGCTGACGGAACGATTCTGTCGGGGTACAAAAATACAATTATTTTGCTAGTCATCGGCTTGCCACTCAGCTTGTTCCTGACAACAAGCATGGCATATGGCCTTAGTCGCAACAAATTTCCGTTCAAGAAATTTCTCTTTTTCCTGGTACTGTTCACCATGATCTTCAATGGTGGTATTGTACCGCTGTACCTGATCATGAAATCACTTCACCTTACAGGTACGCTGTGGTCCGTTATTCTGGCGGGAAGCTTCAGTGCATTTAACATGATTCTGATGATGAACTACTTCTATACCTTGCCTGAATCGCTGATGGAGTCGGCGAGATTGGATGGAGCAGGGGAGTGGAGAATTCTGTTCTCGGTAGTTCTGCCACTAGCTACACCAATTATGGCTACCATCACGTTGTTCTACGGTGTGGCGTACTGGAACAGTTGGTATGATGCGATGATATTCCTGCGAAAAGCGGATCAGTTGCCGCTCCAGAATGTACTCAGAAACATTATCGTCACATCCCAGACGAACGCATCCAATGCATCCAGTGTGGATGCTGCCCAAGCAAGCAATTTCTCAATGGGTATGAAGATGGCGGCCGTATTTGTCACCATGGTACCAATTATGTGTTTCTTCCCAATGCTGCAAAAACACTTTGCCAAAGGGGTATTAACAGGGGCTATCAAGACCTGATTATACGTATAGGATTTTTGCATTAAAATTCTACTAAAAACATGGGGGTAAAACATGAAAACGAACAAAAAGTTGTCAGTAAGAGCTCTCTTTGCCATCACGCTTAGTGTAGTTATGCTGATGGTGACCGCTTGTTCCAGCCAAGGAGCTTCAGGTGGTAACGAAAAAGATGCAGAGGGAAATTACAAAGACAACCTGACCATCTCTGTAGCTAACCTGACAGAAATTAAAAACGGGAACTTGGATAATGATTTCCACAAGTTCTGGACAGACAAGTTCAATGTAACATGGGATTACAACTATATCGATTGGGATTCATGGGGCGAGAAGCTTCGTCTGTGGATCAACTCTGGCGATTTGCCGGATGTAGCCGTATGGAACTACGTGCATGGCGATGCCATGAACAGTATTGATCAAGGCCTGTTCTACAAATTCCCGGACGACTGGAAAGAACGCTGGCCTAACGTGGCAGCAGCCTACAAGTTGACCGGTCTTGGAGACAAGCTGGAAGAACTGACAGGTGGAACATACGTCCTGCCAAGACCAATCTATTTCGAGAACAAACCTGCTGATCCATTGACGAACCAAATTGGTGTCATTGCGCTTCGTAAAGACTGGGCTGAAGCCGTTGGTTTCGAACTGAAAGATGCATATACAACAACTGAATTGAATGAATACGCTGAGCTTGTGAAAGAAAAAGATCCAGGCAAAGTGGGCAACAAACTTGTACCTCTGTCCTACAATGCGGCAGATGCCATGACGAACATCATTATGCCGAACAGTGTACATGCCATGACCGACTCTCCGTTCTATAAGGGAGAAGATGGCCAGTTCCACTGGGGACCAGCAGATCCTGAGACGCTGACAGGACTTAAATTGATGCAAAAAGCCTACAAAGATGGCTTGCTCAATCCTGAGTTCTATACATGGAAAAACAATGAAGGTCAAAACAACTTCAAAGTAACAGGTACAGCTGCAGTAACAAGTCTGGGCGGACTGGCTTCGTACAGACAAGGTCTGGATTCCGATATGAGAAAGAATCTGGGTGTAGATAGTGATGATCTGGTACACACAGCAATCGTATTGGGCGATGATGGGAAATACCGCAACATGGAGCAAGCCAACTTCTGGTCTGCATTGATCTTCAATCCGAACATTAGTGACGAGAAATTCGAACGGATCATGGATCTGATTGACTACTCGACTACCAAAGAAGGACAATTGCTGATCAACATGGGCTTCGAAGGAAAAGATTGGAAGTATGATGAAAACAATGAACTGGTTAGCTTGCTGCCAGAAGGAACTGTTCTGGAAGACAAATACCCAGCACGTTTCGAAGGTCTCTATCTTCTGGGCGACGACTTCAGTGTTGTGAACCCTGCAATCAAAAAGGATTATCGTGAAAGAGCTGTGAAGCTGTTCGAGGAAAAAGCAAAACTCGGTACAGAAGGTCAATCACTCGCAACATACGACTGGGATGTCAACCTGTACGATTCCAAAGCTAAAAGTCAGGCTTCATTCGACTACCAAAATGAGTATGCCAACTTGATCCTCAAAAATGGAGATCTGGAAGCGAACTGGAAAGAATGGGTAAACAGCAAAATGTCCCTGGTTCAGCCTTATCTGGATGAACTGAACAAAGAATTCAAGTAATCATTCAGTAGTTAGCAAGATGGGATATGACAGGTGTGTTCTGTCGGTCCCATCCAATCGAACCCGGTGCGCGGTCTCTCCCCGAACGCAGCCGGGTTCTTTCTTTCAACAACATGTAGTGGAGGATAATGTCTATGAATAACGAGCAGTTGCTAGACCTTGTAAAACAGATGACCCTGGAAGAAAAAACGGCCCAGCTGCTTCAGCTGACCGCTAACTTTTATGAAGGAACCAATGTCGAAGGTCAGATCACTGGTCCAATGGAAGAGATGGGAATCACAGAGCAGTCCGTGGATGCCAGTGGCTCCATTCTGGGATTATCCGGTGCACAGGCCATCATTGATGTGCAGCAAGCTTACCTGAAAAAAAGCCGTCTCGGCATTCCGCTTTTGTTCATGGCGGACGTTGTGCATGGTTTTAAAACCATTTTCCCTATCCCGCTAGCGATTGGATGTTCATGGGACACCGAACTGGCTGAGAAAAGTGCTGAGATTGCAGCACGCGAATCCGCCGTATCTGGCCTACATGTCACTTTTGCGCCGATGGTCGATCTCGTTCGTGATCCGCGCTGGGGTCGTGTAATGGAGTCAACAGGCGAAGATCCTTATTTGAACAGTCTGTTCTCTGCGGCATTTGTACGTGGATATCAAGGCGACAGTCTGAAGGATGAGCCGGATCGCTTGGCAGCTTGTGTAAAACACTTTGCAGCCTACGGGGCAGCAGAAGGTGGTCGTGATTACAATACGGTCGATATGTCTGAGCGTAATTTGCGCGAGTACTATTTACCGGCTTACAAGGCGGCACTGGATGCAGGCGTAGAGATGGTTATGGCTTCGTTCAATACGGTAGAGGGTATTCCAGCCAGTGGAAATGAGAAACTGATGCGAGACATTTTGCGTGACGAGTGGGGCTTTGATGGTGTATTGATCTCGGATTGGGCTTCCATTCGCGAGATGATTGCTCATGGTGCAGCTGAAGATGATCGTGAAGCCGCATATCGCGCCATTCGTGCAGGCGTGGACATCGAGATGATGACACCTTGTTATGTTCATCATTTGCCGGAGTTGATCAAGAACGGAGAAGTGGAAGAAACGCTCATTGATGAAGCGGTACTTCGTATTCTGCAGCTGAAAGAAAAGCTGGGCTTGTTCGACAATCCACTTCGTGCAGCTGATCCGGGGCGTGAGCGCGAGATTGTGTTCTCCAAAGAACATCGTCAGGTATCTTACGAGCTCGCAACCAAATCGGCTGTATTGTTGAAAAACGATAATCACGTTCTTCCACTGAAGCCGGAAGCCAATGTAGCGTTAATTGGACCTTTTGCTCAAAGTGAAGACATTCTCGGATGGTGGTCCTGTGAAGGCGTCAAAGCGGATGCCGTTAAGCTCGGAACTGCTCTAAAGGAACGTCTTACTGCCGGAAAAGTTCATATGGCTCAAGGCAGCAACGTTCACACCATTACCGCTGAACAGATTGCTGAAGCGCTTGAAGCTGCAAGCAAAGCCGATCTGATCGTGCTTGCACTTGGCGAAGATTCCGAAATGAGTGGTGAAGGTGGATCGCGTACAGATATTCGTTTGCCAGCAGCTCAACTGGAATTGGTTAAGCAGCTCAAAGCAGCGGGTAAACCGATCGCCAGCGTTATTTTCAACGGTCGTCCGCTGGACCTGCATGGTGTATTCGAAGAATCCGATGCGGTGCTTGAAGCGTGGTTCCCGGGAAGTGAGGGTGGAGCGGCCATTGCAGATGTATTGACAGGTGTGGTGAATCCATCTGCGCGCCTGACGATGTCCTTCCCGCAATCTGTAGGTCAGATACCGGTATATTACAATCATTTTAATACAGGACGTCCGCTCAATCCGCAAAAGACGGAAGAGCGTTATGTTTCCAAATATATTGATAGTCCGAATGATCCGCTGCTTCCGTTTGGCTACGGCTTGTCATACACCTCGTTTGAATATGGTGACCTGGAAGTTTCAAGCCATGAAATGACTGCTGATCAGTCTCTGACGATCCAGGTACGCGTAACCAATGCTGGCGAGTGTGCTGGCGTGGAGACGGTTCAGTTGTACGTACGTGATGTGACTGGTGAAGTTGTACGTCCAATGCGGGAACTGAAAGGGTATGTTAAGCTGTCACTCGCACCGGGTGAAAGTGGTACAGCTACATTTACATTAAACGAAGAACAGCTTCGTTATCATCATTCCGATTTGAGTCATCGCAGTGATAAAGGAACCTTCCACATTTTCGTAGGGCCAAATAGCCGCGATACATTGGAGAGTACGTTCAAGCTGGTGTAATTGGATATAGTTCTTATCGATGAATGAAGGAGGATATAAATAGATATATGAAAACCATGAATAAATCTCAAGTCAACGTACAATCCGGTGAGCTGTGCTTTACGTTCTGGGAAAGCGGTGATTTGTTCAAGGCGGTAAGTGGAACAACGATGATTAATCAGTGGATGAGTAGTCCGGTGGATGGCTCCATGAACAATCTGTACTTGCGTTTTCACAGTGAATCCGGTATCCGTTTTGTTCCGATGCTTGGCCTTTACTCCGATAGTCAGGTGAGCACCGACGGCAGTCGTATGGTATGGACAGGGACCGCTGAGGGCGTAGGTTATCAGGTTATTTTCGCTCCAACAGCACAAGGTGTATGGTTCTGGGATGTAACCGTAAACGGTAATGGAGAAGAGGTCGACGTGGTCTATGGCCAGGATGTCGGCAATGCGGATCCGGGTGCGGTACGCAGTAATGAGGCTTACTTGTCGCAATACATTGACCATGCCGTGTTTGAGGATGCGAAGCTTGGATATATCGTAGCTTCACGGCAGAATCAGCCACAGGGCGGTGCTTTTCCTTATCTTCAACAGGGCTCATTAACCCGTGCAGTAGGTTATTCCACAGATGGATTTCAGTTCTTTGGCCTGAGTTACAAGGAAACGAATGTCCCTGAAAGCTTGGGTAAACCGACACTTGCGAATGAAGTGTATCAGTATGAATTTGCGTATACAGCCCTGCAGTCCGAAAAAGTCGTATTGGGTGGCGAAGCTCGCTTTGTATTCTATGGACTCTTCCAGGCCAATCACACTGAAGTTGTGAAGGAGCTTGAATACCAGGATGTAGTTCAACAGGCCTGGGACGAGTATGAAGCGAAGCGTCAAGAGAATGTAAAGACAGGACAGACTGTATCCAACGTATTTCCAAAAGTATCTCTCCATCCGGTAATAGGGGAACCCTTGCAGGTCTTATCGATGACCGAAGAAGAAGTGAATTCCCGCTTCCCGGCTGCGAAGAGACATCAGGAAGAGCGTGCGGATGGTGAGTTGCTGGCTTTCTTTACAGATACGTATGAGCATATTGTGCTCAAGGCAAAGGAAATGCTTGTGGAGCGTCCGCATGGTCATATTCTGATGAGTGGTAACAATGTGAAGCTGGGTCAGAACGTAATTACTACGTCTTCCTATATGTATGGTATTTTCAATTCTCACGTGGTTGTGGGTAATACCAACTTTAATAAAATGATGAGCAATGCACGTAGTGCACTCAATATCCCGAAATCATCCGGTCAACGGATCTACGTCGAGGTTGAGGGGAAATTCCATCTGCTCACGATGCCTTCCCTGTTCGAAATGGGCTTCAACTATGTTCGCTGGTATTACAAAACAGCTGAGGATACGCTGATTATCACGAATTATACAACATTAGATACGCCTGAAGTACATCTTCATGTCAAGTCGGAAAAAGGGGTAGCTTATCGCTACCTGATTACTAATCAGATTACGATGAATGTGAATGAATATGAACTGCCTGTTCATGTTACTGAGCAGAATGGTGAACTGAGCTTCAAGGCAGATCGCAGTTCCCTCAGTGCAGAAGTATATCCGAATCTGGAGTACCGCATGCGGGTAAACGGAGCACAAATGAAGGTTGGCGATGAGACTGAACTGGCCAGTGGAGTAAACGCAGGCGATGCATCACTGACAACTTTACAGCTGGACAGCAGTGCTGAATGGACATTGACCATTCAAGGTCTGTTGGAAGGTGGACAGACTGCATCATCGACACGCAAATTTGAAGAGGAAGTGGCCGCCTATCGGACCTTCTATGCAGAAGTGATGAACGGGTTCCATTTATCCCAGCCTCAAAAGCAAGGCGCAGACGAGTTGTTCAAAGTCAATGCTCTTGCATGGTGGTACACCCACAATATGCTGGTGCATTACTCTGTTCCGCATGGATTAGAGCAATATGGCGGCGCAGCTTGGGGAACACGGGATGTCTGCCAGGGGCCGGTTGAATACTTTATGGCTACACAAAAGTACGAGCAGGTTCGCGATATTCTGAAGACAGTGTACTCGCATCAGTATGAAGATGATGGCAACTGGCCGCAATGGTTCATGTTCGATCGGTATTTCAAGGTTCAGCAGGAAGAAAGCCATGGTGACATTATTGTCTGGCCTCTTAAAGTGTTAAGTGATTATCTGATTGCCACCAAGGATTATTCCATTTTAAATGAAGAAGTACCTTATACCGTAAAACATGGTTTTGACTTTACGGATCAACCAGCCAGCGTGCTTGAACATGCCCAGAAAGAACTGGAGTATATCCGCAGCCATTTCCTGCATGATACATTCCTTTCCTCATACGGAGATGGTGACTGGGACGATACATTACAGCCTGCCAATGCTCAATTGAAGCAATATATGGTCAGCAGTTGGACGGTTGCGCTCACTTATCAAACGTTGAACCAGCTTTCCACAGCACTTGCGCCTGTGAAGCCGGAGCTTTCTTCCGAATTAAGTGACATGGCAGCGGGTGTGAAAAGGGACTTCAGCAAGTATATGCTGGATACCGATGTGATTCCAGGCTTTGTATACATGGAAGATCCGGCACAAGCGAAGCGTATGCTTCATCCGGATGACAGCGAGACAGGCATTCAGTATCGTTTGCTGCCTATGACACGCAGCATGATTGCGGAGTTGCTGGAACCTGAGCAAGCCCAATCCCATTATGAACTGATCAAGGACAAGCTGTACTGCCCGGATGGCGTCAGATTGATGAATCGTCCAGCTCAGTACGATGGCGGCGTCAGCACTCATTTCAAACGTGCAGAGCAGGCATCCAACTTCGGACGTGAAGTAGGCTTGCAATACGTTCATGCTCACATCCGTTATATTGAAGCCATGGCGAAGCTGGGCAACCCGGATGAGGTCTGGAATGGCCTTGGCATGATCAATCCAGTGGGTATTCAGGAAGCTGTTCCTAACGCAGATCTGCGTCAAAGTAATGCCTACTTCAGCAGCTCTGACGGTAAATTTAACAACCGTTATGCAGCGCAGGAGCAATTCGACAAGCTTCGCACCGGCGAAGTACAGGTGAAGGGCGGCTGGAGAATCTACTCCAGTGGACCGGGTATCTATATGAATCAGCTCATTTCGAACGCCCTGGGCATTCGTCAGGAGGAAGAAGATCTGATTCTTGACCCTGTGCTGCCTGTTAGCTTGGATGGTATGCATTTTGATTTCCAATTTGCGGGTAAAAAAGTAACCTTCGTCTATCATCTCAGCGGAGAGGCTGTTCAACGTATTGTGCTGAACGGCAAGGAACTGGATGCAACAAGGCTGCAGCAACCTTATCGTCTCGGCGGCCTGCGTGTTCCACGCACGGCTCTTGAACAAAGCCTGAGCGAGAATAATGTGATTGAGATTTACAGTTAATCCTGTAAACAATAATCCTTTTTAACGATTATAAAATATTTAAGATGTCAGGTCCTCCGATTTCGGAGGGCTTGATGAACATAACAGGGGAGCGAAGAATGTGGTCAGTATCAAGGATATCGCCAAACAGGCGGGAGTTTCGATCTCTACCGTGTCATATGCTCTAAATGGCAGCAACAAAGTGACAGATGAGACCCGTTCCAAAATTTTGGCTATCGCCAAAGAGCTGAACTATGTTCCCAATGCTGCTGCGAGAACATTGAAGAAGAGAGAATCCAAAATTTTGGGCGTATTTCTGACGGATTTTAGCGGGGATGTATATGGAGACTTGCTCAGTGGTATGAAGTCTGTATGTAACGCGCAAGGTTACGACCTGATTGTGTGCAGCGGCAAACAATCTCATCGAATGCTTCCTGAGCGGATGATTGATGGTGCTGTCATTCTGGATCATACATTTGCGAGCAAGGAACTGTTGCAATATGCAGACAGAGGGCACAAAATTGTCGTTCTTGACCGGGAACTGGATCACCCGAACATTAATCAGGTTTTGCTGGATAACAAAGCAGGAGCGACCCTTGCGATGGAGCATTTGATTGAACAGGGGCATACGAAGATCTATGTCGTGACAGGTCCGGAAGGTTCATTTGACTCGGCTCAGCGGTTGAAGGCTGTGAGTCAGGTATCCGAGCGGGAAGCGAATGTGGAATGGATTGAGATCACCGGAGATTTCGAGAAGAGTGGCGGAGAACGTGCAGCTGAACGTATCATTCAGGAGTACACTCAACCGGTTGGAGTATTTTGTCTCAATGACGAGATGGCCATTGGGATGTGTGATCGGCTCGCTGACAGTAAGTTAAACATTGGTCAGGATATTGATATTATCGGATTTGATAATATTGAACTTAGCAAATATGTGCAGCCAAGACTGGTCACGATTGATTATTCCAAACGAAAATGGGGCGCACTAGCCGCTGAACAATTAATTAAGATTATTGCCGGAGAGCCAGTCGATCATGAGCGCATCTACGTGACACTGGTAGAGGGTGGATCGGTAAACAGCCAGGTTCAGTCCGATCAGGATGGACACACCCGGAGTGAAAAGGCGGTTAGCTATTGACGACGTTGCCCCTTCTTCATTCCATGGATGATGTGTTAAACGTCGACTGTGCAGCAAGAGACAAGGCTTAGAAGAATTGCATATTCTTTTAAGCCTTGTCTCTTGTTTGGATTGTTTTTTAAATAATTGTTTTTATTTAATATGGGGTTGATTCCAATTAAAAAACCTCTCACGAGGAGAGGCTTGGCCCTTAAAGGCCCTTGGTCTTGTCATTGTTGTAGGATGAAGTGAGAATGCCTGTAATGAAGAGCGTCAATACGATAGCAATAATCCAAAATGTCAGCGAAAATGACATACACTTGGCACCTCCTGCACAATTCATTTACTTCTATTATAACCATTATAGGAAGAAAAGGAATGCTTCACACCATCATTTGTAAAATAAAAAGTGAGTAGGTACCGGTCTGAGGCTCCCATCCGAAGGATTATTCACAACCCGGTTATTCACGATGAGAGAGGACGATCCGCCGCCATCCAGATTATAGGCATCCACGATGCCAAGCTTGTACATCCGTCCTTGCAGCTCTTCAAGAGTAGCTCCTGAGCTGCCTCCTTCGTTGTAACCGTCAACCACGATAATCAACAATTGATCGTCCTTGTAGTTTCCGATTACAGTGCGTGGAGCCCGCTTGGGTGATACTTTCCATTTGGCCGGAATGGCAGTCTTTTGTCCATTCTGCAAGAGCACGGGTACAAATGTGGCCCCGAATTGCGGTTGTAGGCGATCCAGGGAACTTTTGTCGAAAAATTTACCGCCAACCAGCTTACCTGTATCATTGAGACCTACAAAAAACAGATCCTTAAAGCTGGCTTGAAAACCATTCACATATTTGCCGTCCATTACGGTTGTGCTCAGCGGATAACGTTTGCCGCCGCTGTCGGCGAATCCGCCTGCATTAATGCCGGCAATGGCACCATGGCGCTTAACCGCCTGCATCGTTGTCTCAGAACGCCCAGGTTCGCTGTCCAGAGCCATCTTCATGGCCGTGGGATCTTTAAGCTTAATTTTCATCGCATAGCCCTTATAGGGACCTGGGTTGACCCTATACAGTTCAATCGTAAGCCGATCACTGTCGATCCGTTCATACGGGACGCCCAGCTTGGAGGAAATTCGCTGATTATAGATCGTTTCCGGGCGAGCGGCTTGAACTGCTGCCTTCTGTACTATCGTAGACATCGTACTCGTCGTCTGATTGTACAATTGCGTTGTTCTTTTAATAGAAGAAGAAGTCTGAACAGCAGCTTCTTTTGCCCCTGCAAGCTCCTGGCTAATCGCCTGGGTCCGGGGTGTAACGGTCTCTTCAGTCAGACCGGAATCAATGAAGTCTCCGGGTTCAATCGGAGGACGAAACAGCAGCATGCATAATATCAATCCAACAAAAGGAGCAAGTGCAAGCATAAATAAACGATTAACCGTTTTTACGGGTGTAATCATTTGAGCAGGTCCATCTTTTTCTGGAGTGTTTCCAGTTGTTTTTTGACTTCGCTCAGCTGCGTATACAGTTTGTTGCTGTTGTCGGTCTTATCGTTTGCATTATCCTTGGTGAAAGTCAGCAATTCATTAAAGGACTGCACCTGGCCCTGCAGCTCCGCTACTTCCTTGGATATCGTTGTTAGCTGCTTTTCGTAGTCGGCTTTGAGCGCCGCAATCTGCTGTTGATTATGGGTCTGAAGCTGATTAATCATCTGTTGCTGGAGGTGGTTACTATAATAGTAGGTTCCGAGTACTCCAAGTGCAATGAGAACAATCCACATGACCAGAAACAGCTTGACTGAAGATCCGGCCTTACCTTTGGCGCTCCGGGTGTGATGGATGTCAGAGGGTTGGGCAGAAGGTTTCATATCATCACTCCTGGTTATTTATAGGTACAAAAATTTTTCCAGTCCTCATTCTATCATGCCCCTATTGATTACGCAAAAATGAAATTCTTTGAGTAATAGGATAAAAAGAGATTGCATCGGAAGGAAGTCCTAGGATACAATTTCTTATAGATGCAATAAGTAGGAACTTTGGGCAAGTTTTTCGACTTTTTTAGATAGAAATGCAGGAAATTTATACTATATTTTGATCTTTCTTCGCTCGGGAAGACAAAAGTCCTGATGTGTCGACAGCAAAATACAGTAGAAATAGAGCTGTTCTTACAGCTGTATCAAGTGTTTTTCTATTTTTCGACATAATCCGACTTTTACTTCTTCTATACACGGACTGTCGCAAGGATAGAGTCATCATCATGGCTGATGGTAGAAAAGGAATTTGTCCAATACATAACAGGGGGAACAACAATGAAAAAAGTATGGCAGGTGGTCATCGTAGATATCCACCCCACCAGCATGCTGGGTACGAAATTGATTTTGGAAGAACAACAGGATTTGTTGGTAAGGGGGATGACTTCGACCGGGTCCGAAGGTCTTGACCTGGTGAACATTCACCAGCCCGACCTGATTTTGATGGATTATCGGCTTCCTGAGGGTCAGGCGGATCAGTATATTGCCCAGATGAAAAATCTGTCGGCACATAGTCACATCATCATTCTAACGGACGAGGATAATGTAAAATTATTTCGTCATCTGATCAGTCTTGGTGCTAGTGGTATGCTATCCAAACAGGCTTCCCCTAGCCAGCTGATTCATCTGATTTCCGGGCTGCGTGAGGGATGTGTATCCATTCCATTATCCTGGTTGGCCAGTGCGGAGTGGGCCCAGCCCGTCGAGTCTCCGGCCGAAGAACTTATTGTTGAATTAACAGAAACTGAAACTTTTATTATGGAAAGAATTGTTCAGGGCGTAACCTATGATAAAATAGCCAGTGAGATTAATGTTAGCAGACGTTCGATTGATAATTATCTGCGTAAAATATACGTGAAACTGGATGTAAGCAGCAGGGCACAGGCGATTGAACGTTACGCTTTATATGCGAGGCAGACCAAAACCGTATCCTGACGAGCATGGTTCCATGAATCTCTATGTACGATGACTCGTCAAGTGCCCGGTTTGGTCATATTCAGTGTCCAACAGGAATAGGTTGTAGGGGCTACGGACTACGAGCACAGTTCGGATTTAGGGATGAAAGGGGAACGGACCGATGAAATATTTCTTCGCCTCCCGTACAAACAGGCTTTTGACATCACCGCTAAGGGACATTCGTGAGATGTCTGGCCGGGAGTATTTCATTTCTTTGGCAGAAGAACTGCCTGCAGAGGAGCTGTTTCCATTCAAACTGCTGGAAGAAGCAGCGGTGTCTGTATTTAGTTCCGGACCCTCCGCGTTGCAGTATGGCGAGCCGGCAGGGTACAGACCGTTGAGAGAATGGCTGGACAACGATTGGAATGCGCGTAAGGGCATCCGGACAGTACCAGAGCAGATTCTATTGACCACAGGTACTCAGCAGGCCATCGATCTTGTGATGCGTTTATTACTTGAACCTGGAGATTCCGTACTGGTTGAGCATCCTACCTCTCCGGGTTGTCTCGAGGTTCTGGAGATGCAGGGTGCCAAAATCGTACCCGTCACAGGTGATGGGGATGGCATTTTGCCTGACCTTTTGGAGCATCACATGCAGCAGGTGAGACCGAAGCTGCTTTTTGCTGCACCCAGTTTTTCCAATCCAACCGGCGTGCTGTGGAGCATGGAACGGCGTGAGGCTGTGCTTGATCTGTGCTCACGCTATGGCGTACTGCTTGTGGAGGATGATTCCTATGGTGAACTTCACTTCGATGGATTGGAGCCGGGAGACTTCTACCGGAAGTATCCTTCCCTCTTTGCGCTGGATACAGCGGATCAGGGTGGACATGTTCTCTATATTGGTTCGTTTAGCAAAACCGTAGCACCCGCCCTGCGTACAGGTTGGGCTGCCGGACATCCGGCTCTGATCCAGGCTATGGCTTCTGTGAAGCGAATAGCAGATGGACAGTCCAGCCCAATGAATCAGCGGTTATTATATCAACTGCTTGCTCATTCTCCTTTTAAATGGAGCGATCATCTGTCCATGCTGAACCGGGAATACAAGACCAGACTCAAGCTTATGCTCGAATTATTGAAGCGTCCGGGCTGGAAGGGGAGCCAGTACAGCATTCCTGAAGGGGGGATGTATCTGTGGGTTAAGTTGCCGGATGGATTGGACAGCGGAGCTCTGCTCAAAGCTGCTCTGTTAAAAGGGGTATCCTTTCTTCCAGGCTCTCTGTGCTCCACTGGTGAGCAGGATCATCGGTACATCCGACTGAACTTCAGCCATCCCGGCCGGGATGAATTGCTGCTTGGCATGAATCTAATTAGTGAGTCCATCACAGAGTTTACAGCCCGGAGCTAAACCGGATATAGGAAAAGATAGAATGTATGGTCAAATTCGCGCCTGGGACCTGAGCCAGCAGAAGTTCCAGGCTGTGAATTTGGAAGCAAATGTGTTACCCCCAAAGTAATTACGTTATTGCATCCACTAACATTTTTATATATAATATGTATTAATGAGTTGTTGTTTTCTTTATATAAGCTGCATTCAGTGTAAGTTCAGGAGAAGCACTCATATATTTTAACTAACGGGGGAACGAACATGTCTAACATTTTATTTGTCAAAGCAAACGACCGTCCTGCAGATCAAGCAGTCAGCGTACAATTGTACGATGCATTTCTGAGCGCATACAAAGAATCCCACCCAGGTGACACAGTTACCGAACTGGATCTCTACAATACAGATCTTCCATACTACGGCAACACTGTAATTACTGGTGGCTACAAAGCAGCTAACGGTATCGAAGCAACACCAGAAGAGCAAAAAGCGGCTGCACTGGCTGCACAATTGCAAGATCAATTTTTGGCTGCAGACAAAGTGGTATTTGCGTTCCCGCTGTGGAACTTCACTGTTCCAGCACCACTGGTGAACTACATTTCCTACCTGAGCCAAGCTGGTAAAATGTTTAAATACACTGCTGAAGGCCCTGTAGGTCTGGTAGGCGACAAAAAAGTAGCATTGCTGAACGCGCGTGGCGGAGTGTACTCCGTTGAGCCTATGGCATCCGCTGAAATGTCCGTAAAATATGTAACCAACGTACTGAACTTCTGGGGTATCCAAAACCCTGAATTGGTTATCGTTGAAGGTCACAATGCTTCACCTGATCGTTCCCAGGACATCGTGGCAGCAGGTCTGAAATTGGCTTCTGAAGTAGCAGCAAGCTTCTAATTGCAATTATATATAGAAACACGAGAAAGCCTGTTATCTCCACGGAGATGACAGGCTTTTTTGCATCTTCATTTGCCGGAAGCTGCATTTCCTCAGACATTCCTATTATGGTGGATCAGGTAGGGCTCCATTACTTCCGCAATATGCTCCAGCTCACTATCGTTATGTTGAACCAGAGAAAAATCCGTTTCTAGTTCATTTATACTCCGCTCAATCATATCATTATCCTCAAGCATGTGAGCATGCTCGGTCAGGGCTTGCACACCCTTAATCGTCAGCACATATCGTCCACGGGATAGCCGCTCGAACCAGCCATAATAATTTTTTTGCAGTATGGCCGCAGCGGACCCCACGCTTGTCTGTTTGGCGAGAGAGGCCGGGGAGGCTTCTCCCTGAGCGCGAAGAGCAGAAGCCACACGTAATGCCTTTTCCCTGTATGCGGTAACCAGCTGTCTGCGTGTGCTTCCTCCCGTGTTGTAGTCACCACTGCGCTCGTCAAATTCCTTCAGCAGTCGTTGCCGTCGGATACTACCCTTACGGACACCGGTGCTGCCACCCAGATCATGAACTTGGGCAGCAGGTTCGCACAGCACATCAATCAGTGGGGATTTGGTTTTGTAAAACGTGACAGTTATAAGTCCCAGTCCAAGTTGTCTGCACAGTGCAGACAATTCTCCCCAGCGCTGGTTCACGGCGCCACGCTTGCTGCGGTTCCGCTCAACAGCCAGATACACGAAGGGGCTGAGCTTCAGGCGCTGCATTCCCTGCAGCAAAAGGGACAGATTGAATGTTTTTTTCATCTCCACAATGAGTGGCTCATTCTGATCCGATCTGACTCCAACCAGGTCACAATGTTTGACTTCAGCCTTCACGTCGTAGCCGCGTCGTTCGAAAAAAGCCTTTACAGGTGAATATAACTCCGTTTCGTACTTTACCGCCATCGTTTCTGCTCCTTTCCTGAAGTGGCTCTTCTCTGGCCATGTATTGTCCCATTTTGTGAATTTAGAACCTTCATTATATCATATCCATGCTTTTTTTTCTGAGTGCACAAGATGTCTGATAGAACAGGGAAAGCCTCAAATTCAGAGTCGCAAATTGAAAAAAAGAGGTCAACTTATCCGATTTGCCGCATAGGTATGTAATACACTTTTCACAACAATAACTGATGTTTGGACAGAAGGTGGCGGGACTTATCCGGACCGCAAGATTGGTATTCAAGCAGAAGCATAAATTCTATTGATTTCTTCATACCATTCGGAATGGTTGACAATCACACTAAAGGAGCCATGGGAGGTACCAAGCATGAATATTTTTGAACGCGTTGCGGAACATCGGGCAGAAAGTGACCGTTTATCATGGAACGGGACATTTGAAGATTATATTGCACTGCTGAGAGAGGACCCGACTCCGGCAATGACGGCTCACGCTCGAGTGTACCAGATGATTGAATCGTTTGGCGTGGAAGAAGTGGGGGGGCACAAACGATACAAGTTTTTTGAACAGGAGATTTTTGGACTGGATCGGTCCATTGAAAAACTGGTGGAAGAATATTTTCACTCGGCAGCACGCCGTCTGGATGTACGCAAACGGATTCTGCTGTTAATGGGTCCGGTCAGCGGAGGAAAGTCAACACTGGTAACGCTGCTAAAACGTGGACTTGAACAATTTTCCCGGACAGAAAAGGGCGCCGTATACGCCATTGACGGATGCCCGATGCATGAAGAGCCCCTGCATCTGATTCCGCTGGAGCTTCGTCCCGAAGTGGAGAAGGAGATCGGTGTCCGTATTGAGGGCAATCTCTGCCCATCATGCCAGATGCGTCTTCGGACCGAATATGGCGGTGATATCAGCAAGGTGCGAGTGGAACGGGTCATCATTTCCGAGGATAACCGGGTGGGAATCGGAACATTCAGTCCGTCTGATCCCAAATCACAGGATATTGCCGATCTGACCGGTAGTATCGACTTCTCAACCATTACCGAATTCGGCTCCGAGTCCGATCCGCGTGCCTATCGTTTTGACGGAGAATTGAATAAGGCCAACCGTGGATTGATGGAATTTCAGGAGATGCTTAAATGTGATGAGAAGTTTCTGTGGAACCTGTTATCCCTGACACAGGAGGGTAACTTCAAAGCAGGCCGATTTGCCTTGATCAGTGCGGATGAAATGATTGTGGCGCATACGAATGAATCCGAGTACAAGTCGTTTATTTCCAACAAAAAGAATGAAGCTTTGCAATCCCGGATGATCGTCATGCCGATTCCCTACAATCTGAAGGTCTCCGAGGAAGAGAAGATATACAGCAAGCTCATTCAGCAAAGTGACATGAAGCATGTCCATATTGCACCGCATGCCCTGCGGACTGCAGCCATTTTTTCCATACTTACCCGCCTGAAGGAAACGAAGAAACAAGGTATGGATTTGGTCAAAAAAATGCGGATGTATGACGGTGAGGAAGTCGAAGGGTACAAAGAAGCTGATCTGCGTGAGATGCAAAATGAATATTTGGATGAAGGCATGTCGGGCATTGATCCGCGTTATGTCATCAACCGGATATCCAGTGCTTTGATTAAGCAAAATCTTCAGTGCATTAACGCGCTGGATATACTCCGGGCAATCAAGGATGGTCTGGATCAGCATGCTTCAATTACAAAAGATGAACGTGAGCGTTATCTGAACTTTATTGCTCTGGCACGTAAAGAATATGATGAATTGGCGAAGAAAGAAGTGCAGAAAGCATTTGTCTACTCGTTTGAAGAGTCGGCCAGAACGCTGTTCGAAAATTACCTCGATAATATCGAGGCATTCTGCAACTGGTCTAAAATTCGTGATCCACTGACGGATGAGGAGATGGACCCGGATGAGCGCTTAATGCGTTCGATTGAGGAGCAGATCGGTATTTCCGAAAATGCCAAAAAGGCATTCAGGGAAGAGATATTGATCCGCATCTCGGCTTATTCCCGCAAGGAACGGAAGTTCGAATACAGCAGTCATGATCGTCTGCGTGAAGCGATTGAGAAGAAACTGTTCACTGACCTGAAGGACATTGTTAAGATCACAACTTCAACAAAGACACCAGATGCAACGCAACTCAAACGAATGAATGAAGTGATTAAACGGTTGATTGAAGAACATGGCTACACCGCAGCCAGTGCCAATGAATTGCTCCGTTATGTGGGCAGTCTGTTGAATCGCTAATCTGCAACAACCATTCCGAATCAGGCTCCTGATGCCTGTTGTGAGGCTCCTTCACAGCAGGGTCAGGGGTCTTTTTATATGCGGAAACGCACAATTGGAGGCTAATAAACTGACAAAGAAGGTCAATTTCATGACAAATAGTTCTTAGGGTATATGTAAAATTAGGTCGTTTAGTCTATAATCGATACAGATATTTACAATTTATTATTTTTTGTGGTTATTAAGGAGCTGACAGAACTAGTTATGAATATTGCTATATCAAGACAACAACAACTTGATTATATTGGATTGACCGCCGAAGATCTGCAATTGCTTGCTGATCATCGACCTGCGTTTGTGAAAGTCGTTGATGAAGTGGTGGACCACTTCTACAATCATGTGGGTAATTATCCGAATTTGGTCGATCTGATTGCCCGCTTCTCTTCCATTGATCGGTTGAAAGAAACACAAAAGCAATACTGGTTATCGATGACCGATGGTGTGGTTGATGATGCATATATTGAACAGCGAATTGCAATCGGATTAGTCCATTCCCGCATTGGTTTGTCCGAAGATTATTATCTGGGCACGTATATGGTTTACCTCGATATTGCAACAAGCATATTCCAGCAAGTTATCCCTGAGAGCTGGCATTTGGTCATTCAGGCACTAAGTAAAATGTTCAATCTTGATTCACAGCTTGTATTGGAGGCTTACGAGAAGAAGGAAAAGGAAAAGTTAAATCAACTGGCTGAAGATCAGCAGCACACTTTGCTGGCGATTACACAGATTACCCAGCAGCTGACGGGTATGATCAGTGAATTGAACGAAAATGCTCAGGCCATCTCGGATGTCGCCAGGGAAACAGCAGCCTCCCAGGATCAGGCCAACGGGCTACTGGGAGAGCTAACTAAAGAAATTCATCAGATTGGTAAAATGGGTGAGCTTATTCGCGAAATCTCGGATCAGAGTCATCTCGTGGGCTTGAATGCTGCCATTGAGGCTGCGCATGCAGGAGAATTTGGACGAGGATTCGAGGTGGTTGCCAGCGAGGTTCGCAAACTTGCGGCTAGTTCCCGTGAGGCTCAAGGACAAATCCAGTCGAACCTGGCACAGATCATGAAAAAGCTGAGCAGTGTTCAACAAGAGTCGAAGCACACAGCTTCAGGGGCAAGGCGTCAGGCATCCCGTTCAGAAGAGCTTGCGGTTTTTGCTACCACTATGGAGAAACTGGCACTTGATCTAAGGAAATTGGATCATCAAGAATAGCCGGTAACACTGGCTGGAAGCTGTGATACCGTTTCTGGCTGTTTTAAGCTATAATGGGTAGACAAACCTGCCGATGTTATAGTGAATGCAGCCGGAGACAGGGGATTTGAAAGAGGTTGAGGTGATCAGGTGGCTTCTATCCATGATGTGGCCAAAGAGGCGGGCGTATCTGTTGCAACCGTTTCCAAAGTGCTGAACGATTATCCCGATGTAAGTGACAAAACTCGCAAAAAAGTCAATATAGCCATCGAACTATTGAAATATCAACCGAATGTGGTTGCACGTGGACTTGTAAAACGCCGTTCTTGGACGGTAGGTGTATTATTGACGGTCCCTTTTACCAATCCGTTTGTCTCAGAGTTGCTTGAAGGCATCAAAACAGCGCTTGAAAACAGCGGATACGATCTTGTTCGGTTATCTACACGTTTTGATGATCCGACGTACTCGTTTATCAAACATTGCCGCAGTCGAAATGTGGATGGCGTGGTTGTTTTCGGGGAAGGAAGAGACAATAAGAGTATTCAGGAATTGGTCACAGCGGAGATTCCGACGATGTTTATTGATACCGATCTGTTTGGCAAGCGGGCAGGATACATAACGACGGATAATGCAAATGCCATTGCCATGAGTGTGAAGCATTTGCATGAACTGGGTCACCAGAAAATTGCTTATATTTCGGGTACACTTGGACCTGCCGTAGCCAACCTTCGACTGGATGGATATCGGGAAGGATTGCGTGTCTGCGGTATTCCATATTCAACGGTGTATCTGGAGGTCTGCGACTATTCTTTCGATGGTGGCAGTAAGGCAGCTCGCCGATTGCTTGCATTGAAGGACCAGCCTACGGGAATTG
The DNA here is from genome assembly GCF_000499205.1 of Paenibacillus sp. MAEPY2. GTDB lineage: Bacteria > Bacillota > Bacilli > Paenibacillales > Paenibacillaceae > Paenibacillus > Paenibacillus vandeheii. The sequence continues at coordinate 60,379 of NZ_AWUK01000007.1, forward strand.
TGTGTGCTTCAGACATGTCTGCTTTCGGTGCAATTCACGAAATTGAGAAGCATGGTTTACGGGTGCCGGAGGATGTATCGGTTGTCGGTTTTGATAACACTTATTATGCGGAAGTGTTCAAACCGGGTTTAACTACGATCAATCAAAACATTCATTCCATTGGGATCAAATCAATTGAATATCTGATTGCCATGATTGAGAATCCTGCATATACTCCACCAGTCATTACGGAGCCATCCAATCTGGTGATCCGTCAAACGACTGCACCTGTGAACGGGTAAAAGTCCTGAAACCAGCACAGCCTATGGGCTGTGCTTTTTTTGGTATGCTATTCATACTAAGAAATAACGGATATCAGAAGTTGTTGTGCATAGCATGCAGGAAAAGCTGTTGACTTTTTGCAACACAGACCTTAACAATAAAAGGAAGAATAATACAAAAAAAATTATGTAATCGCTTTCTTTTTGCTAATGAATAGAAGAACACTCCAATTGTCATTCAATGGGAAGGGTGATGGGCATGCATCGGGTACTGCTGGTTGATGATGAAGTATACGCACGCAAAGGACTTCGAAAACTGATTCGTTGGGAAGCTTGCGGGTTCGAAGTGGCTGGAGAGGCGAATGATGGGGATGAGGCTTGGACCCGGATCGAACAGCTGCAACCCGATGTTGTCATTACGGATATCCGCATGCCAGAGACGGATGGACTGGAACTAATCCGGCGCACGGTTGAGCGTGATGAGCAGGTTCTAACCAAGGGCAAACAGCCCTATTTTATCATCGTGAGCGGATATAATGATTTTGCTTACGCCCAGCAGGCCGTGAGGTACGGGGTACAGGATTATATTTTGAAGCCAATTGATGAGATTGAACTGGAAGGCACTTTACGCAAGCTGGCGGAGGAGTTGAATCGGTGCAAACATGCTGAACAAACCAGACGTGAGCAGGAATATGCCAGATTACTTAATCAGTTTATCTATGGCGAATCGGATGCGGAAACGGTTGAACAGTGGACTGAACTGACGGATACACGGGCTGGCGACGCGCTGGCATATCTGCTGTTTGAGAATAACACGCCACATTTCCGGGTTTTGGATATGGTTCAAGAGGAGGGGCCAGAAGGCGGGAAGGGAGAGAATTTTGTCCGGATTGTGCAGTCTGTTCTTGGAAAGATGTATGCAAATCGCTTGTATTTGCATGTGAAAGAGCACGGTGAACGTGTAGGAGTTCTGTTAACTGCGGAACATCTACGTCCCTATTCAATGAATCTTCAAGCGGTTGCCGGGCAAATGCAATCTTGCTTCGCTGAAATGAACCACGACTTTGTAAGCATATATATCGGGAAGGTTTGTTATGAACCTTTACTCATTGGACATGCCTATCAGACTGCACTGAAGGCGGTTTCCTATAAATTTATTTCAGAAAAGAGCGGGATCGTCCTGTATGAGGACATGCAGCATGAGCCTGTGCAGTGGGTGCATACCAATCATGAAAAGGAACAGGAGCTCCTGACACTTATGGAGGAACAACGTGTTCAGGCGTTAGAGCATGCAGTGAGTGAATGGTTCACCGGCATGAGAACGGCCAATTACGCTCCTGTTGCAGTGACGTCGGCGATCCACCAACTGATCTCAGCTGTACTATCGATTCTGAAATCGGCTGAAGCGAATGTGAAAGAGATACCTTCGTTCAAGCCAATTCTGGCATGGCAAGCGGAGCGGGGAACATTGGCTGAGGCCAGGCAGCTGTTGACGGTGTTCATGCTGGATTCAGCGCGGAAGCTGGCGGAACAGCGTCAGTATAATCACAGGGGTGCCATGACAAAAATCAAAAATTATATTGAAGCCAACTACAGCAGCAATATCAGTTTGAGAAGTATTGCCTCCAAATTTTACATGAATCCGGTCTATTTGGGGCAACGCTTCCGCAAGGTGTATGGGGTGTATTTCAACGACTTCCTGCTTCAGCTTCGGATGGAGGAAGCCAAGAAGCTGCTGCGTCAAACGGATATGCGAGTATATGAAATCGCCGAGAGGGTTGGGTTCGGAAGCAGTGACTATTTCGCGACTCAATTTGAGAAAACGGAATCATGTTCTCCTACGGAATATCGAAATCGCATCCTGGATGAAGGGTAGGAGATGACGTTTTGAAGCTCAACTTTTTTAATAATATCCGCTTACGCGATAAAATGCTCATCTTATATCTCTTCTTTGTACTCGTACCGGTTATCCTGACTAATGTTATTTTCTATCAGGTGACTATATCGAACGTAAAATCCCAGCGAATGGCTGACCTCTCCAAAGGAATGGAACAGATTCGAAGTCAATTTATGGGAGAAATTCGCAATGCGGCCGATTTTTCCTCAAGCTTTTATACGGACAGTATATTAAATAACATGCTGGATGTGGATTACACAAATCCGGTTCAATATATCGAAGCCTACGATTCCTATCTTCGCAAAATCTTGAATACCTATTACTCTGGCTACCGCTCCCTCCAAGGATTGACAATATATGTGGATAACGAAAGTGTACTGCCTTCCGGGGGAGTTGAGTTTCTGACCGAAGAGGTTCGACAGTCCGAGCCATACAGGATGCTGGCAAACAGTGAACACTCCGCACCCATTCTGATGAGATCCGGTCCTGAAGGCAATCGGCAGACGTTCAGTATTTTACGCAAACTCAATTATTATGAAGCTCTGCCCGGATGGAAGGAAAAGTTCGTACGACTGGATCTGAAGCCGTCGACGATTCGCCAGATTTTCACGAACCTTAACGTACAGGGCAACCTCTATCTGATTAATCCGGCTGGACAAATAGATTACTCGACGGATTCTGGTATCCCATGGACGAGTCAACTCGTGAATTATAGCGATGTCATGGATCAACTAACTAAGAAAGAGTTTGAAATGGCCTATTCTTTGTCCGGTGAAATGGAGGGATGGAAAATCAACGGGGTGTTCGATGAATCTGAGATTTACAAGGAATTGGGCAAATCCAGTCACCTCGTCGTTGTACTGGCTTGTATTAATCTGATTCTGCCGACCTGGATCATTATCTGGATGACACGCACAATCCACGTGAGGCTGGCACGAATATTGAAACACATGGAAAAAGTGAAGCATCAGCGATTTGAACCGATCAGACAGCCGGAATCGACGGACGAGATAGGGCAGCTGACAGCCGAATTCAATCGCATGACGATGACGATCCATCGTTTGATTAACGATGTCTACGTGGCAGACATTCAACATAAAAATTTGGAGTTACAACGGCGGCATGCCCAATTAAATGCATTGCAGAGCCAGATTAATCCACACTTTTTGTTCAACGCGCTGGAGACCATCCGCATGCGCAGTCTTATGAAAGATGAGGATGAGACGGCACGAATTATTTATCATATGGCTAAAATTTTTCGAAATGCACTAACCTGGAATCAGGATAAAGTCAGCATACGGGAAGAGTTGGAGTATGTAACCTGCTTTCTTGAAATCCAGAAATATCGTTTTGGTCACAAGCTGAATTATACGATTGATCTGGACCCAGAGGCTGCGGATTGTTCCATTCCCAAGATGACATTGTTGCCTTTTGTTGAAAATGCCAGCATTCATGGTATCGAACCACTGAAGGAAGGTGGAGAGATTCGTCTTCGTATTCGGCGAATAGGTACAGAACTGATCTGTGTGGTGGAGGATTCCGGGGCAGGTATGACAGAGGACAAAAGAAAGCAGCTGCTCTCTTACGTGGAAACGGAAGACTCAATGGGTGATCGCGTAGGTGTACAGAATGTCATCTATCGTCTGAAGCTGGTCTACGATAGCCGATTCCATATTCAAATCGATAGCGCTCCCAGGGAAGGTACACGTGTGGAAATGGGTTTACCGCTAGAAGAATAACAAAACCCGGCAAAGCATCAAACATTCTAAGGCAAAAAACTATAGTTTATCCGGTAAACAAAGTTTGTCTTCAACCTTATAATAAAAGTGCTTACATTAGTGTGGGGAGAAAGAGGGTGCGTACCTATTGGTTAACCACATGCTGAAGCGCTGGCTGCCGGCAGTATTAGCTTTAACCATGGTGACGGCGTGTTCCTGGGGAGGAAGTGAGATTAAATCGGAAGCGGGAGCAGGGGGAGAGGGTAAAGAAAGCGCAGAGAAAGTCACTTTCACGTATTTTAAAGCAGGTTCCGGCAAGGACATCAACACAAACGAAACTACAATCGGCAAAAAGCTGGAAGAACAAACCGGGGTTAATTTCAAAATTGAATACCTTGTTGGGGATATTGATACCAAAATCGGGACGATGATTGCGAGCAACAAGTACCCGGATGTGATGGTACCGGATGGGGCTATTGACAAAATCGTGGATGCGGGTGCATTTATTCCGCTCAACGATCTGATCGATCAGTATGGCCCTAATATAAAACGGGTGTACGAGCCGTACTATAATCTGATGAAAGAAGAAGACGGCAACATTTATTTTTTGCCCATGAGCGCAGTGGTTGGAGACTATCTGCCTAATCCGAATGTGGATCAAGGAGCCTTCTGGGTACAGCGTCGTGTATTGAAGGAGGCTGGATATCCAAAGATCACTACACTGGATGAATACATGGATCTGATTAAACAATACGCTGACAAGCACAAAAATGAAGGATTAACTGGATTTCTGTCACTGACGTATGATGATAAATTTTTTACAATTACCAACCCGGCGATGCATCTTGCAGGCTATCCGAATGATGGAGCCATCATGGTGGATATGCAGACACAGGAAGCCAGGGACTACGGGCTGACCGAAGAGACCAAACGCTGGATGCAGAAGCTCAATGAAATGAATTCATTGGGACTGTTCGATAAGTCCTCCTTTGTCGACAACTATGACCAGTATCTTGCGAAAGTGACCAGTGGAAAAGTGCTTGGATTCTTTGATTATGCCTGGCAGGTAGGGCAGGAAATGAACCATTTGAAGGAAGCGGGCAACGACGATTTGCGTTATTTGGCACTGCCTATTGTATACGACGCAAATACCAAGGATCAGTATACTGATCCGCCAAGCTTTGTAAATAACCGTGGGATTGGTATTACCGTAAGCGCGGAAGATCCAGTCCGTATTATCCAATTTTTCGATAACCTGTTAACGGATTCGAATCAGATTCTGTCCAATTGGGGGATCGAAGGACAGACCTACGAAGTGGATGACAAGGGGCGGTTTAGGCGCTCACCAGAAATGATTCGGAAAACAGATTCAGATGAGTTTCGCCAATCGTTCGGATTCAAATATTTTGAGTACAGCTGGCCGCGTTACGGTAATGGTTCGACTCTGCCTGACGGTAATTCTGTCGGTGTAGAACGACAACCCGAAGTTGCCCAGTTCTCCTATACGGATGGAGATAAGCTCATTCTGGAGAAGTATGATGTGGAGACGTTCTCCCAACTGTTCGCTGCGCCGGAAGAACGTCCATGGTACCCGGCTTGGAGCATTGCTTTTGATCAAGGCTCACCAGCCCATATCTATGGGCAGAAACGCACGGAGTTGCAAAAGAAATATGTGCCCAAACTGGTCCTCTCCAGTCCGGCTGACTTTAACAAGGTCTGGGATGAATATGTGAAGGAATTCAACAAGCTTGATGTGAAGGGCTACGAGCAGACGATGACCGACGAAGTTCGAAAGAAGGCGGAACGGGTCCAAGGTGAATAAGGTAGGCGAGGAAAGGGGGAAAATAAACGCCACCAAGGCGCATGGTGAATGGGAATTTGAGGATTTTAAACATTCATTTCATCTGGAAAAAAGTGTTGATTTTCAGGGCTAGGACGTTTAGACTAAATACAACAATATTAACGGGTTTGAGATGTATGACTTAGGCTTTACAACAAGTCGGTGGTCACGAGACAAATGATGTGGAGGGAGTGCCTGTCATCCAGACAGCGCACTCGCTTCTTTTTTACATTTTGCATACATACAAGGCATTTCCCGGTTGAAAGGACAGAGTGAGTGGATCACCTACATGGAACGTACAACTTAGAACTGGTTATTTTATCTTACATTATTGCAGCGTTGGCTTCTTATGCAGCGCTTGACCTTGCGGGTCGGGTAAGTCTGGCTAAAGGTATGTCCCGAAATGTCTGGCTTACCTGCGGGGCATTCTCAATGGGTTTGGGAATCTGGTCCATGCATTTTGTGGGCATGCTCGCTTTTGTTCTTCCCATGCATGTGTCGTATTCCACAGGCGATGTCTTTCTATCCGTTTTGCTTGCCATCGTTGCATCTGGTGTAGCGTTAAATATTGCGGGTCAGCAGTCAGGTAAAATAAGCAAGCTCCTGATCGCAGGATTGCTCATGACCGCAGGTATTGGCAGCATGCATTATGTCGGAATGGCTGCCATGTCGGTTCCAATTACGTATGAACCAAGCAGGGTGGTGTTATCCATCCTGATCGCAGCTTTAGCTTCATTTGCTGCCTTATGGCTCATGTTTTTCTTTCGGCAGCATCAGTCACGTTATACCTGGGTTTACAAGGTGGGCAGCGGACTCATTATGGGGCTGGGCATCTCGGGAATGCATTATACGGGGATGTCAGCCGCACAATTTCATCATGCACATGACGCAATGGTAGGATCGGGTATGCAGATTGAGCCTTCACTTCTCGCATACCTCATCGCAGCGGGTACTTTTATTGCATTGGGGCTGACCTTGTTCGGTATCTTTATTAATCAGCGTTTATCTCAGAAGGATCGCCGGATTCTCGAAAATGAACAGTGGTATCAGGCTCTGTACGAAAACCATTCAGACGCTATTATTTCAGTGGATACGCATGGGGCTATCAAAGGGATTAATGTTGCAGTCACACGAATTACAGGGTACCAGGAGAGAGAGATCATTCATCGTTCTATTAATGAGATTGCTCAGCACATTGATATTCATTGGACAAGTGAAATGCAGCATGTGGTGTGGGATGATGATAGCCGCGAGCAGCAGCATTTCATGGGGAAAATGAAGAACGTTCAGGGAAATCTCCTTGACCTAAGTATTGCTGTAGTACCTGTACTGATTGATGGTAAACATCAGGGAAGCCACATTCTGATCAAAGATGTCACCGAGGAGAAACAGGCCCAAGAAAGCATCCGCCATCAGGCTCTGCACGATCCGTTGACCGGGCTCCCAAACCGTCGCAAGCTGGATGAGGTGTTGGAGAGCACGATTGCAACTTCTGGGGCAACAGGAGATTCATTTGCAGTTATGGTGATGGACATCGACCGTTTCAAAATGATTAATGACTCCCTGGGACATTCCATTGGAGATGTGTTTCTTAGAGAAGTTAGCGGCAGAATTATGCGTGCAATCCAGGATTCAGACCCAAAAGCGACGGAGAATGTCATGCTTGCTCGTATGGGAGGCGATGAATTCACACTCGTTGTTACGAATGAGCAGGGAACGGAGGAACGGGTGGCGGAGCTGGCAGAACGAATTGTTCGAGCGATTCAACTGCCTTATCGATTGAAGGAAAATGACTTTTACGTTACAGCAAGCATCGGGATCGCAATGTATCCATACCATGGAACAGGAGCGGATGCGTTATTGAAGCATGCCGACTCCGCTATGTATGAAGTCAAGAAAAACGGCAAGAACGGTTTTCAGTTTTACACTGCCCAACTGGATTCGGAGCTGTATGAACGAATTGAACTGGAAGGGTATTTGCGCAAAGCACTGGAACGGGATGAGCTTGTCCTATATTATCAACCTCAGATTCGTACAGAAGGCAGCCGTATGATCGGCGTAGAGGCTTTAATTCGCTGGAATCATCCGGAGAAGGGCGTTCTGGCCCCGAATGTGTTCATTCCACTGGCAGAGGAGACAGGCTTGATCTATGAGATTGGAAACTGGACACTGCGTGAAGCTTGCAGACAGATGAAGCTTTGGCATGCGAGTGGCGGACCTCTCATTCCGGTATCCGTTAACTTGTCTAGTCAGCAGTTTCATCAATCCAACCTGGTGGAGCAGGTCAAAAATGCCCTCACGGAGACAGGGCTCGACGCCCGCTATCTTGAATTGGAAATTACAGAGAGCATGATGATGGATGCGTCCGTGTCTACAGGTATTCTGAATGAACTTACAGCGCTTGGGGTCAAAATCAGCCTGGATGATTTTGGGACAGGATATAGCTCGCTGAGTTATTTAAAACATTTTCCAATTCACAAACTGAAGATTGATCGTTCATTCGTAACGGATATTACGGAGAGCCGAAGTGACCAGGCGATTGTGGCCACGATCATATCTATGGCTCAGAACCTGAAGATGGAAGTGATTGCGGAAGGGATCGAGACGAAGGGACAGCTGGATATTCTGATGCAAAATGATTGCCATGAAATTCAGGGATATTATTTCAGCCGTCCATTGCCAGCAAGCGAAGTGGAGCATGATTTTTTTGTACCATTGCGACTGCAGGGAGCTCCGTCCATTCTCTAAGTTACTGCAATGCCAAGCGGCAAGTCCCCGCCATATGCCAGGGACTTGCCGCTTTTTTGTGTTCTTATGATAAAAACTTGCGGTGGTGCTTCTTGCCATCATATGTGAACCAGATCGGTTTATCTTCAACCCGTGTTTCCACATGGACGGTACGTCCCCAGAGGCGGTACAGATAAGGAAGGGTCCGTTCCATATATTTCAGGTCCAGCTCGATGCCCTCATATTGATGCTTGAGCACGAGTTCTCCTGTTCGTAGGTAATCGGCGTCCTGAACGACCAGGTATGGAGAACCACCATTGATGCGTGAAAATACAAGCTGATCCCGTATGTTTTGCCAGGACTTGTCGGTAATTTTCCAGTCCGGGCCTTTTTTCTCGAATACATAGAGGTCAAGGTCTTCGGTTAATTGCTTGGTCATGTAATTGCGGATAAATGAGGTGTCGGAATCGAATTCGCGAACCTCAAACATTTTGGCCCGACCCTGCCCCGGTTGACGTCCAAAACGTTCTCTTTCTTCCCGGGACGGGTTATCCCAGCGACGTTCAATATCCTCGAATATTTTCAGCCCTAAATAGTAGGGATTCAAACTTTGCTTGGATGGCTGCACGACAGAAGAGTTCAGTTTGGCAAATTCAATCGTATCCTCACTGTTCAGGTCCAGTTCCCGTATAATACGTTGATGCCAGTAGGAGGCCCAGCCTTCATTCATAATCTTGGTTTCCATCTGCGGCCAGAAATAGAGCATTTCCTCACGCATCATACTCATGATATCCCGCTGCCAATCCGTTAACACTTCAGAGAATTCCTGGATAAACCACATGATATCCTTTTCCGGTTCTGGTGGGAAGTGATGTACTTGTATGCCCTCCACAGGTTTTTCCTCGGTCTGGATATCATCAAGGGACCACAGGTCATCATAGCGACCTTCCGGCCTTGGCTTTTTCTCCCCGCGCTGCTCCCGCATTTTCATCTCCATATAGCGTTGTTTGTCCAAATGGCGGGGTTTGATCAACTGTGGATCGACATGTTCCTGAATGGCTATAACGGCATCAATGAACGCTTCAACAGCCTCTGTACCATATTCCATCTCATAGTTGCTGATCCGGTCAGCAGTTGCTGCCATACTCTCCACCATATTGCGATTCGACTTGGAGAACCGAGCGTTGTTTTTGAAAAAATCACAGTGCGCCAGCACATGTGCGACAATCAGCTTGTTCTGGATCAGGGAATTGCCATCCAGCAGGAAGGCATAACAAGGGTTGGAATTGATTACGAGCTCATAAATCTTACTGAGTCCAAAATCATACTGCATCTTCATTTTATGAAAAGTCTTCCCGAAGCTCCAGTGACTGAACCGGGTCGGCATACCATACGCTCCAAAGGTATAGATGATATCGGCAGGGCATATTTCATAACGCATCGGATAATAATCCAGTCCGAATCCATTGGCAATTTCCATAATCTCGGCAATGGCGTATTCAAGGTCGCGGATTTCATCAGTCATCCTACGCTGCCTCCTTCCCGTTTCTGGAAAAAGCTGCGCAAAGCTTTGTACACTTCGCCTTTTTCTTTGATTACATAATACATAAACTGGTCGATCTTGATATGACGATAGGCAGACATGAGTGTGCTGCTGCGGTTGTACTGATTCACCTCACCATACCCAAACATGTTGCTGCGCTTCATCAGTTCACCAATCAGTTTGACACACCGCTCATTATCCGAGGTCAGGTTATCTCCATCCGAGAAGTGGAAAGGGTAGATGTTGTAGCTGGAAGGCGGGTAACGGCTATCAATAATTTCCAATGCCTTCATATATACAGAGGAGCAGATAGTGCCTCCACTTTCGCCGCGCGTGAAAAATTCCTCCTCGGTCACTTCCTTGGCTTCGGTATGATGGGCGAGGAAAACAATTTCGACCTTCTCATACTGACGACGGAGAAAACGGGTCATCCAGAAGAAAAAGCTGCGTGCGCAATATTTCTCAAAGGAACCCATCGATCCGGAAGTATCCATCATGGCGATGATGACCGCATTGGATTGTGGAATGATTTTATCCTCCCACATCTTGTAACGCAGATCATCCGGACTGATATGGTGAATACCCGGATTGCCGGTCGTGGCGTTGCGGCGCAAGTTCTCCAATATGGTTCGTTTCTTGTCAATATTGGACTGCATGCCTTTTTTGCGAATATCGTTGAATACAACGGTATGTGTCTCAATCTGATCCTTGTCTTTCTGCTTGAGATCGGGAAGCTCCAGTTCCGAGAAAAGCATATCTTCCAATTCTTCGATGCTTACCTCGGCTTCAACGATGTCATGCCCAGGCTGATCTCCGGCTTTTTCACCTTTGCCTGGCTTCTTCGAAGCGGGATCACGTCCGATGACATCTCCGACCTGACTGTCACCGTCTCCCTGGCCTACATGTTTTTGCTTTTGGTAGTTATACACAAAACGGTACTCATCCAGACTGCGGATTGGTACCTTGATGATTTGTTGTCCATCGGACATAATGATGTTTTCTTCGGTAATCAAATCAGGCAGATTCTGCTTGATGACATCTTTAACCTTTTGCTGATGGCGTTGCTGGTCCTGGTACCCTTTGCGGTGAAGCGACCAATCTTCCCGGGATACGACGAACGAGTAAGGCTGGTGTGAATTTGACATGTAGGCACCCCCCATTGATTACGCGGCACAGTTTGGCCTGTCGGTAATTAAGTATATTCACGGGCGGGGATGATATGTGATGCATGAGTAGATAAAATGATACAATTGCGCGAGTTTCCCTTCCAGTATCAGCTAAAATTGCACAGAGCGTCCGGAACTTTTTTTACAGAAACGGTGAACAAGTGTGATGAACTTCCTTTACAATAGGGACAGGTGTTTACTTAACATCCCTTTGAGGGATGTGTGCAAAGGAAGGATACCATTTGGATAAACGGGCAATTAAGGCATGGATTACGTATGATTGGGCCAACTCGGCCTATGCGACGACGGTACTTGCAGCGGTTCTTCCCGTCTTCTATGCTTCTGTGGCTGCTGCAACACTGGATGCAGATACCGCAGCATCTTATCTGGCGTATACCCATTCCATCGGCATGTTATGTGTAGCCCTGTTAACCCCTTTGCTGGGGACCTTAGCGGATTTATCGGGACGTAAGGGGGACTTTCTAAAGGTATTCTCCATCATTGGCATCATCGCAACGCTCGGATTCAGCATCATTGGAGAGGGGGACTGGCTGCTTGCTTCTGCACTGCTGGTTATTTCGACCATCGGTTTTGCGGGTGGCAACACGTTCTATGATGCGATGCTGCCTGATCTGGTATCAGCCGAGCGAAGAGAGATGGTCTCCTCCAAAGGGTATGCTTATGGATACATTGGTGGAGGACTGTTGCTTGCGGTCAATATGCTGATGATTCAGCAGCCTGGCTGGTTTGGGATGGGAAGTACGCTTGCTGGAACGAGGCTTGCTTTTATCTCGGTAGCGTTGTGGTGGCTGGTGTTCTCGATTCCATTATTTCGCCATGCCCCACGTCGGCCTGCATCGCCAGAATTGCCTAAGTCATGGAAAGGCTATGCTGGTGTGGGCGTACGCAGACTTCGCCAAACGTTTCGCCAGATACGGCGTTTTCCCCAGTTGATGCGTATGCTGGTTGCTTTCTGGTTTTTCAATGATGGCATTAACACGATTATCCTGATGGCAACCATTTACGGTACAAGCATTGGGATCGGGACAGCCGATCTGATGTTGGCCTTGTTACTGACCCAGTTTATCGGGTTTCCTTGCACATTGTTATTGGGGGCATGGGCACAGCGTTGGGGTGCGAAGCAGGTGTTGATGGTCAGCTTGTCCATTTACATATGCATCGTAATTTTGGGATATTTCATGACGTCAGCCATGCATTTCTATCTGCTCGCCGGACTGGTTGGCGTAGTTCAGGGCGTAAGCCAATCGACGGCGCGTTCCTTGTTCAGCAATTTGATGCCTGCAGGCAGAACAGGAGAGTATTTTGGTTTTGTTAATATTACAGGCAAATTCTCTTCGATTTTTGGGCCGTTTGTATTCGGTTGGGTGGGTCAATTAACAGGGTCAACCCGCTGGGGAATTCTATCTCTGATTTTCTTTTTCGCTGCTGGGATTGCTGTGTTATGGACGGTTAAGGTGCAGCAGGGTATGTCGGATGCAATTCAGGCCAATCAGGAAGACGAGCAAGGCTGGATGCATCATCCCATTTCAGCGAAAGGGTCGGAGGCAAGATCGACTGGATGAGTGGTTAACGATGTGGTATTGCTAATCTTTTATTATTAATAATAGTAGCTCTGTGGGTCTGTTTATTCGTAAACGGCTCCAGAGCTTTTTCATGTTTGTGCAACAGTCATAACTAGTAAGCACGATAGAAAATGTATAAGTGCTTAAACGACAGAGAGCAGAATAGAGTGGATAGAAAGATATTATGAAAAGGTGAAAATAAAAGATTGACATGATACATTTTGTATCATAGAGTAAAACTATGAATACATATCGTATCTAAAAGTTGTCGAAAGCACATCATCCATTGTACCTATTCCCTTATGGTTTTTATAGCCGATGTTGAGATAAAGAGAGCTATACCAACTGCATGCTTATTTTAATTTTACAGAGGAGAGGCTGCCCTTGGTAGATGTTCATGGTAACGGACTTGTCTTACTACTATGTGTACCTCGCAGTGGAAGTTCGCTATCCACCGTGATGCTGCAAAATCACAGCCGTGTATTTGCTACACAAGAGATGTGGTTTCTGATGAATCTTGTAGATTTGCAGAAGGCTGATTCCCGCCCATATGGCGGAAGTGCAATCATCCGTCAGTTTTATAGCGCCATGGTCTCAGACGAAGGTTTTGAAAAGGCGTGCAGAAGCTTTGCTCTTGAAATTTATAACGGATTTCTGGAGGGGAGCGGGGCAGACTTCCTCGTAGATAAATCTCCTCGTTACTATTATATGCTGGAATGGCTGGATCGCCTGTTTCCACAGTCCAAGCGCATTCATCTTCAGCGTAACCCCCTTTCCATAGCAGCTTCCTACAAAAAGGTAAACCGCCATACAGGAGAAGGCTTCGAACTGATTCGCAGCTTGCAGAGTCCGAATCTTAATATGAAAGCTGTTGATCTCACGCTGGGTATGCTCCGTTTGAATGATTATTTTGCGGACAAACACACGAATGCCTATGAAGTTCAGTACGAACAACTCGTCTCCAATCCTCGGGACGAAATGGAAAAGTTATGTGGCTTTCTTGGTATCGGATATGAAGAGGGAATAGAGCAATATGGACGCTTTGCGGATAGTACAAAGTCCAATATGTTCTACAGTATGGGTGTCGGTGATCCGTTTCTGTCCTCCCATCAGGAAGCTCATAAGGATTCTGTTAACAACTGGAAAAATATACTGAATCCACAGGAAGTTGAATTTTATTGCCGAGTAATGGGTGCAGATCTGTTCCATCGGATGGGGTACAGTGAACAGCTGGAAGAAGCCGAGCAATGGACGGGTGTGCGCTATGAAGCTGGCCCGGATGAGGAAGTCATTGGGAAGCTAGATCGTCAATTCTCCGAAGCAACAGGCTGCAGCTGGCAGCATGGTTACCGGATGCAGCCTGTAGACGTTGGGGGCAGTACTCAAGATGGCAATAGCAATAATCTTGGAACGAGTGAACCAAAAGCGATTGATCCGACACTGGCCGCACTCGCAACCATCAGGCAACTGGAAGCCGCACTTCGTGCAGCCGATAATCGGCTGGAGCGAGGGTACAATGAGCGGGAACGATTGAAGGCACAACTCGCCTCTGCTCATAGCAAGATTCAGCGTATCAAATCCTTGATTCCGTTTGGTAACCAGTTAAGCGCCTGGGCTTCACAGCGCAAGATACTTCGGGGAGGAAAGTCATGAGCGCTATAGCAGGAATTGTTCACACCGATGGTCAGCAAGCGTTATGGGAGGACAGTTGGCACCTATATGCCAGTCTGGGGCACGTTCCGGCGGATACAACTGGGGTCTGGAAAGGTAATGAAGCCTTCCTGAGCTGCCACGCCCAGTGGATTACACCAGAGTCGGTCAGGGAGCAATTGCCTTTATTTGATGAAGTGAGCGGTCTGACCATCACGGCGGATGCCATTTTGGATAATCGGGAACAGCTGGCAGATCAACTCTCTATATCGAGAGCGGAGTTAGCAGGATTGTCGGATAGTGAACTAATCCTGCGTGCATATCAGCGATGGGATGAACATATGGCGGAGAAACTGCTTGGTGATTTTGCCTTCGCCATCTGGGACGATCGCAAGCGCAGACTCTTCGCTGCCAGAGACATTACTGGCATGAGATCCTTTTATTTTCGGCATGATGGTCAGCGGTTTGCCTTCTGTACCTTAATGAATCCGTTACTGCAACTGGAAGGTGTACATAAAGAGCTGGATGAAATCTGGTTGTCCGAATTTCTTGCCATTCCCGACATGCATGACTCAGCAGATATCCATTCTACCGTCTATCGTGGAGTAAGCCAGCTGCCTCCAGCCCATACGCTTAGCTTCAGGGATGGCAGGCTGGAACAGAAACAATATCATCGCTGGGACGAAGTGGAGCCTCTAAGACTCAAGTCCGACGGGGAATATGTAGAAGCTTTCCGTGAGGTATTTGGTCAAGCCGTTGGATCGCGTTTGCGAACGCATCGACAGGTGGCTGCTGCTTTGAGCGGAGGGCTGGATTCTGGAGCTGTGGTTGGATTTGCGTCAGGAACACTGCGGAGACAGGGAAAAACGTTAAATGCGTACAGTTATGTTCCGGTGTCTGATTTTACGGATTATACATCGAAAACGCTGTTAGCGGATGAACGCCCTTTTATCCAGTCTACCGTTAATCACGTCGGTAATATCACGGAGAATTATCTTGATTTCGAGGGGAGAAGTCCTCTTAGTGAAGTAGATACCTGGCTTGATATTATGGAAATGCCCTATAAATACTTTGAGAACTCATTCTGGATTCGTGGATTCTATGAAAAAGCGAGCCAGCAGGATGCAGGCATTTTATTGACTGGAGCACGGGGCAACTTCACGGTATCCTGGGGGCCGGCACTGGATTATTACGCCAGTTTGCTAAAAAGCGGACGCTGGTTCCGGTGGCTCCGGGAAATGCAGCAGTACAGTGAACGTACCGGGATGAAATTCTCACGAATTGCCAAAATTACGGGCCGTAAAGCGTATCCGGAATTATTCAAATCCATGTCAAAGGGGGCTGCCCAGGCTGCATCGGTACAATTAATCCATCCGGAGTTTGCTAGGCGAACAGGCGTATTGGAACGGCTCAAATCCATTATTGTTCTGCAAGGCGGTGCTCAGGCAGATGCGCTTAAAGTACGGGCAGAGAAATTCAACAACCTGGCCATTGCAAACAAAAATGGTGCTGTCGCCACCAAATGCTCTCTTCGTTATCGGACATGGGAACGTGATCCTACGAGTGATGCCAGAGTGATTCGTTTCTGTCTGTCCGTGCCGATAGAACAATATGTTAATCAGGGGACGGACCGGTCCTTAATTCGTCGGGCTACCTCACCCGAGCTGCCTGACAAAGTAAGATTAAATCAGCGAGTACGCGGAGTCCAGCCTGCAGATTGGTTGCACCGTATGATTCCCAATTGGGGCGATTTTACTGCCGAATTACGTGCGCTATGTTCTGACAGCCGGGTCGCCGGCATATTGAACACAGAGCGAATCAAGTCGGCACTTGCGAATTTTCCAAACCCTCGACCCGAGCTTGCTTCCCATCCGGACTTGCGGTTGATGATGCATAGCCTGATCGTATATCGATTCATACAAAAGTTTTGAACTTGCCAGTGGATGATTGATGTGAACTGAAGTAAGATTCATTATTTCATTGACTCATGAAGGGAGGTGAATACGATGCAAATGCAAAAGAAAGAATGGCTAGCACCAGCACTGGAAGTGTTGGAAGTGAACCAAACCATGGCGGGAACAGGATACAGACAAATTGACTGGATAACTGTTCACGATGCTGACATGTACGACCCGCCTACTTCCTAAGTTATTAAGCTTTAACCTGTGCCATTATACTTAAAGGGCGGAAAGGCAACAAATCCATCTTTTCGCCTCCGCCCTTATATTTGAGCAATATGAATATAAGGGCTTTTTTATTTACATGAAGAATTGCAAAGGAGGAGTCATTCATTGTTGCCTGTGCAGTATGAAGCTTATGGCTTGCGTTGGCTGAGCCAATTTCCATTGCCCGAACTCCAAATCGTACAGGGTGGTGCAGATTTAGATACCGCCACTGTTGATGTACACATCCAGATTGCTGATTTAAAAACACGTTGGAACGAGTGGGACGTGGGGAGAGACAACTTTGTTGCCCGGGATGGAAGTCTTTTTTTTAGAATTGAAGATAGCGGTCTTTTTTTTATGGAACAGGGAAATAGAATCATAGTATCTCCTGAACCGGGAGCTGATATTAAAAAGGTACGATTATTTATCCTAGGCACATGTATGGCCATCATTATGATGCAACGCAGCATTTTGCCTCTACATGGAAGCGCAGTGGTCATTGATGGATGGGCGTATGCATTTGTTGGGCATTCTGGTGCAGGAAAGTCCACATTATCCGCAGCACTTGCTACGCGTGGTTATCCGCTTTTGACGGATGATGTTGTGGCACTGACATGGGATGCGGGGGGAAGAGCAATCGTATCGCCGGGGTATCCGCAGCAAAAGTTATGGCAGCCCAGCCTTGATGGATTCGGCATGAAGGAACAGGATTATGCAACGGTTCATGCAGAGATTACGAAGTACGCGATACCTGTTCAGCACTATTTTCATGATAGACCGGTTCCGCTTGCTGCTGTTTTTGAACTTGATCCAAAGCCGGAAGAGATGCTGAAACCCGTACAGCTGATGGAAGTTGCAGGATTGGAACGCCTTCACATGTTGTGCTCTCATACCTTTCGTAGTGGTCTTGTGACCAGGCAGGGTCTGGCACAATGGCTGTTCGAGACAGTGTCACGACTGTCCGCCAGTATCGAAGTTTTCAGAATCACGAGGTCAGGACCTGATTTTACTGCTTTTGAGATGGCTGACCGGATTACAGAACATGCACGTAAAGGAGTGTATACAGGACAATGACAGCAACGAAGCCAATGAATGGGGAAGAACGTGTGTTGCGGAAGGAAGGCAATCTTGTCAGTGACATGGGCGGGGAAAAAGTCATGATGAGCATTCATAACGGAAAGTACTATAACCTGGGAAGCACGGGTGGACGAATCTGGGATCTGATCAGTGAAGAACGAACATTGAATGAATTGATTGAAGTGTTAGCCTCAGAATATGAGATTGAACCAGAGCTATGCCGTGAACAGGTTGTTCAATTCCTTGAGCATCTGACACATGAAGGATTAATTGACGTTACCCGCGGAGAGTAGAGCCATGTTGCGAAAAATTAAAGCATATCGTTCATTGCCGCGTGAAATCCGTGGACTGGTATGGGAAGCCTATGTCCACCTTGGGTGGGCACGAATACTGAAGGCGATGCCTTTTGCCAAGATTGCTCCAGGCCTCGGTACACCGATGTATGAAACGTCGATGACTGGACTCCATCGAAGTGAAGTGACGACGATACGAAATATTTCTAAAGCCATACTCATTGCCAGCAGGTATACCTTATGGGAGAGCCGTTGCCTTGTCATGGCGATCGCAGCGATGAAGATGCTGGAACGCCGTAAAGTGGAGAGTACTCTATACATGGGTACTGCACGGAATGAACAAGGCCAAATGATGGCACATGCCTGGCTGCGAAGTGGGAAATTGATTGTGACCGGAGCAGATACAATGGACCAATATACGGTTGTCGGCGTGTTTGGCAAGCGGTGTCCTGAGAGGGGAGCTGGAGAGATTGTCTACGATACATGAATGGGGAAATTATACAGCGGATTTTCCGCAGGAGCTTAAGCTGATTTTGAGCATGATTAAAGGCGATCTAACAGCAATCACCCCTGAGGACGCCCATATACGGATGGAGGACATGGACTGGAAGCTCTTTTTGCAGCTCGCCCATCATCATCGACTGTACTCTGTTCTCTATCTGAAAATAAAAGAGTTGGATTCAGCGGTTATTCCCGCTTTTGTAGTGGAAAACCTGAGACAGCAATATACAGCCAATACGTTTCGCATGCTGCATCTGACCGCCGAAATGGAGCAGGTGTGTGGTGCTTTTCGTGAACGAGGCATTCGAAATATTACGCTCAAAGGACCTGCATTGGCACATGATCTTTACGGAGATATATCCTTGCGGACCTCTAAAGATCTGGATATCCTCATTCCTTTTGATGATGTGGAGTCCGCGGAAGAGATCCTTGAATCGCTTGGTTATGAATCGAAGGAAGGCAAACGAACACCGACCGTTGCCAGCTGGAAATGGCGGGAACATCATATCTGTTACAAACACCCGGTCAAACGAACTCAAGTGGAGATCCACTGGCGACTTAACCCGGATTCGGGAAGAGAAACCGATTTTGAATTGCTTTGGAAACGCAGCCGATTCAGCACTTATACCCAGACGCCTGTCCGTATGCTGGAAAGGGAGGATCTGTGGGCATATCTCGTGACGCACGGCGCAAGACATGGGTGGTTCAGACTGCGTTGGCTGCTGGATATCGACCAGATGATTCGCTGCATGCCACTGGACGTCAAAAAAGTGGAGCGACGCCTGAAAGCTGAAGGCAGATTATCCATCGGTTCACAGTCTCTTCATCTCGCTTCAGTATTGCTGGATACCCCTATAGATGCCCATTACCTCGCCTTGTTGTCCTCCCATAGACGAGAAGGAGAGAAATTAGCGAGACGCGGCGTAGTGTTCATGAATGAGATGATTGAGAGTCCGGCAGATGTAAAGAGTTATCGTTCCTATCTGTTCGCACTGCGAAGCACAAGGCAGAAGCTGTTTTTCTTTATTGAACGTATGTATCCAAGTACCTGGGATGTAGATCAACTGCCGCTTCCGCGTTCACTGCATTTTTTGTATTTTCCGTTACGTCCGTTTCTCTGGTTCTGGCGGCGAATCAAAAGGAACACGATGACGGAGAGGGGATAACCTATGATTTCGGAATTGCAATTCTTTATGCGCAAGCTGCATCGTGTAACAGGCCCAGTGTTATATTGGAACCTGCTGGGCATGATCTGCATCAGTCTGATGGAAGGAATCGGCATATATATGCTCGTTCCGATGTTAAGCCTTATTGGTATTTTCGAAATGGGCTCCACAGGTCTGCACTTACCCTGGATATCCGAATTTTTAAATCGTTTTCCGGAAAATGGCAGGCTGCTGCTGGTGCTGTTGACCTTTGTCCTTATTGTCTCCGGACAGGCTTGGCTTCAACGTCTTCAGACAATTCGCAACACGCGAATTCAGCAGCAATTTGTTCGAACGCTGCGTATGGAAACCTATCGTGCCATCATTATGGCGCAGTGGTCTTTTTTCCTCCAAAAACGAAAATCCGATTTTAATCATATATTAACGACCGAACTCGCCCGTGTCAGTCAGGGAACGAATATTATGCTGCAAATGGCAGCTTCCTTAATCTTTACCGGTATTCAAATTGGTCTGGCTTTCTGGTTATCTGCCAAGTTAACCACCCTTGTCCTGGTCTGCGGATTGATATTGTTTATTGTGTTGAGAAAATTCGTGAAGCGGGCAAAACAAATCGGGGATCAGACATCCGAATATTCTCAGAGCTATTACAATGGCATTACAGAGCACTTTAACGGAATCAAGGATATTAAGAGCAATATGCTTGAAAAATCACATATCAGCTGGTTTGAGCGTATGTGTGGGCGGATTGAACATAACGTGGTTCAGTTCAGTCAGTTGAATAGTGGTACACAACTGATTCATCGGGTATCGGCGGCTGTCATTATTGCGGCTTTTATCTATTTATCCCTGTATGTGCTCGCAGTACCTCCGGCAAGTTTGTTGCTTATCATTCTGATCTTTTCCCGATTGTGGCCACGCTTCACGTCCATTCAGTCCAATCTGGAATATATGAGTTCCATGCTGCCCGCGTTTCAGATTGTGAGAGAGCTACAGACAGAGACGGAAAAAAGCCGTGAGATTAGCGAAAAAACAGTTCATGCTGATGAACCATTTGATCAGGAATTAACGGTTTCCGGTCCACGTTCGGTCAGAATGAAGGCTCAGGCCAAGC
Organism: Paenibacillus sp. MAEPY2; assembly: GCF_000499205.1. GTDB lineage: Bacteria > Bacillota > Bacilli > Paenibacillales > Paenibacillaceae > Paenibacillus > Paenibacillus vandeheii. Next base: position 81,076 of record NZ_AWUK01000007.1, read on the forward strand.
CGAGTGATCAGGAAGGTGGGGATGCGCATCCCATTGAGCCCCTGGTGCTTAAGGAATCCATTGAGTGTCAGCAAGTGAATTTTCGCTATGAAGGCAGTGATACCTACTCGTTATCCGAGGCGTATGCATCTATCCCGGCGAAAGGCATGACGGCCATTGTAGGCAAGTCGGGAGCCGGAAAGAGCACGATGATTGATCTGATTATGGGACTCATTCGTCCAGAGAGCGGTCAGATTTTGGTGGATGGGGTGCCTTTAACCGAGAATCGATTGTTAGCCTGGAGAAGTTCAATAGGTTATGTCTCTCAGGACCCTTTTCTGTTCCATACCAGCATTCGTGAAAATTTGCGCCTGGTTGATCCGAATGCCAGTGAGGAACAGATGTGGCATGCATTACAGTTTTCTTCGTCTGCAACGTTTGTCCGCAAACTACCGCAAGGATTAGATACCATTATCGGTGATCGGGGCATCCGCTTATCCGGCGGCGAACGTCAGCGTTTGGTGCTTGCCCGTGCCATGCTTCGAAACCCTTCTGTATTGGTACTGGATGAGGCGACGAGTGCGCTGGATAGCGAGAACGAACAGCATATTCATGAAGCCCTTGAGCGCCTAAAAGGGCATGTCACCGTTATTGTTATCGCCCACCGACTATCCACCATTCGAACAGCGGATCGAGTAATCGTTCTGGATGAGGGTCGGGTTATCCAGCAAGGTGGATATCAGCAATTATCTACGGATCCGGTAGGCACGTTCAGCAAACTATTGAATATGCAGGCAGGTGTCGTAGGGCAATGATTCTCTCGGTAAATCCGGAAATGAACAAAGCAAAAAGGCGCGCCATTTGAGGCAGCGCCTTTGATGTATGTGTAGTCGGGAGGTAATTCAATATGATTGCCATTTTCATTTAGTGAACGATGGCATTGCTTACAGGCTGCGGCAGCTGAAATGCACCGACCCGTTCCAGATGCCGAACAATTTCATGTACGGCTTCTTCAACAGAAAGCTCTTCGGTATCAATGATTAGTGTAGGATCTTCTGGAATATCATAGGGGGCAGAAATTCCGGTGAAATGTGGAATTGCACCGCTGCGGGCCTTTTTGTAAAGCCCCTTCGGATCACGTCGTTCACACTCTTCGATCGAACAACGTACATAGATTTCAATGAAATCATCAGCTTCAAAGAGCTGTCTTACCCTATTTCGATCCTGTGCATCCGGCGAGATAAAGGCAGAAAGAACAAACAACCCGGCATCTACCATCAGCTTGGAAACTTCACCAATCCGGCGCAGATTTTCTTGTCGATCCTCAGCCGTGAAGCCAAGGTCCCGATTCAATCCGTGACGTACGTTATCCCCATCAAGCACGTAACAATGAACCCCTTTTTCATACAGGTATTGCTCCAGAGCAAATGCAAGCGAGGATTTTCCTGCACCGGATAACCCGGTGAACCATAAGGCCCGACTGCGATGACCGTTATGCTTCTCCCTGTCCTGCCTCTTTAAACTGGATTGCTGCCAGGTAATGTTACGCTCTTCCTTTGACATGGATATCCGCCTCTTCCTACTTATGATATGTATAATATTTTAACATATTTTCAATATTATAGCACCTTCTGAATTTGACGAATTTTAGCGTGAATCAATGATAATTCGGGTATAGATGTAGTACATACATAGCAGGAGGAACACCATCATGAACAATAACATACACAACATACAGGTTTATTTCCAGTGCGCGGATTGCGATCAGGATATCCGGGCAATCTTTGCCCAAGAACAGGTTAGTGCGGTTCGCTGTTCAGGATGTGGTAGAGCATACACCTTGATGAAGCCTACCATTGGCGACGAGATTTTGCTTGATTGGGAGCAGGAGGCCCTCTATCATAAATTGCGGGCAGATCGCTCTGAACATGATAACCATAATATGTCTGCCCTAATTATTAAAGTGATTGAGCTGCTCACCTGGCGGGATAGTGGTGACGGTCAGACACGTGCGATAGAAATGGTTAGAGAGTGGCTGGCTTCCAGTGGGAAACCCCAGACCTTACTCGAACTGTTTCATCATCCCGAGCGAGACAATAAACGGTTTTGAATGGAGAACTGGAGTGTGGCGCCCCATTGGTTCATGTATGTGAAGCGATCTGTGATTGAAATTTACATACATTAGCTGTTCCTGTGGCATATTACCTGAAGGTGTTCGTGATAGGAAACGACAAACCGAATTTTTCAGGAACAGGAGCGGATAGCAATGAAGCGAATGGTTCTCTACATGCTGCTGGCCATATTGGCTTTCGGTATATTACCAGCGCAGACTGAAGCGTCGCCAATAAATGGAGCGTATCACTTTGGCTTCAAAAAAAGTCAAAACGGTCAATTGCCTTCCATTGATCAGGAAGGGTTTAAGGAGATTTTGCAGCATAACGATGCCATTTTCCTGGGGGATACGAAACAGAAAGAACTGTATCTTACGTTTGATAACGGTTATGAAAATGGCTTTACACCAGCCATATTAGATGTTCTGCGTGATAAGAAAGTGCCTGCTGCATTTTTTGTCACCGGGCATTATCTGAAAGATCAGCCTGAGCTGGTGAAACGAATGGCCGCAGAAGGGCATATTGTGGGGAACCATTCCTGGAGCCATCCTGATATGACCCGAGTTTCCAATGAGAAATTAAAAACAGAGCTTGATCAGGTACGGTCTGAGGTCAATCGGTTGACTGGACAGCAAGCGACCTTTTTGAGGCCACCACGTGGTATTTTCAACAACCGGACGCTCGCAGAGAGCCACGCCCAAGGTTACGTTAATGTGTTTTGGTCGGTCGCCTACAAAGATTGGGATACCAAAATTCAAAAAGGGGCAGACTATGCACGTCAGCAAGTATTGAAACAGCTGCATCCAGGAGCAGTTATCTTGCTTCACTCTGTGTCGAAAGATAACACGGAGGCGTTGGCTTCCATCATTGATGAGGCTCGTAAGCAAGGATATGCGTTCAAAAATTTGAATGACTTGAAAACAAAAAGTTATTAAGGTTACATGTTTACAATAGAAAAAGGGCATCCTGAGCTGCGATAGCTTGGGATGCCCTTTTGGCATGATCTTTAATGGATTAAGCAGGCGGACGCGTAATTGTATCTGGAAAATGTGCTGTGTGATAAGAAGCGTTTTTATAAAGCAGTGTTATAAATGATACCGATCGTTTTGGGACCACAATGACTACATATAACGCAACCAGCCGTAGTCAGTTCCACTCGTGCTCCGGTCTGTTCCTGCAGAGATTTTTGCAAATCAAGCGCATCTTCCTCGGCCATGGTATGCACAACGATTACGAGATCGCGGTCGATCTGTTCCTTATGACTAAGTGTGTTTTGCAGCATTTGTTCCAGGGCCTTTTCCCGTTTGCCACGAACCTTGTATGCAGGTGACATCTTGCCATCGGTTACCCGAATGACTGGTCGAATTTTGAGCAGACTGCCAATCAAATTTTGCATGCCGGAGCAGCGTCCACCTTTGTACAGATACTCCAACGTATCGATGACAAACTCAGTTCGCACATTCGGTTTGATGGCTTCGACGAGATGTGTAATCTCGGTCAGACTCTGCCCTTTTTCTGCTGCATGAACCGCCTTCATGACCATCAGGGCAATCCCGGAAGAAAGATTCAGAGAATCCACCACAGAGATGCGACCTTCCGGAAACTCGGAACTGGCCAATCTTGCATTTTGATAGGTTGACGAGAGTTCAGAGGACAAGCTGATATATAAAATATCATATCCTTGTTCTATGTAAGGTTGAAATGCCGTCATGAAATCAGCAGGTGAAGGTGCTGCCGTTTTGGGCAGACGCCCATCCCTGCTTACACGTTCATAGAGCTGTTCCGGCTTAATTTCAGCACCGTCCTTCAGTGATTCCTCACCGAACACGACATATAATGGGATAATACCGATATCGTGCTGCTGGATCCATGCTGGGGCCAGATCACTTGTGCTGTCCGTGAAAATTTTGATTCGTGACATGTCAATCTCCTTTGGATACGAAAATTTGGCCATTAAAATGGATGAAGATGAGAGGGATCAAGTGTCATTTCGTTACAATTTTTTGAGAAATGAATTTGAGCCTGATGTAAGCTTTTAAACCATATAGATACCTGCAATAATAAGCCCGGCAAATGCCAGAATCATGACTCCACTGAGGATGGTACCAATGATAGCAAAGACTTTTTTTCGATTCTTGAGCACTAGCCCAATCACGCCGAGTATGAGTCCTGCGAGATTAAGTATCAGACAAACCAGAACAGCCAGAGAAGCCAGAACAACTGCTGGATGCAATGCAATCTCTTCCACTTGGATCGGTGTGGTTACGACACCAATTGCACTGTTGATAGCCATCGTGGCAATAAATAAAGTCAGCATGTAACCAATGATAGACACCAATCCAATCACAAAACTTGCAATACCAGGTCCAGAATGTTTCAATCGACCCACGGGTGGATCTTCCAGGGAGGAGGGGTAAGGTGTAAATGGGTTGTCATGATTGGGATCTGAATGATCCGAACCGAAGCCAGATTGATAAGTATCATTGTTATTCCGGTTATTTTGATTATCCATGAATGGATTATCCCTCCTTACTCGTGGTCATGAGTGTAATTAACCTACTCTCAATGTGATAATTCTAATTAAGAGAATGAAGGCACTCCTTTTTACTTTTCCATAAAAATCGATAAAAATCAAGGTTTCACGCCAGTTTTCGTCGATTTTGAGGCAAAAGCGAAGGGAAGTATATATAACCAGACATATGAATGCCTTCTGCATCGTAGCTTGCTGGTAAACACGGCAAGGATTCGCTAAAATGAATAGTTAAGAGATGAACTAAGGGAGAGAAGGCAAATGCAACGGAAATGGATGATGATGGGTGCTGTACTGACGATGCTTTCGGTGGCTATTGGAGCGTTTGGTGCACATATGCTCAAGGAAAGCATCGGTGCGGACGCCATAGCGGTGTATGAAACCGGAGTACAATACCACATGATACATGCAATCGGACTGCTAATCATAGGTCTCACAGCGGGTCAGCTTGGACCCTCCACTAAGCTCAAGTGGGCTGCACGTTTGCTGTTTATTGGAATTATCGTATTCTCGGGCAGTCTGTATGTACTGAGTATTTCGGGTATTAAAATATTGGGAGCCATCACGCCAATCGGCGGGGTAGCCTTTATTGTTGGGTGGTTGCTATTAGCAATGGACGTATGGCAGCGGGGAAAAGATCGCGCATGACGATCTGCAATGGATGGGTGAAGCTATGATCTATTCAAGCGGTCCCAGTTCATTGTTACATGTGAATGAACCTGAAAAAAGCAACTTGCACGGGAAATGGTTAAAGATTTCCTGCGTAAGTTGCTTTTCGTTTAAATGCTCATTGATTACAAAAACTCATCGATTTCATTGGTTCGAAACGTATAGACTTGTTTTTCGTCCACATGGTACACACTGACAATGCTGCTATCCCGATCAAAATTCAGTATACGGCATGGAATGCTCTGATGCTTGCCGTTCTTATTGTTCACAACAATCCGTGTAAGACGGTTTTCTTTGATGAGGGTATCAATCCATACATCGAATGAATTTCCGTTGGTACTGTTGGATACTTCGGACGAAGGAGTGTGTTGGGAAGCAGGTGTTTCGATATCGGACTGTGGTAAGACTGGAACGGTTGGAGCCGTCGCTTGGTTTGGTGATGAGTTCTTCTGTCTTGCATTAGATTGTGATTTTTTTCTTTCTTTATGAAGAAAGGCGAAGGAGTCCTTTTTGGACTGCAGTGTCACTTCAATAATTTTGCCAAGCTCTATGCCGGATTGAATCCGGAAGTCCGCAATTTGTTCCTCTTTGTTTATGAACTCCAACAGGGACTGCAGTGCCAATGCATTCGAGCGGCTCTTAATAAGAATATCGACATTGAACAAAAAGCCGATTTCTTCTTCGTTGGATAAGGTTTCTTTCATTCATCCCAGCCCCGTTAAAAGATATGTCAGCAAATTTACGCTTCATTACACTATATCACTAAAATTGCTATAATCATAGTGCTGAAGACATAGAAAATGAGCGAACCACTTGGGCTAATTAAAGTAAAACCACATTCATTTCCAATCCTTTTCCGCAGGTGTCCACACGGCTATCCAAAATGAGGCATACAATTATCGTGACCTGTGGAAGAGGAGGTGTATCGGGAAATTATGGTGACGATGGAGCCGATTGTGGTTGGAGAGCATGTTTTGGTCGGGGTAGAGGTAAAGCTGCCCAAAACGACATTACTGACGATTAATACATCCAAAATATATCATGAGCGGAGCAACTACAGTATCCGATTTTGGAATAGAGCCGCAAAGTACTGGTACACGTCATGGAGCCTTATGGGACAAGCTTTCATTCGTTTTCAAAAGTGTTTGAAAGGACTTGGGAAACGCTAAAAAAATCATTTGTGACTCGATTTTGTGACGCTTTTTGTGACGTTTGATAAATGGGGCAGGCTGTTGACTGGTATGGATTTGTAAGGTGAATAAATCTTTTTTTGTGACGACTAATCATACGTCTTTTCTGATTGTCACTAATTAACTCAATATGAAGGTCTAAAATTGACACAACTAAGATTACCGCAATTATTGGCAGTGCTATAGTTCTTGGAATATTGCTTTATCCAATTCAGAATTAGATGCTCTCAAGACATGTGGGATGAGTTGAATGGATTTTTTATCGTATGGAATGGTTTAGTGAACATACAACCTTACTTCCTAAACGGAAACAGGGTGTCCTCTCCCGATCTTTGGTTTAAGTGTAAACAAAAAGGAGGACGAACTTATGTCCTCCCCCTCAATTAATGTATCTAATTTTACTCCAAGAAAGATGGCCCACCAAGCAACACTTTATCCAATCTCTCAAATAATTCTGGTTCAGGCATATTGGCAGTAATCAAGAGTAATTTGGAAATTATGCTCTTCAATTCAAAATAATCATTGTATAAATCGGGCTTCTTTAATAATCTCACTAATTCTGTTATTTCACCGTGTGTAGCTTTACTTCTAAGATTATACATTTTCTTAATTTTCTTTATGATTTCAGTTCTTTCTTCATATGTACTTCCTAGAATTAGAGCTGCATTTAGAGTTACTTTATATTGAATATTTCCATCCCCCTTAACTAGTAAAGACTCAAGTCCTGTTACGAGGGTTTGAATGCTCTGATCTACTGTAATACTTGAACAAGCTGATAAATATTGGTTTAATGCATAATTCCATCTTGTTTCATTCCACTTTGCTTCAGTTCGTTGAAGTTTTTGCTTTTTGCTGTGCTCAATATATAGCTCGTGGAATTTTCTTATATTAATTATTTCAGTCTCTGTAATAATTGATGTTCCTTCATAAGTTTCAATATCATCGCTGATTGAAGATGAAAACTTAAACAAGAAAGTATTACGGTTTCTTAAAATATCGTAAAGGATTTGATCAGTTGTAAATGATGTAGGAGCAACTCTAATATTGATTTTAGGACAACCCAGTCTTAGTGCATCAAAAAATATAGCTCCATTCGACTGATAATCTTCCTCACTTAATACTTCTCCAATCGAATTACAGGTTATAAGCACATCATTGTCACGAGTTTTCGTTAATGTTATATAATCATTAATCGAGTAGGATGACTGGTCCAATGTAACATTTGTTATAATAAACGATTTTGTTGTCTGCATGATTTCCTCCTAATGATTGTGCTACTCTTGAATTATTATGCTAATTCCTCGCTCTATTCCATTATATAGGCTTAACTAATTAATTTCGTCTTTCATTGATTAACAGTAAGTCAAATTGATTCTGTAGACCCACTCCTTTTGGCATGGTATAATTATTCCACAATTAGGAAACGAGGTCTACATATGAAGAAATTAGTTTTATCATTTTTAGTAATACTATTACTCGTTACTTCGGCTCAATTGGCTCCCGCAGCAGCAGCAACTAAGTATGATTTTAAAAATGTGAATTGGGGAATGACAGTCAATCAGGTTAAAAAGAAAGAGAAATCAAAGATATTGAAAACAGTCAAGGATAAAGATTTCACCATTTTAGTGTATAAAACAAAAGGATTTAGGAAAAATGCTGATTTAAATTACATGTTTTACAAAAACAAATTAGTGCGCGCAGTCTATGTGCTTGATCCATACAATACAAACGGAACTACAGATGACCTAATTGATGAATATTTTAGCATAAAGCGAGACCTATTTGATACATATGATGGATCTATTAACAACAGAGATATTCTTGATAGAAACGGCAAGCGTGTTACTACATATGTTGGTGAAGAGAAAGATCTAGCTGCTGGAAAGATAAGTTATCAATGCTATTGGATAGTAGATAAGAAAAAAACACATATTAGTCTTTCCCTCTCTATATTTGGAAACTTTTTAATTAACCGAGTAATCTACAGTGATAACTCTCTGGACTTCGACATCGATGAAGTAATGGATTCCATGTAAAGCTTAGGTTAAATCAGTGAGCGAGCTGCCTCATTCCTGAGGTGGCTTTTTATTATGCCTTCATATTGAAAATATCCAATTTCTTTTCCATTAGTCTTAACGATGTGACCCCTCTTGAATTAAAATGTATATGAGAGGAGGAATTAAATATCAGATAGCAAGATATAGCAACACAATACATAACCAGATGAGGAGAGCTAGTTAAGTTGATGTAAGGATGGAATACTGCCTGTTAACAGGTTGAAGGTGGACTGTCGCTTGCACATAAAACATAAACTAAATTAGGAATAGGATGATTTGATTAGTGAGCAATAGTTCCTTGTTTAAATTTGATGAAAATGAAGTTAAAGTGATTTTTGTAGACGGTGAACCTTGGTTTGTATTAAAAGATGTATGTAATATTCTCGGTCTCCGATCCCCAGATGTTAAACAGCGGCTAAACGAGGATGTGGTTTCAACCCACACTGTGCTGGACTCAATTGGAAGAAAGAATTCTGCTACAATTATAAACGAAGAAGCATTATATGATGTTATTTTTGACAGTAGAAAGCCCGTAGCGAAATCGTTTCGTAAATGAGTAACAAATGAAGTGCTTCCTTCAATCCGTAGAGATGGAATGTTTATCTGAGATGAAGCAACGCACGAGCAAGTTAAGTTTAACGTTTCAAACTTCATGGCTAATTTGGATGATTATAATATCACAAAACTCTATAATCTTATTGAAGAGTTCTTAGCATTTCACAGACAGCATAAGACGCGCTTACCATATAAAAGAAAGAATTCTAAACATCACGGAAACAAGAAATTGAAAGACCATATTGAAAGTATGGAAGATATCCGAAATAAGTTAATTAGTTTTCTAGATGTTAAGACTCAGCAGTTTAATGATTACCATCAAGCAGGTCTAGCTCAAGAATACGTAAGGATCAAAGGTATGGTTGAATGGAAAGTTGAGAATATGCGTTATAGAACAGCAACTTGTAAATAATACATAGAATAGCGTAGTAAGGGGCTGCCTCATGTTAGAGGTGGCTTTTTATTATTCCCATGAAAGCATACTCTCACTAACCTTAGTCTGTGAGGAGAAAAAACAATGATATTTTATCGCAGACTGTAGGTAGATTCAAGGTAACATTTAATCACAACCTTATCCATAATCCGACTGTAAACCCAACCCAACTTTTTATACTAACAAACGAACAACCTCTTTCTTCGTTTCTTTGCTATAACGATTAAAGGTTTGCGCTTCCTACCAACACAACAAAAATACCCTCCGGTTTTCAGTGTTTGATTCATGTACAAATTTCTTTTTTTGCGTTTTTCGTTTAACACTCATTTAAAAGCAATGCATTCATTTCATCCAAAAACAACTTACTTTTTCTCAAAACACGGCAGGTGTCCACACGGCTATCCAAAATGAGGCATACAATTATCGTGACCTGTGGAAGAGGAGGTGTATCGGGAAATTATGGTGACGATGGAGCCGATTGTGGTTGGAGAGCATGTTTTGGTCGGGGTAGAGGTTAAGTTGCCCAAAACGACATTACTGACGATTAATACATCCAAAGGATATATTATGTGCGGAGCACTCGATGTAGGGTTACTTAATGAAAAGCTTGGGGATCGCAAAATTATTGCAGCTCGGGCGGTTGGCGTGCGCACATTGGAACAGCTGCTGCATGCACCTATGGAGTCGGTGACAACGGAAGCTGAGGCTATGGGCATTACGGTGGGCATGACGGGTGTAGAAGCATTGCTCAAGATGATCTAAATCCCTGAATAATCAGCGATCAAAAAAAGGGCTCCCCTTCTGGGAAGCCCCTCTCTTTGATTTACATGTAACAATCCTATATCAAACGATCCACTCAAACTTATTTCCACTTCTTAAGCTTCATCCTTGGCCTTGGCGAACAGGGCAGCCAAATTCTCTTGGAAAGGAGCGCGAACAACGCCTTTTTCCGTAATAATGGCCGTTACATATTCATTAGGCGTTACGTCAAACGCCGGGTTGAATACTTTCACCCCTTGTGGTGCTGTACGTTTGCCAAATCCTTCGGTTACTTCCTCCGCAGCACGTTCCTCAATCGGAATAAGATCTCCGGATGGCGTAGACAGATCAATGGTGGACAGTGGGCTGGCTACATAAAAAGGAATGTTATGCGCTTTGGCAAGGACTGCTACGCTGTATGTTCCGATTTTGTTTGCTACATCCCCATTGGCAGCGACGCGGTCTGTACCAACGATAACTGCCTGAATCCAGCCTTTGGACATCACCATGCCTGCCATGTTGTCGCAGATCAGAGTAACGTCAATGCCGGCTTGCTGGAGCTCAAAGGCTGTAAGACGTGCACCTTGAAGGACAGGACGAGTTTCGTCTGCGAATACTTTCAGGTTGATGCCGCGCTCGTGAGCGAGGTACATCGGTGCAGTCGCCGTACCGTATTTCGCGGTTGCAAGTCCACCTGCATTACAGTGTGTGAGTACTCCCATACCGTCTGCGAACAAAGGAAGAGCATTTTCTCCGATTAAGCGGCATACTTCTTCGTCTTCTTTTTGAATCAAGAGAGCTTCGGCTTCAAGAGCAGAATTGCTATCTTCGATGCTTGCACCGGATTCAGCGAGGTCACTGGCTTTTTGCATCATGCGATCCAGCGCCCAGAACAGGTTTACAGCCGTTGGACGGGAAGTGGCGAGATGAGCACAGATGGATTTTACATGATCCAGCCATCCTTGGATGGCAAGTCCGTCATATGCCTTGGCACCGAGCACGACGCCAAATGCGGCGGCAATTCCAATCGCCGGCGCACCGCGTACTTTCATTGAGTGGATGGATTCCCATACTTCCTCCGGCGTGTATAGTTTCAGCATCAGAATCGTTTCAGGCAGCAGACGCTGGTCAAGCATTTCAAGCTTGTCCTGTTTCCATATCAGAGAGGACAGAGGCTGATGTTCAGCGGTTGTCATGGATGTTCCTCCGTTCCGTAAGTTAAGCTTGTATGTGTACTTAGAATTAAATCTTAATAGAAGAAACCGCCGTAGCTACTGTATCCAGAAGTTCACCGATTGTGTTCAGATTACGATTACGCTTGATAAGTGCTTTACCAATCGCCAGCGCTTTGCGCTGAGCACGTTCACGTTCTGTGACATCCCCAATCGTATCGATATCTGCCACATGCGCGAGTCCGACAATACGGCGGACCATCTTCGCGCCAGCAAAGCCAGTAGCGTCTCTGAATATTTGTTGTACATAAAGATCTTCGTATCCAGGTGCCTTAGCCATAGGATCAACCAAATCGGAAGTCCACAGACTACGGAAGCGGGATTCGAATTCAGTCCATACGTCACGAACCATATCCAACAAAATCATTTCACGCTCATGAAGAGCCGTCTGATCTTGAATTCGACCTGGCAGCGAGGCGTAATGGAGAAGCAAATTGGCAAGCACGGCACCTACATCGAATCCCATTGGCCCAAAATAAGCAAATTCGGGATCAATGACTTTGGTCGATTCAGGCGTAACGAAAATGCTGCCTGTGTGCAGATCACCATGAAGCAGGGCTTGACCGTGTGTCAGGAATTTCTCACGCAGCAAGGCGACTTCAAGATGAAGTTCCCCATCTGTGCGAAGTGCTTCCGCTTCGTCCTCAATTGAAGCCTCATAATTATTTTTCTCCGCAATGCGATATGGCTCATCAAAGATCAAATCTTCGGTTATTTTACATTGATCCGGATTGACGAATCTGCCCTGTTTCTCTTTCTTCAACTGCTGGTTCATGCCAAGGTCTGACGTGAAAAATAAAGTCCTTGCCATAAACTCCCCAATGTGTTTTGCAAAAAGAGGATACGTTCCGCCATCGATGAGGCCCTTGCGCATAATCACATGATCGCTTAAATCTTCCATCACGGTTAAGGCCAGATCATCATCATAATGGTACACTTCGGGTACCATTCCTGGACATAAACGATACTCTTCCTGCAGGATTTCCCGTTCAATTCTGGCACGTACCAGAGACAATGGCCATGATTCTCCGACCACTTTCGCATAAGGAAGAGCCTGTTTGATAATGATACTTTTATCGGAGTTCCGATCCGTGATATGGAAGACCAAATTCAGATTGCCGTCACCAATCTCACGACATTCCAAATTCGCATCTGCCGCAAACGGACCCGGTAATGTTTTGGCCAGTTCGATTGCATCCTGGGGTGTTAAAGGGTGATATTGGGACAAGAATGCCACCTCCATATATATGAAGAAACAGGAGAAAACCCACTTCTTTGCTTGGTATATGTCAGTATATCGGAAATAACTGTGATTTTGTACCCTTTTTTTGAGACAGGTGATACCGGACTTGTTTCGAACTTCCTGTGCACGGGTAAAAACAAATAGGCCGGACGGTTGACAGGAATACCGCCGACAAGGCTCTCTGCCACAGGGTGGAGCCGAATTGTTAAATCTCTGTCATTGACGGCAGGTTGACCTGCTTAAAGTGAATGTCAGACTAATTTTATAATAAAAGGATGGGATTAAGATGGCTACAAAAAACAAAACAGATCAAGCGAAATCGGTGGAACAAGTACTTAATCGTCAGGTGGCAAACCTGAACGTCCTGTATGTCAAAATTCATAACTATCACTGGTATGTAAAAGGACCTAACTTTTTCACACTGCATGTAAAATTCGAAGAATTCTACAACGAAGTGACTGTACAAATGGATGAAATCGCTGAACGTATTCTTACCCTCAAGGGCAGCCCTGCGGCTACGATGAAAGAATATTTGGAGCTTTCCTCTATTCAAGAGGCTGCTGGTGGGGAAGACGCTAAGACTATGGTACAGAACCTGATTGAGGATTTTGCTACATTGTCGAACGAGTATCAGGAAGGTATTGAAGTGGCAGATGCTGCGGAAGACCAACCAACATCCGACATGCTGACAGGCTTCAAGGCGGATCTGGAGAAACATATGTGGATGCTTCGCTCTTTCTTGGGCTAATCCCAGCTTTACCTGCCGAGTTAGTGGGTCGTCCACAAATACAGTTTGCTTATCTGCCCTTACTCGTTGTCAGGACGAGGCCAAGCGTCTATACTGCTGACAAGACTGATTTCGGGAGGGGAACGTTATGATAGGCACAACGATACCGGCATTAAAAGAATGGGCCTCTGCAATCAAAGCACTGGAAACGGGTCGTCAGGTTATGGTGATGCGTAAAGGCGGGATTGTGGAGGAAACCAGACGTTTTGAGTTGAAAAGTCCAGCGTTCTATCTGTATCCGACTTATGAACATCAGCGTAAAGAACTGATTAAGTCCTCTGATCATTTCTATGTTGATGAATCACTGGCCGAATGGGTGCCTGAAGCTTCGACGATCCGTCTCACGGCATATGCTGAAGTGACGCAGGATTTGGAAATCAGAGATCAGGAGATGCTGGATCGACTTCATGACTTTCATATGTGGACTGGGGATTTTGCCGAAGACCGTTTAAGGTGGAAACGCAAAGATCCACTTCACGTATTGATACTCCGAGTGTACCGTTTGAAGGAACCGATGGAGATTCCCGTATTATCTGAATACAACGGATGCCGTTCATGGATTTCCATTCCGAATAGTCCAGTGCCGCGCGAAATGACGCCGGTGGTGGACGTTGCGGATTTTGACGAACAGGTACAGAAGATTAACGAGACGCTCAAAATGTAATGTTATTTATCGAAAGGACTTATCCATGATATGGATAGGTCCTTTTTTCGGTTGAGAGGAGAAGATTCGTTAAAAGGTTAAATTCCTGTGATTTTTCTCACTGTCTATTTATGACGAAGAAGTTTTGTTATTTGATTCAAACGGGCTTTTAAGATAGAATCAGGTAGAATAATGTTTCCTGCACGGGACAAGAGATCGTAGGAAATGACTTGATTATCATTGAGAATCAGTTTAGAATTATTCTAAAGTGATTCTTGCTTTGAAGATTGGAGCACAGGAGAAATTCAGGGGAAGCCCTGTTCAGATATAATAGGCGCTTTTTCGTTTTCGACAGTACACATCAATTTAATCAATGGAGGGAAACAATACACATGGCTACGAATTTCGTCATTGAAGGTCTGAAAGCGACGATCGAAGGTAAGGAAATCCTGAAAGGCATCAACCTGGAAATGAAAGGTGGAGAAATCCACGCAATCATGGGTCCGAACGGAACAGGTAAATCAACGCTGGCTTCTGCACTTATGGGGCACCCTAAATATGAAGTAACAGAAGGTACAGTAACTCTTGACGGTGAAGATGTACTGGATATGGCAGTAGATGAGCGGGCGCGTGCAGGTCTATTCCTGGCTATGCAATATCCGAGTGAAATCGCGGGTGTAACGAACTCTGACTTCCTGCGCAGTGCTATCAATGCACGTCGCGAAGAAGGTAACGAAATCTCCCTGATCAAGTTCATTCGTCAAATGGAAGGTAAAATGAAAGAACTCGACATGAATCCTGAGTTTGCTCACCGTTATCTGAATGAAGGTTTCTCCGGTGGTGAGAAAAAACGTAACGAAATTCTGCAAATGATGCTGCTGGATCCGAAAATCGTAGTACTTGATGAAATTGACTCCGGTCTCGATATCGATGCTCTGAAAATCGTGGCAAACGGTGTTAATGCAATGAAGAGCGAAGATCGCGGTTTCCTGATCATCACTCACTATCAACGTCTGTTGAACTACATTACGCCTGACTACGTTCACGTAATGATGCAAGGTCGTATCGTGAAATCTGGCGGACCTGAGCTTGCTCACCGTCTGGAAGCTGAAGGATATGACTGGGTTAAGGAAGAGCTGGGAATCACAGACGAAACTGTAGGTCAAGAAGCGTAAAGACAAAACGGAGGAGGATAATCAATGACTACACAAACAATTCTTCCGGTTGAATCTGAAGCGCTTCGCGCCTTGTCGGAAAGCAACAATGAACCCGGCTGGTTGACCGAGCAGCGGCTCGAAGCCCTTAAGCTTGCAAGTGGGCTTGCGCTTCCCAAACTGGAAAAACAAAAAATTGAACGCTGGAATGTCAGCGAGTACGGCACATACAAAGCAAGTGAAGCGATTGCTTCACTTGAAGAAGTACCAGCTTCCATTAAAGATCTGGTTAAGGACCAAGCGGAAGGCAGCCTGGTTATCCAGCGCAATTCCGGTACAGTGTACTCCAAGTTGTCTGCTGATCTTGCAGCAAAAGGAGTTATCTTCACAGATCTGGCTACAGCGGTTCGCGAACATAGCGATCTGGTAAAACCATATCTGAATACGGCTGTAAAAGCAGATGAGCATTCACTTGCAGCACTGCATGCAGCCCTTTGGAACGGCGGGGTATTCCTCTATGTTCCGAAAAACGTTGAAATTGAAGTTCCACTTCAAGCGGTACTGCTCACAGATGATGCTTCTGCAACGTTTGCACCTCACGTGCTTGTCGTTGCTGAGTCCAACAGCTCCGTTACTTATGTGGATAACTATGTATCCGGCGAACTGGCTTCACCTGTATTCCATAACGGTGTTGTGGAAGTGTTCGTGAAAGCTGGTGCCAAAGTCCGTTTCGCATCTGTTCACCAACTGAGCACAAGTGTTACCGACGTATCTTTCCGCCGTGCAGTGGTGGAGAACGACGGTTCGATTGAGTGGATCGTTGGCGAGATGAACAACGGTGATACTGCAAGCAACACGATGACAGTTCTTAAAGGAAATGGCTCAAGCTCCGATTCTAAAGTGATTGCAGTAGGTTCCGGTTCCCAGAAACTGAACTATACAACAGAAGCTCGTCACTTCGGCAAAAACACGCCAAGCCAGATGATTACACGTGCAGTTATGCGTGAAGAAGCTTCTGCAATCATTAACGGAATCACGAAGATTGAGAAAGGTGCTACCAAAGCGGACGGACAGCAAACAGAGAAAGTACTGATGCTGAGCCCGAAAGCACGTGGAGACGCCAACCCAATCCTTCTTATTGATGAGGATGATGTAACAGCAGGTCACGCAGCCTCTGTAGGTCAAGTCAATGTGGAGCAAATTCATTACTTGATGTCGCGCGGGATTAACCGTACGGATGCGGAACGCCTGATCATTTACGGCTTCCTGGCTCCGGTGGTGGCGGATATTCCTCTGGAAGCACTGCGTACCCAATTGCAGTCTCTCATCGAACGGAAACTGGGACAATGAACCCGGCTATCCGCGAGCAGTTCCCGATCCTCCACCAGGAAATCAACGGACACCCGCTCGTATATCTAGATAATGCAGCGACTTCCCAGAAACCGCTGGCTGTAATCGAAGCGATTAAACATTATTATGAATATGAGAACTCCAATGTGCATCGTGGTGTTCATACGCTTGGAAGCCGTGCAACGGATGCTTATGAAGGCGCACGGGAGAAGGTTGCTAAGTTTATCAACGCACGACGCACACAGGAGATCATATTCACCCGTGGGACAACGACCGCTTTGAATTTGGTTGCTTCGTCTTACGGACGCGCAGTTTGCAAAGAAGGCGACGAAATTGTTATTACGCAGATGGAACACCATAGCAATCTGATTCCATGGCAGCAGGTAGCCAAGGAAACGGGAGCCACATTGAAATACATTCCGCTTCAGCCAGATGGCAACATTGATTTGGCTGATGTGGAAAAGACGATTACAAACAAAACCAAAATTGTTGCAATCGCCTATGTTTCCAATGTTATGGGTGTTGTTCATCCAGTAAAACAAATCGCTGAAATTGCACACCGTAATGGTGCTGTCATCGTTGTAGATGGCGCACAGAGCACACCGCACATGAAGGTGGATGTTCAAGATTTGGACTGTGATTTCTACGCATTATCCGGCCATAAAATGTGCGGACCAACCGGAATCGGTGCACTTTACGGCAAAAAGGCGCTGCTGGAGTCCATGGAGCCGGTTGAGTTCGGCGGTGAAATGATTGATGAAGTTGGTCTCTACGATTCCAATTGGAAAGAGCTTCCCTGGAAGTTCGAAGGTGGAACCCCGATTATCGCAGGAGCGGTTGGATTGGGTGCAGCTATCGATTTCCTGGAGCAGATTGGTATGGATGAGATTGCTCATCATGAAAGTGTGCTGGCAGCTTATGCAACGGAACGTATGGCCGAGATTGACGGACTGACCATTTATGGACCAGCCAAGCGTCATGTCGGGGTCGTTACTTTTAACCTAGGTGACGTGCACCCGCATGATGTGGCAACCGTACTGGATGCGAGTGGCGTAGCCATTCGTGCCGGACACCACTGCTGCCAACCGCTGATGCGCTGGCTGGAAGTCAGTTCAACAGCTCGTGCCAGCTTCTATCTATATAACAACGAACAAGATGTGGACCGACTTGTCAGCGCCTTAATCCAGACAAAGGAGTATTTTGGCGATGCAACTTGATGATCTGTACCGGCGTGTCATAATGGACCACTACAAAAACCCGCGCAACCGCGGAACGTTTGATAATGACGCTGTCACTGTGAATTTGAATAATCCAACGTGCGGCGACCGGATTTCACTGCAACTTTTGCTGAAGGACGGAATCGTTCAGGAAGCCAAGTATACGGGGGAAGGTTGTTCCATCAGCATGTCCTCGGCATCAATGATGACCGAGGCAGTCAAAGGCAAAACGATGGATCAGGCACTCGACATGGCTAACCGTTTTTCCTCACTGATGAAAGGGGAAGAAGTCGATTTCGACGATTATGAAGATCTCGAAGCCCTATCCGGTGTGAACAAGTTCCCTGCTCGCATTAAATGTGCCACGTTGGCCTGGAATGCATTACGCAAAGGAATTGACGAAGAGGACAATGTACAATAACGATAGGGAGGTAGAGCAAGATGGCTAAAAAAGCACCAGAAATGGAAGAGTATAAATATGGTTTTCGTGACGAGCACAAATCCATCTTTCAAACCGGTAAAGGTCTGACTGCAGAAGTCGTTACCGAGATTTCCAAGATTAAGAACGAACCGGAGTGGATGTTGGAATTCCGTTTGAAATCCCTGAAACAATTCGAAAAGATGCCTATGCCGAAATGGGGCGGAGACCTCGACGGGTTGGATTTCAACGAAATTCAGTATTATGTTCGTGCTTCTGACAAGCAAGGAAAAACATGGGAAGAGGTACCTTCCGAAATCAAGGAAACTTTTGATAAACTGGGTATCCCTGAAGCAGAACAAAAGTTCCTCGCAGGTGTATCGGCTCAGTATGAGTCCGAGGTTGTATACCACAATATGCAAAAAGAATTGGAAGATCAGGGCGTAATCTTTATGGATACGGATACTGCACTTAGAGAGCATCCGGAAATCCTGCGTGAGTATTTCGCAACCGTTATTCCACCAGCAGATAACAAATTTGCTGCACTGAATAGTGCCGTTTGGTCCGGAGGAAGCTTCATCTACGTGCCTAAAGGCGTGAAATGTGAGGTGCCTCTGCAAGCCTATTTCCGGATTAACTCCGAAAATATGGGACAGTTTGAGCGTACACTCATCATTGCAGACGAAGATAGCTTCGTTCACTATGTAGAGGGCTGTACAGCTCCGATCTACAGCACGAACTCACTGCACAGTGCGGTCGTTGAGATTATCTGTAAGAAAAATGCCCGTGTTCGTTACACAACGATTCAAAACTGGGCACCAAACATCTACAACCTGGTTACCAAACGTGCGGTTGCTGAAGAGAATGCAACGATGGAATGGGTCGATGGTAACATCGGTTCCAAACTGACGATGAAATATCCAGCCGTAGTACTGAAAGGCCGCGGAGCTAAAGGTTCGGTTCTGTCCATCGCTGTAGCTGGTAAAAATCAGCATCAGGATGCAGGGGCGAAAATGATTCACTTGGCTCCAGATACAACATCAACGATTGTATCCAAGTCGATCAGTAAACATGGCGGTAAAGTAACCTACCGTGGTCTGGCTTCCTTTGGTCGCCAAGCGGAAGGTGCGAAATCCAATATCAAATGTGATACGCTCATTCTGGATAATGAGTCCACATCCGATACGATTCCTTACAATGAAATCATGAATGATAACATTATGCTGGAGCATGAAGCTACGGTATCGAAGGTGTCCGAGGATCAACTCTTCTACCTGATGAGCCGTGGTTTGACTGACGCAGAAGCAACACAGATGATTATCATGGGCTTCATTGAACCGTTCACGAAGGAATTGCCGATGGAATATGCGGTAGAGATGAACAGATTGATCAAGTTCGAAATGGAAGGCTCCATTGGTTAATACAGCTGCAACAAAAAGATCGAGGGATTTTCCCTCGATCTTTTTTTGTTTTGTGGAGGATCTGCCTCTGTATGCAGGCTTGAACCAGATTTGAAATGTTTAAAAATACAAAAATATACATTTGATTTATTTTCCCGTAACACTGAGTACATATGTTTGAATGGATTCAAATATGAGGAGGGATAGTTTATGAGACAACCATTAGCAAAAAGAACAAAGGCTTTATTATTATCAGCGCTGGTTACATTCAGCATATTACCTCTGTACTCCCCTGCTGCATATGCTGCTGAGGACGGAGCAGCCTCCGGTTCGTTCAACATCATAAGTTATAATGTAGGCGGTCTCCCCAGTCTCGTTTCCAGTTCCAAGCCTCAAGAGTATACGGTGCAGATTTCCCCCAAGCTGAACGACTATGACATCATTAATGTGCAGGAGGATTTTAATTACCACAACCAGTTGATTTCGCAAGTAACCCTGCCTTATTTGACGCAAACGAGCGGGCTAGCCGGCTTTGGAAGCGGGCTGAACAGTTTATCCCGGTATTCGTTCCGTGACTTGAAAAGGGTAACCTGGAACAAGCGATCCGGTCTGTTTGATAATGGAAGTGATGAGCTGACGCCCAAAGGTTTCACCGCTGCAACCTACGAGATTGCACCTGGCGTGAAAATTGATGTATATAATCTGCACGCAGACGCAGGCGACGATGATAAATCGCTTGAAGCCAGACGTGATAACATCAGACAGCTTTCCGATTACATAAAAAATCAATCTGAGGGCAACGCGGTCATTGTTTTTGGTGATACGAATACTCGTTATACCCGTGCTTCAGACAACATCGAGATGCTGCTGACGGAAAATGAATTGCATGATCCCTGGATTGATCTCGTCCGGAGTGGAAGCATTCCGGCAGACGGAGATGCGCTTATGGATGCTGGCAACGTCAATGGCCCCAATTATGAAATTGTGGACAAAATCTTATACCGTGGAAGCAAAGCGTTAACATTGAATGCCGCAAGTTATCGTGTGGAAGATCAGAAATTCGTTGATCCGTCTGGAAATCAACTGTCTGATCATTTTCCGATTATAGCAAATTTTGTATACAGTGTTTCCTCTGCATATCGACTCAGTTCAACCATTGGAGGAGCAGGCGGGACTGGCTTTAATGATTTGGAGCGCATCCCTGATGCGCAGCCTGGCTCAATTGTACTGGACACGGGCAATCGTGTGGATGGTATTACGACGTTGTATCGAGATGGAACAAGTCTGACACATGGAGGGAAATCCAATACTTCCACACTGAATCTCGCTAATGGTGAATATCTAACACGGGCAACGATTAGTCAGGGGACACGAAATGGAGATAAACGAATCTTTCACCTTGAATTAATGACCAATCTGGGGAATAAAATTGCAGGGGGCCAGAAGACTTCGGAGCAGATCATTCTGGACGCGCCTGCGGGTTGGTATATAGCCGGGTTTTATGGAAGAGCCGATCAAGAGATTGATCAGCTTGGAGTTATTTATAAGCCTGTCCAACCTTAATCCCCTTAATCTTGGAACGATAGAGAACAGATAATAATCTATATCACCGCTTGGAATAAGCATTGGAAAAGACCGCAGGGTTTGGACCAATAACATTCTGAGCGGTTCTTTTTTGTAATAAAATAAGATCAATAGCACAAGCCATTTACTAGATTTAAGCATCTAATGATAGAAAAGGATGTGAAAACATGAGCGACAATCCGTTTAAGGGATATCGGATTACAAGTTCATTTGGCTACAGAATCCATCCTATTTCTGGCGGACAGACATTTCATCGTGGAATCGATCTCGTCACAGAGCCATGGAATGGGCCCATACATGCATTTATGGACGGGACTGTACGTTTTGCTGCGGAAGGGGCTACAGGCTCAGGATTCGGCGGTTACGGGCTTACGGTTGCGGTACAGGATCACAGGGGTTACTTGCATTGTTTTGCCCACCTTTCCCAAATTGCAGTAAAAGTTGGACAGCAAATAAAGCAAGGGCAGCTTCTCGGCAACCAGGGGAGCACGGGTGAAAGTACAGGGCCACATGTGCATTATGAGGTACGCAAATCCAGCACCTCTTCGTATGGATATACGGCCAGTGAGAATGGTGTTGTGGATCCAGGAATCTATTTGCAATCTGAATATAGTACAACTGTGGAAGGACCGGAGGAGACGCCAATGACGATGGAGGAAAGAGAACGGTTAACAGCGATGGAGAAGATGCTGGAATCCCAGTCGGCCTGGATCCAGCAGCAAAAGAACATTTCCAGTATGGCTTGTCCGTCCTGGGCAGAAGAAGCTTATCGTTATTACCAACCGTTTATAATGAATGATACGGGCAGTTATGATTTTTGGAGATTGCTGGTTATTATGTATCGTAAGGAAAAGGGGATCAAGGTCTCTTCCAGTTCCTCAGGTTAACCAACGGATCAGGAGTAAACGTGAAGCCTGATTTTCAGTCAAAAGCAGGCAGACAACCATTTATGGAATATTGCCCGTTCGCCCGGTTCATCTAGCCGGAAACGTCATATGTTAGGGTATACCTGATGAAGAGGAGGCAATCACATGAGCGAAGTAGGATATGGCTGTGGGGGCAACGTAGGCGGCGTAGGCGGATACAATATGTTCACAAACACTGGTGCGATCTTGGTACTGTTCATTCTGTTGGTTATCATCACGAAAGCATTCTGCGTTTAATCCGATATGAATTAATGTGAATAAAGGGGAGCCTTAGTGGCTCCCCTTTTATTCACATGCATACGAGGTACACGTTGTATCGGATGTTCTCTTGGATTTGAATTACGCTAACTGCTGCTGCGGATTCCTGAACGCTTATTGCTGGCTTACTGGATATAAATTTCAACGATTGCTATATCTCTTTCCTTCGCTAAATCGATAAAGGCTGTAGAGGTCTGAACGAGTGGGCGGAAGTAATCCGCAGGGTTATTTAAAACAATCAGACCGGTTTCGCCGGTTGTGAGCAGAACCCTTTTGCCAATAAAATTGGGCAGCATATGTTTGATGAGTTCTTGTGTGACTTCAGCATTCAACTGACCAAAGCTGAGGCTGTACAATTCGCATAGCACGGAGATAAGTTCCTGCTTGGTCTGATACACCCGATTGGTCGTCATCGCGCTGTACACATCTGCTACAGCCGTTATACGGGCAAATGGATGAATCTCGTCGCCTTTCAGTCCGTAAGGATAGCCACTTCCATCTTCACGCTCATGATGCTGGAGGGCAACGGTTGCAAGAATCTCATCCTGAGTGGATTCCATGACAATCTCATAACCATATAACGTATGTTTCTTCATTTCTTCAAATTCTTCGGGCGTTAATTTGCCCGGCTTATGTAACATTTCAGATGGAATTTTGGACTTGCCTATATCGTGAAGATATCCTGCTTTGGCTACAGTCAAACATTCCTCGGGGTTGTAGCCCATCCAGCCGGCGATATAAAAAGCGAGCATTCCGACTTGTAAAGAATGATTGTAGGTATAGTCATTATCCCCGTCAAGCATCAGTAGCAAGGAGACAACATCCTTTTGTTTTTCAAGCTGTCCCGTTAGGGTTATCAAAATCTCATCGACCTGAGTCTCATCAATAAAACCCTTCTCCATCGCTTGTTCGAACAGAGATTCTGTACCTTTGATCGTATCGTTAAACAGGTTAGTTAACAGACGGGTTTGATCGGAAGGTAAGGTTTGTGCATCAGAGTGGAGGTCAGATGTTGTATGCTCTACATCTGCGTAATCGATTCCGTGCTGCAGCAGCTTGGCAATATCATCGTCGCTGAGTCTGGAACCTTTCATCAGCATGTGGAGACCCGAACTGTTGTACACATCATTTTTTAGCAGGTCGCCAGGTTTAAGATCAGTAACATGCACTCTCACGTATAAACCACCTTTTCCTCGACTAATATCGACATATATCATTATAATAACAAGAAAAAAATGGGTTGACAACGACTTATTTACTAATTTCATTGCCCGTTCAAAGGGTCGAATGACTAGTTATTAATTGTCCATGGGGTTCCAGGGTCCTAGTTGATGACCTTTCCACTCGGAACCATCTTCCCATATTTCTTTTTTCCAAATGGGGACATTCTGTTTGAGTCTTTCGATCGCGTAGCGGCTCGCATCGTAACAGTCACTGCGATGAGGGGAGGAAACGGCAATGACGACGCTGATCTCTGCTACGTCTACCTGCCCAATCCGGTGACTTATCGCACATATCACACCTGGCCAGCGTTCATTGATTTCACTGCCGATAGCCGCCATCTGAGAAAGTGCCATAGGTACATAGGCCTCGTATTCGAGATGAACCGTTCGTTGTTGTCCAGTCATTTCACGGGTGGTGCCAACAAAGGTAAGGGCTGCTCCATGGTTTGCAGTGATGACTAGCTTCGTTGTAGCTTCCACGGACAGTGGGGACTGGGTGATCAGGAATAATCCGTCATCCGTACGATGCTCGGGATGGGGAGAACGCTGTTCGTCACCAGTCAAATGGGTCCCATCTCCTCCCGACACAGGGGGAATTAAGGCGAGCTCGTCCTCGGCCTTGATTATAATATCGGCAGAAGCATACTGTTGGTTTACTGCCAGGAAAGAAACGCGTATTTGATCCGCCGCTTCTGGGTAAGCAAGGCTCAGGTTTTCTTTTAATTGCACAGGAGTTGGATCTGTTCCAGGGTATTCATATTCGAGCAGGGATGTGCCCAGACGTTCAGCGATGCCTGCAAATAGTTGAATTGTCAATTTCATGCGAATAACTCACCTCTTTTTAATCTCTAAACCCTATAAATATATCATAACGACGCGGAAAATGTTATGCTTATCCATTAGAGGAATGTACGTTATATACGATAAGAGGGAGGCGGTGTGATGAGCACCAGGAATACGCAAACACTAACGATTCTACACACGAATGACATCCATAGTCATTTTGGCTCCATGAGCTCCATCGCCGCCATGATCGGACAGGAGAAGGAAGAGGCCGGAGAGTTTCTGGTAGTAGATATCGGAGATCATATGGACCGGATGGCAGTTGAGACGGAGGGTACTCTGGGGGCGGCTAACGTCGATGTCCTTAATCTGACCGGTTACGATGCCATAACAATCGGGAACAACGAAGGACTAACCTTCACACCCGAACAACTGGCACAGTCTTACTCTGGACTTCTGTGCCCAGTCGTATGTGGAAATGTTGTGGACCAGGCTACGGGCCTGCCACCAATTTGGATGAAATCCTCTCTCATTCTGGAGAAGGGGCCATTTCGCATCGGTCTGCTTGGTGCTACAGCACCCTTTACCGCTTTTTACGAACTGTTGGGATGGGATGTATTGGAGCCGGTAGAGGCGCTGCGTGAGCAAGTTGAAGCTTTGCGTTCTCAGGTGGATGTGATCGTTATTTTGTCCCATCTGGGGCTTTCAACAGATCGCAGACTGGCCGAACAGATCCCGGGCATCGATGTCATTCTGGGCGGACACACACATCATGTATTGGAAGGACCATTAGTCATTGGTCAGACGGTGCTTGGAGCGGCAGGCAAGTTTGGCCAGTGGCTCGGTAAGGTGGTATTGAAGCGAGAATATGGAGCGAATGAACTGACACTGGTGAGCAGTGGCTGTGTTCCGGTCCAGAACATGATGCTAGAAGAAACAGTTGCGCTGGCCATAGACACACATCGGACGGAAGCCGAACGGGCGCTTGGTCAGACAGCCGTTATAACGGACAGAACACTCGCCATTGATTACGATCATGAGTCTCCGTTTGCGTCATTGCTTGCCCAGGCAGTTCGTCAGTTCACCGGAGCGCAGTTGTCACTTGTGAACGCCGGGCAGCTTCTTGCAGATCTTCCGCAGGGCAATATTACAAAGGGAATGTTACATTCCCTATGTCCATCTCCCATTAATGCCTGTACAATATGCTTGAATGGAATTCAGATTCGGGAGGCACTGGAGCAGTCGCTGTTGTCAGAGTTCTCACGAAAACCGATTATCGGTTTTGGATTTCGCGGGCATATTTTAGGAACCTTGTGCATGGATGGGATGGATGTGGAGTATGATCCACACGCGCCTCCATACGAGAAGATCCGTGCCATATACATTGAGGACGAACCGATTCGTGATGAACATGAATATGTGGTGGGAACACTCGACATGTTTACGTTCAACGTAGGGTATCCGACCCTTTCTCTTGGAACGGATACATCGTATCGACTTCCTGAATTTATACGTGACCTGCTCGAAACGGAACTGAAAAGGCCAGGGGCGCTGGATGACAGCCTGCGATCCCGTTGGCATGAAATCTAACAAGTACTTGCCTTCTGCTGAAGCGGCGGCTAGTGGAAATTACATCTACGGAGCGGGAGAGGATAGGCTGTGCGTTTAGTACATATAAACCTATTGCAGCCTGGCATGAAGCTGGGGAAACGAATTTATAGTGAAGAGGGTGTGGTTCTGCTCAGTGAGGGAGTGGAGCTGACCAGTCGGTTGATTGGACGTCTGAAAGATCTGGGGATTGGATACGTGTATATTTCGGATGCTGCAACAGAGGATATCATCATTCCGGATATGCTGCAGGAAGAGACCAGGCGCAGAGCGCTGGTCGAGATCAAACAGCAGTTTCAGAGTATGTCTGGCCTCAAAACCAAAAGTCGAATCCCGCACTTCGGAAAAGCACTTAGCGGGGTAATGAATGCAATACTGGAGGACATTGGCAGTCAGAAGGAAGCGATGATTATGCTGATGGATATGAACTCCAGTGATTTTGATCTGTATAATCACTCATTGAATGTATGTGTATACACCTTGGTTCTTGGAGTGGCATCGGGTTATACACGCCAGCAATTAATGGAGATTGGTCTGGGGGCCTTGTTACATGATATTGGAAAAACACAGATTGCCCCAGAAATTCTGCACAAGCCCTCCAGGCTGAGTGATGAGGAATTCAAAATCATACAGCAGCATACTACATATGGACATCGTATTCTCAAAGATGAACCGGGTATACCGCTCCTTGCTGCACATTGCGCTTTACAGCATCATGAACGGATTGATGGCAGCGGGTATCCATTTGGTTTGAAAGACAATGAAATCCATGAATATGCAAAGTGGTTGGCCCTTGCCGACTCTTATGATGCGATGACGACCAATCGGGTGTATCGTCAAGCCTTTCTGCCTCATCAGGCGGTTGAGGTATTATACACGGGTTCAGGGACATTATATGAACAGCGTATGTTGGAAAAATTTCGTGATTGTGTAGCGATCTACCCTTTAGGTATTTCCGTCACGTTGAGTACAGGAGAAATCGGGGTTGTTGCAGCCATCCATTCCCGCGTTCCGCAACGACCACGCATTCGTGTTCTCAAGGACGCAGATGGACAGACCTTAAGCGCACCCTATGAAATTGATCTGTCCAGAGCGCTGTCTGTTATGATTACAGGCGTTGAAGGGGTGGAAGACGCTACGCCAGCTTCAGCACGTAATGAAATATTTTAATATTTGACAACTAATGGAGAATGGGTCAGCGCTCATATCGTAACGTCCGGTGCAGCTTGGCTCGGATGTTACGGGGGCGTTTTTTGTCATGTAATGGACAGAGCATGCTCATGCCAGAGCGCAGGAAATTATGCTATGATAAAAGATAACTCCAAAAAGATGAACCCGGGGTATGTTGTAAATAAAACTTTTTAGGTTAATAAAAGGAATAAGGTGAAGAACAATGACCATGCTAAACTCAGGATCGGTAGAACCGATGCCTTTATCGCCGACTAATGATCCTTGGGATCCGATCGGCTCTTTGCGTACATATGGACGCCATGTGCTGACCAGTGTAGAAATGACCGTAACTCATCTGTGCAATATGCGCTGTGAGCATTGTGCGGTAGGAGATATGTTAACGATGCGCGAAGCACCTGCGCTTCCGTTGCCTTTGATGCTTAAAAGGCTGGATGAGGTGGAGCACCTTCAGACGATCAGTCTGACAGGTGGTGAGCCGAGCTTCAGTCAGAAGACCGTGGATGAGATGATCATTCCGCTGCTTAAATATGCCAAGGATCGGGGGATTCGTTCCCAGATCAACTCGAATCTGACGCTGGATATTCGTCGGTACGAGCAGCTGTTGCCATATCTGGACGTTATGCATATCTCATTCAATTACTTGAATGCCGATGACTTTCACCAGGTTGGTTTTGCCAACAGTGGCAGACCCGTAAAGCGTGAAGTAGCGGTGAAGATGTATGAGAAAATGATGGAAAATTCCCGTAAACTCAGTGAAGCGGGCATGTTTATCTCTGCGGAGTCCATGATTAATTTCCGTACCCATGACAAGCTTGAGGGCATTCATCAATTGATCCGTGAGATGGGCTGTGTCCGTCATGAAGTGCATCCGATGTATAATTCGAATTTTGCTTCTGCGCTGCCGGTGCTTTCCCTTGATCATATGAGAGCGGCTATTCATCGTTTGTTGGATGTGCGTGACAAGGATATGTGGATGCTGTTTGGTACACTTCCGTTCTTCGCATGCAGTGCAGCAGACCAGGATCGGGAGCTCATCAACCGCTTATATAGCGAGCCCAAAGTAACGGTTCGTAACGATCCCGACGGTCGTAACCGTGTTAACGTCAACATGTTTACCGGAAACGTGTATGTTACCGATTTTGCCGACATCCCGGCGTTTGGCAACATTCGAGACCGGAAGCTGGATGACGTATTCCATGAGTGGTCGGCGGAACATCCTTTGAATCAGACAGTGAACTGTCATTGTGATGCTGCTTCTTGCTGCGGTCCGAATCTGCTCGTGGCAGATATGTATTATAAAGGTGTGGATTTCAAATCGAGAAAAGCAATTAAACGTTGATATTCCAGGTGTATTCCTGAAATAGATCAAAAAGGGGAGTTTCGACTTGGGTATTCATACCGAATTTCATCTCGGGCAGTTGGTATTTAATCTGGTCTGTGTGTTTCTGCTCGTATTTTTGAATGGCGTATTTGTCGCAGCGGAATTTTCCCTGGTTAAAGTTAGACAAACACGCCTCACTCAATTACAGAGTGAAGGGAATAAGTTGGCTGGTTATGCACTGAAGGTGAATGGGAAATTGGATGCCTACCTATCGGCTACCCAGTTCGGAATTACGCTGACATCGCTCGGGCTTGGTTGGCTCGGTGAACCGGCCATTTCCGAATTGTTGGTTGAACCTCTGATGTTCAAGCTTGGTGTAGCGGATACAGGACTTATATCGACAGTATCCGTCATCATCGGTTTCTGTATCATTACGTTTCTGCACATTGTGCTGGGTGAGCTTGCGCCCAAATCCCTGGCGATTCAAAAAACAGATGGAGTTGCTCTGCTGCTATCGGCACCATTGCTGTTATTTTATAAAATCTTCTTCCCGTTCATCTGGGTGCTGAACGCGTCAGCCAATGCACTGCTGCGTTTGGCAGGCATTGAACCTGCCAGCGAAGGAGAGGCCCATTCGGAGGATGAGCTTCGCATTTTGATGAAGCAAAGCGCCAAGAGTGGTGTCATTGATAAGGATGAAATCAAACTGATGGATAACATCTTCGATTTCTCCGATATGCTGGCGCGTGAAATTATGCTGCCGCGTACGGATATGGATTGTTTGTATACCCATATGTCTCTGGAAGAAAACCTGAAAATTATTAATGCAACGAAGCATTCTCGTTACCCTGTCGCTGTTGAGGATAAGGATGAGATTATCGGATTCATCCACATTACGGACCTACTTCTCGCTGAACCAGACCAGCAGCATGATCTGGCTGCGCTTGTTCGTCCAATTCTGAATGTGCCTGAATCGATGGAGATCAGTCATGTACTTCGTCTGATGCAGAAAAAACATTCCCAGATGACTCTGGTTGTCGACGAATATGGCGGGACAGCCGGCTTGCTGACTGCCGAAGAGATTTTGGAAGAGATCGTTGGTGATCTGTATGATGAGTTCGAAGACGAACGTCCGCATATGGAGCGCAGTGGAGAAGCCTTTTCCATCGATGGTCGTTCCCTGATTGAAGAGGTCCATGAATGGACCGGAGCTGTCATTGAGGATGAGGAAGTCGATACGATTGGCGGTTGGCTGTTCAAGGAACTGGAAGGTAGTCCGGTCAAAGGTAAAACACGGGAGCAAAACGGTTATGTCTTTGAAGTCGAAGAATCCACCCGTCTCCGAATTACCCGCGTAAAAGTATATAAGCGACCTGATTCTGAAGAAGATAAGGTAGAGACGGTAGAACAGGAACCGGATTCGATGCAGAATAATGATCGTGAACGTAACAGAGACTGAGTATTGATGAAATAAACGATGGATATGGCCTCCATATCCATTGAAGTGACCTTCGGAGACCACCAGTGGGGTGAGTCGTTCGAAGGTCTTTTTTTTTCGATCCGCTAAATATGGGATTAACTTGGGGACAGCGACATATGGATATAGAGACGGAAAAAGAATGCTTGGGTAATTGTGATGACATGCACCAAATCCGTGATAAAGGAGGCGCTGTTCTGTGAAAGATCCGCAGCTTCGTGCTTACGTCCCTTTTATTGGGCCGTTTGATCCTTGCAAGCCGCTGCCCATTCGTACGTATCTCGTCACACCGCAGTTGTTTATCCCTTTCCAGCCGATGGGTTGGCCCCAATACAGTCCAGCAGAAGCACTGAGACTGGGAACATTGTGGCCTGCATTGTACAGCCCTTATACCTCTAAAAAATCAAAGGGGAGAGAGGTGGAAGTGGATGGAACCTGAAGCACCTAAAGCCTGTGATGCAAAATACTATGAGCTGCTGGAGGAACTTCAGGCCCTGGATTTTGTATTGGTTGAGCTGAATCTGTACTTGGATACCCACCCTGGAGACTATCAAAGCATCGAACAGTTTAACAAATTCAGCCAAGAGAGAATGCGTGTGTCCCATGAGTTTCAGCAGCTGTATGGACCACTTATGAACTTTGGTCATTCATTCTCCAAATATCCTTGGGAATGGTCTCAGACACCTTGGCCTTGGCAGGTGTAGTGAAATTTTCAGCTAATGTGGCTTGTTGAGTTGCCGGGAGTCCCATGGATCGATAGTTTAGTTCAGGGACACCCGGAAATGCTAAGCTGAAATTTTTATCCGGATTGTAAGATTAAATCAAAAATTGGAGGAGGAAGTGCGGCATGTGGGTATATGAGAAAAAGCTGCAATATCCTGTTCGGGTGGGGAAATGTGACCCTCATATGGCCAAATTGCTGATGGAACAGTATGGCGGAGCTGATGGTGAATTAGCTGCAGCCCTCAGGTATCTTAATCAGCGTTATACGATTCCGGACAAAATTATCGGTCTGCTGAATGACATCGGTACAGAAGAGTTTGCTCATTTAGAGATGATTGCAACGATGATCTATAAGTTGACCAAAGATGCAACAGTCGAACAACTGGAGCAAGCGGGTCTGGATGCTCATTACGTAAATCATGACAAAGCCCTCTTTTACAACAATGCCGCAGGTGTACCTTTCACCGCTACTTATATTCAAGCGAAGGGAGATCCCATTGCTGATTTGTACGAGGATATTGCTGCGGAAGAGAAGGCACGGGCTACATATCAATGGTTGATCGATCTGACGGATGACGTGGATCTGCAGGATAGTCTGAAATTTCTGCGGGAGCGGGAGATTGTGCATTCCTTGCGTTTCCGGGAGGCGGTAGAGATTCTGAAGGATGATCGGCAGACAAAGAAGATATTCTAAACGTTTTAAAATTATTAAGAGCTTAAGGTCCTAATTCCATCGACTAGACATAGAGAAAAGATTTTTAAAGTTGCGACCTTTCCCCGCATTCAATCGTGGAGGGGTCGCAAATTTGTTTCTTCGCTAGCTGGTTCCACCAGATGTGTCTACAAATTATAATGAAATGAATTTTCTCTGTTAGGGATTGGGGCAGAATGTTATTGACTAATAAATTACTGACTTGTATAATCGATTTGTTAGTAATTGATTGATTACTTACTACGATGAAGATGGGAGTTATTAAATATTGCATAGGAAATGTTCTAACCGTGCAAAAGAAAATAAGTCGTATGCATATTATTGATATCATGTTATTGATTGATCACTAAATATATTATTTTACCACAAATGTTAAGTAATCAATCGCACTACCTCTTCATTAGTTATTGATCAATTAATAATTAATTTTAAATAAAGGAGGATTACATGAAAAAAAGTAAAATAAAAAAATGGTTTTTCATTTTTGGGGTCCCGTTACTAATAGGAGTGTTGTTGATCGGTGTATTCTTTTGGCAAATTCGATTACAGCAACCTGAGGAGATTAATATGGCTCAGCATCACCACAATACAGGATCAGTAACGACAACATCCCATCATTCGGAAGAAGGTATTTCCTGTGAGAAGATCGTGGATGAGGATACGGCGGCGCCTATTCGGAAATTCGAACTGACAGCCGCTATGACAACATTGAATCTTGATAATGGACAAACGACAGAGGCTTGGACATTTAATGGTACCTCACCTGGGCCTGAGATTCGCGTTAAAGAAGGTGAACGTGTCGTGGTGACATTGTACAACAAGGATATCAAAGAAGGGGTTACCATTCATTGGCATGGAATCAAGGTTCCTTGTTCACAAGATGGAGTCTCTGGAGTTACCCAGGATGCCATTCTACCTGGGGATGATTTTACGTATTCCTTTATCGCTTCCGAAGTGGGCACATATTGGTACCATTCTCATCAGATGAGTTCAATTCAGGTAGAGAAGGGACTCCTAGGTTCTTTTATTGTTGAACCCAAGATTTCACCCGATCCGTCGGCGTCATCAATAAAAGAGGTTTCTGCACTTTACCAACAATTGAATTCCACTATGCTGCTGAACGGTGGTACGAAGGGGTTAACTACACTGGGAGAAGTGGGAGATTTCGTTAAAGTTAGACTGACTAATGCTAGTAATGAAACGATGAACTTTGCGATAGATGGGGCTTCTTTTAAGGTCACAGCGATGGACGGTCATGATATACATGAGCCTGACAAACTAAAAGATGTAACTATTCCGATCGGAGCTGGACAACGCTATGATCTAATATTACAGCTTCTAGAGTATAAAAAGGTTGTCATCAGAAGTGATTTGGCTAAAGAGCTTCCCATTTCTATCGGCAGTGGAGCTGAACCTGAACAATTAACTAATAAAGAGATATTCTCATTTATTGATTACGGCAGCCCGCTGGCGAATGACCCTCTTGCGAATCTTACAGTTGATCAAAGTTTCAAATTAGAACTGGGTAGATCTCTTTTTGTTAATTCAATCAATGGAAGTTCCTTCCACGAGATTCCTCCCATGATTGTGAAGGAGGGGGATCGTGTGCTCATTACCGTCACCAATAAAGCAGGCGGGGATCATCCGTTCCACATTCACGGACATATTTTTCGAGTATGGAGCAAAAATGGTGTGTCTTTGAAGGGCAGTCCTTTCTACCTTGATACACTCCTAACGAAAAAAGGTGAAACCTATGAAATATACCTGGAGGCGGACAATCCGGGACTATGGATGGCGCACTGTCACAATTTGCAACACGCCTCAATGGGAATGAGTATGATGATGAATTACGAGGGAATAACAACGCAATTCCGAGTGGGAACGAAATCAGGGAACCTTCCCGATCTATAACATGAACGATGCTTCCATACTAATATTTGAAAAAATCTAATAAGAAAAAGGAGTTAACCATTCATGAATCATTTATTGATCATCTCTCATCCAAGGAAAACAAGTTTGAATCATTCTATTTTACAAACGGCAGTAGAAGGTCTTCAGAAAGGAGGACATAACGTTGAAGTGAGAGATCTGTACGAGATTGGCTTTCAACCCTTGCTTGGTGCAAACATGGCCGATTTATTAGGAATAAATGATGAAAAAGTCATTCAAGAACAAGAGTATTTGATTTGGGCTGATGTTGTTACTTTTATTTATCCCATATGGTGGACCGGTATGCCTGCTATGATGAAGGGTTATATTGAACGAGTATTTTCATATGAGTTTGCTTATAAATATGAAAATGGAATTCAATTGGGGCTACTTAAAGGAAAGAAGGCCGTAATAATTAATACTCAAGGTAAATCTTTGCGAGAGTATGAAGCTAGCGGGATGCAGGAAGCGTTGAGGTTAACGTCCGATAAAGGAATATTTGAATATTGCGGGTTTGAAGTTTTATCACATATTTTCTTTGATTCGGTGGATACAGCAGACCAAGCAACACGAGAAAACTGGCTGAAACAGATTGCAGATATAGCAAGTAAGGCCTAACATTTCACTCCACTTTCGTAGCTTAGGGTAGTGAAGAATAATAGCAAATCGTGCAGCCACTACAAATGCATAAGGTCGATTCAACCAAAGTTATCACACCCGTATAATACAAGAAAAGAAGGACTGTCCTATTCAGATAAAAGGATGTCCTTCTTTCGATTTTTGCGAACTAAGCCTTTAGTATTCTACGACCATGGCAACATTTTGCCACCCAGCGCCAACGGTCCAGAACAGAACTTTATCACCACGCTGAATTTGGCCGGATGTAATGGCTCGATGCAAAGCAATAAATGGACTGCTGGTTGAGGTGTACCCGAACTCGTCTCCAATGTAGACGGCAATATCCTCACCGATGCCAATGTTCTCGGATACAGCACGTATGTTGCCAATGGATAATTGGGAGAAACAAGCGGCTTTGATCTCGTCTGCTCCGATCTCGTTACGACTTAACAGCGCGCGAATCGATTCAGAGGCAGCCCCTACACAGATGGAATCATCAAACGGTATGAATTTTACATGGAAGGCACCTGCATCAACACCGG
Organism: Paenibacillus sp. MAEPY2; assembly: GCF_000499205.1. Taxonomy (GTDB): domain Bacteria; phylum Bacillota; class Bacilli; order Paenibacillales; family Paenibacillaceae; genus Paenibacillus; species Paenibacillus vandeheii. Next base: position 115,698 of record NZ_AWUK01000007.1, read on the forward strand.
TTTGGCCCAGTTTTGCAAGACCTTGTGCCGGGAAGAGGGAATTGCCGTATACGCAGGTATCGGTCTGATAGATCGAGTCAATAAAACCGACAGCCCGCTCGTCCCGTTCAACAATGACAGCTGCTGCTGCATCCCCGAAGTTCGCGAAGTATACAGGATCTTCGGGACTTGCGTGAGGAGCGACGTAATCCGAGCCAATTATCAAAGCACGGCGAATTCTGGGATTGCCCAGCATCTGACGGCTAACTTGTTCAAAGGCTGCGGTCATGCCAGCACAGTTGGCATTGCTGTCAATACAAATCGTATGGGATGCCCCGTTAATCAGGCGATGAATCATTAAGGAATTCGTAGGAAAGATGTATTCCGGCGTTTGACTTGCATAAGCAATCAGATCGATTTCGGCACCGGTAAGTCCGGTCTTTTCGAGCAGATTACTGGCGGCCTCAAAGGCCATGCTTAGTGAGTTTTCATCATCGTTGTCAATTTTGTAACGTGTATCACGCCCAAGTGCCTTTAACAGTCCCCGAATATCTACACCTCTTGCATCAAAATGTTCAATGTAAAAGTCATTGCCCACCTTATGCGTTGGATGATAGATATCGATATCTACAATACGAATTCCAGCCATCTTCATTCTCCTCCTGAGCGGATGGGTGAACCCTCAGCTTGTCCGCCTGGTTTATTAGGTCGTAACGGTGGAGATGATCTCAAGGTTGTCCAGTCCGACAGACCGTCCAAGACGGGACAGCTGCATTTTCAGAATGGCATTATTCTCAAGCGTCAGCACCACTTTTTTATATTCATCTTTTTTGAACAACTGCAGGCAGCCCTCAAGAAGAGGCACAATTTCCGGAGCGGTAACATTCAACTTTTTGCAATCGATATTCAGGTCATATTCCCTGGTGTTAATCGGAGCGATTGTGTCCTGGTATGCCGAGATGGAACGTAAACCGTCTTCTTGAGAGAAAGATCCCTCCAGTTCAATGTTTAACACCTTGTTCGGAACGTCAGTTTTCAGTAAAAAACTTCCCATGATTGTTCTCTCTCCTTTAAATAAGTTAAGGCTATCCTGCTAATCAAGAGCTAGGCCTCAAGGCCCTCGCTGACTGCTTCTGAGATGTGGCGGATTCGAAGGATAATTTAACCATATTATAAAGGTAGAGATGTAATAAGATCAATAAAAAAGTCGAATCGTGTATAAAAATGTAGAAGAGTGAATTATTGGATTTCATCCAGTGTAGCAAGCAATATATTAAAAGCACTGATGATCCGCGGAGCACCAACACACGGTGCCAGATGCAACAGAATTCCTTTCAGCTGATCCACGGTTACACCGACACTTAGTGCCATCGTATAATGAACCCCCAATTGCTCATACTGCCCCTGGGAGATCAGTGAAGAGATAATGGCGACTTCCTTCCATTGATCGGTAATGGTTGTGCGCTGAAAAATATCCCCGTAAGCTGTCCCCATAATAAACTCAGCGAGCTCAGGGAACTGATCTTTAATCGGTGCAAGTGCTTTTGCACCATATTCACCGGAAAGCTTTGCAAAACGCTCCAATCCTTGAGTCACTTGTTCACTCATGCTATGTTCCTCCTAATTCAAAATCACGGTACGGTGAGCCGTGGGTGGAATCTCATCGCGATCAGTAAGAAGCTCAATTACGGTAACCTGGTTCAGCTGCTGTGCTGCCTGGAGAGCAGAGGCGAATTCGTCTCGTGTTTCCGCACGATAAGCTACAGCACCGAGGGACTCAGCAAACTTTGCTGCATCCAACGGTACCTCGTATAAGGTGCCATCGATTCGACCTGTTGTTTTCTCCATGCCTTTCAGTGCCATATCCAGCTGTTTATTGTTTACTACGATAAAGATGACTGGCAGATTGTTGCATACAGCAGTGTTAATCTCGGTTCCAAGCATCATGAAGCATCCGTCACCCGTAATGCATACAATGGTTTCTTCCGGTGCGGCGGTTTTGGCTCCAATAGCCATGCCGATGGCATTGCCCATACAGGCAAAATAGGCGTCAAACACAAAGCTGCCAGGTTTCTTGACTTTATATCGTTGAACCGCATGAAAACCATGACTGCCATCATCCACAAACAGCTTATGATCATAGGGAAGCAATTCACTCATTTCTTCCAGCACGGAAGCCAGAGAGAGGTTCGGCAGATCCGGGAGAGGTACGGTGTAATTAACCGTTGTCGTTTCTTTTGGGAGAACAGGTTGTTCTGTCAGTGTACTGAGCAAAAACTGCAGGTTGTCCTTCAAGTCGCCAGTGATATGTAAGGTTGGAGCATGAAGTATTTTACCAACGAATGCAGGATCGGTGTCGAATTGGATTAAATGTGCAGGGTGGTTTTCCGGCTTCAAATTACAGATCGTCATATCACTCAGACGTGAACCGAGTACGATATAGAGATCACTTTGATTCAGCAGCTCATCTGCATGAGGGAAGCCGCCAACACCGCAAGGGCCGTGGTAAAGGGGATGATCCCAAGCAATGGCACCTTTTCCTCCCGGAGAAGTAATGACAGGAATATTGAAATGTTCGGCCACATGGAGCAATTCATCATGGGCTCTGGCGCGACTAACGCCTTTACCTGCAATAATTAAAGGATGACTGGACTGTTGAAGCAAGGGGAGGATATGATTCAGGTTGGATACGCTAATCAGGGGTTCAGGCTCCGGGATTACAACCCGGAAGTCAGCGAGCTGTTCGGTTTGTACATCAAACGGAAGACAGAGATGGACCGGACCTTTGTTGGGACCGAGTGCAATGGAAAGGGCATGATTCAATATGGTGCTGAAATGATCGCCACGCTCTACCAGCTTGCTGAACAACGTGGCAGGACGGAACATCTCGGCCAGATCGGCCAAGTAGGAAGAGGAGTCCTGACATTGCGGGAGCCCCAGTTCCTGAATGGACTGATGACCCGTAATAAACAGGACAGGCAAGTTATTGGCCTTGGCATGTGCTGCGGCGGTGAGCAAGTTGGTTCCGCCCGGACCTGAAGTGGCAAAGGCCACACCCAGTTTCCCGGTTTGGAGGGCATAGCCCGAAGCGGCAAAGCCTGAACTGGATTCATGGCGACCTGGAATGAACTCCAAGCCGTAATCAACCATTTTCAGGACAGCAGGGCATATGGATTTTCCGATAATACCAAAGACATGACTAACGCCTAAATTACGCAGAGCTTCTGCCAAATAGTCCGCAACTGTTCTCATGCGGGACACCTCGCTTCACAAAATAGGTTTTTGGACCCACAGGTCAAGTTCCATTTTTGGAGTGTATGTCGTCGTCTAAGGTTGTGAAAGGAAATCAATCCTTGTTAATAGGAAGAGTAGCTTTTTTTGTGGTTTTTTGTCAACTGCTTTTATGAGTATAAGTTCCTGATTCTTAGGTTGGAAACGCTTAATGCTATATCCTATAAGATAAAATAAATTGGTTATATATTCCTGCGACAAATGAGCTAGAAACGATAAATATAGAATAAAATGTAAAATATTATAAAAAATGATAGATTTAATTTGTGTGGATTCATTAAGAATCGTGTTCTTCCCATTTCGTATCCGTGTAAAGGATTGGCAATGTTATGCTTTCTGTTTATACTGAAATTCGATTGGAGTGAGTTGGATGACAACGATAAAAATGGCTGTAATTGGTTTGGGCAAAATGGGATTACATATGATACATCAGGCGACACAGACAGAACTATCCGGAAAAGTAGAGATTGTAGCGGTGTGCGATTCCAATGAGGAAAATTTGGCATCGCTTGCTTCCTCTCATCCTGAGACGAAGAGGTATACGGATTATAAGCAATTGCTCGACACACATGACGTTGATCTGCTGTACATTGCAGTTCCGCCTAAATATCATTATCCCGTTGTTATGGACGCGTTAGAGCGCAAGATTCATGTGTTCTGTGAGAAACCACTGGCGAACAGTGTGGAGGAAGCGAGAGCAATGCTGGAGGCAGCCGAGAAGGCCGGTGTAGTACACGCAATCCATTTCTCCATGCCGCATGAACCGTCAGTAGTGAAACTGCAAGAGTTGATTCAGCAGGAAACAATTGGCGAGATTCGCAAAATCGATCTGATCCTACAATTCCCCCAGTGGCCTCGAGCGTGGCAGCAAAATGCTTGGATTACCAGTCGGGAGCAGGGCGGATTTATTCTTGAAGTGGGAATTCATTGGATTCATATGATCCAAAAGGTGTTTGGTTCTATACGCGTGATTAACAGTCAGGTTCGATTTCCTCCAAATACAGGGGAATGTGAACATGAAGTTCAAGCCGCGATGGAGCTGGAGGATGGAACACAAATCCTGTTAAACGGGATTGCACATTTTGCAGGTGAAGAGCGTGTATCCATGGTGGTTTACGGCACAGAAGGAACGATTGCTCTGGAGAACTGGGATCAACTATGGAGTGGACGCAACGGAGAGTCACTTGTTCCCGTCAAAGTAGAACAATCCTTAAGCCAGCTACCTGTATTAAAACACGTTATTGCCCGTATTCAGGGTCAACCTGCCAAAATATACGATTTCAACGATGGATATCATGCACAGCTTGTCCTTGAAGCGCTACGTAATCTAGATCAATCCTAATCCACAATGGTGCCGGGTTAGAAACGGATCCGTGCAATTTCCTTCCTTTTGACAAACCAAAGGAGCAGATCCTGAGTGGAGTAGGATCTGCTTCTTTGGTTTGTTTAGATATGATCGATAAGGTCAAGAAAGCTTGAATCGGTTAACCAGTTGATCAAGCGCATCTGACATTTCGTTTAACTGCTTGGAGGTGTCCGTCATTTCCTGCAGGGAAGCAAGTTGTTCTTCGGTCATAGCCGATACCTCTTCCGTGGCTGATGCGGTGTCCTCAACTACGGCGGATACTTCGTTAATGGACTTCATTACCGTTTCACTGCCGGTTGTCAGTTGTTCCACAACCGCGGATACGTCCTGAAACTCACCGCTGAGATCATGAATGTGCTGGGTAATATTTGTGAAGGCATGGCCTGCATCTTTAATCGTCAGTAATCCTTCATTGACATGGAGTGTACTCTCGTCCACAACATGGGCTGTGTTTTGAACTCCGGTTACAACAGTTTCCAATATGCTTGTAATTTCCTTCGCTGACGTCGCACTTTGATCTGCGAGATTGCGAATTTCTGAAGCAACGACGGCAAATCCACGTCCATGTTCCCCCGCACGAGCAGCTTCAATTCCAGCATTGAGTGCAAGCAGGTTGGTTTGCCTTGCGATCCCTGACATGGAATCGGCAATGTTGATCACTTGATCAGACATTTTGGAAATTTCGTTAATGGCTTCCTGCACAGACAGGAAGGATTGCTCAATGAACGTTATTTTCCCTACGGCATTATCGATGCGCAGTTGTCCGTCAACGGCAATGGATTCAGTGCGTACAGCACGTTCAGCCACGTCGGCTGTTGAAGCAGCGACCCGATTAAGCCCCATGAGCGATTGTTCCATCGCAGCGACCATGGTTTGAGTAAGGGCGACCTGTTCATCAGCACCTTCAGCGACACGCTCCATGGCCGTGGCGACCTCTTTTCCTGCGATGTGATTGTCAGACACGCCTTTATCCAGTCGATCGGAGGCTGTGCTCAGAATAGTGGCATTGCTTTGAATGTCTAGCATCATTTGCTGCAATCCAAAGAGCATGGTGTTGGCAGCCTCAGCCAATTCCCGTGTTTCATCTTTCATCGGAGTGGCGATTCGCAGGGTCAGATCACCATTGGAGGAGCCGATATCATTCAGTGCATGTGTCACTGTGCGAATGTTTCTTACAATGGAACGTGACAAAACTAAGGCAGCGATGACCGAGATTATGGCAACAAGGATCAGTGCACCGTACAACTCCCAATTCAGTATTTTGTTTTTCTGTTTCAATGCTTCTGTACGTGCTTCGGTTAGCGCCAGTTCATTGGTTCGAAACGTATTCAGGGATTCCCGAATTTGGTCCATGTCTTTTTTACCGGGATCTGTCGCGAAGAATTGTCGGATGGAAGGCAGATCATTGGCCTTTCGCAACACAACAACCGGTTCTCCCGCGACTTGAATCCAGTTTTCCATATAACTATGTATATCTTCAAGCAGCTTCAGCTGTGAGGGGTTGTCCGAGATTAATGTAGCCAGCTGCTCCTTGAGAACGGTCAGCTGTTCTTTTCCGTTTGTGTACGGGTCAAGATAATTTTCCTGCCCTGTGATAACGTAGCCACGCTGGCCTGTTTCCATATCCACCATGCTCTTTTCGATTTCATATGTCAGAGCGTGTACCTTCATATCGTGTTCTACGAGAAAATCCAATTCGCTTTGAAGCTTGCTGGTACTGTTCTGGATCAAAAGGATGCAGCCCGCCAACACAGCGAGTACGAGCAAATAGCCCAAACCAATCTTATAAAAAATTTTGAAGGTCCTGTGCTTTTTCATGTTTGTTATTCCTCTCCTTGGGGTATATGTATTTGTCGAAAAAACTTGAATGATAGCTGTTATAGTTCTTTAGATCGGGTGTCCAAAGTACTATATTTTCAGTATTATACTTAAACGAAGCATGTTTGTATACAGTTTGTTTAATTTAAGTATAATGTTTGTGGATGCTGTATAACGTTGATGACACAGATGTTTTACATTGCGCGGTTTACACTGCCAAACGTTTATGTTTATCATGGAAGGGGAACGATTCCGAATACATATCCCAATCCGAAAGGAACATTGGACATGACAAGAGAGACGGTATTGCGTAAACCGGAAGCGATGATTTTTGATATGGATGGTACGTTATTTCAGACGGAAACCCTGTTGTTGCCAGCCTATCATCAGCTGTTTGATACATTGCGGGCAGAAGGGCATTTTGAGGGAGAGACTCCTCCTGAAGAACGAATGCTTGGGAGCCTGGGGATGTTGCTAGAGGATATATGGAAAGTGGTTATGCCTGAAGCTTCCGTTGCGGCGCATCGTCGTGCAGATGAACTGCTGCTTCAGCTGGAGATTGAGGGACTCGATGGAGGTAGCTCTGTCCTGTACCCGCAAGTAAAAGAGACGCTTGAAGCATTGAAAGAGCAAGGTGTGCGCTTATTTGTTGCCAGTAACGGGCTGGAGGACTATGTGAAAGGCGTGGCTTTTGCTCATGAGATCATGCCGCTCTTTGAAGGCGTGTATAGTGCAGGCCAGTACAAGACCCCTTCCAAAGTTAATCTGGTTCAGATCCTGCTTGAGAAGCATCGCATTCAGGATGCATGGATGGTAGGGGACCGCTCTTCTGATGTGGAGGCAGGCAAAATGAACAACCAGACCGTCATCGGCTGTGCCTATGCTGGATTCGGTCGGGACGAAGAACTTGCAGGATCAGATGTACTGATCTCTGATTTTACGGAACTGCTTCGTTTGTATCGGGAAGCCGAGTAGAATAAAACTGACCACCCAAATCCATTTGGATATTGGTGTGGTCAGTTTTTTTGTTCGAAGAAAATTCGGTTCACTACCAAATGAAGTCTAACGAGTCATAACTGGGATCTTCTGGTCCTTATGAGTGTGGGAGATTTACCTTTTACGGGACGTTTGACTGGTTTGGTTACCTTTACGCCACGAGGGGGACGGCTTGCATTTGGATGGTTTTGGTACACCCACAAGGCGTACTCCAAGGGTTGGGTGATCGCTTTGAGATAGATATCCCTCTCACCAATGCGGGCAAACACCTCACGCGCAGGTTTCGGATTCACTTCAAGCAGGTAGATGTGTCCGCTCTTGTCAATCGCCAAATCCAGAGCCAATTCACACAAGTTGCCATAGGTATTTTCCAGAAACGTGGCCACATCAATCCCGAATTTCTCGGCCGTTTCGTTAATTTCTGCTCGCTGCTTCTCATCCGTAATCCATTGTTTCATCAGTTTGTGCATCGATATAGCCTGACCACCGCCATGAAGATTGGAGGTCACACTTTTCTCTGCACCCATCCGCCCAGCGCATCCGGTCAATTCCCACTGTCCTTCACCGTTCTTCTGAACCAGCATTCGATAATCATGAACACGGCCATTCGGAAGCTGGAGCTGGATTCCCTGTTGAACCAGGTATTTGTCTTTCATATTCCAGTTCTGAAGAAGTGAGCCCAGGCGTGACAGGTGGACCTTGCGCGGGGAGATAATCCGACGCTTCTGGTCCCGTCCCTGCACAAGAACCGTATTGGCCTCGCTGCCGCTCCGCTCGATGCGGAGAATACCCCGTCCTCCCGTTCCATTAATGGGCTTCAGATAGATGAGGGAGGAGGCTTTCAGCATTCTATTGACGTCGGACATATCCTGGAACAGAAGGGTGTCTGGCAAATGCTCGTGAAAGGCTGGCCTTGCGGAGAGTGTCTGATGAATGGTCCACTTGTTACGCAATGGACGGTTGAGAAAGAGCAAGTGACCATACTTTTGCCGAAAGGCAAGCAGTTGCTGAAATCTGCGATTACGCTGTATGCGGCAGCGGTCGAAGATGATATCCGGGAATGAACGCCATTCCCGGGACCAGCCTTTTTCCGAATGAAAGACCATTGCCTCAATTTGTTTGCCCCCTGAATGTACATCGGCAGGTGTGAACACATAAACATCGAGTCCCCGCTTGCGCCCTTCAAGGATCATTCTGCGGTATATGCTCCGTTCTTCCAGAGCGCGATGTTCATTTAAGTACAACGTCATAATGCCCAGAACAGGTGAGGACACAAACAATCACCTTCTTTAGCTGTTATTCCTGTTCATCATCGTTTGGACTGACGGGCAAGGTAGGCGCTGTACTGAAAAATACGTTCCAATGACTTCCGCCGAATCTGCGGTTCATCGAACTTCATCGGCTTTGCATTTGCTTCGAAAAACCAGATCTCGCCCATATCGTCAATGCCGAGATCCATGGACATTTCACCAAGCGTATGCCCGGAGCCTCGTTCCACTTGTCTGGCGATCAACAATGAAGTAGACTTCACCCGCCTCATCAGTGTATTCGACATTTCTTCTCCAAAGAGATCGGTGAGCAGCTTCTCCGGGTCCTCCACGGTGCCTCCGCGCGGCACATGGGTGGTTATACTACGAGAGCCAGCGAGCCGGGCTCCAATTCCCGTTATACTCCACTGTCCTTTACCGTTTTTTTGCACAAGTACCCGTAGATCGAATGGACGTTTGCGGGACAACGCCAGCTCAATACCCTGTTGCATAATGTAGGGCGTGTGTCCGGTTTCCTTGCGAATCCTTGCCCATAGCTTGGAAAGAGTTGCTGCTTTGTACGTGGTGCTCTTTCGGGTGCTCTGTATTTTAAGCCGATAAGGAAGGCGTTCTTTTTCCTGGAATTTGAGCATCATGATTCCTTTGCCTGCCTTACCACTCTCTGGTTTCAGATACAGGTAGGGATGTGACCTCAGCACGGTCCCCAGAGCGATTGCGGTTCGCATCCGGCGAGTATATGGGATCAGGTGCTGGGTGGATTTGGATTTCTTAAGCCATTCGAACAAATTCCATTTGTTGAAGAAAAACGGGTTATACAGTTCGATTCCTGAATGCATGCATTCTTCAATTTTTCGCTGTACTGAAGATTTGCGTTCATCTTCCCGGTTGGGGATCCGATTGTAGAGTACATGGGGAAGGGGAAAGGACTGTGAAGTCCATCTCCCACTTCCATTGTTGTACGTGTATCCTTTCACGGTGGGGCCGCTCACGTTCAAATCTCGCACAGTCACGACGTACACCACATATCCCATACTTTCGCCCGTCTGCACAATATCCAGGAAGTTTTGATGATTTCCTCTGAACATCCGTTGATCATCATGCATGGTCAGGATGGCAATGACGGGTCTAAAATCATCCTGCAGGCTCATCAAATGCCGTCTCTCTTCCGGAATTTGCTCAAATACAGGCAATGTTCCAGGATGTGCTCCACCGATGATTTTCCTTCCAGCCGGAGCGAAGGGTGACGGAAAATGGAGCGCCCTGGTTTGGCGTTCGCTTCGAACATCCATACATGTTCCTCCTGATCAATGCCCAGATCAAAGCCAATCTCACCAATCAGATGCTGGTGCTGGGTTTCAATCGCCTGGGCCAGTGTAATAGCGACGGATTTGGCATGCTGGAGCACTTCTCCCGCTCGGTCGCCAAAATTGCGGCTGAGCGCCTGCTCAGGGGTCATCAGGGAACCACCATTTTTGATATGTGTGGTTACGCTGCCTCGGCCAGCCTTTTTGGCGCCAATGCCAACGACCACCCAATGATTGTTTCCGTTTTTATGCATGTGAAAGCGGAAATCAATCGGACATTCGTCGATCTCAATGAGCCGGATACCCTGTTGAACGACATAACCGCGGAGCTGTTTGCCGTGTCTGCCCTGAAGCATGCGCATCAGGCTGTTGAATGAACCGAAACGCAGCAAGGCGTTGCCGCTTTTTTTGCGATAACGGGCGAAATATCCACGTTTGGGCGAATAGGTCAGTCGATAGATCCCGTTGCCCAGACTTCCTGCTGTTGGTTTGTAGTAGACAAACTGATGGCGTTCCAGCATTTCTTTCATCTGCTCTACCGTCGGATTGGTGATGGATTCTGGAATATAACGTCCGGCTGCCGGTTCGTTCTCCAGCAGCTTATAGATATCCGACTTGTTAAAGAAACTCCAATTGAAGAAAGGAATCTTGCGCCGGACAAATCGCTCCCGCAGCTGGTTGATTGCTGGTGAGAAGTCAGAGCGGCGGCTGGGTAACCGGTTATACACGACGTCTGGCAGAGGTACCGTTTTGCGACTAAAGCTTCCGTTGTCGTTAAGGAAAAAACCGGATACTGTTTCATTCTGCCAGTTAATATCTCTTGGGGTGAACGCATAGATATAGGATTTACGGCTGCCTTCGCGGAGCAGTTGTTTGATAAAGCCGGTACGTGAACCAAACGGATTGGAGCCAGACGAAGGTCCGTCAGACAACACGCCGATCAGTGGACCCAACTGAACTTCATCGTTCTGCAGGTTGCGGAGGTAGATGCTGCCCCGTTTCGGAACGTTCATCAGGTTGCGTATGCCCGAAGCGAGATAAATATGTTTGCCAGCCTTTTTGATCGGTTTGATGGTTGCGGGCACCCGGTCACGACCAAACCGCAAATGAATCGTTTTTTTGCCGGATAGATTTAGACTTTTCATTAATGCGTTGGATACATAAACCACTTTATCCGGCTGTTGTGTGAAATGCAGATTGCAAAAGGTCAAACTCATGATTTATCCTCCTATCCTGAAAAGATCCTTCGGCTCCATGGCAAGCGGGGCGCTGCGTGCCTCAACCGCCGTGAATCGGGATGGGTTTCAGGCCAGCTGTGCTGGATGTATTCGGCATTTTCATTAGACGCTTCACGTCCGTGAGAACATGTTGTTGCAGCAAATAACGGGCATAGGCAAGCGGCCGGGTGTAGGTCAGACTGTGCATACGTGGGTCACCCGCCTCTGCGAATGAGGAACGTCCCGGTCTCGAATTCACTTCGAGCAGCCAGAGGCGACCCTGAACATCTGCTCCGAAATCAAGACCCAGTTCGGCCAGTCTGCCAAAGCGGCTTTCTAGCAGGGTGGGAATGCAGGCAGCAGCCTGCCTGATGGACTCCAGCAGAGCATCGGATTGCTTGCTCCCGTATCGTTCTAACAGATAAGGATGCACGGGGTACGCCTTTCCCCCTCCATGCAAGTTGGAAGTGAGTGAGCCAGCCGGTCCTTCCCGTACCATACATCCGGTTAGAGACCAGCGTCCTTGCCCATTTTTTTGCACCAAGGCCCTAATGTCGAACGGTCGTCCGTGATGACTCAGTTCCAGATACGGCTGTAAGATCATCTTTTTACCGGCCTTGTATGAATCCAGCCAGGCAGAGACATCCTGGCGATGCTCAAATGTACGGTGAATCAATTCATTGCGAGTATTTCTTCCCTCCATGATCCAGGAGGTGTGATGCTCGTCGTGATAAAGGCGAAATGTATCTTTACCATGGGTACCCGATACAGGTTTGAAGAAAATACCTTTCAGCCAGCGATCCAGCCACTGCTCCCATAAAGTATCCGACTGAAACAGCGTCGTAGGCGCCAGAAGGGTACGCAGTTTTGGATCAGCAGACAAGGCGCGGTGTACCTTCCATTTACCAGGCAAGGAAGCAGACCAGTAACGGACATGGTGTCCGTTGCTTGAGGAAACAATTGTCTGAAGCTGCTGTTTGAATATTCCGGGGAGCGGGAGCAGACAGCGATTCATGATCAAATCCACTGCTGGGAGAGGCACGATATTCCATTTGCCCCTGTCGAATGCATAGCCCTGTGTGAGCCTGGATACGCTGGGTTTATTCGATACGGCCAGCACAATGATATTCAGGCCATAACGGTGACTATCCAAACTGAGACGACGGCAGAAGAGTTCATCTACGAAAGGAGGCGAGCCTTCTGTTGCTCGAACCAGAATGGCTACTGTGTTGGTCTGCTGTTGCAGGAACATTCCGCTGCACCTCCTCTAATGGATGACTCTTCAGAATCCGGCCAGATAGGTGGAGTATTCCAGCATCGCTTTGACCGAAGGCCGGATTTTGCTCTCGCTAAGTGGTGTATTATCGTTCTTGGACGGTTTGGAATTCACTTCGAGTAGCCAGACCCTTCCGCTGGTGTCCAAGGCAAGGTCGATGCCGAGTTCACCAAAATGGGCGGGGATGGCACCTTCAATGCCTTTGGCAATATCCAGGGCCGCCGTATGCAATCCTGCATAAGCAGAAGCTTTGGCTGATCCGGACAATTGGGTTTTGGCTACAGCTTCCTTGACGGTGCTGAGGCTTCCACCCCGTGCCAGGTTGGATACATAGTGACTTCCGCCTGCAATACGTGCGACGATGGAAGTGACACTCCATTTGCCCGTACTGTTTTTTTGCACAAGCGCACGGAAATCTACGGGTCTGCCGCTGTTATCAATAAGGGTAAGACCCTGTTGAATCTGGTAACGCGTTGTTTTCATTTTCCCGGACATACTGACATACAGTTTATCCAGAGAAGTATACGTTTGTTTTCGGGTGCCTCCAACGCCAGTGGCGAGGGTGAGAAAGCTGCCGTCACTTTGACGGGAGACCCGAATGATGCCTTTGCCAAGCGACCCGCGAACGGGCTTCAGAAAGACAACCGGATATCGGTTGCACATGGTTTTGAGGGTGGCTGAGGTTTTGAGTAAATGGGATTCGGGCAGCACCCTCTTCAATGTTGAAATGGACTTCAAGGCATCGAATACTTCATTTTTGTCCAGAAACTTTTCGTTGAAAGTTTGTGTGCCGTAGAGCGATTTTACTTCTTTCATAAAATGCTGTACGCTAGGTTTGTTCTCAAGCTTACGGGACGTCAGCCGGTTATTGACGACGTCTGCTATAGGCAGAACGGTCTTTTTCCAGCCGTCATCATACACCCAGCCTTTCATATAACCCGTTACCGCTCTAATATCCTCCGGTGTGAAAAAGGATACATAGGCGCCCTGCTTCCGGCAGGCGTTCACCAGTTCCTGACAGAACATCGTGATGGAGCCGAAGGGCCGATCGGGCTGATCAGGGTAATCCCGGCTAACCAATACACTGATGTAGGGTCCAATGCGCAGCGTACTGCTGGCTGAACGATAGGATATCCTCAGGACCGAACGGGGAACAAGGCCGGTCTTGCTGGCTACCGTCTGATTGATGCGCAGACCGTCATATCTGGGAACAGGAATGACAGTGACTTCACGGCGGAAAGAGCCGAATTGCAGCTGAAGCGGTCGGCCAGAAGGGATTTTAAGCGCCTTAAGCACCCCTTCGCCCAGCATGATGACGTCGTCCTGCAGGATGCCCGAGCCGGTAACCTGAATCGTTACTTTTTTAGTGGACATCACGGATCTCCTTCCGGGCGGCAACTTGATGTCTGATCTCGAAGTTGAACGGCATCTAAACATGGCATGTGCTTCATCATATGAGGACATATAACCCTTGGTGATTGACCTATTTGGATTAAATGCATTTGATGCTCGCAAGTAATGGATGGCATGTTTCCGCAATCTTTGTTTGACGGAAGTGAAATACGTGTATTAACACGGGTGAACGATGCGATGAGAATGTGAATGAATATGAATGAACAACAGAAGGACAACCCAATATGAGGAGGAATTATAGTGAACATTTATGACAAAGCCAATGATTTGGCCAAAGCACTGAGAGAAAGCAGCGAGGTAGAAGAAATTACTTCTGCGATGAAGCTGATTGAAGTAGACCCGGAAGCAAAGGCCATGCTGGATAACTTCCGTGATCAACAGATGGAATTGCAACAACGTATGATGAGTGGGGATATGCCTGCTCCGGACGAGATGGAGAAAATGGAGAAGCTGTTTGAAGTACTAAGCCTGAACCTGAACATCCGTCGTCTGTTTGACGCTGAACGTCGCCTGAGTGTCATTATTGAAGACGTGAACAAAATTATTGCAGACAGTCTGGGTCATCTTTACGGTGGCGCTGAAGCCTAAACTTAAACCTTGTCCCGTTTTTTTGCCTGAACCTTTCATATTGGCTCCTTATCGTTCATAGACTAGACATATAGAGTCGATCAAGAACGAAGGAGCTGTGAATGGTGAAAAGGTTGAAGAAAGCAAAACATGTGATCTATCTGCTTATCGCGTTGTCGATGCTGGTCATTGCGTTGCCGCGGATTTCCTTTGCTGGTGGAATGGACTGGGTTAATATTTTTGGCATCGTATGGGTGCTGTTCTCGTTATTAATCGTTGGTGCACATCTGCATTTTATTCTTGGTGTAGATGAAGAGAAGAAGCGTGCACTGGAAGCTGTTCGACGGGCAAAGCTGCGGCAGTGGGAGATGAAATTGGTGGACAAGCAGGAGCAGAGCAAGTCTGTATAAGGTTTGAATCACATGTGACATGGTAATAGAGATGGTTCTATCTGTTGAAGTAAGGCCGGATTCCCTTTGTATGAAGGGGCCGGTCTTTTCTGTATACCCTTAGTTCGATATTCCGATTATTGTGATCCATTTAGTGTGATGCTTTACGAGAAAAGCACGAGGAGTGGGGTTATTTTCCTAAGGTCGTGTTATAATAGATACAGAATAGTACAGATGCATCTTCGGGGGTGGTACAGATGGACGGACAGGAAGAAAACGTGACGAAGCACGAGCAGTTGCTTCAACATATTGAACAACTGAAGGTAGGCAGTAAAATATCGGTGCGCGGACTGGCACGGGAGCTGGGTGTAAGCGAAGGAACGGCATATCGTGCGGTAAAAGAGGCAGAGAATTTCGGCCTGGTCGTGACCAAGGAACGAATTGGAACGGTGCGGATCGAGAAAAGACCTCGCGGCATGACCGAGCAGCTGACTTTTGCCGATGTGGTTACCATTGTCGAAGGTCATGTGCTGGGTGGAAGTGACGGTCTGTCCAAGCCGCTTCATAAGTATGTGATCGGTGCAATGAAAGAGCAGGCCATGGCCCGGTACATTGACGCGGGAAGTCTGTTGATTGTCGGGAACCGGGACAACGCACATTCCCTTGCCCTCGAACAGGGCGCCGGAGTGTTAATTACAGGCGGCTTTGGTACAAGCCGTGAAGTGAGAGTGATGGCGGATGAGCTGGGTCTGCCCATTATTTCCTCCAGACATGATACGTTTACGGTGGCTTCAATGATTAACCGTGCGATCTTCGATCGACTGATTAAGAAAAAAATCATGCTGGTTGAGGACATTATTGGGCAGAAACCCCGCCTTCAGGTGCTTAAGGTAACCAGTTCAGCCGCGGATTTTCACCTGCTGGTTTCTGAGACGGGAGAACATCGCTTCCCGGTAGTAGATGAATGGAACCGGGTAATCGGCATTGTGAGCCTGAAAGATGTAAGCGAGTTAAGAGAGGATCAGAGTATTGAGAAGTGTGTTGTACGCCGCCCGATCACAGCTTCGCTGCAAACCTCACTGGCTTCGGCAGCACAGATCATGACGTGGGAGGGCATTGACTTCCTGCCGATTGTGGATCGGAACCGTAAACTGATTGCATCCGTCACACGTAAGGAAGTACTGCAGGCGATGCGTGATGCACAGAAGCAGCCTCAGCTTGGAGAGACGTTTGATCATCTGATCTGGAACGGGTTCGCCGAGGAGCGCGGAGAGCAGAACGAATTGTTTTTCCATGGTTTTATCATTCCTCAGATGGCGACAGACCTTGGAACCATCTCGGAAGGCGTTCTGCTGAATGTGATGACACAGGCGGGACGGCGTGCAGCCTGGGACGTCACAGGAAATGACCATGTGGTGGATAATGTAACAACGTATTTTGTCCGTCCGGTACAGATTGAAGATCAGATTCTCGTTCGTCCCATTATTTTGGAGACGAGTCGTCGGACTTGTAAAATGGATATTGTCATCACCCGTGATGGGAATGTGGTATGCAAAGCGGTGATGACGCTGCAATCCATTGACCATGCCTAGTAAGGCGAGTGATCCAGAGTTCGGAAAATATCATGAGTTCAGAAAAAAGAGAGTATCCCCTGATCGAATCAGCGCACTGAACCCCGAAATGAATGTGGCTCAGGCTTGTTCGATTGATGAGGAATACTCTCTTTTTGATGCGACGACATCCCGCTAAATGTATTAGGCAGATTGTCCGGATGTCTTGCCAGTTCCATTGTCTGAACGTTGCTGCATGCGGGCGTAGTAACTGCGGTTGCGTAACCCAGCGAATAGATTGTACGCCCCCATAATCAGAAATAGCGCTTCCACAACGACAGATAACGTAGAACCGGTAAAGACAAACATCAGGATCAGGGCAAGAATAACCAGCATGCTGCCCATCCAGATGTTGGTCCATGAACGATAAAGACCTGTAGCGATGGGATCTGTGGTCCTGCGTGAACGAATGCTGTTCAGAGCTGAGCAGACCATAGCAAGGGCAAAGATGGCGATCAGGGCATATTTGAGTACATCGATGAACACAAAGACGCAGCTCCTTTTCTGGAAAGCATTTACTGCCCTTATTGTACCATGCAGGCAGAGGGCAAGGGCAGTTTTTTTCTGGAGCTGTCATCTGCTTTCTATGCAGGAACGTGCATCCGAATCTGAACCCAAACTTGCAGCACACCTTCCATCACCAGCATCGTTTTCACCTGAACGGTATACTCTTTTTCTCTGACCTCGTACACTTTTTGGTTCAGCATAATGCGTGTCATTTTACTGTACTCGTCGATGTTGAAGACGTCGCGGCCCCGAAGAACCTCAAGTTCATCCCCCAGTTTCTGCAGCATCACTTTCAGGGAGGCCTCGTCTGGTCCCTTGTCAGAATCTTCTGCGCGAACTTTGATTTCCTTAATGACGGTTTGGCGTTTACTATATTTTTTCAGCGTTTTAATATCCTCCTCATTCTGATGCAGCTGAAGCTGCAACTCCTGATTGTTGAGCCACAACTCGTTGTAACTCAGGTGAAATACACCGTTGTACACGACACAACCGGCGATCATTCCCAGAACAAAGACAGCAGTCATACGCATAAGTGGGCGGTAACGTTCAAAAGGAGGGATTCTCATGGGCGCTGTCCTGGAGTCATGTTAACCCCGTCCTCCACCGCAAACCCATTTCACCAGCTCAGTACCCATGTGGGCGCCCATAAATGCGGATATCAGGTACAGAATTTGTTTGACTGCCGGAGACAGATTGCCGTCCAGCACGTTGCTTTCGATCACCCGCATCGGATCGATTGTACCGCCGACGGCCGCTGCGAGCGCCCAAATTTTAATTTTCCCGGCGACATCAAGCATCGTCTGTGTCGGAGGCTGGAGAGAGACCACTGCTCCTATACCTCCAATCATCGCGCCGCCCAGCACGATCCCAAACGCAATGAAGAAATCAAGAATAGCTTTGGACAAAAATGTGCTCATCCGGCAACACCCCTTTCAGACCCAGCAGCACACCTCCTGTCTTCGGTCCGGAACAGGGGGAGCGGCTTGTACTTCTATTGTATGGGCGTGCCCCCGAACGTTATGATAAAATAGAATAATAAAACACTCTTCATTAGAATGAATTCTTATATTTCATTCATTTCATTTATAGCAACATTTTGCATCAAACAGAAATCGACTTTCGGTTTGAACCCGAAGGATGAAAAATACGGATAGAAGAAGATAGTACAGCAACCACCTGATGCAAGGCATTTGCTGCGACTGTCCATGGCGAAAGGAAGAAAAAACATGAGTTCTTTTGTGCATTTGCACGTTCACAGTGAATATAGTTTGCTGGACGGCGCTGCGCGTATACCGGATCTCGTGAATAAGGCCGCGGATCTCGGAATGAATACGCTGGCATTGACCGACCACGGTGTAATGTATGGCGCCATCCCTTTCTATAAAGCATGCATTGAGCGGGGAATTAAGCCGATCATTGGATGTGAGGCTTATATGACCTCCGGGTCTCGCAAAGAGCGGGGAAGCCGCAAGGATCAGCCGATCCATCATCTGATTTTACTGGCCAAAAATATGACGGGTTATCGCAATCTGATGAAATTATGCTCCATCGGACATTTGGAAGGCTTCCATTACAAGCCACGTATTGATATGGAGAGTCTGGCCGCCCATCATGAGGGGATCATTTGTCTAAGTGCTTGTCTGGGAGGAGAAGTTCCCCAGCATCTTCTGCATGGACGAGAGGAAGAGGCAAAGCGTGCGGCGCTCCGTTACAAAAACATTTTTGGTGCCGATTTCTATCTGGAGCTGCAGGATCACGGGCTATCTGAACAAAAAAGAGTCAACCCCCAGCTGATTCGTCTGGCAGCAGAGCTTGATATTCCATTGGTGGCTACCAATGATGCGCACTATCTGTCGGAAGAGGACGCCGAGCTTCAGGATGTGTTGATCTGTATCGGAACAGGAAAAACGGTAGATGATGAGAACCGACTGCGCATCGGGACCAATCAGCTTTATCTCAAGAGTGAGCAAGAAATGGCCCGTTTGTTCCCCCATGTGCCCGAAGCATTGGAGAATACGGTTCGCATCGCGGAGTCGTGTGAATTGCAGCTGGAATTCGGCAAATCGATTTTGCCGGAGTACAGACCGCTTCCAGAAGGGAAAAGCCCTTCTGCCTATCTGCGTCAGTTGTGCGAAGAGGGAATGGAGAAGCGCTATACCGAAACATCGCGTTGGACGGACACGGAGCTCAGAGCCGAACTTGAACAGCGGCTGGATTATGAGCTCCAGGTTATAGACAGTATGGGATTCTCGGATTATTTCCTGATCGTATGGGATTTTATCGCTTATTCTCACCAGCAGGGAATTGTCACCGGGCCGGGTCGTGGCTCCTCTGCAGGTAGTCTGGTTGCCTATACTTTGCGTATTACAGACGTTGATCCGATGAAATATAACCTGCTCTTCGAGCGGTTTCTGAATCCGGAACGGATCTCCATGCCGGATATTGATATTGACTTCAGTGATGAACGGCGGGATGAAGTCATTGAATATGTTGCAAAAAAATACGGCAAAGCCCATGTCGCCCAAATTATCACTTTTGGTACGATGGCAGCCCGTGCAGCCGTTCGGGACGTCGGACGTGCACTAAATGTGCCTTACGGCGAGGTGGACAAGGCAGCGAAGCTGATTCCTGCACAGCTCGGCATTAACATTCAGCGGGCCATGGAAGGCACACCTGAACTGAAGGCTCTATATGAGACCAAGCCCAAAACACGTGAATTGCTCGATATGGCGATGAAGGTGGAAGGCATGCCGCGTCATGCCTCCACGCATGCGGCGGGGGTTGTCATCTCCCGTGATCCGCTGACGGATGCCGTTCCGCTTCAGGAGGGCAGTGAGGGAACGGCCTTAACGCAGTATTCCATGGAAAACCTGGAGTCCATTGGACTGCTCAAAATGGACTTCCTTGGTCTGCGCACCCTTTCAATTATTGAGCGCTGTCTGCGCTGGATTGGTGAACATAGCGAGATTCCGGATTTTCGTCATATTGCGGACGACGATGCACTCACGTATGAGATGCTTGGTCGAGGCGACACGATGGGGATATTCCAGTTGGAATCCGCAGGGGTGCGTCGAGTCTTGAAGGAGCTGAAGCCAAGTGTATTTGAAGATATTATTTCCGTACTGGCCTTGTATCGCCCGGGCCCGATGGAATTCATATCGAAATATATTCAGGGCAAACATGGACAAATCGAAGTGGATTACCCCCATGCGGATCTGGAGTCCATCCTTAAGGATACGTACGGCATCATTGTATATCAGGAACAAATTATGCAGATTGCTTCCCGGATGGCGGGCTTCTCTCTCGGTGAAGCTGATTTGCTCCGCAGAGCGGTTTCCAAGAAGAAGCGGGAAGTACTGGATCTCGAACGAGGACATTTTGTTCAGGGCAGTCTCAAGCAAGGATACAGCGAAGCGGAGGCAGATCTGGTCTATGACATGATCGTCAAGTTTGCCAATTATGGTTTCCCTCGTGCCCATGCCGCGGCGTATGGAGTGCTGGCTTTCCAGACGGCTTATCTGAAGGCGCATTATCCTGTTCATTTTATGGCCTCCATGTTAACTGCCGTTATGGGCAGTCACCGCAAAGTGGCAGAGTACGTTGTGGAATGTCGGCGTATGAACATTAATGTACTTCCGCCGGATGTGAATGAAAGTGGCATTCTGTTTACACCTGTGCTTGCATCATCCAGCAGCACGGAGGCTGGGCAAGCAGCGGAAACCCAACATGTAGGAGAAGAACATGGTGAGGACGGTACAGCAGGTCCGACTATCGAACATGCCGTACATGATGACGATCATTATTCGGGAGATGCGGAATACGGTGAAGTACCTTTGCCGGATGACCCGGGTCCCGCACCAGACGAAGACGGTGGTGCGTATGGGTGGCAGGCAGAGACGACTATGCCAGAGCACTTCGAGGATCGAACAGGTTCGGGTGTGATGACGGTTTCTACAGCAGAACGTCTGCATGGGACTGGGGAAGAGGAGTCATCACTCACTGAAGAGCGTGGAATGTCTGCTGTACAGGCGCAAGATGGATCGCCGGATCAAAATTCGGATGCAGGTAAAGCAACCGGGGCGATACGTTTCGGTCTGGCTGCGGTAAAAAATGTAGGTACCCAGGCGATGGAGAGTATCATGATTGTACGGCAGGAAAGACCGTTCGATAGTTTGCTCGATTTTTGTCGACGTGTCGATTTGCGTGTCTGCAACAAACGTGTGATTGAATCGCTTATTCAGGCGGGAGCCTTTGACACATTACCCGGACACCGTGCGCAGTTACTGGCGATGCTGGATGAGACCGTGGAAGCGGCTCTGAAATGGCGCAAGGAACGTGAGGATCTGCAAATTCAATTGTTTGATTTTGTCGAGACGCCAAACTGGGAAATTGAATATCCTGAAATCCCGCCTTATTCCGGGAGCCAGCAGCTTGAACTGGAGCGTGAGCTGTTAGGTTTGTATCTATCTGGTCACCCATTGGATGACTACGAAGATGTGCTCGAATCCAGCGGCGCAGATCGCATTATGGAGCTGACGGAAGCGGCCGATGATACGATGGCCGTCGCAGCCGGGATGGTTGTGTCTGTGAAGTCGATTACGACGAAACAGGGCAAGGCTATGGCGTTCATGGAGCTGGAAGACCAGATCGAACGCTGTGAAGTGGTTCTCTTTCCCGAAGTATGGCGGCGCAGCCAGCAGCATGTCGGGAAAGGTGAACTGCTCGTCGTGCGTGCCAAGGTGCAGCAGCAGGACGAAGGGTTTAAGCTGCTGGCTGAGGAAGTGGCGCCGCTGTCACCGGCGGCACTGGAACAGCAGCTGCGCAGCCGCGAACGGCGCGGTAAGCCCGGCAGCGGCAGTGCTTCGCGCCCGGCGGCTTCGCCGCGGCAGGCGGCCGGCGCGGGGGCCGGAGCGCAGCGCAGCAGCGCAGGCGTGAATGCTGGAGCTGCGCGCAGCAGCGGAAGTCAGGGCCCCGCAGCGACGCCCGGCGCTGCAATTGGGCCAGGGGCGGCGGCCCATGCCAATGGGGCCGCTTCCGTGGCTCGTCGGCCCGCTGAGGCCGCTGGCGGCACGGAGCAGAGCCGTGGCCCGCGGGTTGTAGAACAGCGGGTGTTCGTGAAGATCACCCCGCAGGCGGAGAAGCCAGAGCTTCTGGCCCGACTGAAGCAGCTGCTTCAGCAGCATTCGGGTCCGGTAGCGACGGTGCTCTTCTATGAGCAGCAGCAGAAGCTGCTCGCATTGAGTGATGCCTATCGCATTAAACCTTCGCCCTCTTTATTCTCCGAAATGGAGCAAATGCTGGGCGAGGGAACGGTCAAAATTAAATAAGAGGTTGTCCTGCAAGTGATTTGTTTTCGGCTTTGCTCATGACTCTGCGACACGCTCTTATTCCCAATGATGTAACCTGTTCGGCCAACTGCCGAGCAGGTTTTTTGTGTTTATTTTACCAATTACATCAGGTATGCAGGCAAAGAAGATAATGAACGAAAGAATGTAATATGTGAATATTTTTACATAATTTATAGGATAAGCAGACGGCCAAAGTGAATGCGCATTCCGCATTTTTTATGAACATTTTGCGAGTTTGCCGCATACACTTGAGAACACCGAAGGACCTGGGGGTTCTCGGGGGAGCGATGCGGGAGGTCGAGATATGTCATATGAAATCGTAGAAGCCATGCTGGCCCGGCGGGGTGTACAGATTGATGCAATCGCGGAAATTGTATATCGTCTGCAAAAAGGGTACCACCCGGAACTGACTATGGATGACTGTGTCACCAGTGTAAAATCAGTACTGCAGAAACGTGAGGTGCAATATACGTTGTACACAGGTATAGCCCTCGACGAGCTTGCTGAGAAACGCCTTTTGCCGCAACCTCTGCAGGCGATTATGGAGGCGGATGAATCCCTGTATGGAGTGGACGAGACTCTTGCTCTTGGCATTACCCATGTGTATGGTATGATCGGTTTAACCAGTTTTGGTTATCTGGATAAAGAAAAGATTGGTGTCATTCATGACCTGAACGAAGCAGGACCGGCTATACATGTTTTTCTGGACGACCTGGTTGCCGGGTTAGCCGCAGCCGCTTCTGCCCGAATTGCTCACAAAAATATTAAAGCCAAGAAATATCCATCGGATATCTGATTCCCTTCATTTGTGTTTTCATTTATTTAAGTATTTGCTTTCTTTTGTTTGTTGGCTTCAAGGTCTTCCGGGGGCGGCTGATGCTGCCCTGAGAGGCCTGAAATTCCTTTTTCAGAAGGAAAGTCCTAGGAACATCGCATCAACCATATCGGTTATCCTCGCGGGACAAATGTCCCTCTAGTTCTCGTTTTCTCCCCAAAGGTCCCGAACCCTTCCTTGCAGAAAAAAAGTGAGGTATGTTATCATTAGTCCAATATACGGGCTCTGAACATTAGCTTAGGGGGCGGACATGGCATGTGGACGGTGATTTACATTGCACCGACAGCAAAGGTTGCGGACAAGATTAAGACCAAGCTTTCGGAAGAAGGTTTTCTGGTACAGACCCGTCCCATCAGTTTATCCAAGCAGCAATTTGAGATTCGCGTCCCTTCAGGGGAATTGGAAGAGGTTCAGGAAGTGCTGAATTCGATTCTGCATTCCTGATTCATTCGATATCAGACGTGCCTTGGCAGATGAAGAAGTACCAATGGTACATAAGGGACTGACCGCGCAAGCGGAAAGAGGAATCGACTTGCATGTATTGTATGCTGCTGTCCTTCCTTCTTTTTTTGTTAGGACAAGGACCGACCAGATTGCTTACAGAGACCCTACCAAGACAGATTCAAACATCAGCGCAACAATCTTTCGGTTATTGCAGGTAACATCAATCGTGCTGACAGAAGCCGCTGATCCTTGCCTTATACCGGCGGATTTTTTTGTTGTGAATGCTGGACAAGGCCCATGGCAGCGTATGGGTCGTAAGCGGTTTACCGCAGCGCGCGGATGAAGTTGCTACATGCAACGGACTGCAGGTTGCGGCCATCAAATCAACGGCTGGAGAGGTGTAGTTGTGTTCAAAGATATATTCCAGAAAAAACGGAAGTACGCCACCATACCTTCCGAGCGTGCGCTTCGTGGCGAAGGTCAGGAAGCTGGAGAACGTCCAAAACGTGAAATACCTGAAGGGCTTATGAACAAGTGCAGCAAATGCGGCACGATTCAATATAGTAAGGAATTGGAGAAAAACCTGAAAGTATGTCCGGCTTGCGGTTATCATATGCGTTTGAACGCAATGGAACGTATTGCCATGGTTCTAGATGAGCAAGGGTTTGTGGAGCATGACGCTGATATGATATCGGTTAATCCGCTTGACTTCCCTGGATATAGTAACAAACTGGAGCAACAGCGCCTGAAGTCAGGCTTGAAGGAAGCTGTCATTACGGGTGAGGGAACCATAGAAGGTTTGCCTGTAGTTGTTGCTGTCATGAGCTTCGACTTCTTTACAGGCAGTATGGGTTCGGTTGTAGGGGAGAAAATTACCCGTGCAATTGAGCTTGCAACAGAAAAACGCTTGCCTCTGATCATTTTCTCAACTTCCGGGGGAGCCCGGATGCAGGAAAGTATTCTTAGCCTTATGCAAATGGCAAAAACAAGTGCGGCTTTGTCCCGTTTGGATGAACAGGGCGGCTTGTATATTTCGGTCATTACTGATCCGACGACAGGCGGAGTTTCAGCCAGTTTTGCGAGCCTTGGTGATATCAATATTGCCGAGCCGGGAGCTGTATTTGGCTTTGCCGGCAGAATCGTCATTGAGCAGACGATCCGTCAGAAACTGCCTGACGATTTCCAGACGGCAGAATTTAATATGCAGCACGGTCAGCTGGACTTGGTGGTCCATCGGAAGGAACTTCGAGCCACCCTTGGCAAGCTTCTAGACATGCATAGTGAAAAAGGAGGGGTCTGAATGGCGGGTGAGTTGCCATATGAAGCGCCTCTGGTTGAGATGCGCAAAAAGATCGAAGAGCTCGTACAGTTTGGACAGGAAAAAGGCATTGACTTCACCGATGAAATTGCCCGCCTGGAAGAACGTTATCATAGACTTGAAGAAGAGATTTATTCTGGTATAACAGCCGCACAGAAAATGCATCTGGCGCGGCATCAGCAGCGTCCGACGGCACTGGATCTGATCCAGCTGATCTTTACGGATTTCATTGAGTTGCACGGCGACCGCATGTTTGGAGACGATCTGGCGGTTATTGGCGGACTCGCGAAGCTGAACGGACAAACCGTAACGGTCATCGGCCAACAGCGGGGGAAAGATACGAAAGATAATATCGCCCGCTTTTTTGGGAGCGCACATCCGGAAGGATTCCGAAAAGGGCTGCGTCTGATGAAGCAAGCAAACAAATTTGGTCGTCCAATTATTACATTCGTTGATACTAAAGGGGCTTATCCGGGTAATACTGCTGAAGAGAGAGGTCAATCGGAAGCTATTGCCCGTAACCTGCTGGAAATGGCGAAGCTCTCGGTGCCTGTTATTGTGGTGGTCATCGGCGAAGGCGGAAGCGGCGGGGCCCTTGCTATGGCTGTGGGTAATCGGGTGTTGATGCTGGAGCATGCGATTTACTCTGCGATCTCTCCGAATGGTGCTGCATCCATTCTATGGAAAGATGCATCCAAGGCAGATCAGGCGGCCGAAGCGATGAAAATAACGGCCAAAGACCTTCTGGAGATGGAGGTCATTGAAGAAATAATTCCCGAGCCACGCGGTGGTGCTCATAAGGATTATGAAGAATCTGCGGCTGCGATCAGCGAGGCATTGATTCGCCATCTGGATGAGATGAAAGGCTGGAGCGGTGACCAATTGAAGCAGGATCGGTATGAGAAATTCCGTAAAATTGGATCAGTCACGTTTGAACCTGAAGTGCAGATTGAAGCCTCTCAAGTGCCTGTTGAAGTCGATACAGCAGGTAATTTGTCGGGAAATGTTGAATGATATGACGAATTTCCTATACAAACGAGCAAAAGTATAGTAAATTTAATAGTTGGAAAAAGAAAAAGAGATAAAAAAGATAGACCTTTAAAATCGGAGGAAACCCAAAATGCGCAAAACAAAGATTGTATGTACGATTGGTCCATCCAGTGAATCATTGGAGAACACCAAAAAATTGATTATGGCCGGTATGAATGTGGCCCGTTTGAACTTCTCCCACGGTGATTTCGATGAGCACGGCGGACGGATCACAGCAATTCGCCAAGCATGCGAAGAGCTGAACAAGACAGTAGCGATCTTGCTGGACACCAAAGGACCGGAAATTCGGACAGGTAAACTCGAAGTGGAGCCAATTGAACTGGTTCAAGACGAGTACATCACTTTGACAACAGAAGAAATTCTGGGCACCAAAGAACGTCTCTCCATTACGTATACAGATCTTCCGAGTGATGTTGAACCGGGATCTACAATTCTGATCGACGACGGTCTGATCGGACTGACTGTGGTGGAAGTGCAAGGCACCGAGATCAAATGCCGTATCGTTAACGGCGGTACAATCAAAAGCAAAAAAGGTGTTAACGTTCCAGGCGTTGCCATTTCTCTGCCGGGTATTACCGAAAAAGATGCCAACGATATCGTCTTCGGTATCGAGCAAGGTGTCGATTTCATCGCGGCTTCTTTTGTTCGTAAAGCAAGTGACGTTCTTGAGATTCGTGAATTGCTTGAGAAACACAATGCCGGACATATCCAAATCATCTCCAAAATTGAGAACCAACAAGGTGTGGACAACCTGGATGAAATCCTTGAAGTGTCCGATGGCCTGATGGTTGCTCGTGGAGACCTGGGTGTAGAGATTCCTGCGGAAGAAGTACCATTGGTACAAAAACGCATGATCGAAAAATGTAACGTTGCAGGCAAACCGGTTATCACAGCTACACAAATGCTGGATTCCATGCAGCGCAACCCACGTCCAACACGTGCAGAAGCAAGTGACGTAGCCAATGCGATCTTCGACGGAACCGATGCGATCATGTTGTCTGGTGAGACAGCTGCGGGTAAATACCCAGTTGAATCCGTTCTGACGATGTCCCGTATTGCCGAAAAAGCAGAATCCGCTCTGCCTTACCAAGAGCTGTATCTGAAACAACGTGTTGCTCAACAAACAACAGTTACTGAAGCAATCAGCCAATCTGTTGCCCTGTCAGCTCAAGATCTGAACGCTAAAGCGATCATTACTTCGACTGAATCCGGTCATACAGCACGCATGATTTCTAAATATCGTCCAGAATCTCCAATCATCGCGGTGACAACGGAAGACAGAACTTCCCGTCGTCTTTGCTTGGCTTGGGGTGTAACACCAGTCAAAGGAAGACTTGTTGATTCCACTGACGCTTTGTTTGAAAATGCAATTGAAGGCGGCGTGAAGTCCGGACTTGTAAAAGAAGGAGACCTGGTTGTCATTACAGCGGGTGTACCTTTGGGTCGTTCCGGTTCCACCAACCTGATCAAAGTAAGCCAAATTCCAAACAACGCATAATTGTTCGGAAGAGAAGCAACAGGATAAAGCAATGGGGCGTTTGCGTCCCGTTGCTTTTTTTCCATCTTTATGACACTTTATTGCCGCTGAATACGTAAGGATTGGTATATCGAAGGAGGCCGATAACATGCAACAACAAAGCAATGGCGATTGGTACACGGCACGCCTTCGCGTGCGTTATCAAGAAAGTGATCAGATGGGTGTGGTCTATCACGCCAATTATTTGAATTGGTTTGAAATCGGTCGAACCGAGATGATTCGCCAAATGGGGTATACATATCGTAAAAT
This sequence comes from Paenibacillus sp. MAEPY2, assembly GCF_000499205.1. Taxonomy (GTDB): domain Bacteria; phylum Bacillota; class Bacilli; order Paenibacillales; family Paenibacillaceae; genus Paenibacillus; species Paenibacillus vandeheii. The sequence continues at coordinate 143,480 of NZ_AWUK01000007.1, forward strand.
GGAGGAACAGGGGTTACTGCTTCCGGTAACCGGACTGGATGTGAAATATCATAAACCTGCCCGGTATGATGATGAAATCATCATTTTCACCCGTATTGCTGCATTTAGCGGTCTGCGACTGAACTATGAGTATGACATAAGGCGCATAACTGCAGACCTTAATGAGCAGATAGGCATTGGGCAACGAGTATGGTCATCGGATGAGTCCCTTCCTGGTGAACGATTGGTTACAGGCTCTACCCAGCATGTATGGGTCAATTGGGACTGGAAGCCAGTCCGGCTGGATAAGGCAGCTTCTGAGCTCTACAGCGCACTTGAGAAAGTGTGGCTTTCAGGAAAGGGGTAATACGTAAATGCGAAGATGGATGTGGGCCTTGCTATTAATCATTCCGGTGATTGAACTGTTTGGTTTCATTCTTATGAGTGACTGGATTGGAGCCGGAAAGACATTGCTTCTCATGATTCTCACGTCCTTGATCGGTATAGCAATGTTGCAGTTTGAAGGACGAAAAGTACTTATCGATGCCAAATCCGAGATGGAGCGCGGTAAGGTGCCCGGACGAAAAATGGTAGATGGCCTTTTTATATTTGTCGGTGGTTTCCTGCTGCTGATTCCCGGATTTATTACAGATCTGATCGGATTTACGCTGTTGTTTCCCATAACACGTTCAGTGTATCGTCTGTTCTTCCTGGGATGGTTGGAGAAAAAAATGAGAAACGGAAGTATTAAGTTTTATCGTGGTCCGAAACAATAGGCTATACCAGAAAAAAACAGTTAAAGAAAGGCACCTACCACCAGATTCAGTCTGATGAGCGGTGCCTTTTTTGTATCTTGATTATATGCGGATGGATTACAAAAAAATGGAAATCGTAAATTCATCGGACACGTCCATTAATAATGTATGTTCGGAGATCCCGGAATACATTCGCTCGATTGAATGCATCAAGGATGACAAGACTGACAGGGCCAATGATCAAACCGAGTACACCGAACAGCTTCAGTCCGACAAACATGCCAACCAATGTGGCGAGAGGGTCCAGGCCGACACTGCTGGCAAGAACTTTGGGTTCAATGATTTGACGGGCAATCAGCACAATAAGATATACAATGCTGATGCCTATCCCTAGATACAAGTCACCATTCATAAGCAGATATGCCGCCCAGGGAACCATCACCAGGCCAACACCGAGATAAGGAAGCAGATCCACCAGACCGATAAGCAAAGCGATCGTGAAGGCAGACTTAACCTGTAGCACAAGCAATCCGATCATGACAAATAATGCGGTGATGGAGATCATGATCAACTGGGCCCGTGCATAACCAAACAGTGCTTTTTTCAGATCATTCCATATGTCGCTAATCGGCTTGCGAACGGAAGAGGGCACCCAGCCCGATACGGTAATGCTATGTCTGTTCCAACTTTTGCTGATAAAGAAAGCTGACAATAGAACAACAATAAGTACTGCTCCCATATTGGGAAGGGAAGTGAGCAGGTTCAGGATCATGTTGAAGAATCCGGTGACCAGATCCGTTACAGCTGTACCTACCGTTTCGGTTGTTTTGCTAATATTGCTGTTAATGGTCTCCTGATAGTTGGGATTTTCCTTGTAAAATTCATTGATTTGCCCAATTAAACTCTGAATCGTGTCATTCTGGGTCCAGCGGACAAACGTAGCCTTAATCTCATCGACATGAAGGTCGAAGCTCGTCGTTAGTGAAATGACTTCTTTCACCATACGGGTTACAGCTGCGGACAATACGACTACAATGGCCCCGAAATAAATGATTAGTGACAAGGTCACTGCCAGCCAGCGAGGGAATCGGGCCTTGTATTGAAGCAACTTCACCAAAGGGTTCATCGCATAAGCAATAATCCAGGCAATGGCAAAAGGGTATAACAGCGGGAACAGCAAATATATGGCCACGGCAATGAGAATGGTTGCGATAATCACCCATATGCCGCGCAGCAGGCGTTTCATTATGATTCTATCCAAGCATCAACTCTCCTTATTCCATTTCAAGCACCCATGAAGGAAGCACAGGAAGCTATCTAGTTAATATAGAGCAAAACCAGTGACTTGAAACGCCAGGATGTCGTCGGTTTATATCTTTTCTTTTGCCTAGAGTATGCCTGATGTTCACAAAATATAGCAATAGAAACTTGATTAATAGCATGGATTTATATAAAAAGAATAAAATGTCAACCTTGTTTTTGTAAAGGTTTTCAAAAATGCTTTATCGGTCTGATAAAGAAGTTTGATGTGCGGATGACCCCGCATCATGTTCACATAAACGACAAAATCCAGTATGATGAGAGAAGGAAATACCGATTGACAGATATGAAAACCGGTATTGAGGTATTTATTAATTTTAAAATGTAAATGGTTACAAAAGAAGGACGAGTGCGTTTGAGGCACGTAGATGACACTCTGGATGGGTTCTTGATTTCGTTTATTAAAGGAGAGATGTAATATGACAGCTACCAAAGGTCTGGAAGGCATCGTTGCAACAACCTCTTCGATCAGCTCCATTGTAGACGGTGTGCTAACATACCGTGGTTACGATATTGACGATCTGGCTGAACATGCAAGCTTTGAAGAAGTTGCCTATTTGCTGTGGTTTGGTAAATTGCCAACTACGGATGAACTGAAATCCCTTCGCAAAAGCCTGAGCGATTACGCGCCGATTCCGAGCGAGTTGATTGCACAAATCCAATTGTATCCGAAAAACATGAGTACCATGGCAGCACTGCGTTCCGCAGTATCCGCATTGGCTCTCTATGATGAGCAGGCTGACGAGATGACAGCGGAAGCGAATGAGAACAAAGCGGTTAAGCTGCAAGCGCAATTGCCAACTATTGTGGCAGCCATAGCTCGTATCCGTCAGGGCAAGGAACCTGTGGCTCCAAAAGAAGGCGCTTCCATCGCAGAAAACTTTTTATATATGATGACTGGAGAACAACCGACCGAGACCGCTGTTAAAGCTCTTGATCAGGCGCTTGTTCTGCATGCTGATCACGAATTGAATGCATCTACATTTGCTGCGCGTGTAACTGTAGCTACGCTTTCTGACATCTATTCAGGTGTAACTTCAGCGATTGGTGCATTGAAGGGGCCATTGCATGGCGGTGCTAACGAAGCCGTTATGAAAATGCTGATTGAGATTGGTACGCCTGAACGTCTCGAAGCGGCAATTCAGGAAAAACTGAACAACCGTGAGAAGATCATGGGATTCGGACACCGTGTATACAAAAATGGAGACCCACGTGCCAAACATTTGCAAAAGATGTCCAAAGAACTGGGCGAAATGAACAACGATACACGCTTGTATGATATGTCAGTGAAGATCGAAGAGCTGGTGACAGGACAAAAAGGCTTGAAGCCAAATGTAGATTTCTATTCAGCTTCCGTATATACCCAACTGGGTATTGAAGAGGTAATGTTTACACCGATCTTTGCGATTAGCAGGGTATCAGGCTGGACTGCTCATATTCTGGAGCAACTCGCGGATAACCGTATTATTCGCCCGCGTGCCGAGTACACAGGTCCAACAGATCAGAAGTACGTTTCGATTGAACTTCGCTAATGCTGTCAAAACCAGTATAATAAACAAGGATGGGGTGAAGGGTTGAAACCTGTCGGCTAAAAACGGGCCGCATGTTCATAACCCTTCCTCCAATTAAGACAAGCGGTGTGTTATCATACTGCACATACGAATCTCAAGGAGGAATTATACGAATGAAATTAGAAAAATTTGCTCATCCAACTGAAGGCGAAAAAATTCAAATTGATAACGGTACACTGCAAGTACCTAATAACCCAATCATTCCATTCATCGAAGGTGACGGTACAGGCCGTGACATCTGGAAAGCTTCCAAGCGTGTATTGGATGCAGCTGTTGAAAAAGCATATGACGGCAGCAAGAAGATCGCATGGTATGAAGTGTTTGCTGGCGAGAAAGCATTCGATACATACGGGGAGTGGCTGCCAAACGATACGCTTGAAGCCATTCGCGAGTATATCGTAGCAATCAAAGGACCACTGACTACGCCAATCGGTGGCGGAATTCGTTCCCTGAATGTCGCACTTCGTCAAGAACTGGATCTGTACACATGCCTGCGTCCTGTCCGTTACTTCGATGGTGTACCTTCTCCGGTTAAACGTCCTGAACTGGTAGACATGGTCATTTTCCGTGAAAATACAGAAGATATCTACGCTGGTATTGAATATGCAGAAGGTTCCGAAGAAGTGAAAAAAGTGATCCAGTTCCTGCAGCAGGAGATGGGTGCAAACAAAATCCGTTTCCCTGAAACTTCCGGTATTGGTATCAAGCCAGTTTCCTCTGAAGGTTCCAAACGTTTGGTACGTGCAGCAGTGCAGTATGCCATCGATCACAACCGTAAGAGCGTTACATTGGTACACAAAGGCAATATCATGAAATTTACTGAAGGTGCCTTCAAAAACTGGGGTTATGAAGTTGCTGAAGAAGAGTTCGCTGACAAAGTGTTCACTTGGGCACAATACGATGTCATCAAGGAAAAAGACGGCACAGATGCAGCAAATGCTGCTCAAAAAGCAGCTGAAGATGCTGGCAAAATCATCGTGAAAGATGCGATTGCCGATATCGCTCTGCAACAAGTATTGACTCGTCCAGGCGAATTCGATGTTATCGCAACGTTGAACCTGAACGGTGACTATCTGTCCGATGCACTGGCTGCACAAGTTGGCGGAATTGGTATCGCTCCAGGAGCGAACATCAACTATGTAACAGGACATGCTATCTTCGAAGCTACTCACGGTACTGCACCTAAGTATGCTGACAAAGATGTCGTGAACCCAGGTTCCGTTATCCTGTCCGGCGTTATGTTGCTTGAGCACTTGGGATGGCAAGAAGCGGCTAACCTGATCTACAAAGGTATGGAAACATCCATCAACAACAAAACAGTTACTTATGACTTTGCACGTCTGATGGACGGCGCTACTGAAGTGAAATGTTCTGAATTTGCTGATCAAATCATTAAAAACCTGTAAGGGGAGATGTGAATCGTGACTATTCAGCGCAAAAAAATCACAGTAGTCGGCGCCGGATTTACCGGAGCTACAACAGCTTTGATGCTTGCCCAAAAAGAACTCGGGGATGTTGTTCTGGTTGATATTCCTCAATTGGAAAACCCGACGAAGGGTAAAGCGCTCGATATGATGGAAGCGAGTCCTGTTCAGGGCTTCGACAGCAATATCGTTGGTACTTCCAACTACGAGGATACTGCAGGTTCGGAGATTGTTATTATTACGGCAGGTATTGCCCGTAAACCGGGTATGAGCCGTGATGATCTGGTCAACACGAATGCAGGAATCGTGAAGTCTGTTTGTGAAAATGTGAAAAAATATTGCCCTGATTCCATCGTCATTATTCTAAGCAACCCGGTGGATGCAATGACATATGCGGCTTATCAGACGCTTGGTTTCCCTAAAAACCGTGTAATCGGTCAGTCCGGTGTTCTGGATACTGCACGTTATTGCACATTCATTGCACAAGAGCTGAATGTATCGGTTGAAGATGTCCGCGGATTCGTTCTTGGCGGCCACGGAGACGATATGGTACCACTCGTTCGTTATTCCAGCGTTGGTGGTATTCCAATCGACACCCTCATCCCGGCAGATCGCATTGAATCCATCGTACAACGCACACGTGTTGGCGGCGGTGAGATCGTAAACCTGCTTGGAAACGGCAGCGCATATTATGCACCGGCAGCTTCTTTGGTGCAAATGACCGAAGCCATTTTGAAAGACAAAAAACGAATTATTCCGGTTATTGCTTACCTCGAAGGGGAATATGGCTACAATGATTTGTTCCTTGGCGTGCCAACCATTCTGGGTGGTAACGGAATTGAAAAAATCTTTGAACTGGAACTGACTGCTGAAGAAAAAGCGGGACTCGACAAATCTGCTGATTCCGTTCGTAACGTCATTTCAGTAGTAAACCTGTAAGTTTGAATACTTTTTGACAGGAATACACAGAAAACCTTCGGATTATCCGGAGGTTTTCTTTTCTTTGGATAAGTTCCCCAGTATAATGAGATGTGATGTATAACACACTGAACTGAAATTTTTGAGGAGGATGGACATTTTGACAATGATTATGTATTTGCTTCATATTATTGGAGCACTGGCGATGGGATTCTATCTGGTCTTGCCTTTCGTGGTTGGCAAAATCCGTACCCTGAGTACAGCGGCCCAGGAAGGGGCATTTGCATCACTCCGTTCATTGAATCGTATTGCGCAGTATGGACTGGTGATTCAACTTCTTACGGGTGGTTACTTGATGACCAAAGGTGAGTATTCCTATCTGTGGATGGGCGTAGTTGTCGTGCTGCTGCTCGCGATTGCAGCAATTGGTGGGATTATGGGCAAACCGCTTCGTTTGGCAGCAGAGGCTGTGAAAAGCAAGCGTGACGTTAGTGCAGAGCAAAGCAAGATTCGTACGTTCAGCACATTACTTGCCATCTTCCTGCTTATTATGGTGTATCTGATGGTTAACAATCAGGTTATCTAAGAACAGCTGCGAACGAATTTTAATTGCTTGCTGAACTTCTTGCTGGACTTAAAGCGTTTGCACTTCATAACGCTGGACAAGCCGAATTAGAAAGTAAGGTATTGAAACCTATTGAAATAGACAGCCTCTGAGGCTGTCTATTTTTGTTCGCTCGGCTGGAGAAATGTCTCACAACCAGCAAAGTGATAGTGTTGAATCTACAGTTTATATGACTGACACAGTTAAGTTCTACATTTTTCACCCCAGGCTCACAGCGTGGGCAAATACGGTATTTCGCCCGTTACGCTTCGACTCATACAGGGCCGTATCGGCATCGCGCAGCAAGGATTCCAGAGAATCGGACCCTCCATTATATTGGGCCACCCCGAAGCTTGAAGTCAGTGGAATACGAGTTCCCTGTACCTCCAGCGGGTCATTCAACAAGGCCACGCGTAACTTCTCAGCGAGCTGCTCACCATCTTGAAGGGATGCATGGGGAACAGCGATGACAAACTCTTCTCCTCCATAACGTGCAAACAGCATCTCCGGGTTCAGATAACGATTACATACAGAGACTACGTGAATGATGGCCTGATCGCCAACGTCATGTCCATAGGTGTCATTAATTCGTTTGAAATGATCAATGTCAAATAAAATAAAGGCCGCAGGCCGCAGATTAAGCTGGGCTTCACTCAGTATCTCTCGTCCTCGAAGCAGGAACTGCGTACGGTTATATATTTTGGTGAGGCCATCGAAGTAAGCCAGCTGCTTCAGCTGTTCTTGCAGGAAACGCTGTTCTGTAATATCAATCAGCATAATCAGAGTACCAACGGCTTGTCCCTCTTTGTTATACACATATGATGTTCTGACCTGGTAACAGACGGTCTCTCCATTTAACTGCCAGTACAAATCGGTTTGTAGGCCTTCCCGCCCATATTCCACCGGAAAAGTCTCTCCTGCAAGAGATAGCCAAATATCGTTCAAATATTGTCCCACCATACTCAAATCAAGCTCAGGCAGCATATCACGTAGAGATTTGTTGTAATCGACGAGACGATTGGAGCTATCCAGCACGATAACACCTTCACGCATGCTTTCAAAGATACTATCCTTGGCAATAGGTACGATGGTTAGAAGACGGGAGGATAGAATAGCCCATATATACATTGCGGATGTTATGCACATGAGAACCGGAACGGGGTCCATTCCACCTGGTGTCAAACCAAGCAAATATACGAAGGCCGCTACCATGGGAATAACTTGTGAGGTGATTAGGGTGAGTAGCTGACGACGGTAGATCTTTTTGGTATGTCTCCATTGTCTGATGAGAATAAGGCAGGCGCATAATAGACATGAAAAGGTAAATGCACCATGGACTACGTACCATTGACCTATGGCAATTTCCATTAGGGGGACAGAGCTGTCTTCTCTTAGCCACACTTTTTTATAGAATAAATGATGATAATCATTGGTTGCCACCATGAACAAGGTAATGGAAGGAATTACAAACAGCGCCGTAGTCCCTTTTTTGGATACCGTTCTACCTGTGTATTGTATCATGAGCTGCAGCCCAAGTGAGGCGGAGAAAGGCATACCGATATACTCTACGATCGTCCAGAACTTCATCTGCTCCAGAGTATTGCTGGTGAGTTCAATCGCGTATCCGAAGGTGTACACAGACAGAGCTGCTGTATAGAGTATGAATATTTTCGAACTCGGGATCTCTGCCCTTCTAACATAAGTATATAAACACAGAAAAACATTCAGCACTGCTGATGTTGCTACAAGTGTTATATAAGAATTAATGTGCGATTCCATGGGTTAGGTCTCCATATTAGATCAGAATGTTTGCTCCGTGGGGATTTAACCTTGATAAATGTAGTTGAAAGCTTATCTGTATACTGTACATTGTACATCAGCCTATACGGCATAGGAAACCAATTTGGATGCTGAAACAGTCTCAATTTCGAAAAAATTTCGAATGTTTGGCAAGATAGGGTCAATCATTACGGCTTTCCTCAATGGCAGGATGTCTGCAAGAGGATGAAATAAGCGATCAGATCATCATGGGATTTTTCTGTTTGACCTCCAAAAGGGTGTGGTAAGTAAATATCGAAGAAGAAATACAACGACTTTGGAGGATGAACCGTTGGAAGAAGGAATAATCTGTACTGTTCATGCCATCCTACAGAATAAGACTAGATCAGACAATCCATTTTGAAAGGAGAAATACCAGATGTCAACCGAAACACAAAACCAAAAGACGATGCCTGCTCAACATCAGGATCAGCGCCCCGGTATCGAATCGGAGATGCACCCCAAACCAGAGTTTGAGAAACCTCAATATAAAGCAGCCGGAAAGCTGTTGGATAAGGTTGCATTGATCACGGGTGGAGACAGTGGAATTGGACGTGCTGTTGCCGTTACATATGCGAAGGAAGGCGCGGATGTAGCGATCGTGTACCTGAGTGAGCATGAGGATGCTGAGGAAACAAAGCGTCAGGTCGAACAGGAAGGACGCAAATGTATACTCATTGCCGGGGACATTGGTGACAATACTTTTGCCAAGAGCACAGTGCAGCAGACGGTGGATCAACTGGGCAAGCTGGATATTGTGGTGAATAATGCAGCCGAGCAGCATCCACAGCAGCAGTTGGAGGATATTACACCAGAACAGTTGGAGCGCACGTTCCGTACCAATATCTTCGGTATGTTTTACATTACACAAGCTGCCCTGCCACATCTCAAAAAAGGCAGCACCATCATTAATACGACTTCTATTACCGCATATCGCGGAAATCCGACGTTGATTGATTACTCATCTACCAAAGGAGCAATCACATCATTTACGCGCTCCTTGTCGATGAACGTTGTGGAGAAGGGAATCCGTGTGAATGCAGTTGCTCCAGGACCTATTTGGACCCCGCTCATTCCATCCACTTTTGATGAGAAAAAGGTGAGCGAATTCGGTGCTACTCAACCAATGAAACGTCCCGGACAACCGGATGAACTGGCTCCAGCTTACGTGTATCTCGCTTCTGATGATTCTTCCTACGTGAGCGGTCAGGTTATGCACGTCAATGGCGGCGAAGTGGTGAATGGATAATCGATCAACGAAATGTTCGAAATGAAGGCGTATCGTCCAGGAAGACTGGTCGGTACGTCTTTTTTATGCGCATATATTGGAATGAGATGATTTTGATCATATTTACAAAAGTCGGTATCGGCGTTGATGCAACCATGATATTTTATCTATAGTCATGCGTGGAGATAGCCCTATAACAACTCGCCGATTAGCTCCTTATCAAAAATGGCAGGATCTTCATGCTATCTGTGATATGATATAGACCGAACAAGTAAGCTTCGGAGGCGCTCATATGAAGATTAGCAAACAAATGCGGCACACTATATATGGGGTGAACTGTGCGATGGTTGGCATCTCGTCCAAAATGAAACACGAAGCGTTAGGATATGTTAATTATTAATTTTACAACAAAGGAAGAGATAGATGAGACCTTTCCGAATTCGCCTTGCCATCATCATGATGGTGCTGATCGGTATTTCCGTCATTGTGGCTGGTTATACGATGGGCAGAGTTTTTAAAACTACTCACATCACTGCACTGGAGAAAACGATGGTGCGTGAGATCAATTTGCTGAAAGCAACGTTCCCGTTCCATGATGCAACCGATCCGACAAATGCAGAGACACAGAAATATTACTCAGAGCGTGCTGTGGAACTGGATCGACTGACGGATTCACGGGTAACCTTTATTAATAAAGACGGAACGGTCATTGGCGACTCGGAGAGCGATCCGAAGTCCATGGACAACCACTTGGACCGTCAGGAGATTAAAGAAGCGGTTGGGCAAAGCTATGGTCAATCGATTCGTTACAGCGAAACATTGGGGCAGGATATGCTGTATGTGGCGCTTCCTGTGAATTCAGATCAAAGTGACATGATTGAGTTACCCAGCGGGAAATTTGACGGATATATTCGTTTATCCATGAGTCTTGAAGCTGTAGATCAAGGACTTCAGCAGGGCTGGATTTTAATGTTTTTCACCCTGGGACTTCTGTTTCTGATTGTGGCTCTGGTCAGTTACCGGGTTGCGCGTGGGCTGACATCACCGATTGAGCATATTACGAAGGTGGCTCATCGAATTACCAAGCTGGACTATGATGCGAGGGTGAATGTAACCCGCAATGATGAGATTGGTCAACTGGGGCTTGCCATTAATGGAATGGCAGACAGCCTTCAGATGCAGTTGAAGACAATCAGGGATAATGAAGCGCTGCTGGAAAGTGTCCTTGCCAACATGACAGGGGGCATTATCATGATTGATGCAGGTCAATCCATTGCCCTGGTCAATCGGGAAGCGGAGCGTATGCTTGGCATTCAGGCAGAGCGCGTTACTGGCAAGCCATATGTTGAATTAAAGCGGCATTATGAGCTGACGCGAACCGTTGAAGAGAGTGTTGCACTGCGAGAACCGATGCATGAAGAAGTGAGTGTGTTCAATCCGGTTGAAAAATTGATTCGCATTGATGGGGTACCGATGTCTGAAGATGATGGTGCTTATCGGGGGATGCTCTTCCTCCTGCAGGATGTAACGGCGATCCGCAGGCTTGAATCGATGCGCAGTGAGTTTGTAGCGAACGTATCTCATGAACTCAAGACTCCTGTGGCTGCGGTCAAAGGTTTTGCCGAAACGCTTCTTAGCGGCGGGGTACAGGACAAAGAGACGGAACGTTCATTCCTGCAGATCATATATGATGAAGGTGACAGACTGAACCGATTAATCGGTGATATACTGGAATTATCCAAAATTGAATCCAAACGGGCTCCGCTGCAGTGTTCGCCTGTGCATGTGCATTCGTTCTTCGAGATGGTCCTGGGTACCCTGTCTAAGGTGGCGGAGAAGAAAGATATTCGTCTGGAGATGAATGTTCCTGAAGAATTGTATATTGAAGCTGATGAGGATAAAATGAAGCAGATCTTTATTAATTTGTTATCCAACGGCATTAACTATACACCAGAGGGTGGAAGGGTAAAATTGCAAGTGTCGGTTGAACATAAGGAGGACGAAGAACAAGTTGTCTTTGCAGTGTCTGACACAGGAATCGGTATCCCGAAAAAAGATTTGCCACGGATTTTTGAACGCTTCTATCGGGTGGACAAGGGCAGATCCCGTAATTCGGGAGGAACTGGACTTGGACTTTCGATTGTGAAGCATCTGGTTGAATTACATCATGGCCAACTGGCTGTAGAGAGTGAACTTGGCATGGGAACGACGTTTCGTGTTATCCTTCCATTAATTCAGGATGAAGAAATATAGCCGGTTGGGGGCGGAATGTAAAAAGGAATATACTGTTTTACACACAGTTAACAATTAGGTGCTATGATAAAGAAAGTGTTGTGGCAACAGACAACCTACAAGGAGAGAAGGGGTACCATGGCGCAGCGTTTGCTCGTTATTGAAGATGAACCAACATTATCAAGATTGCTTACGTACAACCTGACACAAGAGGGCTATGATGTTATTGCTGAGGATCACGGATCTTCAGGTTATGATCGGGCCTTGTCCCAGGATTTTGATCTGATTCTGCTGGATCTGATGCTTCCTGGAATGAATGGTCTGGATATCCTGAACAAGCTACGAATTCAGGGTGTCAGTACACCGGTCATTATTCTCACAGCCAAGAACGGTGAAGCCGAAGTGGTGCAAGGCTTAAAATCAGGTGCCGATGATTATATTACCAAGCCTTTTGGCGTATCCGAATTGCTAGCTCGAGTAGATGCGGTGTTAAGACGTTATTCGAATGGTGAGGATTTGCCTCAACCAGAGGATAAAGACGGTTCACGCATTATTCTGGGAGAGCTTGAGATTTATCCTTTGAAGTACGAGGTTACGCTGGGTGGACAATCCATCAGTCTGCGTCCCAAGGAGTTCGAGGTTCTGCTTTATCTGGCAAAGAAACCAGGTGTTGTGCTTACACGGGATGATCTGATGAATGCCGTCTGGGGCTTCGATTATATCGGAGGACAGCGTACGGTGGACGTTCACGTCAGTTCATTACGGAAAAAGCTGGAGCTGGACCCGGAGTCGGTTCACATTGATTCGATTCGCGGTGTAGGTTATAAATTGGTTGTAAAAAGAAAAACTCCCCATCATTCGAGTTAACAATGATTGGGGAGTTTTATTTTACATTCCGTTAACATAAAGAATTATTTTCCTTTACGTATAGGGAGTAGGATGAAGCTGTCTGAGTGATACTTTGTACCTATATATTCCATCTCAGGACGGAGCTCATACGTAAAGGAGATTGCGCATTTATGCCCATGTTGCTCGAAGTGAAGCCCGACCAGCCCAAAGAAATGTTATATTCGCAACAAGAACAAGCCATAACGCACATTATTGAACAAAAAGATGAAGATGGAGTTATGGATACCAAAGACATTGTCATTTCATTACGGGACTATTGCCGCCAAGTTCCGGTAGTTGGCGTTCATACGACCTGTGGGGAAGCGGCAAGCCTGTTGAATCAGGACCTGGAGTACCCTTGTATTGTATTATGTGATGATCAAATGAAGCCATTAGGATTGTTGATGCGAGAGACATTATACCGGATGCTGAATGGACGCTTTGCGGCAGATCTTTTCTACCGGAAGCCGGTTGTGAATGCAGCGAACTCTTCTCCTGTCATTGTCGATGTGCATGCAGAAGCCACCGCGATAATTGACATTGCTTTGACCCGCAGCGAGCAAAATTTCTATGATTGTTTGATCGTTACGGAAGAAGACCAATTGCTGGGTGTGCTGACGATGAGGGATGTCATGTCCCTTTCCCGTAAGCTGCAGCATGTGGCCTCGGAAGAACGTGTACATATTATTACACAGAGCAGACAGGAAATAACAAGAATCAACGATTCCGTTACCAGACTGGTTCAAGCGGCTCGAAAAGCGGGGGAAGAAGCAGAACAGATCATGCAGTTGTCCCAGCAGGGTGCCAGCAGTCTTAGTCAGGTCGATGCTTCATATAACCGTGTATATCAGCATATTGATGGTCAGCAGAAGCACGCTGATGACATGCTGCGTTCCATCGATATGGGTTCCGGAATGGCAAGTTCCATTCGTTCATTAGCAGACCAGAGTGGGCTGCTTGCCATGAATGCTTCCATTGAAGCAGCACATGCTGGGGAGTACGGACGGGGGTTTCAGGTCGTCGCTGGGGAGATTCGCGCACTTGCCAAGCAAACCCGTGAGGTTGCGGGAAATATGTCTTCTTTGCTGGAGGATATCGGCGGGCTAACCAGACAGACTGTAGAACTGGTGAGAGCAAGCGCGGCAGAGATTAACAGCAGCTCCGTTCATGTAAACGATGGAGGGGCTGCATTCAAACAGCTGAACACCGCTGTAGCAGGCATGTCTCATATTGCAGAAAATATTGCCATGGAAGGCAAGACGGCTGGGGAATTGGCAGAGCATATTCGGGAGAGACTGGAAGATATGGTCCAGGCGGATGATTAAATGAAGGTAGGATAGGCATCGTTCATACGCAATGATCAGATAAGGGGGTCATGAGTGTGAAAGATGTCTCTTTTTACATTCCGTTAACATGAAAGTGATACTGTTTTTACAATGAGAGGGTAGGATATTATAGATGGCCGGAGCCAAGTTCAATTATTGGCATCGGTTTACGTAAGGGAATCTGGTTGTCCCTGCCGCGAAGGAGAAGTGAACATCCATGAAAGACCTCATTCACATTGAAGGACTTAATTTATACTATGATACGCATCACGCGCTTAAAAATATATCAATGGACCTGCCGGAGAAGACGGTTACCGCGTTTATCGGTCCATCGGGTTGCGGCAAATCCACCTTGCTTCGTACTTTGAATCGGATGAATGACATGATTCCAGGCGTACGTGTGGAAGGACAAGTTATGCTGGACGGTTCCGACATTTATGGCAATGAGATTGAAGTTGAGACGCTGCGCAAGCGGGTCGGAATGGTGTTTCAGCAGCCTAACCCTTTTCCAAAATCCATCTACGATAACGTGGCCTATGGGCCGCGACTTCATGGGGTGACACAAAAAGCGGAACTGGATCGTTTGGTTGAGCAGAGTCTGGTCCATTCTGCACTGTGGGACGAAGTAAAGGATGTGCTCAAAAAATCGGCACTCAGTCTTTCTGGCGGACAACAGCAGCGGCTCTGTATTGCACGTGCCCTGGCTGTCCAGCCTGACGTCCTGTTGATGGATGAAGCAACGTCTGCACTTGATCCGATCTCGACACTCAAAATCGAGGAACTGGTGAAGGAATTGCACCACAAATACACAATTGTAATGGTAACCCATAACATGCATCAGGCTGCGCGGGTATCGGGTCGTACTGTATTTTTCCTGAACGGGGAAGTGGTGGAGGCGGCTGAAACAGAAACATTGTTCTCCACACCGCAGGATTCCAGAACCGAGGATTATATATCCGGACGGTTCGGCTAAGCAAGCTGAGTTCGAACGATCCCGGTGTGTCCGGAGATGATGGATAAGGAGGACATGGAATCTATGATTCGCAGAAAAGAATTTGATCAAGAGCTTGAGGAACTGCGCACACTGCTTCGGCAAATGGGTGAGCATGTAGGAACGGCGCTGGATGGTGCCATTGAAAGTTTGCAGACGATGGATGCCGAGAAAGCTCAGGTCATCATCAAGAACGATGCGAATCTGAATGCCCTGGAAGACAAGATTATGGAACTGGGTTCCAAACTCATCATTACACAACAGCCGGTAGCGAAGGATCTGCGACGTATTATTGTTGCATTCAAAATCTCAAGTGACCTGGAGCGTATGGGTGACCTTGCACTCGATGTAGCGAAAGTGACCCTTCGCATGGATGGGCAGGAGTTGATTAAACCGCTAGTGGATATTCCAAGAATGGCGGAAATCGTAAAAGCCATGGTTGATGAATCTATTGAATCCTTCCTGAAAGAAAATACGGATCTGGCTTACAAAATGGCTCAAACTGACGATCAGGTTGATCAATTGTACAGTCATATGATCAGTGACCTTTACTCGTTCATGTCAGACCATCCGAACAAGGCTTCCCAAGCGATGCTCTTGATGATGGTAGGGCGTTACATCGAACGGATTGGTGACCACGCAACAAACATTGGTGAGAGCACGGTGTATCTGGTAACAGGAAAACGCCCTGATTTGAATCAATAGGTAACTGTATTAGTGAAATTAGGTAATTCGCACGGAATAAAGGGACTTTCTCTTGGGTGGCCTGTATACAGGCTGTCTGTGGAGGGGGTTCCTTTTTTCTGCAGGTCAGATGATGACATAAAAATCGGCTGATTTTTTTGTTGTAACTGGTGTGTATGGTATCATGAGAGTAGATGTAATTGAAGGATTGACGATACGATACGCGAGGTGCTGGAATGGACAAGTTTATTCTCATAGATGGTAATAGCATTATTTACAGGGCGTTTTTTGCAATGCCGCCGCTAACTAACTCGAAAGGTTTGCACACCAATGCGGTATACGGTTTTACCACGATGTTACTGCGGTTACTGGAAGAACATAAACCGACACATGTGATGGTGGCTTTTGATGCAGGTAAAGTCACGTTCCGACATGAAGGTTACCAGGAATATAAGGGTGGCCGGGAGAAAACACCACCGGAGTTGTCAGAGCAATTTCCACTCCTGAAAGAGCTGCTTCAAGGCTTTGGTATTGCCCAGTTTGAGCTTGCAGGATTTGAAGCCGATGACATTATCGGAACATTAACAAAACGGGCAGATGAAGCGGGAAGACAGGTTCTCGTTGTGTCGGGTGACAAAGATATGTTGCAGCTCGCGTCTGAACATGTGCATATCGGGCTTACGCGTAAAGGGGTCACCGAGATTGAGCTGTACGATCCTGCTCAGATTAAGGAGCGCTATGGTCTGACTCCGCTTCAAATTATTGATCTCAAAGGCCTGATGGGCGATACGTCTGACAATATCCCAGGCATTCCTGGTGTCGGAGAGAAGACGGCTTTGAAGCTGCTGCACCAGTTCGGCTCGGTCGAGGAAGTTCTTAACGGCACAGGTGAGCTGAAGGGTAAAATGAAAGAAAAGATTGAGGCACATGCCGAAGATGCCCGTATGAGCAAGCAGCTTGCCACGATTCACCGTGAAGTTCCATTGGAGCAAACGTGGGAAGATATGCAGTTCGCCGGATTAAAAGAGGAACTGGCAGGCCCGGCTTTGGCCAAGCTCGAATTCAAGTCTTTGCTTGAACGTCTGTCTTTCCGTGGAAGTGTAGCTTCTGAACAGGAAGCCGTACCAGCTGCTGCGGTGGAATCGTCCATTGCAACAGAAGAAACGATTAGTGATCTGTTCGGCTCACTCGGATCCATTGATGTGCTGCATGTGGAGACACATGGCGATAACCCGCATCAGGCAAAACTGATTGGACTTGCTGTAGGTTCAGCTGGAGCCTATACATTCCTGTCTCCCGAGCTGCTTCAGTCTGAAGCAGCAGCTCCAGTACGAGAATGGCTCGGTAATGCAGAACAACCCAAGCGAGGTTATGACCTGCATCGTGTTGACCTGGCGCTGCATGCGCATGGGATTGATTTTGCAGGAGCGTCCTTTGATGTGCAGTTGGCTGCCTATTTGCTTGATCCAACCGAATCGAATCAGACAATTAGCGGCCTGACTACGAAGTATGGTCTGCCTTCGCTTGTTGAGGATGATACGGTTATGGGCAAAGGTGCAAAATACAGGGTGCCTGAGACAGATATACTCGGAGATTTTCTGTGTCGCAAAGCTGCGGCGGTAGCAGCGATTATTCCGCTCCAGGAGCAGGCGCTGGAGAGCAATGAGATGAACGCACTCTTCCATGAACTGGAGATGCCTTTGTCACGCATTCTTGCTGATATGGAGAAACAGGGCATTAAGGCTAATACGGCAGATTTGCAGGCTTTGGGCAGTGAGTTCGAAGAAAATATCAGCAGGTTGATGGCGGAAATCTACAAGCTTTCCGGTACGGAATTCAATCTGAATTCACCGAAGCAATTGGGTGAGATTTTATTCGATAAACTCGGTCTGCCTGTGGTGAAGAAAACAAAGACAGGATACTCTACAGACGCCGAAGTATTGGAGAAGCTGGCTCCTTATAACGATGTGGTCAAGCACATTCTGCAATATCGTCAACTTGCCAAGCTGCAATCCACATATGTAGAAGGACTGCTTAAAGAGATTTCAGATAAGGATGGCAAGGTGCATACGTTTTACCGTCAGACGATTGCAGCTACCGGACGTCTGAGCAGCCAGTTCCCGAACTTGCAGAACATTCCGATTCGCATGGAGGAAGGACGTAAAATCAGGAAGGTGTTTGTTCCTTCTGAACCGGGCTGGTCTATCCTGGCAGCAGACTATTCGCAGATTGAACTACGCGTACTCGCTCATATTTCAGATGATGAGCGGCTGAAGGAAGCTTTTGTCCAAGACATGGATATCCATACGAAGACTGCCTCCGATGTGTTTGGCGTGAAGGCTGAAGATGTGGATGGAGACATGCGTCGTTCTGCAAAGGCGGTTAACTTCGGGATTGTATACGGCATCAGTGATTACGGCCTTTCGCAGAACCTGCACATCACGCGTAAGGAGGCGGCACAGTTCATTGATCAATACTTTGAAGTGTTCCAGGGTGTGCGCCGATATATGGATGATATTGTGAAGGAAGCGCGTCAGGATGGTTATGTCAAAACGCTGCTGGAACGTCGTCGTTATCTGCCAGAAATCAATGCAAGCAACTTTAACCTGCGTTCCTTTGCGGAACGGACAGCGATGAATACGCCGATTCAGGGAACTGCGGCAGATATCATCAAGCTTGCCATGGTACAGATGGATGAAGCACTGCGTGAACGCAAGCTGAAGAGCCGTATGCTGCTTCAGGTGCACGATGAGCTTGTATTCGAAGTGCCTGCGGATGAGCTGGAACTGATGAAAGAATTGGTTCCTTCAGTGATGGAAAAAGCATTGGAGCTGTCTGTGCCGCTGAAAGCGGAAGTCAGCTACGGGGAAAACTGGTACGAGGCTAAATAATGGATCCTCAGCGGGTTTTCCGTTATTTTACAATCTGTTTTTCAACTGTTTTCGATATAAGAAGGGGTCCCGCTGAGCGCCATCTTCCGTTATAATATAGGGGAGGTGAGAACATCATGCCGGAATTACCGGAAGTCGAAACAGTCAGAAGAACATTGAATCAACTTATTGTTGGCAAGACCATTGACTCAGTTACCGTTAGCTTGCCGCGGATTATCCAGCGGCCGGACGACATAGATGCATTTGCAATGGAACTTGCGGGACATACCGTGATCGGTGTGGAGCGCAGAGGCAAGTTTTTGCGTATTTTGCTGGACGGGCTGGTGCTCGTCTCCCATCTGCGGATGGAAGGAAGGTACGGGGTATACCAACAGCATGAGGACGTGGAGAAGCATACCCATGTCATCTTCCACTTTACCGATGGAACAGAACTACGGTATAAGGATGTGCGTCAATTCGGTACAATGCATCTCTTCAATGCAGGGGAAGAATTGGTATCCAAACCTTTGTTGAAATTGGGGCTAGAGCCGCTTGATCCCGCGTTTACTGTGGCTGCATTCCGTGATGCTGTTGGCAAACGGACAACCAAAATTAAGGCCGTGTTGTTAAATCAGGCATATGTGGTCGGCATCGGGAATATCTATGTGGACGAGGCTTTGTTCCGCGCAGGCATTCATCCAGAGACTATTGCCAAGACATTGACAGAAGCGCAGTTATCCGTACTGCATGAAGCGATCGTAGCTACGCTGCAGGATGCGGTGGATGCAGGTGGGTCCTCCATTAAGTCCTATGTGAATGGACAGGGCGAGATGGGAATGTTCCAACATCAGTTGAAAATATATGGACGCAAATCTGAACCTTGTGCAACTTGTGGCACATTAATCGAGAAGAGTGTAGTAGGCGGCAGGGGCACGCATTATTGTCCGAAGTGTCAGCCGCTGCTCTAAATCGGTGATGGGTTTGGCAGCATGAACGAAATCGTTAAATTGTAGCACCCTTGGACTCCTCCCTCCATATACTGATATGGCAGAAATAAGCGGGCGTATACCCATACTGGCAGCCGCCGGTTGGAACGAGTTCCGCACAGGGGAGGAATCCGGGGTGCTGCATCATTTTATTTCATTACTGGCGCTTGCTTTGGCGCTTAGTTTAGATGGTTTTGGAGTCGGGATTACATATGGACTGCGGAGGACTAAAATTCCGCTGTTATCCATTGTCGTCATTTCCATCTGTTCGGGTCTGGTTATTGGGCTATCCATGCAAGTAGGTGTACTTCTGTCCCATGTGGTATCTCCGGATGCGGCTTCGATTGTTGGAGCGGTTATTCTGATTGGTATTGGCGCATGGTCGTTGCTGCAACTGATTCGAAAACGAGGCAAGGAACAGCTGGAAACGGACAACGGAGTGGGTGAGGGAGCAGGAGCAGGAGCAGGAACAATTCGAAGTGGTGCGCAATCCTCACAAGAAGCTCAGTCGAAAGGCAGAAATCAGGTGCTCGCGCTTGAGCTTGAGCAATCGGCTTCTGGAGGATCTCTGGAACGAATGGTCTTTACACTTGAGCTGCGGAAGCTGGGGGTAGTCATTCAGATTCTGCGTAGCCCCTCAAAGGCAGATATGGACAATTCGGGAAGTATATCTGTTCAAGAAGCGATGTGGCTTGGAATTGCTCTTTCTCTGGATGCTTTCGGCGCAGGATTGGGGGCCGCATTATTGGGATTCCCGACCTTGTGGACTGCACTAGTTATTGCGTTGTTTAGCGGGGTATTTCTGTCAATGGGCATGAGGGTTGGGTTGCGCTTTGCTGCACTGAGTTGGATGCGAAGATTATCCGTGCTACCTGCTCTTTTATTAATGATTATGGGAATAATGAAGTTGTTGTGAGGTGAAATAATGAATATTGGCTTAACCGGCGGGATCGCGACAGGCAAAAGTAGTGTTTCCGCCTTTCTCGCCAGTAAGGGAGCGTTGCTCATTGATGCAGATGTTATTGCCCGGGAAGTCATGATGCCCGGGCATCCCGTTCTGGCTGCGGCCGTTCAGCGGTTCGGACAAGCCATATTGAATGAGGACGGAACACTGGATCGGAAAAAGCTGGGCAGTATTGTGTTTCAGGATCCAGAGGAACGCAAAGCGCTGGAGGCTATTACACATCCTGCAATCCGTAAGGAGATGCGCGAACGTGCTGCGATATACGAGCTTGAACATCCGGACAAGCTTGTCGTATCGGATATTCCGTTATTGTACGAGTCAGGGCTGGAAGAAGGCTTTGAAGAAGTGATGGTTGTATATGTCCCTAGGTCCGTGCAGCGGGAACGACTGATGAGCCGAGACGCAATGACAGTAGAACAAGCAGATGCCCGTATTGACGTGCAAATGGACATTGAAGATAAGAAGCAGCGTGCTGATGTGGTTATTGATAACAGCGGCTTGTGGTCAGAGACGGAGCAGCAAATTATTTCATTTTTGCATCGTAAAGGTCTATTATGAAATTGCTGCGTAAAAAACGAGTATTGTTGTTGATGTTTGTGTCTTTTGTATTGGTGCTGTTCCTGAATACGAACTGGATGTCATGGTTCTATCCGATTCATTATAAGGAAGAGATTCGTGCACAGTCTCAGAGTTATGAGGTCGATCCGTTTCTTATAGCCTCCATCATCAAGGTGGAAACCAATTTTAAGACAAGCAAAGAATCCAGGAGAGGGGCTATTGGGCTGATGCAGCTTATGCCCGACACCGCGAACTGGATTATGGAGCAAGCCAAAATTCCGGGCACCTCATTGGAAGAATTAAAGCACGAGCCTGAAAGAAATATCCAGTTGGGTACCTGGTATCTACGCAATCTGTCAGATCAATTTGACGGGAATGAAACGGCTATGATTGCTGCGTACAATGCTGGTCCGGGCAAAGTAAACTCATGGCTGAGGGATGGTGTATGGGACGGCTCGTTTGAGACTGTCAAGGATATTCCGTTTGGTGAGACCCGGCACTATGTACAACGCGTCATTTATTATTATAATCAATATGTAAAGATCTATAATACGTTCTAAGAGAAGACATTTTGGACATGGTCTGAAATAAGTAGAAGCACCGAGCAGACCGGTTATTCACCGGCCGCTCCATGCTCCTCTGTATTACCGTATTACGATGCAGATATTATTGGTATTGACCTGCCAATTGCTGTTCTGCAATTGTTACCAGACGCTTCGTGATGTATCCACCGATCGAACCGTTCTCGTAAGAAGTCATGTTACCTTGGTATCCGTCTTGTGGAATGCTGATTCCAAGTTCTTGAGCAACTTCATATTTCATTTGCTCGAGAGCTGCGGAAGCTTTAGTTACCACCAGGTTGTTGGAGTTACCATTGCTTTGTGCCATTGCTGTTCACCTCCTCGCGGTTGGTAAAAGTATTATGTGTCGTCAATACGATTTTCATAACTAATGATTACAGGGAATTTGTGGTAAAAGTAAAACATGGGAAGTGATCTGAATTGAAATGTCCTTATTGCGCCTATCTGGGCACCAAGGTGCTTGATTCAAGGCCGGCCAATGAATCGAAATCGATTCGTCGTCGTCGTGAGTGTGAGCAATGTAGCCGTCGATTTACAACTTTTGAAATGGTGGAAGAAACGCCGCTGATCGTCATCAAGAAAGATGGTAGTCGCGAGGAATTTAGCCGGGACAAGATTCTACGTGGCCTAATTCGGGCTTGTGAGAAACGTCCGGTCTCGGTAGAAACGCTGGAGATGATGGTTTCCGAGACAGAAAAGGCCCTGCGAAATACAGCTGACGCTGAAGTGGAGAGCCGCCAGATTGGTGAGCTACTGATGGAACAGCTGTTTCCCGTTGACGAAGTAGCCTATGTACGTTTTGCTTCGGTGTATCGCCAATTCAAAGACATCAATATGTTCATGAAAGAATTAAAATCTTTGTTGTCCAAAGAAGACATCGAGGATTAATGAAGCGGTAAGGGAGAAGAGCAATCTGGGGTTACCGTAACGTGTGTTCCAGTAAAAAGGATGTTCTTCTCCAATCACTTTAAATTCAACAAAAAGTTGTTGACAGCCAAAGCTGTATTTTATATGATATAGGAGTCGCCTGCGGAATGAAGCAGAGATAGACAACCGTTTACATTCATATTTTGGGGCCTTAGCTCAGCTGGGAGAGCGCATCGCTGGCAGCGATGAGGTCAGGGGTTCGATCCCCCTAGGCTCCATAATTAAAAGCCTTTAAACACAAAGATTTCTGTGTGTTTAAAGGCTTTTTTCTGTGCACGGTCATTTCATCGGAAAAAGCCTGCAGCTTACGTTCTAATTGGCCGGATACGGCATTTTATTCACGATCTTGTCGTATTAATCTGGACAGCGCATAACACTGATGTTATATTGTTTCTATAAGAAACAATATTATTCGTAAAGAAAATTATTTTAGTTGGAATCTCTATGAATAGTGGATATCTAAAAAATGGCTCAAGACCGTTAGATACTTGGTTAATGCTTGAGCACAATGAAGGGATGGAATGAATGATGAGTCATTTGGAGACAACAATTGAATCTTTTGACGGAACTCAGCTTTATTTCAGCAAAAATATTGTAAGCGGTGCCATGGCAGGCGTGGTCATTGTTCATGGCTTGTGTGAGCATGCCGGACGCTATGATTATTTGACAGATAAACTAAACAAACGTGGTTTTAACGTATATCGTTTTGACCATCGTGGTCATGCAAGATCAGAAGGGAAGCGTACGTTCTACAGTGATTTTCATCAGATCATTGATGATGTAAATGTGGTTGTTGAAGCAGCCTTGCAAGAGAGCGGGGATATTCCGCTTTTTGTCATTGGGCATAGTATGGGTGGCTTCGCAACCTCTTCATTTGGAACGAAATATCCAGGCAAAGTAAAAGGGATTGTTCTATCCGGAGCGTTAACTCGTTACAATACGAAGGTTGCTGGAGAATTACCACTTGATCTTCCCCCGGGCACGTATTTTCCCAATGAGCTTGGTAGCGGCGTATGCAGTGATCCAGAGGTGGTATCCGCTTACGTGAATGATCCGCTCGTAGAAAAACAGATTTCCGTGGATTTGTTTAATAGTCTGGGGAATGGAGTGGCCTGGTTAAAAACACATGCGAAGCAGTTTGTTGATCCTGTACTTGTTCTGCATGGAGCAAACGACGGGCTGGTGAGCGAACAGGATTCGCGCGACTTTTACGGTGATATTGCCTCAACCGATAAAACGCTGAAAATATATGCACATCTCATGCATGAAATATTTAATGAACCTAATCGGGATGAAGTCATTGAGGAAGCGATCACATGGATTGAAAAACATATCTAAATTCAGTACATTGGAAAAGAGAGATAGAGACACTTTGAAGGTGAAAGGGATTATTCATGAAATTAGACTGGATGGGCGACCATCGGGAACTTATTGAGAAGATCATCAAGTATGGTAATGCATATTCAAACACCTATAAGCTGCAGCGAAGTTATGGTACGAATATGACGTTCTCCGCTTCGCAGATTCAGACGCTGGAGTACATTCTGGAAGCGGAGGACAAGGAAGAAAAAATGTCGGAAATGGCAGCACGACTTGGCGTGAGCCGCAGCACGTTTTCCAAAAATGTGAAGGTTCTAACGGAAAAAGGATTACTCGAAAAATACCATTTAAGTGGAAATCGCAAAGACATTTATGTCAAACCTTCGGCCAATGGACGCGAGGCGTATGCCCAATATACTGAATTTGTTCGTGAGCTGTGCTTTGATGATATTTTTCAGTATGCTGATACGATTTCAGAGGCTGACAAGAAAAGCTTTATACGTATTATGGATTTATTTGCCGATGTATTACTCTGGTATGGTGAAAAAGAACAGGAACCGCGAAAGCTCATCAAAATTGATGCGAATCGTGATTAAGAAGAGCGCATCATATAAGGAAAGTTGAATAAGTCATTACTAGGTTAAGTGAATACTTTTGATGGTCATAGTCCTGTCATGTAGACAGGACTATCAGACAACATTGAAGCTGCGACGGTTTCCCAGTAGTATACTGGGGAACGGTCGTTTATTTTTTATCCATTCTGAAACTTTTACTTTGGGAAGAATGTACTCCGGATGAATCAGCAATGCTAAAATAAAGAGGTATAGCCAATTTAACCGTGTAGAATGAGCTGAAATTAGAGTCATTACCCGCCCGGTATGAGTCACGGAGGATCAAAAAATGAACAACTCGGAATGGGCAGAGTCCTATTTTCCAATATATACAGCAGACCGTATTCAATCATTGTACAGTACATCAACGATGCCGATACATCAAATCCATGAAAATCTGACGGTTCTGATGGCCGTTGCCAGTGGGAAAGGTACACTTCGTATTAACGATGAACTTTACGAACTTGTCGAAGGCATGGTCATCCTTAATCCGGCCAAGAGGGACGCTGTCATAGAGACGGATCTGACGCATCCTCTTCATCTGTATACACTCTCCATCAGCACGCAGGAACAGACCAGGTCATTGCCCACGGGAACGATGGGACGGCCAAGTGTGTTAGCGGCAGAACCCTCTGTTCAGATCTTTCCGTATGAACCAGCAATTGCAGCACAGCTAGAAGAGCTGTATGTTCATCGTTTACCTGGTAACGAAGTCAGGCATTTGCGCAACCAGATTCTTTTTCATCAGGTGCTTATGAGTTTGTTGGAGCGCATGGAGGCAAGGTATGCTGCAACGGAGCAGCCCTCCATGGAACGCAGTATTACCTATATGGAGAACCATTTTAGTGAGAAAATCACAACGGAAGGACTCTCGGAAATTGCCGGGGTCAGTCGTTCTCACTACTCCATTCTTTTTAAGCAGCTTACTGGATTCCCACCCAATGAATACCTTTCACGCTTGCGTGTTCACCGGGCCAAAGAGTTATTAATTAGCGGAACCGTTTCCCTTCGTGAGATTGCGCTGAAGGTCGGATACAAGGATGAATTCTATCTTAGCCGCCGCTTCAAGCAGCAGACCGGAGAGAGTCCTTCCGGTTATACGCGCCGCAGGCCATATCAACGTGTGGCTGTGTGGTATGCACCCTATGCAAGCCATATGATGTTACTTGGTTTGGAGCCAACGATTATCATCTCGGAAAGCAGCGAATATGTGAGTACAGAGGGGATGCCCTCCCCTCAAACGATACGTTTTATCCATTCGGACAGTTCGCCTGAACATATAAAGTCTGCATTGCTTGATGCAAATATTGAGCTTATCATTGCAGCAAATCAGCACCTACACATGAACGGATTAAACCCTGAACGTCTGCGATCTATCGCCCCTATTGCCGAAATAGCATGGATGGAGCTCGGTTGGAAAGAGCATCTGCGTTTCATTGCACAGGCGATTCAGAGGAGGGAACAGGCAGAGCAATGGCTGGCAGCCTTCGAAAAGGAGGAACAGCAGGCACGGGAAGCCATTCAACAAAGCCAGATTGTGAATGAGACGCTGACCATCCTGGTCATAAAACCGGGCACCTTGCAAATATATGGAATCAGAAATGTCGGATATGTGATGTATCAATCACTCGGATTACGTCCTCCGGCCAAGATTGCCCAGGCAATACAGCGGTATGGCGATCAATTTCATTCGGTTTCTATCCAACTATCCGAACTACACGATTATGAGGGTACTCGTATGCTCGTCATTGTTTTTCCAGATGAAAAAGGGTCAAAGGCCCACTCAGAAAGTATATTTAACTCGGAACACTGGAGAAGACTCGAAGCAGTGAAGCAAAATCGGATCTATGATCTGGAGCAGGAAGAGTGGGTACCCTACAATCCGATTTCCATTCGTCTGCAGCTTGGACGGGCTGTGTCCTTATGGACGGGCATTCAATAATCCAAAGGTTTTCTCAAACAAAAAGGCATGGTTAGGTTTATCCTGCATGCCTATAATTAGCTATGGTAATGAGAATGATTTTCATATTCAAAGAGAAAAGGGAGAGAGTCATCTGATGAGAAAGCTATTTGTTCCATTTATGTTGGTTCTGGTTTTATTGCTTAGCGCTTGTGGAACCAATTCAGCCAAAGATACAACTGAGAATGCAACAGCCTCCAACGAATCCGCTTCTTCGAACACGGATGCAGCAGGTTCTTCATCTGATTCAGATTCGGGCACATTCACTTATCAATCGGAGACAGGTCCTGTGGAAGTTCCTTTCCACCCGCAACGTGTGGTTGTACTGACCCGATTCCTGACAGGAAACGTGATGGCATTGGATGTGCCACTGGTTGGTGTGGATGAAATGTCCAAGGAGAACCCCAATTTCAAAGAGAAACTGGCCAATACAGAGGCGGTTACCGACGAAAGTCTGGAGAAAATTATTGAGTTGAACCCGGATCTGATTATCGGCCTGTCTGATATCAAGAACATTGATAAGCTGAAGCAGATTGCTCCAACAGTCACCTATACATATGGTAAGGTGGACTTCCTTAAGCAACAGCTGGAGGTCGGAAAGCTTGTGAACAAAGAGAAAGAAGCTCAGGCATGGGTTGACGATTTTGATGCTCGAAGCAAAAAAGCGGGTGAAGAGATCAAAGCCAAAATCGGTGCTAACGCAACCGTGTCGGTTATCGAAACCTTCAATAAACAACTCTATGTATATGGAGAAAATTTTGGACGTGGGACTGAAATCCTGTACCAGCAGTTTGGTCTAGGTATGCCGGAGAAGGTGAAGGAAGCCACCAAGAAAGACGGATTCTTTGCTGTATCGAACGAAGTGCTGAAAGACTACATGGGAGACTATGTCATTTTTAGCAAAAATGCCGATGAAGATAATTCGTTCCAAAACACCGAAACGTACAAAAATATTGATGCGGTGAAAAATAATCGGGTATTCGAAGCCGATGCCAAAGCGTTCTACTTCAATGATCCACTGAGCATGGAATACCAGCTGGAATTCTTTATCCAACATTTTCTTGGCAAGTAAACATGGAATGCAATGAAAAATAAACGACTTCCTTTTCGGTTTGCAACCAAGCTGCTGGGTAGTGTACTCGTACTTATCGTGTGCTTCATCATCGCCATGATGTTTGGCGCAGAAGAAACGACATTCCGCAATCTGTGGCTGACGCTGACCTCTGCGACCAAGAGCGATAATATTCTTATTCTGCGAGAGATCAGACTTCCGCGGGAACTGGCTGCCATGCTAATCGGAGCGGCACTTGCCGTCTCCGGAGGAATCATGCAGGGAATTACTCGCAACCCGCTGGCCGATCCGGGGTTACTTGGTCTGACTTCAGGTGCCAATATGGCACTTGCCCTGGCTTTTGTCTTTATGCCATCACTCGGATATTTTGGAATTATGGTTGCTTGTTTTGTTGGTGCCGCACTTGGAGCAGTATTGGTTATTGTGCTCGGCTCGATGCGGAGAGGGAGCTTGTCTCCCATCCGTGTGGTGTTGGCGGGGGCTGCGGTATCTGCTTTTATGTATGCCATCTCGGATGGCATCAGTATCTTTTTCAAAATTTCCAAGGATGTATCCATGTGGACTTCGGGAGGACTCATCGGAACAACATGGGGCCAAGTTCAAGCCATTGCGCCTGTCATACTGTTGGGTCTAGTTATAGTTCCATTCCTTTCCAACCAAATCAATATCCTTAGTCTGAGCGATGAAGTGGCGACGGGATTGGGACAAAAGCTTGTACTCGTCAAAACCATCCTGTTCCTGCTCGTTATTGTGCTTACCGGAGCATCGGTTGCATTGATCGGAAATATGGCCTTTGTTGGCTTAATGATCCCCCATATTGTCCGTAAAATGGTCGGCACGGATTATCGGTATATTATTCCGGTATCCATTTTTGCCGGAGCATCGTTTATGCTGCTTGCCGAAACGCTGGGTCGAACGATAAATGCACCTTACGAAACACCTGTGGTTGCCATTGCTTCCATGCTTGGTTTACCGTTCTTCCTGTTCGTTGTGCGTAGAGGGGGCAAAACGTTATCATGACGATGTCTGCGCGAATTCGCAAGCAACGACTAATACTACTGATCTGTTTGTTTCTAATTCTCATCACGGCTGTAGTGGGTATGAGCTGGGGATATTCTTCATTGTCCTTCAAAAGAGTCATTCCCGTGTTATTTGGCCAAGGTACATTCAAAGAGGACTTTGTTCTGTTTTCGGTCCGATTACCCCGAATTTTTATTACGTTACTGGCCGGTATG
This sequence comes from Paenibacillus sp. MAEPY2, assembly GCF_000499205.1. Lineage (GTDB taxonomy): Bacteria > Bacillota > Bacilli > Paenibacillales > Paenibacillaceae > Paenibacillus > Paenibacillus vandeheii. The sequence continues at coordinate 172,301 of NZ_AWUK01000007.1, forward strand.
GCGCTTGCGCTGTCAGGCTCCATTTTGCAAAGTGTTACGCGTAATGACTTGGCCGATCCAGGTATCATCGGGATCAATTCCGGTGCAGGTGTAGCCGTAGCAATCTTCTTTCTGTACTTCCCGATCGAACCTGGTACGTTCGTCTATATGTTGCCGTTAGCTGCTTTTATCGGAGCATTGCTGACTGCGGCGCTCATCTATATGTTCTCGTATAGCCGGACCAAGGGACTTGATCCCATAAAAATGGTGCTGGTCGGGGTTGGATTCTCGATGGCGCTGTCAGGCATCATGATCGTCATCATATCTTCAGCTGAGCGCTCCAAGGTTGATTTTATTGCCAAATGGATATCCGGTAACATATGGGGGGCGGACTGGCCCTTTATATGGGCCTTGCTGCCTTGGCTGATTATTTTGATCCCGCTTACGTTGTTTAGAACCAGACGCCTTGATTTGCTGGGGCTCAACGAAGCAACGGCAATCGGAGTAGGGTTAAAGCTGGAGCGGGAACGGCTTGTACTTATTGTAATTGCTGTTGCCGCAGCAGCCTCTGCTGTATCGGTTACAGGTGGAATCGCGTTTATCGGTTTGATGGCTCCGCATATCGCCAAAGCGCTAGTCGGTCCACGTAACTCGTTATTTATTCCTGTAGCGGTACTGCTTGGAGGTTGGCTTCTGTTAATTGCCGATACCGTGGGGCGTAACCTGGTTGATCCTGACGGGATTGCCGCAGGAATTATGGTATCCCTGATCGGTGTGCCTTATTTTGTTTATTTGTTATTAAAAAAGTAATTCCAAATACGTTAGACTATTTGAAAAATTTAGCTTAGTAGGCTATCTTTTGTCATCAAGACAAGGGATAGTCTTTATTTGAGTTTTGACGGGGAGTTACTTCAACGTACTTATTTATCCATACTAGTTTACTAACGTGAAGCTCAAGCTAACCGATATGACTTGATTCCTGTGATAAGATAAACTAAGCACAGCCTAAACCCATGCTAAAAGAGAGCAGGTGGAATGAACATGGCAGATGTGGATCAATTAGCTTTAATATTTGCAGAGAACTCTTTGAAAATAGATGGAATCAATCGATTGGTTTTGCAGCCCAACAGTATATTGCGTGATTTCAGAACGTTACATAATGGATTCCTTTTTGTGGTACGGGGAGAAGCCAGCATGTCAGTGAATGGAACGGTATACGAGCTACAGCCCGGATCGGTTTTTCATGCAGCACCAGGCATGCTGTTGGACTCACAAGTAAATGGCCATGCGGAGTATGAATATTATTTGCTGTTTTATAGTTTTGACCATTTGGAAAAGGGTGATAGTGTGCAGGAATGCAACGCTCATTTCAAAATGGACTCCGGGGCCAATCCAAGAGTTGTTGAATTACTGGTTATGCTGCAGGAGCAGCTGCACGCGCCAGGGGGAATTGGCAAACTTCGAATCAAGGAATTATTTATAAGCATCTTGGTTCAGGTTTTTACAGGCTGTATTCAACGGGAAGGTGGAACTCCGCCGAGTGAGAAGGTGATTGAGCAAGCCATCTCATATATCCATGGACATTACATGAATCTGCTGACACTCGACGAGTTAGCAGAGTTACATGGCATGAGTTCCAAGCGTTTCTCCTACTTTTTTCACAAATACACGGGATTCCGCCCCATCGACTATGTCATCCATTACCGCATGGAGAGGGCGGGGGAGCTGCTGAAATCAGGTAGTTACCTGATTCGCGATGTTGCAATCAGTGTTGGCTATACCAATCCGCTCTATTTCAGTCGAATTTTCAAAAAGAAATTTGGTACTTCTCCTTCGGAATACGCGCACTTTAATTAAGCCTTCATTAGACAATAATACATCTCAAATTGGTGATTTGTGCATTCGCATTTCCAACGTTTTAAAGGTTGATAGAAGTGTGTCTTCGGCCGTTCCAATTTATTCATTCAATATCAAAAATACCGCTCACCCGTCAGTATGACGAGGAGCGGTTTCTTTTTCACAAGCCGCCGATTTTTTCGGTCTGCTTTAATGAATTGTAAGGCTCGTATTTTAGTGTTTTACCGCTTCTCCAGCGAATATTTCAACGTTCATTGGAGCGGCCATGAATGCTGCTGCTTGTTGAACGAAAGCCTGGAAATGGGCGCTTGCATTATGGGACGCTGTAGCGGCTTCATCCTTCCACAGCTCAATCATCGTGTAATGATGTTCACGTTCAGTGCTTTTGGCGAGATCATAGCTGATGTTGCCTTCTTCATTGCGTGTTGCAGAGATCAGCACTTTTGTTGCTTCCAAAAAAGCTTGTTCCTGGTCTGGTTTAACTTGCAAGTGAGCGTGAATGATAATCATAATATTCAACCTCCATAAGTGTAGTTATAATGTTGTTATTGTTTCTGACGCAAAAGGTGCTTTAACATGTAAAACATTGCCTGATATTATGCCCAAGTCGTAATTTTCTCAACAGGCAGACGGTAGGAAGGGTGACCTTCTTTGGCCGATTTACCGATCGAGATTAGCATTACCGGTTGGTAACGATCTTTATCCATCCCGAAAGTCTCAGCGATTTGATCTTTCTCATAACCACCGATCGGGTTAGTATCATATCCATGAGCACGTGCAGCGAGCATCAATTGCATGGAAGCCAGACCTGCGTCAACCAGATTGACATCGCGAAGAGCGGAAGCGGGCATATTATCGTAGTATGGTTTAACAGCTTGCATTTGCATATCTTTGACTTCTTGTGGCATGTAACCAAGCTCAACCGCTTTGCTGAAGATTTCGTCCATGTGTTCCGCATTGTTCATGTCAATGAACACACCAATAACAGCGGCAGAAGTCAGTACTTGGTTCTGATTGAATTTGGCAAGAGGAGCAAGCTTTTCTTTACCTTCTGCCGTATCTACGACCAGAAAACGCCATGGTTGCATATTAACCGAAGAAGGTGCGCGCGAAGCTTCAGCCAAAATTTCGGTCATTTCTTCACGGCTGATTTTGACTTCAGGATTGTATAGTTTTACAGACCGACGGCCGTAAGTAATTTCGTTATAATCATTGGTCTTTTGAAACGTGCTTTGGAATGTACTCATGTATGGTTCTCTCCTCTATATATGGGTTTAGAAATTGTTTTGCATACGTTCCAGGAAACCAGCAAGAAGATGAACTTCTTCTTCACTAAAATCCTGTAAAATCTGATGTATAAAATTGGTTTTCTCAATTTTATAACCTTCGATTTGCTTCCGTCCTTCATCCGTAAGGCGAACAAAGGTAACTCGGTTGTCTTCCGGATTTTTACGTCTGGTGACCATCGAATCGGCTTCAAGCTGCTTCAGATGGCGAGTAATCGCCGCACTGTCGATATTAATGATTTTTTGTAACATGGATTGATTAATCTCGTCAACCTGATCCAACTCATGCAAAATCTCAAAGCGTGATGAGCTGATGCCCGTACAGCGTTCGAACTTGGGACTAATTTTGTTGCCGAGTGCATTCAAGAGGTTGATAATTTGCTCTTCCTTGGAAACAATACGTGTCATGACTAGACCTCCCGGGTGAATCTGGACATGAACAACGGCTTAGGTAATACCATTAGAATGTTGCCTTTGTATAATGCCATTTTGCTGAATAAAATTGTTGGACGCCTCAATCATTGATGCCTCAATCATTGATGGCTCAAATAATATATCATGCCTTTTTTGATTTTGCAACCCGAAGTTATATGTAAAATCATGCGTTTGAATTCAGAATTATATGGAACTTTAGATAAGTTAATATGCCCGGAGGTGGGTGAGAATATCGAGTCTTATTGTGATTGAGATTTGGTGAACGAACTGAGGGAATTGCTATCCGGAAAAAAGTACGATGATTATTTTATTTTGGCAGTCGGCATGTTGTGTAATGTGTCTACTGCATTGGTTATGCCTGAGTTTAAGGAGAGATAGAAAATAAATTGTACCTCTATAAAGGAAATTTTAATAAGGGAGATTGCCCTTTTTTTATTTTAGTTATTGATCAATCACTAAATATGCGTTATAGTGATCTTAATAAGTAATTGATCAATAACTAAATGAAAGAGGTTGATAAGAAATGAAAAGAGCAATCGTGGTTGGAGCAACAGGCGGAACAGGTGCAGCAATTACAGAGGAATTGATTCAACGTGGCATTCCTACAATTATATTTGGCCGCTCACGTCAAAAACTGGAGCAGCTTGCTGTGCGGCTGGGATCTCCACATCACCTGCAGATCGCTGTCGGCGATGCGTTTCAATCTGAGGATATTATAGCTGCTTCCCAAGATGTAGACGTGATGTTTCATTGCGCGAATGTCCCGTATAACGAGATGGAAAGCAGATTGATTCCATTGGGGGAATCCGTTATGGAGGCGGCGGAACATTTAGGCTTGAAGGTAGTTGTCATAGATGGAATTTATCCATATGGCAGAAGACAAATGAAAGAAGTAACCGAAGAACATCCGAAGCAGCCACATACGCGAAAAGGAAAGACTCGACTTGCTTATGAACATATGTTGTTTAGCAGCAAGTGGCGCACAGCTCAAGTGATGATTGTTCGCTTACCTGATTATTATGGCCCTTCTGCCAATCAGGCTTCTTACCTTGGATCAACGCTTGAAGCAATTGCAGACGGGAAAATGGCTTTTTTTATCGGGAATATGAAAACGCCGCGAGAATATATCTATTTGCCTGATGCAGCGGTCATGATTGTGGAGCTGGCGAGTCGGGATAATGCGTATCGGCAAAACTGGAACATCCCTGGTGCTGGCGTTATATCGGGCAAGGAAATCGTACGTATTGCACAACAGGCAGCAGGTACTGCGAAACCGGTGATAGCACTTGGCAAAACAGGACTCTCGTTACTTGGATTGGGTGTACCGGTAATGAAAGAAATTGTTGAAATGTTATATCTGACAGAAGAACCGCTGCTTTTGAGCAAGAAGAAATACGAGACTAACATTGGGCCTGTGGAGATCACTTCTTTTGAAGAAGGTATTATACGGACGATTAGAGAGCTGCAAAAGAAGTAAGTATGTTATGCAGCTTTGTAATTATGTAGTTTTGTAATTGATTAATCAATAATTAAAATATAGGGAGATGGTCTGAATCCAAATTGTGAATTGTTGACACTTCATGAATGGGCGGTACACAGGGCTAACCAGGACGTCGGGAGTGACAGGTGCAACGGGAACGGTATTGTATGGTCGGTACATGAAGGGGCATGAGGTATTAATACTTCAGTACTCCACTTATTCAAATAAAACAACAAGAAAACAGATCCGGGTTGGATCGACCGTTAATATCCAACCTGATCTGTCTTTTTTACATACGGACAAAGTTATTAAAATTTTGATTTCGTTATCTTTAACAAGCATGTTAGCTATTTTTATATGTAATGACAATAAAGCTGCCGTCATATTCAAAAAAATGATCCAAACTCTTATAATAACGCTAATCCATATGGGGACGGATGTAAGGAATAGAGGTGGAGTCGCCATATATATCTATAGGGTCACGGAATTAGGCTAAATTGGATTACTGATTATCGATCTATTGAATTGATTCTCACATAAAACTGACATTGAATTAGAGATTCCGTATTCGTATATATAGTAGACATTGAAAGGATTGAGGGATGATGAGCCTTGAAGCATTAAACCAACGCGTACTTGATGATTTGGCTTATCTCGCGTATGGAGGTTCGGATTGGATTCGCCCGCGAGAACATGATGAAGGTCATATCTATGATGTTGTTATCGTAGGTGGTGGACAGAGCGGCTTAGGTGCTGCTTTTGGACTCCTGCGTGAGCGTATATCCAACATTCTGGTTATAGACGAAAATGTCGCAGGGCTGGAGGGACCTTGGGAAACTTACGCCCGTATGGTCACTTTACGTACACCAAAACATCTGACCTCCATTGATCTCGGTATCCCTTCACTGACTTTTCGAGCATGGTGGGAGGCGCAAGCAGGCCCCTCCGGATGGGAAGAGTTGGATAAAATTCCACGCAGCGAATGGATGAATTATTTGCGCTGGTACAGACAAGTGCTTCATCTGCCGGTCGTGAATGAAGTGAAGCTGACACTGATTGAACCTATAGATGGAGGCGTTCACAGACTGCACATCGCAGGCGCAGGGGCTCCAGCCAATATATTGCTGGCACGAAAGGTTGTTTTGGCTACTGGCATCCAGGGAGGTGGGGAATGGCATGTACCACCCCGGATCGCTGAGCAATTACCTAAACATCTGTACGCTCATACGTCGGAAACGATTGATTTTGAACGGTTACAAGGAAAAAGGATCGGCATACTTGGCGGCGGGGCTTCTGCCTTTGATAATGCGAACTTTGCACTAGCCGCAGGCGTGGCAGAGGCACACGTATTTGTGCGGCGGGAACAATTGCCCAGCATTAACCCGATTCGTCAGATGGAACAATCCGGGATGATCGAACGGTTCCATGCTCTGTCGGACAAGGAAAAGTATGCGGCTATTTCCCATTTTTTTAACTATAATCAGCCACCAACCAACGATACCTTCAACCGGGCTGCTTCATGGCCAGGCTTTCAATTACATCTTCATGCGCCTTGGCTGGATGTACAGATGAAGGATGGGAAAGCGGTAGTGACTACACCACAGGGCCTGCACAGCTTTGATTTTCTGGTCATAAGTACGGGGATGGTCAGCGATCCGGTACTGCGTCCCGAGCTCAGACTGGTGGAGGCACACATTGCACGCTGGGCAGACCGTTTTCAAGCCCCGAATGCACAAAGAAATGCGCTGCTTGACGCACATCCCTACCTTACCCCGGGGTTTGCAATGACCAGCAGAGATGAGGAGGGGGAGGATAAGCTGCGTGGCCTGTTTGTCTTTAACTATTCTGCACTAGCAAGTTGCGGCCTTTCTGCCTCGGCCATATCGGGGACAAGGAATGCTGTGCCGAAATTAGTTTCAGCTGTAGCAGACCAGCTTTTCCTGGATGACCGTGAACAGATTATGGAGCAATTTTTCAAGTATAATGAACAGGAATTTACTGCTAGTTGGGTGAAAAGTGAAATTGGAATCTGACTATACAAAATGACCGTACAGCAGGATAAGAGGCTGTACGGTTTTTGTTTTTCTAAAGTTACATTTACGGGTGCTTATATAATGCTGTAAAATATCGAATTATACAGCGTTAAGGCAGGCGATAGATTATTGTGAGAATCATGGATTATGAGGGGTTCAGAACCCATTTGAAGAAAGTGTCACGCAAACGAAACGAACCCTTGATCAAAATTGTGGCTTTTCAGGAAAAGTATATGAAGATTGATGAGATCCAATATTATGATGTAGAGCAGAACTATATGAGTGTCCAGGCGTGTAATACGCTGTGGATGAACTTGAAAGATAAATCTTTCCACAATCTGGTGTCCCATAATCTGAAATTTTTCCAAACCATGGACAATCTCGGGCGTCATTCATTGGAGAATCTCATCAAAGAACTATACGACATGGCTGTTCCAATCCTGCTCGATTACGATCCGGGTGATTATTATAGTTTGCAGCAGTTGTCCGAAATTTTGGTGCTGGATGAGACGAAGCTAATAGAGAAATTGGAGATGGGGCGTTTCAAGGGTGCATTTATTAATGAAGAGGGAAATTGGATCAAACCCAAACCGGACAGGGCTGAGCTATTCCTCTAAATGAAAAAGAGAATCTCGTGTCCATTCCATAATGACCGAATATCCATTCTGCAATGGTACGCCGAATAAGGCACATTGCAGTTTTTTTCATTAACGACTCTGTCAACGATGAAGGCTCAGTCGTTTCGTTTCACGACGAAAGAGTCACCTCGCGGCCCTGGTGCTGCTCCTGGAATCGAAACAATCTGTTTTTGCTGAATCATGATGCCTTTCTCTTTGGCGACTAGGCCGGGGGAGCAACCGTTCAGTCGACAACATTTGAAGGTGACAGGCGAAATCCTTGCCATCCGGGAGATGGAGCTTCCCACAGATGGTGCTTCAACAATCCACTCCGCCGAAGATTGCTGGCCTGTATATTGCTGGACGGTACGGAAAGTCCAGCTTTGAGTCAGGTTATGAAGCGTGATACACCATCGAGTACGATTAATTCTATAAATGGTAGCCCTGATCCGATCTCCTGGAGAAACAGGAAAAGGGATGACCGTCTCAACGTCCGGAAGGATTTCCCACCAGGCATAATAACTGGCTTTGCCGTTAACCCAATCATGGCCTGTTCCAGTCTGAATGAGATTGGAATTCTCGTATCCATCGATTCCGATCCAGGCTGAGGAGTATGAGGACTGGGATGAGGGTAAAACAAAGGGCACGTTCCATTCGGCCGAGATGCGTTTGAATTCACCTTTGTAACCCGCCCGTACATAACCGCTCCAATTGGAGGAAATCCACCCGAAGCTTAGCGGAGAATTTGTCTTGCCTGTATGAGGAATACACGGTTTACGGTGTTTGTTGCGATTATTCACCATAAGGCCACCTCCCATGTGAAATACAGATACGAAAAGATTCGAATGATTCGTTTGATATTATCAAATGCGTGGAAGAAGAAAGAGGACATGGACAATCTGAAAAGAAATATGTATTGAATGAATTTGAACGATTTTTATGTTTTAGGATGCTTTGAATACGGATATTTGGAAATTGAAAAGTCGAATTTTGATGGTTTTTGAATGTTTATAAATTATTATGAACGAAAATGATTGTTTTTTACGGATTTTATGTTACTATAAAAGCAGTTGGAGGAATGAATATGCTAACTGAAGAACGATATGCTGCAATTATAGAGCGCTTACAAGAAAGAGGGATTGTGAAACTGCAAGAGCTCGTTGATGTGCTCGGTGCTTCTGAATCAACGATACGGCGCGATTTGATCGACCTGGAGAGCCGACAGATGCTGAAACGCATACATGGTGGTGCTGCTCTGGTGAATGAAAAGACGCCAGAACCAGGTATGGAAGAAAAAACGTTCAAAAACATTCAACAAAAAACGACCATTGCTCGTTTAGCTGCACAGGAGATCAACAATGGCGAATGCATCTATCTGGATGCGGGGACGACGACATTAGCCATGATTCCCTATATTGAAGCGAAGGACGTTACGGTGGTAACGAACGGACTTTCTCACGTAGAGGCGCTGGTAAGTAAACGAATTCGCAGCTATCTGCTTGGCGGTATGATGAAAATTCATACTAAAGCCGTGATTGGCAGCATCGCATTACAGAACATGGACAATTTCCGTTTTGATAAATGTTTTATTGGAACCAACGGAGTAGATGCCGAAATGGGGTATACAACTCCTGATCCGGAGGAAGCCTTGATTAAAAGACGCGCACATCAATTGTCCGGGAAATCTTATGTGTTGGCTGATTCCAGCAAAATTGGGGAAATTACATTTGCCAAACTGTTTGACCTGGAGGAGGCAGACTTGATTACTGAACGGATGCCGGAACACTGGCGTTCTGTAATCGCCCAGAAAACTAAAATAATTGAGGGATAACCATGATATATACCGTAACACTTAATCCTTCCATCGATTACATCGTGGAAGTGGATGATCTGAAGCTTGGTGAATTAAATCGTATGAACCGTGACCTGAAACTTCCGGGGGGTAAAGGCATTAACGTATCGCGAGTGCTCAATCAACTGGGAGCCGAAAACACGGCACTGGGATTTCTGGGAGGGTTCACGGGTCGTTTCATTAATGACAAATTGCAGGATGATAAGATCCGGACGGACTTTGTTACCATTGAAGATGATACCCGGATTAATATCAAGCTGAAGCATGGAGAAGAGACAGAGATTAACGGACAGGGACCAGCCATTCGTCCAGAGGAAGCAGAGCGTTTACTTAACAAGCTGTCTGCATTGCAAAAAGGAGATATCGTCATTCTTTCCGGAAGCATACCGCCTTCTCTGGGAGCTGATTTCTATAATCGTCTTATCAACGTATGCAAGCAAACGAGTGCCGAATTTGTAATCGATACAACGGGACCTGCATTAATGGATGCTCTTGTACATGAACCGTTGCTGGTGAAGCCGAATCACCATGAGCTTGCTGAACTCTTCGGAGTAACCATCGACACCCAGGAGGAACTGGTAACGTATGGTCGCAAGCTTTTGGAAGCAGGTGCCAAGCATGTGTTGATCTCCATGGCAGGAGAAGGCGCGTTGTTGATTACCAAAACAGATGTCTACCACGCGAGCGTGCCCAAAGGTGTCGTGAAGAACTCGGTTGGTGCTGGAGATTCAATGATTGGCGGATTTGTAGGGACATTTGGATTGAACGAAGATCTGCTTGAAGCTTTCCGAACGGGGGTTGCTTCAGGTAGTGCAACGGCTTTCTCCGATGACCTGGCAACTCGGGAACTCATCGAAGAGCTACGTAATCAAGTCACTATAACCCAAGTATAGTCAGTACAAAATAAATCGAATGAATGCCCCTTTTTCGAATGAAGGGATTCATTGAATAGCAGATAACAGCGTAACAAGTACAAATATAATCCGGTCTGCATCACGCAGGCCGACTGAACTTAAGGGAGTGTACCAAAATGAGAATAACAGACCTGATGATCCAGGAAACGATGATCATGGACCTGCAAGCCACGACGAAAGAAGAGGCTATCGATGAACTCATTACAAGTTTAAACCGGAGCGGACGTATTAATGACCCGGTACTTTTCAAGGAAATGATTTATAAACGTGAAGCCGAATCCAGCACGGGGATTGGTGGCGGTATTGCCATGCCTCATGCTAAGACAACAGCAGTGAATGAACCTACAGTTGTATTCGCGAAGAGCCGAAAAGGACTTGATTTTGAAGCGCTTGATGACGAGCCGGCTCATATATTCTTCATGATTGCAGCTCCAGAAGGAGCGGCCAATACCCATCTTCGTACGCTTGCGGCTCTTTCCAGGCTGTTGATTGATAGCGATTTCATCTCGCAGCTAATGAGCACGGATACGCCAGCAGAAGTTACTGCATTATTCGATGCCAAACAGGCGGAGGAGGCGGAGAAGGAGGCTGCCAAAGAAAAAGCCGAAGCGGAGAAAGCAGCAAATACTGCAAATGGAACAAATGTTGTATCCGGCTCGGGCCATACAAAGGGTCAGAAGCAGAGCACATCTGGTGTTATTGTTGGCAATTCGGCATCTGAAGATTTTGTCGTAGCGGTTACCGCTTGCCCAACAGGTATTGCTCACACGTTCATGGCTGAAGACGCTCTCAAAAAGAAAGCGCAGGAAATGGGCATTAATATCCGAGTGGAGACTAATGGTTCCGAAGGAGCACAGAATGTACTGACAGCTGATGAAATCGCTCGTGCTAAAGGGGTAATCATTGCGGCGGATAAAAATGTGGAAATGGCCCGTTTTGATGGCAAACCGGTATTGCAAAGACCAGTGAGTGATGGTATTCGCAAATCCGAAGAGCTGATTCGTAAGGCAGTTAACGGGGACGCTCCGATCTACAGAAGCCAGGGCGGAAGTGCTGGCAGGACTGAAGGAGAAAGCCAAGGCAAAGTGAGCGTGGGCAGCAAGATTTATAAAGATTTGATGAACGGAATCTCGCATATGCTTCCATTTGTCGTGGGTGGGGGTATTCTGCTCGCCATATCCTTCTTGTTTGAACAAATTGCAAGTCCGGAAAATCCTATCGTGCAACTGTTGCAGACGATTGGGGGCGGAACCGGTGCGTTCCATTTCCTGATTCCTGTCCTTGCCGGATTTATCGCGATGAGTATTGGTGATCGTCCAGCCCTCATGCCTGGTATGGTCGGCGGATTGATGGCGGTTAATTCAAACGCCGGTTTCCTTGGTGGTCTGGCTGCCGGTTTCCTGGCAGGTTACGTAGTTATTGGTCTGCGCAAACTATTTAAAGGATTGCCTAAAGCCATTGATGGTTTGAAGCCGATCCTGCTGTATCCCGTGTTCGGATTGCTTATCGTAGGTGCCATAAGTTTCTATGTCTTTGATCCAATCTTCGGTTCCCTTAACACATGGCTTGTCAATGCACTTGGCAATTTGGGTACCGGAAATGCCGTATTGCTTGGCCTGCTGCTTGGCGGCATGATGTCCATCGATATGGGTGGACCGTTTAACAAAGCGGCTTATACATTTGCCATCGGTGTATTCACATCAAGCGGCAATACAGATGGTGCCTGGATGGCAGCTGTTATGGCAGGTGGTATGGTGCCGCCGCTGGCGATTGCATTAGCCACAACGTTCTTTAAATCCAAATTTACGGAGCAAGAACGCAAATCAGGTTTGACGAACTACGTGCTCGGATTTTCCTTCATCACGGAAGGTGCCATTCCATTTGCTGCAGCCGACCCGCTGCGTGTCCTGACATCCTGTATTCTCGGTTCTGCTGTTGCAGGTGGACTGACTCAACTGTGGAGCATTAACGTACCTGCTCCGCATGGCGGAATCTTCGTTGCGGCACTGGCGAATCACGCTTTGCTCTTCCTGCTTGCTGTAGCAATCGGTTCAGTGATCTCCGGTCTGATCCTAGGACTTTGGAAGAAATCGCCGACCGTTCTGAAATAAATCAAAGGGTGAAGTTTTATCCAAGATATAAGCAAGCTTTATCCCATAACGTTGTAAAATGGCATCTTCTGAGTGAAATTCACTGGGAAGATGCTTTTTTATTTCGCTGCGGGTCATTTTGTGATAAAATAAACCATATCAATTAATGAAACGAAGTTTTATCTAATGAAACAAAAGGAGGGGACAGCATGTCCAATGATCAGATTAAAGGTCAGGTGCGCAAGCAATTTGCTAAAAATGCAGATAAATATGTGACCAGTGTCGGCCATGCCAAAGGGGACGATCTGTCATTACTTGTAGCATCATCTCAAGCGAATTCTGATATGAAGGTGCTGGATATTGCCACTGGAGGAGGACATGTTGCTAATGCATTAGCTCCACTTGTGGAGCAGGTTACTGCACTGGATTTGACGGAAGAGATGTTGCAGGTCGCTGAACGCTTTATCCGAGGGAATGGACACCAGAATGTGGATTTTGTAGCAGGGGATGCTGAACATATTCCTTTCGAGGATGATTTGTTTGACCTTGTGACCTGCCGCATAGCGGCACACCATTTTCCAGACGTATCTTCGTTTGTATCAGAGGCGCTGCGAGTATTAAAACCGGGTGGCAAGTTGTTATTGATCGATAATGTGGCACCTGAACGTGATGAGAACGACCAATTTTACAATGAAATCGAGAAGTGGCGTGATGCAAGCCATGTTCGGGCATGGCGTAAGACGGAATGGGTTCGGATGCTGGAGCTTGCCGGATTCCGAATGGCAACGATGGTTACCTTTGAGAAGCGCTTCATTTTTGAAGACTGGTGCAACCGGGCTGGACTTCCGGAGGCGGAGAGCAGAGAGCTTGAAGCAAGCATGCTGAGCGCGCCATCTGTGATTAAGAAGTATTTCAAGTTTGAAGAGACACAACAGGGCAGACTCTTCAGTTTCGAGGGAGAAAGTGTATATATTCAGGCGATAAAAGCAAAATAAAGATTCACTATGATTGAATGTTTCGTCGGCGTTAAGAGATTAAAAAAAGGCAGAAGTACCCGTTAAAGGGGCAACTGCCTTTTTTAATATGGTGCACATTTCGACAATCAAGGTTTCAATATAACTTTGGTACATTCGTCTTCATGGTCGTGGAAAATCCGGTAAGCCTCTTTTGACCCCTCTTTAACCTGAATATCCTTTGCACCTTGAAAAGTCACGGCCTTCATCTTCATATTCCTCCTTAAAATGGGATTGTTTTCTTTTTATCCGGTTTTCCTTCTTTGATGCAAAGTATTTGCATTAAACGACAGGCCTTTTTTCTTTATGCAATGCATGAAGCAGCTCGGGGGAGGCGTTCAGGTTATCCCGTACAAGCTCTTCCGGGGTTAATGCCATCCATTGATTTAGAGAGATATCCTCAAAGCGATCACTTCTGAACATTTCCAAAAACCATAACGTGTCCGTACCCGTATTCTGAATATAATGGCCCATGGCTACAGGAACATATCCGACATCCCCAGCCCGATAATCAAAAGTGCGTGCAATACCATTTCCTCCAAACACCGTCATTCTACCTTGCCCGGTCAGATAGTACTGCCATTCATCTGCATTGGGATGCCAGTGAAGTTCACGCATGCCTCCAGGCTTGATTTCAACCAGTGCTGCGGCAACCGTTGTGGAGATCGGAAAGTTGGTGGAATCCACAATGCGCACACTTCCTCCAGGTGTGATGATCGGTTTCTGGGCTAACAGTCGGTGCTTAAAGGAGAGAGGGACTGTACCATATGGGGACTGCACTTCCTGACTTTCGAGGGAACCAGGGACCTGATCCTGAAAAATGTAAACCTGCTCTGTTGGCATGGATTGGAAAGCAGATTCAGGCACGCCAAAATTAACGGACAATACGTCCGGTGGCGTATGCGCAAACCAATCAGAGATGGATAACGTATTCAGATCAGAGAAGGAGCCGTCATCAAATACAAGCAAGAACTCACAACCATCAGCCAGTCCCTGAATGGAATGGGGCCGACCTTTCGGGAAAAACCACAGATCTCCCGGTCCAACATCAGCGATAAAGTTACGACCATTCTGATCCACGGACGTAATCCGTGCTGTGCCCCAGATCATATATGCCCATTCAGACTGCTGATGCCAGTGCAGCTCCCGCACGCCTCCAGGTGTAAGACTCATATTCACACCAGCCAGTGTCGTGGCGATGGGCAGATCCCGTACTGTAATTTCACGGGACCAACCGCCATGGTTCAACTGCATATGTGTATCGGAAAAAGACATTCTCAGGTTGGGTAATAATCCGTTGTCGGTCGCCGGAGGCACCAGCATATCCGGATTTTGTAGATCTCGTATCACATCCCGAGGTCCCAGATCGGGACCTCCTGCACCGTCTTTTCGTATCGGCTGCGGTATAATTAAAGGCTTGCTATTGTTGTTTTCATTGTTCATATGCAGATTCCTCCAGTTCATCACTTCAGCCAGGACTGATGTTGTCGGTATAGAGAAGAATATGAATCAGAGCCTGGCTAATATGAGGGATGGGAACAATCGGCGTTGACGGAGTGGAAAGTAATGAGGTGAATGGCTTACGCAATACAAGGTGAATTCAATTAGGTACTGAGAATGTTTGCACTGAAGGGTCGATCGAGCTGCAAATATTCATACTCATAAATTTCATGGACTCTGTTCAGAATGGCCGAGCCATGCTCCGTAAAACGAAGATTGGTGGGTTTGTTTTTCATCAGGAACGTACCGGATGTAAGACTGGTTTGCGCAACAGCAGCGTTATATAGCAGAGAAGCCCCGTGGCTTGGATGTGGAAAGAACAGCTTCATGATTGGTTTGATATAAAAGGGCAGTCCGGATGTTTTATTGCCTCTGAGTGTGTTGTTGCCTCCAGGGTCCACGCTCAGTAAGTGAATTTCTTTAGCCGCAGGGGTAGAAGCAGCTTCGCGTGTCCACAAAGATAGTGCGAGCTTTGAAGTCGCATAAGGACCAAACAGTTTTTTGAACTCGGCTGGATGTTCCAGGATGTCCAGGTTAAACTGTCTGACCACATTGAACGTACTGGTGGATGTATTGATTACTGTTTTCAAAGTGCTTTTGTGCAGAAGATCCTGTAGTTCCATGTAAATGATATACGGCACCACGGTCTGTAATTCAAAATGCATTTCATGCCCCTGATCCGACAGCCGAAGATCGTAACCGCTGCCTCCGGCATTATTAAATAGCACATCGATGGTATCCGTTTCGGATTTGATCTGATTCAGTGCTTTTCTCAGACTGTCGTACTGGGTAAGATTAGCCTGGACCCAACGGAGCTGGCCAGAGCTCAATCCATCCTGAATATCACTGTCTTCCTTCGGGAAAGCGGAACGGTTAAGGCCGATAACGTGCCAACCTTCGGCTATCAAAGTGCGAGTCAGTTCAAGACCGATTCCCGAAGTTGATCCTGTAATTAAGGCTGTACGAAGTGTAGGGTTTGAATTCATATAAATACCTCCTGAGTGAATGGGATGACAGAGCCAATCTGTCTAATGCGCTCATTCTATAATTTGGAGTCGACTCCAAGTCAAGCGTACTGTTGGCTTACATTTTATTTGTAGAGGATGCGACAAGCTGTGAACCAATCGCAATCTTGACTTGGAGCTGACTCCAAGTTGTAAGATAGAGATCAATGAAGACGGAGGAGGTCAATGATGATGAATAATGCTGAAGTGTTCTCTATTAAAGAGACGTCAGAACAGGCCGGATTATCGGAAGATACCATTCGTTATTATGAGAAGATTGGACTCCTTCCCCGGGCTGAACGCAAGACTAATCGCCATCGGATATATCGGCAAGAGCATATCCAGACGATGAAGCTTATCACATGTCTGAAAAAGACAGGTATGTCATTGGAGGAGATGAAGCCGTACCTGCAGAGGTCGAAGGATTCAGATCTGGAAGATTTCCCGGATGAACGTAAAATGCTTTTAAATCATCGGAAGAAGATCGAGGCGCAGATTGCGTCTTTGCAGCAGATCGTCGATTTTATCGATGAGAAGATGGAGAAGCGTAGTATGTTTCCGGATGAGTGCCCGATTACCGGGGAGAACCAAATGTCTGTATTTGAAAAAAAGAATATCTTCTCCTGAGCGCTACAAGCTCAGCCAAACCCAAAAAACCACGTCATCATGACGTGGTTTTTTTGCTTATATTTAGCAATCAATATGAAGTGTTTGGCGAAGGCGTTTGATATCGCTTTTGGGAGGAAGGCCATACATACGGGCATACTCCCGACTGAATTGGGAAGGACTCTCGTAACCAACCTGGAATGCAGCATCGGCTGCATCGGTTGACCCTGCAAGCAGCATTCGCCGGGCCTCCTGCAATCGAATCTGTTTTTGATATTGCAGTGGGCTCATGGCAGTAATGGCTTTGAAATGATAATGCAATGAGGACGTACTCATGTTGATCATGGAGGCCAACTGCTCGATTCGCAGTGGAAGCGTATATTCGGATTGGATCATTTCAATAACCTGGGCGATGTGCTGGGCATGACTGTTCTGAACTGCAAACTGTCTGATGGAACGTCCGTGTTCGTCCTGAATCAGGCGATATAGAATCTCGCGGATCATGAGCGGTGCAAGTACGGGAATGTCTTCAGGTGTATCCAGCAGTCGAACCAATCGGATTACGGATTCCAGAAGAGGAGTCTTAGTTGAACTTACAAACAGTCCCCGGCTTGATGCATTGTCGGGTTTGGTTTGTAAGGCGGGAGAATTCTGGATAAGATCGAAAATCTGCTTTGAATTAAAATCAATTCGCAGACAGAGATAAGGATGATCTGGTGCAGCCTGTACAACCTGCCCTGAAATAGGCAGGTTTATGGAAGCGACCAAATACTGTGAATGGTCATAGGTGTAGCTCTCCCGTCCGAGAATAACCAGCTTGGACCCTTGGGCCACAATGCAAAGGGCGGGTTCATGCACGGTATGGATGGGCTCAGAAACCTGGGAAGCGCGGATCAAAGCAAGGGAAGGAATGTCTGTTAGATGAACCCCGTCTTCGTGGGTAAAACGTCCGATCAAGCGGGCCAATTCCTGCTGCTGCTGAATAATAGCTGTGTCTGGTTCCATTTTTGAAAGCATGAATTACAGGCCTCCTTTTCTCGTACTTGTGTAACTATTTTAGAATGTGCTGGACGAATAGGCAAGAATACTGTGGGATTCTTCTATCGTACTGAGACGGATTCCTTACATAATGAAAATAAGCAATTGAATCTGTTGGACAACAGAAAGGAGTGTCGTGGAAATATGGTAGACAATACATCAGGAAGCAGACAAGAAGTGGAACACCCGTATGTTGGGATGTGGGTGACGAAGGATGGGTACATCAGGCATGAGCTTCTTCCTGACGGTCGCTATGATGAAGCACGGGGAAATAGGCAAAGTGCATATCAAGGTCGCTATGTAGTCGATGAAGATCATATTGAATATGTGGATGATACTGGCTTTACTGCGGATGGGGACTTTAAGGACGGCGTGCTTTACCATGCGGGCATGGTTTTGTACAGAGAAAAGGGACAATAAAATATTATCAAAAGGGAGAGAAATCAATATGTCCAATGTAAAAGGGAAAGTGGTTGTGATTACTGGTGCAAGCAGCGGAATTGGGGAGGCAACGGCGCGTGTGTTGGCAAAGCAGGGGGCTCATGTTGTCATTGGTGCAAGACGAGAGGATCGCCTAAAGGCGCTGGCGTCGTCCATTCGATCGGAAGGTGGATCGGTGGAGTATCATACACTTGATGTTACACAGCTGGAAGAAATGCAAACGATCGTTGAGTTCGCACTTACTTGTTATGAACGCTTAGATGTGATTGTAAATAACGCCGGAATCATGCCGCTATCGCCTCTTGAAGCCTTAAAAGTGGACGAGTGGAACCGGATGATTGATGTTAACATTCGCGGTGTTCTGCACGGCATTGCAGCTGGTCTGCCAGTTATGAGAAAACAGGGCTCCGGTCAGTTTATTAATATCGCCTCTATCGGAGCCTATGCTGTGACTCCAACGGCTACGGTATATTGTGCAACAAAATACGCTGTCCGTGCGATCTCGGAGGGTCTGCGACAGGAAGTAGGCGGGGATATCCGCGTGACCCTTGTATCGCCGGGTGTGACTGAATCCGAACTTGCCGAATCGATCTCTGATGATGAATCACGCGAGCTTATGAAGGAATATCGGCGCATTTCCATCCCGGCCACGGCTATTGCTCAGAGCATACTGTATGCAATCAGCCAGCCAGCTGAGGTGGATGTGAATGAAATTGTGGTGAGACCCACAGCAAGCATGGCCTAAACATCGCTGACGGACTTGAGAGATGTTCCCAACCGTGTATACGGATTGGGGACGTCTTTTTGTGCTCTGAAAGGGAGCTCGTCTAGATTGTAATATGGTATAGTAATGATCAAAGTAACGCACCAGAGAGAGGGGAATAATGCATTGACGCTGCAACAGCTAAAATATGTGATTGAAGTCGCCACGCGTGGCTCGATGAATGAAGCCGCCAAGCGGCTGTTTATTTCCCAGCCCAGCCTGTCGAATGCCATTCGGGATCTGGAACAGGAGCTGCGAATTACTATTTTTGAACGTACAAATAAAGGGATTACCTTGTCCAAAGAAGGCGTGGAATTTCTAAGTTATGCACGTCAGGTGGTAGAGCAGGCCGAATTGCTGGAGAATCGTTATTTGAATGCTAAGCCGTCTCCGCAACATTTCTCCGTCTCCACACAGCACTATGCTTTTGCGGTGAATGCATTCGTGAAGCTGGTACAGCAATATGGGCAGGATGAATATGAACTGGCTCTGCGGGAAACGAAAACGTATGAGATCATCCAGGATGTCAAGAGTTTGCGCAGCGAGATCGGCATTCTTTATCTGAATGAATTCAATTCAAAGGTTATTAACAAGCTGCTCAAGGATGCGGGTCTGGTGTTCAACAGTCTGTTTGTTGCCAAGCCGCATATCTTTATCAGTGTGCAAAATCCGCTCGCGAAGCAGGAGTCAGTTGCGATTGAACAGCTTCAGGATTATCCATACCTGTCCTTTGACCAGGGGGAGTATAACTCCTTTCATTTTTCAGAGGAGATCCTGAGCACACTTTCTCATCCCAAAAGTATACAGGTTAACGACCGGGCAACGCTGTTTAATCTGCTGATTGGTTTGAATGGATATACCATCTCGACAGGTGTGCTTAGTGCCGACCTGAATGGGAACGAGATCATCCCCGTCCCGCTGGAGTGTGAAGAGACCATTAATGTCGGTTGGATCAGTCACAAAAATGCTTCGCTTTCCAATCTGGGCATGGAGTATGTTCAGGCTCTGCATGAGGCGATTCAACCCTGAATAGTCAGGGACATACTTATAATCATTGCGTAACGTACGAAGGGAGAACGGTTAGTGCGAGTTTTATACCGAAATAAGAGTGAACAGCATGAGTTGACGATATATGATACTTCCAGGCTTTATGCGGAACAGGGCCGGTTTCGTGTGCTGGAGTTCTCAAACGCAGCTGTTCAGGGCGCCATGGATCTGGACGAACCATCCCGAATGGTGCTGGAGTATCCGAGAGCGATGGCTCACCTGATGGAACGAAATAATCCTGATTATGAATCGGTTTTTGTGGTGGGACACGGCATTGGAACCTTATCAACCTACCTGTCTAAGCGTCAGGTAAAAGTTGCCGAACTCGATGCGGAAGTCGTTGAACTCAGCAAAACCTTCTTTGGATATAGTGGAGTTGATGTGCTGGTTGGTGACGGTCGTGAACTATTGGAGCGGGAAGCCTCAGGCTCCTACAATTATATTATTGTGGACGCGTTTACGGCTACGGGAACTCCTGCACAGTTCACTTCAAGCTCATTTTTCACGATGTTAAAAGACAAATTGCATTCGGGTGGTATCGTACTGCTGAATGTATTCGGACGTGCGGGCAATGACAGATTGGTGAATGCAATTCATACCACGTTACAGGAACACTTCGCTTATACGCGCTCATTTGCATTGCCAGCTGAAACAACTGATGAAGTCCAAAACCGCATCTTGGTGGGTTGTGACGAACCCATCTCATTTCAATCGCGTCATATGGCTGGGTTTGTAGAACAACAGCCTGGAGAGGGATATGTTATTGTAGATTGATATGAACTTTAATCTCGAAAGTCCCATATGATTCCGAAAAAGTCCGATCATGCAATCCATTTCATGTACTCAATTGTCATTAAATTGTCAATCTTCCTATGTATTTATTCGAATTTCATAAACTATTTATGTCTTCTTAACAACTTTCGTATAAAATAGAAGGAATATGCCTTTTCATGAAAAACCGGGGGAAGCAATAATGATCGCAGAGAATAAAACACCCAGATTAAGAAGGAAAGTAAGGGAGTTCAAAAAAATCAGCCTTACCGCTCTGTTGAGTGGGTTGGTCACCATTGCCGTTTTGATGACATTGACCATTATGTTTATTTCATCTTATACATCCCAGAAGCAGTCGCTGATTAATAATACACTCTCACTGAATTATTCAAGTGCCGTGCAAATGAGCCAAACACTGGACTCGTTGTTTCAATCCATGCAGGGCAGTTTGAAGTATTCAGCCAATTATTTTCCGGAAATGGATTATGCAGACGCCAATAAACTGGATTCCACACTGGATTTGATTCGAAACAGCAGTAATTATTTCAATTCGGTTTCTCTGGTAGATGAATCGGGAATAATTCGGGGTTCATCTCCCTATTTGGAAAAAAGCCTCGGACAGCCTATCACTTCGGATGCAGCCAAAAAAGCGTTCAAATCCAGAGCTTCCTATATCTCTGAAGCGTACCGCGCGCCGTATTCGGAACGAAGAAACGTTTTTGTGAGTGAGCCGATCTTCAGTCCATCAGGTGAATTCAAAGGCTTGATTAGCGGGAGCATCTATCTGCAGGAAAACAATATCTTGAACCTGTCATTTGGCAGCCAGCTCAAGACCAGTAATGGTTCTTATTTTTTTATTGTTGATGCCAAAGGAACATTGCTATTTCACCCTGATACGGAAAGAATCGGTGAAAATCTAAGCGAAAATCAAGTTGTGCAGAAATTGCTAAACGGACAGACGGGTAAAGAACAATACAAGAATCTGGCTGGTGTGGATTCACTCGCAGGTTATTATAAGGTACCGACAACCGATTGGGGAGTTGTTGTAGTATCTCCAACCCAGATGGTGTACGATCAGCTGAATCAACATATTCGCATGCTGCTCTTGTACACCTCAGTGCCATTCATCATTCTGACGCTTATCGTTATTCGTGTAGCACGCAAGCTGGCCAGTCCGTTTGTTTACCTTGCCGACCTGGTTAACCAAGTGGATCAGGGCAAAGTAGATTTGCCTGTAATGAAGCCGCATTGGAACAGGGAAGCTGACCTGTTAACGCGCACCGTGCTGAGTACATTGGCGAATTTTCGAAAGCAGAAGGATCAGCTTACGTATGATGCCAGAACGGATGTATTGACTGGAATGACCAATCGCAGAACATTTGAAGAAGTTATTCAGCACTGGATTGATGAAGAAGTTCCTTTCTCCATTGTGGTCCTGGATATTGACCGCTTCAAATCCATAAACGATACGTATGGGCATCATGCGGGGGATCAGGTTCTGAAGCATATTGCGAATATCATTAAATTGTCGGTTCGGACGCAGGATGTGTGTTCCCGGTTTGGCGGCGAAGAGTTTGTTGTGTTATTACGACATACGGAATCCAAAACAGCGTATCAGATTGCCGAAAATATTCGAGTATCCGTGGAAAAGAGCGTACTGCCTATTGATCGTTCTGTAACGATTTCGGCAGGTATTGCCGAATATCCGTTGCATTCTACAACAGCCACAGAGTTGTTCCATTTGGCGGACAATGCGTTATATCAAGCCAAAGAAGAGGGGCGTAATCGTACCATTACAATCCAAACGGTCATCAAATAAGATGTTACGGGCCTCATATCGAAATAAAAGAAGCTAATCCTATCTGAGAAAGGGATTAGCTTCTTTTGTCTTTTGTTTAGACTTCTTGAGATCTGGCCAGGACTTCATTCGTATACTGTTCTCCCCAGTCTCGCATGCTGTAAATAATCGGCCGGAGCGTTTCTCCAAACGGTGTAAGCGAATATTCCACTTTGGGCGGAACTTGAGGATAGATTTCCCTGTGAACAATTCCGCTGCTTTCCAACTCTCTTAACTGGAGAGTTAGCATCCTTTGGGTGATATCTGGAAATAATTTTCGGATCTCGTTGAATCTTAACGAACCAGAGAATAGGTGATATAGAATCGCACCTTTCCATTTGCCTCCGATGACACTAAGCGTGACTTCGACGGAACAGCCATAAGGAGTGGGACACTCATCAATGGTTTTCTTTTTCATTATAATTGCACCCCCATCGTGTGGTTATTTATGGTATCTATTGGAGTACTACATCACATAAATGTACGTATCATTCATCTATGAGCATATCACTTCTCTCTTGGATTATAAACCCCATGGCTCAGCATGATGTCCAGACAACAAAGAACCCTGGCTTCGTGCTAGCGAAACCAGGGTTAGGGAATGAAAGGCTGATTATATCAAATGGTCCAGGGAGTATGCCCCTGCACCCGCAAGTGCAACACCGATCAACGATCCGAGTATAACCAGATTGTATTCGAATCCTCCGTTCAGATTCCAAAGTCCCTTATCTGCATGGACTTTCACTATGGCAACAACCATAGGAATTATGAGCAAAATGGCAGCAACACCAGTCCAGAGCCCTGCTCCAAATAGGAACCCACCGATCAATTCAATAAGCCCTCCACAGACAGCCATAACTCTCGCAGGCTTCAGGCCCATCGCTCCGAAAAATTCGGCAGTTCCTGATATTCCTTCTCCACCAAACCAGCCAAACAGTTTCTTGCATGCATGACCCATCATAATGAAACTAATAACAAGTCGAATAATAAGTAATCCGGTGTCTAACACGTACTCTTTTCCTCTTCTCTGGTCATATAAAACGGATTCGTCTTGTATCGTATAAACGTCAGATAAGTGACGCCAGAATGGTATCACATAACGCCATGGTTTCAATATTATCCTTGCCACTAGAATGTGGAACAGACTTGTTCTGACAGCATTCCATGAAATGAGCCATCTCACCTACAAATCCTCTTAAGTAGAGGTCGCGGTAAGCCCCTGACATGGGTGAGCCGGAAGGGGTGAAAACAGTATCCTTCTCCTCAAGGGATTTCCAGGGAAGGTTATTTCCTGTACGGGATGGATGAACCGTGAGTGTGTTAATCTCATCTGCTAAAGCAAATCCGTCGTCAAAGGTGACGAGTACACTTTCGCTCTCGCGTGTCCATGCACTCATGCCTGCAAAGTAGACACTGCCCACCACACCCTGATTAAATTTAAGGGAAATGCTCTGGTTAATATGTTCTCCGTCCTTAACTGTCGTGCCTGTAACCTGAACGGCCTCCCCGAACAGAAAACGCATCAGATCAACCATATGAATGGCAGCAAGCTTCATAAATTGCTCCTCATTCTTGCAGAATGGTGTGCTGTCTACAGCGAATTTCATTTGGAAAGAACGTGCTCTGCCCATTGATCCGCCATCAATCAGTTCCTTGAGTTTTATGTAGACCGGAGCATACCGTTTCATAAATCCAACCATGACAACCACGCCTGCCTTTTGGGCAGCCTCCGCCACAGCAGCGGCCTCCGCAGCGTTCCATCCGAGGGGTTTATCCACATATACATTTTTGCCAGCCCGGATGCATTCAAGGGCAAGAGCAGTCTGATCCTGTGGTTGCGCCACAACAACAACTCCATCACAGTCTTCATTCTGCAACATCAGCTGAGTATTGTCATAGGCTTTCCCGCTGCTCCCAAAACGAAGGAGCGCCGCCATGGAACGTTCAATACTGCGGGTAGCAATGGCCTGAATTTCTGCTCCTGCTTCAACCGCAGAAGGATATATATTTGTGGATGCATGAAAACCTGCACCTATAAAACAAAGTTTCGCTTTTTTCATGTGAACCTCTCCTTTAAATGCAGATCACCAATCACACTGATTAGATTCTGTAGCTTAAATGCTTCAGCATCTGTCCGGCAATGGTGTTGTTAACGCTATGAGGAACCGGCTGTGGTCCGAGGGTGAGATGCTGGCGTTGCTGTACAAGATATAGGAGGGAGGCGGCTTGCAGGGACAAGCCCAGATCCATCGTTTCGGCAGGGTTGCCACTGCCACCAGCTAAGTTCAGCATCTCGCCTTGAGTAAGCAGCATGAGTCGACGTCCGTTGGCTAATGTAAATTGTTCAATATCCGTTGTCAGTTGTTCCGTATGCTTCGCATCCTGACGGAGACTTTCCAGATCCATCTCCCAAGAAAAATGTCCGGCATTGGCGAGGATCGTTCCATCATTCATTTGATTAAAATGTTCCTTCATAATGGCGTTAGGACGGCCAGTGACAGTAACGTACACTTGGGCAAATGCAAATGTATCTTCCAATCGTGCCACTCTGAATCCATCCAGTACCGCTTCCAGGCTAGCAATTGGATCGGTTTCAACAACGACGACCTGGCTGCCCAGATTCCGCAAATACCTGGCAATGCCTCGTCCGCAGCTTCCATAACCTACGATGACGAAACGACGTGTGGGTAGAATCAGATTTGTAGTACGCATAAAACCTTCAATAATGGTCTGTCCAACACCATGTTCATTTTCCATAATCCGTTTGAGTGGACTGTCATTAATGACAATGATCGGGAAAGGAATGTTCTCACCCGTCTCTTCACGCAGCAGATTGGCCCCGGTTGTTGTCTCCTCCGTACCACCAATAAGAGAGTTAGTATCATACTGTTGAATGAGCGTGCGCGCCAGATCAGCTCCATTATCCATGAGGAGATGGGGGTGGTGACGAAGTACACTGTGGATATTTTGCAGGTGCTCATTGCGTCTGTCCGCACGTTGACCATATACCGTGATGCCTTCTTCCTGCAGAGCTGCTGCGACGGCGTCTTTGGTTGTGCCCGGGCTACCAGTCAATACAACGTTGGCTCCACCTGCCTGGAGTGTGCGGCATAACACAGCTGTTTTGGGCTCCACATGAATACATATACCGATGGTTAAGCCAGCAAAAGGCCGCTCTTTGGCAAACTGGGATTTCAATTCGCCGAGCAGGGGCATATGCATTTCCGTCCATTGAATGCTGTGTTTTCCTTCTTCAATACGTTCATGTGTTGTGTTCTTGATCGTCATGCAAAGCTCCCCTTTTCTATGCAAGGTATAGCGTGTCCAGCAGGACACATGATCTGCTTAATGTCTACGATAGGGAGTTTGATGGGGTTAAAAAAGGACATATGTCCTATTCATTGCAGCTTGGAAAAAAGGTATTGCAAACTTATTTCAGAGCATGTATACTCTTAATTACGGTAAAACAAGAAATTGCTTGACCGGAATGCTTTTCATCCATAATGAGAAGATACATATTATGCGGTCGTGGCGGAATTGGCAGACGCGCACGGTTCAGGTCCGTGTGGGCTAACCCCCGTGGAGGTTCGAGTCCTCTCGACCGCATCGAAGAAAAAAAGCTCGCTAAATTGCTCTAAAGGCAATTCGCGAGCTTTTTTTGTTTTTTTATTTATTGAACATGAATTGTTGCACACATAGGCCTGCGATCGCTCCAGCAATACCAAAGAGTGCAACACTGGCCATCACCTCATATGCCTGAAAGCGAAACAAAAAAGCGATGCCGCTGCCAAATGTCGTTCCTGCGAGAAATCCGAGAGAAATTCCTATTTCTTTGGTTAATTTCATAGGTTCACCTGCTTGGGAATGTGAGTTTAGAATTTGCAAATTTTTGATACAGGAAGTAAAGTGTGATCAGGAAAATACTCACATTTTATTTCCTTTTTTCATTTTGTGGTTTTCTCCGTGCAATTATGCATGATATTTCTTAAGGGAGGTTAAGAGCGAAGTGAATATGAACGAGCGGATTGCCGCATGGAACGAAGAAGCGCAGAATTGTACTTGTGGGCATGATCATCGGTTGGTGGAAATGCAAGTCTATTTGGAGCATGGAGCTATTCAGCGGTTACCTCGTTATTTGTCCGAACAAGAGTACAAGCATGTTACAGTTGTATATGATCGATTTACGGGTTCGGCAGCAGGAAACGAGGTGGTAAAGAACATTCGAGAAGCGGGCGTTTATGTGGATGAGATATGCATGCCAGAAAACAAATCGGGGGACGTAATCGCCGATGAGGCTGGGATTGTGCAGGTACTGCTCGGTGTGAAACAGGAAAGTCAGGCAATCATTGCTGCTGGTTCAGGGACCATTCATGATCTGGTGCGATTTGTTTGCTCCAAAATGAACAAGCCCTTTCTGTCCGTACCCACGGCAGCTTCGGTTGACGGATTTACCTCGGCGGGTGCACCTCTTATTGTAAGTTGCGTCAAACAGACGTTCCAGGCGGTGCCGCCTAAAGCTATTTTTGCGGATATCGATATTTTGGAGCAAGCTCCGCAAGAGATGAATGCCGCCGGATTCGGAGATATGCTTGGTAAATATACATCACTGGCGGACTGGGTGGTTTCCAGGGATTTGGGTGGGGAACCGTTCTGCCCCGTAGCTTATCGCATGACAGAAGAGGCACTAACGACCTGTGTGGAACATGTACAAGGTATCGCTGAAGGACGGGCCGATGGTGTGACTGTATTGATGGATGCTCTGATCGCTTCCGGCATTTCCATGCTAATCATTGATCATTCCCGCCCTGCATCTGGTGGAGAACATCATCTGTCTCATCGGTGGGAGATGGACCTGATGGAGGCAGGGCACAAGCCTGTTTTGCATGGAGCCAAGGTGGGAGTAGCCTGTGCACTGCTTACCGTAAAATACAAAGATCTTGCACAAAAATCCGAAGAGCCGGTTTTCGGTGTGTATAATAATCTTCCAGATGCTTCTCAGCTAACAGCTTGGCTTGAGCAAGTTGGGGGACCTACGACGACTGAACAACTGGGTGTATCCATGGAGATGGTGGAACATGCTTTTACCACAGCTCATTTGCTACGGGATCGTTATACGGGACTGAAATATATCAATGAGATTCTAAATGTCGGTTCGAAATAAAGAAGAAAGAAATAATATGAACAAGTGTTATCTTATACAATTATTTGTACGTACAAATTAATAGTGCTTAATGTAATGTATGAGACAAGATAGTGTCGTTGTATACAATATAGGTGTTGGTGCTTGATTGGAAAGTAATATATCCAGATAAATTTCTGAAGAACAAAGTGATACAAGGGTTTAGAATGGATCGGATCAAACGTTATTCAAACTGAATTAGAGGATGGATTAAAGCCTACTCCCTTAAGGGACAGGCTTTTTTTATACTTCATATAAAGTGTTGAATTAAATTGTTCGTACAAATAGTTCGGGGAAATGGAGCTAACGATGAAGTTTTATTTCTTTAAATGATCCATGATTTAATGGAATGGTTGGTTAGCATGGATGAGGTATATATATATAAGTGGCCGCGCCTTTCGACAATGGGATTTCCCCTCGTTCAGAGAGCGCGCTGTACCGGCCCAGGTTAAGGAGTGACTGGGGACGAAGGATTAATGTATCTAAAGCTGGTTGGAGGGCAAGAGGGCCGCTTATCGCCCCTGAGAGATGATGCTTAGTGCACATGACTTGAGAAATGGTAACCTAATATCACCTGTACGATGAAACTTATACCTTAAAAAGGCTCTGTCTTTCCCAAGAGGGAGGACAGAGCCTTTTGGTTGTTCGCTAATTTAGTTATTGTGGCGATCTTTCAAGATGACATCTGCGAACAAAATAGTTTTCGGGATGCGGAAAAACTGTTCCGCTTGTTCCTGAAACGCAGCAGAAGGCAGCGTTCCCTGATGCAGCCATTTGCGGAAAGTGCCGGGGTGAACCCCGATCCAGTGGCTGACATCTGTCACCGACAAATCATGGACCATACACAAGCCTGTCAGAATACGGTTGCTAACCGGAGAACGGGTCACCGTACGCTTCATGAAACGGGAAGGCTCGGGCTGACAAATGACAGGGCTTTTGCGTACCACTTCTTCGTTAAAAAGAATGTGACGCGGGTAGCCGAGCAATTGACATGCCTTGTCCAAATTGGTACTGCCGGGTATCCGTCCTTCATACACCCACGCGCTGACGCTGCGTGAAGAGATGGATAGATCTTCGGCGAGCTGGGACAACTTGATATCATTGGCCATCAGCACGGCAAGAAGAACACGGTTGCGGATTTGACAGCGTGTCGGTTTTCGGAATCGTTTAACACGGACGCCTTTTCCCAAATATTTACGGTTGATCAGAGACCACGCCTGGATGGAATGTTGTTCTGGTTGATTAGGCATATTTCCTCCGATTTTTTTAACCAAATACTACAATAAGTATGGGGGTACTTTCAAGTGCCGGGTGCACCTGTTTCAAATGAGCCGATGCGTGAATCCGCTCCAAAGGAGGAATTATGAACTAGACCAGACGTAATTCACATCCTAGTATATTCCTAGATTACAATGTTTCACTAAATTTAAGGGATCAAATAGATAATCAATAAAAATAAAATGAGTCTAATTACCTATAAGTGTGACTATAGTACTTTTATCTATTTTTTGTTGATATGATGCGGTTTATTTCCCTGATTTACCCATAAATATTTGATTTCCGTTAAAGGAACCAATTTCCAATGTGCACAAATCTGAAATTAGAAATCCGCTTGTTCAGCCAGGCATGTGGCCTGTCAAAATCTCTTACTCTTACATATCTTGTATAGAGATCAAAATGAGAGGGAGAGGTGAGAAACGTGAATCCATCCGTAAGTACCTTTGCTGCCATTTCAGGGGCGTTCATGACGTTTGCTTTTGGTGGATGGGATCAGCTGCTTAGCTTGCTGGCGGTTGCAATGGCTGTGGATTATATTACGGGTCTCGCTGCTGCAGTCAGAACGGGTAAAGGATTGAATAGTAATGTTGGATTTTGGGGGCTCGCGCGCAAAGGCCTTATGTTGACGGTTATTCTGCTAGCCCACCGAATTGACATGCTCATGGGAACTGACGTTATTAAAGGGGGAGCCATCTACTTTTATCTCGTGAATGAGCTGATATCCATTACCGAAAATTATGCCCGCATCGGGCTTCCGCTGCCTGACAAGCTCAGACAAGCTATAGCAGTGCTCAAAAAGCAGGAGAGTTTGTCTGACCGGGAATGGCCCCAACCACAGCCGAGCTTGGAGGATCAGGAGACAAATGATCAAGCGACGGAAGTTGTCACGGACAAACAGACAGACCCGAGTGAACAGACAGATAATACACCTCAGGAGAAATCAAAGGGCGAATGAAAGCAGCCCCGATTACATTGTCTTTGAAGAGAACGTTTCCAAGTATCCTTTCGTAATAGAGGACGTTATGATATATTTTGGATACAAGAAAATTCATTCATACCAATTATTATACTCAAATGAGGTGCTTGTCTGATGATTAAACATATTGTTCTGTTTAAAATGAAGGATCGTTCTCCTGAAAGTATTGAAGCGGCTGCTACTGTTCTCCGCAATCTGCAAGGGAAAATTGATGTTCTGGTTTCGCTTGAAGTAGGTGTTGACGTGCTTCGTTCGGACAGATCTTTTGACATCTCACTTACAGCAGAGTTTGCATCACTGGAAGATCTTCAGGCATATCAGGTGCATCCATTGCATCAGGAAGTCATCAAGTATATGAACGAGGTCAGAGAGCAGTCGATTGCAGTAGACTACGAAATCTAATCTGTAATTCATTCTACTTTGGATAAAGGGGACTCTGCATGAGCGATTTAAGAGACGTTATGGAATTTTTATATATTTTTGTCGTGTTTCTGATCGCTTGTCCTGTGATGTTATTTTGGCTGAAGCGAAGAGGGAAAAAGAACCGATAATTCACTGAACGGGAAGTGAACATATTGTATTATGTCAACAGGGAACAAATTGCACGCAGGCTTGCTGCCGTACCGGAGGTGGCTGAAGGTCTCCGCCGCGCATCACAGGCTTGGGATGGCAGTCTAATGCTGGGTTTGGTACAGGAACGTTGTCTTCATCTGGCCATTGAGATCGTTACGGATGTGGGGAGTTACCTCATTGACGGCTTCATCATGCGTGATGCGAGCAGCTATGACGACATTATTCAGATTAACCACGAAGAGAAGGTTTTTGATCATGGAACCTATGAGGTGCTTAGTCGCCTCGTATCGTTGCGCAAGCCGCTCGTTCAGGACTATTACAGCTGGGAGCGGTCTGAACTGCACCCGCTGAGCAGTGACTTGCCGGGCGTGCTTGAACATTTTTCCCATCAGGTCCATACCTATGTGGAAAAAGAACTTGGACCTTTCCAGACTGCACAGGCCGAGGGACAGAGCAAGGAATGAGGGGAAGCAGCATGACGAACGAATGGAAAGAAGATCAAGAAGGAAATCATGAAACGAATGACATACCATCCGGATTTCATCCGGTATATATGATTGAGCTGTTATTTCAGGAACGTCCTGTTATAGATCAGGGGCGTTTGCAGGATGCCATGAGCCGTCATACCGGACAAGTCCGGCTTGACGTGAAGCAGGGCAATGCAGAGCATAATCCCGAGATGCTGGTTTTCTACCATCTGGACCATAAGGTTTCTTTTCAGGAAGGTAACATTCCGGCACAGACTTGTGTGCTCCCTGTTACTGAAATTGTAGATCGTGCCCGCTTTGGAGGGGCTTTACAGCAAGCCTGGCACTGGCCAGAAGCAGGACAAGCTATGGAAACGATCCAATATTCCATCCGTCTTCACGATATGTTCACTGCTGCCATGCCGCGCAAACAGCGACTTGAATTGTTCCAAAAGACGATTCAGGCAGTCATGGAAGTGTTGCCTTGCGACGCGTTGTACTGGTACGGCAGTGACAAATTGGTTGAACCAGAAGCTTATATGCTGTCACAGGAGCGTGAGGAACATCTATACGCTGCGATGAATGTGCGCATGTATCAGGCTGGAGGTACGGAGGAACAGCGTCAGCTGGTAATGGACACGGTGGGATTGTCGGCACTTGGTGTGCCTGATGTACAGTGTCATTTCATTGGACTAGATCCGGATACGGTAGCCCAGACATTACTGGGTGCCGCCTATTACATATTTGATCAGGGAGATGTTCTGCAAGATGGACAGACGCTGGGATCTTCCGGCGGACGACGCTGGCGTTGTGAGCATCAGGCGGCGATGATTGCACCGGGACGATATGTAATTGATCTGGACCCGGGGGATGAACATGCGGCTGCTCCGCTTGAGCCGGCCCGGCAAACCTGAGGCGTATCACTATAACGTCAGCAGGTGCTGGAACGGTATCCAAAATTTTTTTGGTATCCGAGTGTCAGGTCAAGCCCTTGCTGCTTATACTGCATCAACAGAGTAGGCATTCGCCCGGATTGACGAGCAACAGTCCGTTGCTTGGTTATTCGGTACTTCATTTAAGGTAAAGGGAGAGATGCGACGTGAAGGATTCTAACAAAAGTTTGTTGTGGGGAGCATTAATCGGCTCGGTTGTAGGTTCAGTGACAGCTTTGCTGCTGGCGCCAAAATCAGGACGCGAACTGCGTCAAGATATTTCGGAAGGTGCACGTCAGGTGAGTGAGAAGGGTCAGGAATTGGCTAGCAAGGTAGGCGAACAAAGCGCACTGATCGTATCCAAAGTAAAAGAGACGGCGGATGTCGTTATCCAGGATATTCAATCCTGGGGCAATTGCGCTGAAGGTAAAGAAGTGCGCGTATCCGCAGTTATTACGGATTCCGATTCTTCAATTGATTCAGCTGGGGACAATGCAGGGAATGAGTCGGGTATTGAAGTCATCGCGAAGCTTCCTGCTGATGATTCGAAAGACAACATCTAAAGCTAAGCTTGAACGTGAGCAGGCTTTCCTCCATCTGGAGGGGGGCCTGTTTTGTTGTGCGTGGTCGTACAGGACCTGTACAATACGGCATTTTGTTTGAACCCTGCGATGAAATCGGGTAAGATGTAGGTACCTTTTTGCCTGAAAATTCATACGGTAGGAAGAAAGCTCTGGGAACCAATTTGTTAACAGAACCAATTCAATAAAGAAGGAAGCGGTGTGTTCGTGCAGCAAGCAATCGCTATATTAGACTCCGGTGTAGGGGGATTGACTGTCGCCAAGGAAGTGATGCGTCAGCTCCCACGGGAAAAGATCATATATTTTGGAGATACCGCCCGAACACCGTACGGACCCCGTTCGTCCGAACAAGTTAAACAATTCACGGAACAAATCGTTGATTTCTTGATCCAGTTCGATCCGAAGGTTATCGTTATCGCCTGCAATACGGCTACGGCAGCAGCGCTCGACTATATTCGAGCCAAGGTGAATGTGCCTGTTATCGGTGTCATTCATCCAGGAGCACGAGCAGCCATCACAGCCACACGCACAGGACGCATTGGTGTCATTGGCACTGTAGGAACGATTGGAAGTGGTGCATATACCTCTGCACTCAAACAATTATCTCCATACATTGATGTGGTCAGTCAGGCTTGTCCGGCACTTGTGCCGCTGGTGGAGCAAGGCGAATTCCGTTCCGAGCAAACGACAAGTACGGTGAAGCAATCTTTGGGCCAGATTAAACAACAGCCAATTGATTGTCTTATTCTGGGTTGTACGCACTATCCTTTTCTCATGGAAACCATTCAGGAGGTTATGGGACAGGAAGTGAAGCTGATCAGTTCGGCAGATGAAACGGCGAGGGAAATCAGTACGATTTTGTATGATAAACGAAAGCTGGCCAGTGGGGATGAGACGCCGGTACATCAGTTTTTTTGCACAGGGGACCCACGCATGTTCCAGAATATTACCCGCCAATGGTTGGGAGAACAAATCTCCAAAACACCAGTTGTATGGCAGGTTACGCAATTATCATAGCGATTTTTTGATTTCTATGGCCTATAAGAATCCCGGAACCTAAGCGTTCCGGGATTTTTTTGTTCGGATAGAAATTAGAAGAGCTTCGGAAGATCAGCACGTTTTTCTTATGTTGGCGGGATTTGCACGATTCATGTCACATGACGGACAACCAGCTCCGCATACATATTACATACAGTATGGACACAGGCCAGAAAAGAACAGGAGATTACAACGTTTCCTAAGGGGAAGGAGATCAACATGGAGCTGCAATGGATCATTGTTCATCAGGGAGATACCTTATCGCGTATTGCGGCAGCAAATCATATGACCAAAGAGCTGCTGGCCGCTCTTAATCCGGAAGCAGCGTCCCAGCCCTATTTGCTGACAGGACAGATGCTGCGCATTACGCCGGGAACAGGACGCAGATATGCAGTGCAGCAAGGGGAGAAGGTAGGCGTGATTGCATTACGTTTTGGACTGAGTGAAGAAGAATTGCGAAAGGCCAATCCGGAAATAACGAACATTCCGGACTGGTGCGGACGATGTATTCATATTCCCGATTCAAATGGAAAAACTATCGTAAAGTTGCAGGGAGAGTATGGTTACCGTGAAATGAACCGTGATATCGGTTTGTTGGAAAAGAAGTATCCATTTATCGAAAGTGGCTCGATTGGCAGCAGTGTCATGGGCAAGGCTTTGCCTTACCTTCGTTTGGGTCAAGGATCCAGACATATTCATGTCAACGCCTCTGTTCATGCGAATGAGTGGCTGACAACGGCGGTTCTGATGCGGTTCATTGAAGAATATGCGAAAGCCTACAGCACGAATACGCCATGGCATCAATTTCAGACGGAGCGATGGATGCAGGAAACCACGCTTTGGGCTGTACCGATGGTCAATCCGGATGGAGTTGAATTGGTGCAAGAGGGTGTAGTTAATGACCATCCCCATGCAGAAGAATTGCTGGAATGGAATGCCGGTCGCTCCCATTTTACGCATTGGAAGTCCAATATCAGGGGAGTAGACCTTAACGATCAATTCCCGGCTTATTGGGAGGAAGAGGCAGCTAGAAGAGGGATAACGTCCCCAGGGCCAAGAGATTATGCGGGAGTCGCTCCCTTATCGGAACCGGAGGCGTTGGCACTTGCACAGTGGACCGAGCAGCATTCATTCGATGCTGTCGTCTCACTGCACAGTCAGGGGCAGGAAATTTATTGGAACTACCGAGATTTGGAGCCAAAGGAGAGTGCTCCGCTGTCGCGCAGACTGGCAAGGGCTTCAGGATACAAGGCAGTCAAGCTGGGTGGGAGCGATGCAGGATACAAAGACTGGTTCATTCAGAAGTTTCGGAAGCCTGGTTTCACGGTGGAAGTGGGTCTGGGGGTAAACCCGCTCCCCATGGATCAATTTGATGATATTTGCGTGGAGGTTGGTATGCTTTTGGCTGAATTATTATCAGATCGAGAGCACTAACAGGGAAGAGCAAGAATCCATATAACCTGACTTCACATAATTTGGATGGGAAGACATGAAACTTACGGGTTGTCCACTCGTATAACAGGAACGGGCGCTGTTACCGGCGTTCGTTTTTTTATCTGTAAGTTGCATGATTCGTTCCGAATCGTTCTGGAGCGGGTAATAATGGGTGTGACGATCACGTGTATTCGTTTTATTTTTTGGTGTAATAATCATACGGAGGGGTTCATATGAAGTGGAGAAGACTGCTGTCGTTCAAACGATGGACACAAGTATTCAAACGGCTGCCGCGTCTGTTGCGGGCTCCGCAAATCCCTTTGGGAGAGAAGCTGCTTTTTATCATCCCGGCGCTGCTCTACTGGATTCTTCCAGACGTGATGCCGTTTATGCCTATAGATGATATTGGTGTCACGCTGCTGCTGATGAACTGGTTTGTAAGTCGTGCGGAGCGCAAATATCCGGTGCTTACAGCGGATACGTCGTCTTAACTAATGACGAAATGGTTGGTATTCCCATCGATTTTGCATCAATGTTATTGCGGAACGCGGTAACTTTCTTTACAATAGATGCTGGAGTTTAGAAATGCTGAAATTGTTGGAACCAGCAATTACGATATAGGAGATGAATGGAATGAATTGCAAAATTACACGTAATGCCGCAAAAGTATTGAAACTTGAACTGGACAAGCATGAGAACGAAGGTAAATTGCTGCGCGTTGTAATCACACATGCGCATGGAGATCATGCCCACTACGGACTTGATATTGATACGCCAAAAGAAAACGATACGGTCGTATCTACGGATAAAGAGATTGACGTCATTCTTGAGAATGACCAACCTTTGCTGGATGGCGTTAAAATTGATTACCTCTACTTCCCTGAAGAAGGCTTCGTTATTACGAACCCATCCAAGGGCAACCACGGCGACCACTAAGGGAGCGAAGAAGGGGAAATCATGGCTAACGATATCCGCGTATGCGAAAAATGTAATCATATCAGACTAAAATCGATTGTAGCCAAGTTGGAGAAAATGGCTCCGGATACGGAGATCAAGATTGGTTGCAAATCGTATTGCGGTCCTTGCGCGAAGCGTGCTTTTGTCTTCATCAACGGTCGGTATATCAGTGCTCCGTCAGAAGAAGAAGTGCTTGCGAAAGTAGCGAAATTCGTGAAGTAATTGTATGGGAATGCAGTGGGCAGAGCAAACTTGTCCACGAGGGTAAAGAGAGGCCGTGGCCTCTCTTTTTTTTAGTTGTGATTGGACAAGGCACAGGATTAAAAGGTGAAGCCGGGCATCATTTCAACAATCTCAAAGGTATCCTCTTGAAATTCAATGGCGATGATCGTATCGCTTTTTTTCAAAAAATGAACATGACCCAGGCGCTCTTCCTCCAACTCAACCCATCCCGCTTCGGATAACTTCTCAAAATAATCGGATGGTACATATAACCCCTGTTCTCCTCCAATATGTTTCAATTCATATTTAATGCCTTCTTTATAGTTTGGATTGTCTGAATATGCCGTTAGGCTGAGCTGCTTTGCATTCACGGGAACCGGAATTTCGTTATTAATGGAGGAGCCTGTATATCCCGTTATTTCATACGTCGAAGCTGTTGTACAGCCACTGATCAGTAGCAATAAAGGTACCAGAATGAAAAGAAACCAAAAGTTTTTCAAAACCAAACCTCCTTGTAAAAAAAGGTACTTATCAAATAAACGCAGCAAACCCGGAAAAGGTTATACATAATTGATATTCATATTTAATTTGGGGAAAAGCGAAGCAATCCGTCATTGTTTCAGCAAAACAAGAATAAGGAAGGCCGATGTAAACCATCTTAAAGGGGTAACAGGAACATGATCCCAAGGAGGAATACTCATGCCGAAGCGTTATGATTCCAGTTTGCAAGCCGATACAACTGTATCCCAGGCACAGAATGCAGTGAACAAACTTCATTTTGCCGTTTCCCAGGCAATGTCACATCCAACGGAACAGACCATTGAACAGGCAGAACGCCGTTTGGCGCATACCGAGCAGGCCATGCGTCAAGCCGAACTTTCGCTTGGAGGTCAGGGCGTTGAGCTGGCAGAAGAGATGTTCATTGAGGAGAAGAGAAGATTAAACTCGATCCAGAGTCAGAATGGGCAAGGGGATCTATAGGCGTTCCTGTCACACCAGAACCCGCAGAGCAGCAGTGCTTTGCGGGTTATTCATGTCTTTTTTTGAATGGTCCAGAGAAAGGGATCTCAGCCAAACTGTATGTAACATGCCGCTTAAAATTTTACGAGAAGGTTAATAGACCAAGAGCAGGCAAATTTCACACAGGAGGTACAAAATGACAAAACATATTACAGATTGTACGATTCTGAACAACGGCGTGACGATGCCATGGCTGGGATTTGGGACCTATAGAGCAAAAGGCAAAGAAGTACAGCAAGCGGTGGAGACCGCATTGGAAGTCGGATATCGGAGCATTGATACGGCGTCCGTTTATGGAAATGAAGAGGAAGTTGGACAAGCTATTGCGAGCAGCGGTATCGCCCGGAATGAGCTGTTTGTGACAACCAAGCTGTGGAATGAGGATCAAGGGTTTGATTCGACCTTAAGAGCATTTGAGGCCAGTCAGAAGGCGCTTGGATTGAATGTCATTGATCTATACTTAATTCACTGGCCTGGCAGAGACCAGTATAAGGAGACGTGGAGAGCATTCGAACGTCTATATAGCGAAGGAAGCGTACGTGCCATTGGTGTAAGTAATTTCGAAGTACACCATCTGCGCGATATCATAGATGAAGGTGGAACGGTGCCTGCGGTGAATCAGGTGGAACTGCATCCAGGTCTGATTCAACAGGAGCTGCAGGATTTCTGTGGGGAACAGGGCATTCAACTGGAGGCATGGAGCCCGATTATGAGAGGCAAGCTGAACAAGGAATCGGCTTTGAAAAGTCTGGCCCAGAAATATGGAAAAACACCGGCACAGGTTATTCTGCGCTGGGATATTCAGAACCAGATTGTGACGATTCCGAAGTCGGTTACGCCTGAGCGAATTCGCGAGAATGCGGACATCTTTGATTTTGAATTGACTCCGGATGAGCTGAAACTGATCGATGCGCTGGATTCGGACAAGCGGACGGGACCGCACCCGGATCAGCTGTTTTGGGATTGAGCATGCAGCTCGATTCCAAAATAAGTGTTTGATGAGCTGCGTATAGTTGTTCCGGTTACGGATCGTTCTTCGTGATATAAAATGAAAGCATAATCCTTTACACTA
This sequence comes from Paenibacillus sp. MAEPY2, assembly GCF_000499205.1. Taxonomy (GTDB): domain Bacteria; phylum Bacillota; class Bacilli; order Paenibacillales; family Paenibacillaceae; genus Paenibacillus; species Paenibacillus vandeheii. Next base: position 210,593 of record NZ_AWUK01000007.1, read on the forward strand.
GGCCACTACGTGTGCAGAACAATCTTTCGATCGCCGTTATCCCCGGATTTTTGGAATTCCCTTTCGCAAAGGGTGAAATCCAGTGATAAATGCGAGCGCTCCGCTTCTCCAGATTTGTTCTGCCCTCTCCGTTATAGTGTAAATTATGAGTTCATCTTATGTGGATGGATTTTAAAAAAAGCAGCAGGATCAGGGATAACCCTTGATCCTGCTGCTTTTGTGTTATTTGGATTGATCCGGTTGCGGAACCTCGCAGCCGTCTTCCGTGCATACTCCGCTGCCATCTGCGTCAGTGGTGCTGGACTCCACCATGGTGAAAGGGGAGCGTTCGTCCCATGCTTTCTGGATAGCGTCAAGGAACACCTCATCCGGTTGAGCGCCAGATACAGCGAACTTACGGTCAAATACGAAGAAAGGTACACCCCGAATGCCCAACTGCTCACCTTCGGCCTGGTCGGCACGAACCTGTTCTGCGAATTGATTGCTCGACAATACTTCTGCTGCTGCATTGCGATCCAGACCCACTTCTTCAGCCAACTCGATCAGGACATCGGTATTGCCGACATGTTTACCTTCGATGAATATTGCTTGAAACAGTCGTTCGCTCAGCTCAAGCATTTTCCCTTGGGTTTCTGCCCAATGGGTCAGGCGGTGAGCAGAGAAGGAGTTGGTAGGGATCATCTCATCAATGTTGTATTCCAGTCCAGCCGTGCGAGCATTGGCATTCATCTGGGCATTCATGCCACGTGCTTGCTCCACACTCATATTGTATTTGGTAGCCAGATATTCTGCGTTGGTTTTGCCGCTGTTCAATTCAGCATTTGGATCGAGTTCAAAACTTTTGAACTGTAATTTCACTTCATCACGGTGTGGGAATTGTGCCAGTACATTCTCCAGACGACGTTTGCCAATATAACAGAAAGGACACATAAAGTCGGACCATATTTCAATATTCATTCATTAAAACCCCCATCATTTATAAATGAAACCAATACAGTTACAATTATATAGCGACTTTCTAACATTCGCAAGGTCGTGGTTATAGCCAGCCACCCAAAAAAGAAAGTGCTGAAGCGTGCAACGGATTGCAGCCTCAACACTTATCGTTTAACTTCCTACTTATCCCGGTATGCCTTGGTCCAATGATAAGGCTGGATTTCGTCCAATCTCTTGTATATTATAGCTCCATCCGGATCGTACACGGCAGCCTTTACATCTTCTCCCCAGAAAAACAATCGTTCCTGGCACACACCGCAAGGGGTGAGAACCTTGAATTCCGAGTGCTCATCGTCGCGTGCCACACAGATTGAGTGGGTGACCCGCTCGTTTAATTTGTGGGCTTCCAGATAGGCTCCAGTTTCCATACACAGGTGCGTGGCGTCATTAATTACTTCTGGAGCTACGCTAATTAAGAGAGAACCTGCTTCGGTATATACAGCAGCAGCGCCGCCCCACCCTTGGGGGTAGCGATGTTTGACAAAGTTTGCAGCTTCTTCAAATAGCCTTTGTTCAATATTGAATGGGATTGGTTGTGCTGTCATGGTCATGCATTAGCTCCATTTCATTGTAGTGTCGGGTTAAATTCTAATATGAAGTATACAGTTACGTCAGCGTGCCTTTCCGTATCTGTTAGGATGCGGATTTAGACGTTTGCTCCTTGCGAAAACGTGAGATCAGGTCAAACGTGTTGACTGTATCTGACACATGCAGTCGCATTGTCGCTTCATCGTAACCAGATCGACAAGCATTAATATCTGTTTTGGCGCCCGTAGACAGATCGTAACAGGAGCCACTGTCATACAGGTAATCATCTGAAGGGATATAGAAGAAGGAGCTATCAGTGAACGCACCACTGCGCAATACCACCATGCGGGAGGAACCGTCGTACACATCGTTGCCCATATGGTAGTAGGATTGATCTGATATACCGAGCAGATGTAGAACGGAAGGTGTAATATCCAGCTGTCCTGCTGGCTCGTCAATCGTTCCGGCTTCGGCTCCGTCGGGAAGATGCACCAGCAAAGGCACTTCGTTCATAATTTGCTCCATATCCAGATCGTTCAGCGAGCGTCCGAGAAATTTCTCATATTGTGGTTGTTCCTTAATGGAATTATCGTGATCCCCATAGAACATGAAGATCGTTTTGTCCCACAACCCCCGATTTTTCAGGTCTTCCACCATGCTGCCGAGCGCGGAATCCACGTAATGTACGGATTGCAGATAGTTTCCAAACATCGTTCCTTGGAATTCCCCGACATCCAGCTGTTGTTTATCTTGGGGTAACGCGTATGGATGATGACTGGTCAGTGTAATCAGGAATGAATAGAACGGCTCAGTAACCTCATTGCTCATTTTCTCAACCGATTGGCGGAAAAAGGACTCATCCGACAGGGACCAGCCAAGCGGGTCATCCTGTTCATAATCATTTTTACTGTAAAACTTGTCATACTTCATATTCTGATACATCGTATAGCGATTCCAAAATCCGCTCTCATAGGCATGAAATACATTGGTACTGTAACCGTGATCCTTCAATATAGAAGGCAGAGAATCATAGCTGTGGTCTGCGTAACGGACAAAAGCGGACCCGACCGACAGTGGATGCATCGAAATATTCGCCCCAAAGTCAGCATCTGATGTACGGCCCTGACCTGTCTGGTGATAAAAATGACTGTAGTACTGGCTTTCCTTCATCAGCTCGTTAAAATGAGGCGTGATTTCCTGACCGCCAATGCTCTGACCAATCATGAAATTCATGAAAGCTTCGCCTTGAACAATGATGACATTGCTGTCTTTGTACTTGCCGAACATCGCATCCTTCAGAGGCTCAGCCTGTTGTCTGTTGGCAAAAAAAGCTTTCGCCTGCTCCAGATCTGTAGGATCGACCTTTGGACCAGAGCCCAGATGGTCTTTGGCGTAGTTATATAGATCATAGCCATGAAAAGCAAGAAGTCCAGTAACGTTATACATGGACACGTTCCACCAGTTGTTATCAAACAAGCCTTTCGCCCAAGTTTTACTATAATAATAAATCGGACCTACCGCGAGCCCAAGACCCAATATTAGAGCAATGCTGCCCGCAGTGAGTCGACGACGTAAGCTTGGTTTGCCAGAGCTTGACGAGTAAGAGTTCAATCCACTCGTATATGCGCTGGGGCGTCCACCACGGCGGTGATGTTTACTGAATAGCAGGATCGCTGCGTATGGGATGATCACAAGCCAATCAACAAAGAACCACAGATCACTGGCGTGGATGAGCGTGGCAATACTATCACCCAGAGCATCGACCTGTCTGGCTTGCATCAACACAGGAATCGTCAGAAAATCCTGAAAGTAGCGATAATAAACCATATCGGCATAGATCAGTGCAGTAAGCAGCAGATGGATTACAACGAGCGATAGGATCATGCCCCGGCGAGGCAGCCACCAGGTCCAGAAGGACAGAAGCAGCAGCGAACCGATGGCAATTACTTTGTCCAGAAGCCCCATCGTGATGTTGTAGGCATGCAGATTGTGATGGAGCCACATTAATTTGAGTAGCATGAGTACAAGAAAAATAAGATATAACGTAAGTGGATGATTCAGAAGCCCGCGCGGCGTAAGGCTGCGTGTTGGCTTAGTGACAAACATATATGTCTCCTCCCAGATGAATGGTTTTGTTTTGTTAACGGAATGTAAAAATAGGGCTCCATCCATTATAGCGTGGTGTCATGGCTTTTCAACTATGCCCAGGGGAGAAATGCTTCATACGGAAGCAGCATCACCAAGATCAATTCTATGTCTCCTGGAATACATACAAAAAAAGCGCCCCTGCCGTGGAAGGCAAGAGCACTCTATCATGACAATGGTATTATTGTTGTGGTGTTTTATTTCGTGGCGGCAGTGGGCCCAAATACTGATAATATTGGGTTTCAATACGTCCATTGAACAACTTACGACGTTTGTCTGCCTTGTGGCCGAAGTCATCCTCGAACGATTTGGTCGACGTGATGGCAAAAAAGGACCATGTCGGCATTTCGAGGTAACTGCGCCCTAAAGAACGAAGCAGCTTCTGCACTTCTTTCTCTTCACTCAAACGTTCACCATATGGAGGGTTGGTAATAATGACACCATATTCACCCTGTGGTCTTGCACGATGAGCGGGCAGGACGCTGACTTCAATATCTTTGGCGAAGCCGGCACTCTTGATTGCTGCCTGTGCAATTTCAATGGCTTCTGGATCGATGTCGCTGCCCGAGATTTGCAATGGAATATCGTCGCGAACCGCGTCAAATGCTTCTTCGCGCGCTTTCTCCCAAAGCTCTTCAGGAATGACAGCCCAGTTCTCGGAGTTAAAGGTGCGACGCAGTCCTGGTGCAATGTTCCAGCCAATCATGGCGGCTTCAATCAGCATGGTACCTGATCCGCAGCATGGATCATAGAAGGGGCGGGATACATTCCAGCGACTGAGCTGAATAAGCGCCGCAGCAAGTGTTTCTTTAAGCGGAGCTTCGGTTACCAGTTTACGATAACCCCGTTTGTGCAGCCCGGGTCCGGTTGTATCTAAAGTAAGCAGGGCGCGATCGTTCAACAGAATGACCTCAATCACATAACGAGATCCATCCTCTGGGAACCACTCCGTGTCATAAGTCAGCTTCAGTTTCTCTACAATTGCTTTCTTCACGATCCCTTGTGAAGCCGGCACGCTGCTTAGCTGAGATTTGTGGGAGCGACCTTCAACCGGAAATTCGCCATCGGCTGGAATCCAATCCTCCCAAGGTAATGCTTTGGTACCTTCAAACAATTCATCGAATGTTGTAGCAGGGAATTCACCCATTTTGACCAAAACGCGATCCGAACTTCTTAGCCACAGATTACACCGGCAAATATCAATATAATCTCCAGTGAAGTAAACCCGTCCATTGTCGATCGTAGCATCCTCATACCCCAGTTGTTTCAGTTCCCGGGCGACAACAGCCTCGAGTCCCATCGCCGAGGTCGCGATCAATTGCAATTGAGCCATGTGATTCATTTCAACTCCATTTCAAGCCGGAGAAGGGAACTCCTTCTCTCCGCTGTATAGTAACGGTGCGGCCTTGCCGCTTTCCGTGAAAAAACTTACAATGAGAAATGCGGTGAGCTTATGCATTCATCTCTTAGAGGTGATGCGGCAGTCAACCGCCTGTGTTTGACAACAAACATTTATTATAGAACATTGGCATCCATATGGAAAGCAGACCAAGTGTCCAAGGAGGATTTTAGCGGTGAATCTGACCCCTGACGAATATGTAAATCAATTATTTCAAGAGGATGATCTCTTGTTAAAGGTAAAAGAAGCCATCCGATCGAACGGCATGCCGGAAGTTTCGGTGGCAGCGGCCTACGGGCGTTTACTCACTTTTCTCGCGAAAACTTCGAAAGCGGAAGCCGTACTCGAAATCGGTGTGCTGGGCGGATACAGCGGTATCTGTCTTGCTCGCGGTTTAAGTGATGGAGGAACCCTGACTTCGCTGGAACTGAAAGAGGAATACGCAGCGATGGCTCGGGGCCATCTGGAGGAAGGTGGCTTTGGTGATAAGGTCGAATATCGAATTGGACCCGCAGCCGACAGTCTGGAGCAACTGGCGCACGAAGGACGTACCTTCGATTTCTTCTTCATTGATGCGGACAAGGAGAATTATCCCGTTTATCTGGATTATGCCATTAAGCTCGCGCGGCCAGGGGCGGTCATTGTGGGAGATAACTGTTTCCTGCGCGGTCGTACGCTGAATCCGGATAAGCAAGGCCCGGCTGTGCTTGCTGTTCGTCGCTTCAATGAGCAGATGGCAAGTGATCCGCGCCTTGTAACGACCATGCTGCCGGATTATGATGGTCTGGCTCTGGCCTGGGTGAAGTAAACAAGTTCGGATTAAAAAAACAAGAGACGATCATCCCTTGATTAACAGGGAATGTGTCGTCTCTTGTATTATTTTTCAGAATATAAAGGATGAGATCTTCTTAAACTTCCGGCGTACCGTAAGTCTCGAACCATTTTTTGATTGTATCGAAATCATCGCTGAAGGATAACCCGAGCATGAGCAAAATGCGTGCTTGTTGAGGACTGAGGTTGTCACCAGCGATAACGCCTTTACCTCCGCCATATACACTGCCTGAACCTGTCCGCGTGGTCGTTACGAAGATTACGCCATCCTCCACTGCTTTAGTACGTGCTTGGCCCATGGCTTTCGAAATCCCGCCTGCTCCAGTACCGGACGTTACGATTCCTTTGGCTCCACCACGAACAAATCCTTCAATGGCTTCTCCACCAGCTTCCTGATAGGAAACCGCAATTTCCACTTTGGCGAGATCTGCCTTCGTGATTTTGCTCAGATCAAATGCCGGCTTCAATGTACCTTCAGGCTTCAAGGCGCGTGCAGGAGCACGGTAAATTCGAATATTTTCTTCATCAATATAACCTACTGCACCAAGCATCGGAGTTTCGAACGTATCTGTTCGATAATCATTCGTTTTGGTCACTCCGCGTGCCAGTTGAATGGTATCGTTCAACATCAGCACGGTCCCAAATGAAGTGGTGCGTCCGCTGCCTGCGAGCTTGATGGCGTTGTACAGATTGGCTTGTGCATCCGAGCCGATAACCGTCCAAGGGCGCATGGACCCTGTAATGACGACAGGTTTATCACTTTGTACAGTCATGTCAAGGAAGTAGGCGATCTCCTCCATGGTATCTGTACCGGTGGTAACTACAACGCTGTCATATTGAGCTAGAGCCTTGTCTACTGTCTGTGACAGGTCATAGAGATCAGCCATAGTATAAGATCCTGAACCTGAATTTCCGAATTGGAGTGTGCTAACATCTGCAATCTTCTGTTTGTCCGGTAAGGCGTCGACCATTTCCCCGATCGGGAGTGTACCCGCCTTATAGTTCTGGAAGCTGGTCGCATCCTCGGATTGACCTGCGATCGTACCACCCGTTCCAATGACCAGAACATTAGGCAGAGCGGATTGTTTGAACGAATCCGATAGAGCAGGGATGGTCGTATTGCGAGCCGGAGTGGATGATGTGGTCTGAACTGCACTGGTTGTACCGCTCACTTCTACCGTAGCTGCCTGAGCAGCATAGGTTCCGATTGGGGACAGGGAGATGGTTAGAGCTGTCAAAGCAGCTGTGCTCCATACAGCCCAAGGACGAAGATTTGAAGTTTTTTTCATGAATAGCACTCTCCTTCAGGTTAGTTTCGTGTGATGTTTGATGAGGGTAATATGTATATGAATTAAAACAATTGTATTTCATGTTAAATAATATGACAATAATAGATATAGATAGAGTAATCGGTTACATTGATAGATATGTAGAGTATATAGCTTGTTTATAAGGCTTTATGGATAAATATAAGAAGGGGTATAAAGAGAAATAGCTATATAAAATCATATTTAAAATAGTTTTGTGTCATATTTCATTACATATGAGTCTTTTGTCCTGATAGAATTTAGACAGGTTTTTGGGGAAAGTGTTGCAGGGGCGTGCATAGCAGAAGTGATCTTATACAAAACGGATATCGGACCGAATAAGTTAGCAAAACTTGGCGATTTTTGTAATGCGTTCTAGGAAAAGAGGCTCAATTATTGCCAAATATTTGTATGGACTTAGCGTTGAGTCTATAATATATGGTGATTTCAATATGTAAATAAATATATATATTAATGATTGGAGGAGAAACGATGAACCGAGCACCGAGAAAGTATGCCAATTACATTCCGATCCGGGAACTGGAAGGGGTGGAACAACAATTATCTCCCTTCCAGGTGTACGCTGAGCTTCGTGACAACACTCCAGTCCGCTATGACAACCATCGAGAATGCTGGGATGTTTTCGGCTATGATGATGTGCAATATGTGTTGAAAAACCCCAAACTGTTTTCTTCTGAACGTGATCGTGCTAACGCCAGTATGCTCACTACCGATCCGCCGAAGCACAAGCAACTGCGGGATCTGGTTAATCAGGCTTTTACACCAAAAGCAATCGAAGCATTGGCTCCGCGTATTCAGGAAATTGCGGATGAGTTACTGACTCCACATTTTTCAGGAGGTCGTATGCGGCTTATCGACGATCTTGCCACTCCGCTTCCGGTCATTGTGATCGCTGAATTGATTGGAGTCCCTACCGCAGATCGCCAGAAGTTCAAAGACTGGTCTGATGCACTGGTGAAGGGTGCGCGGGATGATAGTGATGAAGCTTTCCAGGAGTTGATGGAAGAAAAGAGACGGAATCAACAGGAACTGGCGAGCTACTTCACGGCCATCATGGAAGAAAGACGTCAGCAACCAAAGGATGATCTGATCTCTTTGCTGCTGGCTGCGGAGATTGAAGGGGAGAAGCTAACCGCAGAGGAAGTGGTCGGGTTTTGCATATTATTACTTGCTGCTGGCAATGAAACGACGACCAATCTGATTACCAATGCCGTACGTATTCTGTCAGAAAAGCCTGAGCTTCAGCAGCAGCTGCGAGAGCACCCTGAACTTATTCCCTCTGCGGTAGAGGAAACATTACGCTATTATCCGCCGATTGTGGCTATTGGGCGTATTGCCAAAGAAAACGTAGAATTGAACGGACAACCAATCCAGGCAGGGGAACAGGTGATATCCTGGGTGGGATCGGCCAACCGGGACAGCGCTAAATTTGAACAGGCAGAGGAGTTTGTGCCTGACCGCAAGCCGAACAGACATATGGGTTTTGGGTTTGGCATTCACTTTTGTCTTGGTGCGCCGCTTGCACGACTTGAAGCTAGGGTTGTTCTTGAGACGATGCTGCGGCAAATGGAAGATATACAGTTGGAGCCGGGAACCGTTTTGCAGCCGATACAAAGTGCCTTTGTATTTGGTGTGAAAGAATACCCAATTCAATTCGCAAGCCATCAGAGTCAATGAATCAACGTTGAGGTTTGGTCCAATTGAACAAAAAATGCCAAAAGCCGCTTTCATTGCCCAATGGGCGTTGAAAGCGGCTTTTTAAGAACAAATATCTTTTAGATCGAAGCTTTAGGATTCTCTGATCAGAGGAGGTTTTTTGTACAGTTTGAGTCTCACCCACACCATGTTGAGCAACAACAGTCCACCGGAAACGATGAACAGTCCTTCGATGCCAATAAACCCGGCCATAAAACCGCCGATTACAGCTCCAAGCATGTTACCCAGCGCAAGTGTGCTCGTATTAAAGCTGAACGCCCGGCTAATCATGCTATCTGGCGTATAGGAGCGAATGAGCGCGTTGACACTTGGAAGCAGTCCACCCATGAACACACCCATCATGAACCGGATGATGATGAGCTGCCATACCGTCTGCACGAAAGCTTGAGGTATAAGCATAAGCCCGGTCCCTATAAGAGAGAACGTAAGTATCTTGTGTGAACCTACCCTGTCACTGAGCTTCCCAAGAATGGGGGACATGGCCATGTTGGAAAGTCCCGTGACTGCGCCGACAACTCCAGCCCAGAAGGCGACGTTCACATCCGAACCGTGTAATTTCTGTACATACAGCGGCAAGAGTGACATCGGGCTGATCATGGCAAATTGCAACAGGAACGTTACAGCGAACAACGCAGGTAACTGGGGTGACTTGTTGAGTTCCTTCAAACCGGACAATACGGATTGTTCCGGCAGTTTGGCCGCTTCCTTGCGGTCAAATTTCTCTCGGACCAGGAACATGGCAAGCATTGAAGCCACGAAGATCAGTCCGCCTGTAATATAGAAGATAGGGCGGAAGCCCACTGCATCAGCCAGTAAACCACCGATCAGCGGACCCAGAATTGTACCAGCCACCTGACCGGACTGGCTGATACCCATGGCGAAACCCATTCGATCCTTCGGCGTTGTACCCGAGATTAACGAAACCGCTGCTGGGTTGAAACCAGAGATCGTACCGTTGAGCAGTCTTAATAAAAGGAGCTGCCATGGGCTCTGTGCAAAACCCATCAGGGCGATAACGATCGCCATCCCGAATCCGGAACGCAGCAGCATAATTTTTCGGCCGTATTTGTCAGACAATTTGCCCCACAAGGGCTGGAACAAAAATGAGGTGAGGAAGTTGGCTGCAAATATAAATCCCGCCCATATGCCAATTTCATGCTCACCAACCACGCCAAGATCCTTGGCGAGATAAAGGGACAAAAACGGGGTGATCATGGTCATGCCCGAGTTGACCAGAAATTGTCCGAACCAAAGCACAATGAGGTTTACTTTCCACGTTTTCAAAGTGCTTTCACTTCCTTTCCGATCGTTTCTGCAACGTTTCAAAAAAACACGATTCTTTCATTATAACATAATTGGCATATGGATGAGGGGATGTAAGGAATGTCATAGTATTGTCATCGGAACAGATCGACACGTGGTTGTTACCGCTCTTCAAAAAGGGCATAATGTTATTTATGAGTCCAAAAACTATTGGAGGCTTCTTACATGAGCTATAATGATCGTCTGATTCAGGCCAGCTTCAAACAGCAGGTGGACCGTGTTCCGGTGTGGTACATGCGTCAGGCTGGGCGTTATGATCCCGAATATCGCAAGATAAAGGAAAAGTATTCTTTGCTCGAAATTTGCCGTCAACCTGAGCTAGCAGCTGAAGTTACACTCATGCCGGTACGTAAACTCGGTGTGGATGCGGCTATTTTGTATTCCGATATTATGAATCCGGTTGCTTCGCTCGGTATAGATTTTGATATTGTTAAAAATATTGGACCTGTTATAGACAATCCAATCCGCACGGCAGCAGATGTGGAACGTTTGCGTCCCATTGATGTTGAGGGAGACCTGTCTCATATACTGGAGACGATTCGAATTCTGGACAAGGAACTGGATGTACCCCTGATTACGTTTGCCGGTGCACCTTTTACCATCGCCAGCTATTTGATAGAAGGCCGACCTTCCAAAGGGTACATACGGACGAAAACGATGATGTACAGTGAACCGGAAGCATGGCATAAATTGATGCAAAAACTGGGCGATATGGTGATTACATATGTCCGTGCACACATTGCGAACGGCGGCAAGGCATTCCAATTGTTCGACAGCTGGGTAGGCGCGCTTTCGCCAAACGACTTTAGAACGTATGTGTTACCGACGATTACTCGTATCTTTACCGAATTATCTGATTTGAATGTACCGAAAATATATTTCCCGGGTGTCGCTTCTGGTGAATTGCTGCCAACCCTGCATGATCTGCAAGCTGATGTGATTGGGTTGGATTGGAGAGTATCGATCTCCGAGGGACGTAAACGACTGGGTGGGAAATTTGCTGTGCAAGGCAATTTGGACCCTTATGTGCTGACTGCACCGATGGATCTGATCAAGCAGCATGCCAAATTGATTATTGACGAAGGCATCAAAGAGCCAGGGTATATTTTCAACCTGGGGCATGGACTATTTCCTGAAGCATCTTTGGATAAATTAAAAGAACTCACGGCGTATATTCATGAATATTCTGCTGAAGCATTGAAGACTGGGGTGACGGTTACTAATGACTAATACGGTAGGTGTACTGGTGATGTCTTATGGCACACCTGAGAATATGGAAAGTATTGAAGCGTATTACACACATATCCGGAGAGGACGTCCGCCTGAACCGGAACAACTGAAAGAACTGACTGACCGTTATGAAGCGATCGTTGGGGGCGTATTCCCTCTTCGAGAAAACACGGATAATCAGGTTAAGGCCCTCCAGGAGACGTTAAACAAGGATGATCGTTCCGATGAGGTTGAATTCCGTTGTTATCAAGGGTTAAAGCATGCGTATCCGTTCATTGAGGATGGCGTGGAACAGATGGCGAAGGAAGGAATTCAGACCGCAATAGGCATCGTACTGGCACCACATTTCTCCACGATGAGTGTAGGGAGCTACATCAAGCGCGCTCGTGAGAAAGCGGAAGAACTGGGAATCCAGATGTCCTTTATTGAGAGTTACCACCTGCATCCGAAATTAATTCAAGCTCTCTCCACACGTGTTAGCGCCAAATTGGATGCTTTCGAGGAAGCGGGAGCCAAACGTGGGGATGTACGAGTGTTGTTCAGCGCACACAGTCTGCCTGCGCGAATTGTGGATATCGGTGATCCATATCCGCAGCAACTGCTGGAGACTTCGGAAGTTATTGCTTCGCGTTTAGGAATTACCAATTGGCAGTTTACGTGGCAAAGTGCCGGGCGGACGGCGGAGCCATGGCTGGGCCCTGATATTCTAGACACGCTTCAGGTTCTTGCTCGTGAACAGGTAGAAGATGTGCTTGTAGCACCAATTGGATTCGTATCGGATCATCTGGAAGTGCTCTATGATCTTGATATTGAGGCCAAGGCGATTGCCAAAGAGATCGACATGCGCCTCATGCGTATCGATTCTCTCAATAGCGACCCGCTTTATATGGAAACATTAAGTGACGTCATTATTAACCAATGGCAGCAAGGAACGGATGTGTAATGGAAGACCATAAACGTCGTGTTGTTGTTGTCGGCGGAGGTCTGACCGGCCTAAGCGCGGCATTTTATATCCGGAAGCATTACCGGGAAGCAGGGGTTGAACCTGTAATTACCTTGGTTGAGAAAAGTTCCTCCATGGGTGGCATGATTGAGACGCTGCACCGGGATGGTTTTGTCATTGAGAAGGGGCCGGATTCTTTCCTTGCCCGCAAAACGGCGATGATTGACTTGGCTAAAGAGCTGGAGATTGATCATGAGCTGGTCAGTCAAAACCCGGAATCCAAAAAAACGTACATCATGCAGCGTGGCAAGTTACATCCCATGCCGGCAGGACTCGTACTCGGTATTCCGACGGAGTTGAGACCGTTTCTGAGAAGCGGTCTTGTATCTCCGGCAGGCAAGCTGCGGGCATTAATGGATTTTGTCATCCCTCCCCGTCGCACAACGGAGGATGAATCGCTCGGTTATATGATTGAGCGCCGCCTTGGAGCGGAAGTTCTGGAAAACCTCACTGAGCCGTTGCTTGCAGGCATTTATGCAGGTGATATGCGACGATTGAGTCTTCAGGCAACCTTTCCGCAATTCGGCGAGGTGGAGCGGGATTATGGTAGTTTGATCCGGGGGATGATGACTGGCCGCAAACCGGCAGAGACTCATACGGGAACGAAGAGAAGTGCTTTTCTGAACTTCCGGCAGGGCTTGCAGAGCCTCGTTCACGCGCTTGTACATGAATTGCAGGACGTGGATCAACGTCTGAACACTTCAGTGCAATCCCTGGAGGTTCAGACTGGAGATGCGGCCAGATATAGCATTCAACTGGGTAACGGCGAGCGTCTTGAAGCGGATGATGTAGTCATTACCGTGCCTACGTATGTTGCATCCGAACTGCTACAGCCTCACGTGGATACAACGGCTCTGGATGCGATTAACTACGTATCGGTAGCGAATGTGGTACTGGCTTTTGAGAAAAAAGATATCGAACATGTATTTGATGGATCTGGCTTCCTCGTTCCGCGTAAGGAAGGCCGCAATATTACAGCATGTACTTGGACATCAACCAAGTGGCTGCATACCAGCCCGGATGATAAAGTACTGCTTCGTTGCTATGTTGGTCGTTCGGGAGACGAGCAGAACGTGGAACTCCCGGATGATGCGCTGACGGATCTGGTACTCAAGGACTTGCGTGAAACGATGGGCGTGGAGGCCGTTCCGATCTTCTCGGAAATTACTCGGCTTCGCAAATCCATGCCGCAATATCCGGTAGGTCATCTGCAACAGATTGCAGCACTCCGAGAGGAGCTTGGCAGCAAATTGCCGGGAATATACATTGCGGGTGCCGGTTATGAAGGTGTAGGGTTGCCTGACTGCATTAGACAGGCGAAAGAAATGTCAGTTCAAGCTACGCAATTACTTGCTGCACAATAAATAACGTACATGGCTGTCTCAAATGTAGAGATATTCTACAGCGGAGACAGCCTTTTTTTACGCCAAAACGTGAAAAGCAGAGAGAAGTAAACTCTTTCTATGCTTACAGTTCCAAGGAATTATGGAAATCCAGAATATGCCTGATATAATATGATAAGGATTGCTGTGAAGAAGAGGAGCTGCCTATGTATCCCCCAAGATCAAAACGAAGTGTACAGAAGAAAAAAGTAAAACGTGCCCGCAAACGGTTGGTCTGGATCATTAATCTGGTATTGATCGTGGCCATTGGACTCGTCTGCCTCTATTACGCAGTAGGCATGAAGGAACAGCAGGCGGACCCGGAAGGGAAAGAAACAGTTGTGAATCAGGAGCCTGTGAATGAAGAGGGCGCTAAGGGCGGTGATCAGGTAAGTTCACCTGATACGGATTCGCAGGCAGGTAATACTTCAACTGAAGGATCGGATGGTTCTGATGAACAGGTAGCTGAAAATTCCGACGATAAATCGGGTGAGAAAAAAACGGATGCTACAGGCTCCGAGGCAAATGGAAAGACAGATACAGGAACGACAAAACCGACGGATACTCCCGCTTCTTCCGGCTCAAAGGGGAGCGAAGGTACAGGAAATGGGGCGACTCAGCCATCTAATTCGGCGAACGATGTAACCATCAACTTTGTTGGGGATATCCAATTTTCGGGCAAAGTTGCTGAACTGCTGGATAAGAACGGGTATGATTATCCTTTTGCGAAGCTTGGTAACCTTTTCAAGAACGATGATCTGACGATCGGCAACCTTGAAACGCCAGTAACTCTTGGTGGGACTGATGCATTGGATAAAACCTATGTATACAAATCTTCGCCAAAAGCACTCGCAGCCATGGCTTCAGCTGGTTTTGATGCGGTGAATCTGGCCAATAATCATATCCTTGATCAGGGCGTTGAGGGTCTGGTCGATACGCTGGCGTATCTGAAGGAATATGGTATTGCACATGCTGGTGCGGGAATGAACCAGGATGAGGCATATACACCTGCTTATCTGGAACGCAAGGGCATGAAAATTGCATTTCTGGGTTTTAGCCGGGTAGTACCGAAAGCGAGTTGGAAAGCGGAAGGTAATCGAGCAGGTGTTGCCGAAACCTACGATTCTACAGGTGCAGTCAAGGCGATTCAGGAGGCCCGTAAAAAGGCTGACCTGGTCATCATTGTTGCACATTGGGGAGAGGAACGGGTCAGCACACCGAATAATGATCAGACTCGACTGGCACATGAATTTGTAGATGCCGGAGCTGATCTGGTTATAGGCGGGCATCCCCATGTCTTGCAAGGGGTGGAGTATTACAAAGGCAAGTGGATTGCATATAGTACAGGCAACTTTATTTTCTCGAAATCAACGACAGAGGAAACGTGGAAAACAGCGGTTTTTCAGGCGAACTGTAGTAAGGAAGCTAAATGCAGCATGAAGGTTATTCCTTATGAGGCTGGGCTGGGTCAGGCAATTCCGATGTTGGATGAAGCTAACAAACTGCTGCTGGAGCAGATGACGCAGCTTTCGCCAGGTATTCGTTTTGATGCGAATGGAGTTGCATCACCAAGTTGAAGTCTATTTTTGGAGGAGGGATGGAATGAACAACCTTTGTGTAGCACACCGCGGATTTTCGTTCACTGCACCGGAAAATACGATTGCTGCATTTCTGCTTGCCATGGAACAACCTGAAGTTCAGTGGATGGAGCTGGATGTACAGTTGTCGCGTGATGGTGTTCCGGTCGTTATTCATGACTTTACGTTGAATCGGACGACTAACGGTAAAGGACTCGTTCGAGAGACGGACTGGTCAGATATACAACAGCTGGATGCGGGATCATGGAAAGGAAAAGCCTATAAAGGGGAACGGGTTCCCGCTCTTACTGAAGTGCTGGATCGTTGCTGTGGCAAAGTTCGCTTGAATATCGAACTCAAAACGCAAGGAAACATGTATCCTGGTCTGCCGGCAGCGGTTATTCATGAGGTAAGGAAGAGACATATGCAGCATGACGTGGTCATCACTTCGTTTGAACCTACGGCTCTGGTTGAAGTTAAGAAACTGGCCCCGGAATTCAAAACAGGGTTGATTATTGATGCACGGCCAGGTGATCTGGCAGCAGTGCTGCGACAAATGAATTGTAGTTTTCTTTCGATCGGGTACACAAATGTAGACAAATCGCTGATGCGGGAAATGCGAAATGAGGGTATTCAGGTGATGGCCTGGACGGTGGATGACAAAACTATCATGAAGCGGCTCGCGGCAATTGACTCGGATCTAATGTTATGTACGAATCGGCCGGATGTATGGGAACAGGCTTTTCAGGAAACGAGCAGTCGATTCTTCAGACCGTAATAAAAAGATGAACATGTTCCAACTACGCTAATGAATCCGATAAAGGTGGTCGTAAATCCATGTTGACAAACATTCGCAATGTATACTGTGTAGGACGAAATTATAAACTTCATGCAGAAGAATTGGGCAACGCGGTTCCGGATGAACCGATGATCTTTATGAAGCCTTCCCATGCGGTCGTGCCTTTGAATGGTGATACGCTTCAATTGCCTGCTACAAAGGGTGAAGTACATTATGAGGCTGAACTTGTCGTTCAGATTGGCCGGGATTTTGAGCCGGGTATGGCTGTGGATGAATTGATTGACGCGTATGCGTTTGGCATTGATTTTACGTTACGTGACGTACAGACGGTTATCAAGAAAAAGGGGCATCCGTGGACAGCGGCCAAAGGGTTCAAGAACTCCGCTCCTATTACTGCATTCCAGGCATTTCCCGGCGCTCAGGCACTTCTTGAGAAAGACTTTACACTTACCAAGAACGGTGCCGAAGTCCAACGGGGCAATATTCGTAACATGATCTTCGGCCTTCAGGATATTGTGGATTATGTAGGCCATCATTACGGCTTGGGGCCTGGAGATGTCATCTTTACAGGCACACCAGAAGGTGTTGGACCGACGGCAGCAGGAGATGTGCTTGAACTGGCCTGGGACGGCGAGTCCTTGGGCAAATGCACGATTTCAGCAGTAATTCAGTAAGCACCGTACATCATAGATTCTGCCTACTTAGAGTGAATATGACATAGGTGAGGGGCGTCTCGACGCTCCTTTTTTGTCATGCCCTCATTCTCTGCCTTAGCCTAAGGGGCTTTTCATTTACGCCAAGTTGTAGGCGGTATTGGCACTCTCCGTTACCAACTCTTCCAGTTCACCGCTTTGCACAGCGTGTTGCTCCGAGCTGATACTTCCACTTGCGAGTCGTTGATCTAATTGCTCCTTAAGCTGCCTTATTTGCAATATGATAACCTCATCGAAGTCACCATCATTTTCATCCGCAATCATTCTCAGCGATTTACCTGCGTACAGATCCTGAACCAAATCATCTTCTGACTTTAGATTCAGAGCGCTTAGCAATTCATCTCTGCTCTCGTCTTTGGTATCTATATTAACAATGGACCATTTCGCCAAGGGGATAGGGGATATAGCTGATCTGCCCCAGGCTGTTCCGGCGAAGGACATGGTGACAACCATTGTTCCTACAATCATTACACGCTTCATGTTCATGTGTGTCATCCTCATTTCAATAGTTAAGTACGAGTTGAATCATAACTGGTCTTGATGTAACGTTCTGATGATAGTGTAACCGGGAAAGCTGAAGTGAAACTTAAAACCAGATAAGTTAATCCAAATGTGATAGATAAGAGGTTAGCGAATAGTGATTTAAATTCACATTTGACAGGTTGGGTTTCACGGGGGTGCGACTGGAACTAGGATCACGCATATCCGTTTATCGCAGTATCAGTACACCTGGTTTGGTAGCTTTCAAAGTTGCCGAATCAGGTTTTTTGTATGCTGGCATAGGCAGTTTCGGCATTGGCATCAAACCGTGGTATAATTGAATTTCAAAAATATAAAACGTCATGTGGGCCATAGATGTTGCCACATGCAGGAGAACTTATGGACTGGATTATTGGCGCCGTATGCGCTTTTGTTGTGGCGGGTGCTGCCTACGCGAAGAAGTCGCTAACCCTGTCCGGCTGCCTGGCGGCTGTGATGATGGGTACGATATATTATGGAGCGGGCAACCTGTTCTGGTTTGGAACACTGCTGTTGTTTTTCATTACCTCAACGCTGTTCTCCAAATTTCGCAAGGATCGCAAACAGGAGCTTGAGAAATCGTATGCCAAGACAGGCAATCGTGACGCGGGGCAAGTCATGGCTAATGGTGGAATCGGCATGTTTCTGGTTCTGGGGAACTGGATCCTTCCACACCCGGCCTGGATGTATGCTTTTATTGGTGTCATGGCTACCGTTACTTCAGATACATGGGCAACCGAGTGGGGAAGTCTTAGCCGTAAGCCGCCACGCTCTGTCGTGACGTGGAAGGTGCTGACCCCAGGTACCTCTGGAGGTGTTTCATTACTTGGCACACTCGCTGCTGCCATAGGCGGAGCTTTGATCGGTGCGGGGGCGTTCTTCTTTTCCTGGATTGCCGGGATTGAAGGCTTGAGTTTGCTCAGCTGGACGTTTGTCGGCCTTGTAGGTGGATTGGCAGGAGCTTTTGCTGATTCCTATCTGGGCGCAACGGTTCAGTATATGTATCGTTGTACCGTGTGCGGCCGGGAGGTCGAGGTAAATGAACATTGTGGACACAAAACGGTTCGAGCGCGTGGCTGGTCCTGGATGAGTAATGATCTGGTGAACGTGCTCAGCTCGGTGATTGGTGGAGGTTTGGCGATCGGTTTAGGTATCATTTTGGCGTTGTAGGGAGGGAGTGCATTTGAGCACTGTGCAGGGAGACAAATCGGAGGCAATTCTGGATGCAGCTTACGGTATTTTCGGTTCAAAAGGATTCTATGAGACGAAAATGTCCGATATTGCGGACGAAGCGGGCATCGCGAAAGGCACCATTTATTTATATTTCAAAAACAAGGAACAATTATTTATCGCCGTATCCAAGCGGGACTGCAACGGTTTTATCAGTCGCCTTGATCAGGCGTTGAACTCACATCAGGGCACTGGGGATAAGCTTGGTGCGATCGCCAAGACTCATCTTACGTATTATTATGAGCGTCGCAATCATACCAAGCTGTTTTTTATGGCACCCAATAATGATCCGGATCTGATGAAATTCATGAAGGCTTTTATGAATGAATATATGAGCATGGTCCGTGAGGTATTAGAGAATGCTGGCGTACCTGAGCCTGCTCTGCTCGCTGAAGCTTATATCGGGATTCTCGATCGGCTAAAGATGGACATCATGCTCAATCCGGAGTTTAACGAGGAACATCTGAACAAACGAATTGCCTTTGCAGCAGCTCTGTTTCTGGACGGATGTCGTTCCTTTTTACAAGTATAAAGAGAGTGTACGGGATGGCTATTAGATATTGAATATTAATTTACAGAGAAGTAGGTAACGTGCAATGAACATAATGACGGTAGAGCAAGTTGCAAAAAGTTATGGCGAGAAAATTTTGTTTAAAGACGCCTCATTTGGTATGGGCGACCAGGACAAGATTGGTGTCGTTGGTGTCAATGGAACCGGGAAGTCCACATTTTTGCGTGTCATTGCAGGCATGGAGCCAGCAGATGAAGGGCAGATCTCAATAGGGAACGACGTGCGTATACAGTTCCTTGCACAGAATCCACAGTTTAACCCGGATAATACGGTACTGCAACAAGTATTTGAGGGCGACAGTCCGGAGATGAAAACGGTACGTGAGTATACGGAAACGATGGAGCTGCTGGAGCTTAACCCTTCTGATCCGGCACTGCAAGAGCGTTTGTTGCGCTTGAACCAGCAGATGGAGCAGCTTCAGGTCTGGCAGATGGAAAGTGAAGCGAAGAGCATTCTGTCCAAACTGGGAATTCGTCAATTCGATGCGCTGATGGGCACATTGTCTGGTGGACAACGCAAACGGGTAGCGCTTGCCTCTGCGCTGATTCATCCCTGTGAATTGCTCATTCTGGATGAGCCTACCAACCATATTGATAATGATTCTGTAGTTTGGCTGGAGCAGTATTTGCAAAAACGGCGCGGGGCACTACTTATGATCACGCATGATCGTTATTTCCTGGATCGTGTAGCGAATGTAATGCTTGAACTGGATCATGGACGTTTATTCCGGTATGAGGCCAACTATACCCGCTTCCTGGAGCTGAAGGCAGAGCGTGAAGAGCGTGAATCGGCCTCGGAACAGAAGCGGCAAAATCTGTTGCGGACGGAGCTTGCCTGGATTCGTCGTGGTGCGAAGGCCAGAACAACGAAACAAAAAGCGAGAATTGACCGCTTCGAACAACTCAAAGACCAACAGGGACTTAATCGTGCGGGCTCATTGGAGGTATCCGTGGGCTCCACTCGTTTGGGTAAAAAAATACTGGAGATCGAGCATCTGTCCAAATCGGCAGATGGCCGCAAATTGATTGACGATCTGAGTTATATTGCGGTGCCTGGTGACCGGGTAGGCATCGTGGGCCCGAATGGTAGCGGTAAATCAACCTTGCTGCAAATGATCTCCGGCAAGCTGGAACCTGATGCCGGGGAGGTTGTTGTAGGCCCGACAGTTAATTTGGGCTACTTCACACAGGAGCATCAGGAGATGAATGAATCTCTTCGGGTGATTGAGTACATCAAGGAAGTGGCCGAGAATGTAAAAACGGCTGACGGGTCTATCATTACAGCAGCTCAGATGCTGGAACGTTTCCTGTTCACCCCTGCATCACAGTGGACACCTATCTCCCGTTTGTCGGGTGGAGAAAAGCGTCGACTGTACCTGCTGCGTGTGCTGATGGCTGCACCGAATGTCCTGCTGCTGGATGAGCCGACGAATGACTTGGATATTCAGACACTCGCTGTACTCGAAGATTACCTGGATGATTTCCCGGGGGTTGTATTTGTCGTATCCCATGACCGGTACTTCCTGGATCGGACAGTGGATAAAGTGCTGTCTTTTGAAGGTGGCGGTGTTGTACGCGTGCATGTTGGGGACTACAGTGAATATGCGGAATGGATGCTGAAAAATGGTCCTGCATCTTCTCAGGAAAGTACGACGGGAACAGCAGCTAAAGTGAAACCGGCAACGGAGGAAAGTAAATCTGCTGCCTCGGCGGTTAAACCTAGGCTGAAGTTCAGCTTCAAAGAACAGCGTGAATATGACCAGATCGATGAGAATATTGAGAAAGCTGAAGCTAATCTCGCCCGTATTAATAAAGAGATGGAAGAATCATTCAGCGATTCAGCCCGGCTGCAGGAGTTGATGGCAGAGCAGGCTGAGGCGGAGCGTCATCTGGATGAACTGATGGAACGATGGACGGTCCTGAATGAGCTTGCAGAACAGATTGAAAACAGCAAATCTTAAGCATATTCCAAAGCTATATTTTAATGAATCGTCCTCTCTTTAAAAAGTGACTTGCAGTCGCCTTTGAAGGGAGGGCGATTTTTTTGGCTGTAAATGAATTTATATGAAACGTTAGCCATATTCAAACCGTTAATTAAATAAAGAATTCCATAGAAGGGGGAGAACACCACATCCATGTCCAGAGATCTGAATGAACAATTGGCAGTCCTCAAGGAAAAGGGAAGAATGTATGAGAAATGGAATGATCGGCTGGAGAAGCTGAATCAGGAGGAAGCAGAGTGGAAGACGAAAGTACAGCAGCGTCTGGAACACCTGCAAAAGGAACAAAACGATGTGGATCGGTTGAACAGCATGACGTTATCTGCATTTTTTTATCATTTAATTGGCAAAAAAGAGGATCGACTGGAGAAAGAAGAATTAGAGTTAATGGAAAGTAAGGCAGCGTATGATACGGCTTGCCAAATGTTAACGGATATCCAGGAGCAACGCTCGCAGGTGCAGCAGGAGCTGGACAGACAGCGACAATATCAATTTTGGCAGAGTGATTACAAGGTGTTATGGGGCCAGAAGGAAAACGACCTGCTGGAGAAAGATGCAGAATTGCAGCAAATGGCTGAGGATCGGGAACACCTCTCAGGTGAGCTTCAGGAGCTGAATGAGGCGGACAGAGAGGGGCAGTATCTGCTCCTTGCACTTGAACGTGCTGAAAAGGCGTTGTCCTCTGCGGGAAATTGGGGAGTATATGACATGATGGGTGGTGGTGTAATCTCCACCCATATCAAGCGCAGTCGAATGGATGATGCCCAGGATGCCATTATGGATGCCGGAAGACGTCTTCGCCGTTTTCAGAAGGAGCTGGAGGATGTGAGGATGGCCGTAAACACGGAATTACATCTTGGAGGCCTGCTTTCATTTGCAGACTATTTCTTCGACAATCTCTTTGTGGACTGGATGGTACAGGACAAAATCCGCAAAGCTGAAACCCAGGTGAAGGATGGACTACGTGCGGTGCGGAGCACGTTGCTTCTGCTGAAGAGTGAGATTCGGGAGCACAGGGAGAAGCTGGAGGTTCTAGAACGAAGATATCGCGAGCATGTTGAACAAGCGGATTAGACATGCCAAAGAAGAAGGACACGTTCAGCACGCCTAAACGGCATCGCATACGTGTCCTTTTACATGATAAAGGTGGATCATAGATGAATCAAGTTGTCGTGCCCGACTAGATCGACATCACGACTCTGAGCATTCATTTAAACGATGTCCTGTTTACCACCCGTCCATAATTCAATTTACTTGGTCGTAATATATGCGGCGAGCAGTCTCGCTGTATTCAGGACGGCGTCTTTGTGCGTACGCTCCATGGAATGGGAAGCATGAACTCCCGGACCAATCAACGCAGCGCGGATGTTATTTCCTCCACGTAATGCCGCGCTGCCATCGGAGCCGTAGTGAGGATAAATATCGACTACATAGTCAAGGTTCGCCTGCTTGGCTAATTCGATCAAACGGGTCGTCATGTCATAATCATATGGGCCGGACGAATCTTTGGCACAGATGGATACATCCGTCTCCTTACAGCTAAGGTCGTCGCCCATTGCGCCCATATCTACAGCAATCAATTCGCTGATTTCTGCAGGAATATAAGATGCGCCGTGTCCAACTTCTTCATAGTTCGAGATGAGCAGCGAAACGTTATGTAGTGGTTTCCAGTTTTCGCGATGTGCTGATTCCAGGATACCGAACAAGGCAGCTACGCTGGCTTTATCATCAAGGTGACGTGATTTGATATATCCGCTTGGCGTGATGACCGCACGAGCATCGAAGGAAATAAAGTCTCCGACAGAGATACCCAGTGCCAAAACATCTTCCTTGGAGGAGACCACTTCATCAATACGCACTTCCATATGGCTCTCGCTTCGCTCAAACGTACGTGCATCTGGATAGACGTGTACAGAAGGGTGCAGCGAGAGGATGGTACCCGTGTAGATCTTCCCTTCGCGTGTGTGAATGGTGCAATACTCGTTCTCAATACTGTTCATGGTAAATCCGCCGACCGAGGTGAGCTTTAGTGTACCGTATGAAGTGATGGAACGCACCATCGCTCCCAATGTATCCACATGTGCACTCAGTCCAATCGTTCTGGAAGAATCTTGCCCAGGTAAAGTGAGCACAGCTCCGCCCTTGTTGTTCAATTCAAAAGCAACATTGAGTGATTCGGCTTCCTTGCGGATCATCTCGATAATATCGTGGGTATAGCCGCTCGGGCTGGGAGTATCCAGTAATTTTTTCAGAAAAGACAGAACATAGGATTCGTCAATGGTAAAACTCATATGGGAATTTCCTCCTCGTTAATGAATATGCAGAAAGTTGTTCTTCAAACAGAATACAGCCTGTCTGGCAGAATGTACAATCCCATTCTTGTGGCCAGCAGGCTGCCTCTGATGTGATGTGTTACAGCTTACCCGAAGGATTTCCTTTTCGTTGGCTCTGAATGGAATCGGACTCCGCAGAAGCGTTGTCCGAATCGTTCGTTCCGAAGGTATCCATCGTTTTAAACGAGTCCAGAGAGGAGGAAGAGCTGCTTGCTGCGGAGCTCTCCAATTCGGATACACGTAACTTCAATTGCTTGTTCTCGCGTTGCAGTCGATATTGGCGGAAGATGCCATAAGACCCTACAATGATTCCACCGATTAGGGTACAGCCAAGAATGAGCAGAATCAGCGGGATTTGAACCGTGTTAAATAGCAGGTTGACTTGTACGGAATCCACATTAATGACCGCAAAAATTCCGGTAAGCAGTGCAAAAACGAGACCTGCGATGAGCGCCCATTGCATTTTCATGGTGGTGCCTCCTTGTTGAACAATTCAGGACTATGTACGCAATTACCCTAATTCATGAGTCTTGCATCTTGCTTGATTATAAAATCCCTTGCCCCAATGGGCAAGGGATACAGGTCACATGGACGAGAAAGCAACCTTATTTGGTTAGTTGTTCCATTTGCTCAATCAGTTCCTTAAACACGCTCATAGCTTCACGAATCGGTTCTGGCGTAGACATATCCACTCCTGCTTTTTTCAGGATGTTGATGGAATAGTCACTGCCACCGCTCTTGAGGAATCCAAGATAACGGTCCACAGCAGGTTGACCTTCTTCCAGAATTTGCTTGGAGAAACTGGTCGCTGCTGAGAAGCCGGTCGCATATTTGTACACGTAGAAGCTGTTATAGAAGTGGGGAATACGCGCCCATTCCATTTCAATGTCTTTGTCCACAACCATGCTGTCTCCATGGTATTTGACATTAAGGTCATAATAAATTTCGGAAAGCAGCTGAGGTGTGAGAGCCTCACCCTGTTCAGCGCGCTCGTGAATAATTTTTTCGAATTCTGCAAACATGGTTTGACGGAATACAGTGGTACGGAACTGATCTGCATAATACGTCAGCAAATACAGCTTTTCCTTTGGATCCGTCGATTTATTAAGTAAATAATCCATCAGCAGGGCTTCATTCGTTGTGGATGCAACCTCAGCCAGGAAAATGGTGTACTGTGCATCCCGATACGGAAGCGTAGTGTCCGAATAGTGGGAATGCAGAGCGTGACCCATTTCATGTGCCAGTGTAAACATGCTATTCAGATTATCTTTGTGATTCAACAACACGTAAGGGTGAGTGCCGTAGGCTCCCCAACTGTAGGCGCCTGAACGTTTATTCTCATTTTCGTATACATCAATCCAACGGTCATCATAGCCGGCCTGCAATGCGTCTGCATAATCCTTACCAAGCGGCTTCAAGCCATCTTTAACCGTTTGTTTCGCTTCCTCGTAGGTAATATCCATTTTGTATTCATCCACCAGTGGAGCGAAAAGGTCATACATATGCAGCTTATCTACGCCGAGCAATTTTTTGCGCAGGTCCATGTAACGGTGTAACAACGGAAGGCTTTCGTGAATCGTATCCACAAGATTGGTATAGACATCCTTCGGAATGTTGTCGCCGTAGAGGGACATATCCATGACGGAAGGATATTTCCGAACATCGGCATAAAACATGTTTTTGGTTACGTTGGCGTTCAGTGCTGCAGCAATCGTGTTCTTTTGCTTGGCATAGGTTTCATACACCGCTTTGAAGGCACGCTCGCGAACTTCCCGATTCGGATTTTCCAAGAACTGAATATAGCTGCCGTGGGTGAGTTCCACTTCTTTTCCATGCTCATCCTTGATTTTCGGGAACTTAAGATCGGCATTGTTTAACATGCTAAAGATGGTCTGTGGTGCCTGGGACAGGTTGCCCACCTGTGCAAGCAATGCTTCTTCAGCCTGGCTCAGTACATGAGCCTTTTCACGTTTCATCTCTTCCAATGTGAACTTATAGGCAGAGAGTTTCTCGTTGGAGATGAGGGCATCCAATTGATCATCCGGAAGGGACAAGATTTCGGGTGTAACATAAGATAGTGCCTCACCAACCTGCACGCTTAACTTCTGTGCTTTTTGGGAGAGGTTTTGATATGTAGGGTTCGCTGTGTCTTCATCTTGATGCATCCGGGCATATACAAAGAGACGTTCGGTTTTGAGACTGATCTCATCTTCGAGTTCAAAACAGTTTTTGAGTGCCTCAGGTTTGTTCAGTTTGCCCTGAAATTCGGAGGCTTTCTTGGTCAAAGACGATACTTCTTCATATTCCTGATCCCAAGCTTTCTGATCGGCAAATAGATCTTCCAGTTTCCAAGTTTGTTCAGTAGGTACCTCGGAACGTTTCAATAGTTGACTCATGGGAATCCTCCTTTGATGAAGTGATGAATATATAGACGAAGCTGCCTTCGTCCCACTCGCTTGTGCGGAGAGAGACGAAGGAATCAGACTAAGTACCAGCAGAATAAACAGCGATTTGCGGTATTTCAACGGCCTTCCTCCTCACTATACGAATAATCCCGTATAGTATGACCTGAGGGGCATTGAAATATTTGAAGAAGCTAGGCTCCCATGTTGACCAGGAAGTAAACGATCAGGAAAAATGCGAAACAAATCAGCAGGGTAGCAATCAGAGCCATGCCCCGTCTTAGACGATCCGGGATGGAGTTGCGTCCCAGAATCAGCACAATTCCCAGGGAAAAAGCAAGAATAATAAAGATGACAACATTGCTTGAGTCAAGCTGCATAGGCTAGACCCCTTTGAAGGCAGCCATCAGTTGACGCCATTCGTCCTCGCGGTTCTCAAAATCTTCTTTCGGGAAGCGGCGTTCAGCCCAGTGCATCAACGCAGGTCGGCTGAGGAATGTATGGCATTCTTCGCCCCACTCTTCCGATATTTCACGAAGCACCAGATATTTGCCTTGAACTTCTACGGTCATCATATTCCACTTGTCTGTTTTGTATATTTCATGTTTTTTTATCATAGGTAGTCTCCAAACTAACGGTTTTGGTAAAATGATACCGTACCCTTGGATTCAAAGCAAATTTTTTCGACTTTTATGGAAAAGATAAATTGCAATGTAGAAGGTCCTACAGTATAATAAGGGTATTCGCCATAGATGGCGATATTTTTAGGAGGTTGTTCATTTGAAAGGTACAGTTAAATGGTTTAACGCAGAAAAAGGCTATGGCTTTATTTCAGTTGAAGGCGGCGAGGACGTATTCGTACATTTCTCCGCAATCCAAGGCGACGGCTTTAAAACATTGGAAGAAGGTCAAGCGGTAGAATTCGAAATCACTGATGGAAACCGTGGTCCTCAAGCAGCTAACGTAAACAAATTGTAAGAATATTTCCGGTTAAACGGATTTCTTATAAATGATTGGCTTCTAGCTGAATATAAGAACCCAAGCACAGTCCCCCCTGGGAGGCTGTGCTTTTTTTGATATGTTGAGTTCCATAAGGGAAGTTCTCATTGCTGCTTATGCGCGGCTAGTCATGCTTGACCAAAGCTTCATGGAAAATCCAATAAGTGCGGCCAGGGAGAATGCCATCGCTGTGAGATAGAAAGTGTTTCTGCCGGTATGCTCCAGCAGCAATCCACCCAGTGTTCCGCTGAGCAGACCGGAAGCACTGGACCATACAATGGTGAACAAGGCCATGCCAGTCGCCCGATAATCATCGGGAACAAGGCGGGTAATATAACGGACCGAAGTCACGTAGAAGATGCCAAAGGTCACGCTGTGCATTGTTTGGATTGCAACGACTGCCGCAGGTGTATCCGAGATGGACATCAGAAATAAACGAATCGTATACATCAGCGCAGCGATCGTGAGCAAAGGAAGTTCCTTGTAACGATTGCCATATCTGCTTAACAGCAGAAACACCGGAATTTCGCTTACGGAAGAGATCAACAGTGACCAGCCGATCAGTCCTTCACTGGCACCTAAATCTTTTAGTGTAATGGTAAGAAAAGCTTCGTTCATCCGGTGACCCAGAGCGAGCAGAAAAACGCAGCCGAAAAAGGTAAGAACATCCCTTCGCTTCAAGATGGACCATAGTCCGGAGAGATCCATTTTAGTGCTGCTGCCCGAAGGCTGATCTTTTAATCGAAAACCGATCAGGAGGGTAGTGGCTGCCAGCGCAATACATACCCACATCGTCCATCCCGGCCCGAAAGAGCCGAGAAAGTATCCGATGCTTAACGCAAAGAATGCATATCCGATCGAGCCAAAAACACGAATGGAAGTAAAATTCCGGCCAAATTTGCTTGCGGTTGTAATTGCCATCGTATCGGAAAGTGGATATACGGGATAGTAGAAAAAGTAAAACAGGGTCACCAGTACAAATACCTCACCAAAGGTTGTGGCATTGGCGAGCATGATACCTGTGATCAGCTGCCCGGCAAGCAAGATGATCATCACTTTACGTACGGTTTTGTAGCGGTCACTGGCCATGCTCCAGAACATGTTGGAGAATACGGAGACGAGAGGACCAATTCCGTACAGGTAACCAATCTCAGCCCGACTGAATCCCAGATGGCTGAAATAAAGCTGAAAATACGATACCACCAGTACGGTGGAACCGAAGATGGTGAACATGAGTGCCCGCAGCCAGGTTTGATCTGGCCGGGCGGTATGACTTGATTTCATGATGAAAGGCTCCATTCTTGATTACAGTTCAATTTTATTATCCTTTGAGGGAAGAAGATTTCCCGGATGAGGGAACAGACATCGTAGGTTCCTTTTGCGTACGCCGGATGACCAGCCAGACAATGACAAGCTCGGCAAGCAGACCGAGGGATTGAGCCACTGCACCGATCATGCCGTTCCACGCCGGGAATATGCTGACCAGAATGAGCAGGACGATAACCGTACATATGGCATTGGCCGTCTGGGAGCGAAACATCGTTTTGGTCTGTCCGCGCAGCAGAATCAAACCATTGCTGAAGTCGAGAAAAGGTGAAATCAGCGGAAACAGTACAAACGCTCGCAGCGTCCACAAACTTTGCTGTAGCAGATTACCCTGTACGCTCATTACATTTTCCAATACCCACGGTCCCAGTGGGGTGTAGGCAATGGAGACGGTCATCGCAAAAGGAACGAATCCGGTGACGAGTGCGAACTTCTTCACAAGTTTGGCATCAACAAGATAGAAATTCAGCACGATCTGGTGGATGTATGTAAAAAAACTTAGCATCAGCTGCATCAGGCTACTCGCAACGGCAAAGGAAGAAATGGCCAGGGCGATCCCGGTCGTTTTGCCAAGTACGATATTAATGACGGGTCCGATAAACAAAGCTACGAAACTGGATAATAACAGCGGCTTGTAGAAGCGAAAGACGTCGCCCTTGTTTTCAACGGGATGATCCTCCAACTTGGCTGGCATCTTGCGCTTGATGCTGTTTCCTTCGAGAAAACTGACCAAAGCCTCAATCATCATGCCAGCAGCAAAAATGATAGCGCCTACACGACCGCTGTCAATACTGTCTGTATATATAAAATACAAGGACAGGCCGTACATGCCGGCAAGACGGAATAACATGCCGATCGTCAGCCATTTTGTACGGTTATTCGTAATAATGATGCCCTGATAGATGTTACGGATGACCGAAAAGATGCTGACATACATGAGAATCTCATAAACGTCGATTACTTTGGATAACAGATCCGGGCTTACGCCAAACAGATATTTGAATACACCTGTACCAATGGGCGAATATGCGATGAGGAATCCGATCAGAAGTACACAAGCGAGAAATATTTTGGTCACAAACGTGAGGGCCTGAAAGGAAAGGCGATCCCTTACCAGCGCCGAACAGGTCTGACGCAGCAGGGTTGAGGGGCGCTCGGTGAGGGTCAGCAGGCTACCGGCGATGGCGTAGCTAGCAATGACTGTCTCGGGATGAGCGGAACGTGCAAGTGTGCTGTTAATGATCACGTGAGAAATGGTAACGAGAGACGCGGATATGCCCAGCGGCACAAAAAATGCAAATAACCGTCTCCACGAAAGTGGTTCATTTGACATCATGTCAACGACTCCTTTGATGGATGAAATATGCCTAATATTCAGATAAGGCTTACAGAAAAGAGATGCCCGCCAGCTATGAAATGCCAGCGGGTCAATAATATTCCGATACTTTAAAAGATTAAAGACATTATAGTCTTGTAGGGATGTGATGTAAATAGATGGGATTCTGTTGTTTGTTTTTAGAACGAGACATTCGACCTGGGTTTATGTATGTGTTTGCCAAAAGGGACGGTTTCAGCTTCTCAGGCGATAGTGGATCAACAGATAGCTTCCGTTTAGCAGGAAAAATAGAAAAATGCTTGGAAGAATCGCGTAATCTCCCCAGTATACAGGCAGGGTGGTCCACTCCCTCAACCAAGCCACTAACGCTGAAATTACTATCACGACCATGAAATGTACAGTCAGACTGCTGATGCGAACGCCTTTCAACAAATTTCTTAATCCGATCAGATTTCCAGACATGATGATAAATTCCATAATTATGACACCCGCC
The DNA here is from genome assembly GCF_000499205.1 of Paenibacillus sp. MAEPY2. GTDB lineage: Bacteria > Bacillota > Bacilli > Paenibacillales > Paenibacillaceae > Paenibacillus > Paenibacillus vandeheii. The sequence goes on from NZ_AWUK01000007.1 coordinate 240,771, forward strand.
ACTCCACCTTTAAGATGAACTCCATTTAGAGGGATCAGGAAGTAGTGGGAGAGGGTAGCTGCAGTAATACCGATAGCCGTTGCGATCAGACTGATTTTTTTGTTATCCTGTGCCCACAATATACTGGTGGATACCTCACGAAGTCCAACAAGCAGGGGGATGATGCTTAACCAACGAATCAGCTCTGCAGTTTGTCCGGAATGGAATAAGAGCTGTGCCAGGTCGCGGTTGAAAATCCACAAAAAGGAGCTGGAGGTGATCCCCCAAATCCAGACGATCTCCATCGTTTGCCTGCTTTTCTTTGCAAAATAATCATAACGAAGTTCCTGCCAGGAGAGAGCGAGCTTCATGGTCAGGGTATGTGATATGGCCGCGGTTACAATCGTTGGCATATATACAACCAGCATGGCCATACCCATAAGCAGACCGTACATTGCAGTGGCTTGTGTGGAGGTATAGCCTGCGATTTGCAGTCTTAAGGGGATAATGACCGCATCTAGCATATCGGAGAAGGGAATAAGTAGCCGTGTGACGGAAATGACCAAGGAGCTCTTAATAAACCAAAAGCCGTCTGATCTTCCTGTGGAAACATAAGGAGGTATTTCATTCTTTTGACCGGTATATCGCAAAAAAAGAAGCAGCATCACAAAAGCGGCAATTCCGCCCATTGCTGTTCCGATCAAACTTCTCCCGACCGCATACATTACACCCTGAGGAAGCCACAGCCAAGTCATACCCAGCATCAGCCCGATACGAACAGCTTGCTCTATTACCTCCGAGACGGCAATGGCACCGTAATATTCAAGACCTTGTAAGTATCCCCGCAACAGGCTTAAAAGAGGTACGACGAATATCGCAATGGACAAAGAGCGTATAAACGGCTCCAGAACAGGATTACCCAACCACGTGGAAATGGTTGAAGCGTAGGCGAGTGTAAGTAAACAGAAAGTTGCGCCAATCATTGACAGCAAGGTGGATAATCGCTTGAACCAGAACCAGCCAAGTGCAGGCTGCTTGGCTGTGTACATTCCCAAGGAGGTAGGAAGCCCCCCTGTTATCAGCATAAGCATGAAACCAAAATAGGAATAAGCGATTTGGAATAATCCTATACCTTCAGGACCCGCCATGCGGGTGAGGACGATACGTCCAGTGAGACCCATTACTTTGACCAGAGAGACAGCACCGATACGGATACCCGTCTGCTTGAGACCGGGAGGCATGTTCATCTATTTCACTCCATCCAACACAAAACACTTCTTGTCCACCATTAATATGAGCAAAAGGAGGCAAGTATGTGTGTTATGAAGCGATCAGTCTCGAATATGAATGAGGATATACGACGTTTTGTTATCCCAGCCCAAGTCAAACGGTGCCTGAAATCGATCGGCGGTGTGGGAATTGACGAGGGGATAGCCGCGCTGATCGAATCCGGTAACAACAGAAAAATGGTCTACATCATGATTCATTACATGAGCGATCAGATCGCCAGCTGCTAGCTCGCCTATCAAACCGTACGGGTGAGCCTCCGTTTTTTCGACCAGCTTCGAAAAGGATCCCGTCGCGATTTTTTTCCCATACCCGGAGTAAAGAATGAAATCTTTGAATGCATCCGTTTGTACCCAGGTTTTGGTACCACCCTTGGGAAAATGGTATCTCCATGCTCCCATCATCGGTAACCCGCCGCCTTCCTTCTGATCTCCAAGAGCTTGGGAAGCAAAATTGGTACAGTCGCCCCCTAGATTATTGTAATTTTTATATTTGGAATTATACTTGACCTTGTCGTTTGTTCTCCATGCGATCCCCGCGTATTTATTTGCATAGTCCACCGCTTGTTTTCGTTTGTAGTTCTTGCCGTCCTTTAGTTCAGGACGATCAGGGGGTGAAGAAGGCATTCCTGCTGCAATTAGTCGAGGGTTCTCCTCCAGCGGATCGAGGTACCATTCCTTCGAGACGATCCATTGATCATTGATTTTTTTCAGTGTGACAGCATGCCAGGTTCCCAGTCCAAACGAATGGGTTGAAGATAATTGGTCTTTATAGGCATATGTGATTTGCTGCGAATGGCCCAAAGAAACCGTCGCGATGTTATCTCTGACACGAATTTTGGAGATATGGATTTTGGACTGGCAATCGGTAATCTTCATGTTACGATGTTCGCTCCATGCATGAAGATAGGTTTTACGATTGATTTCCATCGTGTAAGCGTGACGGCTCAAGGGAGATTGTTTATCATAATAGCGAACCATATTATTAGTTTGTCCGGCTAAGTACTTCGATCTTTGGGCAAAAAGAGATTCAAGATTTTGACTAATCTCAATCTCAAGTTGAGATGTAGTGGAAGAAGCCTCGGCAGGCCTCAAGTGTGGCACAGTCATAAACAAACAGCTAATCAGGAGTACGGTTATCCACTTATGCATGGTTATCTCCTCTTGAATGTTATTCAACTAATCGGGTATACACGACAAGGCGCTTATTGTGCTCCTTTTTTTTGCGATCGTACGTTCCTGTACATGTGATCAGATTCAACTGCTTTTCAGCGGTGTCGCCAAATATTTTATCCAAAGGTGCTTCCTGCGTGTAATAGGATTCGACCTCCAAAACCTCATATTTAAGATAGTGGTTGTTCTGGTCAAATAAAAAAACAAAAGTACCCGGTTTCAGATGTTTAAGCGGGTAAAATATGGCTGGACCTGTATAGTTGTCTACATGACCGGCAACAATTGCATTTCCGTTTTCTCCAGGCAAAACTCCATCTACATATAATCCAGCGATTTCACTGGACTTGGGTACTTGTAGTTGTCCATTCTCTGACAGGTGAATAGGAGTGATTGAAGTACTCAAATGCACCGATGGAATGCACAAACGAACAGGTTTACTCATGACTATGGATTTCGGAATCCTTGTCTTTATCTCGGGATCAGTACTCGTCTGATCTTTAGGAGCAGATGTTTGGAAAGCGGTCTGTTCCTTCATGTTATTTGCCGGAGATAAGATAAGGCATGCAATGATTAAGAAAATTACAATAGCGGCGAATGAAGTGTTGTTTTTCATACGTTTCTCATCCTTATAAATAAATTGAAGAAAAAGAGAAAAGAAAAATCGTTTTCTTTTCTCTTTTCTCTTATCCCTTTTTACTCGCTTACGCCGCCATATCCTGTTTTAGGAAGGGCTTTTGGTGTAACGCTTTTTGCATGGATTTTATGCTCTTTGTTGACGGATTTTTGATGCAGTTTGTGTTCTTTGCCTTTATGCGATTTCATGTGCATTTTGTGCTCCGCTTTGTGCTCTGCTTTGTGCATGGATTTCTCCATTTTGTGCATCGGTTCAGTTGCAGCGGATGCAGATGCAGAAGCACCGGATACAGCCAGCATTAGGCAAGCAGACAGAGAAACAATGGTTGCTTTATTCATACTTGAATTCCTCCCAGTGGGTAATTTGCATTGCAGAACTTAATATCCCCAGGTCTTACATGATTATTGATTGTATTTTTTTACAGTGATTATGGAAGCCATCCAGGTTTATTGTTGATTTGGTAAAATAGAATGATGTGTGATGTGAATGGAAGGGGTATTTTACAACAAGTCGTTCGTAGATGTGATTTTTTGCCGTGATTATGCGGGAGATCATTTGTACAATTAAGGGGATCATATTATAATAGGATTGGTTAAAAATCGCTCTAATACGTATTCAACCAAGTGGAGGCACATTTATTTTGAGCCAATCAAATCGAAATCGTCATCAATATCCGCGTGGACCGTTGGCATTGATGAGAGGGGTGTACAAATACACCATTCCGGAAACGCGGAAGGAATTGGATGGGTGGCGTGCCAAGGCGGAGAAAATTCCGAATGAGGAATTGCGCAATCAGGCACTGGCCAGTCTCAGGGACAAGCAGTTCCACTGTGAAGGCGGAACCGTTTATGCTTTACCTGATTTGCCAAACAGGCACATTCTGATTCCACTGATCGTTTCATATCAGACTATTAGTGATTATTTGGACAATCTGTGTGATCGCAGTACATCGATGGACCCGAATGACTTTCGGCTTCTCCATCAATCTATGCTTGATGCGGTAGATCCCGAAGCAACACCTGTCAATTATTATGCGCTCCGCGAGGAGCAGGATGACGGTGGCTACCTAAGGGATCTAGTGACCTCATGTCAGGAGCTGACTCGTCAGCTGCCGGGCTATGCATCCGCCAAGCCTCAAATTCAGGATCTGGCAGGCCTATACACGGACCTGCAGGTATATAAGCACATCAAGCCGGAACTGAGAGAAACGGCATTGCTGGAATGGTGGTCAGAGCATCGCCACCGCACACCTCAGTTCCGTTGGAACGAATTTGCCGCTGCTACTGGCTCTACGCTGGGCGTGTTCATGCTGTTTCTGGCTGCGAGTGACGATCAGCTGACAGAAGAGCAGGCGGCTTCGATCCACACTGCCTATTTTCCTCATGTATGCGCATTGCATATTATGCTCGATTATTTAATCGATCAGGATGAAGATCGTATCGGGGGAGATCTCAACTTCTGCAATTATTATGAGAATGTGGAGACAATGCTGGACCGAATTGCTTTTATTGTGGAGATGGCCCGCAGTGATGTGGAGAAGATTCCGGGAAGTTCGTTCCACCGGATGATTATCGAAGGACTGCTTGCCATTTACCTGTCTGATCCCAAAGTCAGCGAACAACAGGAAGTTCGCGTCGTTTCCAAGCGTTTGATGAAGAATAGTCCGATGACAAGAGTGTTTTTCTTTATCTTTAGCCGCTGGATTCGTAAGCATATGTAAGTCAGGCGTATTGTGGTGGGAGCCTGAAGTGAAACTAGAGGAGGAAGAAACATCATGACAGCAGTAAAGAAAATCGCAGTTTTAACGAGCGGTGGTGATTCGCAGGGGATGAACGCGGCTGTTCGTGCGGTTGTTCGCAGCGGACTGTTTCACGGTCTCGAAGTGTACGGGGTTCAACGTGGATACCAAGGTCTTTTGAATAACGATATTTTCCCAATGGACTTGCGGAGTGTAGGGGATATCATCCAGCGTGGTGGAACGGTTCTGCAATCGGCACGCTGCAAGGAATTCTATACCGCTGAAGGTCAGCAAAAAGGCGCAGACATTCTGCGTGCACGCGGCATTGACGGCTTGGTTGTTATTGGTGGAGACGGTTCATACAATGGTGCCAACAAACTGAGCAAGCTGGGCATCAACACCATGGGTCTTCCCGGAACGATTGACAATGACGTTTCTTTCACCGATTACACGATCGGATTCGATACAGCAGTTAGCATTGTGGTAGATGCAGTTAACAAACTACGCGATACGATGTCTTCACACGAACGTTCTTCCATCGTTGAAGTTATGGGTCGTCACTGTGGCGATATCGCATTGCATGCAGGACTTGCATCGGGCGCAGAAACGATTCTGGTGCCTGAAGTTCCGTTTGACATGGATGAAGTGGCAGACCGCATGAAAGCCAACTTTGCACATGGTAAACGTCACAGTATCATTATCGTTGCTGAAGGCGTAGGCAAAGGTGAGGATGTAGCAAAAGAACTGATGGAACGCTGCCCAACATATGAGCCGCGTGTAACCGTATTGGGTCACATTCAGCGTGGTGGTACGCCAACTCCGTTTGACCGTAACCTTGCCAGTCGTCTGGGAGATTTCGCCGTACGCAGTCTGATTGCGGGTGAAACAGACAAAGGATGCGGTATTATCAAGGGAGAACTGACCCTGACGGATATTGATAAAGTGGTTAATACGAAAAAAGACTTCGATATGGAAACGTACGAGCTGGCACAGCGTTTGTCCCAATAATCAAACCATAACCAAAAGAGCACAGTCCCTTCTTAAGAGGGCTGTGCTCTTTGTTTTTTATTTATTTTCCGCCATATGTACCGAGGCTTGCTTCTGTACAAGGAACAATCTCCAGAGAAGCGCCGTTGCTCCAACCGCGAGGCCGGCAATGAGTCCAACCCAGTATCCAAAGGCGCCGAGTGAAGTATACGTAGCCGTAATGTAACCAACAGGCAGACCGATGATCCAATACGCGACAAACGTTATGATCAATGCAGGATTCACGTCCTTGTAACCCCGAAGCGCTCCCTGCGTTGGGGTGGCAATGGCATCAGAGATCTGAAAGAAGATGGCGTAGATCAGGAAATGCTGTGTCAATGCAATGACCTTGCGATCATTAGAGTACACGCCTGCAATCTGTTCCCCAAATACAATCAGTACTACAGCGGTGAGGAGAGATAGTGCAATGGCACCTCCGATGCCAAGCAGACTGTATTGCTTCGCATCTCTCACACGCCCTGCACCCGCCTCGTAGCCCACAAGAATCGTGAGAGCCATACATATACTCACAGGCAGCATATACAGCGTAGAAGCGAAATTCAGGGCCGCCTGATGGGCAGCAATTGTGATGGTATCGAATCGGCTCATCAGTAATGTGACTGCAGCAAAGATCGAGGTTTCAAAAAAAGTAGCAAATCCGATAGGAACACCAATCTTAAGCAGCTCTTTCCATTTGGGTAGTGAGACTTTGGGCATCTGCCGAAAGATGCCGTATTGGGCGAATGGCTCTATCCGATGTACAAAAAATAGACTGATAAGGAAGATGAGCCAATATGTACTTGCCGTAGCCACACCTGCTCCGACACCTCCCAGTTGGGGAAAGCCCCAGCGCCCGAAGATAAGTAAATAGTTCAGGAGGATGTTTACAGGCAATGAGACCAGTGTAATCATCATGGTAATACGCGTCTGGCCGAGTGCATCCATAAAGCTGCGCAACACCGTGTAGCCGAACAGGGGGATGACTCCAAAAGCCAAAGCACACAGGAAATAGAAGGCGACCTGGCCAACCCGAGGCTCCAAAGGCATTCCATTCAGGATAGGTTTAAGCAGCAATGCACCTGCAGCAAGGACGACGAATCCGACCGCCACGCCGAGATACAAGCCTTGAACGACGCTATGACCAATCTTGTCATTGCGCTTTGAACCAAGCAGGTGGGAGACGACAGGTGTGATCCCGATCAGTATACCGCTCAGTCCAGTTTGCACCGGCAGCCACAGACTTGTACCAATAGCCACACCCGCGAGATCTGCAGGTGAGAACTTGCCTGACATATTGGTGTCGAAAAACGACATGGCAGAGAGGGCAATTTGTGTGGTGAAGATGGGCAAAAATATAATCAGGAATTGCTTAACTTTCTGAGAAAAGCTGGTGGTGGTCATGTTCACTGGCAATGCCTCGCTATTCTAAAGAGTTATCACTAAACTGTCATGTACGGACAGCTATTTATTGTAGTGGATTTTGCCCCATTTGAACAGGGAGGGGATCATGGCTGGTGCGGAAAGTAAGGGTGAGAACACAGTAAAAAACCTCGCTCCGTACGGGACGGAACGAGGTCATTGGAATAAAGTGATCAAGAATAAGAGTGCATTATTTATAGTTTACATCTGGCGTATATCGGTTGGAGGCATTCCAGAGCAGGTACTCATCCACGTCCATGTCTTTCATCGCGCGAATCTGATCCTCGACTTGTTTTTTGCCGTATTTGATGTAATGTCCACTGCCTAGCCAGCTTGCTGTAAAGTCCTGAATCCATGGGCGGATAACGGGTTTGAGCTCCTTGGTTGGATCAAGTTTCTTATGTGTATCTTCCATGGAGCCTTTGATAGTCGCATATGGATTTTTGTCAGGGTCTTTCACACCGTACCAGCCGGTGGAGTAGTGACTTGGATAAACCATGGGCGAGATGACATCCACGTTTTGAGATATTTTCACAAAATCCTGTCCAATACCCTCAGCTGCGGGTACAGAGGCCGCGTAACCGAATATATCAACCGAGACTCGGACCCCCAGCGGTGCAAGCTCTTTGCGTGCATACTGCACGAATTCGGCTACGATGTCGACCCGGGACTTGTCGGATTTGGTGTATTTCAATGCGTCCGCACGTGTTTCAAAGCCTTCCGGGAACCGAACATAGTCGAACTGAATTTCCTTAAATCCCAATTTGGCAGCTTCTTTGGCAATCTCTATATTGTAATCCCATACTTCTTTACTGTAGGGATTTACGAAGCTGTCGCCTTTGCCGTTGGCCCATATGGAACCGTCTTTGTTGCGGAAAGAGAGCTCCGGATTTTTCTTGGCCAGAATCGTATCCTTGAATACGACAACTCGTGCAATCGGATAAACATCATGTTTTTGCAGGCGTTTCATCAGTGCATCCATATCACGGATAAAAGGTTGGGATTTGCCCATTTCCTGTAACGTCTTGTTCTCCGTAGGGTAGGTTATGTATCCGAGATCGTCCTTGATATCAATGACCATGGAATTGAGCTCCGTGTTATCCATCAGATCGAGCAATGATGTCATGCGTGCACCACCAGCGCTGTAGGCCGTTACATAGATGCCTTTGACGACGGGTGCATCGGGTTGTGGGTCAATTTTGGCAGGCGGGTTATCCGCATCAATAACGACCTGATCTTTTTGAGATTGGATAATGGCGGTGTTGAAACTGTTTGTTAATGATTGAAAAGGTTGATTCCCTTGATCTGCTGTAGCTGGTGTACCACTGAAGGTTCCCAAGGCCATAGCCATTAAAGCCCAAAACATATTCATTCATTTCCACTCCCCTATGTGCATTCCATGTTTGAATTATACAATAAAGCCTCTTGGCTTTTAACCATATTAATCAAGTAATGAAACAGATGGAAAAAATGAAAACCGCTTCCTGTTGAGGGTAACCCCACAAGAAGCGGCATGATCAATCTAAAAAAATTATTGAATGTAAATCTCATTTTGATGCTCACAAATACTGTACTGAATGATTTCCATTGCGTCTCCCTGTTCCAGGATGCCCAGCCCATCCCGGAGAACAATCAGTGAGTCGAGCTCATTCGGTTTCAAGAAAGGGAGCATTTCCGGGCACCATCTGTTGACGATTTCAAACAGTTTTACCGTTTCCATATCCACAATAATCACCCTTTCCTACTCGAATTCCAAAATGGTAAGTCATTCGGCGCGAATCGGAAAAGCACATGGTGCTGTGAAATTGAAGGGCACATCCTGCTATACAACATATTTAGGAGCCGTACACCGTTATTATACCACAATGTTTTGAATTGTTAACCGTACATCTGTCTCAACTTCGGCGGAAAGAGCCCATGACCCCAACTGTTTCCACAATATTAACAAAGGCGTTCGGGTCGGTTTCCTTGATAATTCGCTTGATTTCAACAAGCTCGTACCGAGTAGTCACTGTCATTAACATGTCCTTTTCAATGTCTGTGTATGCTCCCTGGGTCTTGATTTTGGTGACCCCGCGAGGGCGAATAAGCAATTTTTTCAACATCGCTTCGGTTTCATTTGTAATAATATACAATGTGACTTTCACATGGCTGATGTGAATCAGATCCAGCACTTTGCCCGTGATATAAATTGATACCATGGAGGCAAGAGCAATGTTCCAGTCATTATTTAGATAGCCAGCGAGCATAATAATAGTACCGTTCATCCCGGCCATCACCGTACCAATGGGGAAGTCGCGATTACGGGTGAAAATGGAACCGACGATGTCGAGCCCGCCCGTCGAGCCGCCAACCCTGAAGGAAACACCAGTGCCCAGTCCCACTAACACGCCGCCAAATACACAGCTCAGAAGGGGATCTGTTGCCACAGCAAAAACAGGCAGAAGCGCGATGAACCATGAAGTGGCTGCTACCGAGACAATACTTAATGTAATGAAGCGTCGTCCAAGAATAAACCAGCCTGCAACGAGCAGGGGGATGTTCAGAACAAAATACATGATACTAAGATTCAAATTTGTAAAATAGCCAAGAAGCATGGAAATACCGGATACCCCGCCGCTAAGAAGCTGATGAGGAACCAAAAACCAGTTGAAGCCGCAGGCAATAGCTGCAGCACCCAATACGATCACTAAAAAGTGCCAAACCATTTTGGGCAATTTAATCACCTCATTTATATTTAAAACCAGATTGCTGGTAATCTTGAATTGTTTTGTGATATAATGATTTGTGGATATTCTTGAGTAGGAAACTTTTTCCAAATGGAACGATAAAATTTGAAATGTTTCAAACACATGTATGTAGTTTTAGTCTTATGTTGGGGACCCATTCACGAATTATGTTCGTTTGTGAAAATAATTCGACTTGATGGGATAACCTATAAATATTAACGCTACTTAAGAATACAGACAACAAAGTGGATTGTCCACCATGTCCACCATATAGAAGGAGTATGAATAATTTTGACAAATTTAAATTTCACAGATTTCAATCTTGAACCACTGGTGCTGCAAGCGATCACCGAACTTGGTTTTGAAGAGGCAACCCCAATTCAATCCAAATCAATTCCTCTTGCTCTTGAAGGCAGAGACTTGATCGGTCAAGCTCAAACGGGTACTGGTAAAACTGCTGCATTTGGTATTCCATTGATCAGCAAAATATCCAAAAGCGATGAAAAAATCCGCGCCCTCATTATGGCACCTACACGTGAACTTGCGATTCAGGTTGCCGAAGAAATCGAAAAACTCACCCGCTTCAAAGGTTTGCGCTCCCTGCCAATTTACGGAGGACAAGATATCGTTCGTCAAATCCGTGCACTGAAAAGAAAACCACAGATCATCATTGGTACACCAGGACGTCTCCTGGACCATATCAACCGCAAAACAATCAAACTTGATGATGTACAAACTGTTGTATTGGATGAAGCAGATGAAATGCTCGACATGGGTTTCATGGAGGATATTCAATCCATCCTGAAACAAGTTCCAGACGAGCGCCAAACGATGCTGTTCTCAGCAACAATGCCTCCTAACATTCAAAAATTGGCTCAACAATTCTTGAACAACCCTGAGCACGTATCTGTGATCCCTAAACAAGTGGGTGCACCACTGATTGACCAAGCTTACATCGAAGTACCTGAGCGTCAAAAATTCGAAGCACTCAGCCGTTTGCTCGATATGGAATCTCCTGAACTGGCGATTGTATTCGGACGTACCAAACGTCGTGTTGACGAATTGGCTGAAGCTCTGCAAAAACGTGGATATTCTGCTGACGGTCTTCATGGTGACTTGTCGCAAAACCAACGTGATACAGTTATGCGTAAGTTCCGTGACGGCAGTATTGATGTACTCGTTGCAACAGACGTAGCTGCACGTGGTCTCGATGTATCCGGCGTAACTCACGTTGTGAACTTTGACCTTCCGCAAGATCCGGAAAGCTATGTTCACCGTATCGGTCGTACAGGCCGTGCAGGTAAAGAGGGTGCTGCTTTTTCTTTCGTTACACCGCGTGAGATCGATCACCTGCACTTTATTGAGCGAGTAACACGTCAGCGTATTCCACGCAAGCCACTGCCAACCATGGCTGAGGCTGTAGAAGGCAAACAACGCTTGACAGCTGAGCGTTTGCTCGAAATCGTACAATCTGGCGAGCTGAATGAATACAAAGGTATCGCGATTCAAATGCTGGAGCAATATGATTCTGTTCAACTGTTATCGGCTGCTCTGAAGCTCCTGACAGGTGACAAAAAAGATGCTCAAGTTGATTTGACTCCTGAAGATCCGATCCGTGCAAAACGTCGTAAACCGGATGTTCGCTCTGGCGGACGCAAACCATCGGGTTACAGCGGCAACCGCAGCAGTGGTGGTGGCGGTGGTTACAACCGTGATCGCAACAGCAGTGGCAGTGGTAGCGGCGGACGTGGTGGATATAACCGCGATCGTAACAGCAGTGGCAGTGCAAGTGGCAGCAGAGAAGGTGGTTACAACCGTGACCGCAAACCGCGTCCAAGCAACAACGAAGGACGTCGTCCTGCCAAAGATTCTTCTTTCGAATAATATATAAGTTTGAACTGGAAAATGGGGCAGGGCGACTGCTCCATTTTTTTATGTGCAGAATATGCCAAACCAGTGTACCACCGATCTGTTTTCGGGAAGTGCTGGCTTTTCCTATCTATAATAAGGTATATTAATATTATTAGACTTCAGGTTAGACGCAAGGCTGCGGAGGAGGAGAATTGTTTGGAATTTAAAGGAGCTATGGGTGGGATCTACCGACTTACAGAGTGGATTACGAGACTGGCCGCAACCAATCTGTTGTGGGCTATTTGTTCGTCTCCGTTCTTGTTTTTCTTGTTTATGAAAGTGCTCGTCATGCAGCAGAACCTCGCCAACGAATCACTTCAAATGAACTGGGCTATAGCCATTGTGGCACCGCTTACACTATTCCCGGCGACTTCGGCCCTGTTTACGGTCGTACGTAAATGGAATATGGGTGATACGGACGTGCCGATCTTCCGTACTTTCTTTGTAGGTTACAAAGAGAACTACAAACAGAGTTTAATCGGAGGTATCTTTTATACCTTGCTGTTTGCCATTATGTATCTGGATTACACAGTATACATGACACAATTCAAGAATATGCAGCTGGTCGGAATTATTATGCTCGTACTGTTGCTGCTGCTGTTTGTTTCTCTCTTTAACTTCTTCTCGATGGTTGTACATTACCATATGTCTATCGGATTGATTATCAAAAATGCGGTTCTGTTGACGCTGATTAGACCATTCCGTGTATTTTCCACGTTGCTGGGAAGTGGATTGTTGTTCTATATCGGTTTTCGTTATCCGGTCTTGTTCATCTTCTTTATCATTAGCATTGTTGCCTGGTTTGCTTTCTTCAACTTCTACGCAACCTTTAATAAGATGCAGGAGCAGATGGAGAAGATGCAGCTGAAGAAAGAAGAAGAGGAAGCCGCACAAGCCGCAGAACAGGCAGGAGACTCGGTTGAGACAGTAGGGACGGCTGAATCCTCTGAACCGAAGCCAACTGACGAAAAACACGATAATCTCCAAAAATAAAACATGAGCTGTCACCATTTACTTTTTACACAGTTAGGGATATAATAATTGTACATCCTGCGATGTACGTTTCGGTTATTCGTTGTTTTGAACCAATGATGATGTCTTCGGGAGATCAATACAGAATGTTGCTGAAACGCCCTGTCTATATGACATGGGGACTTCAAAAAACATTTTTGCGGCCACCCACCTGCCAAGCAGGTTCATAAGACAATGTAGCCGGACGGCATAGGCGGGTTTCTATTTTTATCATGTACAGCACCCTGACTTTTTCCTCTAATCCAGGAATTGCAGGGTGCTTTTTATTTGAATTTTTTTGTTGAATCGGCTGTATTTTGTTAAAAGTGTTGCTTGCCCTTTTGTTACTACATGAACAATGTTACACTAGTATACATAAATGGAACGGTTACATTCAAAGGAGGAAGGGTCTTGACCTTAAAGAGAACGCTCGTCGGTATCATCCGCAGCATGGAGGGAACCAGCGATCGAGCCAAGGATCCCAAATTAAAAACACGGTATTATAACTTATCCAAAGACAGAGCCTGGGAAGAAGTTTCTTCGACACTCAAAAAAATTCCGGGTTATAAAGTACTGCATGAAGTGCCTTCTGTGGGAGAGGTCATACTGGAGAAGCGGACTACCTTTGGACGGACGATGGATATTACGGTTTCCATTATATCGGTAAGTCCTGTACGCAGTGCGGTTGATATGTATTCGGCATCACGTGGTTCACTCGGAGACCTGGGTTCTAATTATCGCACAATCATGAACTTGTTCTCTGTATTGGATAAGAAGCTGAGCAAGTATAAGTCAAATGATTGAAATAGATGGTGAATAACAAAAAGCGAGAGAAGGTGAACCTTCCTCGCTTTTGTTCTGAACGTGAGCTACCTTTTACAGCAAGGCTTTTACAGCGGAAATCGCTTGCTCGAAGTTAGGGGAGTCTGTCATTTCAGGCAGATATTCCACATATGTAATTCGGTCTTCAGCATCCACCACGAAGATGGAGCGCATGTCCAATTGGAATTCTTTGATCAGAACACCATAGTCTTCACCGAATGAACGTGTTTTGTAATCAGACAGTGTTACGACGCGATCAACTCCGGCTGCTCCACACCAGCGTTCTTGTGCAAATGGAAGGTCAACGCTAACTGTCAATACGACAACGTTATCTCCGAGATCTCCAGCTTCAACATTGAAGCGGCGAGTTTGGGCATCGCATACGCCAGTATCCAGTGAAGGAACAACGCTGATTAATTTGATTTTACCTGCGAAGTCTTTCAGTGATGCATCTTCAACCAGGTTTTTGCTCAGTGTAAAATTGGGTGCTTGATCGCCCACTTTCAACTCGGGTCCGATCAATGTAATAGGGTTACCTTTAAAGGTGGCTGCGCCTGTACGTTCTTGTGCCATAATAATGTTCCTCCTTATAAGTTGGTGATCCGTGCCAAAATCCATTATAATCTTTTATGAAAGGCATTGTCCAATTCGGACGAAAGATCATTAGAATGGATCAGACTTGCAGGCCGATCTGAACAGGGTGGAGTGAAAGCAGAGACTTATGATATTTATAAGGTATGAGAACTGGAAAAGTTATTTGAAATTTTTCCCTTTGACGTCGATTATTTTAATAGCCAATGTTGTGATGTTTATTGTGTTAAGCCTGAACGGTGGTTCGACGAATAGCATGACGCTCCTTAAATTTGGGGCGCTCTCAAATCATGAACTATTCGCTGAGTGGTGGCGTTACATTACGTCGATGTTCCTGCATGCAGGCTTCAGTCATTTGTTGTTTAACAGCTTCGCTCTCATCGTATTTGCACCACCAATGGAACGACTGCTTGGGTCGGTGAGATATGGTGTGCTGTTCTTAGGTGGAGGCATTCTGGGCAACATTCTGGCTGTTGCATGGTATAACTCGGTTGGAGCGACAACAATCTCGGTAGGTGCTTCAGGCGCGATCTATGCAATCTATGGTGCGTTTCTGTATGTAGCGTTATTCCAGCGGACGATGATGGATGAAGCCTCACGTAAAACGTTGTATACACTGCTTGTATTCGGAATTATTTTTTCCTTTGCCATGTCAGGCATCAACTGGATGGCTCATTTGGGTGGGTTGTTAGGTGGATTCTTCATTTATGGACTTCTCATCCGCTTGTGGAAACCCCGGAGCTTTAAGCAGTAGTCGGATTGATCTGAAGACGGAATGCAATCAAGGATAAGTAGGGTATAGCAGATTGGAGAGATCAGGGGCAGTGGAATTAAGACAGTTGCATTACTTTTTGAAAGTGGCACAGAAGGAGCATGTTACGCAGGCGGCGGAGGAATTACATGTGGCGCAGTCTGCGGTGAGTCGTCAGATTCATCAGCTGGAGGAAGAACTGGGAGTAGACCTCTTTATGCAAAAAGGGCGAAATCTGCAGTTAACCGCAGTCGGACAGCTCTTTTGCAAACGAGTAGAAGGCATATTGAAAGATCTGGACAAGGCGGTCGGGGAGGTTCATGAGTTTCTTGACCCGGAGCATGGTGAAATTCGTATCGGTTTTCCTCACAGTCTCGGTATTCACTTGATTCCTTCGGTTGTAGCAGCGTTCCGTCAGCGTTATCCTAACGTCAAATTCAGATTCAAGCAAGGCATGTTCCCAACGCTCATTCGTGATGTGTTATCGGCTGAGGTGGATTTGGCATTTATATCTCCGTTCCCGGAGAAGCACGACCAGGTGGATGGTGACATTGTACTTACGGAAGAGCTGCATGCAATCCTTCCGCCGAATCATCCATTGGCCGGTGAGGAGAGTATTGCGTTAGAACAGCTCAAAGATGATAAATTTGTGTTATTCAGTAAAGGATATTCTCTGCGTCCGATTGTCTGGCATGCGTGTCTTGAAGCCGGGTTTACGCCCAAAATTGCTTTTGAGGGTGAAGAGACGGATACCATTCGCGGGCTGGTTGCGGCTGGCATGGGTGTAAGTTTGCTGCCGGAAATGGCGCTTTTCCAAACGAATCCGCTGCAGCCGGCGCATGTAGCCATTTCTCATCCGAAAGTGACGCGTACGATTGGGTTGATCCACCGTGCAGATGACAAGCTTCCACTTGTTGCGCAGTCATTTCGTTCATTCTTGCTTAATTATTTCGGTTTACAGCAAAACAATACCCCATCCGATTGACGGTGGGGTATTATTTTTGTTTTTGTATTCAATTAGTCACGGCTATTGAAAATTCCGATGTAACGAATCAGTTCAAGCAATGAGATTAGCGCTGCAGCAACGTAGGTCAATGCTGCGGCATTCAATACTTTGGCGACGCCTCGCTCTTCTTCATTCCGGATATAACCTTCCGATACCATAATCTCTCTTGCGCGGTTACTTGCATTGAATTCGACTGGCAAAGTAATAAGTTGGAACGCAACGGTTACCGAGAAGAAGATGATACCAATTCCGACAAGGTTCATTGCGTTAAAGATGAAACCGGCAATGAGCAAGAAAGGTGCAAGTCCGGATGCAAAGTTGACGATTGGGAAGATCCGGTGACGCAGTGCCAACATCGGATAATTTTCCTTATGCTGGATCGCATGGCCTACTTCGTGACACGCAACGGAGACAGCTGAGATAGAGTTTTCATAATATACAGGCTCAGACAACCTCACGACTCGATTAATCGGATCGTAGTGATCAGAGAGTGCTCCACGCACAGGCTCAATAGGAACGTCGTGCAGGCCGTTTGAGTCCAGCATGTGACGGGCAGCATCGTACCCAGTCATTCCATTCAGGTTTTTAACATCGGACCATCGGTTGAATGTACTCTTAACGCGAAATTGCGCCCATAAGGAGAGCAAAAAGGCGATAATGATCAAAACGAACATACCGTTATTAAAACTCATATTCATTCCTCCGCTTTCTAATAATAAGCTACATCATGGTGTTCTCAAGCAAGATTTTCAAGGCTTCCATCGTACCGGCACTTTTGGCGAGTAATCCAGCCATCATTTTGCGTGCTTGTACAGGTTTCATCTCGCCAAGCAATGGTTTAAGTTCATTCACCTCTCGCTCAAGCTGTTGCACGTGGAGCTCTAAGGTTGTCAATTTGCTGGCAACCTGCTCTTCCGTGCTCACCAGACTCCACTTCTCAAGAGACTGCTTAATCTCGTCGAGACTATATTTCTCTTGTTTCATCTGTACAATACGTTCAAGCCTGGTTAAAGTTTCATTACTATAGAGACGATAGTTTTTTTCTGTGCGCTCTTCAGGAGCGATGAGACCGAGCTTCGTGTAATAATCAATCGTCCGTTCACTCACACCTGCAGTTTTGGCAAGTTCGCCAATCCGAAACAATTTCATATCCCCAATGATATTCACCTCGCTTGCACATTCAAATGTAGGGAATTGTAGATTCCAGTTGCGGCTTTGCATAACCCGCCCAATTTTTTTCTTACTATTAGTTATGATACATGATCTTTAACCATACAGTCAAACGTTACGCTTTAGTGGCTTTTCAGCTGCGTTTCTATATCTATGTGCTTATGGGACATGATTATGTACTTAAGTGCAAGAAAAAGACGTATGACTTTATTCCCAGAAATATTTTTCAGTTTTGATGAAAATACTCTTGTCAACTTTCCTGTCTTCTGCTTATAATGGCATTAAGAGTTTCACGATATGTGAATAAACCTAACACAAGAGGGAGTGGGGTATATGAAAAAGAAATGGTTGGTGTCGGTGTTAATAATGCTCACGTTACTGGCTTTCCCGGTCAGCGCATTTGCAGCTGCGGAGGGGCCGACTAACATCGAACTTCAAAGCGGTCTGAACTCAGCCTTTACGTTTCTGGCTGTTGTGCTCGTTTTCCTGATGCAAGGGGGATTTGCTCTACTTGAAGCAGGTTCGACTCGAATGAAAAACGCAGGACACATTGCAGGAAAAACTATCCTGACATTGGGAATTTCGGTTATTGCCTTCTGGGCTCTGGGCTTCGGTCTTGGTTTCGGCAATGGTAACAGTTTCTTTGGAACAACCGGATTTTTCCTGAGTGGGGACGGAATGGCTGCTTCGTTCGAATCACTGGCCTTCTCTGATGTTCCGCTAACAATCAAATTTGTATTCCACCTTGCCTTTGCAGCGGTATCCCTGGCCATTGCCTGCGGTGGTATGGCAGAGCGTGCAAAGATGAGTGTATATATCGTTTTCGGTACGCTGTATACCATTATTATGTATCCGGTTGTTGCTCACTGGGTATGGGGCGGCGGCTGGTTGGCTGAGCTTGGTATGCAAGATTTTGCAGGCTCCACAGTTGTCCACTTGACGGGTGCAACTGCTGCACTGGTAGCAACGATCCTGTTGAAGCCGCGTATCGGCAAGTATAACAAAGATGGTAAACCTAACATTATTCCAGGTCATAACCAGGTTTACTCCGTACTGGGTGTAATTATCCTCTGGATCGGCTGGTTCGGTTTCAACCCAGGTAGTACATTATCTGCTATGGGTGATGGATTCTTCGGTTATGTGGCATTAACTACAAACGTAGCTGCGGCTGCGGGTGGTGTTGCTGCACTGTTAATCTCATGGGCTGTATTGGGTAAATCCGATATTCCTAGCATGCTGAATGGTGTGCTCGCGGCACTGGTTGCCATCACAGGTGCTTGTGCTTTCGTTGAACCATGGGCAGCTCTGGTTATTGGTGCTCTGGCTGGTATTATCACATTCTTCACAGCTCAATACTTTGAGCGCAAAGGAATTGACGATCCAATCTATGCTTTCTCTGTACACGGTATTGCCGGTATGTGGGGAGCAATCTCCACAGGTTTGTTCGCAACACCGGAACTTGCTGAGAATGCAGGCGTAGGTCAAGCGGGTCTGTTCTATGGCGGTGGTTTCCACCAACTGGGTGTTCAGCTTTTGGGTCTGGCAGGTGCATTTGCCTTCGTACTGATCATGTCCTTCATTATTCTCGGTGGTATGAAAGCTGTCATGGGAATCCGTGTAACGGAAGAAGAAGAGACGATGGGTCTGGATTTAAGTGAGCATGGAACTTACGGGTACCCTGAACAAATGAAAAATGGTGAAACGAAATCCAATGGCGGTACGTTCAGCTCCTAAGAGGAATGATTGCTGAATCATGCTTCAAGGAGGCTGGACATGATGGAACCCATCCCGTATATAAATCAATCCTGGTCCTATCAGGGAATAGATGGTGCGGCATCTTCTCAAGAACTGCGCCAGGCACGTGTTATATTGCAGAATGAGCTCCTGGAACTGTTGTCCGCTTCCTTGTCGCCGATTGAATGGTACCAGACGGTAAATGAACTGCATGACCGGGTTGCTCGGCGCGCAGTAGAGTTATGCATCCAGGGGATGGTAGAGGAAGGCCTAGGCCGACCTCCCGTCCCCTATGCCTTTATCGTTTTTGGCAGTTCCGGCAGGCAGGAAGCGACGTTATGGAGTGATCAGGACAATGGCATGATAATCAGCGATACCCCGCATGAGGATAAAGAAACATATTTTGCCGAACTCGGACTTCGAATGACCGATATGCTGGAGGAACTAGGCTATGCCAAATGTGAAGGCAAAGTGATGTGTTCTGAGTCTTTATGGAGGAAAACGCTGGAATCATGGAAGGAACAACTGAAAGCATGGGGATCGGATCTGTCATGGGAGCCGGTTCGCAATTTGATTATCGCTTCAGACATGCGTTTTGTTGCGGGTGAGCCTGAGCTGGCGGAGGAATGGATTTCTGCGTTTTATGAAGGGTTCAGGTCAGTTCCTGAGCTTTCCGATGCCGTGCTGCGTAATACCGTTAAACACAAGGCGACACTCAACATCCTCGGACGGGTAGTGACCGAACGATTCGGTGAACATGCAGGTGGGTTTGATGTGAAATACGGCTTGTATATTCCACTGGTGAACAGTGCGCGTTTTCTGGCTTTGCAGCATGGTATCAAGGAAACATCCACGCTCAAGCGAATTCAGAGGTTGGTTTCGCTTGAAGCAGTTCCGCTTACTTTGCTGGATGCAGCTCAGCGTGCATTTATGACAGCTTTGAGGCTCCGACGCAGTACACCTATTGTGATTAAACATGGATTGCAGCATAGCGGTGGTTTCCTGAATGAGAAACAGTTGAAGGAAAAACAAATGCTTTATGAGCTCCGGGATACGTTAGGGTTGGTGCGGCGAGTACATCGTGCGCTGCAAAGACAACTTCGGTTTGCAGAAAGGAGACGTCCATGAGAGAGCCGGCAAGGGGCAATACTGGATTCTGGAATTCGCTGCGCCAGGGAGGGGTTCCTTCCGCCATCGCTTCCATAATGGGAGCCCCTACGGCGCAACATATGGCGTTTATCCGTTCGATGATGAGAGAACAGCGCAGACCCGAGGTGCTGCACACGCCCTTGAACGAGTTGAATGCGGTCGTATTTGATCTGGAAACGACAGGCTTCTCTCCCCAGCATGGGGATGAGATTCTTTCCTTTGGGGCGGTGCGCATTCATGGCGGTGTCATGCTGGAGAATGAGCAGTTCTATACGTTGGTTCAGTCCAAAGTTACCGTTCCGGAACACATTACCGAATTAACAGGAATTACACAGGAAATGACGCTGGAAGCTCCGTCGCTGCTGGAAGGCTTGCATGATTTCATGTCTTTTGTTGGCGGGAGTGTACTGGTTGCTCATGCAAGCGCGCATGACCGGGCTTTTCTGAATGCGGCCTTATGGCGGACATCCAAAGTAAGGCTCACGCACCGGCTCATTGATACGATGATGCTGGCGCGTTGGCTTGAACCGAGCAGAACAGGCTATGGGCTGGATGAATTGCTGGAATCCAGAGGCATTCCAATCTATGGACGCCATCACGCCTTGGAGGATGCCAAAATGACTGCACAATTATGGTCCTGTTATCTGGAGGATATGACTCATCAAAAGGTAAACACATTGGGCGATCTGTACACCCAGTTAAGTCACGCATAGCTGGGCGGCCTGTAAGCTGTAAGAATGGACATGGGCCATTCCAATGGATGAATCAGGACCTGTGTGGATCTGATAACCGTTTAGAAGCATCTTTGGTTGTGATTCAGCATTAAGGTCAGGCGACCCGATAAGATATACCTGGAGTAATCCGGCGAAAATCGGTAGGTTACGCAGATCCTCGTTGGAAGGAATGGGCGTGGTTCGGGGGTGGGAGTGAAAGAGTCCGATTAATTGTGGCTCATTGAACACACAACGAATCCAGTCTGCATCATCCAGCGAGAAATGGTGCAGCGGGTCAGGCGCTACGTTACGAATCGGCTGAAACCGACTGATTCGTATGCCGCCCGCTGCGGCTTCACCCAGCACAACCCCGCAGGCTTCCATTGGCAGCGATGCGAACATATGCTTAGACATTTCTTGCTCTACGGAGCGGGGGATGTAGAAGCTGTTCTGCTGCTCGTGAAGTGCTGCCATTTGTATTCACCCCTCTCTCTTTGGCTCCTGCTTCGGCAGGAGTCCTTTTTTAATTTTATTTTGTTTAACCCGGATTGTAAAATTTTAAAGGAACAGGGTACAATATGAAAGAACGCATTTGGATTAAGTCCAAAAAAGCGTTACCATCTGCTGCATTTGCGTTAGATGTGCTGATCAAATAAAAGGGTGGCTGGCCATGAAACGAAACATATACATACTGCTGGGTGTTGTATTGCTTGTGGGCATTGCTTTGGCTCAAAATGCAGACAACGGAATTGCAGCCGTGTTTAAGCAAGAGGAGCCGATGCCCACAGAGACGGGGCCAAAGGCGGGTTTACTGGCACCAGCCTTCTCTTTGCACGCCATGGATGGGAAAACCTACTCTGTAGACGGAGCCAAGGAAAAGGCCATCTTCGTCAGTTTCTGGGCATCCTGGTGTGAACCGTGCAAGCAGGAGGCTCCTGAGCTTAATACATTGGCAGCAAAATACAAAGACAAACTGGATCTGTACGGTGTGAATGTAACCACGTACGATAAAATCAGGGATGCCAAAGCCTTTGTGGATGAATACAAACTGACGTTCCCTATTTTGCTTGATGAAGACGGAACAGCATATGCCAAATATAACGGTATCGCTTTTCCGACGAATGTACTGATTGACTCCAGAGGTGTCATTCAGGAAATTATCCTGGGGATTCTGCCAGAAAAAGAGCTGGAGCGCAAAATTAAGGAATTAATTGCGAATTAGCCAAGCGAGAAGCAAAAGCGCCCGTCTTCCAATGTTTATTGGAGACAGGCGCTTCTTTTATTTTCCGGGAAATATGCATTAATGGTTGCTTAGTCCGTGAGCAGGTATGTTGACTACATCAGGCTCGTGCTGCAATTTTTCCTGAAGAAGGGCATAACGGAAACTGTGTACAAGTGCTTCCCAGCTCGCTTCAATCACGTTCTCGGATACACCGACCGTATTCCACGTGTTTTCGGTGTTTTTGGATTCAATTAATACACGAACCTTCGCTGCGGTAGCGTCTTTTTCATCCAAAACACGTACTTTATAGTCGGAGAGATGCATGTTGGCAAGGGAAGGGAAGTATTGCACAAGGGCTTTACGAAGTGCGTTATCCAGTGCATTGACTGGACCATTGCCTTCAGCCGCAGTATAAGCACTTGTCCCGCCTACGTTAAGTTTAACAAAGGCTTCCGAAACAACAGACTTTCCAGCCACTTTTTCAACAAGCATCTTGAACGATTCAAAGGTAAACAATTCTTTCATGTCACCGTTGGCTTCACGAATCAACAATTCAAGCGAGGCATCGGCGCCTTCGAACTGATAACCCTGATGTTCCAGATCTTTGATCTTCTCAATGATCTGACGTGAATTGGCACTGCTCGGATCGAATTCAAGACCCAGTTCCTGTGCTTTGGACACGATGTTGCTTTGTCCTGCCAGTTCGGAGACGAGTACACGCTGTTTGTTCCCTACAAGCTCGGGCGCGATATGTTCGTAGGTTCGCGAATCACGCAATATAGCTGAGACGTGGATGCCACCCTTGTGGGCGAAAGCTGCATTTCCGACATATGGCTGATTGATCGGCATATTTACATTGGCAATCTCGCTAACGTAACGGGCCACATTTGTGAGTTGTCGCATCGAATCCTCAGACACGCATTCATATCCAAGCTTCAGTTGCAAATTAGGGATAATGGAAGCGAGGTTGGCGTTACCGCATCTCTCTCCATAACCGTTCATTGTACCCTGGACCTGTCTGGCCCCAGCTTGTACAGCGCTTAACGTATTGGCGACAGCAAGTTCACAATCATTATGTGTATGAATACCCAATTGAGCTTGTGGAAGGCGCCCAGCCAGTGTGGATACGATCTCATATACTTCATGTGGCATCGTTCCGCCATTGGTATCGCACATCACAAGCCAGTCCGCTCCGGCTTCATGGGCTTTGGTCAGCACGGCCTGTGCATAATCCGGGTTGTGCTTGAATCCGTCGAAGAAATGCTCTGCATCAAAGATGACTTCCATGCCGTTTTGTTTCAGGTAGGCAATAGAATCGTAGATCATGGACAGGTTTTCTTCCAAAGTGGTTTGCAAAGCTGTGTGCACGTGAAAATCCCATGATTTACCAACCAGCGTCGCTGCCTGAGCACCTGATTCAATCATGCGCTTCAAATTGGCGTCTTCACTCGCGATGCTGCCTTTACGACGCGTGCTGCCAAAAGCGACAATTTTGGCATTCAGGTTCAATTCCTTGACTCTTTTGAAAAACTCAATGTCCTTGGTGTTACTGCCGGGAATTCCGCCTTCAATATAATGAGCACCGAGGTCATCAAGCTTCTTGGCAATTTTGAGCTTGTCATCTGCCGATAAGCTGACTCCCTCCCCTTGTGTGCCGTCACGTAAAGTCGTATCGAAGATGGAGATGGCCTTTGACATGAAGATCCTCCTTTAAGATGAAGCGCTTTTTTTAGAAAGTTTAATGGTGTGTTTGAAAAAAAACGGTTGATCATATGGGTGACGAATCCTTCGATTCTGTAACGCTACACTGTATTAAATTCAAAGTGTAGATTTGTCCTAAAATCGTGAATTTGTATAATTAATTATTATAGCACCATTATCGCCAAATGCTACATCGAATTCACCATTTGGTGTAACAAATGATGGATTGTAGAGTAGAGTGTGTTGTAAACAGTAGTCTTGTAATATGTTATGCTTCATCTATATGCAGCTATTCCGGGATTGAATATGGATTCTAAATTTGCTCTGCATAAATGGAGGGAAGAGGATGACTATTGTCTGGGAGAATATAATCATTTCTTTCATTTTGATCGCTATTATGGTCGTTGCCGTGTGGGGTGTCATTCGAATGATCGTTAAATCTCTTCGAAAATAAGGGGATATGAATGATATTTACATAAGGTATTTTGATATAATAGATAAGAGAATGTTTTTCGAGGAATAGTGTATAAGAAAGGGCGGTGGTAGATCATGTCTTTAGACCAAACGAATAATAACATGAACGTAGATCGATATTATCCTGCCGCCGGACGAGTGATACTGCATGTCGATATGAATGCTTTTTATTGTTCTGTACATGAAGCTGAGGAACCGGAATTATATAGAGGAAAAGCGACCGCCGTTGCTGGCAGCAGTGAAGTGCGCAAAGGCGTCATTGTAACTTGTTCGTACACAGCTCGCAGAAGGGGCATCTCCACAGGCATGGTCGTTCATCAAGCGCTGAAGAAGTGTCCTGACTTAATAGTGATTCGACCGGATTTTCATTTGTATCGAAGGTATTCGAGAGAATTCATGAAAATAGCTTACAGTTATACGCCGCTGCTCGAAGCGACCTCGATCGATGAATGTTACCTCGATATTACAGGGTCCAAACAGTTCGGTACACCGCTGGAAATTGCAGAGAGTATTCAGAACCGAATCCGGGATGAATTGGGGATGCCTTGTTCAATCGGAATCGCACCCAACAAGCTGCTTGCCAAGATGGCCTCTGATTTGAAAAAGCCTAATGGCATTTCGATTTTGCGGATGAGAGATGTGCCTCAGATTTTATGGCATAGACCGTGTAACGAGATGTTTGGCATTGGTAAAAAAACAGCCGAAAAGCTGAAGAAGCTGGGCATTGAAACGATAGGACAGTTGGCCAAATCAGACGAGCGGATGTTAACCGATGTGTTTGGAATCAATGGCTCTTGGTTAAAAAATTCAGCAAACGGCATTAATCATTCAGCAGTTCAGGCTGAACGTGAAGCAAACAAATCGATTGGACACACGACAACGTTACCTGCGGATATATCTGAAATGGATGATGTGCATCGGGTGTTACTGAATATAAGTGACCAGGTTGCGAGACGGTTGCGCAAGCACGAAATGCTCAGTCAGGGCATTCAGATTACGATTCGTACACCGGATATGAAGACCATTACGAGATCACGCATGATGGAAGTGCCTACTGAAGATGCGTCGGTCATATACCGGGAAGCCTGTGCTTTGTTTGCGAAACATTGGGGCGGGGGCAAGCCGGTTCGTATGCTGGGAGTAACCCTTCAAACGCTAATCCCGCGCGAGGAGTCGGCGATACAGCTTGATCTGTTTGAATATGAGCAGAAGCCGAAGAAGGAAAACCTGATTCGCATTATGGATCAATTACGTGACAAATTTGGCGAAAATGCAATCGTTACAGCTGGAATGCTGGGGGATGATCCTTCCGTATTACTACGCAATCATAAAGTGCGGGGAACTTCGCTGCAAAAAGATAATTTGCAAAGTCTTGATTAAATAGGGCATAATGGAGTCTTGAGGCTGTTAAAATGATTTGTAATAACTCTTACTTTGTATTAATATGTTTCTAGATAAAAATACTGTACGTTTTTGAATAATAGGAGGAGAGATAGGTAATGAGTAAATTTACTTGGGTTGAAAAGGATACATGTATTGCGTGCGGAGCATGTGGAGCAACGGCGCCAGACATTTATGACTATGATGATGAAGGTTTGGCAGAAGTAATTTTCGATGGGGATGCCAACAAAGGGATCAAAGCAATTCCGGATGACTTGTTCGACGACATGCAGGATGCTTGCGACGGCTGCCCTACGGACTCCATTAAAGTAGCGGATGAACCTTTCAATAAAGAAGGCTAATTCCTTTCATATGAATATACAAAAGCACATTTTTCTGTCTTTGGGACAGGGGAGTGTGCTTTTTTGTCGAATATTGAGGCTTCGATCCGGGTACTCAAGTCCTATGGATTTCTTATCATCAATTGCCGATATAGAAAGAAACGGAATACGGCGAAATGATGGAGGATCGGATGCAAAATACTCATTTACGAACATATGTAAAGAAACATCCAGATAATAAAATGGCCTGGTATTTACTCGGTAAGGAATATTTGGGTGAAGGGCAGGAGGCCAAGGCGAACTATTGTTTTCAGCAGGCGGGTGAAGTCTACGAAGCTTTCGAGCGAAGCAAGGCACCGGCAGATATATGGGTGGATTATCAGGAGAAGCTGGTCGAGGTGGCTGAGCAAAAGGAGAAAAAACATCGTGTTCGCAAGATGTGGCTCACTCTGCTGATGCTGCTTGTACTGGCAGGATTACCCCCTGCAGATGCTCCTGGATTCAATCGTGATGCGGCAGATGTCTTGGCCTCGGCGTTGGAACCGACGGATGATTCCACAGACAAATCAGGAGATAGCCCGGCAGATGATCCGGCTCCTGTAGTGAATTCCAATGTGTTTACAGCAGCGGCATTCGGTGGAGGTGACCAGGGTGAAGCTGCATTGGCAGCTGCATGGTCGGGGTCTCGTCCGAAAGTGCAGACATCAGCTGTGCTTGGGATGCAGGTTGCTGGTAACTGGACGTTGTGGAAGCGAAATATGTCGGTGAAATACATCGTACAGACCAACAGCAATGGCAAATTAACCGCACAGAGTTATGATGCCAAGCAGTGTAATTGTGAACCACCCGAAGTATCACAAGAGATCAAGCGGCTGGCACAAGCCTGGACAGCGAAACAGGAATCCGCGGCAGCGCTGTCAAGTGCAATGATTACATATAAAAAACAAAATGGAACCTGGCCGAAGAATGTGGCACAGCTTGCCCAGCCCTTTCCTGATAATATTCTGGGAGAAACTGCACCAGGCATGACCCGGATGTTCCCGGCACTACTAGCCATGCATCAGCAAGGGGAAATGGGGAACGGGAAGAACAGAGATGAAGGAGCGCGTGCGATTTCAGATTCGACGCAAGGCAAAAACGCTGCATTTGTGGATACGTTAGGCGGAAAGCCTTTTTTGCAGGATCGGCTTGAGATTATTGTGGACAAGAGCAGACATAAGCTTGCACTGATTAGCGGTAACACGATTATTCGGAATTACGAGGTGGGGCTTGGGGGAGATCGCACGCCAGAGGGTTCGTTTGTAATATCAGACAAGGTTGTTAATCCAAATGGTCGCTCCAACGGCGAATTTGGGAGTAGAGGAATGCAGTTATCTGACACGAATTATGCCATCCATGGGACCAACGAGCCAAACAGTATCGGGCTGGATGAATCCCTTGGATGTGTGAGGATGAGTACTGAAGATGTGGAAGAGCTGTTTGCGCTTGCTCCTCAGGGAACTCCGGTACGCATCGGGAAAGATTTGCTGCCAGAGGCAGCTGTTATTCCAGAAGCAAAGGATCGCTACCGGTACACACTTGTTCCCAAGCAAAGTAATCCGAATAAGACGTATCATTGGTTGAATTAAACGAAAAACAAGTGATTCAGACAGAAGAAAACGTAAAATCCAAGCTGGATTGGTATGTAGATGCAGAAACAGTCGGTTGGAGCATTTACAGGTTGGCGATAATAATAAGCGCACCAATGATAATGATCAGTCCACCGACGCTGGCTGCCGTCCAGATAATGGCTTTCCGGTTGACCTCATCTTTCTTTTGCTGCAAAGTAGGTGGTTTGCGTTTGGGAGCCATGGGCTGTTCCTCCTTCATGGAATAAGGCTACTATCGATCTAGCCATGCTCCCATTGTAAAGAATTCAACTCGTCATTTCCAGTAGGCGGGTGGATTTCTTGTGAGCGCTTAGAGTTTAAGCTAAATGCTTCTGTCTATGCTCAAACTACTTTCCTTTTGCAGAAGAAACGGATAGACTTGTGTATAGAGTGTTTTTTTACATATGAAAAAGACGGAAAGCAGTTTTTTCAGCGTACCGGACCAGAACGGAGTGAGTGATTTGTTATACAGAAGTCTTGCTAAACCCTTGTTGTTCAAAATGGACCCTGAGCAGGCCCATCATCTAATTATCGGCGGCCTCAGCGGAATGGGGAGTATTCGCCCGGTTCCATCCGGTTTGCGTGTCATGTATGGCGTGCGTGAAACAGCGGATCTGGCTGTGGATATGTTTGGCTGCCACTTCCCTACGCCTGTAGGCCTTGCTGCCGGTTTGGACAAAAACGGACAGGCTGTAACAGGCTTTTCTTCCATTGGGTTTGGCTTCATGGAAGTAGGCACAGTCACACCGCTTGCACAGCCTGGCAACGACCAGCCGCGTTTATTTCGCCTGCCTCCCGATGAGGCCTTGGTGAACCGGATGGGCTTCAATAATCTCGGAGCGGAAGCGATGGCGGGTGAATTGGCACGCCTTACGGAGCGCCGAATTCCAGTGGCCGTAAATATAGGTAAAAATAAAGCGACTCCAAATGAAGAAGCGCATCTGGATTATGAAAAATGCATTCGGGCGCTGTACGATTATGCGGACCTGTTTGTGGTGAATATTAGTTCACCAAATACACCGGATTTGCGTAATCTGCAACATGGGAATGAATTGAAGGAATTGCTTGCTGCTGTCATGAATGAGATGGAGACGCAGCGCAAAAGAGCGGGCGGTGCCGTTAAATCGGTGCTGGTCAAAATTGCACCGGATGTGAATGACCAGGAGCTTGAATATATGGTAAGTACCATTGCAGATAGTGGGGTTGCCGGAATCATTGCAACGAATACAACGATCAGCCGAGACGGACTGTCCCATCAACATGCCAAAGAGACAGGTGGACTAAGTGGCAAACCGCTGCGTGACCGTTCCACGGAAATCATTCGTCAGATCTATCGCCAGACTGAAGGCAAGCTGCCGATCATCGGATCGGGTGGCATTTTCACTAGCGAAGATGCTTACGAAAAGATTAAAGCTGGAGCCAGCCTGGTGGAAATTTATACGGCATTAATCTATGAAGGACCTGAAGTGAATCGGCGGATTCATGCCGGACTGCGTGAGTTGCTGCGCAAAGACGGTTACAGCCATATATCGGAAGCTGTCGGTGCAGAGCATCGTTAAGCGTTGTTTCGAAGTTCCCCGAACTGGAAATTAGAAGCGTGGAAGAGGGTAATGTCGTACGGGACTCTTCCCCCCGCTTAACATCATGTATAATGGATAAGAACAGGGGAAGCTATAGAGACAGGAGGCATAAGCATGGACGGTAGAGACTGGGGTACATTTTTACTTCCTTATGAACAAGCGGTAGAGGAATTGAAAGTTAAGTTTAAAACGATGCGGGCGGAGCTTAAGAAAAGGGAAGAATACGCCCCGATCGAATTCGTTACCGGTCGTGTCAAAAAAATATCCAGCATTCTGGAGAAATCCAGACGCCTGAATGTGCCGCTTGATCAGGTGGAAACGGGCATTGAGGATATTGCAGGTATCCGCATTATGTGTCAATTTGTAGATGATATTCGGCGGGTAGCCGAGTATATTCGCGGTCGTAAGGATTTGACGGTATTAATCGAGAAAGATTATATCACCAATTTCAAAGAGAGCGGCTACCGCAGTTTCCATATGATTATTGAGTATCCTGTTCAAACAGCCCTTGGACAGAAGAACGTGCTGGCCGAGATTCAGATTCGGACGTTGGCGATGAACTTCTGGGCTACTATTGAACACTCCTTGAGTTACAAGTTTCGGGAGAGCCTGCCTGATGATATGAGGGCAAGGTTGAAAAAAACGGCTGAAGCCGCTTTTGTACTCGATAATGAAATGTCGGCGATCCGTCTGCAAATTCTGGAGGCGCAAAAGGCTTTTGAGGATGATTCCAATATCGTATCAAGAACGCTGAAAATCATACATCAGTTGTATTTCTACCATCTCGTGAATGAAGCGATAGAGGCACAAAAGCGCTTCAATGACTGCTGGGAGCGTCATGATATGGAAGGGTTGAAAGACCTTCTAGATGATGTGAAAGCACTTCTGAATGCGGCGAGAAAGGGCGAAAACCCGGATGAGCAGCTATGAGCCGCTGTATGTTGACTATCTAATCTACTTCAATCGCGATCAGGACTACTTTGAATGCCATGAGGTATTGGAAGAGCTGTGGCTTGAACGTGATCGGGATGCTCTGTACAAAGGATTACTGCAAATCGCAGTGGGGCTGTACCATTTCAGAAATGCGAACCTTCGTGGGGGACGTATGATGTTACAGAGTTCGATAGATCTGCTGAAGTCCTATCCGGAAACTGCGCGAGGCATTGCCCTTGGGCCGTTGGTGCAAGAAGTACAGGAACTGGTTGATGGACTTTCGGGTGCTGAGCCACAGAAATTTCCTTACAGAGATTTGCACATTCAAATTAAGGATGAGGTGCTGGTTCAGAAGATTCGGGAACGAGCCCTTGAACTGAAGCCCAATATTCCCCAACGCCGAAGTCCTACACGTGGACGAATCTATGAAGAGAAGATGAAAGCATTGCAGCAGGAACAGAACTAGCAGAGCGAGTAAGCTTGTCATGGAAAGTCATCATTCACTTGATCAATAACATAGTGTCCAACATATGACTTGATAAAAAACACCCCGACAGCTCCTCTAGAGGAATTGGCCGGGGTGTTCGATATTATGGGGATATACGATTAGCTTGCTGATGGAGTGGCACTGCCCTTATATTTCTCGAAAAATTGCTTGTAGTCATCCAAAGTATAACCATTGTCACTGCCATTTTCCTGCAGTCCGCCAACCATGCGGTCTTTCTCCACACCATCCTGATAATATACCAGAGTCGGTGTGTACTCAATGTTATAATCAGTCCAACCGGAATCGAATTCCCGCAGATTGAACTGAGGAAGCTCGATGCCTTCACTGTCCACCAATGGCATCAGCTGAGGTGTTGTCGCACGGCAGTGTGAGCAGTCGGAGGCGAAGAAATAGACAAAGAAGCTATCTTTGTTATTAATTCTGGCTTTCAGATCATCAGGCAAAATAATTTGTTGGTAGTTCGGATCGTCCAGCAATTCGCGTGTTGCGGGATTAAGCTTGGAAGCGGCGATGCCATAGGCATTTTGCACGCTATCCATCTGTTTCTTGGATTGCTGATTCACCAGAACGAGTACGGCAATCATTACGATGAAAACACCCAGGAAAATAAGGATCGCAGCACTTTTCTTTTTCTTCTTGGATTTCATTAAGACATCCCCCATCGATCATATCGAAATATAGTTTTGGCAAAAATACAGGATGGGATAATATGCATAAACACCCGAATTTTTGCACATCAATCAATCTACTTGCCATTATACTACATTACACGCTGTAGTGGAATACGTATGAATCAATAGGAAAGCCATGCCCGGATATGATAACATAGAACTATATGCAATTTTAACAAGACAGGATGAGTGGGATTATGGCTGTACAGCTGCCTTCGATATTTGCCGAGCGAATGAAAAGCTTGTTAGGCGATGAATTTGAACAATTTATGAAATCTTATGAGCAGTCGCCACATGCGGGGCTGAGAGTGAATACGCTGAAAATATCGCTGGAACAATTCAAGGAAATTGCTCCATTTGATATGCGACCCATTCCGTGGTGCGGAACGGGTTTTTATGTGCCTCACGGGGTTAAGCCGGGGTTACATCCTTATTATCATGCCGGCTTGTATTATATTCAGGAACCAAGTGCCATGGCCCCTGTGGAGTTATTGGACGTGCAGCCTGGGGAACGTGTGCTTGATTTGTGCGCGGCTCCTGGCGGGAAATCAACCCAGATCGCAGCCAAGCTTCAGGGGAAAGGTGTACTTGTTACGAATGATATCCATGGGGAACGAACGAAGGCTCTCGCCAAAAACGTGGAATTGTACGGGGTACGTAATGCCGTTGTATTGAACGAGTCACCTGAGCGAATTGCGAAAGCATTTCCTCATTATTTTGATAAAGTGTTAATCGATGCTCCTTGCTCGGGTGAAGGCATGTTCCGCAAAGATGAGGACATGGTGAAATCCTGGGAACATCATTCGGTGGAAAAATGTGTGCTGATGCAGCGCGATATTTTGGAGACGGCAGCCAGGCTCCTTGCTCCAGGAGGAACGATAGTATATTCCACATGTACTTTTGCACCAGAGGAAAATGAAGCGATGATTGCGGAGTTTCTGAACATCAATCCTGATTTTGTGGTGAATAACATCCCTGATACTGCAGGATTTGCTCCAGGGCGCCCGGATTGGGTGCGTCAGATGTTGCCTGAGACAGCAGAAGAGACGGAATCTGTGCTGGACCAAACACGCGGCACTGCGAGGTTATGGCCTCATCTGTTGGAGGGGGAGGGACATTATGTTGCTGTATTGCAGCATCGTGCGCAATCTATGGCCGAAGAAGATGCAGGTCGTGAAGCGAACAGTGAAGTCCAGACAGGACAGGCAGTGGATAGAGATTTCACGCATCCCGGTGAATCCGAGGACCGATCTATCCATGTATCCCCACCTCTTACGAAAGAAGAACGGAAACGGGAACGTCTCATGAGAACCGAATCCAGGGAACGCAATGACAATGACAGGAGTTCACGTGGTGGCAGGACTCAGGGAAAACCGGGTAAAGGAAACGAACGAGGTGGCCGCAAAAACGAACGGGGTCAGGGTCGAGGAACCGACCAGGCGAGTGTCGATCCTGGAACGGTATATGCTCAATTTGTACAAGAAAATCTGGAAATCGAGCTTGCTGGAGAAACGGTGTATTACGGCGATCGGGTGTATCAATCTTCTGTGGGTGCTGCTCGTCTGGAAGGGCTCAAGGTTATACGGCCAGGATGGTTTATGGGTAACATGAAGAATGGGCGATTTGTGCCCTCTCATCCGCTGGCATGTGCTTTGCATACAACAGAGTCGCAGCGATTCATCAATCTATCATCCGCTAACGGAGAAGCCGTAAGGTACCTCAAGGGAGAGACGTTGAACATCGAAGAATCGCGTGTAGAACGCAAAGCAGATACGGTAGCCAAAGGTTACGTACTGGTATGTGTGGATGGTTTCGCTGCCGGCTGGGGGAAATGGCTGGATGGTGTACTGAAGAATGAATATCCGGCAGGCTGGAGGTGGACATCGGTATGAATGGAAAAGGCAAACAAACGCTGCGTCTGGATAAAATATTGAGCCATATGGGTGTGGGGTCACGAAGTGAACTCAAAAAGATGGTGAAGCAGGGCAGAATTCGTGTGGACGGTAAACCGGTGAAAGATAGCGGTGTGCAGGTCAATCCGGACGTGAACGTGATTGAAGCTGACGGAGAGCGGATCATGTATCGGGAAATGATCTACCTGATGCTGCACAAACCACCTGGCGTGGTGTCGGCAACTGAAGATAATCGGGATAAAACGGTAATTGACCTGCTGCGTAAAGAAGATCGTGTCTTCGATCCATTCCCGGTGGGACGACTGGACAAAGATACAGAGGGCCTTCTTATTCTAACGAATGACGGTCCACTTGCGCATGATTTGTTATCCCCCCGCAAACATGTACCCAAGACGTATGAAGCCCGTGTGCAAGGGAACGTTGATGAAGAAGATGTGCAACGATTCAAAGCCGGCATTCAGCTGGATGATGGATATGAGACTTTGCCTGCGGAGCTGACTGTACTTCATTGTGAGGAGACCGAAGAGGGCGTACTCTCTTCCATTTCACTCATCATTCATGAGGGCAAGTTCCATCAGGTGAAAAGAATGTTCCAGGCCGTTGGCAAACGTGTGGTTTATTTGAAACGTGTAGCCATGGGTGACCTGGAGCTGGATGCCAATCTGGAAATTGGCAGCTATCGCGAGCTAACCGCAGAAGAATTAGACCTTCTGCGGAAGTAAACAGCTCCCGCCCTTCGCGGAGCGGAGCAGGGAGCCCGGGCAGGGAGCGAAGCGCTGCCCACCGCGCCGAAGGCGCAACAGCTCCCGTCCTTCGCGAAGCGGAGCAGGGAGCCGGGCAGGGAGCGAAGCGCTGCCCACCGCGCCCCAGGCGCAACAGCTCCCGCCCTTCGCGAAGCGGAGCAGGGAGCCGGGCAGGGGGCGAAGCCCTGCCCGTAATGGTCCCGCTTAAGCTTGGGCGGGACCGCCGCTGTCAAGCGGAGGGACCGGCAATCAAGCGCTCCTACGTCAACCGTCACATAGCAAGATCCCACCCGCCGCCGGTTAACAAAGCGGGAGTCCAGAGGGCAGAGCCCTCTGGGGCCCTCCCTCGGAAGGGAGGGTTTGGGTGGGTGCGACTCTCTTACAGATAAGGAATGAAGACAATGACAATTAAATTAATCGCACTGGATGTCGATGGAACGCTGCTTAATGATCATCATGAACTTACCGAAATGACGCAAGAGACCTTAATTCGTGCTTCCCGTCAGGGAGCCGAGATTGTCCTGTGTTCAGGCAGAGGTCCAGCGAATACGATTCCATTTATGGAGCAGATGGGACTTGACGGATATGTCATTACACATAATGGAGCGGTAACGGCACAGGTCGAGACTCGTGAAGTGGTGCACCATTTTGCGATGGATGGACAGGGACTGGAGCCTTTCATAACATACTGCCGAACGCAAGGTGTGCATTTTGATATCAACACGGCGTTTGGACTTTACGTGGATCAACCGGAAGGTTTGGAGTTGCAGGTACGCGAGATGTATCAAAACTTCATGGCAGAGCCATTAAAGTTACCACAGTGGGCGGATATGACAGAGCCACTTGCCAAATTCACTGCGTTTGGATCAATCGAGCAGATGAACGCGGTGCAACAGGAGTGGTCGACCTGGAATCTTCCTTATTATATGACACGCAGCGGTGATTTTTTCATTGATCTGATGCATCCCGAAGCTTCCAAAGGTGCAGCTCTCAAAAGATTGGCTGAAGCCAAAGGAATCCTTCCTTCCGAGATCATGGCGGTAGGTAACTACTACAATGACATCACAATGCTGACCTTTGCAGGCAAAGGGATTGCGATGGACAATTCCCCGGAGGAAGTTAAGGCAGCTGCGGATGAGGTTACACTTTCAAACAACGATCAGGGTGTAGCTCACGCTATCCAAAAATATGTGTTGTCCGTCTAACAATGTGCCCTTAAATCGGATTAGACGCTTTATCTTATAAACTACCGCTCTCAAGGGCATCCTAACAGAATAACGTTAGGAACTAAGGGGGACAGGTACATGGAACTGAAAATAGAGCTGATTCCTGATCTTCGCACATCAGGTGGCGAAGTGCAGGATATTATGGTGGACGGTCAATATGCGGGTTCGCTTCTGCTAGTGTTCAGGGAAGGGGATCGGGTATCCGGCAGCCTTCAAATGGAGCAGAATTCGTTACCTGACGAGTCAGAACAGGTTATTGTCGAGAAGGTGCACGAATATATTCGTTCTCTTGCGGATGCGGTAAGTGCTGCTGAATATGAAGTGCTTGTGAGCTGCGGTACACTGTATTCTGTGTTACAGAAGCCAGAGTCCCATACGGATCTGCTAATTCAGTCGTCGCAGTCTGATGATACGTATAATGCGGATGGAAAGAGTAATCGAGCTGCTGTAAATGAAGTACACGTAATCCCCGGTTCACAAGCCGAATCATTTACATATGAAGACCCGGAACATATGCTGGAGATGGAAATGGTAAGCGCAGGACGCAGCATATCCACCTATGTATTTAATGACGCGAATGGACAGGAAGTGGCGGAAGCCTCTCTGAAACAATATGGTGCGGATGTACAGGGTGAAATACATTGGTATGATGAGCCCGCAGAAAGTTATCAGGATGCTGCTGCTGAGCTGCTGGTACGAGAGCTGGATGAAGAAATAATCGACACCATTACAATTCGCATGTGGCATCAGGGGCAGGAACTGGAATCCTTGGAATGGGTGCACCGGGATTTTGCGGATGAGGTAGAGATCGAGTATCCAGAAGATCTGGAAGAGATTGAAGCTGCTGAAGAAGCCTGTTACGTCATGTTGGTGCGCAAAGATCGGGAATTTCGCGTATATGAACTGTATCTGCAAGAACGCGGAGGATTACCTGTCGGTACAGCAACGATTGATACCTCATATGCGGATCTGTCAGGCTATATGGATTACGAGGTTCCTGGCACCAGTGCTCAGCGAAAGAGTCTGGTTGAAGTTCTGATGCAGGAGCTGGACAAAGAGCTTGAATTTGATACATTACATCTCACGATGTTATACCGGAATCAAATTATTGATGAAGCGAAGATAGATGGGTAAGAGGGACATCCTCTTACCTTTTTTGTTGTCTTTTTGACGAAAAAGTCATTTCCCGGTATAGTACCATTAGTTTAAGAGAGACCTGGAAGTGGAGGAGAATCATGAAGCACTCGTTCAGTATCACAACAGACTACATTAATGATGAATTTAAAGCATTGCAGGCTCAGCCGGAAGACACGGAGGATGTGATGTCCCTGCTCATGGAAACAGCCGAATGGCTGCGGAGCCAGGGATCTTCTCAGTGGAATGCGTTGTTAAAGGGTGAGGATTCCCATAATACGGCAGAGGCGATTCAGCGTGGGGACGTATTTGTATTTAAGAAGGGTTCTGACGTAGCTGGCATGGTAATTTTAATGAGCCAGCCAAGCGCATGGGATGTGCACTTATGGGGAAGCAAAGCGCATGCCGGGGATGGCGCACTTTATCTGCACCGATTAGCGATACGTAGAAAATATGCTCAGAGTGGTTTGGGACGGTCGATTTTGCAATGGTCCAGCAGCGGGATACAGTTTGAGGATAAACACATCGTTCGATTGGATTGCGGTGCGGATAACGCAACATTGAACGAATTCTATAAGCGTAATGGCTATACCTTTGTGGGAGAGACAGAAGGCTTTAGTACATATGAAAAGGCGGCCACAGGCCTGTCTGTATAACCAGTATGCAACATATAAAATACATGTAATAAGCCGGGAGCTAACCACCGCTCACCGGCTTTCATTAGCATACCGACATTTCGATAAAGAGGTTTAACTCTCCATTCATATATCGCTTCTTAGCCGAGCATCTCCTGAATATGTTGTATATACGACTCAGAAGTAAGGCTGTGCGCTAGGACCTAACAATATTCGTAATGTCGTCAGCGTCAGAACCAGCATGGTACAATTGATATTGAAATGAATTCTATTATTCAGCTATTAATGTCCGAGTGATAAGGAATCTCATTTTGTACCTTTACTGAACATATGTTCTGATATATCATGATGGAAGATGTACTGAAAAGACTTATGCTAGAAAGGGGGAAACTAACGGTGAGATTGCTGCAGGCGCTTTTCTTTCCTCCGGAGCAGCCCGGAGGTGTATCCTCTATGATTCCGTATATGCAAGAGAGGTTTACAACCCCGAGGTGGGAGATGGATCTGTTCTCGCTGCCTAAGCGAATTCGCAACAAGGGCAGAGAGGATATCCAGTTTGAGACGTTCGATTGGGCCCAGTATCAGGATAGCCCTGTCGTTCAAAAATATATGCAAACCTACCGGGATTATTTGTGGTGGACCAAGCTGCGTATTCAGAAGCCTTACGATCTGATTCATGCCCATCACCCGATCGCGGGGCTTGCAATGAAGAAGGTTTTCCCGGATGTTCCCCTCATTCAAACGATTCACTCCAGTTATGAGCGAGAGCTAATCCTGAACGGCCGTATTGAGCCGGAAGGACCGGAGCATCAGTTTCTGCTGGCGATCTATGGTGAGCTGGAGCATCAGGCAGAGCGACTATTAACGGTATCGGATTCTTTCCGTCGTTATCTGGCGCCTTATGTGCAGTATCCTGATGTCATCGGTGTGATTCCGAACGGTTTTGATGAGAAAAGGTTCAAGCCCATCCCCCATGAAAATGCCATACCACAACTGGTCACCGTATGTCGACTGGTTCCGGCGAAAGGGCTGGATATTCTGTTCAAAGCCTGTGCCGAGCTGAAAGCCCGGGGACATGATTACGTGCTTCATATTATTGGGGACGGACCGATTCGTCCGGATTTGGAAGAATTGGCCCAGCGGCTGGGTATTTATAATGAGACTATCTTTTATGGTTATACGCTGCATCCTGAGGAATTCATGCCATTTTTTGATATCTTTGTACTTCCTTCACGGGCCGAGGCATTCGGGTCTGTTTTTGCTGAAGCAGCGCTTAGCTGTCTTGCCCTTGTAGGGACAGATGTGGGCGGCATACCAGAGCAGATCGAGAACGGGAGCAACGGCTTGCTGGTGCCCTCAGAAGATCCGTATGCATTGGCAGAAGCGCTGGAGAAGGTTATGGTTGACCCGGCGTACCGTTATGAGCTGGCTCGTTCGGCATGTGAGAAAGCCAAAACCCATTACTCTCTGGGCAGATCGGTCAATGAACTGAAAAAAATGTATTTGCAATTTCCGAGCCAGAATTAGGTTCTGGAGAGGGCAAAGAAAGAAGCCGCTGGGTTATCAGCGGCTTTTGTTATGTTAAGGGAAGAGATGTATTCAACCATATCGTTCATTGTTATAAATGTTTTTTGCGCCCGCGAAAGCTTCCCCATCGATCCATTACTAATTTTGTACCCCAGAACAGTGCCAAACTGCCGAAAATGGGGTAAAGGATAGAGAGCAGTGAACTGAATCCAAACTGGCTGAGCGAATAACATAAGAGCATGATAGCCAGGATGATTAGTTTGGGATGTACTCGGACATGCTGTCTGAGTTGGAGGGTCATTCCATAAATATCCGCTACAAACGTACTGAAGATTTCCATGAAAATCAGGGATACATAGATTGACTGGACGACCCATCCAAGTTGAAAGGCAATGCTGCCCATTGGAATTTCGAATTGCGTGATGCCAGGCATCTGGGCTGACATGGCAAAGTGAGCTGCCATAAGCATGAATCCTACACCAATCCCGCCCAGAACGCCGCCCCATTTCAGTACTTTTCGGCTGCGAATCTGATTCCCCACCGGAACGAGTACAGCTTGGGCAAGTGCCAGGTTGAATGAAGTATACAACAGAGGCGATAACCAGACCTGGATTGGATTGCTGTCAGTGGTTAAGGTAATAAATCGGTTTGCGCCGGGATGATGTATGGTGCTGGTGATCATAAGGAGGGAAAGCAGGAGCATCATGGGCACCACGATACTGTTCATTTGCAGAATGGCCTGAATGCCGCGTCCAAGCAGCAGATATGTACCGATAAGAGTAACAATCAGACCTGTCTGGTAATGGAGTCCCAGATGCTCTACAAAGACCGATCCGGCTCCGGCCAACATGACACTGTTTACTCCAATGAGAATCAGGAGAGTCACCCAGGTAATCCAATTTCCTGCTTTTTGACCGAATAGATGCTTGTTAAGATCCTCGTATGAGCGAGAGCCGGTATCATGGGCAATTAGCATCATTTTTGTACCTAACCAGACAAAGAGCATGGTCGATAAGCCAATGGTAATGGTGGCCCATTTGCCATACTGGGTAAAAAACTGCAATATCTCCTGCCCTGTTGCAAAGCCGGCTCCTACTACCGTTCCAATGTATGTAAATGCGATCTGCAGCACCCGAAATGCCTGTTTCATGTGTTTCCCCTCTCAGGCCCCTGAATAGTTTGGACATGCGGGTGCCATGGTACAAGGTATGCTTGACCCATCAAAGTCATGACAATTGAAGTGCGGCATGGGGTCATTTACATGCTCTGGACAAGAGTAAAGGCAATTTCGCTTGAACTGTTAGCCGGATCTATGATACTTTTACGTCATAGGATAGGCTTGGGAGGTCAAATTATGGAAGTATTGAAACAACGGATTTTACAAGAAGGTGTAGTCATGTCAGATCAGGTGCTGAAGCTGGATGGTCTGCTGAATCACCAGATTGATCCTGCATTGACGATGGAAATGGGACGTGAATTTGCCGCTCGTTTCCGTGAAAGTGGTGTAACTCGCGTCATTACAGTGGAGTCTTCGGGAATTCCGGTGGCCTTTGCTGCCGCATATGAACTGGGTGTTCCGCTGGTATTCGCCCGTCGCAAAAAAACACTTTTGGCTGACCCCGATGCCTACTGTGAAAGAGTGCCTTCTTTTACTAAAGGAATCGTAACGGATATTATGGTATCCCGTGAATATATTCATGAGAATGATCGTATTTTGTTCATTGACGATATTATTGCCAATGGCGATGCTGCTCGCGGTGTTATTAAAATTATTGAACGTTCGGGTGCGGAACTGGTTGGATTCGGTGTCGTGGTCGAAAAATGTTTTCAGGCCGGAGCACGTACGATTCGTGAGCAGGGCATCCCGGTTGAAGCGTTGGTGCGCATTCGTTCATTGAACGACGGCACCGTGCAATTTGACGATAACGAAATATGACTTTTTAAAGGGAAAAGTGCCTATTTTTATAACAATGCCTTTGCATGACCGCTGATTTCATTTATAATGGGGTTATGTTAGGGAGAGGAGGCAACACCATGGGTAACCAACCGGCAACAGAACAATTTTTTATTGATAAGCTGGCGGAATCGAAAGTACATTTTGAGCGTGCCCTGGATTGTAAACATACGGAATTCGATGACCTTTATCCCTATATGATTGAACATCCTCAATTTTTCTGGTACAAACGCTACGTTGCCTGGTCAGAATTGCTGACGATTGTAGGCTTGTGCGAAGAGTTGTCCTTCTCTTGGAAAGAACAATTTACACCGCATCAAGTGGAGTACCTTGAAGAACGTGTGATGTCCGCCAAAGTGCTTGATTTTTGGTTTGAGAAGAACGACAGCAAAGAGCACGCGCAGCGGTAACTTTCAGTCGGGACATACTTTCGAATGACATGACAGTCCAATACAGTCACGTGAGACCTAAATGACTTTTCATTTAGGTCTCTTTTTGTAAATAATTATTATGGAGAAAGTAGGCGTCGGGAATATGATCAGTGATGCAGAATTGGATGCACTGCGTTTATCGGGTGAAAAAGTAAGGGTGATTCGGGACGAGATTCAGTCCAATGATGTGACAGGCATTGTCGTAGCCTGGGACGGGGAGCAGGTACTCATTCGCCGTCAGAATCGTCGTGTGGTCAAGCTTGACCGGAATTATCAGTACCAATTGTTCAGCGAACCACGCAAGAGCCTGCTCGAAGAATAGGACATGCATTTTAGGTTCATTTACCATGGATGTTTTGGCATAATTGCACCTTTCGGGAGAGAAGATAGGTACAGTGAGAGCTTGTAACATATCAGCCGAGAGGATGTGCGGTAACCATGACACTGATGAATGATAAGGTTCATGCCTATAAAGATCAGATGGGTGAATTAAGCGACGTGCTGCCTGCAGTGGTGAAGTCTTATCATGAGTTCACTGGAGAATGTTTTCAGGCAGGAGCGATTGATGCCAAGACCAAACAGCTGATTGCCTTGGGTATTGGATTGTTTGCCAATAATGAGGTATGTACGTTCTACCATGTGGAAGAGGCACGTGCCAAAGGAGCTACCGATCAGGAGATTATGGAGACGGTGGCTGTGGCTGGAGCCGTAGGCGGAGGCCAT
The DNA here is from genome assembly GCF_000499205.1 of Paenibacillus sp. MAEPY2. Lineage (GTDB taxonomy): Bacteria > Bacillota > Bacilli > Paenibacillales > Paenibacillaceae > Paenibacillus > Paenibacillus vandeheii. Next base: position 282,358 of record NZ_AWUK01000007.1, read on the forward strand.
GCGCTGTCTCAGGGTGCAATGAGAGTACAGAAGGCTTTACATTAAAAATGTTGAATGCAGTCTGATAGCCTGATGACGACTTCATGATTAAAAATCAATGTAGACAAAGAAAAGGCTCCGGTTATAACCGAAGCCTTTTCGTGTTCAACTTATATTTTGCCCAACATTTTGTTATACATAAACTGTCCTGTTACCCGGCGAGCTGTTACGTAACGATCATTAAAGTAAGGATTGGATAATTGAGTGATGCTTACACCCTTGCTGCTTGAAGCGTGAGCGAACTGTCCGCCACCGATATATACACCTGTATGTGAAATGCCATTACCCATCGTATTAAAGAACACCAGGTCACCTGTACGCAGATTAGCTTTGGATACCGGCGTGCCAGCCTTGGCTTGCTGCTGCGAAGTACGTGGCAATTCAATGCTGTATTTGTTGAAAATATATCTCATAAATCCCGAGCAATCAAACCCGGCGAGCGTAGTGCCACCCCATTTGTAAGGAATGCCTGTCATGTTGTTTACCACGGTGTTAATACTGCTTGCCTCAGTGCTTGTTGCCCCGGATGTAAATAGTACTGCTGCTCCAAAAATGGAGATGATAAGCTTTTTCAAAATTTGTGTTCTCCCTTCGATGCCTACGGAGTTAGCTAAGGGTTCGGTAGAAGGTTCCCTATATTTCCTATGTATAAGAATAATTCACCCAAAATGGTTCCCCCGTTTTCAAACATGAAACTCGGCAAATGAATAATTAAGTTTTTGTAACCTTTTGAAACTATATTGCATAAATGCGAAAATGTCAAACCTGTTTTAATGTTTTCTTAGCACCTCAATGTTAACGGAATTCTGACTTTTTATGTTGAAAAAACTCGAATGAAGGATTCTAATCGATGACAAAAAAGTAACTACTGTTTCAACGGGAGAGAAATTGGACAATATATTGGTTATATTACATACATTGAAGTGGGAAATTATATTTTTTTGTTGACACTAATTACCTGCACATGATATATTATTTCTTGTCGCCGCGATATAATTTCTCGGAGATACGATATACGCGGTCGTGGCGGAATTGGCAGACGCGCACGGTTCAGGTCCGTGTGGGCTAACCCCCGTGGAGGTTCGAGTCCTCTCGACCGCATCATAATGTATCACGAAAAAGGTTCCTAGAATGGCATTGATGCCTTCAGGAGCCTTTTTTATTTGTATACCGATTTTAGTCGTTGCTCGTCCTAATTGTTTGTTTATTTATCCAGTAATGGAAAAAGGTTCGTTATGCGACGATTTGCCCCTGTATTTCAGGTTAATTGTACGTAAAATACCGAATTGTACCTATTCTAGGAATCCCTCATCCACTATTCTTTTCTCGTATGGAAGCGCTATCAACAAGGATTTGAACGACCAAATTCAGAGGGGGTAGGGATAATTTGAAACGAATCGGAAAAAGGATGGCAATGTGTTTTATGGTAGTTATGATTGCAGCAGTGCAGTTCGGAATGATGGGAACGACAGGCAATGTGGCACAAGCAGCAGATAAAAGTCTGGCCCAGAAGCCATATATGGGCTGGAGCAGTTACAGCATGCAGGTATATGACGGGGCGGGTAACTGGACATCGGCCGAGAGCATTAAGAAGCAATCGGACGCCATGCGCGAGAAGCTGCAAGCTCATGGATATGAATACATTAATATTGATGCTGGCTGGAACGGTGACGAGGATGAATACGGCCGTCCGATTCCGAGTTCTGTTCTTTATCCGAACGGATTTCAGGAGGTCATTGATTATGTTCATAATAACGGACAGAAGATCGGGATCTATCTAATTCCGGGGTTATCAATTACTGCTTATGATAAAAATCTCGAGATTTATGGTACGGGCGGAGCGTGTCGTATGCAGGATATTGCGGTAAAGCCGCTTGTTATTATGGATGCTTGGGATTCTTATACTTACAAAATTGATTTTTCGAACCCTTGCTCACAGAAGTACATTGATTCCATCGCGGATCTTCTTGGTGAGTGGGGCATCAACTTTGTCAAATTCGACAGTGTGACTCCAGGATCAGGGATCAATAACCTGAGCCGGGATGCACGCGGTGATGTGGAGGCATGGTCCAAGGCACTGGATAGAAATAACATCTGGTTTGAGCTTTCCTGGGCGCTTGACCACAACTACGTGGACGTCTGGAAAAAGTATGCAAATGGCTGGCGGATCGATTGGGATATTGAAGCCTACGATAGCAGTAAGGGGTTGACTGAATGGTCGAGTATTTCACGCTTATTCCCCATAGCGGCACTCTGGTGGCGTGATGCAGGGCCAGGGGGTTGGAACGATTTCGACTCCCTAAATGTGGGGAATGGCTCGATGGATGGTCTGACCAAGGATGAGAGGAAGACCGCTACCACGTTCTGGGCGATCTCATCAGTACCGCTTTATACAGGTAATGATTTGACTAGGCTAGATAGCTATGGACTGGAATTGCTTACGAATGACGAAGTTATCGCGGTCAATCAGGCCGGACGTCCAGGTCATCCGGTATCCATAGATACCAAGCAGCAGGTTTGGTATGCCAATAACGGAGATGGTACGTACAGCGTAGCTCTGTTCAATCTGGGCAATCGGAGTGCCGAAGTAAAAGTGAAATGGAGCGATCTTGGACTGGAAGGTCCAGCTTCAGTTCGTGACCTTTGGAGTCATTCCGAATTGGGAACTTATAATACGGAATTCAGTGGCGGCGTGCTGGAACCCCATGCCTCCCGAATGGTTAAAGTAACCGCACTGAACGGCACATCGGCCGTTAATGATGATGATACGGGCATGCGCTATAGTGGGGATTGGAAGCGTAACGGAGGCAAGGAGCAAATCGATGGCAAACAGGATCTGAGCATCGCTATTTCGGATTCCTCGAACACTGGTCCAGCGAATATAAATACGCAGCAAGGATCTGACCTAGACGCTGGATCTGAACCTGCCGCGAATGCAGAAAATGAAATTGCAGCAGATGCTGCTGCCGTGACCGATGTGGTTTACATTAATGATGATGACAACCATATCCAATATACGGGTTCATGGAGTCCAAACACCGGCAGAGGTTTTGGGGATTACAAAGATGATCTACATTTTACGGAAACAGACGGTGATTCTTTTGAATATACCTTTACTGGAACAGGCATTGACCTGCTGACGGAGAAAGATCAAGGGCTGGGAGAAATGATAGTCACACTCGATAATGGAACGCCTGAAACGGTTAGCGCTAATACGAGTGGTCAGCGAGAGGCCCAACAAGTGCTGTATAGTGCGGCCGGATTGGATAACGGTTCGCATACCTTGAAGGTAGTCAAAGGATCGGGCCGATATATGCTGCTGGATGCGCTTAGAGTAACAACGGAAATTGCCACCGGCGGGCAGAACAGCGCCATTAGTCCGGCTTCTGCTGACTTTGACAAGGCAACAGAACAACAGAAGGACATTGCTGTTACACTGTCATTGAACGGAAACACATTAACTGGCATTGAAAATGACGGAGTAATGCTCAGTGAAGACGACTACACGGTGGTCGATGACAAGCTGAACATCAAAAAAGAATATCTCACCCAATTGCCTGTAGGAACGACAGACTTAAGCGTCATTTTCAGCGCTGGTGATCCGCAGACTCTTGTAGTTAAAGTCAGTGATACAACGGGCATTCGTTATGCACTCATCAATAATGACGATCCAGCCATTAAATACAATGGCTCATGGTCCCGCAGCACCGGGAGAGGCATGGGTGACTATAAGGATGATGTACAATATACCGAGACAAATGGTGATTCCTTTGAGTATACCTTCCGAGGTACAGGGATCCAGCTGTTCACAGAGGTAGACCAATCACAGGGAGAGATGGATATCTATGTGGACGGTCAGTTCAAGGAAACGGTCAGTGCATATCGCAACGGACGATTGGCACAGCAGAACCTGTACAGCATCTCGGGCCTTCCGGATGGACAGCACACGCTGAAGGCCGTCAAGAAGTCGGGTAGATTCATGCTACTTGATATGCTCAAGGTTGAGCTTCCGAATATGATTAATCCGGTGAATGCGAGCTTTGACAAATTAGCTTCCGCTCACGCTGATATTGATGTAACGCTGCTGAAACAGGTGGAAAGCTTCAAGGGTATTACCAACGGCTCTAATGAATTGATTCGGGGCACTGATTACACCGTTAATGGAGAGCGCGTTACACTGAGCAAAACATATCTTGCTGCCCAGCCCGTGGGAACGTTGAATCTCAGTTTTTCCTTCGGCGGTGATTATCTCAATGACGTACATTCTACGACGGCGAATGGAGATTTCTTCGAATACACCTTCAAAGGGACCGGAATAAGTTTGATTACACCTACTGGACCCGAGCAGGGAGAAATGGATATTTATGTCGACGGACAACTGAAGCAAACTGTGAACGCATATAGTCCAAGTCGGCAAATGATGCAGGAGATTTACAGCATTTCGGGACTGACAAAAGGCCAGCATACACTCAAAGCTGTTAAGAAATCCGGTGATCTCATGCTGGCCGACCAACTGAAATTTACTGTCCATACCGGAAACAGTGAACCAACAAATCCGTCGAATCCAGGTGGTCCATCCAATCCGGGTGCGCCATCCAATCCAGGCGGACCATCGACTCCAGTCGTAAAGCCTTCAGATACTTCTGTGCCATCACCAACTCCGGAATCTGGCACACCAGAGGCGGGACCAAGTACTGGCAATGGTCAGGATATTCAGTATAAGGCCTATATTCAAGGATATCCGGGCGGTTTGTTCAAGCCGGATAACAAGCTCACCCGTGCAGAGATGGCAACCATACTGGCAATGGTATCTGAGAAAGAAGCCAACGGACCTGCTATTTCATTCAGTGATGTTAAGTCTGAATATTGGGGAGCTGACGCGATTGCCAAGGTAAGTAAACTGGGGCTGATGAATGGTTACAAGGATGGTACGTTTAAGCCAAATCAGTCCATAACTCGCGCGGAGCTGGCCAGTCTTGTGGCCCTTCTTGGTCCGGATGCCGGAACTCCAGGCAATGGATTCTCTGATATCAGCAGCCACTGGGCCAAGGAAGCCATTTTGAAAGCGCAAAGTGCAGGCATCCTGAAAGGCTATAGTGATGGAACTTTTCGACCAAATGCCGTACTGACAAGAGCGGAAGCAGTTGTTGCCATCAATCGAGCTATAGGCAGAGCACCACTCACGAACATTTCGCAGCCGCAGTGGAAAGATGTTCCTTCCACACACTGGGCTCTTGGCGATATTGAAGCAGCATCGGCCGATCAGGTTGTAACCCCCCGGACAGAGGGCGAAGAAGCAAAGAAGAAATGAAGTGAAACAAGGATTGGGGGCCATCATGGCCCCTTTTTTCTGAATGATAAGAAGTTAGGGGAGGGCAGGTTTGTCGTACCGGAAAACGCGCTATTGAAGTCATGAATCATCTCAAACCAAAGAGCTTCGGAAATGTTAAAAAAAGCAATGATAATCTACTTTTTATCGTTGCCTTTTATTCATTCCCGAATGAAACACGATGGAGAAATGAGATAAAACAATTGACTAAGCCGCAAAATGTTATTATCTTTGATAACGCTACCAATACCTCAAGGAGGGGGAGGAGGGTTACCCATTAAATATTCCAATGTTTTTCGTAAATTTTTAATATCCTACGTGATCATTTTGGTTATACCCAGCATTGGCGGTTATATGTCTTATCTGACTTCCATCTCCGTAACACAGTCCATTTCCATTGAGAATAGTGTTACCCAACTTCAGAAGAGCCAGGAAATACTGGAGGGCCGCATGGCGGAAGTGGAGGGCTTCACCCGGCAGCTTGCGGTCAACCAGGAATTGAACGTTCTCATGAATGAAAGGGACAACGAAACGAACGTATATGGGATCTGGAGAACGATGGAGAATGTGTTGACCTTTGGACAGACCAATGATTTTCTGCAAAATTATTATATTTATCTTGCGAATTACAATCTAATTTTGACCCCGGGTTCTTCGTACAGACCGAATCACTATTACACGGATTTCCGTTATAACGACCTTTCGTTGGAAGAATGGATGAAGGACGTGTTGGGGAAGACCCACCGGAGTGAAATTAAACCGCTCAGCTCGTATGTCAGCAGGGGAAAGCAGACCTCGGTGATCACATATATGCAGTCATTGCCTCTGGACAGCTTCAATGATTCTTCACCGGCTGTTGCCGTTGTAATCATTGACGAGAAGATGATTCTCAATCTGTTGTCCAGCCTGAATGACCGATACGGCGGCTGGGTTCATATCAGCGATGCGGAGGGCAATACCATTGCGCTGCAGGGGAGCGCAGAGCCCGAGATGGTGAAAATGGCTTCCGACTCTCATTTTGACCCAAGTAGAGTCAGCCAGTTCTATGGGGATGATCTCGTAATCACTACGAGATCCGATAAGAACGGATGGGTATACCAGGCGGGCATCCCCCGTCATGTCCTGATGGAAAATGCAAACAGGATCAAGGGGATGACGCTACTGATTACTGGCGGCACACTGCTCATCGGACTGATGGTTGGACTCGTGCTGGCCTATCGCAACAGTATGCCAATCAATCGACTGTTAAGTGTAATGAAAGAGCAGTTTGGGAAGGATGAGTCGGCTCCCAAAAATGAATTTGATTTTTTGAGTGGAAATATTGCGGATATGCTTACCAAGAACAAGCTGCTCGAATCCGAATTGAATCGCCAGCTCCCACTGGTCAGAGATGCCTTTCTGAAGCGGTTGATCTCCGGTGAATTCAAATCGCGGGATGAGATTCTTTCAGCCGCCGAACAGGCAGATATTAATTTGTATCCAGGCACGGGGTATGCCGGAATTGTCCAGATTAAGGGGTATGCCAGTATGGACAGCGTTGAGATCCTGAATGAACTGAATGCCTCCCGCCTACTGTTGAAGCAGGCATTAGCTGAACTGGGCGTAGATGTCCTGATGACGGATATGGGCTCGGATAAAGTGGTCATCCTGTTCTTTTCCAAGGAAACTGACCCCCAAATGGATCGTGAAAAGGAAGATATCACGCATACCATGGAGAATCTGGCACAGTATGTGTTCAATGAATACAGGATCACCATCCAGTCCGGATTCGGAAATCTATTTACATCGTTGACAGAGGTCAGTCTTTCCTTTGATCAGGCCAATCAGGCGCTGGAATATGCAGTCTACATGAACAAAAAAGGCATGATGTGGAACAACGAAACCCAAACCGAAAACACCACTTATTATTATCCGCTGGATTCGGAGCAGCGACTGATTGGCACGATCCGTGCAGGAGAACTTGAAGAGGCCAAACGTATTGTCGAAGCAATAGTTGAGCAGAACATGGAGCAGCGTGAACTGTCCATGGAAATGAAGCATCAACTTGTTGGAGAAATGAAGGGGACTTTTCTCAAGCTGCTGGATCAAAAGGCGTTTACGGAATACGCCTCCATTGAGAATGTGAAACGGCGGGTTATTGATATTGGTTCCTCGGAGCCGCTCGAAACGATAAAGACTGAGTTTTATGAAATCATGGAAGAACTGTGCTCCGTTATTGCGAACAAAAAGAAGGATGCCCATATTCAAATCATCAAACAGATCAAGGAATATACTGCGAAAATGTATTCCGATACAGAGCTGACTCTATATCGGGTTGCAGAGCATGTGGAGCGGCCGGAGAAATACATTTCTCAATTATTCAAAGAGTTTACGGGTGTCAATTTCTCTGACCACCTCATCAAAGTACGAATGGATCAGGCCGTAATTTTGTTAAAAGAGAGCAATTATACGGTGGACGAGATTGCGTCACGGGTAGGTTACAATAGTTCTCACTCTTTTAGAAGGGCCTTCAAGCGATTGAACGGCATTTCGCCCAGCGTATTTAGACAATCGGTTGATGATTAAATAAATTCAGGACCCTAAGGCTGTGTTGTCCGTGTTCCGGACAATGCGGTCTTTTTTTGCGAATATGCCTCCATAATGGAAAAATGGCTGTCGTGACGCGGATTTGTGCCCCCAAAAACGGGATAACTGTACGTTAAACGGCGGAGGTGTACCTGTTTATGGGACGTCAAAATCGACTATGATCAGATCTAAGAAAGCGCTACCAAAATTAGCGCATCACAGACAGCTGGTAAGGGGGGATTGTTCTGGAGAAGGAAATCGTATTGAATCACAAGACATCAACACAGCCAAAGGGACCTGGTTTTCTGACCAATGCCCGCAAAAGAATGATGAAGCACTGGCAGTTACATCTGCTGGTGATTCCGCCCTTGCTATTTTTTCTCATTTTCAAGTATTATCCGATGATCAATGCGGTTCTTGCCTTTAAGGACTATAACGTCATCAAGGGAATATGGGGAAGTGATTGGGTTGGTTTTCAAAACTTTCGTCTGTTCTTTGAGAACCCATTATTCTGGACCCTGGTGAAGAACACCATTTTGCTGAGCGGTTATTTAGTGCTGGCCGGATTTCCAATTCCGATTGTGCTCGCACTCATGATTAACGAGGTACGCGGAGCCAAGTTCAAGAAGTTTGTCCAGCTTGTATCCTTTGCTCCCTATTTCATTTCAACGGTCGTAATGGTGTCCATGATTATGCTGTTTCTGGCACCGCGGCTTGGCTTTGTAAACATCGCCATGAATTTCTTTGGACTGGATTCCGTGAATTTTCTGGGTGAGCCGGGCATGTTCCGTTCAATCTATGTCTGGTCCGACATTTGGCAGACTGCGGGCTATAGTGCGGTTATATATTTGGCAGCCCTTGCGGGAATTGATCCCACATTGTACGAAGCGGCCAAAGTGGATGGAGCCTCGCGTTTTCAAAAAATCCGTCACGTAGATCTGCCAGGGCTTGTGCCAACCATTGTCATCATTCTGATTCTGAATGTCGGGAATGTGATGGCAATTGGTTTCGAGAAAGTTTATCTGCTACAGAATCCGCTCAATCTAGCCAATTCTGAAATCATTGCAACCTATGTCTATCGCGTCGGTTTATTGAATGCCAACTATAGCTTTGCGACTGCGGTGGGGCTGTTCAACTCATTGATCAATCTAGTCTTACTGGTTACGGTGAATGGTTTGGCAAAGAGAGTTACTAAGAATAGCATTTGGTAGGAAAGGAGTTCACCTATGGCTGCAACCGTTCAAACAAAGATTAAAGAGTCCGCTGCGGACAAAACGTTCCTGGTTACTATCTATATTTTGCTCAGTATCGTGGCGCTGGTGGTCATTTATCCGCTGATCTTTATCGTCAGCAGCTCCATCAGCAGCCCGGCAGCAGTAACTTCCGGTCGTGTATGGCTCTGGCCCGTAGATATTTCCTTCAACGGTTACAAGGCATTATTCAACACGCCTGAAATTCTAATCGGCTATGGTAACTCCATTTTCTATACGGTCGCCGGTACCTTGATCAGTGTAGCGCTGACCATCATGATTGCCTATCCGTTATCACGCAAAACCTTTTTCGGCAGGAACACGCTGATGATGATCATTACGTTCACCATGATTTTCAGTGGCGGACTGATCCCCACCTATATGGTGGTAAAGCAGCTACATCTGATTGACACCCGTTGGGCGCTGCTGATTCCAAACGCAATCTGGGTATGGCAGGTGATTATTGCCCGCTCGTTCTTTCAATCCTCTATTCCCGGGGAGCTTCTGGAAGCCAGTGAAATCGACGGCTGCAGTGATATGCGGTTCATCTGGAGTGTTGTACTCCCGTTATCGAAGCCGATCATCGCCGTGCTGGTTCTCATGTATGCTGTAGGGCAGTGGAATGCGTACTTTGATGCCTTAATCTATCTCAAATCGGCAGATCTGTTCCCGCTGCAACTCATCTTGAGAAGTATCATCATTCAAAACAACGGTTCGGGTGCTATGGACGTGGCGAAAATGGTGGAAAGACAGCAGCTTACCGAACTGTTAAAATATTCGTTAATTGTGGTCGCCACTCTGCCTGTACTCGTCATCTATCCATTTGTACAGCGTCATTTTGTACAGGGGATGCTGGTCGGTTCCGTTAAGGGTTGATCTTTGGTTTTGGTGTATGGAGAAAAAGGATATAGAGCGTTCATACGCAAGGGTTCACGTTTCAAACTGGTAAACTACAAAAGGGAGTGATCAGATTTGAAGAAAAGTATGGTAACGTTAATGATGCTGGTAATGGCATTCACAGTTGTCATGAGCGGGTGTTCCAATGGCAGCTCATCCACTGCACAGTCGGGAAGCTCAGAAGAGGGCGGCAAGGTGAATATCAGCGTGTTCGCGGTTCAGGACTCTAGCATTGATATTCCGACCAATAAATTCACTGCATTTGTGGAAGACAAATTTAATATCAAATTCAATTGGGAGATTAATCCTTCGGATGGGGCCAAGGAAAAGCGGCAAATCTCACTGGCAAGCGGCGACTATCCCGATGCCTATCTGCTTACCCACTATATAGACCAGTTCTCTCAGGCTGATCTTCTGAAGTATGGCAAGCAGGGGGTGCTCGTTCCTTTGAATGATCTAATTGATCAATATGCGCCCAACATCAAAGCGGCCATGGAGAAGAACCCTAATTTGAAAACGCTTAATACAGCACCTGATGGCAATATCTATGGACTGGTTGCGTATACGGAATGTTTCCACTGCTCCTACCCGAGCAAGATGTGGATGAATACCGAATGGCTCAAAAAGCTGAATCTGGAAATGCCAAAGACTACCGAAGAATTCAAAAACGTGCTGCAAGCATTCAAAACACAGGACCCGAACGGAAACGGCAAAGCTGATGAGGTACCGCTGAGTGGTTCCATAGAGGAGTTCGGCGTACGAATTATTCCGTTCTTGATGAATGCATTTGTCTATGATGATGACAGAAACTACCTGCAAATGGAAAATGGGAAAGTTCAATCGGCAGCCATTACACCAGAATGGAAGGAAGGATTGACTTACATCAAGTCCCTCTTTGATGCAGGTCTGATTGACCCTGGTGCCTTCACACAAAACGCAGAAGCTTTCAAAAAAATCGGTGAAAATGCCGATGCAGAAATTCTGGGTGCTGGTGCAGCCATGCATCCCGCGATCTTCGTAAACATCGATGAAGGCAACACTCGCTCGGCACACTATAACCCGCTGCCACCGATTTCTGGACCACAGGGTGTGTCCTACGCGACGCATGATGCGGGCGGTGTATCTCCGGGAGCGAAGTTTGTAATTACGAACAAGGCCAGTGAAGAAGCGCAAAATGCCCTGATTAAAATGGTTGACTACATGTTCACACCAGAAGGTCAAACGAATGGTGCAAGCGGCATGAAGGGAATTGACTGGACTGATCCGGTGGACGGCGATGTGGCACTGGGGAAAGACGTTAAACCTGTAGTAAAACAAATTCCGATGGCTGAAGGTGAAGCACCGCGTAATGCAGGTTGGAGTGGTATGGCTCACTTCTATATGCCCAAAGAATATCGCGATACTTTCGTTCAGGGCACAGATATTTATGCATCCAATGGTTATGAGCGCAGATTATATGACGCATCGCTGTTGTATGAAGGGCATGAACCCAAAGAGCTGTTCCCTATCTGGTCCGTCTGGATTGATCCAAATGAAATTGACGAAGCCAGCTTGCTGCAAACCAACATCAGAAACTATATCGAGCAAAATGAATTGCAATTCATCACAGGTAACAAGGATCTGAATAAGGACTGGGACGCTTATGTTAAAGGTCTGCAGAATCTGAAGCTTGACCGTTATTTGGAAATCTTGCAAAAGGCCTATGATGTGACCCAGTAATCAAGATACAAATTGAAATCAGGTGCTTATGATAGAGCCGGCACCTGATTTCCTTGTATTTAAGGAGAATCCCAGTTTTAATAACGGAGAAACAAAAAAGAAGGGCGGGATACTTATTCATTCTACTGAACATGGCACAACTGTGAATTCCACCATTGTTAGATTGACCGACTACGGCACCCAGCCAGACTCGGGGCTGGATACCCAGCCGGCCATGGCCCGTGCGATTCAGGCTGCGGCCCAAATTGCTGGTCCCGTTGTGCTGGAATGTGCGAAAGGTACGTATCATTTCTACCCGAAAGAGGCGATTCGAGCGCCCTATTATATTTCGAATACAGCCAGTGAGGAAGAAAACGCTGATATAACGAGGACTATTGGTATTTTGCTGAAGGATCTGGATCAGTTCACAATAGAGGGCAACGGCTCCCTGTTTATTTTTCATGGCAAGCAAACCATGTTCCTGTTAGACGGCTGTTCACATGTGTTGATACGTAATCTACATACCGATTATGACCGACCAACGGTAACCGAGATGAAGATTGTCGGATGTGGCAACGATTTCTTCGATACCGAGGTTCATCCCCATTCTCGCTATGAAATTCAGGATGGTAGACTGACCTGGGTCGGAGAGGGCTGGAGATTCACAGAAGGCCCCATGCAGACTTTTGACCCGGTGCGGAATACGACCTGGAGAATGGACAACTGGTTGGAAAAGGCCAAGTCTGTCGAAGAGCTCGAACCGATGAAGGTACGTCTTCATTTCGATCATCAACCGATGGTGGTTCCGGGTCATGTCTTGCAGAACCGCGATGGCATTCGGGATCAGGTAGGTGTATTTATTACTCAAAGTTCGAATGTTACTTTTACTGATGTTGGCCTGCATTTTCTGCATGGACTTGGTATTGTCGGTCAATTCAGCGAAAATCTCACCTTCCGCAGGTTGGACCTGTCTCCACGTTCGGAAACGGGAAGGACCGTTGCTGGTTTTGCGGATTTTATCCATATGTCCAGCTGCCGGGGCAAGGTGAAGGTAGAAGAGAGCCGTTTTTCCGGTTCCCATGATGATCCTGTCAATGTTCATGGCACCTACCTGCGAATCATAGAACAGCCAGCCGAGAATTCCGTGAAGGTTCGCTTTATGCATCCTCAAACATATGGACTTCCAGGGTTTTATCCAGGAGACAAAATTGAATTTGTTCGTTCCGGTTCCCTTACTACCTATGGAGCTAATGAAGTGCTTGACGTCGTGAGGCTGAATCCGCGTGAGCTGCTGTTGACGCTAGTCCATCCGGTGCCGGATGGCATTGGCAGGCATGATGTGATCGAGAATGTGACGTGGACGCCTGAAGTCGACATTATAAATAATCACTTTGCCCGGGTGCCCACGCGCGGCATCCTTGTGACGACGCGGCGCAAAGTCGCTATTGTCGGCAATACCTTTGAACTGATTCACATGAATGCCATTCTCATCGCCGTAGACGCTGAATCCTGGTATGAGTCTGGACGGGTGGACGATGTGACTATTACGGGTAACCGTTTTGTGGAGTGTGGCAGCGGGGAGCATCCTGTGATCTTGATTTCCCCAGAGAACGTGGACGTGGATGCAAGCGTTCCAGTTCACCGACAAGTCACTGTTCGGAACAATCAGTTTGAAACCGACTGCGATATACCGGTTCTAAGCGCCAAATGTACTGGCGGGCTAATCTTTAAGTCGAATGAAATTCTATCCATGCACGAAGAGGGGGAATTACCCCGCATAGAAGAGGTAACCCATTTAATCGCATGCAGTGAGGTAGACATAGCGGACAATACGATCAGTAGTGCAGTAAAGGTGTCTGATTAACTTTTGAATGAGTGATTGGGAGGGAGAGAGAACATGAAATTACAATATGATACACCGGCAGACGTATGGACAGAAGGGCTTCCCATCGGAAACGGCCGTCTGGGCGGCATGATATTCGGCGGAGTGGAGCTGGAGAAAGTCAGCCTGAACGAGGACACCTTATGGTCTGGATATCCAAAGGAAAGCAATAACCCTGGCGCAAAGGATATTCTGCCTCAGGTCCGCAAGCTGATACAAGAGGGCCGTTATACAGAGGCGGATGCCTTAACGAAAGGAATGCTGGGACCGTACACCCAATCGTATCTTCCTTTTGGGGATTTGCTCCTCCGTTTTGACCATGGGGGTATCTATCATTCCTACAAACGTTCGCTGGATGTGGAACATGCACTGCACAGCCTTGAATATCAGGTTGGCAATGTGCGGTATACCCGTGAAATGTTTGCTTCTCATCCCGATCAAGTGCTCGTGCTGCATTTTACCGCTAGTGTTGCGGGAGCGCTGAATGTGCATGCCAAGCTGGACAGTCCGCTTCGTCACACAATTTCAGTGCAGGAAGAAAGAGTTGTTCTGGCAGGAACAGCTCCGGAGCATGTAGACCCCAGCTATGTGACAAGCAATGATCCTATCCGATATGGTGAACCCGGCGATAACAAGGGCATGACTTTTGAAGGACAGTTAGCCGTAACGACAGAGGATGGACAGGTAACGGTGGATGGCAGCGGAATTCATGTGTTGGGTGCAACGATGGCAACCTTTTATTTCAGTGCGGCTACTAGCTTTAATGGGATTCACAAGATTCCGGGAATTGAAGGGAAAGATGCCTCCCTGATTGCTGGCTCCATACTGAAAAAGGCAGCAAACAAATCATACGTCGGACTGCGTGACTCCCATATTGCGGATTATCGATTGCTGTTCGATCGGGTCAAGCTTCACCTTGGAAAATCGCCTGCTTCGGAACAAATGTCCACTGAGCAGCGAATTACGACTTTTGGGGCAGAAGATCAAGGGCTTGTGGAGCTGCTCTTTCATTATGGACGCTATTTGCTCATCTCTAGCTCACGTCCTGGAACGCAGGCCGCGAATCTCCAGGGGATATGGAATGCGTTAACTCGTCCTCCTTGGAGCAGCAATTACACGCTGAACATCAATACCGAAATGAACTATTGGCCAGCTGAAATATGCAATTTGGCAGAATGCCACGAGCCGCTGTTGGACATGATCGGCAATATGGCGAAAAACGGAGCCGAGACAGCTCGGGTCAACTATGGCACACGCGGCTGGACAGCGCATCACAATACGGATCTGTGGGGACAGACTGCACCGGTTGGCGATTACGGAGACGGCGATCCAAGCTGGGCGTACTGGCCGATGGGAGGCATCTGGCTGACCCAGCATTTGTGGGAGCACTATGCCTTTAGCGGAGATGAAGCATATTTGCGGGATTCCGCCTATCCTGTGATGAAGGAGGCAGCCCTCTTCGCGCTGGACTGGCTCATTGAGGATGGCAGCGGCAGCCTTGTAACTTCACCGTCCACTTCGCCGGAGCATAAATTCAAGACAGTGGAAGGTGTAGCTGCGGTAAGTCCGGGCTCTACCATGGACATCTCGCTGATCTGGGAGTTGTTCACGAACTGCATCGAGTCCTCCGAGCTGCTCGGAATAGATCAGGATTTCAGGGAAGAGCTGAAGCATACTCGCGAGCGGCTATTACCACTTCAGGTCGGCAAATACGGCCAATTGCAGGAGTGGTCGAAGGACTTCGAGGACGAGGATACGTACCATCGGCATACCTCGCATCTGGTAGGCGTGTATCCAGGAAGACAGTTGTCCGAAGAGGAGACACCAGAGCTGTTTTCTGCTGCCAGGACCTCACTGGAACGTCGCGGAGACGAGAGCACAGGCTGGAGCCTAGGCTGGAGAGTAGCTCTGTGGAGCCGCTTCCGGGATGGCAATCGATCCTTGCGTCTGCTTTCCAACATGCTTCGATTGGTCAAGGATGGAAGTTCGGAGCAGTACAACCACGGCGGCGTTTATGCCAATCTGCTCGGTGCACATCCGCCATTTCAGATTGATGGCAACTTTGCAGCATCTGCGGGCATTGCCGAGATGCTTCTGCAATCGCATCGTCCATATTTGGAGCTGCTTCCCGCATTGCCGGATGCATGGCAGCAGGGAAGTGTGGAAGGACTTCGTGCACGCGGTGGATTTGAAGTGGACATCCGGTGGGACAAGGGGCAGCTTGCGGAAGCGAAGATCACTTCTCTGCAAGGCACAGCCTGTGTGCTCCGGTGTAATTCCCGGATTCTCGTAACCTTGGACGGCGTCGTGGTTGAGACTTTACGCAACGATGCGAATACTGTAAGTTTCCTGACATCTGCCGGACAGACGTACGACATTACATCTGACGGTGAGTTATAAAACAGTAGGATGAAGATGTGTTAAATCGCGATATGGATCGGAAGATCGTTGCATGGAAAACGCTCTATTCTGTCCCTATAATGAGGGCAGACTTGGGTGGGCGGACATTTGACATGTGGTAACCCGCCATCACATCGCATGAGCATGTGCCCACTTTAAGTTACAGCATGCAACAATAAGGAGGCATATGATGCTAACTAGCGATACATCTGTACAAGTGCAGCAACAGAGTGACACCTATATCCGTGCGACGAACGGACACCTAAGCCTGGAGATTGATCTGGATAACGGGGAAGCAGCCTGCATTGCCAGCAATTCATCCCATGTGAAGGGCATTCGCAGCGCTTTTCGCTGGCAGGGACGTGAATACAGCACGGACCATTATCAGAGCCATGAACTGACGACACAGGAAGCAATTGTTCGGGAGGGTTTTGGAAAAGGTATCCACTTGGTCGTTCTGCATAAAACATCGATACTGCCGCAACTGGAGCAACATTTCTATATGTACGAATCCTCACCGTTTGTATTGGTGCAAACCGCTATTGTCAGCGATGAAGAGCTTAAGGCGAACCGTATGGCTGTCATCCAGTCCAAAGCCGTATCCCTCGGTGGAGAATCCAGCCAGGATGAACCGAGCATTTTGCGTGTACCGTTTGATAACGATAAATGGGTCAGATATACGGTGGTCAAGCCACCGCTGGATGTAGAGAGCTACGAGGCAACAGCCTTGTTTGCGCCCGACAGCCGTCGGGGAATCGTGATGGGTTCCCTTACGCATAAAGTATGGAAAACAGGGATTCGTATGCAAAGCGAACAAAGTGGACGTATCGAGGCAATTGATCTGTACGGCGGTGCTGTGAGTGAATTGACTCGCGATTCCCAGCCTCACGGTTATGTGAAAGGCAGAAGAGTGGAATCTCCCCTCGTATTCATCGGTTTCTATGAGGATTACCGTGAAGGTCTCGAAGCCTACGGTCAGGCCAATACCTGGATTGAGGCTCAATTGCCTTGGGAGGGCGGTGTGCCGATCGGATGGAACAGCTGGTCTGCGGCCATGAGTGATCTGGACTATGATCTGTATACAGCGACCAGCGATTTTCTGAAAAATGAAGTGCAGCCGTTTGGATTCCAGAATGAGGATACGTTATACATCAATTTTGATGCGTTCTGGGACAATTTTACACCGGAAGAAATGAAGAATGCACTGGAGCGGGTGCGGCAAAACGGACATCGAGCGGGCACGTACTGGACTCCATTTGCCTTCTGGGGTGGACCTGATCAGTTTGGTCAGGCAGTCGAAGGAACGAACGGTAAATACACCTATGGAGACATTCTGCTACGTGACAGTGAGGGCGAGATCCTGCCGGATGTGGATGGCGGGCTGGCCATTGACCCGACACATCCTGGCAACCTGCAAAGAATCGACTGGTTCACGGACAAATTCATCTCGGAAGGTTTCGAATATATCAAACTGGATTTCTTGGCGCATGGCTCACTGGAAGGACAGCACCACAATCCGGATATTACAACAGGGATCGCGGCTTATCACTATGGCATGTCTTATTTACAGCATAAGCTTTCGCCAGAAGTAATCGGTCGGCCGTTTTTCATTAACTTGTCCATCGCGCCATTATTTCCATATGCTTTTGCCCACAGCCGCCGTATTTCCTGTGATGTCTTCGGTACACTTGCAGATACGGAATATCTGCTGAACTCGCTGACACACGGCTGGTGGATGAGCAATACGCTGTATCGCTACAATGATCCTGACCATTCCGTGTTGTACAAGAGCTTCAACCAGGAAGCCACCGGCTGGCATGAAGGGCGCAGCCGCCTGACAGCTTCAGTTATTTCCGGTACGGTGCTTCTGCTCGGGGACGACTTCCGCAAAGAGGATGCTGCCGAACGAGCAAGAGCGTGGCTTGGTAACAAGGATATTCTGAATGTCGCTCGTATGGGTAGAACCTTCCGTCCAGTCGAAGGCGATCTTGGGAAGCTGTCTTCTGACGTGTTTGTCCTTGAATCGCCGGAAGAGAAGAACTTTTATCTGGCTGTCTTCAACTTTGATGCTGCCCAAGCTGCGGTGAAGTCTGTCTCGCTGGAGCGGGCCGGACTAAACGCCAATGCCGTATACAGCTTACAAGATCTGTGGGAAGGCTCCCAAGGGGAAACGTCTGGAGAGCTTACAGTCTCACTGGAACCCGCAGAATCCAAAATCTTCAGATTGACTGTGAAGTGAAACTGTCTGGGGCGAATTGGCGATTCAGAGCTGTGATTCGGTTTTAGAATAAAAACAAGTCAAACGCGCGCTTTTGTATCTCACAGATCGCGCGTTTGTCTGTTTTGGGAATGAACTGGACCGCATATGAGTTGAGTCTATTTGTAAGATAATCATTTTGGACTGGAGGATATGATATGAACGATTTTACTTTGTGGTATTCAACCCCTGCAACGGATTGGTCTCAAGGCTTGCCGCTGGGCAATGGAAGAATAGGGGCAGTTGTTATGGCGTCATCGCATCGTGAGGTATGGAAAATGAGCGAGGTCACCTATTGGTCGGGTCGGATTGACCCGGAGCACCCTTCCGGAGGAGGCAAGGCTGCACTGGAAGAGATGCGCGGTTATTTCTTCGCTGGCGATTATGCTGGAGGAGATCGTCTTGCCAAGCAGCATTTACAGCCAACGAAGCGTAATTTCGGCACTAATCTTGGATTATGTGATGTTGTTATTGATTTTGAGAAGAAGAATTCGGGTTCTGATGAGGGCGGTAGCTTCCAACGAGAGCTGGATCTGACCCAGGCGCTTGCCGGGGCGTTCTGGAAGGATGATGATACCACGATTCTTCGTGAAGTTTTTGCTTCCCACACCGATGATATAGTGGCCTCCAGAATTTGGAGCGATACGCCAGGTAGCATATCCTTCACGCTTGGTTTGGAGGGAGGCACAGAATCATTCAAGGTTGTCGCCTTAAATGACAACACGCTCGAATTCCAAGGTCAGGCGACGGAAAATGTACATAGTGATGGGACTTGCGGCGTATGGGCCAAGGGGTTGGTGAAGATGGTTGTTTCCGGGGGGACCATCGCCAGTGGAGAGGGTCGATTGACCGTGACCGAAGCGGATGAGGCATGGATTTATTTCAGTGTAATTACAGATTATCGACGTACAGATCAGTATTGGGTAACGGAGAACGAGGATACGCTGATGAAGGCTTTAAACAAGGGGTATGCCTTGCTGAGAGAGGATCATATCCAAGATTACAGCGAGCAATATGACAAGGTAGATATTCGGTTAGGGGCCAAAGGGAAATCTGATCTGACTACAGATCAGCGTATTCATTTGTTGGAACAGGGTGGCGGGGATGAAGATCCGCAGTTATTCGCCTTGTTTCTTCAATATGGACGGTATCTGACTATTGCGGGCTCTCGAGAGAACTCTCCGCTGCCTCTGCATCTCCAGGGAATCTGGAATGACGGTGAAGCGTGCCGAATGGGCTGGAGCTGTGATTATCATCTTGATGTGAATACCCAGATGAATTATTACCCCACAGAGATTACGAATCTGGGAGAGAGCCATCTTCCGTTACTTCGGTATGTTGAGGATCTGGCAAAAGCCGGCAGGGAAACGGCACGTAATCTATATGGATGCGACGGATGGGTCGCGCACGTCTTCTCCAATGTATGGGGCTTTACGCTGCCTGGATGGGAGACTTCCTGGGGGCTGAATGTTACAGGCGGATTATGGCTGGCTACACACCTGATTGAGCATTATGAGTACAGTCAGGATCATGTTTTCCTTGAGAATGTGGCCTATCCTATACTTAAAGAATCCGCGAAATTCTATCTGGACTACATGTGTGAGCATCCTCGGAACGGTTGGCTGGTGACGGGTCCCTCCAATTCGCCGGAGAATCATTTCTATCCTGGTCATTCGAGAGATGGTGCCCAGCAGCTGTCTATGGGAACGACAATGGACCAGATACTGGTGCGCCGGCTTTTTGAATTCTGCCTCACTTCAGCAAAGCTTCTGGTCAGAGATGAGGATTGGGGAAGGGAGCTGGAGGAAGCCATCAGCAAGCTGCCACCTCTACAGATCGGTAAGAAAGGCCAGCTTCAGGAATGGCTGGAGGATTACGAGGAGGTACAGCCGGAGCATCGACATTTATCCCATATGTACGCTCTGTATCCAGACAGTCAGATTACACCAGACCGGACACCGGAACTCAGTGCGGCAGCGCGTGTAACGCTGGAGAACCGCATGCTTCAGGAAGAGCTGGAGGATGTCGAGTTTACAGCTGCCCTGTTTGGTCTGGGTTTTGCAAGGCTGCATGATGGGCAGATGGCCTATAAACAGCTTTCACACTTGATTGGCGGCCTGTGCTTCGATAATCTGTTTACCTATTCCAAATCAGGCATTGCCGGAGCAGAGAGCAATATCTTTGTCGTTGATGGAAATTTCGGCGGTACAGCTGTCATTGCGGAGATGCTGCTGCAAAGTTATGCAGGCGAGATTCATCTGTTGCCAGCGCTCCCGCAGGCTTGGAGCACAGGCTCAATAACGGGGCTGAGAGCGAAAGGAAACGCGGAGGTAGACGCTGTCTGGGACAATGGAAAGCTGATATCTACGACCATTCACACTTACTCACCGGGAACGTTCACGATTTGTTGGGGCAAACAGAGAACGATCCTTCATGCAGAAGCAGGTGAAAGTTACTATTTCAATAGCGAGCTGGAGTTGGTAAAATAACGATCTATACTTGAAAATAACTTTCATTTATATGGACCATGGTCCCACGGGGGGAAAAACATATAATAGAGACAGAAAGAGACAAAAGGGAGGGGACGTTGATGTATAGTATTTTTTTGGTAGACGATGAAGAACTGGAACTTGAGATGATGAGGGATTATATCCGCTGGGAAGAGATGGGTATCTATATTATGGGAACAGCGAGCAACGGCAGGGAGGCCTTGGAGAAAATCGAGGCCACCCAGCCTGATATCGTCCTTACGGATGTACAGATGCCGATTATGAATGGTATTGATCTGGCGAGAAAGATACAAGAGAGCTTTGACTCGATCCAGGTGATGTTTCTGACCGGACACGATGAATTTCAATATGTAAAATCGGCTATTAACGTAGGGGCTGTGGGATATATGCTAAAGCCGCTCGATCTAAATGAAATTGAAAGCGTTATCAACAAAGTGAAACAGCGTTGTGAGGAAGTTGTAATTAAAAACCGTTCCTTGGAGGCGGCCAAAGCCAATATTCTGAAGGAGTTATCTTACGAAAAAGATGCGGATCGGGCTATCGATCTCGCGCTTGGTTTCAGCCGTCTAACTCGTCAGCCGGAAACCACCCGATATGCAATGGCCTTGTTCAGTATCGATCCCAAGGAGGCCGAAGGGGAACAGCAAAGTCTGGAGGATTGCACAGCTCGGCTGGTGTCTTTTCTTGATCATTTCTTCATGGCGAAGAACCTGAAAGCGACCTTTGTGGATTACAAGGAAGGGGAGACCGGTGTATTTATGGAAGCGGCCCAGCAGCCGGGACATTACGCGTGGGAAGACTTGGCTGAGGCTATACGTAGTGCCCTGGATTTTACGGTGACGGCAGCTGTAGGGGGGCAAGAAACCGAGTTATCCCATATTCACTGTCTGTACGAACAGACGCGTATCGTTTTGAACGAGCGTTTCTATGAAGGTACAGGTACGATTATTCA
Source organism: Paenibacillus sp. MAEPY2 (assembly GCF_000499205.1). Classification (GTDB taxonomy): domain Bacteria; phylum Bacillota; class Bacilli; order Paenibacillales; family Paenibacillaceae; genus Paenibacillus; species Paenibacillus vandeheii. The sequence goes on from NZ_AWUK01000007.1 coordinate 304,137, forward strand.
TGCGGAGACGCTTTCGAATCAGTTTTATACGGAGCATATGCCCCCATTTGAACAAAAGGAATGGTTTGAGGCCATTAACCGCCTCGATTTTGAATGGGCCGCGCAGAAGCTGCACGGGTATATTGAGGGATTGGCAACACTGCGAGTCAAGAAAAAAATCATCTGCGACTGGTCGATAGATCTCGTTAATGAGCTGCTGGAGCAGCTTCATAAGCCTGTTCCCAAGCGTGCAGAGCTGTATCATTCCATCTATAATGCGCTGACTCTCCATGAGATCGAGGATCTGATTCTCGGTACTGCGGAAGATGCCGTGAGCATGCTGGGTGAACGGTTTATGGACAAAAATGCCAAACTGATTCACAAGGTCCGCACCCTCATCGACCAGAATTACAATCAGCCGATTACCATCAACAGTCTGTCCGATCAGGTATACTTGTCACCAAACTATTTGAGATCCATTTTTAAGGAAAAAACAGGGATGACAATCCACGATTATCTGACACGTATCAGACTGGATAAAGCCAGGGAACTGCTGGCAGATGGCTCGCTCAAGATTCATGATATTGCGCAGAATGTGGGCTATGAGAGTACGTCCTATTTTATTTCTCTATTCCTAAAGACACAAGGTGTAACACCTAACGAATACAGGAAAGGTATATGATGATACAGGCTGTCAGGTAAAGATAATGATCCTCCGATTTTTCCTGAACATGATTTGGGTAGGCTCCCTCTTACTAACCTATGATATGGCAAATGAAAGAGGCTTTCCTGTATGAATAATAACATTGTGGTATGGAACATCCCCCTCCTCCTTTTTACAATTAGGCATATAGGAAAGGAAGGAGGAGAGAGGGGATTTGGCAGCTCTTTATGAAAGCGATTACAGATGATGGCTGTGAACCACTACAGGAATAGGCATATGGAGACCTAACTCAATCAAAAGAAAATGGAGGCATGTTATGTTGGGACAAATTATGAAAAAAGGATTTGTATTCTTTATCATTATTTGCTTGGTAGTTAGCGGGGGCCAGTTCGCTCGAACAGCTCACGCCGATGATACGAATACCTATGAAGCTGAGGCCGAGGGGAATATTTTGCTCGGCAATGCGACTATTACTGATAGCCCGACGGCTTCGGGCGGCAAGAAGGTCGGAGGCATGTACCAAGGCAGTTCCTTGCAATTTAACAATGTTACTGTAAGTGAGGCAGGAAATTATAAGATCTCCGTTTATTACATTTCAGGTGATTCGCGGCCATTCAACATTAGCGCGAACGGCGGGGAGAAGCAATTTGAAGAACCGCCCAAGACAGTCGATTGGGATACGGTGGGAATGGTTGATGTGACCCTTCCGTTGAACGCGGGTACCAATACCATTCTGATCGATGACAACAACTGGTATTCTCCCGACATCGACAAGATTGTGATTCGCGGTTTGGACAGTGGTCAACCGGGAGAAGGAGGCGGAGACGACTGGAAGAAAAATCTGCATGGTGCAATCATTGAGGCAGAAGCAGCTGATAATATTTTGAAAGGCAATGCCAAGGTGGTAGACAGCAGCGTTAGTTCAGGTGGGAAGAAAGTAACCGATTTGAACAAAAACAGTTCACTGCAATTTACGAATGTCACTGTACCTGCAGAGGGTACATATTTGATCCGAATATCTTATATTTCCGGTGACCAGCGACCAGTCTATATGCAGGTGAACAATGACACGGCTGAGATGATTGATCTGCCCAAAACGGCAAGCTGGGATACAGTAGGCATGTATGATGTGGGAGCTTCCCTTCATAAGGGTGTTAATACTATCACATTTTCGGATCATGATTGGTACTCCCCCGATTTTGACCGAATTGAAGTAATCCCGTATACGATCAGCTATGAAGCCGAAGAGTCGGACAATACGCTGACTGGTGAAGCGCGTGTAATGGACAGTTCCAATGCTTCAGGTGGCAAAAAGGTTGGCTATCTGAATGGCGGGAGCTCCTTGACGTTCAATAAGATTATAGCCCCGATGACAGGGGATTACCGCGTTAAGGTAGCTTATTTTTCCGGTGATCCTCGGAGCTTCTATGTCCACGCAAATAGTGGAGAAGAGCAATACCATGACCTGCCCAAAACAACGGATTGGGATACGGTAGGTACCTATGACCTGACACTCCCGTTAACTGAAGGTGAGAATACAATTACTTTTTCAGACAACAATGGCTATTCTCCCGATCTGGACCGGATTATCGTAGAGCCTGCGATAGAGACTGAACCCGAAAATCCGGGTGAAGGAGATGACGATCTCGGAACACCGGGTGACTCGCAACGTTACGGGGATATCACGGTAACCGATTATACGTATGGCCTCTTGGTATCGAACGGAAAATATGAAGTGTCTTATAATACCCAGACCGGATTAGTCGGCTATAGCTGGGCAGATGGGCAGAAGATGCGGGGGATTTTCAGCAGTATTAAGCTTGGTGAGAGCCTTGTGGAAACCAAAGGGTATGAGAGTCATGCGAGCGGTGGAGAACCACTGGAGATTAAGGATGGATTCGGCAAAGGCATTGAGCTGACTTTTGTTCATACTTCCACTGACAAACCAACGCTGAAGCAGGTCTATCGGTTTTATGAAGATAAATCTTATTTCCTCAACCGTCTGGATGCCCTCAGTGATTCGGAGATCCAGAGCAATTATATGTCACCAATTACGGTGAAAAATACGGGCGGTGTAGATATCGGCGTCAGCTCGGATAATCGAGTACTGACAGTGCCTTTTGACAATGATGCCTGGATTCGCTACAAATCTCAAACGATGAACCGGGCGGATACCAGTTACGAGATGACGACGGTATTCAATAACTCGACTCGTAACGGTCTGGTGATCGGTTCAGTAACCCATGACACATGGAAGACAGGTATTGATTGGAAAGGTTCTGCTAATCGTCTGAATGAATTCGCTGTGTATGGTGGTGCAGCGAGTGATGTTACCCGCGATACCCAGCCTCATGGCAGCCTGACCGGTACTGAACTATCCTCACCAATGATTATGGTAGGTGCTTTCAGTGATTATCGTACAGGACTTGAAGAATACGGTAAAGCGAATGCGATCATCACGCCTCCTCTGGCCTTGAATCCGGAATTGCCGCAAGGTGTTCCGGTTGGATGGAATAGTTGGGGCGCTTATGACAGCAGCCTTTCGTATCAGAATGTAGTAGATGTGTCCAATTATTTTAAGAACAGCCTGAAGAAGTTCAATAATAACGGCAATGTATTCATTAATATGGATTCCTACTGGGATAATCTGAGTGATGCAGAGCTTGCCCAAGCCGTATCTGTAATTAAGGACAATGGTCAGCATGCGGGCATCTATTGGGGACCATTTGTATACTGGGGCAACGATATGAGCCAAACGGTAGATGGTACCAACGGGAAATATACGTATGGTGATATTGTACTCAAGGATGCTAAGGGGAAACCTCTACCTACGCTGGATGGGGCATATGCACTGGATGTGACACATCCGGGGAGTCAAATGCGCATGAATTATTTTCTGGATAAGTTCAAAACACTTGGATTCACCTTCATCAAACTGGATTTCCTGACCCATGGCTCACTGGAAGGCCAACACTATGACACTAACGTGACGACAGGAATCCAGGCATACAATGAAGGAATGCGTTACGTCGAAGAGCGATTGGACGGAAAAATGTTTATTAGTGCGTCCATTGCACCGATCTTTCCAAGTCAGTACGCGCACAGCAGACGAATCTCCTGTGACACCTATGGCAAAATCAATGAGACGGAGTACATGCTTAATTCATTGACATATGGCTTCTGGCAAAATGGCACGATCTATTCCTATACAGACCCTGATCATCTGGCATTAAGCAGTGCATCAAGTCTGGAGGAAGCCCGCAGCCGGGTGAATTCTGGTGTGATTGCCGGTACGGTGATGCTGGATTCCGATGATGTGAACGATCCCAAGGCACAGGAGTACATGACGGCATTGTACAATAACACGGATGTTCTCCAGGTGGCGCTGAAAGGAAAAGTATTCAAGCCGCTTGAAGGGAATACGAATGCAAACGCAGCAGATACGTTTGTTCTGAAGGACGGCAATGATTATTACCTTGCCGTATTTAATTACAGCGCCAATAATTCAGCGAACAAAACGATTCAGTTGGGTCGTGCCGGGTTGAATGATTCCAAATCCTACACGTTAAAAGACTTGTGGACAGGTGAATCTTCTTCAGCCACGGGTTCATGGTCCATCTCGCTGGGACCGGCTGAGTCGAAGTTGGTTAAATTGACCGAGAAACCAGTCACCCCGGAAAATCCGGGAAATCCAGGTAACCCAGGTAATCCAGGTAATCCAGGCAATTCTGGCAACAATGGAAATAACAATGATACTAGCGGAATCTCCGGCAACAGTACTGTTCAGGAGAACGATACAGTAAAACTGGTGATCACAGCCGATATGCTGAAAGTGGACAGTGGGGCAGGGAAAGCCGTTATAGACATCAAAGCGGGTACTCAGGAGCTGCAACTGTCATCGGCTGTCTTACGGCAGCTCGGCAACCATACATTGGAAGTGAAATCAGGCAAGCTAACTCTGCAAATCCCTGCGAGTTTGTTCCAGCAGCTACTGAGCAAACTACCAGCGGGGCAACAGGAAGATAGTACGCTTTCCCTGAAAATGATTCCGCTTGGCAGCAAGGCCAAGGAGGTCATAGCTGAAGTGGATGCATCTTCCCGGGCAACCGTTTCCCTTAAGGGAGAAATCTATGAATTCAGCCTTTCAGCAACAACAAAATCAGGTACAACCGAAACACTCTCTGCGTTTGATCATCCAATTACGCTGAGTCTGGCAGTTGCTGAAGGCTTCGAGCCTACGCAGGGAGGAATTTATTATATCAACGAAAATGGAAAACTTGAATTTCTAAAATCGGATTATACGAATGGTGTATTAACGACTAAAGTGAGCCACTTCAGCAAGTATGCTGTTCTGGAACTGAATCGGACGTTTGCTGATGTTCCGGCCAATCATTGGGCCAGCTCTGTCATCAAGGAATTAGCGGCTAAACTGTTTGTTGATGGCACAAACGAGGATCAATTTGAGCCAGGACGTGCAATCACCCGCGCCGAATTCACCGCCATGCTCGTTCATTCCCTGGGACTGACCATAGCAGGGGAAGTGCACTTTACAGATGTAGCGAAAGATGCCTGGTACGCGGAACCCATCTCGATCGCGACCCAAGCCGGTATTGTGAACGGCCGAAGCGCAGCCCGTTTCCAGCCGGACGCACAGATTACCCGTGAGGAGATCACGGTGATGCTGATGAAGGCATATGAACTGAATGTTGGAAAAATGCCTGCTGGTTCTACAGACATCTTGTTTAACGACATGAATCAGGTTTCTTCATGGGCCACTGCTTCGGTACAAGATGCAGCCCGATTGGGTCTGGTTCAAGGCCAAAGACAGGGACAGTTTGTACCTCAAGGGATTGCTTCCCGTGCAGAAGCGGCTCAGGTCATCTACAACCTGATTTTGAAGTAAGCTATGAGGCTGCGAGTGGACATCGCAGCCTTATTTTCATCACTTTGAAATGACAGATGATTTCCCTTATGGATTGTAAGAATGCGATATGGCTAATATAACTCCTGCTTCCTACAATAATATGTATGTTCACAATATACAGCACGAGGGTAACAGGAACTCGAAAGGATGATAAACTTGATGATTCAATATAATGAACAACAACGTATATTTGCAATACAGACGAAGAACTCGTCCTATATTTTCGGAATTAATGAGAGAGAACATCTCCAGCATCTATATTGGGGAGACCCGGTGGAAATTGAAGACAGCGCTCCGTTGCTCCATCTACAATCCCATAGCTCTTTTGATGCAGAAGTCGAAGGAGAGGTAGAAGAGTATAGCTTCTGGGGAGGCGCATCTTACACAGAGCCATCTCTGAAACTGCGTATGCCTGATGGTGTCCGCGATCTTCAAGTAAGGTATGACCGTCACGAGATCATTGAGCAGGAAGGCAGACAGACGCTGATTGTCACAATGAAGGATCAGGTGTATGCACTTGAAACGCAGCTGGTATATCGGGTCATCCCGGAATTCGACCTGGTGGAGCGTTATACGAATATCGTAAATACGGGACAGGAAGCTATCGTACTGGAAAGCATGCAATCCGCAGCCTGGACCCTGCCCTATCTCCAGGATTACCGCCTGTTGCATGTTACGGGTAAATGGTCGGGTGAATTCCAACTGCGCAATACCGTTTTGACTGAGGGGAAAAAGGTACTTGAATCACGGAGAGGTTTCACCGACGGTCATGCCAACCCCTGGTTTGCCATTGATGACGGTCTCTCGTCAGAAAGCGGCGGCGGGGTATGGTTTGGTGCTCTCGCCTGGAGCGGCAACTGGAAGATTGTTGCCGAGAAAACGCCGTTCACACATGTCCGGGTAACGGGCGGTATCAATGATTTTGACAATGAATGGCTGCTGGGTGCAGGGGAAACCTTCGAGACGCCTGTCTTTGTTGGCGGATTTAGCCCTGAAGGCTTTGGCGGTATGAGCCACCGCTTGCATCAGTACCAATATGATTACATACTGCCGCGCAGTGAAATCGGGAAAGTGCTGTACAACTCCTGGGAAGCTACCTACTTCGATGTGAACGCACAGGACCAAATGGCGCTTGCCGAGCGGGCAGCCAAGATGGGTGTGGAGCTGTTTGTCGTGGATGACGGCTGGTTCGGGCAGCGGCATTCCGACCGTGCGGGGTTAGGCGACTGGAACGTGAACAAGGAGAAGTTCCCGAACGGTCTTGTGGAGCTGATTGACCGGGTTCACGGACTTGGGATGGAATTTGGCATATGGGTGGAGCCGGAGTCGGTCAACCCGGATAGTGATCTCTACAGAGCGCATCCAGACTGGGTATATCATTTTGAGACCCGGGGCCGTACGGAGCTTCGCAATCAACTGCTGCTGAACATTTCCAAGCCGGAGGTCAAGCAATACATTATTGATTTTATGACCGAACTGCTGGGCAAACATGAGATTAAGTTCATTAAATGGGACATGAACCGGACCATCACGGAGCCGGGTATGAAGGATCACCCCATTAACCGCCAGAAAGAAGTTTGGGTAAGGCATGTCCAGAGCCTGTATGATATCTGGTCACAGCTGCGAGCCAAGTTCCCGAATGTGGAGTTTGAGACCTGCGCAGGAGGGGGCTCGCGGATTGATCTGGGTATCTTCCGTTATGCCGACCAGTCCTGGCCGAGTGACAATACGGATGCGTTCGACCGTCTGAGCATTCAGGAAGGCTTCTCGTATACGTATGCACCACGTATGATGACCTGTTGGGTAACCGAGTCGCCTACAGGAATGAATGGCCGAAACGTCTCCCTGAAATATCGTTTCCACAGCGCAATGATGGGCACGCTTGGTATTGGTTCCAATCTGAACGAGTGGAGTGATGAATGGATTGAGCAGTCCGGGGAATTCATCGGTCAGTACAAAGCCATTCGCCAACTGGTCCAGTTCGGCAGACAGTTCCGTCTGACTGCGCTTCGTCATAAGGGGGTTACGGCTGTCCAGTACAGCGATACAGAAGGAAGTGATCATGTGCTGTTCGCTTTTCTTCACTCGCAGAAGCTGGGTGAACCGTTACCAAGACTGCGTTTGGCAGGGCTACAGGCTGATAAGAGCTATCTCATTGAAGAGCTGGGGTTATCGGTCAGTGGGCGTGCACTGATGAACATCGGAGTAGAACTGCCCCTACGCGGTGATTTCGACAGCTTGGTGTATCGTATCCGTGAGCAGTTGTAATGACTCTATAGCATGGTTTAAAAGGAGTGCTTTGCAAGCCAATCGTGGCTGCATTGCACTCCTTTTTATTGAATCTCTTTTTGGGGCAGACGGATCTGGACCGTGGTTCCCATGCCTAGTTTGCTATACACTTTAACACCGTAGTATTCACCGAATTTCAGCTTAATCCGCCGATCCACATTCGAAATGCCATAACCTCTTCCTTCTTTCTCTTCAAACAAAGACTGAAGCGTCTCACGCCGCATGCCCATTCCGTCGTCTATGACAGATAAAACAATACTATGATTCTCAATGACGCCCTTGATATGGATATTCAGGGGCCGATCCTGATTCCAAAGTGCATGAATCACTGCATTCTCTACAAAAGGCTGTAACGCAAGCTTCACGGTTGAGTATGGCAGGATCGATTGATCGATCGTGTAGATGATATTCAGCTTGCCCTTAAACCGAATAAGCTGAATGGCATTATAGCTCTGCGTCAGCTTCAATTCCTCATTGATGGTCAGGATGCTCTTTCCTTTATTCAGGGATATCCGATAGAACTTGGCCAGATGAAGAACCATATCCTGAATCTGAGGGTCCTGATGCTTTACGGCCAGAGAGGAGATCGAGCCGAGTGTATTATACAGAAAATGAGGATTGATCTGAGCTTGTAGCAGGTCAAGCTCGGCTTCCTTGCTCTGTAGCTCCTTCTGGTAGACCTCTGTAACCAGACTTTTCAACCGGGTTGTCATCTGTTCGAATGCAAAGTGAAGCTGTCCGATCTCATCACTGCCCATTTGTTCCTCATGGGTAGGGTTGAAATCCCCCCGTTCAATGCGCCGAATCATCCGAATTAACGTCCTGATGCGTTTGCTGAACAGCGAGGCAGTAATATAGATGAGCAGCAAGGCCACGCCAATGAAGCCCAGTGAAATTTTGATAATAAGCTGAGAGAGAGATTTGGCATCCTTGATGATACTGTCATAAGGAAAGATGGACACCGTTTTCCAGCCATTTTTGAGCGTGTTATACACCGCTAGAGCCTTCACCCCTTGATACGTTGTATCAAATCTGCCTGAAGGCGTCTCATCAAAATTCTGATGAAGTAGCTTGGGCAGGCTTGTGTTGATCAACTGCTTGTCCGCTGAAGACAGAATAATGCCCTTGTCGTTTATGATAAAGATGTCTTTGCCGCCTGCTTCTTTTTCCATGAGAGAATAGATGACAGACTCGGAAATTTGAAAGACCAGCATCCCGTAGGGGTACTGATTACTATTGTTGTTCAGTAGCCTGGCGAGCGTAAACATGGCAGGACCATTCTCTGTCTGCGGCGATGAGAGATGAATAATGTTCCCATAGGATTGTTTTAACTTGTGGAACAGTTCCGTGTTTTCAACTTCGGGTGTAATTGGCCTGATATAATAATTGTCTTTGGGCAGCGATAGATTGTCCGAATAAATGAATGCGCTATCAAAATCAGGGTAGGCAGCCATCACGGTGTCAATTCGATTGCCAATGTAATTATAGACATCCAAATAGGATGGATCATCCTGATATTCGTTCGTAAGGTAATTGGCAAGGCGGTTATCCAAATAAATGGAAGCGGAAATATGTTCGTAGCTGTCCAGTTTATTCTCCAGATTTTTAGTGATCTGAGCGGTTGAGTTCGTCATGTTGATGTAGATCTGCTCGGTAAGTTTCGTTTTGGTAAGTTCATACGAAAAATAAACCAATAGCATCATCGGAATGATGGTGACTAGTACAAATACCATAAATAATTTGGAACGAAAGCTCAGGTTAACAAAAGGCATGTATATGTATTTTCGATAGAATTGGCGCATCGGGAAGCCCTCTCTTGACTGATTATTCGTTGCACAGTTCATCATAGCAGAGTGATTATGGAAATCCAATCCTCTCTTTGCACAAAAACATCTTTAAAAAGCGATATCTTTCGGAGAATTCGACTATGGCATGCGATCTGCGTCAAATTTATGATAAATAGGAGAGAAGTTGAATCAAGATATGGCCGGCCATGCTGCTGTATAGAAAAAGGGAGGGTGTTTAATGCATAAGGTAAGCGCTATCAAAACAGTCAGGAGCAATAATCTGATAAGCAGACTAAAAGAGCAAAAATGGTTATTCGTGCTTATGCTTCCTGCCTTCATTGCGACATTGCTATTTTCCTATGGTCCGATGTTTGGACTGTATATGGCGTTTACGAATTATCAGCCGGGTGGAGGATCGTTTTTTCATCAGTTCTTCCATGCCGAATTTGTAGGTTTCCAGTGGTTTGAGTATTTCTTTACAACAGGAGATTTCTATCGGGTTATGCGTAACACGCTTGCAACAAGCTTGCTGACCCTGTTCTTCGGATTTCCTGCGCCGATCATTCTCGCGCTTGTGCTGAATGAAGCGAGACAGGGATTTTTCAAGCGCTTTGTACAGACGGTTTCTTATCTGCCGCATTTTATCTCATGGGTTATTGCAGCCAACATTGTAATTACGCTGCTGGCTTCAGATGGAATGCTTAACAATATTCTGGTTCTGCTGGGCGTTGTCAAAGAACCGGTCGCATTTTTGCAGAACGGGCCTCTATTCTGGTGGATTATCGCACTGTCGAACATGTGGAAAGAGATGGGTTTTAGCGCCATTATGTATCTCGCCGCAATCGCTTCCATTAATCCGGAGCTCTACGAAGCGGCAAGGGTGGACGGAGCGAGCCGATTTAAGCAAATGTGGCATATTACGCTGCCTTCCATGCGCCCTACCATTGTCATATTGGCTATTCTCGCGGTCGGAGGCATTTTGAATGCGGGATTTGAACAGCAATACCTGCTGCAAAATAATACGGTGCTTGAATACTCCGAAGTTATTGATATTTATGCCTACAAATACGGACTACAGAACAGCATGTTCTCTTACGGGGCTGCTGTGGGAATGTTCAAATCCGTTGTTGCCTTTATTCTTGTCCTCATCGTGAACCGGATTTCCAGAAAAGTGAACGATCAGGCGTTGTTCTAACTATAAAAGACAGAGGGGAGCGCTTGTGATGATACTGAACAGATTCGGGGATCGTATTTTCAAAATCATTGTGTATTTCATTCTTATTCTCGTATTACTGGTTACATTTCTTCCGTTTTGGAATATACTCGTTCTTTCATTGAACAGCGCGGAGGATACGGTACGGGGCGGTGTATACCTGTGGCCCAGGGATTTAACTTTGGACAGCTATCAGCAGATTTTAAAAGATAGTGAGATCTTAAACGGGCTGTGGGTAACCGTCAAACGAACGCTGATTGGCGCACCACTGTCGGTTCTCGTCATTACGATGCTTGCATATCCGCTAAGTCGGCGGAATCTGATTGGTCGTAAAGGCTGGAACCTGTACTTTATCTTTACCATGTATTTCAGTGGTGGACTCATTCCGTTCTACATGGTGCTTAAGGCACTGAATATGATAGATACATTCTCGGTATTTATTTTGCCAAGTTTGATGAATGTCTTCTATATGATTATTGTCCGTACCTTTATGGAGCAGCTGCCCCATGAAATTGAAGAATCGGCGAGGGTGGATGGCGCTAACGATCTGACCATTTTCTTCCGAATTGTGATGCCGCTGACAACACCTGTACTTGCAACGGTGGGCCTTTTTCAAGCCATTGGACATTGGAATGCCTGGTTTGATTCCTATGCGTTTACCTACAGCTCGGATCTGAAGACCCTGCAAGCCGTGCTCGTCAAAATATTGAATCAATTTCAGACCGGTGGCATGATCTCACAAACGCAAATGCTGGCCAACTCGGCTAAACGAAATGCGGTTTCCAGCGATACCATTCGAATGGCTGCTACCATGGTAGCCACCTTACCAATCGTTATGGTGTACCCGTTCCTGCAAAAATACTTTGTTAAAGGCATGACTTTAGGAGCGGTGAAGAGTTAATCTATTCCATAATCCGGTTGCAGGGAAGGCTTGTCCGGTGGCCTCTCTCTGAAAGGGGGTGGGCAGAGATCGTTTTGGAAATGCTCAATCTAGCACTAGAGGAATTTATTCATTGGGAGGAATTAGGGTGTCAATGACAAAGACAAAAAAATGGATGACTATGGGAATTACGGCTGCATTAGTCGTTGGTTTGCTGGCGGGCTGCTCCTCCAATGACGGGGAGAACAATACAGCGGGTAAAGATGGTGATCAAGGGCCGATTACGCTAACCTGGTTTGATGGCAATACCAAAGGAGAACCTTTTACCGATGCGGTTGCCCAGGAAATTACCAAAAAGACGGGCATAGAGATTTCCATCCAACAACCAACAGGTAATCCAACGGAAAAACTGAGCCTGATGCTCGCCAGTGGTGACTATCCGGATGTGGTGGTCATGAGCCGGGGAGATGCTTCCCTCGATAAGTACATTTCAAGCGGCGCATTTATTCCACTGGATGAGTTAATTGAAAAGTATGGTTCTGATCTGAAAGAAATGTACGGCGACACCTTGACCAAAACACGTTATTCAGACGGCAAGAACTACTATCTGGCAAACTGGTATGGACTCGACAGTGATCCGGTCTTCGGTATGCTGATGAGACAAAACCTGCTGGAAGAGTTTCTTCCAGACCAAGCAGATGGTTCGAAGCCACTCACAACGGATGAGTTTGAAGCTCTCCTGAAAAATTTTAAAGAAAAATACAAAACGATTGATGGCAAAGAGTCCATCCCCATGACCATGAACGGTGAGAACATGGGTGCGAATCTCGGAACTTTCAAAGGCATGTGGGGCTTAAAAACGTATTATGATAACAACGGACGTCTGCAATATGATGTCAAGGACCCCAAATATCGTGAGATGTTGTTATATATCAATCGCTTATATAGAGAAGGTCTGATTGAGAAGGAATTTGCTATTAGCAAAACGCAGACCTGGATTCAAAAGCTGACGACTGGTGCGGTGTTCACTACACCAGGTGCTTATTGGGACCCGGGTAACGGTAATGGCGCCTTGAAGAAAGATGGCGGGGAAAAGAATCAGTTGTTTGCATACAAGGTTGTTGCTCCGGGCGTAGATCCGGCTCAAACGACATTTGGCCCAAGAAGCTCGCTTGGATGGGATGCCATTGCTATTACCAAAAACAACAAGCACCCGGAAGAAACCATAAAGCTGTTTAATTATCTGGCGAGTGATGAAGGACAGCATTTGCTGCTGTGGGGTAAGGAAGGCGAGCAATATACGATGGTGGATGGTAAGCGACAACCGGACCCTGCATTCCTGCAAAGCTTCAAGGATAACTGGGATGATACGGTGAAGAAAAGCGGCGTTCGTAAATGGTTATGGTTTATCAAAAATGGTCTGGATCCGAATGGACAGCCGTATGACATGGCGGTTAAATTCCAGCGTAGTGAAGTAGATGAACTGGCCCTCAAGAGTCTCGGCGATTCCGTATGGGATACAGCTCAGTATGATAACCTGAATCCGGATGGGGGAACACCTCAAGCACTGACGGCCCAGAAGGTGAAGGATATTATGGATCAGAGCATTACAAGAGCGATTATTGCTCCAAGTGAAGCTGAAGCCAATTCGGTATTTGACAAGATGCTGGAGGATATGAAAAAGGCCGGCGATGATAAAGTGGAAGATATTATTAACGAGAAATATGCTCAGCGTATGGAGCTGTGGAATTCTAAATAATTGAAGAGTAATTTTGGAAAAAGAAGCGTCCTGGGATGATCCGGGGCGCTTCTTCTTGTTGACCACATTCTACACGATGCACTACACCTTCGCTTTAACCATAGTGATAATATCTCCTGTTACTGTTGTGACCTTGCCAATTGGACCAGACAACATATATTGCTCGCCGGATGAAAGAGTGCATATTGCCCCTTCTGTCCAAGGGATATAGAAGGAAAGAGAGCTGCCTGCTTCGCTCTCAATTTCAATCCAATCGGTTTCTCCATCCACGAAAGCCGCACTGACGAGGAATCCACCCACGGCACGGAGGGTGTGGAACTCTGCCCTCTGTCCGTTCGGCCAGTTGGGGAAGAAGCGCAGGTTTCCATTATAGCTTTGAAGAAGGCATTCATTGATTACAGCAGGCAGGGCGAAATTTTCGAACCAGATGCCCATGCGGGACATGAAATCGAAGTTGTCCGTGTCAGCGTAGCGACCACCGCTCATTAGGACCCGGTCTGTGCAAGTTCCGTTTGGCAGCAGACAATACTGGATTTGACGCTTAAAGCGTTCCAAATCCAACACGCCAAGTCGGGCTCCGGCAAGATGATAGAATACCAGTTCATTCCCACCTTCGTTGCGGTGGTTAAGGTAGGAGTTTACTGCGGTCTGGTATGCCTCCTCTGGTGAATGTAGCCCGTGGTCTTCGCCCGGAAATACGGTCGTAATTGGAATCGGGACGTTATACACCACGTCAGGATCCTCGCCCTCAACCGACACAAAGACTGGACCCTTGCCGGATTTGGCTGTGGGATAAGAAGGGAAATGGCACAAAATCTCCTTTACATTTTCCAGAAGCTTCTGCTCGGTTTCTACCCTTTCAAGAATACCGCACGCTTGGGTGAACGCATTGAATAGAAACCGTGTTAGTGTCAGGTCAATCAACCCATCTTTGTTCTTGCCAAAACCGGGTGCAATCTCATACAGCTCCGGTACCACCGTCGGAAAAATATGATAATTGTCATCTCCCCAGCGTTCCCCCTGTGCTTCTGGGCGTTTCATGTAATCGACCATGAACAGCACGGCTTCTTTCATGGGTTCAAATGCACGATCACGTAGGAACGTCTCGTCCATGGAATAAAGATAGTGCCACCATAGACTTTGTACGGTCCAAGGCGTCTCACAGATTTCCCATCCCCAGTGCGGGACAGGGTAGGGCATCATGGACATCTCAACAGGATAGGCTGAGTGAGGGAAATAAGCTCCGCTCAGTCCGTAATAATCCCGTGCCCACGCTCGGCTGACAGGAAGTACATGATCAACCATATCCACGTAAGGAAGATGTTTGTCGAGATGGTTGCTGGAGAATGCGAGCCAGAATGGCTGCTGGGTGTTGTAATTCATGTGGTAATCCCCATGCCAGTCTGCGCCGATGGTTCGATAGCTCCAGTTGGCAAAAAGGCCAGGACAGGTCACGCCCTCTTTCACTGCACAGTTGAAAAAGTACAGATTGTGGTACCAGATCCGCTCCAAAAATTCATCTTCCAGTGCGACGGAGGAGCGGCTCCAATAATCCTGCCACATTGCAGTCGATTCTTCCTTAGCTTGAATATGAGAGGATAAATCTGGCGGAAGGGCTTCATCATCGATTTCATTATAAAGACCTTCCCATAGCTCTGCGCAGGCCAGAAAGCCGTGCTCATGTACTCCGGAAGGAGAGAGAATGGCTTCTGAAACTGGCGTGCGGAAGGGCTGTTCTTCAATCTCGGATAATCCAGATACGGTTACAGCGAGCCGGAAAGCCTTATCTTTTACCTGAGTTACATAAGGTGCAGATGGATGCTCCACATGCGGTAAAATTTGCGTAAATGACTGTGTGTTCGTATTTTTATCTGTTATAACTGCTGCTTGAGGGAATTCTGACGGTGTTTCGGGATCAGGAATCAGCTTAACCTCATTGAATAAGGCAGCCAAAGCGCCCGTATCGGCATCATACACGTTCATCCAGATCCGGTCGCGCTCTGCTTCTACAAAGAGCTCGAATACGACAGGTTTGCCGTCTAATAGGAAATCAACGGTACAAAGGCCATTGGCAATATCAATGGTATGGCCAATGATTTCAGCCTTTCGTCGATCATAGCGCAGTAAAAGCGATCCGCAGGGCATGGGCTTGGGATAAGCTTTACTGTAATTTTGCCCGGCAAGCTTACAATACTGTTTGTACCAAGGATGATCCGTCAATCGTTGCAAGTCGGCTGGAAGAGCAGCAAATCTGTCATAGACCTCTTGGAAAGTCATCAGCTCGTCACGGTGTTCTTCGGCGAGACGAATATCCCAAACATTGTTGTGTCCAAAATGGAGCATCACGGCGTCAGGTCGAGTTGTTACCACGATGCCCAATCCTCCGTTGCCGAGCAGGGCACCTTCGAAGAAATCCGGTGCAGGACCCGTGAAAGCAATCGGATGCAGCTTGGCCCGCTCATATCCGTTATTCTTATTTACCTCGTATTTTGTCTGTGTTTGCATATCATTCTTTGGCACAAGTCGTCCTCCTCATGAAAGTCATGTGATGTACAGTTTTTACTGTATCTGAACAGCAGTTTGCTGTATTTAGCAAGACGTCCATGATTTGCACGATAGTCAGGTCAATTGGTGTACTGCTGATATGTACCTCTAGTGCCGAATTGTACCTTTCGGTCATGAAGATGAAAGGTTAACCTCAAGAGAAACGGAGTCGGAAAGGAAACTTCCCATGGATTTTGCTTCCTTGCATCCCTATGTATATTTGGCGACACGATACCCTTTTGTGAAAGGACAGACGAGTTCTCCGAGAATTTGCTATACCAGCTCCATTTACTTGATTAACGAAGGATATGGGGTATTAAGTACAAATGGTCACAGCAGCAAGCTTGGTCCGGGTTCCTTGGTCTATATTCCAGCGGGGCAGCTGCATGAATGGGTGGCTGATGCGGAGAATCCTATGATACACCTGTGCTGTTATTTTGATTGGCACTATGTGGAGCGCAAAGCTGTGTTTGATACAGCCTGTCCGATCTGTTATCCGCCGCAGGAGTTGCATCAAGCCTTTGTTGGCCCGGGCTTCCCTTATACGCTTAGGGAAAATTCAAAGGTGGAGTCGCTGCGGATTTGGCAGGATCTGTTCCAGGATTTTTATAACAGCGGGTCATACACCAACGAGCAAACCTTTATGCGCAGCTTGATGATTCAGCGTAATTTTCAGACATTTATTGACTATTTTCTGAACTGCTGCATGCGGAAGGACGATTTAATTCCAGATCGCCGGATAGGTCATATGCTTAAAATGATGGAACAGGACTTACTTCACGGAGCACCCAAGCCACTGGAGATTTATTACAAAAGCCTCAATATGAGCCGAGGACATTTTTTCGAGTTGTTCCGGAAATCTACCGGATACTCTCCCATTCAGTATATGAATCACTTTCGTATTGGACGGGCGAAGCATGATCTGCAACATACGACACTAAGTATCACACAGATCGCAGAAAAATATCATTTTAGCTCCGTTCATTATTTCTCCAGACTCTTTCATCAACTGACAGGTCAGGCCCCGCGCCAATATCGCTTACAGCAGTCCAATACTGTGGCCTTAGGTACTCCATTGGAATGAACAGGCTTTTTTTGTCTACATATTCCCCCTTCATTGTTCAAATAATGATGGGACAGAACAAAGGAGGGAACGATGGATGAATAAGGCCGAACGAAAAGGGTGGTCCTGCACCTGGAAATTTAAAATGTCAGTGGTGTTGACAGGTACGATATTAATGGTTTACGGTACGGGCCTTTCTGCCAGCAGTGCGGAATCACAGCTTCGTTCAGGGCAGGCGCCAGAGCAAGTAATAACGGAGCAATCTTCAATGCAAGTACCTGGGAATTCAACTTCAGGTTATACATCATCAGAAACTCCAGCAAAATCAACCCAGCATAAACGAATGGCGATCATTATTGATGATGCGGGAAATAACATGAAAGGTACTTCTGAAATTTTGGCAACGCCGGTGAAGCTGACATTGGCCGTGATGCCATTCCTGCAAACGACGAAGAAAGATGCGATTGCGGCGCATGAAAAAGGGATGGATGTCATTGTTCACATGCCCATGGAGCCGAATAAGGGACGACCAGAATGGCTAGGTCCAGGTGCGATCACTTCGAATCTGACGGATGAAGAAGTACGTGATCGAGTGGAGAAGGCCATTGATGAGGTTCCATATGCCATCGGCATGAACAATCATATGGGTTCCAAAATTACGTCTGACAAACGCATCATGTCCATTGTATTGGATGTATGTCGAGAGCGAGGGCTGTTTTTTGTGGATAGTCGTACCAATTTCCGCTCCGTAGTCGGGGAATTGGCCATCACCAAAAATATGCCACCAGTCGGCAACGACATTTTTTTGGATGACCATAACTCCAAACAACATATACGCAAGCAAATGGATCTGGCGGCCAAGCGTGCCATGGATAAGGATGTGTGTGTCGTGATTGGCCATGTTGGCCATACCGGATTAAATACCTCTGCTGTAGTCCATGAATCCGTCTCCCGACTCAAAGGTCAGATTGAATTTGTCGGCATTAGCGATCTGGTTCGTGATGTTTGGCATTGGCAAGCTGAGCCTAAACTGCCGACAGATAATAAATAATGCCATTTGCGATGGACTGTGCAATCCGTTTCTGTTGTTTAGGATCACTGATCATCGCGCGATCGCGTGCATTGCTCAGAAATCCGGTTTCAACAATTACAGCGGGTTGCTTCACATGATTTAACAGGTAAAAGGGCTTGCCCCATACGACATCGCGTTGTGTCTCATACAATTGATTAAGTTCATTCTGAATGGAGCTTGCCAGCATGTAGCTGCGTCCTTCATTCTGATACAAAACAACCGGACCTCGTGTAGACGATCTGGGACTCCAATTGGCATGGATACTGACGACGATGTCGGTGCTGACCTCTTCGCTAAGGCTTTTGCGTTGTGCCAAATCCTTGCGATGGCGTGAGCGACTGTTTAACCAGCGATTTTCGTCACTCAGCGCATAATCTCCGAGTCGGTTGATGATGACCGCATAACCCTTGCTGCGAAGCAGGAGATACACCCTTTGGCTAATGGCCAGGTTGATGTCTTTTTCCAGTACTCCGTGGTCTGTTGTTCCACCATCAATGCCGCCGTGACCGACGTCCAGAAGGATTACAGGTGCTGCAAACGCATGATGAGTGGAATGATAGGCATCTCCATCGGTTACCGGCAGCATGGATTGGCTTATGGGTGATCGTTGTGAATACAATGTAGGCAGATTGGTTGGTGTGACTTTCGCCGCGCCGGCGTGGGAGTTCACGGGAATGCAACTGATGCTGATTAGCAATGCCATCAATGCGGCCAGCAGCTTATACATGAGAATACACGCTCCTTTTTGAAATAGGCATCTTATGCCATGAAGTAGTGGATGGATACCTTTGGCATTAGACTGTGCATTCTTCTGTTTTTCATACTACTCCCAGCAAAAAAATGTTTATCGATGATCGCTTCTGCACACAATAGAGGTAACATAAGCCCCGGCTATGCCGGAGCTAAAGGAGGCAAAGGTTATGGCCAAAAGTGATGAGCTGGTGAAATACATCACGCAAAGAGTCGTTCATTATATCGACACACCGAAGGATGAACGTAAAGCACGCACCAAAGCCAAAGAACCGTGGACCATGAAGTGGTTTGGAATGATTCCTTTTGCTGTATCCCTGTGGGTAGGGAAAAAGGAAAAATCGATGAATACGCAGGGGGATATGCAGAAACGAAGCTCCTCCGGTAAAGGGTAAATCAACAACTAACGCAGGTAGTAGCTTAGCTTCTCCCCAAAGAAAAAGACGCATTCCTATGAAGAACCAGAGGAAGGCGTCTTATTTGTTGTGTGAATCGTTCATGGTTTCACAGCATAGAAATTCCCGTCCCTCAGTAAGGTCTGAAGAGGTACAAACCGTCTTACCGAAGTCTTACCGCCAATAGCTACATACTGATTTTGAACTGTGCCACGGTCGTTACGCCAGATCTGATAACCACTGACGGGCAGAGGCCCGCCATATAGGACATTTTGTTGATCCGCAGAGAAAACGATCTTTTTATGTTCCTTCCATTGCTGATTTAATGTTTTCACTCCGGTGATTGAAACAGCCTTGGATGTGATCCATAACAGATTGTCCGCGGGATCAAACAGCGGTTGCAGGTCCATAGAGTCAACAGATGTTGAGGCGACTTTAGATGTATCATCGGGTGTCATAACGACAGTTTGTCCAGATATTGGTCTTATGGACTTCAATCGTTTCGTAAACTGCTGTGAGTCCGTATCCAGTACATTCAGAACACCGGTTGGCAGGGTATCACCGTTGGTCGCGTCAATGTAGATTGCATCCTGCTCAGGTCTTTCGACTTTCCAATAGGCCAGCAAGGGAAAAGCATAACGCAGTTGAAGCGCTCCACCGTCCGTAATTAGCTCCTTTAAGTCCAATTGTTGTCTATCCAGGGCTTGATCCAACAAGGAAATGTCGTACGGACGTTGTTCTCCCTGACCATACTCGCTAAGCTGCAAATGCCCCTGGTCGTTCGCTGAGATAATCATATAACCTACGGGTGAACCTTCAACATTAGCGTATACAAGCCAGCTGCGCGTACCTGGCCCGAGGGGGTAAAATTCCAATTGAGCGTGATCCCAACGGTTTCCTGCATGTTCAGTAGCGAGAACGGTGGCTTGCTTGCGTGCAAACTGTTGTACTGCATCTGGGGCCAATGTGTCGGAATGAAGTTCAGCCGTACTTTTGGCAGATGTAAAAGGTTGAATCGATCTAGACGCGTTTTGAATTCCAGCACCTTCGGCTTGCAGTAAGGGGAGCAGGGTCATTACACATAGAAGGCACACAGCAATGCCTGTAATTCGTCGCAATACGTTCCACGCAGGGTGGAAGGGTCGTTTCATGCTAAACACCTACTTTTCTAGGGTACATATCATGACAAAAAGGACTTAACATCCCGTTGCATGATCGGTTCTAGTTTCATTCTAGAGGACAAGCTGTGCAAAGGTTGCTGCAACCTGTCGGGCTGCCCATCATGAATAAACACTACTTTTGCCGTCATTTGCGGGAAAAGTAGTGTCTTCGTCGTCTATCTTAAATGAAACATGCCGCTGCTAATGGCGGTCACCTTCACTTTTGGCTCATATTGCCAGATCATCTCGGTACGGCGCGTTTCGTATTGCAGCTTCATAGCTTCACGGTCTAACACCGCTTGTCGGGCTTTATCCTGTTCCGGGTCCGTTTCTGGTTCTGTCTGTGCCTCAGCTTCAGCCGCCAGTTCGACATCAGATCCGGCTGTTACTGTTACACCAGTTGATCCCATGGGCTGTAAATGTACATTCTGGATACGAGAAGGGCCGGAGCGAGAAGTCTGGATATGGACAGAAGGCCCCGTCCCCTCTTGAGCCTGAACAGTTGAACTCCCGTCTGTACTGGAGGCGGAGGTCACATCTACGTCGACCTCGGGGGTGTCCTCTCTAAGGACTGCTTCATAGTACGTATCCACGACAGCCAGTTCCAGATCAAGCCTTTCTTTGGCTTTCTCAGCCCAGCTATAGTCAAGTTCGAGCAAGCGGTTTGTCAAATGGGATTCCAGAGCTGCTCCGGCATCGGCTAGCGATATTTTGGCGGTCTGTACATGCATGTTCTCAGCCAGTCTTGGGCTGAGGTCACGCCTGTTCAGCTTCGAGCCGAACTTCTCGACAATATCCCCTGTTCTGAGGGAGATGCCGATAAAATGAAGTTCCTCCTTTTTTAAATCACAGGCAAATTCCACTTTAAAACACACACCAAGCCATGGCTCATATACTGCTGGTGCGGTAGCGCGCAATTGCCGTTTTGCAGCCTGTTCGAACAGGTTGACAAATGCGCCGCCTTCACGCGCTGCATTGAAGATTTGTTGCAGCCTGCGGCTGCCGTATACAACATCTTCTTTTAAAATCCGTCCGGGTCCCAGCTGTGGCAGAGAAGGGACAATACCGAAATACCGACCTAGAATAGTCTCTTTGGGAGCCTCGGGGCTACCGGCACCTGGTGGGGGTGGGGGAGCTATCTGTGCAGCTTTTGTTTCCTCAGCTTCCAGTGCCTGTTGATAGGCATCCGGATCAAAGACAAAGGTAAAGGACATCGTCTCCGCAGGTGCTCCGGTTCGCTCCACAAATCCCCAATAATACGGACGGTTGGTTAACGCCTTGTCGGCTTCAGGTGAAAGCTTTACCGTAACATGGGCAGGGGAACGCTCCATAATCTGACAATCTAGTGTTTCCAGGTAAGTGAGTACATACGCCTGCACTTCATGGGGTGACATAGTCATGATCAGAGGCCTCCTTTGCGAAGGTCAAGCCCGGATACGGCTGGTGCCTCATCTGCGACTTCACGCTGAATGGAATTCAGCGATTGTCCAAGCGAATCCATTTTACGGCGGATATCCTCTTCATTTTGTGATTCAAGCATGATTTTGTACAAACTTTTTTCGATGGATTCCTTCTTCTCCAGCCGCTCCAGAATGACATCCAATCCACCAATGACCATCTCGAACATGTTGATCTTCTCATGAAGCAGGTTCAGAATATGCTCCTCGATTGTGCCTGTCGTCGAAAGGTTGTAGATGTTCACATCATTCTGCTGTCCCAGTCGGTGTACGCGACCGATCCGCTGCTCGACACGCATGGGGTTCCAAGGCAGGTCGAAGTTGATCATGTGATGGCAAAATTGAAGGTTGATGCCCTCACCGCCCGCTTCGGTGGCAATCATCGCTTGTACGCGGCCGCGGAAGAGGTCCATCATCCAGTCTTTTTTACCCCGATTCATACCGCCACGGTAGGGAACAGCGGTTAGGCCGTTGTTGCGAAAATAATTGAGCAAGTACTCCTGCGTGGCACGGTATTCGGTGAAAATAATAACCTTCTCATTCATTTCACGAACGAGTTCCATCGTTTTTTCCGCTTTGGTATTTTCCTTGATCGCTTTAATATGGGCAACGAGCTCCCAAATCTTGTCCCGCAGCGGAGAGTCCAGTGGAAGTTTCTTGGACAGATTGACCAGGGTTACAAACACGGCATCCCGGCTGCTGCACACTTCGCGCTGCAACGTCACCAGGGAGAGCATGCTGCTCAAGTTGCCACCCGCTTCCTGATACTGATCTTTCACAAAAGAGGTTACACCATCGTAAAGGGCCTGTTCTTCGGCAGATAGCTGCAAATTCACATTGGATACGTTCCGTTTGGTAAACTGCACAGGTCCTTCTCCGCGTCGGTTACGGATCATGACTTTGGACAGCTCATCCTTGAGCTGATCCTGATTTTTCGGAATACGTTTGTCGACGACAAAATTGGCTGCAAAATCACCCTGACGGCCAAGCTGTCCCGGTTTGAGCAGGTTAATGAGATTGAACAGCTCACTCATGTCATTCTGAACCGGCGTAGCCGTGAGCAGCAGACAGTACTTTTTCCGCAATTTCAGCATGAATTGATAGTTGGTCGTTTTTTTATTTTTGAGCTTATGCGCTTCATCAATAATAATCATGTCGTAATCTGTATTCAGCAGCAAATCCTTATGGGGGTCACGCTTCGCTGTATCCATAGAGGCAACCACGATTTCATTTTGCCAGGAATAGGCTTTTTTCTGTGCAACCGCAGGGATGCCAAATTTGGAATTCAGCTCCCGGACCCATTGCAGTACAAGGGATGCAGGCACGAGAATCAGAACTTTGGATACGAGTCCACGAACCATATATTCTTTCAAAATCAGGCCAGCTTCTATCGTTTTGCCAAGTCCAACCTCATCGGCAAGAATGGCACGGCCTGACATTTCAAACAGTACTTTACGTGCAGTGTCCATCTGGTGTGGAAGAGGGGTGAGTCCCTGTAAATGCTTCAGACACTGGATTTCATCAAAGTTGGGAATCAGATTCGTCTCTTCCGCTTGAATGCCAAGTTGAAAGAGTCTGTAATCACCCCAAGGGCCGCCTTTATCAAGTCTGGACTCCAATTGGGTTAGCCAGCTGCGATCGAATTCAAGTGGAACGGGCAGTTCTGCTGCAGGTTGATTGAGATGATACGGGTTTTTCCGGTTCATGGTGCTTCCTCCCCTGCCATACGTGATGACGTTTTATTCGTAGGTCATAGTATGGACGAATGAGAGGCAGTTCATAACCAACCTTCGAATAAGGGGCGATTTCAATCAGGAAATTTGGAAGGGTTAACCTAAACATTTAGCAAACAGTAGATTGCATCACAGAAAAAATCTGATCTCGTTTGTTCCATCGTGGAGAAAGAGTAGAACATCCATATTGATGTACTGTAAAAAAGATCAACAAAAAAAGCGGCCCATGTGCCGCTTTATTACTTAAAGAGTTTAGCTCCAATATTTCTTGATAATTTCATCACGTCCGGAGTAGATCCGGGATTCTTTATAATATTTCGGATCTTTGCGATGGAAATTTTGATGATATTCTTCTGCCGGATAAAATACGGAGGCTTCCTCAATGGCTGTAACGACAGGTTTATCAAATCGGCCTGTTTTGCCCAGTTCCTCTCTCGATTTGAGGGCCAATTGGCGCTGCTCTTCATTATGATACAGGATGGCAGCCCGATATTGGCTCTTGCGATCATTACCTTGTCCGGTCGCATCTGTTGGATCGATCTGGGGCCAGTACAGTTCAAGTAATTTCTCATATGGGAAAATGGCTGGATCAAACGAGATTTGCACGACTTCCAAATGTCCCGTTTCTCCGGTCAATACTTGCTCATATGTAGGGTTTTCTACGGTTCCACCCATGTATCCGGATATAATCCCGTGAATGCCGGGCTGCTCTTCAAAAGGACTTACCATACACCAGAAACATCCCCCGGCAAACGTTGCTTTTTCAATCATTGCTAATCCCCATTTCTCAGTTGTGTTTAATCAAGATTACTATGAATGCTAGTCATAACGCAATCCATGGCGATTTGTACTAAAAAACGATTTCTGTGTCTTTCTGACTGTAGACTTGTTATGTAGGAAAGTAATTCTTTCTCATCCTTTACTTATATTGTATAATAATGGATGAGAAAGTGGTCTTTCACAGCTTTGAGGCTGATTGATAACGAAGAAGAGGTGATCAGGTGCGGAAACCGATAGATGAACCCTTGTTTTATTCATATCCCGGAATGGTAGCGGTAGTGACATCCCGTCATAAGGGATTGCAGAATGTCATGGCCTCAGGCTGGCATACCTATATTGGATCGTCTCCTGGAATTTACGGGATTTCGCTGCGGAAGGAAACGTACTCTTATGAGTTGATTGAACAGAGTGGAGCTTTCGGAGTACATTTTCTTCCGGGTCATCATTCGGAGTGGATACAGGCTGCGGGAACCTTCAGTGGAAGAGACACAGATAAATTCTCGAAATTCGGGATTACATACGAAGAAGGAATCAAAGTGAATGTACCGATTCTGACCGAAGCTTACTTTGCTTATGAGTGCAAGGTCATGGATATAACGACGTATGGAGATCATGAATGGATTGCAGGCGAAGTGTTACAACGGTATCAAGACCCCGAATACTTCCTGGACAATGGAATGGTTAATCTGGATAAATTGCAAATTCCAATGTACATAGGACGATCCTCTTATCGAATCCTTGATGGGGGCGCGGAAGAGAAGATTCATCCGTTTTACCTCTAGAGTCCTAGGCACCTAGATGCAATTATGAGCAAAACTTTCAATCCGGCAAGAGATAGGTTTATAATGGTTATTGGCTGCTGAGCAAGTCGGCAGCCTTTTCCTATTGTTCGTTTATCTATTTCAGTCCCAACAGGGGGCTGCTCATATATGCAATAAAAGGCAAGGTAATATTAGCCATTCCATGAAAAATGCTGTATTTAACAATAAAATTAGAGTATGATTTTACAGCTGTATAAGCTTGGCAGGAAAGGTTACATCGTTTCACTGGATTGTAACTATTACTGTAATTTGTGATGTTTCTTTCGGGCGTATAATGCTAAACGGGAGATAACGACAAAGATATAAAGAGATCGTACTCATAAAGCATCATGGTTAAGTACTACGTCTTCTTTATGTTGTAAATGAATGATGGAAGGTGCAATACGTATGTTAATGACAACCAGAACCACAAGGAGTTCTCGAACGCCCCAGACATGGATGATGTCGACTCACATTGTCAAGGAGGGGCTCGCATGTCACAATCGTTGAAAAGCAAGCGGCATATGAACGGACTGGATGGTTTACGAGCCATCGCAGTGCTTGCAGTTATAGGGTATCATCTGAATTTAGGTTTTATTCCGGGCGGTTTGCTCGGTGTGGGGATTTTCTTTGTTCTCTCAGGTTATTTGATTACAGACATTCTTTTGACTCAATGGCAGGAGCATGGCCGGATATCCCTTGGTGATTTCTGGGTGCGAAGAGTAAGGCGCCTGCTACCCGGCATGATCACAATGACAGCAGGGGTGATGATTTGGCTGCTCTGCACAGATCCATCTCGACTCGCTGCCTTGCGTGGAGACATTGTCTCGGGAATATTATACATAAGTAATTGGTGGTACATCTTTCATAACGTTTCCTATTTCGAAAGTTTCGGCCCTCCATCACCCTTTGGACATTTCTGGTCACTCGCTGTGGAAGAACAGTTTTATATCGTATGGCCCCTTCTACTGGTGGCAGCAATCGTCTTGTTCAAAAGAAAGGGATGGCTGGTCGTCTTTATTGTTGTAGCAGCTGAATTGTCTGCTGGTGCAATGGCCATCATGTATAATCCGGATCTGGACCCGAGCCGTGTTTATTATGGAACGGATACAAGAGCATTTGCCTTACTGGCTGGCGCAGCACTGGCCGTGGTATGGCCAAGTCGCAAGCTATCATCGTCCCTTGCCGGCATGAATCGACTTGTTCTGGATGTGACAGGCTTAGCTGCGCTGGCTTTGTTAATTTACATGATGCTGAACACCAGCGAGTACGACCCTTCATTGTATCGAGGAGGAATGGTGCTTCAGGCCATAGCGACGACATTGCTCGTAGCTGTATTGGCTCATCCTTCATCCTTCCTGGCACGGATCATTGGCGTTAAGCCATTGCGCTGGATCGGGGAACGATCCTATGGATTATATTTGTGGCATTATCCTGTCATTATTCTGACGAGTCCAACGGTAGATACAGGTGGAGCGCATCCTGTCCGAATGGTTTTGCAGGTTGCAGCAACGGTTGCACTGGCCTCCTTGTCACTTAAATATATTGAGAATCCAATTCGTCATAACGGTTTTCGGGATACCTGGTCCCGGTTATGGGGCCGAGGGCGCAATGCAACAGGAATACGTAACGTATGGTGGAAGCGCGCTGGATTGCTGATGAGCGTTCTGCTGATGTCGTTTACCGTATCACAGATGATGATTACGTCTGCTGCGAACTCTGACTCCCATTCGGTATCGATGTCGGCTACGCTGAATGGAGAACACTCCGTAACGGAGGAAAAAGGACAGGACGTCCTTCCAGCCACAGTGAGCACTTCCGGCACTTCCGGGACCAACCAACCTGTGCCACAGAAAAACGATAAACCAGCGGCGAACACTGTAGATCCACCTAGTGAAGGAGAACGGCAAACGACGAAGCCGGATAAAGCACCCGAACCTGAGAAAGCAAGTTCAGGTGAGGAAAAAGGATCAACTCCTGGTGACTCAAACCATGCTATTGGTAAACCCAAAGGCAGCACCGACAATCCGGGGAATCCAGAAGACAAAGGTAATGAACAACTGGATGATCCTGTAAATACGTCAGATTCGTCCACAGAGGAGGGGGAGACAGCCCCTCCAGCCAAAGACGGCAAGATTCATTATACGGTCATTGGGGATTCGGTTATTTTGGATGCGAAGCCTTATCTTGAACAAACCATTTCGGGCGTTCATGTGGATGGTCATATTGGCCGTCAGATGTGGGAGGCTGCCGAAGTACTGGATGGCCTGAAGAGAAATAACCAAATGGGCAGTCAGGTTGTGCTGGAACTTGGGACGAACGGTTCATTCAATTCCAAGAGTCTGAATTCGGTGCTGGATTATTTGAAAGATGAAGAACATGTTTATCTGGTTACCGTGCGAGTTCCTCGCCCATGGGAACGAACGGTGAATAAGGCACTGAACGAAGCAGCTTCCGATTACAGTAATGTATCTCTTATTGATTGGCACACTGCAAGTGAAGGGCATGACGAATATTTTGAAAAAGATGGTGTACATCTGACCAAGGAAGGTTCGGAAGCTTTTGCAGCACTTGTGAAAGACAGTATGAAATAAAACAGAACTTATCTATTCATTTATTTATAAGCATGAATGATATATGAGTACAAATTCAACAAAGAGCTCTCATCGTGAGGGCTCTTTTTATATGGAAGCAAAGATTGAAGGTTCCACCAGGTATCCGATATTTTTCACCCCTGCATCCGTGCATCGTCACCTTACAAAATGACAGCGTCACCATTTACAATAAGTGTATTCAAATCGCCAAGGGGGACTATAAAGATGTTGAAAAAATGGCTTTCGGGAATGTTGACAATGGCGTTGTTTTCCATCGTTCTGGCTGGTTGCGGCGGCGGGGAAAGCTCAGAAGGCAGCGACAGCAAGGATAAAGTAACCGTCACCATCTGGCACAACTGGACTGGACAAGATGCCAAAGCGGTGGCAATGCGCAAAATTATTGAAGACTTCCGTGGGTCGCACCCGGATATTGAAGTGGTGGATGAAGGTCTGCCGACAGATGGCCTCAAAACAAGGCTCCGGACGGTAGCAGCGGCCAATGAAATGCCGGATCTGTTCGTCATGTGGCCGGATGCGATGACTAAGGAGTTTGTGAAGGGGGATCTGCTGCAGCCGATCAATGCCGAGCTGGACGCGAAGCCGGAATGGAAAGACAACTTTATTCCGAACGCCCTGGAAGGTTATACGGTCGATGGGGATATCTACTCGGTACCGATGAATCTCGCACCCACATCCTTTATTTATTACAATGAAGCACTGTTCAAGCAGTACAACGTGAAAGTACCTGAAACATGGGCTGAGTTGGAGCAGGCCTTTGCTATATTTAATGAGAACAAAATCATACCGATCGCACTGGGGAACAAAGCCAATTGGGTGGCCCAATCCACCATCTTCAGTACATTGGCTGACCGGGTAACCGGCACAGACTGGTTCTTAAAGGCAGCAGCCCAGGATGGGGCCAGCTTTACAGACCCACAGTTCATCCAGGCGCTGGACAAAATGCAGGAACTCGGTAACAGCAAAGCATTTCAGGATGGTTTCAACAGTATTGACGAAACACAGATGATGCAGCTGTACTTCCAGGGAAAAGCAGCTATGGTGATGAACGGTGGATGGGCATTGGCCAACCTTGTCAACAACGCACCGGAAGACATTTTGAACAATACACACATTACAATTTTACCAGCAGTAGATGGAGGCCAAGGTGAGGCCAGAACGACATCTGGCGTTGTAGGGACTGGCTTGGGTGTAAGCAAAAAGTTAAGCGGTGCCCAGAAGGATGCGGCCATGGAGCTGTTCTACGCTTTGGCAGGTCCTGAAGGTCAGAAGGCAACCCTGGATAGCAGCACGCTGGTCAGCTACAAGATTGATCTGGATAAATCCAAAGCCCATCCATTGTTTGTGGAGCTCTATGACTTAATGCAGAAGGTAAAAATTACTCCGGTGTATGATTCCAAGCTAGGTTCTGCAACCGTAGAGGTTATCAATAATGGATTGCAGGAGCTATTAATGGGTGGCAAAGCCGCAGACATCGCGAATAAAATTCAGGCGTCCCAAGCCAATGCAGTCGGAAATTAAGTCATAGATTGTCCCGATTTTGGAGCGTTAAGATGCATTACGGTAAGATTTAAACCCCTTCCCGCCAGGGGAGGGGTTTTACAATGATATCAAGAGTTGTACTTGCTAAAGGGTATGAGGAAAGGAAGTGAGCAAAATGAACGCATTGCGCAGTCGACGTTTTATAATGCTGGGGCTCGCTCCGGCAGTTGTGATTTACGCTTTGTTTGTATTTGTGCCGGTTGTATGGTCAGCGTACTATGGATTCTTCAACTGGTCGGGGATCGGTGAATCAAAATATATCGGACTG
This sequence comes from Paenibacillus sp. MAEPY2, assembly GCF_000499205.1. Lineage (GTDB taxonomy): Bacteria > Bacillota > Bacilli > Paenibacillales > Paenibacillaceae > Paenibacillus > Paenibacillus vandeheii. The sequence continues at coordinate 333,808 of NZ_AWUK01000007.1, forward strand.
GATAACTATGTGGAAATATGGCATGATTCCGTATTTTGGCGGGCCTTGAAAAACAACGTCATTTTTGTTCTGGCCTCGGTATTTGGTCAAATTCCGTTAGCGTTGATGCTGGCGGTCATTTTGCACAAAAGCAATCCGTTACAGCGTTTTCTGCGTTCCGCCGTATTTCTGCCGATGGTATTATCCACCGTAGTTATCGGTATGATCTGGCAGTATATCTATCATCCGCAAATCGGGATACTGAACTTCCTGCTGGATGCATTGGGTCTGGAAAGCTGGAAGCTGCAGTGGCTTTCGGATGACAAAATTGCGATTTTCTCCCTGGTGCCACCACTACTCTGGAGTTTTGTCGGTTTGTACCTGATTATTTTTATCTCGGCGCTGCAAAATATTCCGGGTGAAATACATGACGCTGCCAAGATTGACGGTGCTTCCGGAATCCGCAAGCTGGTTTCCATTTCTTTGCCCATGATCTGGGGAACGGTTCAGGTGGCGATCATTCTATGTATCTCGGGCAGCCTGAAATCATTCGATCTGGTGTACATCATGACCAAAGGCGGCCCGGCACATGCGACAGAGCTGCTGGCAACGTATATGTATAATTCAACCTTCACAACGTATCGCTATGGCTTCGGGAGCGCTATCTCGACCACCATCGTGCTAATTTCCCTGCTGCTTATCGGAACAAGCCAGTGGGCCACAAGTCGTAAGAAAAAAGAGAATTAGGAGAGAGGGGGGAATGTAATGAGTGTTACACCTTTATCCATGCCAACACCAGGGAATACGTCAGGCTATCCGCTTCGCCGATTCGGTAGTGGAATTGTTTGGACGCTGTTGACGGTCTATGGTATTTTAACATTGTATCCGTTCTACTGGCTTGTGATCAGTGCATTCAAAACGAATGAAGAGTTCTATAGCAGGCCCTTCGGGCTGCCGGGAAAATGGAACGTGGAAAATTTCAGCAATGCCTGGGAAAGCTCCAAGCTGGGAACCGCTTTTGGCAATTCCCTGGTTGTATCTGTAGGTTCGCTTATCCTAACGCTGTTTATTGCAGCGCTGGCCTCATTTATACTTGCACGTTTCCAGTTTCGCTGGAAAGGGCTAATCATGACTTTCTTCGTTGTAGGCATGTTGATTCCCATTCACAGCACACTGGTCCCGTTATTTATTTTGATGAAACAGATGTCTCTGCTGAATACGTATTGGGCACTGATATTGCCTTATACCGCATTTGCATTGCCAACCGCGATATTTGTGCTGACAGCTTATTTAACCAGTATTCCACGTGATATTGAAGAGGCTGCTTTTATGGATGGAACAGGTCTATGGGGGCTGTTCACCCGTATCATGCTTCCCATGTCCTTACCTGCCTTGTCAACGGTCACTATTCTGAGTTTTCTGCACGCGTGGAATGACTTTTCGTTTGCACTCGTGTTCATTAACAAAACAGGTTTGAAAACGTTACCGCTCGCGATCGCCAATTTTGCCGACGGATATCAGACCGATTACGGCCTGACTCTTGCTGCCATGACCTTGTCCGTAATCCCGACCATCATTCTATATCTGGTATTTCAGGAACAAGTCATGAAAGGCATGACGGCCGGAGCAGTCAAAGGGTAAACGAAAGCGCATCCAGAGGAGGAAAAGGTGTGGGACGCTGGCTAACATCTTCACTGCAACGGAAGTTGTCCGTCGTGGTTACGGCTTCCATGATTGTACCGCTGCTGGCACTGGGGCTGTTCGCTTTTCTCATCTCTACCCGCATCACAGAACAAAAAACAAAGCTTTCGGGCATGGACACACTGAAGCAGGTGGAAGCGAATTTGCGTTATATGCTGCAGGATGTCGAGACGCTGTCGATTTTTCTGATTGGAGAAAGAGACATTCAGCAGTATTTAAGTAGCAATGAGGACGATGTGCAGGAGCGTGTGGATATTTTGGGCAGGATGACGAATCTGGCCGCTTCCAAAAAATATATTGCCAACATTGCTCTCTATCCGGATCGTTTTGATGCGGTTCTCTCTACGGCTACTTGGTATGAATCATCCAATGTATCGTATCCTCCTGCTCCGCATGGGGATGCAGTTAAAGCTTGGACTGGCGTATATCCGGTTCAGAATTATGCCGGTATCCAAAATGTAATCACCTTGGTTCGACCCATTCGCAGTATTCATGATTATCGCCCCATCGGATGGCTGGCGATCAGTCTCGATGAGAAGGCCATCTCGAAAGGATGGGCGGCGCTGGGACTGGGTAAGGGTGAAGGTCGGCTTGAACTGATCGGCTCCACTGGAGAGATTTTGTCTTCCATGGACAAATCCCGTCTTGGACAGTCATTGGAGAAGATCGAACCTGAGGTACAAACGCTGATTCAACCAGAAGGAAGTGGAACCGCTACATATGGCAGCGGCGATGAGAAACGTACGTTGCTGTATTATCCGGAACAGCTGACAGGCTGGACGCTGACCGGAACGGTTCCCTATGATCAGTATAAGTCCGAAAACGGTTATATTCTTATCCTCACTGCCGTTGCAGTGAGCCTGTCTGCTGCGATCAGTGCAGGACTTGTCTGGTTTACGGTGCGACGAATCACAAGGCCGCTGCGAGTTCTTACAAGACATCTGTCCCGAATGGACCCGGATCGACCGCTGCCCCTATTCCGATCGGAAAGTGATGATGAAATCGGCAAGCTGGGAGAGAGTTATAATTTGCTCGGTGCACATATTGAGATATTGAAAAAAGAGGTTATCCGTGGTGAAGCCCGCAAGAAGGAAGCTGATCTCAGAGCACTTCAGGCGCAGATCAATCCTCATTTTCTGTATAATACCCTTTCGTCGATTCACTGGATTGCCTTGATGTCTGAGGAAAAGCGGATCGCAGAGATGGTCGAAGGATTAAGTGATTTTTTGCGTATCAGCTTGAATCAAGGTAGGGATTATTGTCCTGTAGGGCAGGAAATCACCCATATTCGCCATTATGTTCGTGTGCAGTCCATCCGTTTTCCCGACAAGTTCGCCGTACATTATATTGTTGATCAGGCACTTGAACAGCGAATGATGCTGAAATTGCTGCTCCAACCACTCGTCGAAAATGCCATGGTTCATGGAATTCAGCCAAAAGCGGGTATGGGCACAATTACGATCATGATTCGGCAAGAACAGGAACGAATGAGTGTACTTGTTCTGGATGACGGGGCTGGCATGGGGCGGGACAGACTGGAATATGTCAGAAGCAGCCTTATGTCATTGGATGAGGAAGAGCAGCAGCATGATTCAAACCACCATCGGACGGAAAAAGAGCCTGTGAAGCAAGGGGGCTACGGGCTCCGCAATGTGAACGAAAGACTACTGCTTCATTATGGAGCTGAGGCGCAGCTCGAAGTGGACAGCCGAGTCGGAGGTGGAACCCGAATTTCATTTTCCATTCCAATCTTGGAGGAATCGCCATGAGATTACTGATAGTTGATGATGAAGTCATTATCCGCACAGGGCTCGCCAGTGTAATCGCTTGGAATGAACTGGGGATTGAGCTGCTTACACCAGCAGCCTCGGCAGAAGAGGCTTTAACACGCATGGCTGAGGAGAGGCCGCATATTTTGATGACTGATATTCGGATGGCGGGAAGGACGGGGCTTGAACTGGCAGAGGAAGGGCTGCATATGCTGCCGGAACTCGAGGTCCTTATTTTGTCGGGATACGATGACTTCTCTTACGCTCAGCAAGCGATTCGTCAAGGTGTCACAGATTATTTGCTTAAGACGAGTAAGCCGGAAGAAATTATCAAGACGGTGCTTCAGGCCAAACAACGGATTAGCGAACGTTGGGCTGAGAAATCAAGAGAAGGGCAGCTGCTGCGAGAGAACAAACAGCGCTTGTTCGCTGAATGGATCATTGAGGGAGACGTAGAATCTAGTCCTTGTCCTGAATTTCTCCAATCCGGAATGACTGGGCAATCCGAATTTCCATCAGACATGGAGCATATGCAGAGACAGATTCTGATCTTGAAAGCTGCGGGGTGGAATCGTTCCTCCGCTGCTTTGCTGAACTTTGCCGTGCAAAATATGCTGGAGGATGTTCTGCCAGGTGCAATTGCACACATTCAAAAGGACCGGATTATCTGTGTTGTAAAGCTTCCCCCATATGAACAGGATTTCCACTTTACTTTGAGCATTGCGTTAACACGGATAGAGCAATTGTTGAAATGTACTTTGCGTGCAGCTGTAGGTAGACCCTGCATGGAGGTCCAGCTTCTGCATGAGAGCTACCGAACGGCGTCCTTCGCATATCGTTACCATGGGTTACTTGAGGATAGGATATGGCAATATGAAGACGTTTTGCACCGCACAGGAGGTAAAACCGTCCTTCAACATGAGGAAGAAACCACGCTGGGAACATTGTTAATGGATAATGATTCAATTATGTTGACCACATGGACACGAAAACTGGTGGATGCACTCCTGATGGACCCCGAAGTAACGCCAGAGTCTTTCAATGCCTGTCTGCATGCTGCCGTGAATGCCGGACAGCGTTGGTTAATTCGTACCATGCGTGCCATTGGAAGAGACGACCTGGAACGGTTCGAACCATGGAGGCCAGACTCGAATGCCGATGCTGGTGAACTTCGGGATCTGCTTTTTCATCATTTATATGAACTGATGCATACCTATTACAGCGAGATGGGGCAAGGACGGACTACCCATGTACAGAAGGCTATTGCTTATATGGAATCCGGATCGGTACAGGATTTTAGCCTACAACATGTCGCAGGTCAGGTTCATCTGCATCCGGGTCATCTTAGTGAGCTGTTTAAGAAGGAAACTGGCGTCACGTTTGGTGATTTTGTAACAAGTATGCGAATTCGGCGCGCGATGGACATGCTGGCAGTTTCCCCCGCGAAAGTAAGTGAGGTGGCCGCCATCAGCGGATATGAGGACGTTAAGTATTTTAGCAGGCTGTTCAAAAAACATACGGGCATGACTCCGAGCGAGTATCGTGAGGAGTCAGTGTCGTACAAGACTTCTGAACATTAAAGGTTAGCAGAGGAAAGCAGCGAACGCAGTCATCATTTATTGCAAACGTTTTCGATATTTAATTAGCAAGCAAACTGGGGAGCGAGGCAAGCGTGAAGATGAATAATTTAAGTCAGGATTTGTCAGGACAATGGAAGATTCAGCATTTCGAGGTTGGGGAAAAGCGGGCCATGGATGTTGCAGCAGCAGCGCTGGATGATCGATTCTGGATTGGAGCGGAGGTGCCAGGGGATGTGCACACTGCTCTTGTTGAACGCAGCATCATTGATCCGCCCTACTATGGGCATAACGATGCCAAGAGTCGTTGGATCGAGCAGCAGGAATGGTGGTATCGCACCAACTTCAATCTGGTAAAAGATGGGGAAGCGGAGGAGTATTTCGAATTGGTCTTCGATGGCTTGGATACGTTCGCGACCGTATATGTGAACGGACATGAAGTTGGAAAAACGGCTAATATGCTCATGTCCCACACGTTCAATGTGACGACACTGGTTCGTAATGGCTGGAACGCCATAGCGGTCAAGTTCGACCCCCTTTATCTGCATCACAGAGACAAGGAAACGTTCGACTGGTCTTCGTATACGAAGGAACGGCCATGGCTTCGCAAAGCTGCGATGAATTTCGGTTGGGACTGGGGTCCACGGATGGTCACCGTAGGAATTTGGGGAGGGGTACGCCTTGAAAGACGAACAATCGCAAAGCTGGAGAACGTATTTGCACGTACCGAATCAGTGAGCAAGCAGCTAGCGGCTGTCCATGTCACTGCTGATGTGAAGTCTGTATTGTCTTTTCGCAGCAGACACAAACGTGAAAAAGCTGTGGTTTTGTCATGTGATATACGTTTACTGGATGCGAGTGGTCAGGAAGTAGCACGGTCTGCTGAAGTCGTTGTGAAAAATGGTCTCGCAGATACAATACTAACATTGGATTCACCGCAATTATGGTGGACGCATGATTTGGGTGAGCCTTACTTGTATAGGCTGGCAGTTACTCTATTGGCGGATGGAGTGGAAGTGGATCAATACAACGAGCCTTACGGTGTACGAACCATTGAACTAGCACTTCATAATGAACAGGGTGAGGATGCGTTTACGTTTATCCTGAACGGAGTGCGGGTGTACGCAAAGGGAGCCAACTGGATTCCGGCCGACCATCTGATTGGTGCCATTCCTGCCTCCCGGTATCGTGGGCTGATCGAGCTGACTGTGGAAGGGCATATGAATATGCTGCGTGTCTGGGCAGGCGGTATATATGAGAAGGACATCTTCTATGATGAATGTGATCGGCAAGGCATACTGGTGTGGCAGGACTTTGCTTTTGCCAACGCCTTATTCCCAGACTTCAATCGGGAGTTCATGAACAATGTACGGGATGAAGTTGAAAATAATGTCCTGCGCCTGCGCAATCGTGCTTCGCTTGCACTCTGGTGTGGCAATAACGAAATTGACTGGCTTTATGACATGAAGTCTGCCAGTGGTGATATTGCCAGCCCCTTCTATGGAGATCTGATCTACCATGAGCTGATCCCGGAAGTGCTGGAGCGTCTGGATTCCTCTCGCCCATACTGGCCTTCCTCACCGTATGGGGACAGTAACGGCAATGATGCCAATGATCCGGATGTGGGGGATCGTCATAACTGGCAGGTATGGCATGGTTCCGTCTATCCCCGTAAACACGGCGAGCCGCCACTGCTGGACTACAGTATTGGGGGCGTAACTTTCAAAAATTATAAAAAGGATAATGCCCTGTTCAGCAGTGAATTTGGCATGCATGCCTCGGCCAACCGCTACACGTTGGAGAAAAACATGCCCGCAGGGCAGTTTTATTGGGGAAGCCCCGAAATGGCCTATCGGAATAAGGATACCAATCATCAGAAAGGCATTCTTCTAATGGAAGGTTATACAGGCATTCCGCAAAATATTGAGGAATACATGAATTACTCGATGCTGACACAGGCGGAAGGTCTACGGTACGGTATTGAACATTTCCGGCGAATTAATCACCGCAATAGTGGAGCGCTTGTGTGGCAGCTGAATGATAGCTGGCCAGGCACAAGTTGGTCGATGATTGACTACGAGCTGCTGCCGAAGGCCTCCTTTTATTATGGAAAAGTATTCTTTCATCCGATACTGCTGTCTCTGGAACATGAACCGGGTGAGCCTCTTACGTTATGGGTTGTGAATGACACACGGGAGACGCTGAGGGGACAGCTTCGACTTAATGTTTATGGACTGAATGGGGAAAAAGTATATTCCAGCTCACATCAAGTAGAGACAGGTTCACAATGCTCTACTCGCATTGCCGAGATGAGAGAAGCGGAGGTATTGGGAGGCAGATTGGCAGAAGAAGTGTTGGTTGAATTGGTCGCGGAAGGTTTCACTGCGCCACTGAATCGATATTTCTTACGTGATCCGAAGGATGTTAATCTGCTTCCAGCGCAGCTCAGTGTGCATGTGAACGAAGAGGAACAATCCGTATCGGTTACGGCCATTGGTGCAATTGCACGGTTGGTGAAGCTCGAGCTGCCCCTTGGTCGCGTTCGTTTCAGTGATAACTATTTCGATCTTCTTCCTGGTGAGAGCCGTACGGTGAGATTACGTCATCCCGAAAAGCTGTCCCTACCTATGAATGAGCTAAGGGTGAGCGCCATGAATGGTAGGGAAGCCTGATTCCTGTTCCGTTTTTTTATAATTTTTCAGACAAACCATTTGGAAATCAGGTTCACGGATGGATACACGCAGGTTAGCCCATAAAAGAAGAAAACAGCCGATTATTCCCCCCAGGAACAGTCGGCTGTTTGATTATAGGCGCTGTGAGTGAATACACGCTCCATTATAGAAAAGATTCGTACCGCTGCTGGAACGAAGACTCCATTTCCAGTTGTCTGGCCAACTGCTGCTTCACTTTTTCTTCACGGCTGGCCTGAAGTTCATGTAAACGTTCAGTGGAAGTGAACTGATCGGCTGCCATTTCAATGAGCAGTTCAGCGAGCGCATCCGCATCTTCCAATGCTGCATTTAATCCAAAAGCACCCGTTGGAGTCATGGTGTGAGCGGCATCGCCAAGCAAGACCACATTGTCCTGCACCCACGATTCAGCGAAACTGCTCTCTACGGATAACAAAACAAAATCACTCCAGGTCTGGATATGTGCAGCTACCGAATCAGCGAGACAGGGGAAGGCTGCCACCAGTTTCTGTACAAAGGGAGCGAAAGGCTGTTCACGCAGCTTGGAGAAGGACCCTTGCGGAATGTTCCATCCGATCTGCACGAAACTTCCGAATTGTGAGAATAACGCCAACTGCTGACCGTCCATACTCGCCATCCGAACAGCAGGTTCCCAGCCTGCTGGAGCAGGAATTCGAGCCCATAACAGGTCGTACCCATGTTTACGGGCCTCCGGGGTCAGACCAGCATGTTTGCGTACAGCTGAATATCTGCCATCCGCACCAACAATAACAGCTGCTTCAATGGAAGCAGGCCGTCCTGCTTGCCGAATATTGATGCCAATCGTCTTGTCAGCCTTATTTCGCAGCAATCCAGTCATAATCGTATTATAAAGAACTTGTTCGTTTTCCTGCTTCTGTGATTGTGACACGATGACTTCCAGCAGATGATCCTGCGGCACATGAATGCCCACATGGGATTCTTGCTCTCCAGGAAAAATGGTGTGAATGATCTGGCCATTCTCCCAATATTGAATTTGCTCCAGAGGAAGCACGCCACGCTGGGTGACAGCAGGGTATAACCCATGCTTTTTCAGTATAGCCTCACCATCTGCATTAAGCACTTCCCCACGGAACGACTTAAGCAAATGTGGCTGGCGCTCGATCAAAATGGTGGATATTCCCTGCCTTTTCAGCAGGAATGAAAGTAGAGCCCCTCCGGGGCCAGCTCCCACAATACAAACATCAGTTTTTAAATGCGAATTTTGATTCATGTGTAAAATTCCCTTGCAATATAATGGATGGATATCGTATTACTTTATAATAACAGATTTATAAAAATCATTAAGTAACTAAAAGTAACTTTAAAGATATACGTTATTATAAACAAATCCAATCTAATATTGCAATAGAATCATTCTATTTCTCTATAGTGAGGGAGTTCAAGCCTGCAGTAATCCTTCACAGCTCATGTGCGCAGGCTTGATAAGAACAGCAATCTCTTCTTTTATGGGGAACTACTCTGATTTCTATGTGATCAATCGGTTGGTTATGCGAGCCACGCGTTCTCCTAGAGCTTTACCCAATGCTATGCCCTGTTCGCTCAGCAGATCATCACTGTCCACCGGACAAGTCACCCCAACACCATAATAGGAGCCATATAGAGCGTTATCTGCAAAGTTTCCAGGCAGGCCGGTAATAATCATCCCCTGATGAAGCATAGGTGTCAGCAAATGAATCAAGGTTGACTCCAGTCCACCGTGCTCGGTGGCGATGGTACAGAACACCGCGCCAACTTTGTCTACAAGTTTGCCCTCAGCCCATAGGTAACCCAGCTTGTCGATCCACTTTTTCAACCCGGAGCTGATGGAGCCAAAATGGCCTGGGCAGCCCCAAATAATGGCGTCCATTTCCACCAGCTTGTAGATGTCGGCTTCTTCTGTGGAATGCAAATGAACGGTTGCACCATGTACGCTGGCTGCGCCAGCAGCAATCGATTCGGCGAGCGCCTGTGTATGGCCGCCTTCACTATCGAAAACAATATAAATGTTCATTGCTTGATTCCTCCTTGTGTGGTTATCTGTTCATGCTATAAGGTAGCTTGTCACATGAAACCGCAAAATAAGCATGAACTTTACAGACAAGTAAAGGGTTTGAGGAAACAAGCGCATTTTTCACAAACAAAATAGTACAAATATGTTACAATATAAGGTAGGTTAATGATCAAAGGTAGGAGGAACGTTTATGAGCCCGGATACGGAGCGAAACTCTCAATTGGCAAATGTCGATCAATTGTTGGAGGCCTTCTTCAGATATAAAAATAAGGTATTGGATCAGCAGCAAAGGAATGAAACAAACTGCAAATTGAATCCGACGAAAAGTCATATATTGGGCATGATTTTACGTGAAGAGCGCTGCATGGCTGTAGATGTGGCAAGACAACTTAGTCTATCTTCAGGAGCAACCACAATTGTGCTGAATCAACTGGAGAGCGAAGGTCTGATCCAGCGGGTGCGCAGCGAAGAGGACCGAAGGATTGTATGGTTGTCCTTAACGGAAGATGGGAAGCAGCTTGCAAAAACGTTGATTAATAATCGCGGTCGGATGACGTGGGAACTCTTGCAGGCGCTTACGGAAGAGGAACAACTGCAGATGTTCGGCATGCTGAAGAAGATTGAGTTGAAACTGCTGGAAAAAATGAAAGCACTGGAGCAAACGCATCGCTAAATATGAGTGTGTAAAGCGCCAGTCTTCAAGAATTTGAGTCCGTTTTTGGACTTGAAACCTTGAAGACTGGCGTTTTATTTTTTCAATCAGAGATGGAAGCGTTGAATGTGATCGGTCAGGCCTTCCTGAATGAGAATTTCCTTTTGTTTTTTACCGAGCAGGTCAAAATGGGGGAAAGGCTGACGCCGATGAATGTATCGTGGGTCCAGTCCATGTTCCGCGCACCAATGTTCAAGCCGATTCAGATCCGCACAGCCCACTTTGGTCACACTGGTAATGCCCGGAAAACGGTTGTCAATCCAAAAATGAGTGAGATAGGCAAGTTCGCCACGAGATACACGTTCTTTCCACTCGGCCAGCTCCTGTCGTTTAATTCCAAATGCCATATACACCAAGTTCCTTTCCAAACGGGTATTGTCCTGAGCATATTGTAACATCTTATAAACAGAACCAATCAGAAATCTTCAACCAGGCTATTGGTCCAATCGCTTTGGGTTGGTATTGGAATATGACAATATTTTTATAATCAACTTTGGTTTATGTTAAAATAAGGCTATACAAAAAAGGTTTCACCACTTTATTACTCGGAAAGGGATTGTCATCATGGAACTTTTTATTGCCGTGCTTGTTTTGCTGGTACTGCTCGGTTTATCGAATATTTTGAACCGATTTGTACCCTTTATCCCCATTCCGCTAATTCAGATTGTTCTTGGTGTAGCCATAGCACTATTACCTGCGGGTGTGCATCTGCCACTGAATCCGGAATTGTTCTTCGTGCTTTTTATCGCTCCGTTGCTGTACAACGACGGGAAGCGAACGCCTAGGCACGAGCTGTGGAATCTAAGAGCACCCATCCTGTTGTTGGCCTTGGGCCTTGTATTTGTCACGGTTGTCGTTGCAGGGTACGCTATTCACTGGCTTATTCCAACCATTCCGCTACCTGCGGCTTTTGCACTTGCGGCAATACTGTCCCCGACAGATGCTGTGGCTGTCGGCGCCATGGCAGGTCGTGTGCATTTGCCCAAGAGCATACATAGGCTTCTGGAGGGAGAAGCATTAATGAATGATGCATCCGGTCTGGTTGCATTCAAATTTGCGATTGCCGCCACGGTGACGGGTGTATTTTCCCTGGCTCAGGCTTCATTCAGTTTTATACTTATCGCGATTGGCGGGTTGTTGATTGGTGCCTTGTTATCCTTACTGTTGATCCGACTGGGTGTCTGGATTCGCCGTCTAGGTATGGAAGATGTGACCATTCATATGCTGTTGCAAATCTTAACGCCATTCGTTATTTATCTGGTGAGTGAAGAGGTCGGTGTTTCGGGCATTCTGGCGGTAGTCGCTGGCGGGATCATTCACGCCATTGAGCGTGACCGGACAGAGTCTGTACAACTGAAGATGCAGGTCGTGTCTGCCAGCACCTGGTCTGTGATTTTATTTATTTTGAACGGTTTGGTCTTTGTCATTCTTGGGGTACAGATCCCGGATGTGCTGAGTACCATCTTCGAAAATGTTTCATTTGATAACTTGCAAGTACTCGGCTATGTGGGCCTAATTTCAATCTTATTGTTGGTCCTTCGTTTTGTATGGATCTATCTGTTCTGGAAAGGAAATGAAAATTCCGGTGAGGCGTTGTCGAGCGGGACGCCCCGGCTGAAAGAGATTACGATCATTACCCTTTCAGGTGTGAGAGGGGCTGTAACATTGGCGGGGGCATTCTCCATTCCTTATGTTCTCCAGGATGGATCTCCTTTTCCTGAAAGGGATCTGATCATTTTCCTAGCGGCAGGTGTGATTCTGTTCACTCTGATTGCTGCAAGTGTATTCCTTCCTATTCTTGCGAAGAACGAAGAGAAAGCGGAGGAAGGTGCGCCGCAAACGACGGAAAAAAAAGCACAGGATATTATGCTGAACGCCGCCATTCGCGCAGTCAAGTCGGAAATGAACGACGAGAACAAAGCTGCTGCGCTTGCCGTAGTTTCGGATCTGTCGAAATATATCAGGCAGGCGGCTGGCGAGCTTACTGCCGGAAAGCGCAAGGATATTTTGAAACAGGAAACAGCAATTAATCTCATCGCTACCCGGGCTGAACGCAAGGAAATTGAGAATATGATGGACGAAAATGTAATTGCTTCGGAAGCGGCCTTTAGATGTAACAGCTGGTTGGATCGTAAGGAAATGATGCTTGCGAATCGTACGAATACCCAGATGATGTTCTCACTCAGTGAAATTGGACGAGTGTTTGGACATGTGTTTACCCATCGTTCACGGAAACCGGATCAGCCATTTATGATCGAGAATGCGGAGCTGTTCCGTCATGTGAAGATGCGTACCTCGGAAGCGGCGATCAAGGCGATCCGTGCGCATATGAACGACAGTAACCGGATTGTAGCTCTTTCGGTCATCTCCAGATATGAACGGGTCATTGCTAAATTGCGTACCTGGAATCAGGGCAAAACCGAAGATCCATTTGATCAGGATAAGCTGGAATTGCAAATGGTGGCGATGCAGGAGCAGCGTAATACCATACAGCAATTGTACGAAAAGGGTGAAATCAACCGTGATGTGGCCGCTAAACTCCGCCGATTCATCAATGATGTGGAAGCCACTGCGCTGAAAAACACTTGATCATTAGAATTTGTACAATTGTGGAACGGCAGTTCATTAATCAGATATTTCATTAAATAGTTCTGGTGAATCGGGAGATGCTAACAGGGAGTTTACGTTTGAAGATAAAGAGAGGACATTAACATGAACCTGAAGGCAGCCCGATGCATCGGATTGTGTATGCTGATTATTTTGCTTGGCAGCAGTTCTGCCTATGCCAAACCTGTGCAGAAGAATCGACAGTATTATGAGGAACGGGGAGAGATTGTGTGGGAGGTTCCCACGCATGACAAACTCATCGCATTGACCTTTGATGATGGGCCAGATCCGGTCCAAACCCCGCAGATTCTGGCTTTGCTACAGCAGTATCAGGCTAAAGGCACTTTTTTTGTACTTGGCAAATGGGCCGAAAAGTTTCCTGAACTGATCAAGCAGGAGCAGCGGGAAGGACATGAAATCGCCAATCATACGTATGCACATACGTACGCGGTCAGATCAACAAGGGCGGATAAGTACAGCCATGAAATAAACATAGCGGAGAAATCCATTGTTGGAGCAGGGGCGCAGCGTCCCACGTTGTTCAGGCCACCGGGAGGCTATTACAATGACATGGTCATTCAGGTCGCCAAGCAGCAAGGCTATACGATTGTGTTATGGTCCTGGCATCAGGACACACGTGATTGGGCTTCACCAGGTGTATCAGCCATTGTGAACAAAGTGCTGAAGAACGCACGTAACGGGGATATCGTTCTGTTTCATGATAAGGTGGATGGCAAGTCGCAGACGATAACGGCGCTCAAAACGATTCTGCCCAAGCTGCAGGAGCAGGGATATCGTTTTGTAACCGTATCGGAACTACTGGCCGTCAAGGCGAGAGAGGCTGCCAAGGATGACAATTCATCCTTACCTCAGCATCCATAGTTCAAGCCAAAAACCGCAGGTCTCCGATGAAGAGACTGCGGTTTTTTTATCGTTTCAATATATAAATTGAACTAAAGAATATTTACCCTTGCCACTCCGATGACAGAACAACCTTCCGATCACTGTTATCACCAGATTTTTTGGGGTACATAGGGTATTGGGTTGCCAGTGAAATTCAGCGCTCAGGC